>NZ_FCNW02000054.1 GCF_001544475.1 Caballeronia humi | reverse complement strand
CGTATGCCCGAAGGGGCTCAATCCCACGAAGGCGATCGGCAAGATCAAGGAATTGATGGTGCGGCGGGCTGTCTGAGATGGACTCTTGCCATGGGTGACATTCCGCATCAGTCCGACCCTCTACGTCGTGCGCGTCTTCGCTGGCGCGCGCGACGCGGCCTGCTGGAAAACGACTTGATCTTCGAGCGTTTCTTCAGCCGATATGAGCATGACCTCAGTGACGCCGACGTGGCCGTTTTGACCCGTCTGCTGGAACTGAGCGACAACGACCTGATGGACTTGCTGCTCGCGCGCAAGGAGCCAGAAGGCGAACTGGCTTCGCCGGACATGACCCGCGTGCTCGGGATGCTGCGCACCGTCTGATTTCAGCGGAAATTCGCAAAACCCCCGAAACTGTAGTTTTGCCGCGCCGCTCCGTCGTGCAAATTATCGAAAACCTGTATCCATACTTCGATTGAGGATGTGCTATGACCCCGTCAGATGTTAAAGCCACGCTATCGTTCAGCGACAACTCGCCGAGCGTCGAATTGCCGATCTACAAGGGCACGATGGGCCCCGACGTAATCGACATCCGCAAGTTGTACGGTCAGACCGGCAAGTTCACGTATGACCCGGGCTTCATGTCTACGGCGGCGTGCAATTCCGCCATCACCTATATCGATGGCGACAAGGGCGAACTGCTCTATCGCGGCTATCCGATCGAGCAACTGGCGGTGAACGCCGACTTTCTCGAATCGTGCTATCTGCTTCTGAAGGGTGAACTGCCGAACAAGGCGCAAAAAGCCGAGTTCGTCGACACCGTCACGCGTCACACGATGGTGCACGAGCAGATGCACTTCTTCTTCCGCGGCTTCCGTCGCGACGCGCACCCGATGGCGGTGCTGGTCGCAGCGGTCGGCGCGTTGTCGGCGTTCTATCACGATTCGCTGAATATCAACGATCCGCGTCACCGGGAAGTCTCGGCGATCCGCATGATCGCCAAGCTGCCGACGCTCGTCGCGATGGCGTACAAGTTCAGCATCGGCCAGCCGTTCGTGTATCCGAAGAACGACCTGTCGTACAGCGCGAACTTCATGCACATGATGTTCGCGAACCCGTGCGAAGAGTACAAGGTCAACGACGTGCTCGTGCGCGCCCTCGACCGTATCCTGATCCTGCACGCGGACCACGAGCAAAATGCGTCGACGTCCACTGTGCGTCTCGCCGGTTCGTCGGGTGCGAATCCCTTCGCGTGTATCGCGGCCGGTATCGCTTGTCTGTGGGGGCCGGCGCACGGCGGCGCGAACGAAGCGGCGCTGAACATGCTGGAAGAGATCGGCTCGGTCGACAACATCCCCGAGTTCATCAAGCAGGTGAAAGACAAGAATTCGGGCGTGAAGCTGATGGGCTTCGGCCACCGCGTGTACAAGAACTACGATCCGCGTGCGAAGCTGATGCGCGAAACGTGCCATGAAGTGCTCGAAGAACTCGGTCTGCACGACGATCCGCTCTTCAAGCTCGCGATGGAACTCGAAAAGATCGCGCTCGAAGACGAATACTTCGTGTCGCGCAAGCTGTATCCGAACGTCGACTTCTACTCGGGCATCGTGCAGCGCGCACTGGGCATTCCGACGTCGATGTTCACGTGTATTTTCGCGATGGCGCGTACGGTGGGCTGGATCGCGCAGTGGAACGAGATGATCGCTGATCCGGAGCAGAAGATTGGCCGTCCGCGTCAGCTGTTCATCGGCGAGGCGCCGCGCGAAGTCAAGGCGATCGACAAGCGTTAAGCGCTTTCGGTTTGCCGCAGACAAGGAACCCCGCCTCGGCGGGGTTTTTTGCATCCTGACAGGCAAGAGATGTGCAGGACGGCTGAAGCGCATATCCGGCACGCGCAACATCGTCCAAGCCCGTGAAACGAAACACTTTTCGACTCGGCAGGATGCGTGAGAGGCATTTCGCGCGCCGTCGAAAACCATCCGGGTATCACCCATACAGGTAGCGCCACTACCACCCAACTCCCTGTTTTTTATCGGTTTTTTCTCTCCAAGCCGAAACATGCGTGCTTTCTTGGTGGCATAATCGACCGACACCTAGAACGATCCCCGCAGTCACTTTGAAAGCGCTCACCATGTCACAGACTCTGTACGACAAACTGTGGAACTCGCACGTGATCCACACCGAGGAAGACGGCACTTCCATCCTCTATATCGATCGCCACCTGCTGCATGAAGTGACGAGTCCGCAGGCGTTCGAAGGCCTGAAGCTGGCCGAGCGCCCGGTGTGGCGCATCAGCGCGAATCTGGCGGTGTCGGATCACAACGTGCCCACCACCGACCGCTCGCACGGCATCGCGGACCCGATCTCGAAGCTCCAGGTCGATACGCTCGACGCCAACTGCGACGCCTTCGGCATCACGCAGTTCAAGATGAACGATTTGCGCCAGGGCATCGTGCACATCATCGGGCCGGAGCAGGGCGCGACGCTGCCGGGCATGACCATCGTCTGCGGCGACTCGCATACGTCCACGCACGGCGCGTTCGGCGCGCTGGCGCACGGCATCGGCACGTCGGAAGTCGAGCACGTCCTCGCCACGCAAACGCTTTTGCAGAAGAAAAGCAAGAACATGCTGGTCAAGGTCGAGGGCCAGTTGCCGCGCGGTTGTACGGCGAAGGACATCGTGCTCGCGATCATCGGCAGGATTGGCACGGCGGGCGGCACAGGCTACGCGATCGAATTCGGCGGTTCGACCATTCGCGCGCTGTCGATGGAAGGCCGCATGACGGTCTGCAACATGGCGATCGAGGCGGGCGCGCGCGCTGGCATGGTCGCCGTGGACGACACCACGATCAACTACCTGAAGGACCGTCCGTACTCGCCGCAGGGCGCGGAGTTCCAGCAGGCGGCCGAATACTGGCGCCAGTTCAAGTCGGACCCGGACGCGCAGTTCGATCGCGTGGTCGAGTTGAACGCCGCGGAAATCGTGCCGCAGGTGACGTGGGGCACGTCGCCGGAAATGGTGACGTCGATCGACGGCCGCGTGCCCGATCCCGAGCGCGAAAAAGACCCGGTCAAGCGCGACGCGCTGGAACGCGCGCTGCATTACATGGCGCTCACGCCGAACACGCCGATCGAATCGATCAAGCCGGACAAGATTTTCATCGGCTCGTGCACGAACGCGCGAATCGAAGATTTGCGTGCGGCCGCTTACGTCGTGAAGACGCTCGGACGCCGCGTTGCGCCGAACATCCGGCTCGCGATGGTCGTGCCGGGCTCGGGGCTCGTGAAGGCGCAGGCCGAGCGCGAAGGGCTCGACAAGGTCTTCACCGACGCCGGCTTCGAATGGCGCGAACCGGGCTGCTCGATGTGCCTCGCGATGAACGCCGACCGGCTGGAGCCGGGCGAGCGCTGCGCATCGACGTCGAACCGCAACTTCGAAGGCCGTCAGGGCGCGGGCGGACGCACGCATCTCGTGAGCCCGGCGATGGCGGCGGCCGCGGCGATCGAAGGGCATTTCGTCGATATCCGCAAGCTCGCCTGAACTGAAGCGCACAACATTCACCGGTAAAGCGTCATGGAAAAATTCATTGTTCACAGCGGCCTCGTGGCGCCGCTGGATCGCGAAAACGTCGATACGGACGCGATCATTCCGAAGCAGTTCCTGAAATCGATCAAGCGCACGGGTTTCGGCCCGAACGCGTTCGACGAATGGCGTTATCTCGACGTCGGCCAGCCCGGCCAGGACAACAGCAAGCGTCCGCTGAACCCGGACTTCGTGCTGAATCAGGAGCGCTACAAGGGCGCGTCGATCCTGCTCACGCGCAAGAACTTCGGCTGCGGCAGTTCGCGCGAACACGCGCCGTGGGCGCTTGACCAATACGGCTTCCGCGCGATCATCGCGCCGAGTTTCGCCGACATCTTCTACAACAACTGCTTCAAGAACGGCCTTTTGCCGATCGCGCTGACGGAGCAACAGGTCGACAAGCTGTTCAACGAGACGTACGCGTTCGTCGGCTACTCGCTGACGGTCGACCTCGAAGCGCAGGTCGTGCGCACCGGCGACGGCACCGAATTTCCGTTCGAAGTGCCGGGTTTCCGCAAGTTCTGCCTGCTGAACGGTTTCGACGACATCGGCCTCACGCTGCGTCACGCCGACAAGATTCGCCAGTTCGAAGCGGAGCGCCTCGCAAAGCAGCCGTGGCTGAACAACCGGCTTGTGCGCTAAGTCGTCCGCTGAGCGTCCGATAACTTTCAACTGATTGGGAAACGATATGAAGATTGCAGTGCTGCCCGGCGATGGCATCGGTCCGGAGATCATGAAGGAAGCCGTCAAGGTGCTGAACGCGCTCGGCGAGAAGTTCGAGCTCGAAGAGGCGCCCGTCGGCGGCGCGGGTTACGAGGCGAAGGGCCACCCGCTCCCGGATTCCACGCTCGCGCTCGCGAAGGAAGCCGACGCGATCCTGTTCGGCGCGGTCGGCGACTGGAAATACGATTCGCTCGAACGCGCGCTGCGTCCCGAGCAGGCGATTCTCGGCCTGCGCAAGCACCTGCAGCTCTTCGCGAATTTCCGGCCGGCGATCTGTTATCCGCAACTGACGGCGGCGTCGTCGCTGAAGGCGGAAATCGTTGCCGGGCTCGACATCCTGATCATCCGCGAGTTGAACGGCGACATCTACTTCGGCCAGCCGCGCGGCGTGCGTTCGTCGCCGGACGGCTTGTTCGAGGGCGCGAAGGAAGGCTTCGACACGATGCGCTATTCCGAACCGGAAGTGCGCCGCATTGCGCACGTCGCTTTTCAGGCGGCACAAAAGCGCCAGAAGAAGCTGACGAGCGTCGACAAGGCGAACGTGCTGGAGACGTCGCAACTGTGGCGTGACGTGATGATCGACGTATCGAAGGAATACGCGGACGTCGAGCTGTCGCACATGTACGTCGACAACGCCGCGATGCAACTCGTGAAGGCGCCGAAAGCGTTCGACGTGGTCGTCACCGGCAACATGTTCGGCGACATCCTCTCCGACGAAGCCGCCATGCTGACCGGCTCGATCGGCATGCTGCCGTCGGCATCGCTCGACAAGAACAACAAGGGCTTGTACGAGCCGTCGCACGGATCGGCGCCGGACATCGCGGGCAAGGGCGTGGCGAATCCGCTCGCAACCATCCTCTCGGCCGCGATGATGCTGCGCTACTCGCTTGGCAAGACCGAGCAGGCGGACCGCATCGAAAGCGCGGTGAAGAAGGTGCTGGAGCAGGGTTACCGCACCGGCGACATCGCGACGCAGGACGGCAAGACCGTCGGCACGAAGGAAATGGGCGACGCGGTGCTGGCGGCGCTTTAACGCAGGGCGACGCGATTGGCGCTTTTTCGAGAAAGCGCTGATCGCGTGAAAACTTCTCTTTTCGCCGCTTATCCCGCACGATCCGCTTGAAATTCAGTGAATCGCGACGCTGGTGAGGCGAAAAGAGCGGGTTATCGTGTAGACTGTTTTCTTATGGCGAAGATCTCTCAAATCTCTCTGGACTCGATTTCACGCGGCGAAACGGCCCGCGCGATTCGGCTCGCCACGGTTACGCGCATCGGCACGTCGTGCACGTCCAAGCGCATTACAAAAATCTCCCACAAAACGATCACGATTCGCTGATCGTCCGTCGTGTCCGCCCATCTTCCCCGCGCGGTCACGCCGGGTAAAGTTGCGGGGAAGCGTCCACTTCAAGGGTTAGTCATGAACGTAGGTCTCGTTGGTTGGCGCGGCATGGTCGGCAGCGTCCTGATGCAACGCATGCAACAGGAAGGCGATTTCGATCTGATCGAACCGGTGTTTTTCAGCACCAGCAATGCGGGCGGCAATGCGCCGTCGTTCGCTAAAAACGAGACAAAGCTGAAAGATGCGACAAGCATCGACGACCTGAAGAAGTGCGACGCCATCATTACGTGCCAAGGCGGCGACTATACGAACGACGTCTACCCGAAGCTGCGCGCGGCGGGCTGGAAGGGCTACTGGATCGACGCGGCATCGTCGCTGCGCATGAAGGACGACGCGGTCATCATCCTCGATCCGGTGAATCTGAACGTCATCAAGGATTCGCTGGTTGCGGGCGGCCGGAATTTCATCGGCGGGAACTGCACGGTCAGCCTGATGCTGATGGCGCTCGGCGGCCTGTTCCGCGAAAACCTCGTTGAATGGACGACGGCCATGACCTATCAGGCCGCCTCCGGCGCGGGCGCGCAGAACATGCGCGAACTGCTCAGCCAGATGGGCGCGTTGCACGGCGCGGTGAAGGAAGAACTGGCGAATCCGTCGTCGGCGATTCTCGACATCGACCGCCGCGTACTCGCCACGATGAACAGCGACGCCATGCCGACCGAAAACTTCGGCGTGCCGCTCGCCGGTTCGCTGATCCCGTGGATCGACAAGGATCTCGGCAATGGGATGTCGAAGGAAGAGTGGAAGGGCGGCGCCGAAACCAACAAGATCCTCGGCAAGCCGGCGATGGGCGAGCCGGGCTCGGTGCCGGTCGACGGTCTGTGCGTGCGGATCGGCGCGATGCGCTGCCATTCGCAGGCGCTCACGATCAAGTTGCGCCGCGACGTGCCGCTCGACGAAGTGAACGGCATTCTCGCTTCGGCCAACGACTGGGTGAAGGTCGTACCGAACGAGCGCGAAGCGTCGATGCGCGATTTGTCGCCGGCGGTGGTGACGGGCACGCTGACGGTTCCGGTCGGCCGTCTGCGCAAGTTGGCGATGGGCGGCGAGTATCTGTCGGCGTTCACGGTCGGCGATCAATTGCTCTGGGGCGCGGCCGAGCCGTTGCGTCGCATGTTGCGCATTCTGCTCGACAAGTGAAGTAAACTACGCGCCAACGACGCGCGTAGTCACGAAAAGCGTCGCGTTTTCCGCGGCGCTTTTTGTTTTTGTGCGGCTGATCTTTTTGCTTTTTTTACGTTCTTCGACGTGCCTGGAGCCTCAATGACCCTTCGACTTCGTCGGCCCTTCGTCCCCTCGTCACGCGGATCATCGCGCGGCGTGTTGCTCGCGTTCGGTGTCGCGTGCGTCATCATTTTCGGGGCGAATGTCGGCGATGCGCGGGCGCAGGCTAGCGATGCTTCCGCTGCTTCAAGCGCTTCGGCTGCTGGCGGCGCACAGTACACGGTCAAGCCGGGGCAGTCGCTCAACGATATTTCCGGCGAACTCACCGGATCGACGGATCGCGCGACGCGTGAAAAGATGTCGCGCGCGCTATTCGATGCGAATCCAGGTGCGTTCATGGGGCGCGATCCGAGCCGGCTCAGGCTCGGGGCGGTTCTGAATGTGCCGTCAGTGGATTTGGGCGCTTCAGCGGCGTCGGTGGCTTCAGCAGCTTCAGCAGCGAGTGCGGCGGCTGCGGCTGTTGAGACGGCTCCGGCTCAGACTTCCGCGCCGGCTGTCACTGGCTCAACGTCGCCCGCGCCCGCGACGACGGGTGCGGCTCTCAATGCGCAGCGCGAGGAGTCGGCGTCGGCTGCGGGCGGCGCGAGCGAGCCGCACGTCGCTGGCGGGACGATTCAGGCCTCGGGTACGGCGGAAACGCCAGCTGCTTCGGCTGTGTCCGAGACCGCCGCTGCGCCGAGCGCATCGGCTGTCACGCCGGCCAGCGCGGCAGCGTCGGCTCCGGTGACCGCCACCGCGGCCTCGCGGAATCCGATGGCGATCTATCTCGGCGCCGGCGCTTTTGCGGTGCTGCTCGTGCTTTTTCTGTTGAACAAATCGAAGCGCCGTCGGGAGGCTGAAGCGGAAGCCGTGGCCGTCGAACGCAGTGCCGTGCCGCCTTCAGCGACTGCAGTTGCTGAGAATCTCGAAGGCGTATCGATACAGCGCGACGAGGCGGAGTTGAACGCGGTCGCCGCGAGCCTCGAAGACTACGACGCACCGCAATCATTCGATACCCCGACCGACGACGAGCCTCGCGCCACGCCGGCCAGCGCCCAAGCCGACAAGCCCGTTCGGGTGACGGACGCGCCAGTGCGCGAAACGGCATCGCGGCCGGCTCCGTTCATGCCCGAGGCGCCCGCCGCGCGACATCGCGACTTCGTGCCGCCGTTGCGTACCGTCGCTCAGATTGAAGCGGAGGCGCAGGCGCTGGAGATTGAGAAGCAGGAAGCGCTGGCTCGGGAGGCGGCTGAGCGGGAGGCGGCGGCGCGTGAGGCAGCGCAGCGCGAAGCTGCGGAGCGTGCAGCGGCAGAACGTGAAGCAGCAGAACGCGAAGCAGCAGCCCGTGAAGCGGAAGCGCGAGAAGCAGCAGAACGTGAGGCGGCAGCGCGTGCAGCGGCAGAACGTGAGGCGGCGGAACGTGAAGCCGCAGCGCGAGAAGCCGCAGAACGTGAAGCGGCGGAACGTGAAGCGGCGGAACGTGAAGCCGCAGCGCGAGAAGCCGCAGAACGTGAAGCGGCAGAGCGTGAAGCAGCAGAGCGTGAAACGGCAGAACGCGAAACGGCAGAACGCGAAGCCGCAGCGCGTGCAGCGGCAGAACATGAGGCAGCAGAACGTGAAGCGGCGGCGCGTGAGGCTGCAGAACGGGAAGCGCAGGCGCGCGAAACGGCAGGGCGAGAAGCCGCAGAACGTGACGCGGCCGAGCGTGAAGCAGCAGCGCGTGAGTCGGAACAGCGCGAAGCCGATGCACGGGCAGCCACAGCCCGCGAGGCAGAAGCGCGCGATGCAGAACGACGCACCAGTGAGGCACGTGAAACCGCCGCGCGCGAAGCAGCGCTACGCGAAGCCGCCGAGCACGCCGCGCAACAACGCGCGCTTAGCCCCCTCGAACCCGACGACGAACCCACTCCCGCCGCTCGTCTCCCGCAGCCGAAATTCCCCCGCGAGGCGATCGAGGCGCTTGGCTCACTCGACCTGACGTTGCCGCCCCGCCGCGACCTGTCATCCTCGTCGATTTCACCATCGCCTGTTACGCCCCAGCCGTTGGCAGAACCGGCAGCCGCGTCGCGAGCCGCCCACGACGACTTGATCAATCCGACCCCTATCAAACCCCAACCCGTCGCAGAACCCAGCGTCCTGAAACGTCAAACGCAAACCGACCCTTCGTCGGCCGCAGCGGAAATCGAAGCCGGCACCACCGGCGCAGCCTCCGTCGCGGGTCTCGGCGCATCGAAATTCGGCCCGATGAGCCTCGACTTCAAGCTCGACCCCAAATCGAGCCACACCGACCCGCTGCCCGCCTTCACGCCCCAGCAAATAGCAGCGATCGCGCGCAACAAGCTGGAACTCGCGGCCGAATATATCGACCTCGGCGATATGTCAGGCGCGCGCACACTGCTGCAGGAAGTAATCGAATCGAACGATCCCGCGACGCGCCAGCAAGCCGCCGCGCTCCTCTCGACGCTCGCGCCGCATTCCTGACATGCGCATTGCTTTGGGTGTCCAGTACGACGGATCGGCGTTTTGCGGCTGGCAATCGCAGCCGCACGGCAAGACGGTGCAGGATGAACTCGAACGCGCGCTGGCCGAATTCACGCAAACGCGTGTGCAGACGATCGTCGCGGGGCGGACGGATACGGGCGTCCACGGCCTCGGCCAGGTCGTCCATTTCGATACCGCCCTCGACCGCACCGATTTTTCATGGGTGCGCGGCACGAACGCGTTTCTGCCGCCGACGGTCGCCGTGCAATGGGCGAAGCCGATGTCCGACGATTTTCACGCGCGCTTCGCCGCGTTCGAGCGGACCTATTACTACGTGCTGTACGTGCACCCGGTTCGCTCGCCGATGCTATCCGGCCGCACCGGCTGGGCCCACACGCCGCTCGACGCCCAGGCGATGCGCGATGCGATCGCGTGTCTCATCGGCGAGCATGATTTTTCGTCGTTTCGCGCGGCCGATTGCCAGTCCAAAACGCCGGTCAAGCACATGCATCAGGTCGACATCCGCGAGCAGGGCGATTTCATCCACTTCCGCTTTCGCGCGAACGCGTTCCTGCATCACATGGTGCGCAACCTGATGGGCTGCTTCGTCGCGATCGGTCGCGGCCGGCATCCGCCTTCGTGGATGGCCGACGTCCTCGCCGCTCGCGATCGCAAAGCCGCCGCGCCGACCTTCATGCCCGACGGCCTGTATCTGGCCGAGGTCGGTTATCCTGAAAACTTCGCCGTGCCCGCGCCGCACCTCGGCAGCATGCCGTGGCGCGCCGTTTGGGCAGATTCGGATTCAATTCGAAATGACTGACCCGACCCTCCATCGCACGCGGATCAAGCTCTGCGGCCTGTCGAAAGCCGACGACGTGAAACACGCCGTCGAACTGGGCGCGGACGCCGTCGGATTCGTGTTCTACGACAAAAGCGCGCGATCGGTGAGCGTCGCGCAGGCCGCGGAACTCACCCGGCATATTCCGCCACTCGTATCGTCGGTCGGGCTGTTTGTGAACGCGAGCGCCGACTGGATTCGCGAAGTGACATCGAACGTGCGGCTTTCGCTGTTGCAATTTCACGGCGACGAAACGCCCGATCAGTGCGCCCAGCTCGCCGCGACTGCGGGTTTGCCCTGGTGGCGCGCCGTGCGCGTAGGGCCTGATGCGACTGCGGCCTATTTGATAGAATCATCTCTTAATTATTCGGCAGCCGATGGCCTCTTGCTCGACGCACTCGTCGACGGCTACGGCGGCGGTGGAAAGGTATTCGATTGGTCACTTATCCCAACAGATCTCGGGCATCGGGCCGTTTTGAGTGGTGGGTTGAACGCTCAAAACGTCCTTGACGCAATCCAGCGAGTGCGCCCGTACGCAGTCGATGTCTCCAGTGGCATCGAAGTACCGGGCGCCAGGGGTGTGAAAGATCACACCCGAATGGCGGCGTTCGTGCGCGCAGTGCGCGCGGCGGATGCCGGGTGAATCGAACGTGGCGGCGCCTGCTCGCCACGACCACCGAGAGTGATGCAATGTACAATTTACCTGACGAAAGAGGCCATTTCGGCCAATATGGCGGCGTGTTCGTCTCCGAAACGCTGATCCATGCCCTCGATGAATTGCGCGATGCCTATGACGTCGCGAGCAAAGATCCCGAATTCATCGCTGAATACGAGTACGAACTGAAGCATTACGTCGGCCGTCCGTCGCCGATTTATCACGCGAAACGTTGGAGTCAGATGCTCGGCGGCGCGCAGCTCTATCTCAAGCGCGAAGACCTGAACCACACCGGCGCCCACAAGGTGAACAATGTGATCGGTCAAGCGCTGCTCGCGCGCAAAATGGGCAAGCCGCGCGTGATTGCGGAAACGGGCGCGGGCCAGCACGGTGTCGCGACCGCGACGATCGCCGCGCGTTTCGGCATGGAATGCGTGGTCTACATGGGATCGGAAGACGTGCGCCGGCAGGCCGCGAACGTTTATCGGATGAAACTGCTCGGCGCAACCGTGGTTCCCGTCGAATCCGGCTCGAAGACGCTGAAGGATGCGCTGAACGAAGCCATGCGCGACTGGGTGACGAACGTCGAAAACACGTTCTACATCATCGGCACGGTGGCTGGACCGCATCCGTATCCGATGATGGTGCGCGACTTCCAGCGCGTGATTGGCGACGAGTGCCGCGTGCAGATGCCCGAGATGACCGGCCGTCAGCCGGACGCGGTTATTGCGTGTGTTGGCGGCGGATCGAATGCGATGGGCATCTTCTATCCGTATATCGAAGACGAAGCCGTGCGTTTGATCGGTGTCGAAGCGGCCGGTGACGGTATCGAGACGGGTCGTCACGCGGCCTCGCTGATGGGCGGAAGTCCTGGTGTGCTGCACGGTAATCGCACCTATCTGCTGCAAGACGAAAACGGCCAGATCATCGAGACACACTCGATTTCCGCGGGTCTCGACTATCCGGGCGTCGGGCCCGAGCACGCATGGCTAAAGGACATAGGGCGCGCGGAATATGTCGGCATCACCGACGATGAAGCGCTCAAAGCCTTCCACGACTGTTGCCGCATCGAGGGGATCATTCCCGCGCTCGAATCGAGTCACGCGCTGGCGTACGGCGCGAAGCTCGCGCAGACGCTGCCGAAGGACAAGGTGCTGCTCGTCAACCTCTCGGGCCGCGGCGACAAGGACATGCACACGGTCGCCGAGCGATCGGGCATCCAGTTCTGAGCGCCCGGGCGATGCGCAACGTGATCGACGAATCGCTGTCGGTGGGCGCCCTGCAGTCGGGCAAACCCGACATCGACATTCGCAACCGCGATTTCCTGATCGATGCAGCGACAATTCCCGACGCCTCGATCGACCTGATCGTGGCGGACCCGCCTTACGGCCTGGGCAAGGACTACGGCAACGATTCGGACATGCTTTCCGGCGAGGCTTTCCTCGACTGGACGTATGGCTGGCTCGATCTCGTTATTCCGAAACTCAAACCGACGGGTTCGCTGTATATCTTCTGCACCTGGCAGTATTCGCCCGAGTTGTTCGTCTTCCTCAAGCGCCGGTTGATGATGGTCAACGAGATCGTCTGGGACCGGCGCGTGCCGAGCATGGGCGGAACGACGCGTAAATATACGTCAGTGCACGATAACATCGGTTATTTCGCGGTATCGAAGGATTACTACTTCGATCTCGATCCCGTGCGCATCCCCTACGACGCCGTCACCAAGAAGGCTCGTTCGCGCAAACTGTTCGAAGGCAGTAAGTGGCTGGAGCTTGGCTATAATCCAAAGGATCTCTGGTCGGTATCGAGGCTGCATCGGCAGCACGCCGAACGCGTCGATCACCCGACCCAGAAGCCTCTGGAAATCGTCGAACGCATGGTGCTCGCGAGTTGTCCGCCGGGCGGCCGCGTGCTCGATCCGTTCATGGGCAGCGGCACCACGGCGGTCGCGTGCGCCCGTCATGGCCGCCAATTCACCGGCTACGAAATCAATTCCGATTACTGCGCGATCGCGGAGCAACGCGTCGCCGAGGCGAAAGTCGTGCGCCTCGCGCCGGTCGCCGCAGGCAAAGCATCGGGCGGGATCGAAATCGAGCCGGCGCAAAGCCCCGCCACTGAAGCCGAATGACGTCTGCGCGTCACTGACTCAAAGCCCGGCGCGCGAAGCCGCCGGGGCTTACGTTTACAGAGAAAACTCTCATGTCCCGTATCAAGAATACTTTTGCGGCACTCGCCGCGCAGGGCAAGAAAGGGCTGATCCCGTTCATCACGGCAGGCGATCCGAATCCCGAGCAGACTGTCGAATTCATGCACGCGCTCGCCAAGGGCGGCGCGGACGTGATCGAGCTCGGCGTGCCATTTTCCGATCCGATGGCCGATGGCCCGGTAATCCAGCGCTCGTCGGAACGGGCTTTGGCGCGCGGTGTGTCGCTGAAAAGCGTGCTCGCCGACGTCAGGCGCTTCCGCGAAACCGACGACAAAACGCCCGTCGTGCTGATGGGCTACGCGAATCCGATCGAACGCATGGGCGCCGACGCCTTCGCGAAAGCCGCGAAGGATGCGGGCGTCGACGGCGTGCTGGTGGTCGATTACCCGCCCGAAGAATCGGTGGAATTCGGCCAGTCGATGCAGCAGGCCGGCATCGATCCGATCTTTCTGCTGGCTCCGACTTCGACCGATGAGCGCATCGCCGCGGTCGGCAAGGTGGCAAGCGGCTACGTCTATTACGTGTCGCTCAAGGGCGTGACCGGCTCGGCAAATCTGGACGTTTCCAGCATCGCGAGTAAAATCCCGGCCATCAAGGCGCACGTGTCGTTGCCAGTCGGCGTCGGCTTTGGAATACGCGATGCCGAGACTGCCCGCGCCGTCGCCGATGTCTCGGACGCGGTCGTGATCGGCAGCCGGCTCGTGCAGTTGCTCGAAGAAGCATCGCCGGACACCGCCGCTGACACGCTGACCCGCTTCATCGCCGACATCCGCTTGGCGCTCGATTCTGCAAAATAAACGCGGTTTCGCGGCTGAAACGGCCGCGAAAAGCGAACATAGGGAAGGAATAACGATGAGCTGGCTCGACAAATTGTTGCCGCCGAAGATCAAGCAAACCGATCCGAAAAGCCGCAAGGGCATCCCCGAAGGTCTGTGGATCAAGTGTCCGGCGTGCGAGGCGGTGCTGTATCGCAATGACGTCGAGGCGAATCTGCACGTGTGTCCGAAGTGCAGCCATCACATGCGTATCGGCGCGCGGGAGCGGCTTGACGGCCTGCTCGATCCGGAAGGTCGCTACGAAATCGGCCAGGAAGTGCTGCCAGTCGATGCGCTGAAATTCAAGGACAGCCGAAAATACCCGGATCGTCTGAAAGAGGCGATGGAAGACACCGACGAAACCGACGCGATGGTCGTCATGGGCGGCGCGATCCACACGCTGCCGGTCGTGGTGGCGTGTTTCGAGTTCTCGTTCATGGGCGGTTCGATGGGCTCGGTGGTCGGCGAGCGGTTCGTGCGCGGCGCGCGCAACGCGATCGAGCAGAACGTGCCGTTCATCTGCTTCACGGCATCGGGCGGCGCACGGATGCAGGAAAGTCTGCTCTCTCTCATGCAGATGGCAAAGACCACCGCGCTCCTGACGAAGCTCTCCGATGCCAAGCTGCCGTTCATCTCCGTCCTCACCGACCCCACGATGGGCGGTGTTTCCGCCAGTTTCGCGTTTTTAGGCGACGTTGTAATCGCCGAACCCAAGGCGCTGATCGGTTTTGCCGGTCCACGCGTGATCGAACAAACGGTGCGCGAGAAACTGCCGGAAGGCTTCCAGCGCGCCGAGTTCCTGATGCAAAAGGGCGCGATCGACATGATCGTCGATCGACGCAAGATGCGCGAAGAAATCGCGCAATTGATGGCACTTCTGACAAGACAGCCGGCCGACTCCGTCGCCTGACGCCCGAGCGAACCGGCGCCGCGTGCGAACCTCAGGTTCCGCGCGGCGTTTTTGCTTTGGCGCCCGTTTTACCCGAATCCGACGATCCAATGAACACATTTTCCACCCTCGACGCATGGCTCGCGTACCTTGAAGCGGCTCATCCGGTCGGCATCGACATGGGTTTGACCCGCATCGGCCAGGTGAAGGACGCGCTCGGGCTCGCTTTCGATTGCCCGGTAATTACTGTCGGCGGGACGAACGGAAAGGGCTCAACCTGCGCGATTCTCGAAACAATTCTCCTGCGTGCGGGATATCGCGTGGGATGCCACACGTCACCGCATCTGCTCGCGTTTAACGAGCGCGCGCGCATCAATGGCGCCGATGCCACCGACGACGAACTCCTCGAACACTTTGAAGCGGTCGAAAAGGCGCGCACTGGCCTCGCGCAACCCGTCTCGCTGACGTATTTCGAGTTCACGACGCTCGCGATCCTGCGCCTTTTCGCATCGCGCGGACTCGATGCGGTGATTCTCGAAGTCGGGCTCGGCGGGCGGCTGGACGCCGTCAACATCATCGATACGGATTGCGCGATCGTGACCAGTATCGATATCGATCACACCGATTACCTCGGCGATACGCGCGAAAAGATCGGTTTCGAGAAGGCGGGCATTCTCCGCGCGGGCAAGCCTGCCGTGTGCGGCGATCCGTCCCCGCCGCAGAGCCTGATCGACCACGCGGAAGCCGTCGGCGCGGATCTTTGGCTCGTCGGGCGCGATTTCCGTTATGAGGCGCAGCCGGGCAACGAACGCCAACAATGGAGCTATATCGGGCGCGCTCAGCGGCGCTCGGCGCTGGCTTATCCGGCGCTGCGCGGAGCGAACCAACTGATTAATACATCGGCGGCACTGGCCGCGCTCGAAGCGCTGCGCGAACGCATTCCGGTGTCGGCGCAGGACATTCGACTCGGGCTTGCGAATGTCGAGCTGGCGGGGCGCTTTCAGGTGCTGCCGGGCAAGCCGCAGATCATCCTCGACGTCGCGCACAATCCGCACGCGGCGGCCGTTCTTGCGCAAAATCTTGGCAATATGGGCTTTTTTCCGTACACCTACGCCGTTTTCGGAGCGATGCGTGACAAGGACATCGAAGGCGTCGTGAACCAGGTAAAAGGCGAAATCGACCACTGGAACGTGA
The DNA here is from genome assembly GCF_001544475.1 of Caballeronia humi. Lineage (GTDB taxonomy): Bacteria > Pseudomonadota > Gammaproteobacteria > Burkholderiales > Burkholderiaceae > Caballeronia > Caballeronia humi. The sequence continues at coordinate 18,129 of NZ_FCNW02000054.1, read as the reverse complement.
CCGCGCTGCCGACGCCGCGCGGGGCGTCGGCAGCGGCGCTGGAATCGGCGTTGCGCGAGGCTGGCGTCAACGACGGGCCCGATAGCAGCGTTACACAATTCGAAACGCCGGCCGCAGCTTTTCAGGACGCAATAAAGAGAGCGTCTGAAAATGATAGACTTCTGGTCTTCGGCAGTTTCTACACGGTGGCCGGCGTGATGGCCTACCGGAAATCGCAGCATCACTGAGACGCACGGCCGTCAAGCCCTCGCACCAAGCCATACATGGGACTTTTCTCGTTCGGCAAGAAAGACGACGCACCTTCCGGTCGCGACGCACACTCCGACTCCGCACGCGGCACGCGTCACACCGTCCGCACGGAACGCCGGACACGGCGCACCGAGCGTCCCGACGCCGACGCAATGATGCTCGACCCCACGCTTCCTGAAAAGCAGCGCGCGCGGCGCCGTCTCGTCGGCGCGGTCGCGCTGGTGCTTGCCGCGGTGATCGTCCTGCCGATGGTGCTCGATTCGCGCCCGAAGCCTGTCACCGACGACATCGCCATCGATATCCCGAATCGCCCGGCGCCGCCCGCAAAGCCGCGCGCCAAGGAACCTACCGACGCCGACACACAAGCGGGCGTTGCACCGGATGGTCCGGTTGCAGCATCGGAGAACGCGGTCGCTGGCGTAGCGACACCGCCGGCCAAGGCCGAAGCCAAAGCCCCGGAAACTGCCGCTCAAGCTAAACCCGCGTCGAGCGCAAAACCGCAAGCGCAAGCGCAAGCCAAGGCAGAACCGAAGCCGAAGGCGACGGAGTCGGACGAAGCGAACACGCATTCCAGCAACACCACAGCCAGCACGGCGAACACGCCGTCGTCGCCGCCGGGAAGCCGCTTTGTTGTGCAGATCGGCACCTTCGACGACGAAGCCGCCGCCCAGAACTGGGTCGCCAAGTTGAAAGCGGCCGGCGTGCCCGCATATGTCGAACATCGCAAGCAGGCAGACGGCTCCTCCCGCGCGTTGTTGCGCGCCGGCCCGTTTGCGGATCGCTCGGCGGCATCGGCGGCGCTTGTGAAGGTGCGTCAGGCGGGCCTCGGCGGCGGCACCAGCAAGTCGTCGGCGAACTAAGCCGCCGATGTTCACGAGTTTCGACTACGCGGTGATGGCCGTGATCGGCCTCTCCGCGATGCGCGGGATGTGGCGCGGCCTGCTGGCCGAAGCGTTCGGCCTGATCGGCTGGATCGCGGCGTTTTTCATCGCCGGACACTTCGTCGGCGTGGTGGTGCCCTACATTCCGGGAAACTGGCCGGGCGGCGCGCTGACCCAGTGGCTGATCGCGTTCCTGCTGGTGGTCGGCGCCGTGCTGCTGGTGTCGAGCGTGCTGTCCGCGCTTTTGACGCGCATCACCGAGGTCACGGGCCTGCGAGGCGTCGACCGGTCGTTGGGTTTGCTGTTCGGCCTCGTGAGAGGGGCTATATTGGTAGTGGTGCTGGTAGCACTCGCCGGCCTCACCGAACTGCCGCAGAAAGAATTTTGGCGCAATGCGCTGCTCAGGCCCGCGGCCGAGCAAGGCGTGCGCGAATTGAAACCGCTGCTTCCCGCTACGCTCGCCGCGTATGTGCGCACTGCGCCGGACACCGCGCAGTAAGACATACGCACGAAGGCTCGCTACACGAGGAACCGCGACGGCTCGGCGCACCGCCGATGCGATCTCTGGCGCCCGGTTCCACCGGCCGTCCGCATCCGTCGTCCGACACCGCTTTTGGACCCGTTTCGACTCTTTGAAGGACATGCCATGTGCGGCATCGTAGGTGTAGTTTCCCAAAGCCCCGTCAATCAGCTCATCTATGACAGCTTGCTGCTCCTGCAGCATCGCGGTCAGGACGCCGCCGGCATCGCGACGGCGAACGGCAACAATTTCCACATGCACAAGGCGAACGGCATGGTGCGCGACGTGTTCCGCACGCGCAACATGCGTAGCCTTCCGGGCAACGTGGGAATTGGCCAGGTGCGCTATCCGACGGCCGGTTCGGCGTCGAGCGAGGAAGAAGCGCAGCCGTTCTACGTGAACGCGCCATTCGGCATCATCCTCGCGCACAACGGCAACCTGACGAACTGGCTGCAACTGAAGGACGAGATGTTCCGCATCGACCGGCGGCACATCAACACCGCGTCCGACACGGAAGTGCTGCTCAACGTCTTCGCGCACGAACTGCAGCTCGCGAGCTCCGGCCTGCAACTCGATCCGGCCGCGCTCTTCAAGGCGGTATCGGGCGTGCATCGGCGGGTGAAGGGGTCGTATGCGATCGTTTCGCTGATCGCGGGCTACGGGCTTGTCGCCTTCCGCGATCCGTTCGGCATCCGTCCGCTCGTGCTCGGCAAGATGGAAACGGCGACGGGCGTCGAGTGGATGGTGGCGTCGGAATCGGTGGCGGTGGAAGGCATCGGCTTCGAATTCGTGCGCGACGTGGAGCCGGGCGAGGCAATCTTCATCGATAGCGACGGCAACCTGCATAGCCAGCAATGCGCCGAAAAGCCGTCGCTGAATCCGTGCATCTTCGAGCTCGTGTATCTGGCGCGGCCCGATTCGTGCCTCGACGGCGTGCCGGTCTACAACGCGCGCCTGCGCATGGGCGACTATCTCGCCGCCAAGATCCAGCGCGTGCTGCCCGATGTGCCGATCGACGTCGTCATGCCGATTCCCGATTCGTCGCGTCCGGCGGCGATGCAGGTCGCGGCGAAGCTCGGCGTCGAATATCGCGAAGGCTTCTTCAAGAACCGCTACGTCGGCCGCACGTTCATCATGCCGGGGCAGGCGGTGCGCAAGAAATCGGTGCGCCAGAAGCTGAACGCGATGGGCATCGAGTTCAAGGGCAAGAACGTGCTGATCGTCGACGATTCGATCGTGCGCGGCACGACATCGCACGAAATCGTGCAGATGGCGCGCGATGCGGGCGCGGCGAAGGTGATTTTCGCGTCGGCGGCGCCGCCGGTGAAGTTCCCGAACGTGTACGGCATCGACATGCCGACGCGCGGTGAACTCGTCGCGCACGGCCGCACCGACGACGAAGTCGCGCGCATGATCGGCGCGGACTACCTCGTCTACCAGGACGTGGAAGACCTGAAGCAGGCGATCCGCGACATCAACCCGGCGCTCGGCGAATTCGAGGCGTCGTGCTTCGACGGCAACTACATCACCGGCGACGTCACGACCGATTACCTCGATCGCATCGAGACCGCGCGTCTTGCGCCGCAATCGCAGTCGGACCGCGATGCCGCGAGCGATGCGCAGGAAGGTGGCATGGCGCGCTCGCAACTGCATCTGCAGTTGTCGGTGGAGTAAGGCGCGGCGCGGGCGGGCCTCACCGCACCGTGTTAGCATCAGGACTTGCGTCGATTTGAGATCAGCTTGCGGACGCGGGGCGGCAACAGAAGCCCCAAACAGCTAAAGCGAAACGGTGGCGACACCGCACCGCCATACGCTTCATCCGCACCCAAGCCCGCTTCTGTCGACGCACAAGCGGGCTTTTTTGCGCCCTGTTTTTTGTGGTGAAAGCTGCCCCAAGCATACGAAAGCAACCCGAACGGACAACACGAAATGGACGACAACCTGAACTTCGACACGCTAGCGGTGCGCGCCGGCACGCTGCGCAGCGACTTCAACGAGCATTCCGAAGCGCTCTTCCTCACGTCGAGCTTCTGCTTTTCGAGCGCCGCCGAGGCCGCCGAGCGCTTCAAGAACTCGGAAGAGTCTTACACGTACTCGCGCTTCACGAACCCGACCGTCTCGATGTTTCAAAACCGCCTTGCCGCGCTCGAAGGCGGCGAAGCGTGCATGGCGACGGCATCGGGCATGGCGGCGATCATGTCGGTCGTGATGTGCGCGCTTCAGCAAGGCGACCACCTCGTCAGCTCGAAGAGCCTGTTCGGATCGACGGTTGGCATGTTCACGCAGATTTTCACGAAGTTCGGCATCACGACGACCTTCGTCGATCCGACCAGTCTCGACGAATGGCAAGCCGCCGTGCGTCCCGAAACGAAGATGTTCTTCCTCGAAACGCCGTCGAATCCGCTGACCGAAGTCGCCGATATCGAGGCGATCGGGAAGATCGCGAAGTCGATGGGCGCGCTGTTCGTCGTCGACAACTGTTTTTGCAGTCCGGCGCTGCAGCAGCCGCTCAAGCTCGGCGCGGACGTCGTCATGCATTCGGCGACCAAGTTCCTCGACGGGCAAGGGCGCGTGCTCGGTGGCGCGCTCGTTGGCTCGAAACAGTTCATCATGGAAAAGGTGTTTCCGTTCGTGCGCAGCGCCGGGCCGACGCTTTCCGCGTTCAACGCGTGGGTGCTGTTGAAGGGCATGGAAACGCTATCGTTGCGCGTCGAGAAGCAATCGGCGAATGCGCTCGAAATCGCGCAATGGCTGGAGACGCATCCGGCGGTCGCGCGCGTGTTCTATCCGGGGTTGGAGTCGCATCCGCAATACGCGATCGCGAAGAAGCAGCAGAAGGCGGGCGGGGCGGTTGTGTCGTTCGAGTTGAAAGGCGCGACGCAGGAAGAGCAGCGCGCGAACGCGTGGCGCGTGATCGATTCGACGAAGGTCTGCTCGATCACCGCCAATCTCGGCGACACGCGCACGACGATCACGCATCCTTCGACGACCACGCATGGCCGATTGACTGCGGAAGTGCGTGAAGCCGCCGGGATTCGCGAAGGGCTGATCCGGCTCGCGGTCGGACTGGAAAACGCGGCGGATATTCGCGCTGACCTGGAGCGTGGTTTGAACGCCTGAAGATAAAAATGGCGCGATGAAAATCGCGCCATTTTTCAATGCTTGCCCGTCCGCCACTGCCCCGGCGCGACGCCGAAGCGTTTTCGAAACGCATGCGTGAACGCGCTTTGATCGGCGAAACCGGTCGTCAGCGCGATATCCGTCAGCGATTCGCGCGGATCGGCGAGCAGCGTGAGCGCCGCGTCCAGCCGCAGCCGCTGCAAATAACGATGTGGCGTCTCGCCGAACGCCTCGCAGAACAACTGGTGGAAGCGCCGCATGCCGAAGCCGCAATGCGCGGCGAGATCGGCGATACGAAGCGGCTCCGACAGATGTGCCCGCAACCACCGGTCGATGCGCGCGAAATCGAGCCCGCGCGCCGCGTCGAGCCGTACGTCCGACATCAGCGCACCGCACAGGTGCGTCGCGGCCTGCCAGGCAAAACGTCGTGCCATCAATGAGGCCGCATCCACACCATCGGCCTGCAACGCCACGCTCTGCACGAGTTGAGTCACAACCGGATCGATCGCGATCGCGCGCGCCGCTTCGAAAAACCGTTCCGGCAACGCAACCGACGCGAACGGCAGGTCGAGCACCAGTTGCCGGTTCTCGCCCGCGGCCCAGTAGTCGTGCCGCGCGCCTGCCGGAATGATCCACGCGCCGTGGCAGTCGATGCGCCGCTCGCGGCCATCGACTGCCATGTCCATCTCGCCGTCGAGGCCGAGCACGATCTGATGAAAATCGTGCACGTCCGACGCCTCCACCGCGCTGTAGCGGCGCAGGGTGACGGACGGAACGAGAAGCGGCGCGGTCACGGTCTCATACGCCTCAGACGTCGAGCAATTCCACTTCGAACACGAGCGTCGCGTTCGGCGGAATCACGCCGCCTGCGCCGCGCGCGCCGTAGCCGAGTTGCGGCGGGATCGTCAGACGGCGCGTGCCGCCGACTTTCATGCCCTGGACGCCCTCGTCCCAACCCTTGATGACCATGCCGCCGCCCAGCACGAAGGCGAACGGGTCGTTGCGGTCCTTGCTCGAATCGAACTTCTGGCCGTCGGTGAGCCAGCCGGTGTAATGCACGCTCACCGTCTTTCCGGCGACGGCTTCCGCGCCTTCGCCCACGGTGAGGTCTTCATACTTGAGTCCGGAATCGGTCGTGACAGTCGACATGAATGCTCCCTTTGTAAGTCCGGCGTGGCCGGTTTCTGGAATCGGTATTGTAGGTCCTCTTGGCGTGACGAGAGCGCGCACGACTATTGCTCTCATTCCCGCGCGCTGTCTCAAAAAAAGACGCAGAAAGTCTCGTCCGATTGATGCATAAGGCGCACGGGCGAACACATATAATGCCTTTGCATCTTCAAAAAGGCTTGGCAACTCTGAACAAGGATTTGAATCGTGACAACGTCCTTTAGCGGTGCACTCGACCCCGAGCCCTCCGCGTTACGCGACGCGACGGTCGCGGGCAATGACGGCGTGCTGGTCCTCGACGCCGCCCAGCGCTGCATCAGCGCCGATACCGTGTTCGCCCATATCTTCGATGTCGATCCGCAGTCGCTCGCGGGCCGTACGCTTGGCGAAACGGCGCTGCCCGCGCCGCTCGTCGCGGTGTTGTCCGGGACCGCCGATGCCGCAGTTGCCGCGAACGGCGCGCGCCGGGCGCAGGTTTCCATCGACGATGGCGGCGCCACGCGTACGTTCACGATTCTCGCGTTGCCCGCCGCGGATCGGGTTTCGCTGATCGTCTGGCCATGCGGCGGTGCGGGCACGGGCGAGTCGAACACGCAGACGGCCGAGCGCCACGCGCATCTGCGCGCCGAGGCCGCGCTTTTCATGCGCGACCAGGTGCTTTCGGTGGTGTCGCACGATCTGCGCGGGCCGCTCAACGCGATCCATAGCTGGGGCTACGTGCTCGAACGCAAGATCGACGCCGCCGATCCCGCCGCGCAACGCGCGCTCACCGGCATCCGCTCGGGCGTCGAGCAGCAGGTGAAGCTGATCGAAACCACAGTCGATACGGCGCGCGCCGAAACCAAAGTGCTCGCGCTGACGCTTCAGCCGTGGGCGATCCGCACGCTCGTCGAGCGCAGCGCGGCGCTCGCGCGCGGCAGCCTCGCGAACGGACGCGGCGTCGCGATCGAAGTCGAATCGCCGCTCGCGGAGGAGCAGATCGAAGGCGACGCGGAGCGCTTGACGCAGGCGCTCTGGCTGATGCTCGCGTTCGCCACGGAGGCGAGCGCCCGCGGTTCGTCGATCGTTTTCGCGAGCGTCGTCGAGGGCAGTTCCTGGCGCTCGACCGTGCACTTCACGGCGTCGGCGGCGGCGCTGATGGACAAGCAGGTGCCGCACGCGCTCGAAGCCGTCGCGCGCAAGCAGGCCACGGCGACGCGCGAAGCCGGGCGCATCGCGTGGGCGCTGGCGCTGTGCAAGCGCGTCGCGGAGGCGCACGGCGGGAGCTTCGAGCAGGGCGATATCGTCGATGGCGCGTCGGTTTCCGTCAGCATGAAAGTGCCGCTCTCGGGCATGTGATTTCTTTTCATTCGGCTATCGGCCCGCTGTCGCCCATATACTGACGCTTTCCATTCCCGGAGAGGGTTGCTTTGGCTCAGGTTGTCGCGCTCATCGGCGCAATGTTGCTCGTCGCGTTGAACGGTTTTTTTGTCGCGGCCGAGTTCGGGCTCGTCAAATTACGTCCGACGCGTGTCAAGGCCATCGCTCGAACCAACGGGCTGCCCGGGCGGCTTCTCGCCAAAGTCCACGGGCAACTCGACGCCTATCTCTCGGCGTGCCAGCTCGGCATCACGCTTGCATCGCTCGGGCTCGGCTGGATCGGCGAACCGGCGTTCGCTTCGTTGCTGCATCCACTCTTCTCGCTCGTCGGGATTGAATCCGAGAAGCTGATCGATTCGATTTCGCTCTTTTTCGCGTTTTCCGTCATTTCGTTCCTGCATATCGTGGTCGGCGAGCTGGCGCCCAAGTCGTGGGCGATCCGCCGTGCCGAGCAGGTCGGCCTGTGGCTCGCGATGCCGCTCTACGGCTTCTACTGGCTGATGTACCCGTTCATCTGGGTGCTGAACGCGAGCGCGAACGGCGTGCTGCGGCTGTTCGGGCTGTCGGGCGAACACGGTCACGACGCGCATTACTCTACCGACGAACTCAAGCTGATCCTGCGCGGCAGGCGGCTTGGCGGGGCGTCGTCGTATAACGCCGACGAGTGGAACACGATCGCCCATTCGCTCGATTTCAGCCGGATGACGGTGTCGGACCTGATGCGGCCCGCGCACGAGATGATCGGCCTGCGCAACGACCTGCCGATGCGCGAAAACCTCAACACGATCGCGCGCCATCGTTTCAGCCGCTATCCGCTCTTCGCCGATGCGTCGGGTGAGCGCGTGCTCGGCATGATTCACCTGAAGGACCTGCTGCTTGCGCGTGAAAGCGAAGGGCGAGGGTTCCCGAGCGGTTTCCCGAAGCGCGACACGGCTCAGACCGACAAGCTGGAAAAGTACGCACGCTCGGTTCAGTACGTCTCGCCGACGCTATCGGCGCTGGAACTGTTCCGGCGCTTTCGCAAAGGCGCGCCGCATTTCGCGCTGGTCGGCAGGAAGGGCTTTAAGCCGATCGGCTTTCTCACGCTCGACAACCTGCTCGGCGCGCTCGTCGGGCAGATTCACGACGAATTCCGCCAGGGCGACGCCGACTGGTCGCGCATGGACGACGGCACGCTGATGGGCAAGGGCAGTCTGCCGGTGGTATCGCTGGAGCGGGCGCTTGGGATCGATATCGACGAAGGGCGCGCGGAGTCGGTCGGCGGCCTCGTGATCAACGCGCTTGGGGACTTGCCGAACGAAGGTCAGCGCGTGGAATTCGACGGCTTCGACATCGTCGTGAAAAAGATGAACGGCCCGCGGATCGTGCTCGTGCGCGTGTATCCGCGGGAGGAGGCGCTGGAGGAGGCGGATTGAGATTGAGGCGCCGCCTCTACCGCACCCCTTCCTCCACCAGCAACGCCACCGGCATCGCCGCTAACGCATCGCGCACGAGCAGCCGCTGGCCGTCGGCTTTCGGCGCACCCGTGCTCATCCAGTCGAACAGCGCGCGCGAGCCGAGCGCGTCCGGCAGGATCACCGCCGTATCGCCCCACTGATCCGCATCGACGAGCGGCGTATCGCCGTGCTTTGCCAAGAGCGGCTCCGCGAGGCGCGTCGCGATCACGATCGCGTACGCGCTGCCCGCATGCCGCGCGAACGCGATCACGCGATCCGCGTGCTTGCCCTGCACCTCTAACGGCAGATATTCGCCCTGCGCGAACAGCGACGCCGCATGCTGCCGCAACGCGAGCGCCCGGCGCACCAGAGCGAGCTTCACGCGCCCGTCGCGCCAGTTCGAAAGCTGCTCGGACGGCGGCCCCTTTGCCTCACCCTCCGCAAGCCACGCACGACGCTGCTCGTAATCCACCGGCCGGCGATTATCGGGGTCGACCAGGCTGAAGTCCCACAATTCCGTGCCCTGGTACAGATCGGGCACGCCCGGCGCCGTTAGCCGGAGCAAAGTTTGTTGAAAACTGTTGACCGCGCCCGCCCGCCCGATGCGTTCCGCGAACGCCGGCAATTCCTTGAGGAAGCCGCCACGCCGTTGCGGCGCGACGATGTCGAACAGGAACTCGCGGCACGCGTTCTCGTAGGCTTCATCGGGCGCGAACCAGCTCGTGCGCAGCTTCGCCTCGCGCAGCGCTTTCAACTGCCATTGCGCGACACGTTCGGCCAGTTCTTTCACGCCCGCTTCGTCATCCGGCGACAACCCCGGCGGCCAGCAGCCGACGAGCGTTTGGTAAAGCATCGCCTCGGCGCCAGGACCGGGCGCCCAGTTCGCGTCGTCGCCATCGACGGGACGGCGCAATGACGTATTCAGCGTTGACCAGTTGTGCAGCGTCGCGGCCCATTCGTCGGGAATCTCGGAGAGCGCCGCGATGCGCGCGCGCACGTCCTCGCCGCGCTTGTGATCGTGTGTCGCGGTGGCGAGCATCGCATGCGGGAACGCCTTCGAGCGCTCCAGATTGCCCTTGTGAAACTCCTCGACCGACAACGCGAACTCGCCCGGATCGGCGCCCACTTCGTTGCGCGACAGGAGCCGTCCGTATCGATAACACGCCGTGTCCTCGACCGCCTTCGCCGCCACCGGAGACGTCAGTTGCGAGAAAAGCGTCTGCGCGCTGCGCCGCTGCGATCCGGTCGATGCGGGCGCGTTCGTGTTCGGCTGCGCTGTCTGGTTGCGGTCGCGGCCGCGTTCGGCGGCGCGCTCGCGCGGTTTCTCGGCGACGGGCGCTTCGTCCGGCAACTTGCCGCCGAGCCATTGCGCAACCTGATCGAGCACGACGTGATCGGCGCGCGGCAACGCGGCGCGCGCCCCGGACAGAGCCTGTGAGAAATAGCGCTCGTCTTCGGCGCTGCGCACCGAGTTCACCGGGTAAATGCGATACACGGGAAACTGCACGACGATCTCGCCGACCACCCGCCGCAGCGAGGAAAAGGTGAAATCGCGCGTGGCGGGCGTATCGCGAGCGATGCGATGCAACGCCCGTGCCACGCGATCGTGTTCCGCAGACAGGTTCTCCGCCAGAATCTTGCGCCGCGCGACGAGCGCTTCATCGGCGAAATCGGCGCTGCGGCCCGAGAGCGCGGCCCACGCCCGCGCAAGCGGCTCGGCGCCTTTCGGATCGTGCAGCAGGGCGCCGACGTCGTTCATGAAGTCGTAGCCGGTCGTGCCGTCGACTTGCCAGTCACCGCGCAACGGCTCGCCGCGCGCGAGAATCTTCTCGACGACGAAATACGTCCGGCCGTTGCCGTGCTGAAGCGCTTCCGGCCGTTCCTTCGACAATTCCTCTAGCCGCTGGCGCAGCCGCTGGCAATATTCGCGCGGCTCCGCGAGGCCGTCGACGTGATCGATCCGCACGCCGTCGATCAGGCCCTCGGTGAAGAGCCGGAAGATCAGCGCGTGCGACGCCTCGAACACCTCCGGCCGCTCGACGCGCACCCCGCCGAGCGTGCTGACGTCGAAAAAGCGCCGCCAGTTGACTTCGTCGGCAGCGGTGCGCCACCACGCGAGCCTGAAATGCTGGCGCTCCAGCAGGCGATGCAGGCGCTCGCGTCCCTGCGGCGAACCCGCGCCGTGCGCGGCGAGCGTCGCGGCGATCGCGGCCTTGCCGCCTTCGGTCGCGGCGAGCGTGACGAGCGCGGCGCGGGCGTCGGCGGCGCGCGGCTGGTCGGTGGGCTGCGTCGTGAGGCCGGTGAAACGCTGCGCGAGTTCAGGCGCTTCCTGCAGGATCGACGGGTAATCGACCGGGCACACCGGAAACGTGTGCGCGTAGTACTCGATCACGAAGCGGCCTTCGTCCGCCAAAAACGCGAGCTTGATCTTGCCGCCGTGCAGTTCCTCGCCGTAGGCAGCGCCCAGGAAGGGCGCGAGCACCTTGCCGCGCAGCGCGGGATCGGGCGAATGCCAGTCCACGTCGAAAAAGCGCGCGTGCGCCGCGTGCCGGCCCCATTCGAGGATGTCGAGCCACCACGTATTCTCCGAGCCGCCGACGCCCATGTGATTCGGCACGACATCGACGATCAGCCCCATGTCGTGCGCGCGCAGCTTTTCGACGAAGCGCCTGAGCGCGTCCTCGCCGCCGAGTTCCGGATTCACATGGGTGTAGTCGACGGTGTCGTAGCCGTGCGTCGAGCCGCTCGTCGCGGTGGTGATCGGCGAGGCGTACGCGTGGCTGATTCCGAGCGCGGCGAGGTAGTCGACCTGGGCGGCGGCGTCGTCGAAGGTGAAGTCCTTGTGAAGCTGGAGCCGGAACGTGGAGCGCGGTACGGTCATTTTGTTTCGATCGGTGGTGGGTTCAGCGTTGAGCGGGAACGCGCGCTATCGACGGCCAGCAGCCGGTCCGCGAACGAATCGTCGAGAAACAGTTCTTCGACCGGCGCGGCGAGCCGCCGGCGCCAGTTCGGGTGCTCGTCGATGGAACCGGGCAAATTCGGCTGTTCGGCGAGCGCGAGCAAATCTTCCAGCGGATACGTAACGAGCGGCGCGGGCGTCGCGGCGACGAACGCCAGCGCCTCGTCGACCGGCGCGCTTTCGACCGGCGGCGCGCTCACATCGGGCGGCGCGACGCCAGCGTCCTGAAACGCCTGCCACAAGTGGTCGCGATCGGCGCCGCGCTCTTCCATCGCAAGGGCGACCGGGTCCTGGCCGTCCTCGCGCGCGGCCGTCTGGCCGATCTTCGCGCGCCATTCGATATCCGCGCCGCGCCACCAGCCCGTCACGGTCGGCAAATCGTGCGTGGTCGTCGTGGCGGTTACTCCGCGGTCCCAGTCGCGCGGCGGCTTGAAACCGTCGCCTTTCACGGCGCGCTCGAACCACAGCACACGGATGCCCAGCAGGCCGTGTTCCTGCAACCGTTCGGTGAAGCCGGGTGGCACGGTGCCGAGATCCTCACCAACCACGATCGCGCGATGCCGCCACGATTCGAGCGCGATCAGGCGCAGCAGGTCGTCGAGCGGATAGCGAAGGTAGGCGCCGTCCCTGGCGGGCTCGCCGTCGGGCACGAGCCAGAGACGCCGCAAGCCGAGAATGTGATCGATGCGGATACCGCCCGCCCGCGCAAACGACGCGCGCAGCATGTCGATGAACGCGGAGAAGCCTTGCGTGCGCATCGCGCGTGGTGAAAACGTGGTGAGTCCCCACGACTGCCCGGCTTGATTGAAAAGATCGGGCGGCGCGCCGACGGATACGCCCGTGAGCATCTCGTCGCGATACGACCACGCGTGGCTGCCCGCGCTGTCGCACCCGACGGCCAGATCCGCGATCAGCCCGACCGCCATGCCCGCGTCCTGCGCGGCGTGCTGCGCGTGAGCCAGGCCCTTCGCAGCGAGCCATTGCGTGAAGAGATAAAAATCCACTTCCCGCCGATTCGCCTCCGCGAACGCTGCAACGGCATCGCTTCTCGGGTCGCGCAGTTCGTCGGGCCAGTTGCGCCAGTGGCCGTTGCCGCCGGCTTCGAGCTGCGCGGCCTGCAGCGCTTCGAAGCGCGCGTGGTCTTCGAGCGCGCGTCCGCCGCTTTCGGTGAACGCGGCAAAGTCCTTCGCGAACGGCGAGTCGCCGTCTTGCGAGAAGGTATCGAAGAGCGCGCGGAACACGGCGAGCTTCGCTTTCGACGCGCGCGGCCAGTCGATCAGCGGGAGCGCTTCCAGTTGCTTCATTTCGTCGGCGACGCCCGCGCGCTCGATCGCCGCGCGTGCAGCGGGCGCCCCGAGGACGGCGGCCGGATCGACGTGCGCGATGTTCAGAAAGAGCCGCGACGACGGCGAATACGGGCTGAACTTCAGCGGCTCGGCGCTGAACATCGCGTGCATCGGGCTGATCGCGACGGCGTGACTGCCGCGTTTCGCGCTCTGGATCGCGAGCGTAGCCAGCGACGAGAAGTCGCCAACGCCGCCATCGCCCGGACGGCGCAGCCCGTAGACCTGCGCCGCCACGCCCCAGAGCGGTGGCGCGTCCTTCGACTGGTCGTCGTGCAGCGTGCGCCAGGCGTCGTGGATCGTGTAGCAGCGCGACGGCGCGACGGCGAGCGTGGTGTGATGGTCGTTGATCACGAGCGTGTGATAGCCCGGCTCGGCGATCGGCGAAAGCAGCGCCTGCTCGCCCTTCGGCGACGTGAACCGGCCGTCGATCACGGCACCGCTTTCCAGCTCGATCTTGTAGCGCGCGCCCGATTTCGCCACCGACACCGGCAGCGCGATCGCACGATCCACCTCGGCGGTGATGAGCGGCGGCAGCTTGCGGCCGGACAGTTCGGCATCGAGCACGGACAGGCTGTGCTTGAGTTGCGTCGAGTTGGCGCACGGCAGGCCCAGGCGTTCGAGCAGCACGCGCAGCGTCGTTTCCGGTACGCGGCGCGTGTTTCTGTGCGCGTCGAGCCATTCGACTTCGAAGCCCGCGCGCGCGGCCAGTGTCTCGATCGCGCTCATCGGCGCAGGCGTGGATGGGTTGGCGGTGGTCGCGCTCACGATGCTCGTCCTTCGGTCGTCGTGGGTTCGAAGCGGCGCGCGTCGTGGGCGCTGGCGTAGTCGTTCACCTCGCCCGTCAGCCACGCGACGAACGTGTGCTCGCCGAGTTCGCCGCGCTTCACGCGATCCTGTGCGCGCGCGGGCGTCTCGAAAATAATCTTGCCGGGCGGGATTTCGCCGAGCGCGACGCTTTCGCCGCCGAGATTCAGCGCGATGGTGAGCGTCTCGCCGTCGCCGAGGCGCCAGTGCGCGGTGATCGCTTTAGCAGCGAGCACGGTCGCGCCGCGCGCCTTCGCATCCTTCAGGCGCGGCGTGATCAGCTTCGCGCGCACCGCGAGCGCCGAGCGGTAGAAATGCAGCCATTCGTTTTCTTCAGGGCCGCGTTCACGGTTTCTGGAAGGTGACGACATCTCGAACGTGCTTGCAGCGTTCGGATCGGGGATTTGCGCGCGGCGTTTTTCGTCGGTGAACGCGGAGAACTTCGCGAACTCCCTGCGACGCCCTTCGCGAACGGCGTCGGCGAGTTCGTCGTGGTAATCGGTGAAGAAGAGGAAAGGCTGTTTCGAACCGTATTGCTCTTCCATGAACAGCATCGGAATTTGCGGCGAGAGCAGCAGCAAACCCGTCGCGGCGAAAAGCGCATCGTCGGAGACCAGCGAACGCAGGCGCTCGCCCATCGCGCGGTTGCCGACCTGATCGTGGTTCTGCAGGAACATGACGAACGCGGTCGGCGGCAGGTGCGCGCTTGGTTCGCCGCGCGGCTTGCCGTCGTGAATCGGCGACGGATCGCCCTGATACACGAAGCCTTCCGACAGCACGCGCGCGAGTTTTTCGATCGGCTTCTCAATGTAAGCGCTGTAATAGCTCTCGTCCTCACCCGTCAGCAGGACGTGCAGCGTGTTGTGCGAATCGTCGCTCCACTGGGCGTTGAAATGCGTTTCCAGCAGGTTCGACGTGTTGTGCTCGTTTTCCAGCACGAGATGCACGTGTCGCCCCGTTTCCACCGAACTGCGCACGCAGTGGGCGAGTTCGCGCAGCCATTCGTCGTCGTCGATGGCGTGGACGGCGTCGAGGCGCAGGCCGTCGAAGCGATATTCGCGCAGCCAGTAGAGCGCGTTGTCAAAGAAGAAATCGCGCACTTGCGGACGCTCGAAATCGATCGCGGGGCCCCAGGGCGTGTTGACGCCCTCGCGGAAAAACGTCTTCGCGTACGCGCTCAGGTAGTTGCCGTCCGGGCCGAAGTGGTTGTAGACGACGTCGAGAAACACCATCAGGCCGAGGCCGTGCGCGGTGTCGATCAGCTTCTTGAGTTCTTCAGGACGCCCGTAGGACGAGTCCGGCGCGTACGGCAGCACGCCGTCGTAGCCCCAGTTGCGCGCGCCGGAGAAGTCGTTGAGCGGCATCAACTCGATGGCCGTCACGCCAAGTTCCGCCAGTTCCGGCAGCCGCGCGGTGACGCCCGCATAGCCGCCCATCGCGCCGACATGCAGTTCGTAAAGCACCGTCTCTTCCCACGGCCGGCCGTGCCAGTTCGTGTTCGTCCAGCGATACGCGCGCGGATCGACGACTTCGCTCGGGCCGTGCACGTCCTCAGGCTGAAAGCGCGACGCGGGATCAGGCACCGCGAGGTCATTGTCCAGCCGATACAGATAGCGCGTTCCGGCGCCGCCATCGGCTTCGGCTTCGAACCAGCCGTTGCCTGCCGGCTCCATGTCGATCAGCGTGGGCGCGGCGTTCGCGCCGCCGTGGATTTCCAGCTGCACCGTCTCGCGCGAGGGCGCCCAGAACCGGTAGCGCGTCCGGGGCGTATCCCGCGCCGCGCCCGTGAGATGCGCGCCGAACGGCAGGCAGTAGGCGTAGTGATGCTTGTGCGGATCGATCGGACATTCAGACATGGTTTCCTGCCGTTATCGGTTGCTTTAGGTCGTGCTGCGCTTAGTGCTGCGAGTCTGTGTCCGGCGGCTGGCGCGGCACCATCGTGCCGGGATCGGGCGGCAGCGCCGTCAGAAGCCGTGGTCCCTGGTGCGCGCCCGCCATCCAGACCGCCTGCCAGTCGGCGTCGCCGGTCGGCTGGGCGAGCAGCACGACGATGCTGTGCGCAGCCACTTCCATCTCGCCGCCGATGAGCGGCCGCTGCGGTGCATCAGGGTCCGCGCTATCGAGGAGCACGTTCCATTCCAAGTGAGGTGGCGGGGGCGCAAACGTGAGCGGCTGCGACGACGCATTGAGCATCAGCAGGATTACATCCGTGTCCCCCGAGAGGCCCGGCCCAGCGCGGCGCAGCGTCAGCGCGCGGCCTTCCGGGTCCTGCCATGCCTCGATCGCAAGCGCTGTGCCGCGCTCGTCAAACCAGCTTACGTCGTAGAGGCCCGGCAGCACTTCGCGGTCGCCGTAGAGGAAGCGCGGTTCGCGCAGCACCGGGTATTTTTTGCGCAGTGCAACGACGCGCGCAACATACTCCGTCAGCGCTTTTCCTTCCGGCGTCTGCGCCTGGTCCCAGTCGATCCACGAAGTCTCGTTGTCCTGGCAGTACGCGTTGTTGTTGCCACGTTGGGTGCGGCCGAATTCGTCGCCGCCGAGCAGCATCGGCGTGCCGAGCGACAGGAGCGTCGTGGCGATCAGCGAGCGGGCGACACGGCCGCGCGTCTCGTTGATCTGGGGATCGACGGACGGGCCTTCCACACCCCAGTTTGCGCTGCAATTTTCGTTGTGTCCGTCGTTGTTGCCCTCCTGGTTCAGCTCGTTGTGCTTGTGCTCGTAGGCGGTCACATCTGCAAGTGGGAAGCCGTCGTGCGATGACACGAAATTCAGCGACGCCCACGGCTTCCTGAAGCGGCGGTTGAACAGTTCCGCCGATCCGGTCAGACGTGCCGCGAGGTCGGGGCGCATGCCGGCGTCGCCGCGCCAGAAGCGGCGCACGCCGTCGCGGAACTTGTCGTTCCATTCGGCGAAACCCGGCGGATGATTGCCGACCTGATAGCCGTCCGGGCCGATGTCCCACGGTTCGGAAATCAGCTTGCGCGTCGAGAGGATGGGGTCCTGGCGGATCGCATCGAAGAAGCCGGAGCCCGGGTCGAAACCGTGGCCCTCGCGACCCAGCGTGACGCCGAGATCGAAACGAAAGCCGTCGATATTGAAGGCGGTCGCCCAGTAGCGCAGCGAGTCCATGACCATCTGCAACACGCGCGGATGCGACAGGTTCACCGTATTGCCGCAGCCGGTTTCGTTGATGTAGCGGCGTTCGTCGCCGGGGATCAGGCGGTAGTAGCTCGCGTTGTCGAGGCCGCGCCACGAGGTGGTCGGGCCGAGTTCATTGCCTTCGCACGTGTGGTTGTAGACCACGTCGAGGATCACTTCGATGCCGGCCGCGTGCAGTTGCCGCACGGCGATGCGCATCTCGTTCAGGCGGTGCGTCGACAGATACGACGGCTCGGGCGCGAAGAACGCCGCGGTGTTGTAGCCCCAGTAGTTGCGCAGGCCTTTTTCGACGAGGAAGCGGTCGTTGAGGAACGCGTGGACCGGCAGGAATTCGACGGCGGTGATGCCGAGTTTTTGCAGATGCTCGATGAACCACGGCGACGAGAGCGCCGCGAACGAACCGCGTTCGTGCTGTCGGATGTCGTTACGCAGCATCGACGTGCCGCGCACGTGCGTTTCGTAGATGATGGTTTCGCCCCAGGGGATGTCGGGGCGGACGTCGCGGGACCAGTCGAAGGCGTCGTCCGTGACGATGGCTTTGGGCATCGCGGGCGCGGAGTCGCGGCGGTCCATCGACATGTCGAGGCGATTCGAATGCACGCGATAGCCGAAGAGGGCGTCGGACCATCGCCAGGGGCCTACCAGTTTTTTTGCGTAGGGGTCGAGCAGGAGCTTGTGAGGGTTGAAGCGGTGACCGTGCTGCGGCTGGTAGGGACCGTGCGCACGCAGGCCGTAGACCGTGCCGGGATGCGCGCCCGGCAAATAGCCGTGCCAGATTTCATCGGTGCATTCGGGCAGGTCGAAGCGCATCAGTTCCTTGCGGCCCGTGCTGTCGAAGAGGCACACCTCGATGCGGTGCGCATTCGACGAAAACACCGCGAAGTTCACGCCTAAACCATCCCAGTTGGCTCCGAGCGGATAAGGGGCGCCCGGGAGCAACTTTTCGGGAAGTGCATTAGCCATTGGGGACTCGCGTTTGCTCGTTTTTGGGGTTGGGTTGGTAAACCGTTTGATGCGCTTGTGCTCCTAAGGAACTTGCTTTCTTCTCGGTCTATTAGCTCTGCCCCTGTCCGGGGCGGGACTCACTTTCTTTGCTGCTGCAAAGAAAGTAAGCAAAGAAAGCAGCTTC
>NZ_FCNW02000053.1 GCF_001544475.1 Caballeronia humi | reverse complement strand
GGACCGCTCAGCCGGCGATCGTTACCTGGGGGATTTTGAGGTGACCATACATGGGGGAATTTGACCGACCGCCGGGGCGCATTGCGCCGGAATTGTGTGTGGGAACACGCCCGATCTTGAAACATCGGTTGCTGTGGCAACCCAGGGCGGGCACGGGCGTATTCACTTCAGACTCTGTGGGTAGCAGGCTGCATGAGAGGCGTCAACTGGCGTACGGGACGGGCTGACCAGCGGCTTCAGTTGAGCGCCTTCGGGAATCACGCCGTCCTTGAGGTAACGCCACAGGGCAATCGCGAGGCGCCGTGCGACGGCGACGATGGCGATGCGTCGGGCACGGCGATTGGGGCCGGTGCCCTGGGTGCGCCGGTTGAACCACTGGGCGAGTGCGCTGCCGGGCTGATAGCGCAGCCAGGTCCAGGCCATCTCGACTAGTAACGCGCGTACGCGCCGGTTGCCCTGTTTGCTGATCCCCTGGTCGGTCTGGCTCTCGCCGCTGTCATACGGCTGGGGCACCAATCCGACACAGGCCCCGACCTGGCGCCGATTGTGGAAATCGCGCCAGTAGAGTTCGAGCGCGAGGCGTGAGGCGCTGACTTCGCCAATGCCTTTCAGGCGAGCTAGGGCATCGCTGCGCGCGCGAGACGGTGCCGGCACGCTGGCCTGACGGGTCTTCTCGAGTGCGGCGAACTGCTGGGTGGCGAGCGCGAGCCGTTCGCATTCGCGCAGCAGCCGCTCGCGCAGTTCGAGCGGCAGGGGCGTTCCGTCGTGACACCTCACCTCGTCGCGCGCGAGCCGGCCGGCAAAGTCCCGGTGATCGACCTGATCCCAACAGCCTAGCGTGGCCAGCAGCTTGCGCATGCGGTCGAGGTGCTGTAGCACTTCCTTCTGCAGTTGCCCGCGTTCGCGCATCAGGTGGCGCGACGCTTCATCCTGCGCGGATGGCACGTGAACGACGTGCATGCGGTCGCGTTCGCCGCGCTGCCATGCACGCAGGTTGGTGACGAGCTTGATGGCATCAAGCCGGTCAGTCTTTGCACGCCGCATGCGACGCTCTACCGGGATGCTCGCGGGATCCACGACGTAACATTCAATGCCGTGGGCCTGAAGCGCACGCCAAATCCAGAACGCGTCCTGGCCGGCCTCGTAGCACACGACCACCCGCACGTCGGCCGGCCGCGAGCACCTATCCTTATGCTGGTCGATCAAGGCCTGCACGGCTTGGAGGCGCGCCGCGGCCTGCGGATGCTCGACGGTATGAAGGGCGGGCCGCTCGCGCCGGCCATCGTAGAGCGCGACCCTTCCACGTCTTGGCCGCGAGCTCGAGCGAGACAGCAAGCACCGCTTCTTCAGTCTCCGACTGATATCTCTGGTCGTTGCCCATGATCATCTCCTCTACAGTAGGCGTCGAGATTCTGATTGTAAGCATCAGTCTCTCGATCGGCCCGGATGCTCATAGGATCTTGACCCGCCAAACCACCCACTGAGAATTCAAAAGAGGCAATATTATATTCTCTTATTTCTCGCTCCCGAAGCGCTATGTCCGAGATGTCCGAGACGCTTACTGAACTGCCCAGTGTGGCCTTGCGATTGAAAGCGGGCGAGATGCTTCTTGCTGGGAGGACCCCGACTCAGACTGCTTCCGCGCTCGGGATTTCCGTCCAGACGGCCAGGCGCTACAAATCGGTAGTCGAAGAAGGTGGGCTTGAACAGTTGAGGCGCATGGGTGTGGGTGGTAGAAAGCCATCTCTTGACGCGCATGCGCGGGCATGGCTCTCCGACGCATTGAGCTCGTCCGCTATGGTTTTTGGGTTTGAAAGTGACCGCTGGACGGACGGACGCCTGCTAACAGTGATCGAGCGTGAATTCCGTCGCCGGTACTCGCGGGTCTACGCGCGGCAACTCATAATCGAACTTGGATTCGCCAATTCTCTTAAGACGCGGCGGCCGCTGGCACCCGTTAATTGGCCGAAGGTCTATCGACTTACCGCAGCAGATTAGTGAAGCACTCAAAGGCTCTCCGCGGTCTTATGGATTGGATGCAGACACATAGACGAACGAGCGACTTCGAGTGGCAATCGAGAGACGGTGCGGCAAACACTATTCGCGCAACCACATCTGGAAAGTCATTACGGACCTCGGTCAGGGACACCTGCTGAGCAAAACGCGAAAATGATTCTGTGGACGGCGAAAACCGGCCAGCTGCAGTCGTTGCAGTGGGGGCTTCACGATGACGTTCGAACGGCGGTTCAAGCCCCGCCACGGGACAATCGTTGTCGTTTGGCAGCTCATGAGAATTCAGTCCGACGCGCTGTGCAAGGTGTCTTGCGGTCCGCGTCACTCCTTACGCTGTATACGGATCGCGGTTCGACTGACAAGCTCGTGACCCGCCTCGAAGCGCACCACTGCAAAGACTGACACTGGACGTGGAGGATAGTGGTCAGCAAGGCGCCAGACCAGCTCGACGCTGCCATCATCATAGGATTTGTCTGCAATGCGCTCGGCGCGCACCTGCAGGCATGCGCTGAGCGCGCGGCTTGCTGCTCCGCCCATTTCCTCCGCTTGTCTACGGGTCAGGTTCGGCGAGGGGACCGTCCTTTCCGCAAAGAGCATGTTGGGCGTGTTCCCGCCAATACCTACCTTGACTGAGAAGTCCATAAGCGGCAGGGATGAGTTAAAAAGCACAAGGTCACTGCCAGTCTCGGCAACGGCTCCGATTGTGTTCCGGAAATCGCGCTGTGCCGAATCGACAGCAGCGAGCAATTGTCGACATGGGCGTCCGTCCGGCGTCTTGTCCTTCGACTTGAGTGCGCGCGTCGCCCGGCCGATATCGCTCGTGGTCTCGATGGTCGGGCCGGCTTCCAGAGTCCACGCTGGGTCTTTCAGGCTGGCGCTCCAATCCAGGCGATATCGAATCGGGCGGTATTCACGCCAATCCGTAACGTACCATTGCAGGTGGCCGGGCAGCGAAGGCGATTTCAATGGGCCAATCACGGGCTCGCGCACGCATCGACCGATCCTGCCCGCTGCAAGCGTCACGCGCCGTCGTGCAATGGATGGAATCAAATTGTTCTCGGCGGGGACACAGATCAGAAACGGCATTGGACCGTACGCGACGACGTCGCAATGCAGCAAATCCGGCATCGGCGAGCGGGCAATGTGATACATCGCCTCGCCGTCCACACGCTCGGAGTGACGGGGGTCTTCTCCAATGATATGTGCAACGAAGTCACGTTGTCCCGATACGGTAGCGGCGCGCACCTTCTCGCATTCGTCAGCAAAACCGAACGCGGGGTAAGTAGCTGCGCAAATACTAATCAGCAGCAGGGCGGGTGCCTTAGATAAGCGAGCCACATTACACCTCGCCAAGCGCATTCGCATTCGCATTTTGGTAAAGTTTTTATAGGCTATGTATAGGGATTCCGCAATGTAGTCGTCTGTAGGCGACAGTCACGATCGAGGCTTTTGCAGATAGTTGCTAACGAATTAATTAACGAGCACATGCCGGAGCGCGTCACCGCTGGACGCGCATACGGTGCTCAGGCTCTTTACAGGAAGCGAATTTTCGCCGGAGGAAAGGCTTATGTGGCAGTTTGATGGTTGGGGCGTAACGCGGATCGGCGTTCTTGCCCCGCACGCCGACATTAACCCTGAGTCGGAATTCAACGCGATGGCACCGCGAGGCATTTCAATTCACGCTGCGCGGGTTCCCTTGAGAGCTTATAAGCCTGGTGGAGTTATGGACGCGACAATTGCCGATGAGCCTGTACGTGCCTTCGCCGATCCGCCGCTTGTCGATGATGCTGCTGAACTGCTCGCGGCGGCGCCTCTCCATGCGATCGTCTACGCGTTCACCAGTAGCAGCTACGTTCGCGGCCGTGCCGATGACGCTAAGCTGAAACAGCGTTTGGAGACTCGCACACGAGGCATTCCAGTCGTTATTTCCAGTGCGGCCGCGGTCGCCGCACTGAAAGTCCTCAATGCAACAAGGCTCGCAATGGTCAGCCCACCTTGGTTCTCGGTAGAAATGGACCGGCAGGGCGCCCGATACTTTCAGGCTTCCGGGTTCGATGTGGTCCACAGTGGACCCGCAGGCCTGCCATCTGATCAGCTCGCCATTCGACCCGGCGATCTATTTGAATGGGTCCGCACCCATACCCCCAAGAGCGCGCAGGCTGTCTTTATGGGCGGCAATGGCTTCCGTGCCGTAGGAGTTGTCAAGGCACTCGAGGAAAATCTCGGGATTCCCGTTCTTACAGCAAACCAAGTCTCGTTTTGGCAAGCCCTCCTGCTGTCGGGATCGCAGGTGTCAATCACGAACTATGGCCAGATATTCAATCATAGACCGCCGTCTGTATCTGAGAAGTAAGCTGGACTTTGGCGGCCAAAAGCGCTAGCCCAGAATTTAGCGAAGAACCTTTGCGGCTGGTTTACCCGGCCGCCGACCAGTGTGCATCGACCGGTCTGGTGGCCGCTCAGCTTCAGGAAGAGACATAGGGAAGGCTGAACGTCGAGCGGCTGTAAGGGGTCGCTATGTAAACCTCTTCATAGCGACCCGCTGCGGCCCTTCAGTGAACTTCTTCGAACGTCCCAACCTCGCCGCGATGCGGACAATCTGGTCGGCAGGCCAGGGCACGAAATTATCCACCACCATCACGCCAACAACTCGACCTTTCCTGTCGAAGACTGTCCGATCCATGCGACGCTATCGGATGGCAAGTACCGCCATGTTCAGGACGATGCGTTCTGGCGCAGGGACGATACCAGCTTTCCCGTTTTGAATACAAGTGCGCCGCCTTGCGCGATAACGCCGGCAACATGTACGGGGTGACCGTGGTTTTCCAGGATATCTCGGAGAGAAGGAAAGCCGAGCAGCGCATCATCTATCTCACCCATTGCCCGCTCACCGATCTCCCGAACCGCGTTCTGTTTGGCGGCCGGCTTAAGCAGGCCATACTCAACGCGAAACGTTCGCGTACGAAATTCGCCCTACTGTTTGTCGACATCGACGGGGTCGAGCCGGTCAGCGATCGCTACGGACATGCCGTGGGCGACATGTTGCTGCAGCGCATCAGCAAACGTATGAAGCAACGCCTACGCGAGTCGGACACTGTAGCTGTTACCCGGACGACGGACTGGCGAACAAACGCTGCTGGTCAATGCCGACCACGCGATGTATCAGGCCAAAAGCCATGGCGGCAATGCCGTCGTGCTGACCTTATGGCGAAGTGTCCACCAAATTGCGAGCAAGGTGTGCAAGAAAGTTTTGAGGGGAAGAAGGTTCTGGTCTATGGCTTCCGTTAGTCGGGGCCTGGATGGGCTCCCACTCGATAAGGCGCTTGGCATACGTGGCGCTAAGCCCGACCTTCCGCAGGGTTTTCGGTCCTTTAATTTCCGCGCCTTCTTCCTAAAGATCGTGCCACTTCCCAGACTTTTCACGATCCGGGGCGCCGACGCCCGCGATGTTAGTGGACATCGGCGCCACAACATGATCGTGGCGCCCGCAGAATGCGGGTGTCGATCGACATGTGCCCCTAACTGCAATTGGAGACGCCAAAGTGGTTCCCACCATTTCAAGTCTGGTCTTTACTCATATCTATGCGCGTTCACTTGTAAACTGCGACGCGCGACGTTATCGCTTTCGACCAGGCCCTGCTGTATTCTGACGTTTAACGGCCGGGAGGTATCGCTATGAGAGGGAAAATGGTATTAGCCGGTAGCCTACTTTTTTGCGGTCTGCTTGGCACTAGCACGTCCACATTCGCGCAGTCGATACCTCCGTCATCAGAGGAAGCAGAAAAGGTTGAGGCGCTAGTGAACAAGGCCGCGGACCTGATCAACCGTAAGGGCAAGGAAGCATTCCAGGAGTTTCGCGTTAAGGGTTCCGAATGGTTTCATGGCACCACATACCTTTTTGTCTACGACATGAACTCGAAAGTCCTGTTGAATCCCGCCTTCCCGGCCAGAGAGGGCACGATGGTCACCGGTCAAAAAGACGCAAACGGCAAGTTATTTCACGACGCCCTGATAGAGACTGCGGCAGACAAGGGCTCAGGGTGGGTCGACTACATGTTTCCGAAACCCGGGCAGTCTACTCCCTCGCACAAGTGGACCTATGTGAAATCAGTGAAGATCGATGGCGAAGCCGGTTTGGTCGGCTCCGGCTTCTATCCTGACTAGCCTCGCGACCAGCCTCAAGGACGCCTTCCATACGCCTGCAGCCTCGCATAAGACAGACGCACTTCTGCCGTACCGGGCGCCGACCTCGCTCGCTTGTTCTCGCGCTTTTTGTCGGCTCGCGCGACGTCGGGCGAAAGTCGACCCTAACCAGATTGCCGATACACCGGAGCGCCAACGACTCCTTGTGGAGTGAAGCGTTCATTCGCGAGGCCTGTTTGCTGGAAAATTCGGCCTTGGCGGACGCTGGCGACATCGACCCGTGAGAGCCGGCATCGGCATCGGCCAAATCCATTCATCGGCGGACTCTAAGCGTGAACGCGCTAAACTCCCTGACACCTTCCGTTTAGGTTTGACTTTATGTGTGCTGACGCACATACCAAACCACGGCGACGGCCTTTTGCTAAAAAGATCTCATAATCTTCAAAGAAGCCGAGCGCTCAGCTGAAACGCGTCCCTGACTGGCGCAAGGACGGGAGTCCTTCATCGCCCTTTAAGAAAAAAGAGCGCAAGGGAGCAGAGGGCTCCGTCATCCGGAAGATCGACGCTTGCCCCAAGCCCGCACGCTTCGGCCTGCAACTGTCTGATGACGAAACGTCGAGGCGAAAGATGAGTAACGCTGATGGTTTGATCGCATATTTGGCGACGCTTTCGATACAATGGGAGTTAAAAAGCAGATTGAACGCCTTATCGCCTTATAAAACTTCAAAAAACTTTCGGCGCAGATGGATTTATAACGGCTGCGGAGAAGCCGACATCAGCGTGGGCATTAATCCACCATGATGGGCTCGCCAGCTGGTTTGAGGGACTAGATGAATCGGACGAACGCGTTTTCTGAGAGGGCATCAATGGCTCAGTCTAAGTCATTCGGGATTTTCCACAGAGCAACCGTGCCATTCATGGTCGGTGCCATCGTTGCGAATGCTCATGCTCAGTGCCCGGACTGGGTTGTCACTCCTGCCGGAAGCGCGTTTAATGTCGCAGCTTTAATCGCCGACAACGGTTCGCCCCAGACCGCGCTGGAGAAAGTAAGCGGTGCACTGGCACGCGTTGTCAACGGCGGAGGTTGCCGGACAATCGTTGAACCAGCTGCGTGCGACGAAACCATTGAACTCGCAAAGAAGGCGATAGCCGCGCTCGAACGATGTACACCGGAAAACGATCCGGCGAAACTGCACCGACAGAAAGGCCAGCGCCTCGAAGCTGAGAAGTAGGACATGCGACGGTCCCATGGTGGTGTTGGCCGCACGGGTAACCAAGCTGGCCCCATCGGGGGGGAGGGTCCTAGCGTGGTTCCGCCGGGGGCCGCCTTTAAGCTGCGTTGCCCACCATGGCGGATCGCCAGTGATGCCATGCGACAGCACGAGCACGTGAGCGAAACGCGGTTGGTGCAATAACTTGATTCCCCTTCTCCGGCATGTTCGATGGGCGATAGCGTGCAACGCAGACTCTGCGTCTGGGAAACACAAGTTGCGCATATGGCACCGATGGAGGCTTTGATGAGAGCGTTCTCGCTGTCGCCTACCGCAGTGCGGGAAGCGGCTCGACGTCTGATCGCTACCGTGATGTGTCTTGCGGTACCGATCGTTTGCTCGGCACAGACAGGTGGCGCGTGCATACCTGTGAGTGAACGAACAACGGAATTCGGGTGCTTCGTCCATGCAGAAGAGCATCTTCAAGCACTTCCACCCACTCCACTCTTTTGGCATATTGACCGCTTCGCGAGCCGTTCAACTGCGGAGGCGGTCAAAACAAAAAATGGAACGGTTGTCGACATTTTGGGTCAGGTTTGGCTTTTCACGATCGCCGATCAGTCTTGGCGATCGTCCGCTGGAGAACATGTTGCTGACGTGGGCCCTTTGAAGCTTCCAGCGGCCAAGTCGTTTATGGCAACGTACATGGAGGGAAATTTCAAGCCGGGCATGCAGTCGACGGTGCATCGACATCCGGGTACTGAAGCCTGGTTTGTGCTTTCCGGCGCGCAGTGTCTTGAGACGCCTCACGGCGAACAGATCGGCCGCCCGGGCGCTCCGCCGGTAATCGTTCCTCCGGGAATACCGATGCTCCTTACCGGCATCGGTAAAGAGCAAGGCCACTGGCTCGTGCTCATCTTGATGGATGCGACGATGCCTCGTGGATCTCCCGCGGACGATTGGACGCCGAGACACACATGTGGACGTGCCGATGCCGTGCAGAATTGAAGCACGCTGAGGCGCCGAACGTGTGAATCGTAGACCGCCGAGTGCAATTAACAGTAACTTTCGACGCGGTGCGCTCGTCCGCACTATACAGTCGAATCTCGATGGTCGTAGGCCTTCCCCGCGTCGCGTGCTCGACACCCTCCTTTAGCGCCGACTTCGGCAGGCCCTCGCGCACCTGCGCGTCGAGCTCGGCGACTGAATGCGGGACGCGTGGCAGCGCCATCACCGCAGCAATCTGTTCCGGCGACACCAGCAATACCCCACTCCAGCGAGACGTAAAGCGGGACATCCGTCGTTCCCGCCATTAAATCGTTCACTGCTAATGATAATTAGCAGTGAATACTGCGGATGACTTTTAACGCAATTCTTCGCCCGAACGCGATGGATCCCGACTTACTGCCCGGCCCCTTCTGCGGCCACGGCGATCGTTCAATCGCCGTGGCGCACCGACTTACGCCGGTTTGATGTTCGACGCCTGCTTGCCCTTTGGTCCCATTTTCTCGTCGTAGGTCACCTTCTGCCCTTCTGCGAGCGTTTTAAAGCCTTCCGAGCGGATTTCCGAGAAGTGGGCGAACAGATCGTCACCACCGCCGTCGGGGGTGATGAAGCCGAAACCCTTTGCATCGTTGAACCACTTAACCGTGCCAGTTGCCATGTTGTTTTGTACCTAAGTTACCATTAATCGGCGATTGCCCCCAATCGCGCTGGGACGCTCATATTGAACCGTAGATGAGTCGGCGGCAACCTCTGTAAGGGTTTTGTTTGAACGATAGGCACTAAATTTGTTGCTATCTGACAGCTAGCGGATAGCTATTCGCTAGCGCGTATGCCCCGCGCTACATCTGAAAGCTAAACGCGCCGTGGTAGTGTAACGATCATGAATGATCTGTATGATATGACAGTTAGTTGCAAATTTTCACATCGCTAGAATTCTGTTAGCGGATCAATGAACGGTACCTGCAAGCTATCTACTAGCTACTTATTAGCGACCCTACCTACCTGCTAGCCCGCAACTCCTTACCTAATCGCTACCTGCTAGTTATTTACGCGTCACTAGATATCTCAGTGGTAGCTATCTGGTATCTATCTAGATTTTACTTGAAGTTCCCCGCTATCTTGTTATTCTCTTGGTACTAAGTAGCGATCTGGTAGCTAGCCGCTAGGCCACAGCCAGCCAAATCAAATGAATAGCTAATGGACACCTACCAGATACCTATCTGGTACTGGCAACCGAATCAAGAACGGACCTCAACCATGCCAACAATTGTATTTGTCAGCCCCAAGGGCGGCGCTGGAAAAACAACGTCCGCGCTCATACTGGCCGAACAACTTGCCCGAAAGACCGACGTCACAGTCATCGACGCAGATCCCAACCATCCCATCAAAACGTGGGCAGCGGGTCAGAAATCTCTGAATCGGCTCCGGGTGACCACCGATGCCGACGAAGAAAACGTGATCGAACGGATTGAAGAGGCGGCTTCTCAAACGCCGTTCGTGATCGTAGATCTCGAAGGCACGGCAGCCAAAATCGTCTTGCTGGCTATTAGCCAGGCCGACCTCGTTATCATCCCGACGCAAGGTTCTCAGCTGGATTCGAAACAAGCAGCGCGCGCCCTGCATGTCATCAAACAACAAGAAAAAATGTCGCGGCGACCTGTTCCCTATGGTGTGCTTCTCACTCGGACCAGCCCCATCATCCGGACTCGAACGATGACGCACATCAACACGGCCTTCGTCGAGGCAGGTATCAACGTCTTCGAAACCTCCTTGAACGAGCGGGAAGCGTTCAGGGCGATGTTCTCGTTTGGCGCGCCACTCGCAGATCTCGACCCTCGCGAAGTGTCGAATCTGGACAAAGCGATCGCCAATGCCGAAGCATTCGCAGCCGAGGTGATTGCAACCCTCCGTAAAAGCAGGGAGAGCTTGAAAACCGAGGAGGTTGAGGCATGAGCCGCGCCAACCCGCTCGATATTGATGACCTGAGCGACTTCGCACCTCGCTCGGCAGTCGAACCTTCGAAACCCATCGCATCCGATGTAATTGACGAGATATCGCGAAAGAGCGGCTTTCCCAGCCGACAACCATCAAAGAAGGCGCCTCCTCCTACTTTGCCTGCGCAACCGCGAACCCAACGGAGATATGTGACTGGCCGGAATCAGCAGATCAACATCAAAGCGAAAGCGGAGACGATCGCCATGTTGAACACGCTCGCTGACAAACTGAACGTGCCTTTTGGCGAAGTGTTGGAGCGAGCCCTGCACGTACTCGAGACCAGCTTGAAAGAAAAGCGCTGATTTGCTAGCTGGTAGCTACTAGGTAGCTTTAGTAGGTGAGGTGGGTTCTACGTCTTTTAAAAAAACCCACCAATGGGTGTTGGTGTTTTTTAAAGAACAACAACTTTAAAACCTTTGCGTTTGCCAAACCCTTGTCCTATAAGGCTTTCCCGGCGAATAGGTCAGGGTTTATGGGGTGTAAAGTCAGGGTTTAGGGGGTGAAACCGTCGATAAAGGTCAGGGTTTATGGGGAAAGGTCAGGGTTTATGGGGGCGCCGCGCTGTTCCGTCGGTCAGGGCTGCGTAAACAATTGATCTGCAAGCTTTTTCCGGTGCCGTCAACAACGTACGGTCTTGGAGGGTCAGGGTTTATGGGGCGAAAGGTCATCCTTTATGGGGCCACCAATGAATAGCTCACCGGTCAGCAATCCAATGAGTCAAGAAGTCAGGGTTTATGGGGAATTGGTCCTAAACCTTGCTAGACGAGCAACGACTGAAGCCGATTTCTGTTTTTCGTTTCGCTCGTCCCCGACGTTGTCGCACTCATCAAGAGAACTCCAATGATCCACCCGCAATGAAGTCAGGGTTTATGGGGTGCGCCGAGTACGAAAGGTCATGGTTTGTGGGGAATGACAAAAGCGGCCTCCAACAGTCGAGGCTGCCCCAGAGGGTGTTCTGAAAAGTCATGGTTTATGGGGCGAACGGAGTCGCTATCAAAAGGTCATGTTCTTTCTCTTGAGGACCTGACTCCGAGTGCTTACAATCGTCCGCTTAATGGAGCGGCACATGCCTAATGTTAGACCCCAGCCTCCGGCGAGCGAACTACGAAAACACGTGGCTACCGTGCATGTGAGCGGTGAGCTTTCATTGCTCGAGAGGAAAATCGTCAACGTCCTTCTGTTAAATGCTTTCGACGAGTTACTAACCAGCAAAACCCATTCTTTGCCTGTCGGCATCCTTTGTACGATGCTGGGGTTCGACAGTAAAAATACCGATGCCCTCAAGAAGGCACTTCTCAAGATCATGTCGACGCCGATCTCGTTCGACTTGCTGCACGAAGGAGGGAAGTCAGAATGGGCCGCTTCGCCATTGCTTTCGCATGCCGGGATCAGAAACGGGGTGTGCTCATACGAATACAGCGATTGGCTGGCCAGGAAACTGGCCAATCCCGATATCTACACGCTGATCAACATCAACGTCCAGCGGCAATTCAGCGGGGGCTATGCGCTCGCGCTCTATGAAAACTGCCTGCGATTCAAACGCACGGGCTCGACCGGCTGGATTCCCGTCGAAACGTGGAGACGTCTGCTAGGCGCCGACGCGAGCATGTATGACGAGTTCAAGCACTTCTCCAGCGAAGTCATTAAGAAAGCCGTCAAGGAAGTCAATCTGGTTTCAAACATCCTCGTTACGCCCGAGTACAAGCGCGAGGCGCGTCGAGTTGCCGAGATCCGCTTTCTCGTCGCGGAGAATCCGCAGAAGTCGGTGTATGACGGCGGCGATGAAGACGATCAAGACAAGATCCGTGCGTCGGACTCGTTCCGACGCCTCACGGCGCTCGGCATCGGTGATCGATTAGCCATCACCTGGATACAGCAGGAACCCGCCAGAGCGCTTCAGACAGCGATCTACGTCGAAGAGAAGGCTCGGAAGAATCAAATTAGTGGAAGCCCGGGCGGTTATGCCCGCAGCATTTTCGAAAATGGCAACAACCTCGAAGTCAGTCCACAGGAGCGATTGCAGGAAGAAAAGCTAGCTGCGGCCAGGTCCGCGGAAGAAAAAAAGAAGACTGTAGAAGCCGCGGCCGATGCTCGGGCTCGCGAAACCACTGCGGCAATCAAGGCACTTCCGAATACAGAGCGGAGAAAACTCGCGGCCAAATATCTTGCCGATGGCGGGAAAGGCATGTCGTACCAGTCCGAAACGGGAACATTTAAGGACGTGCTCGAGCGCACGGCTTACACCGCCTGGTTACGTGCGACGATTTCGGCGCGTATCAAGGCATGAAGCATGTCGCGTCGGCGAATGACCGCGGACGCCTGACGCACGCCAGAGCAGAAGCAGTATTGGAGGGGACTAGTTAGCGACGCGACGCGCGCCGACTCGAACAACATGCACCAGATCAGTTTCGTCGATGCGCCAAGCAACGAGAAATCCGAGTCGTACAAGTTCTTCAAGTGCCTTTTTTAAATTCACTCGGAAATGTGAAAGCGCTTTGGTCTGCGATCCGCACTGTTGGTGAATGAATGCGACCTTGTGTGGAAATGGCACAGCGTGTGTGTGGTAATAGCTATGCAACCACTTCGACAGTTCGGATTTGAGGCGCTGTCGCTGTTCCCGAGCTAAGCGCGTGTAGTCGTCGTGACTAAACAACGACGCGATCTCAGGTTCGATATAAGCGGTCCAGCGTGTCTTGCCATCCGTTCCTGTCTCAGCGCCATCTCTCCACAGGAACTTCCGAACCAACTGTCCTTGGAAGCCTTTCTTGTTTCCATCGAATTTTACATTGACGGTACTTTGCTGCAGCCGTTCGATGGTCGTCACGAGGCGTGCGTAACCCTTGCTTGATGTGTCCCATCCAAGCAGCTTCAACATCGCGTAGCCCGTGAATTCAACACGTTCAGACAATTGCGTGTCGCGTGCAAGGTGCAGTATCTCAAGAAAGACGTCGGCGTCATCCTGCCGCAACTCCTCGCCCTTGAGTGTGATGGTGGTCCCGTCGACGCTCGCGATCTCCTTGCCTCGATAATGCTCTCGCGGAGCTGACGCTTTATTCACGTTGAAGAGCGCAGACCGAGCCAGTGAGTTCGGCATACCGCGAACGTTCGGCGGCCATAACGGGATTTGCGTGAGCGTCGACGCAGCCGGCATGGCCGCTCGGTTTTTGACAGTATTGGCCATTGCTTTTTCGGCGATTTTTTTCGCGAGTTCGACTGGATTTGTCATGCGCCTCAGTATAAGAATCTTCGGGGCACTATCAAGGGCCGTGTATCGGGTTTCCAGCGATGGTCAAAATTTACTGTTTTCGAGGTATCGAGCCCTGTGGATAACCATCGGGTTCCCAGCGATGTTTGGCACTCGGGTTTCTAGCGACCAAATTCGGGTTTCCAGCGACGAGATATCGGGTTCCTAGCGACGATGATATCGGGTGGCTAGCGATCGAAGTACTAGAAATTATTTATAAAAATCAAATAGTTAAATTAGGTTTTGCCGACGCTAATCTTTCTTTAATCTTTATTAATCAAGTAGAGCATCGCTAGAAACCCGATAGTGCCATGCTTGATCAATGATCGTCGCTGGAAACCCGATAGTTCGACCTATCGCTAGAAACCCGATACTAATCGGCAGCGCTTCCCTCTGTTTGCAGACGAACCTTCACGGTAGTGCACCAATCCACTCCCCGCCGTGCTCGGCCTGTTGGTGCAGAATGAGACTTTCAATTTGACCCACAACACCATCACGTTTTTTCGGCGCAATGAAACCTGTGATACCGTCGTAACGTTATTGGAGGAAAGGGGTTTGACCTGGCTGACCATTGCCTTCGTCGAGCGCATCTTCGCGATTGAGCGACGATTGCCGCACCGAACAGAGGCCAGCATCGAAAACGCCCGAAAGCGCGACGAGCGTCGGCATCCGAACGACGCGTGACAAAAACTGAAGCAGCCGCGCTTCCCCTTAACTGACGGAGGGCATATGACAATTTTAAGCATCATCGGGACGATTGTTTTCGTCGCGATGGTCGCACTCTCGTTGTTGGCCGTACTGGATATCCTCTTCTTCAAGTCCGACAAAAAGAAGATACGGAAGAACAATGCCGCCGCGCGACGACTCCATGAACACGAGCGTCCGACATGGTCACGAAAATAAGTTGCCTCGTGCCCGCGAGGCAATAGAAGACCAAAGACGCCTCGCGCCCTCGCTATCGATACGCCCATATCGCGCCGCTGCGTGTATAGATGACTAGGTTTCCGTCGTTCTGCATGTGCGTGTAGGCGCCGTCATTGCCTGGCGTGCCGCTTTCCCAAACAGGCGTCCCGTCGGAGTCGAATGTGACAAGGTTGCCGTTTTCCTGCATCCGCACTTCGGCTGCCGCCGACCCCTTCGTGCCAGCCGACCACAGCGTCGTGCCCGACTGCGTCACCGTCAGATCTCCATCGGCTTGCATATTGAGATTGAAGCGGTTGTCGCACGATGACAGCTTCTGGCCGCGCGCGAAACCCTGGCCCGGCGCCAATTGGCCGCACGCTGACGGCGCCCGGATCGGCGGCAGGACCGCGAGCGCATCGAGATCCAGCGCGTTGGCGATTGCTTGCAAACCCGCCTCGTTCGGATGCAAATGATCGCCGCTGTCATAGGCCGGCAGCAACGCGGCGGTATTGGCCGGATCGCTCACGGCTTGCGCCTGATCCAGCACCGCGTCGCAGCCGTTCGTCGAGTTCAGGACGAACGCGTTCACTTGCTGGCGCGCCGCTTCAATATCGCCCGTTGCGCTGAACGGCGTCAGCGTCGAGCAGATCACCTTGATGTTGACGCGATGAGCCCGCTCGATCAGCTGCTGCAACGCGCTGATCAGTTGTGGCGCGGTCGAAGGGGTGTCGGTGTTGAGGGTGTTGATTGCGTTATCGGAGATGATCACCCACTTGGCGCCCGGTTGCTGCAGGGCATCGCGAGCGAAGCGCGTGAGGCCAGCCTGGCCGGCGCTGTCGGTGAAGAAGTTGTTGCCGCTGATCCCCTTGTTCAGCACGCCCACGGTCATACCGGCCTGCTGCAGCCGTACCGCGAGGCGATTGGGCCAGCGCCGGTTGCTGTTGGCGCTTGACGCGAGGCCGTCCGTAATGGAGGCGCCGAACGCGACGACCGAGCCCGTCGCGGCGTCGTTCAGTACGTCGAGGTTCGTGAGGAAGTAGTAGGACTGGCCGCCTGTGGAATTCGCAATCCCGCCCGAGAACACAGGATCGGCGCTGACGTCCCCAGAAGCGATATAGGCGTCCTGCAAGCCGTCGACGTGCCCGGTAGACCGTGAAGGGGTCTGCGAGGGGAAATAAAGGCTTATGGCGACGTCGGAGAGGGCAGGGACCTGGAACACAACCGGATCGCTCACGGCCGACGCGCCCGCAGCGATCGTTACATTCGGCTGGCCGCCGAAAGTGATGGCGCGGTCGCTACCCGTCACCGCCTGCTGACCTTGCGCACGTCGGGCGATGCGCGCATTGCCGATCACGAGCGGCGTGGTGCCATAGAGATTCGACACGCGGATCCGTGCCGATATCCCGCCGATGCTGGTGCGCACAATCTGCCGTACCGTCTGGTTGTTGAAGCCGGAATCATCGGTGATGGAGGGCGCCATCGACCAAGTGCCCGTCCACGATGCCGCGGATGCGGTGCCTTGTGCAAAATAATGTGTCGTGTCCGGCATCACGATGACGACCACTAGCACCGCTTGCAAAAGCACGCGTATCCATCGTTTCACGGTCTTCCTCCTTGTGAAGCACAAGCTTCAGGTCCGCGCCCCGACCATCAACGCTGCTGTGGCACTGCAAACACCGGATCGGCGACTTTCGGAGCCGTCGTCTTGCGGTTCAGATCTTTAATGAACGCTTCGCTCAGCGCCACGACCTTCGCCGCCGCTCGCGGATCGAAAAGCGCGTGATCGAGCTCATCGAAAACGATAGCCTTGAGATTCGAAAAGCGCGACAGCTTTTTACCGCGTTTGCCGAAATGCGCATTGAACTGCTCCATTCCTTCATCGCCTGAACCGTAGACGAAGAGCGTACGGACGCCTTTGCGTTCGAGGGCTTGAACGACGTCATGCGGGTCTGTCAACGCAGCCGCATGGGTCGCGACGTCGACGTCGCTCGCCGCAACCAGCCTGTGCGAGCGCAGGCGCGCCATCAGGTTCGCTGCGACCGCCTGCGCGATCGGCCCGAACCGGCGCTTTCCACTCAGAACGAGCCACCATTTGGATGGTTTGAAAATCGCAGGTCCGACACGTTTCATCGAGTTGCGTTGCAGCTCTTCCAGTTCCTCCATGGACATGCCGTCGGGTACATGAAAACGCGCGAGATTGACCGCGATGACGGCCGTGAGCGCAGGCTCCACGAGCGAAGCACGCAATGCGCTGTAGGCGCCCGAGCAGATTCCGAACGAGACGACCGTGTTATAGCCCTTGCGCTTGAGCCAGGCCGCTGCCGTCGCCACGTCTTCGACGGTTGTGCGCGCATGGATCGATGCCTTCAGGTCGAGGGGGCCTTGCGCGATTCGCGGTGCACTGTCGCCGACCCCGCGCGCATCGATGCGCATCGATGCAATACCGCGGCGAGCCATTTCCCGCGCAATGCGCACCGAGCGACGGCTGTCGCCGTGATGCACGGTGTCGGCTGTATTGGTGATCAGCATGACGGGACCATACGCGAGCCTGCCGCGCGGTTCGCACAAGATGCCGAAGAGGCCGTGGTTGCCGAAGATGACGGGACGTTCGCGGGCTTCTGGCGTATCGATGATCGCTTCGTCGTCAAGCGAGACGCTTGGCCGTGCGCCTTTGTTCGAAGGGCTTCGAACGCGAGTACCCGGATCGCTGTCCGCCACCCATTGCGCGGCCCGTGCAAACGTGTCGGCCGGTACGACCGACGATTTGGTTTCATCCATGTATTCGAAGTAGCCTTCGAAAGCGCCTGTTTCGACCTCGCCGCCGTGTCCACGCAGCGTCGAACAGAGTGCGGCGCTCGCCCGGGACCGAGCATCGATCACCAGAACGCGCGCAGGGGAGGCGGGATGATCGGCCATTGCCTTCGGAAGATCGATCGCCTCGATCTCCCTGCAAAGCTTGTCGCTATAAAGCTGTCCCATCACGTTCAACGGCTTCTCAGGTTGCGTGGCACGCAAAGGCGCCACGAGATTCTCGAGCCATGTCTTGCGCAGCGCCGTCAGCTCGCGCAGATAGACACGCCCGCGCGTAACCGGCGCGAGCAGCACGAGTGTGTCCACTGCACATTGCCGCGATGCCAACGCCGCAAAAGTCGCCCCCAAACGCAAGCCGCATAGCGTCACGCTTGTCACCCCGGTGCGGTCCTTCAACTCCTTGACGGCCGCGACGATATCGGACACGAACGCATCAATCCGATGGGCGTTGCCATCGGCGCCCTTGGAGTCGCCCGTCGCGAGATAGTCGAAGCGCAGCACAGGAATCCCGTACGCGGACAATTCCTCGGCGAGATAACGGATGCCCTTGTGGCACCACGCTTCTTCATGACCAAACGGGCTGCAGATTACGACGCCCCGTGTACCGTGACCTGGATGAAGCCATCCAAAGCGACCACCGAATGCGATGGGTTTCATGGATTGCCTCGACCGGCTGGGTGATCGTCGCCTGCGATAAACGCATGGCAAATAACGGATGTTGCAATTTCTCTTGCAACCGCACCGCGCGATGTTTTTGTCTTGTAGCGCATCAACGTAAAGCCTCTTTTTTGTTCTAAGCGTTTGGGCCGATTGAATCGTGCTTTAGACATGTGTTCGGTGCGCTAAACAACACTATGCGAACCTGGAAACGCATTTGACCTGGACAAAGACAGCAGCGCCAAGGCTTTGCGGTGATTGGAACGCTTGCCTTTTAAGAAGCGTTCAGGCGAAGCTCTCAAGAACAAGGCATATCGGCTTCAGAAGCGTCGATTGGGTTTTACCCGTAAGCGTGACCTAGGCAGACTGTGCGAGGTCGCACATAGCATTGTCAGTCGTCACAGTAATCTGTTCTCGAGGGTAAATGACCCCCTAGTCAAAAGTGGGGCATTTGTAGGAATGCGATTGCCGAGGCGAGAGCCAGCGGCAAATAAATACTCTATAACGCGTTGTTCCAATACGGGTGCGCGATGAATCGCGAAAACATCTTCGGGGGAAGCGTGCGTATGTACGCGCGCGAGCCTTTGTTTCAAAATCTACCTGAGCGAGTCGCTCAAACGCGCATGTCGCGCTTCACCGCAGCGCTCGAAGCCTCAAGCGGCGAGCGCTTTGGGGACTATCCGGCACTGCACGCCTACACCACGCGCGAGTTCCGCCGTTTCTGGCCGTTCTTCCTGCAATGGACCGAAGGCATGGAGTGGTCGGGCCGGCCGGAGCCGGCCTGCGTCGGCGACGAATGCGAGACCGCGCGCTTCTTTCCGAACGTCGAGCTTAACTACGCGCAAAGCCTGCTCGGCCGCAAGATCGCACCCGACGAAGCACCGGCGTTGACGGCGCGCTATGCCGATGGTCGACGCGAAAGCATCACGCGCGGCGATCTGCGCGATCGCGTCGCGCGGCTAGCGCAATCGCTGAGCGAGCTTGGATTGCGTCCGGGCGATCGCGTGGTCGCGATGATGCGCAACGACGCCCAGGCGATCATCACGGCGCTCGCTGTGACGGCGCTCGGCGCCACGCTTTCGACCGCCGCCCCTGAGACTGGCGTCCAGGCGATCCTCGACCGCTTCGCGCCGATCGAGCCGCGCATGCTGTTCGCGCACACGACGCAGCGCTCGTTCGACACGGCCGGTTCGATCGCCGCGCACGTCGCCGCGGTGGCGGGGGCCTTGCCGACGCTCACAGATCTTGTTTGCCTCGACGAGACGCCTTTGCCGAGTACGGTCAGCCAGCCTCAGCATTCGCTGCGTGATCTCATCGTCAAGGGCGACGCCGGGCAGTTCGAATGGCGGCACTTTCCGTTCAATCACCCGCTTTTTATCATGTTCTCGTCGGGCACGACGGGAAAGCCCAAGTGCATCATGCATGGGGCGGGCGGCACGCTGCTCGAGCATCTGAAAGAGCACCAGTTGCATAGCGATCTGGGGCCCGGCGACAAGCTCTACTTCCACACGAGCTGCTCGTGGATGATGTGGAACTGGCAGTTGTCGGTGCTGGCATCGGGCGTCGAGATCGTCACCTACGACGGGCCTGTGACCGAAGTCGACACGCTTTGGCGCCTCGTCGCTGATGAGCGCGTGACCGTGTTCGGCACGAGCCCCGCTTATCTCAAGATGAGCGAGGACGCGGGTCTCGAACCGGCCAAGCAGTTCGCACTCGATGCGTTGCGCGCGATGATGTCGACGGGCGCCGTGCTCTACGACACACAGTTCGAATGGGTGAACCAGCACGTCAAGCCGCTGCAGCTTCAATCGATTTCAGGCGGCACCGACATCATCGGCTGCTTCGTACTCGGTAATCCAAACCTTCCGGTCCATGCGGGCGAGGCACAGTGCAAGAGCCTCGGGCTCGATGTGCAGGCGTGGGACCAGGGCGTGTCGACCTTCATGACCGGTGAGCTGGTTTGCGTGAATCCGTTCCCGTCGCGTCCGCTAGGCTTCTTCGGCGACGCGGACGGTTCACGCTTCCATGCTGCCTATTTCAAAGCTAATCCGGGTGTATGGACGCACGGCGACATCATCGAGTTCTCAGGGCAGGGGTCTGCGCGCCTGCACGGTCGCAGCGACGGAGTACTGAACGTGCGCGGCATCAACGTGAGCCCGGGCGAAATCTATCGCATTCTGAGCGATATCGCCGAGATCCATCAGGCGATGGTCGTGGCTCAAGCGCCCGACGAAACGAGCGTCATTGGCCAGCGCGTCGTGCTGCTGCTCGTGCTGCGCCAGGACGCGCGCATGAGCGCCGCGCTCGCTTCGCGCGTACGGCGTGAGCTAATGCGGCAGGGATCGGCGGCGCTCGTGCCGGATGTGATCGCCGAAGTGGAAGCGCTACCGTTCACGCATAACGGCAAGGCATCAGAAGCCGCCGCGCGCGATGCCGTGAATGGCTTGCCGGTACGCAATCTGTTGTCGCTGGCGAATCCAGGGTGCGTCGAAAAGATCAGCGCGCATCCCGCGCTTGCCCGCAAGCGTCGCGAGCTACCGGAACCGGGCGAGTCTACCGGACAAACCGAAACCTATCTGCGCGCACTTTGGGAGCAGCTTTTCAGCTTCTCGCCGATCGGTCTCGACGACAATTTCTTCGAGCTCGGCGGCCATTCGCTGCTCGCCGCGCAAATGCTCGCCGAGGTCAAGCGGGCTACCGGACGCACCTTGCCGCTCGCGACGCTCATCATCGCGCCGACCGTGGCGCGGCTCGCGGCGGTCATCGTTGAAGACGTCGTGCAGGGCGCACGTCCGAACCTCGTGCCGATGCGCGCGGGGCGCGGGCGGCCGGTCTTCATGGTCCACAGCATCACAGGTTCGGTGATGGAATGCCTGACGCTCGCCGGCACGCTTCAAAGCGAGCGGCCGGTGTACGGCCTGCAGGCGTGCGGGCTCGACGGCGACCAGGAACCGCAGCGCTGCGTCGTATCGATGGCGCGCGTCTACGTCGAGCAGATGCGCGCCGTGCAGCCGAGTGGCCCGTATGCGCTCGTCGGCTATTCATTCGGCGGGCTGGTGGCCTTCGAGATCGCACAGCAGCTGATCGCGGCAGGCAAAAAGATCGAGCTGCTGTGCCTGCTCGACACCTACGTTAACGAGCGCTATCTGCCACTGCCGGCATGGATGCGTTTCCAGTCGCAGGTAATGGCGGAGCGCGTACGTACGTTCAGGGAGCTTTCCGCGCGCGAGCGCCTGGACTACGTGAAGGAGAGACTGTCAGGCGCCGCCGACCGCATTCGCATACGGCTCGGCAAGATGGCCTGCAAGCCCGCCTCCGATACGCAGGGCCTGCCGCCGGTGCTGCGGCAAGTCCGCGAGTCGATGCGCGTTGCGATGGCGACTTATCGGCCGCGCCGCTACCTCGGCAGCCCGATCGTCTACGTGCGGGCGTCTATCAAAGAAGACGGGCAAGGCGATCCTTTGCCGGTCTGGCAGCGGGTCGCGCGCCTGGGCCTGATGGTGAAGAACGTCGACGGCAAGCATACCGATCTCGTCGTCGAGCCGAACCTTGCGACGGTCGCAGATACGCTCGCGCGCCGGCTGACCGACGCCTGACGAGCGCCGCGGGCGCGGCAAAGTGATTCCGCCGCGCCCGCCATACGCCTGGAATCCACGAGCGATTCAGGCGCAATTCCCCGCTTTAAATCCCTCCTTTCAAATAAATTGCTCATATGTTTTAAAGCCGGATTTAAACCGGCGGTATGAGTACGTCTAAATATTCTTCATACCGTTTAAACCCTAAGTAAGCTGACAAATTAAATCGGTATCTATGACCATGTAAATTCTGACGGAACAGCAAATTATCCCGCGCTAACTAAATCATCAGATTATATGACGTACGTTTTGAAACAAGTGTAACGTGGAATCACAATTGGTAATCTGATACGATCATTCAAAGTCGGTAATAAGTTATCGATCAGCTATCGGTTTAAGTTTTTCATCGGTATATATTGCTCCATCGAATTGCAGCCGTAGCGCCCCTTCCTGGAAGAGACCTGCTTTACCCCCTGAAGCTTTGCTTCGCTTTTAAAGCGGAGAAACGCTTCGGGAATTCGCTCGCACCTGCGCGTTTTCGCATCGCCGATTACGCCAGACAACGCGTACGCAAGCGCTCGGGCTTTTGCGCCCGTTATCCCGCTTGATTTCCCCTTTTAAACGCCTGTGTGGTTGAGGTCGTGCCTGGGTTTGGGCTTTTGATCGCGCCGGCATAGCTGGAAGACTTGAATGCTTAAGAAGACATCAGCTCAACATTCCCGAGTTGGCGAGGATCGACTCGTGGTCCGTCGTAAATTCCTAGCGTCGATATTGGCCGGCAGCGGCGCGCTCGTGTTGGCCGCCTGCGGCGGCGGCAGCGATCCTTCAGAACTCGACGCGGTAGCGAACCGAAGCCGGCGCCGTGGCGGTTCGTCCTCGAGCGGCGCCAGTTCTACACCAGCGGCAGGCACTCCGGTCGCGACCACACCGGCCAACACCTCGGGCGTCCTGCTCGACACGTCTTTCGGTGTGAAGGGCGACGGCGTCACCAACGATCTCGACGCGCTCCAGCGCGCCATCGACGGCTCGGTCGGGCAGATCCTGCTGATTACCGGAAAGTCCCGTATCGATACATCCGGTCTAAATCTGCGCACCAACAGTCACATCCGTTTTGCAAGCGGCGCGTCGATCAAGTTGCTACCGCACAATACGCAAAATTATGAAATCATGCGTATCTGGGACGTGGATAATGTCACGCTCGAAAGTCCGTATCTCGACGGCAGCAAGGAATTGAATTCGTCGAAGACGGGTGAATGGGGAATGGGGATTTCGATTTACGGCTCGACGAATTGCACCATCACGTCGCCAACCACGATCAATTGCTGGGGCGACGGTATTTATATCAATAATAGCGAACAGCGAAGCAACGTCTACAGCAAGAACATTACAATCAATTCTCACCACGCGAGCGGTTGCCGTCGTCAAGGTGTATCGATCATTAGCGGCAGCGGGATCACGTTCAATACACCACTTTGGGAAAACATCGGAGGAACGCAACCCGGCGCCGGTCTCGATATCGAGCCTAATGACAATACCGCCGTGATTGAAAATATCCGCATCGTCAATCCGACGACAAAAAACTGCGCCGGCGGCGGAATTCAAATTTGGCTCGCGGCCTTTCCGGGCCCGGTCAGCAAGACGGTCAGTGTCAGCATCTCCGGTCATACGGATACGGGCAGCCCCGGCGGTGCATTCAACGTCGAGGCACTGCAATTGGAAGGTCGCGTTGTAAAGGGGTCGATTACCAGCACCAATCCGGTCTGGAAGCGCGCGATGATCCTGGCCGACTGGGACAAGGCCGGCCCGACGGTGACGGTCACCGGCGCAAAGATCGGTTGATGTAAGTGTTTCGGCGGGGGCGCGATACCGCGACGGATCGCGCCCTCGATGTTTGACTGGGTCCTGCCCAATCTTCGCGTTTCACATTCCTGCCTCAAAAACAGCACATCGGCTTTTGCCGCTCATGCTGATTCTTATTCTTCTGTTAGATATCCCACAGTATTTTGCGTGAAAACCATAATATGTCTTGTCGGACATTTTATGGTTTTCCCTATTTTACAAAATTGATAATTTTTTCGTAAAACGTTTGCGCGTCCGCTTATAGCCGGATAAGGCCGGGGTTAATTTGTGTGCACTATCGCGCATACTTGGTGCGCCCTTGTGCCGTATCGTTGCGTCTGGGAAAAGGGCGATTATTGTTTAATCGTCTCGGGGAACGTTTTCCAGAGGAAAATAACGATGAATAGTTTAAAAACCAGTCGACGCTTTAGTTTGCCGAATTCGTAGATAAAGCCTTCCTTCGGAAGGATGTTCCTTCGAGCCGATTTCTCATCCGACGATCAATCCATATTGGTCGCGCGCGGACGAGAGGGATGTTTTTATCCCTCGTTCGAATCCGCGTGCCTGCGCGGTCAAAAGAAAACCACGTGACGAGACGTGTCCATGAAACATAAAAATCAAGCGTCAGAGGTATTGTTGGAGCGTAACGATGAATTCGATCCAGGATCGATCATCGACACGTTGATTAATCACCGCGTCATGATCATCGCGACGACGATGCTCTTCATCGTGATGGGCGGACTGTACGCGTTCTGCGCGACACCCGTCTACCGGGCGAACATCTCGGTCAAGGTGGAAGACAACAGCACGACCACGCTCCCGGACTCAAAAGACCTGGTGCGCAATGCGTCGTCGATGTTTGAGGAAAAGTCTTCGGCCGAAGGCGAGATGCAGATCCTGCGCTCGAAATCCATCGCCATGCAGACGGTGGATTCGCTCAAGCTCTATATCGAAGCCGAGCCGAAGCGCCTGCCGGTGTTCGGCGGCCTGATCTCGCGTCACAACGACGCGCGGCTCGCGCCCGGACTCTTCGGATGGGGCGGCTTTGTGTGGGCCGACGAAGCGATCAACGTGGCGACATTTGAAGTGCCCAAGAAGGACGAGGGCGCCGGCTACACCGTCACCGCGCTGTCGAGCGGCCAATACCAGTTGCGCGGACCGGGGATCGAGCAGCCGCTCACCGGTCGGGTCGGCGTCGAAGAGCAGTTCGAAAGCAGTCACGGCCCCGTTACGTTGCTCGTGAGCAAGATTGACGGTGAGAACGGCGCGACGTTCAACCTGATGCGCCATTCGCGCCAGCAGACGCTCGAGCAGTTGCAAAGGCGCCTCCAGGTCAGCGAGCAAGGCAACAAGTCGAATGTGGTCGGCGTCTCTCTGGACGGCAGCGATCCGGTTCTCGTGAGCACCATCCTGAACGAGATCGGCAAAGAGTACATCCGCCAGAACGTGAACCAGAAGGGCGCCAATGCTGAGAAGTCGCTGACTTATCTCGAGCAGCAGCTGCCGACGGCTAAGCGTCAGATGGAGCAGGCCGAAGACGCCTACAACCAGTATCGCAACAACCACGGCCTGCTGGACGCGGACGAAGAGGGCCGCCTCATTCTGAGACAGGCCACCGAAGCGGACACGCGCCTCGCTGACCTAAGGCGCCAGCGCCAGGACTTGACCGCGCGTTTCGCGCCGTCACACCCGAGCGTGGCAGCGATCGACCAGCAGATCGCCGGTACCAACAAGTACGTCGAAACCCTCGCATCCCGTGTCCGGGCGATGCCGTCGGCCGAGCAAGGTGCGCTGCGCCTGATGCGCGACATGCGTGTCAGCTCCGATATGTACGCGGCGTTGCGTAACAACATCGAAACGTTGCGTCTGGTCAAGGCCGGCAAGTCTGCCTCCGTGACATTGCTCGACAACGCGGACGTCCCCGAGCAGCCGGTCAAGCCGGTGAAGTCGCTGATTCTGCTCGTGGCCGCCGTGCTGGGTCTGCTCATCGGTGTCGGTCTGGCCTTCCTGCGCGATTTCCTGTTCAAAGGCGTCGCCGATCCGGAAGAGCTCGAAGCGCGCACTGGCCTGAGCGTCTACGCGACGATCCCGGTCAGCGACCGTCAGCACGAACTGACGCGCCGCATGTCGAGCAAGGGTGAAGAACCGCTGGCTCTGGCGAACCGCTTCCCGATGGACCCGGCAGTCGAAGCGCTGCGCACGATGCGCGCCTCGCTCCAGTTCGCGTTGAACGGTGATCGCAACAACGTCGTGATGCTCGCGGGACCGCTGCCGGGGATCGGCAAGTCGTTCCTGTCGGCGAACTTGAGCACCTTGATGGCTGCTGGCGGAAAGCGCGTGCTGCTGATCGACGGCGACCTGCGCCGCGGCCATCTGAACCAGTACTTCGGTTTGCCGCGTGGTGCTGGCCTAGCTGATCTCGTCGCCGGAAATCGTTCGCTCGACGACACCGTGCACAAGGAAGTGTTGCCGAATCTCGACGTCCTGCAGTGCGGTGAATATCCGCGCGATCCGGCCGAACTGCTCCTGAGCGCCAATTTCAGGGCAACAATTCGCGCCGCGTCGGAGCAATACGACATCGTCCTGCTCGATGCACCCGCGATCCTGGCTGTCTCCGATACCGCAACGATGGCGCCCGTCGCCGACTCGATCTTCCTGGTCGCGCGTTTCGCCGATACGCGTGCCGGCGAGATCTCGGAATCGGTCAAGCGTCTCGCGCAAACCGGCTCGAAGGTCGAAGGCATCTTGCTTAACGGCTTTAAGGTGAATCGTGGCAACTACGCCCAGTCACGCCGGTACGGCAACTACGCATACGAAGCCTACTACTCCGATTCAACGAAATAAACGCGCGCTTGGCCCGCCGAGTTCACAGCTGCTGAACCTCGGCCGTGGGTTCGACAAGACGCGGCACCAAAAAAAACAGGGGAAACCATGCACTCGTTAAACGAGCTGAAAGTCGCCGTCGTAGGTCTGGGTTATGTCGGGTTGCCGCTTGCTGTCGAATTCAGCAAGCGTCGCCC
The DNA here is from genome assembly GCF_001544475.1 of Caballeronia humi. Lineage (GTDB taxonomy): Bacteria > Pseudomonadota > Gammaproteobacteria > Burkholderiales > Burkholderiaceae > Caballeronia > Caballeronia humi. Next base: position 10,405 of record NZ_FCNW02000053.1, on the reverse strand, counting down.
GGTCGTGGGGTTCGACATCAACAATGCGCGCATCTCGGCGCTGCGTGAAGGGCGTGACGTCACGCTCGAAATCAGCGACGAAGAACTGGCCGCCGCCACGGGCATGAAGTTCACGGCGGATGTCGCCGAGCTGAAGAGCTGCAACGTGTACATCGCCACGGTCCCGACGCCGATCGACGAATACAAGCGTCCCGACCTGAGCCCGCTGATCGGCGCGAGCCAGACCATCGGCAGCGTGCTGAAGAAGGACGACGTCGTCATCTATGAATCGACCGTGTATCCGGGCGCGACGGAAGAAGAATGCGTGCCGGTTCTCGAACGCGTGTCGGGCCTGAAGTTCAACGTCGATTTCTTCGTGGGCTACAGCCCCGAGCGGATCAATCCGGGCGACAAGACCCACCGCGTGACGGACATCAAGAAAGTCACATCGGGCTCGACGCCGGAAATCGCCGAACTCGTCGACGGGCTGTATCGCGAGATCATCGTCGCGGGCACGCACAAGGCGAGCAGCATCCGCGTCGCCGAGGCGGCCAAGGTCATTGAAAACACACAACGCGACGTCAATATTGCGCTGATCAACGAACTGTCGATCATCTTCAACAAGATGGGCATCGATACGGAATCGGTCCTGCAGGCCGCCGGCACGAAGTGGAATTTCCTGCCTTTCCGTCCGGGCCTGGTCGGCGGCCACTGCATCGGCGTGGACCCGTACTATCTGACGCACAAGGCGCAGGCGATCGGCTATCACCCGGAGATCATTCTTGCGGGCCGCCGCCTGAACGACAGCATGGGCGGCTACGTCGCCGCGCAGCTCGTGAAGGCGCTGACCAAGCGCCAGATCGGCGTCGCCGGTGCGCGCGTGCTGATCATGGGCCTGACGTTCAAGGAAAACTGCCCGGACCTGCGCAACACGCGAGTGGTGGACATCGTCGCGGAACTGCGTGAGTACGGAGTCGAAGTCGATGTCTACGATCCGTGGGTCTCGAAAGAAGAAGCGCGTCACGAGTACAACCTGGACCCGATCGAGCATCCGGGCAAGGGCGTCTACGACGCGACCATTCTCGCCGTCGCGCATACGCGGTTCCAGGAACTCGGCGAGGACGCGATTCGCGTGTTCAACAAGCCCGAGCACGTGCTTTATGACTTGAAGTACCTGCTGCCGGCAGCATCGAGCGATCTGCGTCTCTAAACGGGTCCGCAACACGCCGTGCAGCACGTCGTACAACACGCCATCACAATGTGATGGCGTGCTCATCTCAAAACGGAGGGCATCGATGCCTGATCGCTACAACATCATTCGGCAACGACTCGCGCAGCATCCGCAGCAGTGGCTGATTACCGGCGTGGCCGGATTCATCGGCTCGAACCTGCTGGAAGCGCTGCTCAAGCTTGATCAGACCGTGGTCGGACTCGACAACTTCTCGACCGGCTATCAGCACAACCTCGACGAAGTGCGCTCGCTCGTCTCGCCGGAACAATGGAAGCGGTTCAGGTTCATCGAAGGCGATATCCGCCGCATGGAAGATTGCGCGAACGCGGTGAAGGACGTCGATCACGTGCTGCACGAAGCGGCGCTCGGCTCAGTGCCGCGCTCGGTGAACGATCCGATCGCGACGCACGAAGTCAACATCAGCGGCTTCCTGAACATGCTCGTGGCCGCGCGCGACGCCGAAGTTTCGAGCTTCACGTACGCCGCATCGAGCTCGACCTACGGCGACCATCCGGGCCTGCCGAAGGTCGAAGACCTCATCGGACAACCGCTTTCGCCGTACGCCGTCACCAAGTACGCGAACGAACTGTACGCCTCGGTCTTTGCGCGCACCTACGGCTTCAAGACGATCGGTCTGCGTTACTTCAACGTGTTCGGCAAGCGCCAGGACCCGGACGGCGCGTATGCGGCAGTCATCCCGAAATGGACGGCCTCGCTGATCCACGGCGACGACGTCGTGATCAACGGCGACGGCGAAACCAGCCGCGACTTCTGCTACATCGACAACGTCGTGCAGGCGAACATCCTGTCCGCGACCTCCGATGCAGAAGCACGCAACCAGGTCTACAACGTCGCCGTCGGCGATCGCACGACGCTGATCCAGCTCTACGACGGCCTGCAGTCCGTGCTCCGCGACAACAGCGTGTCCTGCGACAAGCGTCCCGTATTCGGTCCGTTCCGCGCGGGCGACGTCCGTCATTCGCAAGCCAACGTCGACAAGGCGCAGCGACTGCTGGGTTACGACAACATGATTCCCCTCGCGGAAGGGTTGTCCCGGGCGATGCCCTGGTACATCCAGTTCGTGGCTCAACGGTGATGTCTTTAGGATTGCCCGCGTCGCGGGCGCACTTCGGCACGGCCGATGTGTCCGCAACGGATAGCATTTCTTTAGGACGGTAGCGTCAATGTCTCAGATCGCAGGTTGGCGAAGCCGTCTTCTGCAGATGCACCCTGACCATTCCCGGATCGCGCGCAGTGCGGTCTGGGTTTCCCTGTTCGCGCTCATCGGCAAGTCGGCGGGCGCGCTCAAGGAAATGGCGATCGCGTATCGCTACGGCATCAGCAACGTCGTCGATGCCTATCAGCTCACGCTCACGCTGATCACCTGGCTGCCGGCGACGTTCGTCGCGGTCTTGACGGTCGTGCTCGTGCCGGCCTTGGTCGAATTGCGCTCGAAGCCCAAGCAGGAGCAGGCGAAGTTCCTCGGCGAACTTGATGTGATGGCGATCGTCGTCGGCCTGCTGTTTGCGGTCATTCTCTACTTCTCCTGGCCATATGCGCTTGATTTGATGGCGCGCAACCTGTCGGAAGAGACGCGCGTGATGTCGCGCCGGATGATGCTCGGCATGGCGCCGGTCGGCATCGTCATGCTGACAAGTTGCGTCTATGCGGCACGGCTCCAGGCACGCGAGAAGCACGTCAACACGCTGCTGGAATGCGTGCCGGCAGTCGTGCTGCTGGGCTTCGTCCTCGCCTGGCACGACGCGGGCTCGCCCGCGCCCCTGATTTGGGGCAGCACGCTCGGCTTCATCCTGCAGGCGGTGATCTTGGGCGTGCTGTCCGGGCGTGCCGACAGGATCCGCGCGCGACTCAGCTTTTCCCTCGGCTCTCCGCAATGGCCGCATATGTATCGCGCGATCGGCGTGTTTATGATCGGTCAGCTGATTATGAGTCTCGCCACGCCGCTCGATCAATATTTTGTGGCGGGTCTTGGCGACGGCGCCATCGCGACGCTCGGCTATGCGAGCCGCGTGCTCGCGCTGCTCGTCAGCATGGGCGCGGTGGCGATCAGCCGGGCGACCTTGCCGGTTTTATCAGAACTTTTGAGTGCAGGAGACAACGCTCGCGCCCGAAGCATCGCGCTAAAGTGGTCGCTCTTCATGCTGGCGATCGGGGCTGTCGTGGTGGTCGTGGCGTGGTTCCTCGCGCCAATGGTTGTGAAGCTGCTGTTTCAGCGCGGTGCCTTCAGCGCCGCGGACACGGCGGCGGTGTCTAGCCTGTTTCGCTGGGGACTGGTTCAGATACCTTTTTACTTCGCGGTCCTGGTGCTGGTTCAACTCCTTGCGAGCGAAGGCCGCTTCAAAGCAATGGCCGTCGTCGCGGCTGCGAATTTTGTCGTTAAGGCGGTGGCCAATTACTTCCTGATTCGATGGCTGGGCATCACGGGGGTCGTTCTGGCAACCGGCGTCATGGGTGCCAGTTCGTTCGGGTGTTATCTGTATCTCACGTTGTCAAACGGGTCATTAAAGAATAAGACGGGTCCGCTATGAAAATTCTGCTGTTCATCCATTCCCTGCATTACGGCGGTGCGGAGCGTGTGGCCATGAACCTGTCGAGCGAATGGGTCGCGCAAGGTCTGGATGTCAGCGTCGTGACGCTGACATCCACCGCAAGCGACTTTTATGAACTTCACGATTCGGTCGAGCGCATTACGCTCGACCTTGCGGGCGCCACGGGCGGCTTCGCCGGCGCAATATTCGCGAACGTGCGCCGGATGCTGGCATTGCGCCGCGTGCTCAAGAAAGTGAAGCCGGATGTGGTGATGGGCATCGAGACGCGGCCGTCGATTCTCGCGATCCTGGCCGGCCTCGGCCTGCCTTGCAAGGTGGTGGCGACCGAGCACATTCATCCGCCGATGCTCTTCGAAGGCAAGTTCTGGGAGACGCTGCGTCGCTGGACGTACCCGTTCGCGGACAAGGTCGTCGCGTTGACGCAGAAAAGCAAGGTGTGGCTGCAGGACAACTGCAATTGCAAGTCCGTGAGCGTCATTCCGAATTCGATCTCGCTGCCGATTCCGGTCGTGGAACCCATCGTCCCACCGCAAAAAGTGGTCAGCGCGAAACGTCGCGTGTTGCTGGCTGCCGGACGCATGGCACCGCAAAAGGGCTTCGACATTCTGATCGATTCCTTCTCGCGGATTGCAAGCGATTTCCCCGCGTGGGATCTCCTGATCCTCGGTGATGGCGACGACCGCCGCGCGCTCGAAACGCAAGTGGCGGCGGCGAAGCTCGGCGATCGCGTGCTGCTGCCGGGCCAGGTCGGCAACATGCCAGACTGGTATGAACGCGCCGATCTGTATGTCATGAGCTCGCGGTTCGAAGGCTTCCCGATGACGATCGTCGAGGCGATGGCAAGCGGCTGCGCCGTGGTGAGCTTCGACTGCGACACGGGCCCCAGAGACATGATCACGCACGGCCACGACGGTCTGCTGGTGGGTGCTGTCGGCGACCCGCAGGCGCTCGCGGATGCCTTGTCGACCCTGATGAAGGACGACGGGAAGCGCGCGCTGATGGGATCGAACGCGCAAACCGTTATCGACCGGTTCTCGGTGGCCCGTGTTTTCTCGCTGTGGCGTGACGTGTTCACGCAAACCGGCTTGAAGCCTTCGCGGACCATCGATCGTGCTTCCTTGCGGGTGACGGAGTGAGCACCGCGCTTCCAATCATTCAGCGGGCGGAGACCTGACACCATGAATATCGTCTTGTTCATTAGCGCGATGCAGGATGGCGGCGCCGAAAGCGTCGCCGCGACGCTGGTCAATGCGTGGGTCGATCGCGGCGACACGGTGACGCTCGTCGCCACGTATTCCGGACGGAGCACCTGTAATTATCCAGTGTCGGACCGCGTGAAGTTCGTCTACCTAGCTGACCTTGTGAAGCGACGCAGCCGCGGCCCGCTCGCCTTCGTCGAACGGATGCGTGCGCTGCGCGCGCTGATGCGCGACAGCAAGGCGGACGTGATCGTGTCGTTCCTGACGAACGTGAACGTCGCGACGATTCTCGCTTCGCGCGGACTCGGCATTCCGATCATCGTGAGCGAGCACACCAATCCGCTCGCCGATCGCCGGTCGTTCGTATGGCGCACGCTTTGTCGGTTCGTCTATCCGAAGGCGAATCTCCTGACGCTGCTGACCGACGACGTCGTCGCGCCGTACAGAAAGCTCGTGCCGGGATTGAAAGACGTCGCGGTGATGCCCAATCCGCTGCCCGATGGTCTGTTCCTCCAGCAACTGCAACAACCCGCCGCGCGCAAGCGCGTGATTACGCTGGGACGTCTGAACGAGACGAAGCAATACGACTTGTTGATTCGCGCGTTTTCGCTTCTGGCCGACGAGTTCCCCGATTGGGACTTGTGGATCTGGGGGGAAGGGCCGGAGCGCGCCGCGCTCGAGGCTCAGGTCGGCGAGTTGCGCATGGGCGAGCGGGTCTTCCTGCCCGGCCGCACGCTGACGCCGTGGAACGAGCTGGCGAAAGGCCAGGTTTTCGCGATGTCGTCGAGTCATGAAGGCTTGCCGATGGCGCTGATGGAAAGCATGGCGATGGGATTGCCGGTCGTCTCGTTCGACTGTCCGAGCGGCCCGAAGCAGTTGACGCGCAACGGCGAGGACGGTCTGCTCATCCCGCCCGGCGACGCGAACTCGATGGCCGCCGCCTTGCGCCGCCTGATCTCCGACGATCCGCTGCGCGCCGAACTCGGCCGGAAAGCCGCGATCTCGGTCCGCGAGCGCTATTCGCTGAAAGCGGTCTTGCAGATCTGGGACGAATTGTTCGACCGGGTCGGCGCGCGTGCGAAGCGTTTCGAATCGCCGCATTGAATAATCGCTGCGGCCGTGACTTGCCGTACCAACACAAAGCTCAGAAAGCCAGGAGCGGACATGACCGGACGTAAAGTTGTTCTCTTCGCCAACACCGATTGGTATCTCTACAACTTCCGCCTCTCGCTCGCGCAGAAGCTGCGGCAGGACGGCTACGAAGTCGTGTTGTTGTCGCCGCCGGGCGAGTTCGGGCCCAAGCTGCAAGCGCTGGGCTTCAGCTGGCACGCGATGCCGATGAATCGCCGAAGCCTCAATCCGCTTCGCGAAGTAGGCGTGCTTGCGTGGCTCGTGCGATTTCTCCAGTGTGAGAAGCCCGACCTCGTGCACGGCTTCACGATCAAGAGCGCGGTGTACGGGTCGATCGCGAGCAAGCTCGCCGGCGTCCCCGCGCGGATCAACGCTGTCGCGGGCATGGGCTACGTCTTCACGAGCCGCGATCTGAAGGCGCGCGTGCTGCGGCCCATCGTGCGGCAGTTGATGCGGACCGCATTGAACGGCCGTCGAAACGCGCTCATCCTGCAGAACCCCGACGACGTCGCGGTTTTCAAGAGCGCAAAGATCGTCGATGACCAGGCGATTCGGCTCATCAAGGGCTCGGGCGTGAACTGCTCGCGCTTTACCGCGCGGCCGGAACCGGACGAAGATTCGCGTGCTCCGTTGCGGGTCGTGCTGGCCGCTCGCCTCTTGTGGGACAAGGGTATTGCCGAGTATGTCGAGGCGGCCCGGGCGCTGAAGGCTGAAGGCCGCACGGTGAAGTTCCTGCTTGCCGGCTCGCCGGATGACGGCAATCCGGCTTCGGTCTCGAAGGATCTCGTCGAAGGCTGGGCCAACGAGGGGCTGCTCAAGTGGCTGGGTCACGTCAGCGACATGCCGAAGATGCTCTCCGAAGTCGATGTCGTCGTGCTTCCGAGTTACCGCGAAGGCTTGCCGAAGACGCTGATCGAAGCGGCCGCGTGCGCATTGCCGCTGATCACGACCGATGCCCCGGGCTGCCGCGAAGTCGTGAGCAACACGGGCGAGGACGGTTTGCAGATTCCGGTGCGCAACAGCGCGGCACTCGCCGACGCGATCCGCCTGCTCGACGACGACCGCAAGCTCTGCCGCAAGCTCGGCCTCGCCGCGCGCGACAAGGCGCTGAGCGAATTCGACGAATCGATCGTGATCAGCAAGACGCTGCGGGTCTATAGCGAATTGCTGGACCCGGCGGCGCACGAAGTCGTCGTGCCGAGCCAGCGCGAGCGTCAGATTTGAAACCGGGCGGCGCCGTCTGAGTGCCAAGGCAAGCCTCGCCTCGATGCGACATCATGAGGCTTGCTCCAAGACAGATTCAAAGAAGGAAAAATCCTGAAGGAGATTCAGTCGCTATGGTCGTTCCGAAATTCTTGTTGCGCTTCGATGACGTCACCCCGGAAATGGCTTGGTCGCGGTTCGATCCTTTCGATGAGCTTTCCAAGGATCAGGACTTGCCGCTGCTCGTCGGCGTCGTGCCGAAGTGCCTCGATGAGACGCTCGTCATCGAGCCGGCGCGAGACGCGTTCTGGGAGACAGTGCGCGGCTGGGCCGATCGCGGCTGGAGCATCGCGCAGCACGGCTACACGCATCAATACGTGACCGAGCACCCGGGGCTGTTGCGTCTCGGCAGCAAATCGGAGCTGGCCGGCCTCACGTACGAGGAGCAGTTTGCGAAGCTGCAGGCGGGCAAGAAGATTCTGCAGGAACAGGGCGTCTGGCAGCCGGTGTTCATGGCGCCGTCCCATTCCTTCGATGAAGCGACGCTCCGCGCGCTGGCCGATCTCGATTTCAAGTATCTGACCGACGGCAGCGGCGTCTATCCGTACAAGTTCGGCGGTCTGACGGCCGTGCCGCAATTGTTCGCCACGCCGCTGCATTTTGGCTTCGGCGTGTATTCGATCTGCCTGCATGTGAATACGCTGAGCGAAGCCGAAGTCGAGAAGATCGTCGGATTCGTCAAGAAAAATCGCTCGCGGTTCATCTCTTTTGAAGATGCCACGAGCATCAGGAACCCCGTTCCCGGCGTCGCGATGGCGATGCGCTTTCTAACATCGACCCCGTTGCGTGCGATGCGCCGCTTGCGGGGCTGAACTCTTATGAGGATGCACGGTGCGCAATAGCCGCAGGGCGGTGAATGCTCTTCTCTTTGGCAGCGTCGTGGACGCGATCACCCGGCCCTTCGCTGCCGTGGCCGACGTCGGGACCAGTCAACACGCCCCGGCCGACGAAGTCGTCGACCGGTGGTTCGGCGTCAGGGCGGACGGTAAGACGAATGACCGTGAAGCGCTCCAGAAGGCAGTCGATAGCGCCGTCGGCAAGACGCTCGTCATTACCGGCTCGTGCAGGCTCGACGAGCAAGGGCTGCACATGCGCAGCAACAGCCGCTTACGTTTTATGCCCGGTGCCTCGCTCAAGCTGCTTCCCCACGACAGCCGGAACTACGAAGTCATCCGTATCTGGGACGTGCGGCATGTGGTGCTGGAGAATCCGCGCGTCGACGGGAGCAAGGAGTTGAACGCCGCGACCGACGGAGAGTGGGGCATGGGGATATCGATCGCGGGCAGCACCGACGTGACGATCCTTTCCCCCACGACTACCAACTGCTGGGGCGACGGCATCTATATTGCAAACAGCTTCGGCAAAGGCCTGCCGTATTCGAGCGACGTGCGCGTGATGAACCACTACGCGTCCGGCTGCCGTCGACAGGGCGTGTCGATCATCAGCGGCCGGAATATCCTGTTCGATCATCCCGTGTGGGAAAACATCGCCGGTACGGCTCCATCCGCCGGACTCGACATCGAGCCGAATGGGAACACGGATGTCATCGAAAACGTCCGGATCGTTAATCCGGTTACGCGTAACTGCCAAGTCGGCATTCTCGTCTGGCTGGAAGCGCTGCCCGGAAGCCGCGAGAAGTACGTCAGCGTCGTGATCACCGGACACAATGACGAAGGGAGCCGGGAAGCGGCCTATAGTGTCTCCGGATTGAAGACGAAAGGCAGCGTGGTCACAGGCTACATCAAGAGCAATTCGCCGACATGGATTCGTCCCAAGCGGGACGCCTTCGTCAGCACCGACTATGACCGCGCGGGACCGAGAATCGATATCTCGAATCCCACGATCATCCGCTAGTGGCCTGTAACGATTGAATCGGGAGTAATTCGACGTGTTGGGTCAAAGTACTTCCACTTTACGGGTTTGGGTTGCTCGTTGTATTGCGGATGTAGCGCATGAGCTTTCGCTTGAGATCGGGTACCGAGGTGAATACGCCGCGCGAGATCACGTCACGCTCGATCTTGGCGAACCATAACTCCACCTGGTTGAGCCAGGACGAATAGGTCGGGGTGAAGTGCATATGAACTTGCGGGGGCTCGCTGAGAAACGCATCGACCTGCCGGGTCTTGTGCGCCGAGAGGTTGTCGGCAATGACATGAATTTCTTTGCCGCGGGGTTGGTTGGCCACGAGGTCGCTCAGGAACGCTACGAACTCGGCCGAGGTATGCCGCGTTGCCGTCTCGCCGAGGACTTCGCCAGTCTTTGTATTGAAGGCGGCGTACAGCGAAAGCGTGCCGTGTCTGAAGTACTCGAAGCCGTGACGCTCGGCGCGTCCCGGCGACAGTGGCAGCACAGGGTCTTTGCGATCGAGCGCCTGAATGGCAGTCTTCTCGTCGACGCTGAATACGGCCGCATGCTGCGGCGGGTTGAGATACAGCCCGATGACGTCGGCCGCCTTGGTCTCGAAGTCCGGGTCATTGGAGGCAAGGTAGCCCTCCAGCCGATGCGGCTTGATGCCGTGTTTGGCCCAGATGCGTGCCACAGTCATGTGAGAGATGTCGCCTGCGAGTTCGGCCGCGAGCTTGCGCGTGGACCAGTGCGTGGAGCCGTCCGCGGGCGTGTGCCTGGTCGTACGCGCAAGCACTCGTGCCTCCACGCGATCGGTCACCTTGTAGCGTTCGCGCCCGGTGTGACGAGCGAACAGGCCCGCCAACCGATCCGCAGCGAAGCGCTTGCTCCAGCGATCGATGTAGCTGTCGCTGCAATCGAGCTTGGCTCTGATCTGCGACCAGGTCAGCCCGTCAGCGAGCAGCAAGATCAGGCGAGCGCGACGTGCCGAATCCGCTCTCGCACGGTCCTCGCACTGGCTCGCCGCTGCAGTTCCATGATTTCGGTTTTGGTCAAGTTCATCGCGTCCTCCAAAGACGCAACGATACTTCCCATTTAAACGTTACAGACCACTGATATGTATGGACCGTGTCAAGTGCCAAAGGCAGCTCCCCGAAGCTTGACGGGTCAAGGGCGGGCGTGAGCCC
>NZ_FCNW02000052.1 GCF_001544475.1 Caballeronia humi | reverse complement strand
ACTCGACCTCGTCCTGCTTCACACGGTGGGGGATTTTAGGCGACCACAACTGGGGGAGTTTCAACTGACCGTCCGGGCAATGCGCATGCAGGATAGGGCTGGCTAAACGCCAGCGGATAGAAGGTGAGTAAGACGTTGGGTCTTACGTGCGCGATGATCGGCTTCAGACATGAAACATGATCGCAGTAACAGTTGCCGGGAGGATCCTGTCTCATTGATGATCAGCAGTTAATGGCGTGTGCCTTGCTGCCAGGCTCTGGCCTGTCCCTCAGCCAGCTACGGCTTCCGTATGCAGGCGGGGGCACTCTTGCAGCCGTTCGCCAGCCAGACGGTTGACAATTTGATGCTCATAGAAGGGCGGGCGTAAGCCCGGCGCAGCGAACCCTTGAGGCGCACTGATTCGATAAGCTGAGTCATGGCTGGTTGCGGCAGAATGCTGCAACCAGCCATGCAAGACGAAACGAACAATGACGAACCAACTGTTTGAAGCCGCGCTGGGAATCAAGGCCCCGTGGTACGTACAAAGCGTCGACTTTGATGCCGGCAAACGCCAGCTCACGATTGCGGTGGACTTCGTCGCGGGCAGCCGGTTCGGTTATGCCAGCGTCGCCGGCGAGCACCCGGTGCACGACACGCAAATCAAGCGTCTGCGCCATCTGAATTTCTTCCAGCACGAGTGCTATCTGGAAGTACGGGTGCCGCGCGCGCTTGCCGGACGGCTCGGTACGGTTGGGTGACGGTGCGGCGCAAGCAACAGCCAGCACTGGCGTAAATCGGCCCGCCAAGCCACTCCCGACGCCTCGCAGCTATTCGCCGCCGAGGCGGTCCAGCGTGCGTTGCAACTGCGTCAGCGACCAATCTTTTCCGCGTGAAGTCTTGATGCCGAGCGTATTCAATTCGGCAACCATCGCGCGTTGCGTCATGTTGGCGGACCGGAAGCCGGCGATGACGCGCGCCAACGATGCTGCGAACTCAACGGCGGCTTGCTGGCGGGCCTCGATGTTCGGCTTCAGATTCGCGTAGCCAGCTTTCCCAAGAACGACGCCGCGCGCCTTTGCTGCGGCGAGAGCATCCTTCGTGCGCTTGCTAATCTGGTTGTTTAATGTGTGTTCAGGATAAAGGGAAAGGACGAGTCGCGCTCCCATTCCGCCATCACCGCGTGCATCTGGATCATTACCTTGTCGGCCCGCGGCATATCGGCCGCAACGAAGTTCACGCCGCTTTCAAGCAAACCTGTCACGAAGTGCACGTTGCGTGCGAGGCGATCGAGTTTGGCAATCACGAGCGTAGCCTTCTTCTTACGGCACAAGGTGAGTGCCTCTTTCAACTTCGGTCGCTTGTCGAGCGCGTCCGCACCCTTGCCGGTTTCGACTTCGGTGAACTCGCCGACGAGCTCCCAATTGCCGCCGTTCAAATACTGGGTAACTAACGCCTGTTGGGACTCCAGGCTAAGTCCGCTCTGCCCTTGCTTCGCCGTCGACACTCGCAGATACGACACGAACTTACCGTTCATCACCCGTTCTCCCGGTGAACACATCGTGGAACGCAAGAAAACGGTCGATTGTTTTCCATGCGTCCGGTTCGTCTGCCCTGCCTTTTAGTCGGGCGCTTTTTTGCTGATAATGGATCCGCGTTTCGCTCAGCGGGCGGAGCGCCGATCCGTGTGCTTTGGCCCGCTTCGGCGGGCTTTCTTTTCCGATTTGCGTTTAGCGCGGAGGTGGACACCATGTGTTACGGCGACCCCATCGAGTTGTTGAAGAAGGTCATTGATGGCCGCACGCTTCAAACGAACGCGGCCGGGCATACGGTGCTCGATGACTTCGAGCACTTTTGCGCCTATTCCGGTTGCGATCCGGGCAACGCCTGGGCGAAGCTCGCCTATGTCAGCGCCCGGTTACCGAACCCATGATCCCGCCAATCAGCGCCGACGATCTGATGCTAGCCACGCTGTACCTGGCGCCGTTCTCACGCGAGAACTGGATCTTCGAACTGAAGTACGACGGATTTCGATGTTTGGTTCGGAAGGTCGGTAGCCGGGTCGAACTGTTTTCCCGCAACGGCAAACCTTTGAACCGGGCGTTCCCGGATATTGTGGCGGCGATCGAGCGCCTGCCAGGTAGCTTCGTATGGGATGCGGAATTGACCGTCGACGAGGTAACGGGGCGGTCCTCATTCGAGCGCCTGCAACTACGCGCCCGCACGTCAATGGCGACGCGCGTGCGCGCAGCAGCAAAACTGCACCCGGCTCGGCTCTACGTGTTTGATCTGCTCGCCGCGGGAGCGCGTGACCTTCGGGAGTTGCCCCTGATCCAGAGAAAAGAAATGCTCCGCGACACCTTCGACGACACGGCGGTTCTGATCTACGTCACCGGCATCGTCACGGCGGGCGCCTGGGTATTCGATCAGGCGGTGAGGCACGATTTCGAAGGAATGATTGGCAAGCGGCTCGACTCTCCCTATCAACGCGGACGATCGAACTATTGGCACAAGGTCAAAAACCAGGACTACAGCCGCCCTGCCGCGCTCGGTTGGGGTCGCAGGTGAAGGATAAGGGCAAGACAACCGGAAGCGTCGTTTTGGCGGAAGTTGCCGATCGAGCAACCCGTCTTCGACGCCGCATGCACCCGTGCAGTCGGCGCGGCCGGTATCGGTTGTCAGTCGGTTTGGAGAACCGGTGTTACGACGATCGGCGGACTGGCAAATGAAACGCCGACAGTATGGAAGCCGCTGCGTTGGAAAACGCAACCGCCTCTGACAGCACCCATTTCAGCACGATCCAGTTCTTTGTCTAGGGGCAGGTTTGCGATCATCAGGGCCATGACAGTCTCCAGATTGCTTGTTAACTCGCCTTCTTCAAGCACAAGATTTAGAAAAAGAGATGAAAGGTGAAGAACATCAAGGAGTTTGTTTCCGAAGCGCTCGAAGCGGCGCTCGACAGAGAAATCGAGGCGGCGGAGAGGGAAGGAGGCTACTGACACAAATGTTAGCGTTTTGACTGACGTCTTGGTCGCATTTGCATCAGAGAGCTCTCTCGAACAAAGCCCGCCGTGCCCAAGGGCCGTTAGGCTCTCGCGTTTTTTCAGCGTCCAGGAGTACAGTGCCCTCCGTTAAGATAGTCGTGAGCATTCTCGGTTACCGTCTTAACCCAGTTACCCACAGTGCTGTCGTCGATGCAAACGCAGCCGCCGATAATGCCACCAGATACGGCCGCCATCGCTTTACTGTCTAGGTTTTCAATCATCGGTAGAGATCTTTAATGGTCAATATATTCTGGATATCTAAAAACCAAGACCACCCGTACGGTGATCTCTCGGACACCTATGCTGTTTCCAGCGGGCACCAGCAATTAGCCTTCGTGCTTTTCGATCGATCGCCGCCGCGTAGAGGTGGCCCTTTAAACAGCAGCGGCGACACCAGCAGCTGAGACCGACGACCACTTGCCCTCGAAGCTAGCCTGACGATACTCGTTCTCTGCTTTTACGATCCCACGTCGAAAGTGGCGATTTAGTTTGCGATGGGAAGGCTTAGACTTGCTCGGCGCGTTGACGATCCCCTTCGCGTTCACAGTAGACCGAGTCACCGTTGACCCACGTGTACGCGACCAGTCCGCTGTCCGTCAGCTCCTTGCAGGCTTCCTTGGTCTGCTCCTTCCATTTCGCCGGGCGCTCGCTCTCCGACCCGCATATCAGGCGGAAAGTTTCGAGTTTGAGGGGGTACGGTTCTCTGTGCGATGCGAGATAATCGAACAAGCGCCGCGTGATCGGCCTGAGCTTGCGATATTTGCTCCAGACAAATTTGGTGTAGTGGTCGCCGGCAAATAGGTAGACCATTTTCTGGTCAATTTCTACGCGGCACATCGCCTTCTTCGTACCGCGATTGACGATCTTGAACTTGTCGATCAACGACACCGAGTCGAGCAGGCCGAAGCGCGGCGACGTGACCTGCATGGCATTAGCCTGCAAGCGGGTCAGAGAGGCTTCGGCCTTGTCGTAGTAGTGGCCGTTGATAGGCCAGTCGAGATCCGTTAGCAGCTGATACATCGAGAAGTAGACCGGCTCCCCCACCGTGAACCGTTTGGCATATTCAAGAACCTGCTGCCAAACGAGTTCGTCATCGTCCGCGCGTAGCTCGACGCCCGTAAAGGTGATGAGTACATCGTTGTTGTAGTGGTAGATGGCCTTCTGTTCGTAGGCCATTCGCTTCTGGCGCTTGTTGCGCACCGTGAACAGTGCCGAACGGCCGTAGTCATTCGGCATGGCCCGCATGTCGTCATCCCATGGGGCGAGGTCGAAAAGCGACAACTGCGCTTCCTTGATCTCCTCCGTGGTGCGCTGGATGAGCGCGCGTTGCTTGGCTTCGCTGACCTTTGCGTTGACATCCTCGATAGCGCTGCCTTTCCTCGGTTTCTTCTTGGCTGTCATGCTCGCTCCCGCCTGCTGCTTCTTCGCCGGGGCTCGCGTTGGCATGGTGTCGGCCGGTCCATCCGAGTTGGGCGATGGCCCCAATGCCTCGCGAAACGATTTGGTTGGCGAAACCAGCGCCGGCTTTGTTTGCCCGGCGCGGGCCCTGGCCGTCTTGGCCGCGACTTCAGCCGCCGCAGCGGGGTCGATGCCGCCTTCGATCAGCGTCTTTTTGAATTCTTCTTCGTCAAAGGGCTGGGTCATGGTTTCGCCTGATTTGCCTACCGTTCGTGAGGATGAAGAATAACGTCCCGCGAGAGCCGGGGCACTCTTATTTGATTTCATCGCTAATCCGCAATGTCCGAGCTGGGGAGGGGCGAGCTCTTGCTTCCTGTATACCGAACCAACATGTGACGAGTAAAATTACCAACAAATCGGAACCTCTGGTCGCGCATGAAAGCCTCCTTGCCTGAGACAGCATAAATTTAGCTAAACATTTGGAAGGCGTCAAGAATTTTAGCAGCTAAAATTTTTATAACGGAGAGTGGCAATCGCCACACTGTGTACAACATCATATTTTTCACGAACATTCTTCGCTTGCTGGACGAGCGGGGCATGACGAAACATGAGCTGTCCGAGAAAGCGGGCATCTCAATTTCATTCCTATCTGATCTAACAAACGGCAAGGCCAATCCGTCGCTCAAAATTATGGAAGCGATAGCAGAGGCGTTGAGCGTCCCTCTTACTCTCCTGCTGGAGTCCACTGATCTTGACAGACGTACCCTCGACGACATTGCCGGGGGAAAGTTCACGCAAGGACTACCGCCTGGTTACGAGCGAGTCTTTGCCGTATTGCCGGAACATCAAGCTTTCATCGTCAAGAAATGGAGCGAGCAGACCCAAAAGAAGCTGCGTGGAGAGTGACTACAACAGAATGGGGCGGGGCACCGCCTTTTTAGCCGCTAAAGCCCTCCACCGTGAGGGCTTTTTTGTTTCTGTAGGGCATCTGTTGCATCTCGATTTGTGCACCATGCGCGACGCATTAAGCGAACGAGCCAGTAATCGTTCGCTGTTGCGTCTTTTGCCTATTCGGTATATCGTTTGTCAAAGTAATCAGACGAAATAATCCGAGGGCAAGCAAGCGATGCAAGACGATGACATCCAGCACGCGTCGGTCAACGCGCGTGCCATTGAAAAGTTGCGCCGCGATCTGGGGCCGGTGGTGATGGGGGCGTTGAACGATCCCAAGACCGTCGAAATACTTCTGAACGCTGACGGCCGCATCTGGCAGGAACGGCTGGGCGAGAAGATGCGCGCAATCGGCACGATGACGCCCCAGCGCGCCGAGGCTGTCGTCAAGACGGTCGCGGGCTATCACGGCAAGACTGTCACGCGCCTGAATCCGTTGGTTGAAGGCGAGTTGCCTATCGATGGATCGCGTTTCGCCGGCCAACTCCCGCCTGTCGTTGAATTTCCAACGTTTGCGATCCGCAAAAAGGCGGTCGCGATCTTCACGCTCGATCAATACGTCGAGGCCGGAATCATGACGCCGGAGCAAGCCCGAGCCATTCGGGCTGCTGTAAGGGAACGTCGGAGCATTCTCGTCATCGGCGGAACTGGCTCGGGCAAGACAACGCTGGTCAACGCAATCATCTACGAGATGGTCCTGCTCGACCCCTCGGAGCGCCTTCTAATCATCGAGGACACCGGCGAAATCCAGTGCTCCGCGGTGAACAAGATCCAGTACCACACCACGCTTGAAATCACGATGACGATGCTGCTTAAGACGCTCCTTCGGATGCGGCCTGATCGCATTCTCGTGGGCGAAGTACGCGGTGCCGAGGCCTTGGACCTGTTGGACTCGTGGAATACCGGCCATGAAGGAGGCGCCGCCACCCTGCACGCAAACGACGAACACGCAGCCCTTACCCGTCTAAAGTCGCTCGTCACTCGCAACGAGTCGGCGCCTGACGATATTGAATCGCTTATTGGGCAGGCGGTTCATCTGATTGTCCACATCGCCCGAACCGAGGATGGCCGTCGAGTACAGGGAATCATCGAGATTCAAGGGTATGAAAACGGTCGCTACGTCACACGCAATATCTAAATGGAGAAAGTCGAAATGCAATTCACCATGCCCCGCATCAATACCAGTCGCGCCCTTCTCGTCCTCGGCGTGGCACTCCTGCTGTTGATCGTCGCGCATCCGGCGTTTGCGTCAAACACGAGTGGCGGCGGTCTTCCCTTTGATGACTGGTTCACCAAGATTCGACAGTCCGTGACTGGCCCATTTGCGTTCACCGCGTCGATCGTCGGCCTCGTCGGGGCAGGTGCAACGCTGATCTTTGGTGGCGATATGAACGGCTTCTTGCGCACGCTCATCTTCATCGTTCTCGTGTTGTGCTTCTTGGTCGCCGCGCAGAACACCATTTCCGCGATCACAGGGCAGGGCGCTGAAATCACGGCCCTGTCGAACGCCTTGGCCGACCGCTTGCAAGCGAGGCTCGCATAATCATGGCCCTGCGCATGATCCCCATTCGTAGGGCAGGCAATCGAGACAACCTTTTCATGGGTGGGGATCGTGAAATGGTCATGTTCTCGGGCCTGCTGGCCGCGATTCTCATCTTTGCGGCGCAAGACTGGCTCTCTGCCGGCGTAGGCATTTTCGCGTGGTTCATCGCCATCTGGATTCTGCGAAAGATGGCGAATGCCGACCCCAAGATGCGCTTTGTCTACCTGCGCAATCGGCGGTACAAGCCGTACTACCCGCCGCGCGCGACGCCGTTTCGCGACAATACGGCAGCCCAAGGGAAGCAATACAAATGATCCAAGTAATCACCATCTCTATCGCGGTGCTCGGTGCCGTGTTGCTGATCGGATTGTTCTCGCTTGTGCAGCGCGCGAACGCTGATCTGCGGCTGAAGAAGCATCGCTCTAAAGACGCAGGCTTAGCCGATCTGCTCAACTACGCCGCTGTCGTTAATGACGGCGTTATCGTCGGCAAGAACGGCTCGTTCATGGCGTCGTGGCTCTACCGTGGCGCCGATAACGCAAGTGCAACCGACGCCGAGCGCGAGCTGATCTCGTTCCGCATCAACCAAGCCCTTGCTCCGCTCGGCAACGGCTGGATGGTTCACGTTGATGCGGTGCGTCGGCCCGCTCCGAGCTACAGTGACCCGAGCCTTTCACACTTCCCCGACCCGGTTTCGGCGGCGGTTGACGAGGAACGGCGTCGGCTATTCGAGAGCATGGGCACGCTGTATGAGGGCTTCTTTGTCATCACCGTGACTTGGTTCCCTCCTATGTTGGCCGAACGCAAGTTCGTGGAGCTGATGTTCCACGACGACGCCGATAAGCCAAACCCCAAGGCCCGCACAGCGCATCTTATCGACCACTTCAAGCGGGAGGTCGCCAACCTCGAAAGCCGGCTTTCTTCTGCAGTCGAGTTGGAACGTTTGCGCGGTGTCAAGGTGATGCACGAGGCCGGTTCGACGGTGACGCACGACCAGCAATTGCAATGGCTGCAATTCTGTGTGACCGGTCTGAATCATCCTGTTCAACTCCCTAGCAACCCCATGTACATCGACTCGCTTATCGGCGGGCAAGAGTTGTACACCGGCGTTGTGCCGAAGATCGGTCGCCACTTCATCCAGGTTGTCGCCATTGAAGGCTTTCCCTTGGAGTCGCATCCCGGAATTCTGTCGGCGCTGGCCGAGCTGCCTATTGAATATCGGTGGTCGTCGCGGTTCATCTTCCTCGATCACCACGAGGCCGTGGCCCAACTCGAGAAATTCCGTAAGAAGTGGAAGCAGAAGATTCGCGGCTTCTTCGATCAGGTGTTCAACACAAACACCAGCCACGTCGATGAGGATGCGGTGTCAATGGTGTCCGATGCGTCGTCGGCTATCGCGGAAACCAACAGCGGTCTGGTTTCACAGGGTTACTACACAAGTGTCGTCGTGCTGATGAGTGAGAGCCGCGACGAAGTCGAACACACCGCCCGTCGACTGGAAAAGGCGATCAACGCATTGGCGTTCACCGCACGCGTCGAGACGATCAACACGATGGACGCCTACCTCGGCTCGCTGCCGGGGCATGGGGTTGAGAACGTGCGTCGTCCGCTGCTGAACTCGATGAATCTGGCCGATCTGCTGCCGACCAGCACGATATGGACGGGCGAGAATCGCGCGCCGTCGCCGCTGTTTCCGCCGAACGCTCCCCCGCTGCTGCATGGGGTGACGAGCGGCAACTCGCCCATGCGTATCAATCTGCACGTTCGCGATCTCGGCCACGGCATCATTTTCGGCCCGACCCGGACGGGTAAATCGACCAAGCTGGGGCTGGTCGCGTTCCAGTGGCGTCGCTACCTCGGCGCGCGCATCTATGCGTTCGACAAGGGCTTGTCGATGTACCCCACGTGCAAGGCCGCGAATGGCCGGCATTTCACCATTGCGTCGAATACCGACAAGCTGGCTTTCGCGCCGCTATCGCGCCTCGATACCCGCACGCGTCGAGCGTGGGCGATGGAATGGATCGATACGATTCTTGCCTTGAACGGAGTAAATACGACCCCTGCCCAGCGCAACGCGATTGCCGAGGCAATCCTGAGCATGCACAAGAGCGAATCTCATACGTTGTCGGAGTTCACAGTAACCGTGCAGGACGAGGTGATCCGCGAAGCCCTCAAGCCGTACACGGTGGACGGCAACATGGGTCATCTGCTGGATGCCGAAGAAGATGGCCTCGATTTGGCCGACTTCATGACGTTCGAGATTGAACAGTTGATGGGCCTTGGCGAGAAGTTCGCGCTACCGGTCCTGCTGTACCTGTTCACGCGGATCGAGGAATCACTTGCTGAGGAAGATGCACGCCCTACGCTGCTGATTCTTGATGAAGCTTGGCTGATGCTGGCTCACCCGGCCTTCCGCGACAAGATCGAAGAATGGCTGCGCTCGATGGCTAAAAAGAACTGCTCGGTCCTGATGGCGACGCAGAGCATTTCCGAGGCGGCGAAGTCCGGCATTCTCGACATCATCACGGAATCCACGGCTTGTCGGATTTTCCTCGCCAATCCGAATGCGCGCGAGGAAAAGACCACTGAGATTTACGGCCGTCTTGGCCTCAACCCGCGCCAAATCGAAATTATCGCGTCGGCCGTTCCGAAGCGCGACTACTACTACGTCTCCGAAAAAGGGCGTCGCCTGTACCAGCTCGCGCTTGGCCCGCTTGCTCTTGCCTTTGTCGGTTCGACCGACAAGGAATCCATCGCAGTGATCCGCAAGCTCGAAGCGTCGCACGGCGGTTCGTGGGTGCATGAGTGGTTGCGGATCAAAGGCCTGCGCCTCGATGAATACGTGCGCCTCAACGACTATGGAGTTGCAGCATGAGCGTCAATCTCAAAGACATTTTCGGGAAGAAGAAAGAGCCCGACACCAATACGTCGAATCCTTACGTCAATGCACGGCGCTCGTGGAACAGCCATGTCGGCCAGGTGATGGAACACGGGCAGATCGGCATTTTCGTTGGCCTGCTCGGCATGTTGATTGGCCTTGCAGCTGTCGGCGGCATTACCTACATCGGCAGCCAGTCGAAATTCGTTCCTTTGGTGTTCCAGCAGGACGGCAGCGGCAACACGGTTTCGATGACGCGCGCGGACCGCATTCCTGAGGCCAAGGTGGATGATTACCGCACCGCCGTTGCCGACTTCATCGGCAATATCCGCCTCGTCACACCGGACGCTGAATTGCAACGCAAAGCCGTGCTGAAAACCTACGGCTACCTCGCGCCAAGCGACCCGGCCACGATCAAGTCGAGCGAGTACCTGAACGGCACGAAGGAAGCCAACCCGTTCAACCGCGCGGCGAACGAAACGGTCAGTGTCGATGTGAAGTCGGTTTTGCAGCAGTCACAAGACACTTGGCAAATCGACTGGCAGGAAACCGAACGTGCGCGCGATGGCTCGCCCAAGGGTCCGCCGTACATGATGCGCGCGCTCGTGACGATCTATCAAAACAAGGGTGCCGATGTGAAGTCGGGCCAAATGTTCCTCAATCCGCACTTCATTTTCGTCAAAGACTACAACTGGTCGAAGCAACTTTAAGTCTGGGGGCCTCGCAATGAAAAAGACTCTTACTTCTGCTCTAATTCTCGGCCTTCTGCCGATGGTGGCACTCGCAGCCGATCCGCTGGCCGATCAGTACTTTTCGAAAAACGAACCGAAGCTGACGCAGCAGGAGCTGGCCGCCGTCGCTATCGGCAAAAGGTGGCAGGCAGGGAAGGACGTGAAGCCGTTCCAAGGCCCTGACGGTTCGATCAGTTGGCCGTACTTGCCGGGCAAGCAATACCCGGTCATGTGCGCCGTGCTGCAAGTGTGCGACGTTGCCTTGCAGCCGGGCGAGAACGTTAACGGCATGAACGTTGGCGACCCTCGCTACACCGTGGAACCAGCAGTCACCGGCTCGGGCGCATCTCAAGTGCTGCACCTGATCTTGAAGCCGCTCGATGTGGGCCTCGAAACGACGCTCGTGCTGACCACGGATCGGCGCACATATCACTTCCGCCTGCGGTCGAGCCGCACGGCATTGATGCCGTTCGTCTCCTTTATCTATCCCGAGGATGCGATGGCCAAGTGGGATGCCGTCAAGGCACGCGAGGTGAAGGTACGCCAAGACAACACGATTCCGCAGACCGGCGAATACCTAGGGAACCTCAACTTCGATTACACCGTGAGCGGTTCGGCTCGCTGGAAGCCGGTTCGCGTCTACAACGATGGCCGCAAGACAATCATCGAAATGGCGAAGACGATGCAGCAGAGTGAAGCGCCGGCGCTCCTCGTCGTGCGTAAAGACGGTGGCCTGTTCACGGACGCGGACACGCAGATGGTGAACTACCGCGTCCAAGGCGACCGTTACATCGTGGACTCGATCTTTGACAAGGCAATCCTCGTGTCCGGTGTCGGTTCGAGCCAAGACAAGATAACGATCACGCGGGGGAACTGACCATGCGCAAGCTCATGATGAGCGCGGTCGTCGTGGCCGCACTTGCAGGCCTCGCCGGGTGCGCGACGCAAGGCCCGTATGGCAACTATGCGGGAGCCTCGCTTGACGCCAATAAGACGATGGCCGATGCGACAGTGACGCAGCTTGTGTCGCTATATCCGCCCGCGCGTACGCGCTTCAATCTCCAGCAACCGGCCACCGACGCCTACGGTGCGGCACTGCTGACCGCGCTGAGAGACAAGGGCTATTCCGTCCTGGAGTACAGCCCGCAGACGCAGCCAGCCGCCGCAAAGTCCGCGTCAGAAGCAGCGACGGCTAACGCATTGACGGCCGCAACATCAACGCCGGGCCTCGCGCTGCGCTACGTGGTGGATTCGCCCGAGTCGATGAGCCTGTATCGCGTGACGGTGCAGGTAGGTCCGCAGTCGATCAGCCGCGCGTTCGTGGTCGCCACGAACGGCAAGCTGTTTCCGGCCGGTGCATGGGTTCGAAAGGAGTAACGGGAATGGCTGAGATCGATCAAATGTCGCCTGACGCTTCGCCCGGCTCCAAGCCGAAAAGCGGCGTTCGTCGGGTCAATAATCTACCGCTCATCATCGCAAGTGTGGCCTTGGGCGTGTTTGTGTTGCTGATTGCAATGGTGGCCGTCAAGCGGGCTAACAACGCCGCAGCGGTTCAACCGGACACGACTCAAGTGTCGAAGAAGAACATCGACACGAGCGCGATGGCGAATGACGTCGTGGGAGGCCACGGCGCGGGACTGATCCCGCCCACCGCGCCGGCAATGCCTCCCCAAACGAGTGCAACGACTGCGGTTCCGATCGCGCCCGTCAACAACCCTGACGCACCGCCTATGCCGCCGCGTCAGGCGAACGGCGCACCAGCCCCTGTCGATCCTGACGAACAACAAATTCGCATGGCGAAGATGCAGCAGTTCCAAGAAGCGGTTAAGGCCAAAACCAAGATCGCATTGCCCTATGACGTTGGCTCGGGCGGGCCTTCGGGAGCCGCGCGGACTTCAACGGCCGCGCCGCAATCGCGCGAAGAAATGCTTGCGCAGATTGCCAATGTGCGCCGACAGATGGACGCGAACGCAGCAGGTGGCGATCCGACAGGTGCCTATCAGGCGCAACTGACGCGGATTCGCGCAGGCCTAGGTGGGGGCGGGGGCGGTGTCGGCGGCGGCAACTACGGCAGCTCCGACAGCGGCCCGCAATTGCTGCAAGCCCCGGCGTCGGCCAGCAATAAGGATATGTCGCAGTTTTCGAACACCGGGCAAAACGACCGCTGGAAGCTCGATCAAGACATGCAAGCTCCGCGTTCCCGCTTTGAGATTCGCGCTGGCGGCGTCATTCCCGGCGTAATGATTAGCGGGGTGAATTCCGATCTGCCGGGCCAAATCATGGGTCAAGTGGCCCAAGACGTGTACGACACCGCAACGGGTAAATATCTGCTCATCCCGCAGGGCACGCGCCTCGTTGGCACGTACAACAGCAACGTGGCCTATGGTCAAAGCGCAGTCCTCATCGCGTGGCAACGTCTCGTGTTCCCCGATGGCAAGGCGCTCGACATTAGCGCGATGCCGGGGGCGGATGGGGCGGGATACGCGGGCTTCCGCGATCAGATCAACAACCACTACGTGCGTATCTTCGCGTCGGCGCTGCTCATGTCGGGCGTGACGGCCGCCGCATCCTACGCGACGGATCGCGACAGCAGTAACAGCGGCTACTACAGCCAGCCGACCGTTGGTAGTGAGCTAAGCCAAGCCCTCGGCCAGCAGCTCGGCAACGTGACCGCGCAGATGATTTCCAAGAATCTGAACATCGCGCCGACCATCGAAATCCGGCCGGGGTATCGCTTCAACATCATCGTCGTGAAAGACCTCGATTTCACGAAGCCGTATAAGTCATTTGATTATTGACGCCAAGGAGACTGACCATGAGGACGTTCTGGAAAAACGCTTTAGCCGCTAAAGTCGCTGCCATCGCGGTGGTTCTGTTCGCGGGTGTTTCGCAGCCGGCGCGAGCCGGCATCCCAGTCATCGACGGCAGCAACCTCACGCAAAACATCATCACTGCGGTTCAGCAGGTCGCGGCCGTCGAGAAGCAGATCCAGCAATATCAGACGCAGTTGCAGCAGTATCAAAACATGCTGCAAAACACGGTCGCGCCGGCCGCCTACATTTGGGACCAAGCCAGCCAAGTAATGAACAAGCTCATGGCGGCGCAAGACACGCTGAGCTACTACAAGAACCAAGCGGGCAGCATCGACGCGTATCTGTCGCGCTATCAGGACGTGGGCTATTACCGCAGTTCGCCATGCTTCACGGCTGTGGGTTGCTCGTCGTCGCAGTTGCAGGCCGTGCAGGATGCGCAGGCCAAC
This sequence comes from Caballeronia humi, assembly GCF_001544475.1. GTDB lineage: Bacteria > Pseudomonadota > Gammaproteobacteria > Burkholderiales > Burkholderiaceae > Caballeronia > Caballeronia humi. Next base: position 25,989 of record NZ_FCNW02000052.1, on the reverse strand, counting down.
AACTCTACCGCCGTGAAGCGTGCGAACGACGCCGTCTTGAAAAGCGTAGATCAGCAACAGCGAACACTCACCAGCGACGCCGCGACGCTTCAAAACCTGCAATCGCAGGCGACCACTGCGCAGGGGCAAATGCAGGCATTGCAGGCGGCTAATCAGCTCGCCAGCGCGCAAACGAACCAGCTCCTGCAAATCCGGGGCATGTTGTCCGCGCAGGCCGCAGCGGCAGCCACTCGCGCATCTAATGAGGCAGACAAGGCCGCACTGACGGCGGCCGCCGATCAAACATTCCGCTCGGGCAGCTACACGAAAAGCCCGGCTCAAAACTGGTAACAGCAAGGGGGATTAATGAAACGAGCTATTGCGATTGGCTGTGTGTGTTTGGGAAGCTTGCTGCTCGCGTCGTGTGGCAAGCCTTCGCATTCCGTCGATTACTACAAGCAGCACGAGGACGAGCGGAATGCCGTGCTCGAAAAGTGCAGGGCTGACCCGGACCTTGTGACGAAAGACGAGAACTGCCGCAGCGCCGGCGACGCACAGGCGCTTTCGGGCAGCTACACGCCCAGCAAGCCGCAGAAATGGTGAATCTATGAAGAAGCTACCCGTATCGCCAGTGCTGGCATTGGCGCTGTTGCTGGTTGCCGTGCAGGCGCACGCGCAAACGCCGGTGGACAGTGCCGGCTTGCTGGACAACATCCTCAACCGCTTCTATCAGGTCGCAAATACGTGGTCCGCAAAGATGGTCAGCTACGCGAGCTGGCTGTTTTGGGGTCTTGTCCTGCTGAGCATGGTGTGGACCTACGGAATGATGGCCTTGCGCAAGGCCGACATTCAGGAGTTCCTGGCTGAGACGATCCGGTTTCTGGCGGTAACGGGCTTCTTCTGGTGGATTCTGACCAACGGCCCGGCGATCTCGACGGCCATCATCAATTCGTTGCGGCAAATCGCAGCAGACGCGACCGGTTTGGGGAACGCGCTTGCGCCATCCAGCATTGCCGATATCGGCTTTGACATCGCTTCCAAGGTCGTTGACCAGTCCTCGATCTGGTCGCCCGTCAACTCTGGCGTCGGCATCATCATCGCCGCCGTGATCCTCGTAGTGCTCGCGCTGGTGGGCGTGAACATGCTGCTGTTGTTGGTGTCGGGATGGCTGCTGTCTTACGGCGCGGTGTTCCTGCTCGGCTTCGGGGGCGGCCGATGGACCTCCGACATCGCGATCAGCTACTACAAGACAGTGCTCGGCATCGGGATGCAGCTGTTCGCGATGATCTTGATCGTTGGGATCGGCAAGTCGTTCATCGACCAGTATTACGCGGCGACGTCGAGCGGCGCGATCACGATGAAGGCGCTCCTTGTGATGCTTGTGGCCTCCATCGTCCTGCTTGTGCTGGTGAACAAGGTTCCGCCGCAGTTCGCCAGCATCGTCGGCGGTGGCGGCTCATCGGCTGGCATTGGCAGCTTGGGCGCGGGTGCCGCGCTCGGCGCTGGGGCAGCCGCAGCCGCCGCTGCAGCGACGGCCGGCGCTGCTGTGATGGCCGGCGCGTCGAGCGCGGCGGGTGGGGCGTCGGCTCTCAAGGCCGCGTTCCAATCCGCGCAGCAAAACATGTCGAGCGGCAGCGGCATGTTCTCGGGCGGCTCGGGTGGCAGTAGTGGATCTGGCTCGCTTGGTGGTTCGGGCGGCGGCGCTTCGTCCGGTGGCAGTACTGGGTTCATGTCTGCGATGGGTACGGCGGGCCGGTTTGCGGCTGACATGGGATCGAACCTCGCCAAGGGCGTTGGGCAGGTTGCCACAGACAAGGTTGGCAGCATGGCCGCATCCGCGAGCGACCGTATCGCAAGTACCACGGGCGGAAAGGTGGCTTCCGCAATCCGCAACAGCATGAGTGCATCGGGATCGGACGCCGGCAGCGCCGATACCGGTAGCGTCCAGCAAGCGGCATCTGGCGCGGCATCCGCGCGAGACAGCTTTGACGGTGACAGCCTTGCAGGCGCGACGCAGGCGGGCACTGAATCGGCCTCTACGAATGACGAGGTGGCCACGTTCGTCAACAAAGGTCAAGCGAAGTCGGCGTAACGACAAAGGAGTGTAGTTATGAAAAACAAGCTCAAATTTCTTTCGCTAGTGAGCGTCGTGGCCGGGTCGCTCGTCGGTTCTACCTCCGTGTTCGCACAACAGGGGCAGGAGTTGACGGGCGATCCGAAGCTGGCCTGCGAGGCAATCCTTTGTCTGTCGTCGGGCACGAGGCCCGGCGAGTGCGGCCCGGCGCTGAACCGGTATTTCGGAATTAACTACAAGTACTGGAGCGACACCGTCAAGGGTCGGCGCAACTTCCTGAACCAGTGCCCGACCGCCCAAGACACGTCCTCGGCCAATATGCCACAGATTGTCGATAACATCGCGAACGGCGCAGGCCGTTGCGATGCCGCGTATCTGAACGCGAACAACCGCACCGTCGCACAGACGAAAATTTGCCCGCAAGACGGCTGGCAAACCGGGGGCAATGCTTGGTGGAACCGCAACAGCGGATGGACGCCGCCCGACGATTCTTGGACCCAACTCGATGACGGCAGCGGCTGCTATGTGAAGAACGTTGTTGTCGTCAGCAATGCCAAGCCCGCGAACTGCTCGGCCTACGCGAACAGCCAGTACACGTACCTTCTTGGCGTTCGATACGTGGGCGATCCGACCGATGGCGGTCATTGGGTCGATGATTCGATAGGCGGGCAGTAACGATGCCGTTCGTCGACCTTCCTCCGCAAATGCAAGAGCGCGTCGTCTGCTCAATCACGGCCGCCGTCAAGTACGAGGTTCCCGCGAACATCGTGCTTGCAGTGGCCGAACAAGAGGCCGGCAAGCCCGGCCAGTGGGTCGAGAACACGAACGGCACTCGAGACGTGGGGCCGATGCAGTTCAATACGGTCTATCTGGCGCAGCTGCGCAAGTACGGGATCACAGCCCAAGACGTAGCACAAGGCGGGTGCTACTCCTACGATCTGGCCGCGTGGCGCTTGCGCGGTCACTTACGCAACGATCAGGGCGACATCTGGACGCGAGCCGCGAATTACCACTCGCGCACGCCACAGTACAACGCCGTCTACCGCGCGTCCCTCATGAAGCGTGCTGGCAAGTGGGAAAAGTGGCTGGTCGTGCGCTTTCCAACGTTCGACGCCACGCAGCCGCGCAAACCTGTTGTGGCCGCCGTAGCGGCCGAAGATGCGACGCCAAGGACAGGGCAGGGGGCAACGGCTAAGCCCGCTGTAGCGGCTCCTGCGCAGCCCGTACAGGTCGTCAAGGCATCGATGCCGGTTCGCCACTACAACGCCGCCGCAGCGGCCGCCTTGGCGGCCGTGTTCGCGCCGGCTACACACAAGCAAGGGGGGGCCAATGGAACCACCCTCGCTCGTGAGCCTTGAACCCATCCGCATTCCTAAATTTAGCGGCTAGATTGCATGAACAAGAAAAACACGGTTACTGTCGCAACGGTCACTGCCGAACGGCTTTCGCTGCCGCGACTGCATATTGCAGACGGCACGCTCGAAGCGTTGAAGTGGCTCGGCCTGCTGCTGATGACGGGCGATCACGTCAACAAGTACCTGCTCAACGATTCGGTGCCGTTGGTGTTCGATGCCGGCCGCGCCGTCATGCCTATCTTCGTTTCCGTCCTGGCGTTCAACCTTGCCCGGCCGGGTACGCTCGTGCGCGGCGTATATCCGCGCACGATAGGCCGCCTCGCGGTGTTTGGCGCGCTTGCGACGCCGGCCTTCATTGCCTTGAGCGGTCTGCTGGCCGGGTGGTGGCCGCTCAACATCCTGTTCACGCTGGTGGTCCTGACGGCCACGTTGTTCTTTCTCGAGCGCGGCGGCAAGGCCAACAGGGTCGCAGCGTGCGCTGTCGCGCTGCTCGGCGGCAGCTCGGTCGAATTTTGGTGGCCCGCGATCCTCATGGGCGTTGCCCTGTGGTTCTACGCGAAACGCCCCACGGCGACGGCGCTGTTAGTCGCCGTTCTGGCCTGTGCGTCGTTGGCTTTTATCAACCGCGACTTCTGGGCACTCGCCGCGCTACCGGTGATTGCAGCCGCCACGCGCATCGATGTGCGCTGCACGCGCTGGAAGTGGGCGTTTTACGCCTACTACCCGGCGCATCTGACAGCCCTGTGGATCATTCGCATACCGATGAGTCACGCGGGCTACCTGTTCTTCACTTTGATAGAGGATCTGATTCATCACGGACGTTTGGAATGCCAAGGCGGATGCCCTCAAAGCCGCGATTGCCGTCGATATGTCTAAAGCACTCGACGGCCAGCCGATCAGCGATGAAGCCGTATACGAAAGCCTGATGTGCAGCTCGCTCGATCATCTGATGACGGCTCCTTTCACTGAAGGAAGTTTTTATTGCGGTGCTCTCGCGCATCGCCCACACTCGCTTGACCTGGCTGACGCTGCACCCGGCCAGCCAGGTGCGCCAGAGCGCCGGCGCGGAATCGCAATCCGGCCCAAGACCGCGCGTCATTTTTCTGGTCTGGCAGATTGCCTTGTACCGTTCATAGGCTTCATCGGACGATTCCCAAGGATGCACTGCGAAGGGAAACGTGAATTTGATCTTCGCGCCCTCGGTCGTGCCGATCTTGCCGCGGCTGTTCAGATTCAGCGCCCCGTGGTGAACGATAAAGTCGCGCTGTTTCCCGAGCTTCTGGAACAGGTCATTCCCCGAAACCGCCTCCTGGAGCGGCTTGATTTTGGCCCTCACTTCAGGATCACGCCGTCAAATCGTTGTGCAGTTTCAGCGGCACTTCCTTGACGGCCCGGATGAAGGAATTGAGGGAATAGCGGAACCCGTCCGGCTCATGGTAGTGGGCTTCCATCTGGTGCAGATGCCAGTGCATTCCTGCCACCGGTCAAGGGAAAGCTCCAGATTGTCATGCGCGCAAGTTCCATGAGACCGGGTTCCTTTCGTTTTTCGCTGCCGTCCACCATTGACCGGCTTCCCTCGGCAATGCAAGGGCTGCGTCTGGCCACCGGATATTGTCATGTGCAGCGCGGCTATCGTACGTTTTCGTCCGAATCCTGAGCCTACCTCAATCCTCAACGGCGGCGAACTCCCATAGGTTAAGCTATGAGTCCGTCGACGAGCGCTCCGCTGGTTACTGATCCATGTTTATATTTGTTGACGAGTCGGGAACGTCCTCGTTCACCGACAACGAGAACGCGTGGTGCGCAATCGCGGTCTTCGTTCTGCCAGAATCGAAGCGTCGTTCTTTGGAGACCCTTGTATCGCAACTGCGCTTTAAGTACGGTGCAGGGCGAGAAGTGAAGCTCGGAGCTATTCCCGACGAAGCAGCCTACATCACGTTCTTGACCGACCTGAGCAAGTTGGGGGGATGGCATTTGCCGTCGCCGTCGATGTGAGCCTGCATCGTCGCGAGCAAATAGAATTTCATCAGCAGATGCAGACCCGCAAGATTGTCGAGCACATCGACAAAATGATCTATGAGGACGGCCGGCGCGCAGTCTCGGACCTTGCGAACGAAATCAGCGCGTTGCCACTACAACTCTACACACAGCTCGTTCTACAGGTCGAACTTGTGTACACGGTTTTGCAGTATGCACCCTTGTACTACGTCCAACGAGAACCGGTCGCCTTGGCGAACTTTCGATGGCGCGTTGATCAGAAAGATCGAATCCCGAATCGGTACGAGAAAGTGTTCCGAAAAATCTTGCCCGCTCTTTTGCAGTCCAAGGGTCTGCGAGAGCCCATGATTTCTCTCGAAGGCGCAGATTACCGTCACTTCAAGCGGTTCGAGTATGAACCCGGTAAGGAGCCGAATTACCTGAAAGAAACCTATGGGTTGGACGCTCCTGAGGCCGCTACGAACAGCGTGAACGTCGGGAAACTAGTCAACGACGACTTTCGCTACGTTGACTCGGAGACATTTTCGGGCGTTCAGGTTGCAGACCTCATCGCATCTGGCGTCCGTCGCGTGCTTCGATCTAATTTCGATTCCCCTGAGAAAGTGGCACTGGCACTGGGCATGAACATGCTGCAAGCCCCGAAGGGCAAGACAACCATTCGCTTGCTGTCGCTCGATCAGGCCGGTCACGTCGATGAACGGCAGCGGCGCGTATTCGACTCATGGGCAGATACGCCCGGCCACTTTGACCTGACCAAGCAGGCTCGTTAGAAATTGCTATCGAGCCATGCTCGCGCCCAAGCGATAGCTCTGTCGTACGCCGCGGCCTCGGTGTCGAAGTATCCGATATCGAAAAAAGGAAGATTTGTCCTTGGTCTTCGTCCTCCCAAGGGCCGCGCTCCACCTCGACCCATGCGTGCCAGTGAAAGCCCTTCTTTTCGGGGTGTGAGTCAATCGTCCATTCCCGGTGTTCGACTTTCATGCTCAAAACGTCTCCACTGTTGAAGTCGGGTGCGTTGGTCCGTCTCGGCCGCAAAACAAAGGCCGAGTTACTACCCGGCCTTTGTTCATGTCACTCACGAGATTCCGTTAGAGGCTGTGCGCTCGACGGCTTTCAAGCTTCGCGCCCTCGGTCTGACTGACTTCGCCTTTGACCGTGCCAACGCCTCGACTGTACGACACCTCGTAACACTGGCCGACAGTAGGCTCTTTCTGGAAAATGGCTAGGTTGTGCTGCACGATGCCCTTGCTGGAAAGCTGGTAGGCGCTGCTTTGATCGACGTGCAAGACTTGGCCGCCGAACGTCTGAGGATGGACGTTCTTTGCGGCCTTCGTGGCGTCGGCCAGGTGGTAGACGCCGCTCGGCAATCCGGAGTCGGGGAGCGTTTTCATCGTCATCCACTGGCCTTCCATATACCGGTCGATTAGGCGGCTGCCGTTGTGAACGGAGACCTTCGTATCGCCCTCGGCGCTTGCTCGGTTCTTGAACTGCATGTTGTTCTCTCCTTACCCTTCGCTCCCGAAGGGATGCGCCAAGTCGCGGTCCAGGCGGTGCGAGTGGCCGGTCCAGTGGCCCAGCTCGTGCAGCGCCGTCGCGTAGTAATTGTCGGCGGTCGGAAACTGGCCCTTGTGCGGCAAGTGGATGCTGTCGGTCGCGGGCCGATAGAACGCGCGGTCGTGCTCCCCGTGATGGATAGCGGCGCCGGACGCGTGCAAGATGCGCTCCGCGCGCTCCACGGCATCCCATGTCTGTTCCTTCCGTTGCAGCGGCGGCAAACCGTCGATCTGCTCGGCATTGAACACGGTCGCGAAGAATACTCGCGGCCTCTCAAGCTTCACTTCCTCCATGACCGGTTCGCCTTTCGCGTCGAGAACGGGGCCGCCCTGTTCGTCGGTTTTGGGCTCTTCCTCGGTGAACTTCCAATACTGGATCGGCGTGCCTTTCTCGCCGCGTCGCACTTGTGCGCCGACAGCGACCGCCTGTTTGTAGGTGAGCCAGCGCGAATCGGTGCGACCTTGACCCATCAGGTGAATCGCATTGATGCCCTTGTATCGCTTGCCCGTGGTCGGGTTCATCGGAATGAACGCGCCGGGTTGGCCCGGTTCCCACGGTCTTTGCCACGGTGCCGTGCCGGCTTTGAGCTGCTCGATCAGTCGTTCCGCAACGACTTCAAAGAATGGCTTCTTCGGTTCCATATGCTAGTCCCCTTGGTCGTCACTCTGCGCGTCGATCAGATCGATGGCCGTATCAAGCGCATCGGCCTCGCTCAATGCGTCCTCTACGAACGCGCCGGCGCGGGCCGCTTCATCGGGATCGAACTCGGCCTGAAAGCCCGGCGTCTCGGCGTCAGCCAGCTTCTCGCGGAGAGCGGCCGCCGAATTCGCTTCATCGTCAAAACTCGTTTCGTCGTTGGGAAGCTCGGGGGTAGTCATGCTGACTTCTCCTTGCGTTGAATGGCGTAGTTGGGCTTGCCCTTGGCGTCGGGATACGTCTGCGAGCAAGTGGGATAGCCGCTGCACGACCAGAAGAATGTGGCGGCCTTTTGGCCAGCGCGACGGACAAGGCCCTTGCCGCACGCCATGCACTTGTGGGTCTCGGAGATCTTCGGCGCTTCCTTCGCGCCGGCGATCTTCACCGTTCCGTCGTTCGCCTTGGCAACCTGTTCGCGAACGAAAATCTCTTGCTTCTCGATGAAGCTGGCGACGTCTGACGAACCCAGCTCAATCGCCTTTAACATGCGTTCGTAAAGGGCGGTGAGGACTGGGCTTTTTACGACTTCGGGTAGTGCGTCGGTCATGCTGCGCCCCAGAGTCGTGCTGATAATCTGCTTGCCGTTCACCTCAAGGAAGTTCCGGCGTTTCAGCTCGGAAATGATCGACGCCCGCGTGGCAGAAGTGCCGATGCCGTCACCGTCGCGCAGCAGCTTTTTGTGCTCTGCGTCGGTCACGTACTTGTGAATGTTCTCCATCGCACGCTGTAGCGTGCCCTCGGTGAAGCGGCTCGGGGCCTTGGTCTTGGCATCTACCCGCGTGGCCTTTACACATGACACGGCGTCGCCGTTCGTCATGCCCGGCAAGGCCTGTTCGCCGCCATCCGTCTCGGCCTCGGCTTCTTCGTCGGCCTCGGCGTACACGTCTCGCCAGCCGTTACGCGTGATGACCTTGCCGCTTGCCTCAAAGCGTTCGCCGGCAACGTCGAGCGCGACGCTCGTGGCAAGGTACTCGTGCAGCGGATAGAACTGCGCGAGATACGCGCGCACGATCAGGTCATAGATATTGCGCTCCTGCTCGGACAGGCCGGCGATGCTGCCCTTGTGCATGGTCGGGATAATGCCGTGGTGCGCGGTGATCTTGCTGTCATCCCAAGTCTTTGACTTGATCTTGGGATTGGCACCCTCGACCAAGCCAGCCACGTCCGGGTAGGCGTCCTTGATGGCGTCGAGCACGCGCGGCGCGTCGGCGTGTTGCGACTCGGGAAGGAAAGCGCAGTCGGTTCGCGGATAGCTGGTGAGCTTGTGTATCTCATAGAGCGACTGGCACACATCGAGCACGTCTGTGGCGCTGTAGCCGAATTTGTTGGACGCCAAGAGGGTGATGTCCGACAGCGAATAGGCGCGCGGCTGTGCCTTTTTCTTCGGCTCCTGCTTGTACTCGATGACCTTCCCCGGCTGGCCGCTGACGGACTCGACCAGCTTGTTTGCGATGGCCGTGTCGGTGAGTCGCCCCTCGGGGTCCAAGCCGGCCTGGTCCTCCTGCGCACGCCACGCGGCGAGGAATACACCGCCTTCGTGTTTGAAGGCCGCTCGGATGGTGTGATACGGGATCGGCTTGAAAGCCTCGATTTCCCGGTCGCGCGCGACCACGAGAGCGAGCGTCGGAGTCTGCACGCGGCCAATAGTCAGCAGCGCGCGCGAGCCACCGCGCTGCGCGCGCAGCGTGTAAGCCCGGCTGAAATTCATGCCGATCAGCCAGTCGGCGCGACCGCGCGCCTGCGCTGCGCCGGCGAAGCCGCGAAACTCGACGTTGTCTTTGAGCGCAGCAAGTCCTCGTTGCACAGAAACGGAATCTTGGGCTTGCACCCAAAAGCGACGCACCGGCTTGTTGCAGTGGAAATGTTCGAGAACTTCGTCAACGAGTAGCTGGCCTTCGCGGTCGGGATCGCCCGCGTTGACGATTTCGGCCGCGTTTTTAAGCAGCCGACCGACGACCGCGAGCTGCGCTTTCGCGTCCTCGCGAGGTTGCATGATCCAAGATTCGGGAATGATCGGCAGTTCCTCGACACGCCAGATCTTCTTTCCGCTGGTGGGATTGCGCGGCACGTCTTCAGGGGTGTAGGCGTCGGGGTCGGCCTGTTCAAGCATGTGCCCGAAACACCATGTGATTGTGTCGTTACCGCACTCGATGTAACCGTCGCCCTTCCCGGTTGTGCCAAGCTCGCCGGCGATGGCCTTGGCAACGGACGGCTTTTCAGCGATGAATAAACGCATTGCTATGCCCTCACTTTTTGGTTTTTCTTACCCAGTGAAAACCGGCCGGATCACCGATTTCACGTGTTCACGGCTGACGGGTCCGAAGTAGCGCGCGTCGAATGACGTTTCGCTACGGTCGGTCATCAGCAACAGCTCGGATTCGCCCAGCGTGTAGCGTTCATCGCTCATGTAGGGCAGTGGACGGCCGGCCGTATCAACACGCAACGGCTTGCTGTGCGGTAGCAGTCCACCGTTGACGGTGACGCCCTGCGGCGTCACTGAAACCGTGTCGCCTTTAGCGGCTAAAACCTTCTTCATCATGTAGCCGTAATTGCCGGGGCAAAAACCCGGACCGATGTAGCCGCGTTCTCTCGCGTCATCAAACACGGTCCGCTGTGGCGGGCAAAAGATGACGTATTCGCCTTTGGTGATCGGCGCGCTGCTGGTCCAGTACAGCCCGAGCGGAATGCTCTTGCTCGTGTTGACGCGCGCACCCGCCGCATACATCGTCCCGCCCGCAGCCACGAAGCCAACGCCGGCAACAACGACCGATGCAATCACGCGCTTGATGGCCCTGTTCATATCGTTATCGCCTCTCCTGCAGCCGGCTCGTGCGCGAAGCGTAGTTTTTCGCTCGCTTGCGGCTCGGGCACCGCAGCGCGCGCCGCGAAAATCGGGTCTTGGAAGTAGAGCGGCTGCTTCCCGTAGATCGCGGGATAGCCCGCGACATACACAACCATGTCGCCGGCCTCGGTGATTTGCCCCTCGGCATCCTTCTTCGGCCCCGGCATCCGCAAGCACTCATCCACCGTGAGCAAGGGTCGTTGCACTTCCTGAATCGTGCGCGAGACTTGCCCGAGGATCGCGCTCGCGCGCTTGCCGCTCGTGGTGATCTGCTCTTTGACTACCGTGGTTTGTCCCGTCAGCTTTGACAGGTGTTCGGCTGTCTCGACGCGGTTCGGCGGATAGGCGTTTTGAACGTGGCAGTTAGATGTGATGGTTTCGTCGGGGCCGTAGCCGGTTTCGCGCGATTTGAGTTGGTTCAAGTCTTGGCAAACCAGATAAAACTTGATGCCGTAGCCGGCGAGAAACGCGAGCGATTCTTGAATGATTTCGAGTTTTCCGAGGCTCGGAAACTCGTCGATCATGCCCAGCAGGCGATGCTTGTAGGACTTCTTCGAGCGCACGTAGGAGTGCGCGACTTGCTTGAAACCTAGCTTGGCGAGCATTCGACGCCACCAAGGCATGTCGGCATGCACGCGCTCGAATTCCATCTTGTCGGCCAGCAGGCGCACGATCATGTTGAGCATGATGCGAACGTGCGGGCGCAAACGGGCCTTGTCGTTCGGCTGCGTGACGATGTACAGGCTCACCGGATGGTCGTGGTTCATCAGGTCTTTGATGCGGAAGTCGGACCTGCTGACGTTGCGAGCCACAACCGGATCGCGATAGAGCGCGAGGTACGACTTGGCCGTAGACAGGACCGAACCGGCCTCTTCTTCGGGGCGGTCCATCATGTCTCGTGCGGCCGCACCGACGACCGGATGGTTCTCGCCGTTGACGTGGCCGTACTGCGTCATTTCCATCCACAACTCGCCTATGTCGCGGTTGGGATCGGACATGATGGAGTCAACGCACGGCAGCGATGCCGGCGTGCCTTCGTTTTTGGCCTTGTAGAGAACGTGCAGGATGACACCCACGATGAGGGCCTGCGAGGTCTTCTGCCAGTGGGATTCAAGCCCCTTGCCGTCCGGGTCAACGATCAGCGTGGCGAGGTTCTGCACGTCGCCAACTTCATGCTCCGTGCCGACACGGATTTCATCGAGCGCATTCCATGCGGCCCCGCCTTCGATTGCGGCCGGCTCATGACGAATGACCTTGTTCTTGGCGTGCTTCTGACGCCATCCGGACGTCATCGCCCACAATTCGCCTTTGAGGTCGGTAACGACCGTGCTGTGCGGCCACGACAGCAACGTGGGCACCACGAGACCGACGCCCTTGCCAGAGCGGGTTGGCGCGTAGGTCAAGACGTGCTCGGGGCCGTTGTGTCGCAGATAGTGAAGCGTGCCGTCCTTGTCCTCCCACGCGCCCACGTACACGCCTTCGTCGTTGCCAAGCAACCCGGATCCTTCAATGTCCTTCTTGTTCGCCCAGCGCGCGGAACCGTGCAGATACTCGTTGGCTTTGGCCGAGTTCGCCCCGAACGTCTTTACGATTGCCGTGCCAATAAGGCCGCCGGCGGCAACCATCGTGCCGATGCTGCCGGCTGCTAAGAAGTAGCTATGAAACTGCTCGCCCCACTTGCCGTACCACGAGAGGATTGACCAAGGCACATACAGGTGGTTGTAGTTCGCGCCAAGTGTCGGCTGATAATTGAACGTGTGCGCGAAGTATTGCGTGGCGGCCTGCAAGCCCGCTGCCATCGAGGTAAGGGCAAGCACCGGCACCAGCTTGTTCCTCTTGGCCCGCGTCCCTCGAACCTGCGGGCCGACTGCATTGTTCGGCTTCTCTCTCATCTGCTTCTTCCTTTCGTCTTGAGGGTGCCCTTGTTGGTGAGCGATACGTCATTGCCAAGGGACAGCCGTTTCATCCGGCGCGCTGTAGCTGCATCGACGGCCAGCACAACCACTTCTTCATCACGCCTCAAGAGGGCGAGCGATTCGCCCTCAACTTGGCGTAGTCCGGCAAACCTCACCGCGCCCGCGTCATTTTCATTATATCGCCGGTGCTTCGGTATATCGAATCCTTTAGTGCGCTTGGACTCTCGCTCGACAATGTACTTGTCGGCTGCCGTGAGGGTCGCCGCGGCTATTCCTCCTGTCCGATGAGCACCCCGTCGCAGCCCGTTATCACGTTGGGCTTCGCGCTCTCCCACACGGTCAGATACATGACGCGGCAGTAGCACTTCACTTCCTCCGGCGAGCTGAACCACACCGAGTTGGGACAGGTTTCGCAGACGGTGGGTGCTTGCGGGCGGCGGTGCGGTTCCAACGCGTCCAACGTTGGGCTTGTTGGCCCCTGGGGCGCCTCGAATGGCTGTGCGCCCGTTGGCTCCATGCCTTCCAATTCCGATGGGACGTCCGAGGCCTCGACCGACGCTGATTCTTGCAGCAACGCCATCGCGGCCGCGATCTGCTCGTCCTCGTTCGTCGCTGGCGTGTTCGGATCGTGCTGCTGGTTGGGCTCGTTGCTCATGGGCTTGCTCCTTCTTGGTTGAGATGGGCGAACGGCTTGCAGCGTCGTCGCGCTCGCTCAAGGCGTCCTCGTGGAATGCGCCTGCGCGGGCGGCCTGCGCGGGAGTAAATTCGGCGTGCTTCTCGCGTGCGACCGCGTCGTTGGCAAGCTGCTGCCGGCGTTTCTCGAGCGCGGCATCGTCAAACGTCACGCTGAGGTGTGCGGCGGCCGCGACTTGCGCGGCGCGCTCCTTGAAGTCATCGGTGCCGTTCACGGCGATACGCTCGCCATAGCGGTAGATCGCCATGCGAAGCGCGGCCTCTAAGCCGTGATCGCCGGCACCGCGCGAGACGTTCAACAGGTCGCCATCGTCACGAATGGCGGTCGAACCGACGCGATAGATGATCGTTCCGGCCTTCGTGATGTTGTCGGGTTTGAGGCCCGGCACCGGGCCTGTTCGACGGGCCTGAAACCCGCCGACGGTGTTGCGGGACTGGCTCTGCCGGGCTTCGCGAGCGCGCAGCGCGGAAAGAGCCCCTTGGTCGCCCTGTTTGGCCTTCGCCTGCAACCAGTCGGCCCACACGCGACGATGATGGGTCGCATAGGCGGTGTCGCGGGCTTTCAGAAAGTCGGCATTCGCCTTCTGTATGCCCTCCTGCAAGGATTTACCGACGAGGGCATACAGCAGCTTCTTGTTGACGCCCGCACCACGCATCAACTTGATCGCCGCACGTTTGAGGCGACCTGTACGCTTTGCGGCCTCGATCTTCCGGTCGCGCTCCGCTCGCGCTCGTGCCATCGCGCCGTTGCGGGCTGCGCCAAGATTTTCCTGCTCGGCCTTGTACCGGGCGTAAAGCTCCACGGTGCTGACTTTCTTCGCGTAGACGGGCCGCTGCTCGTAGCGCGTGCCGCTCTTGATATGCAGCACGCCAACCGCGTCGAGGCTGGGCGTACGCCACCTGCTGCGCGGCGGCGGCCGCTGGCCGACCTTCTCGACGCGCGGGGCCTGCGCACGGCGCGCTTCGATGATCGCCGGCGATGGTCCGCGCGTCGCACGCGGCTCAAAGGCACCAAGACGGGATACGAGCTTGGCTTTGGACAGCTCGCGCGCAACAGAGCTGGCTTTGACACCCAAGCCCGAACCGTCAACGATCACTAGCCCGTTGCCACGCTCGCGCAGATCGAGGCCATTGCGCTGCATAACGGCGTGCAGTTCAGCCCAACTCTGTGCGACCTTGATTTGGTCCACGCACTCACGCTTGATCCACCCAAGCAGGCTTTCGACGCCTGCGTGATATTCCATGTCGGCAGCCCGGTTCTCGGACGCAACCTTGCGCGATGTGTGGTTCACGCGCTGCAAGTCGTGCTCGATTTCGAGCTTCGCGGCCATCTCGCCAAGGGTGCGGTAGTCGCGATACGGCTCGTGGATCGTGTGTCGCGTCGGGTGAATCTTGTTGATCGCGATGTGAATGTGCAGGTGGTCGGTGTCGTGGTGGACTGCACTGACGCGCTGATGGTCTTCATAGCCGAGCGAGGCGACGAGGCGTGTTTCAATGTCGCGCAGCACGTCATCGGACGGCGACTCGCCGGGCGGGAAGGAAATCAGCAGGTGATAGGTCTTGTCAGCTTCGGTGCGCGTATTGAGTGCCTGCGTCGCCTGTACTTCGAAAGCGGCATCGAGCGCCACGTCCTGATGACAATTCGTGACTGAAGTTTGCCCGACCCGCTCTTGCTTGCTCTGCGGATCAGTCATGTATTGAACGAGGTCGCGGAAATTGCTTTTCCTGACCTGTCGCATGGGAATATGCCGCGCGATCACACATCCCCCCTTGCCGTTTTAGCCGCTAAAAGAATCATCCCTGTACGACCTCGGTCATGACCCTGCGCAGCTCGTCTTGCGTCGCCTCAATCTTCCCGAGCAACGCGCGAATCGTGGCCGGCGTGAAATCGGCAACGCGGGCGTCGTTCGTCAACCAGAGTTTGAGCAGACCGCCAAGGCGGCCGAGGTCGCCATTGACCTTCGCCAGATCATGCACGCGGCCGTGGTCGAGGATGCCCTGAATCTCGTAGCCCATACCCACGCGCAGCAGATAAGTCGAAAGGCTCAAGCCGGCCGCATCGGCGTTGGCTTGCACGGCAGCCCGCTCGTCGGGCAGGCAGTACACCTTGATCGGCGTGCTGCCCTTGCGCGTCGTCTTCGCTTGCATCGCTTCTCCCTTATGGCGGCGGTAGCCGCTGGCCTCGCAGAGCAAGATTCCCGTTGAGCGCCAAAGGCGCGAATAAGGGAGGAGTGAAGTAGGAACACCTGCTTGCCGGTGGTCCTACTTCACCTATCTTGCCCGCCTTACGGCGTTGCATACGCCAAAGAAAGTCTACAGCAACATCGCGGTAAATTTCTGTATATCGGAAAGAAATTGACGGATATACAGAAACGAAGCCTATAATGCGACGAAAGCAGAGACGCACGGCTGAAAGAAGGAATGCGGGGCCGATCCACCGGGCAATTACAGGTTGGATGCCGACAAATGCAGAGAAATACAGACGAGAGGCGAGCGAAAAACAATGCCCAAAAGCTATACCGACGACTTGGCATCATGGGTCGAAACCCGGTCATCAAAGAGGCGCCGGCGCGATGAAGCAGCGGTCGCCTTCCTTGCCGTGAAGGAAAAGGTCATAGAGGCGCTGGAAGCCGGATATGCCCTCACAACGATCTGGGAGCACATGAGCGATACCGGCGTGGTGAAGTTTTCATACGAGACATTTCGCGCGCACGCGAGGCGATACATCAAGGCCCGCGCCGAGGACGCACCCCCGGAACACGCGCCGGCCGCAAGCGCGAAATCATCCGCAGTGACAACGCAGCAATCGCGCCGAACGCAGCGGGGCGGTAACGCTGCGAAACCGCCCAGCGATGCGCAGGCAATTCCCACGGAGAAGCCGGATCGCATCCCCGGCTTCACCTTTAATCCGAACCCCGACAAGAAGGACTTACTGTAATGGCGAAGATCCACATCACCCTGCAAGGCAAAGGCGGCGTCGGCAAATCGTTCATCGCCGTGAACACGGCGCAGTACAAGGCCCACAAGGGCCAGAGACCGCTCTGCGTCGATACTGACCCGGTGAACGCAACATTCGCCGGCTTCCAGTCCCTCAACGTGCGCCGTCTCGAAATCATGGAAGGCGACGAAATCAACTCCCGCAACTTTGACGCGCTGGTTGAAATGGTCGCGCCGGCGACGGATGACGTGATTATCGACAACGGGGCCAGCTCGTTCGTGCCGCTTTCGCATTACCTCATCAGCAACCAAGTACCGGCCCTGCTACACGAGATGGGACACCAGCTCATCGTCCACACGTCGATCACGGGCGGTCAGTCGCTCGTGGACACCATAAGCGGCTTCGCGCAGGTCGCCCGGCAGTTTCCTGCAGAGACCGCGATTGTCGTGTGGCTCAATCCGTACTGGGGGCCGGTCGAACACGAGGGCAAGGGATTCGAGCAGATGAAGGCCTACAAGGAACACAAAGACCGTGTGTCGGCCATCGTTCAGGTGCCGGCACTCAAGGAAGAAACCTACGGCCGCGACCTGACCGAAATGCTGCAAGAGCGGTTGACGTTTGACCAGGCGATTGCCTTGCCGTCACGCACGATCATGGCACGTCAGCGTTTGAAGCTCGTGCGCGATCAGATCTACGCGCAGCTCGACAACGCGGCGGTGCTGTGATGGGTGAAGCAGACCAGCTAGAGGAACTTATCAAGGAAATCGCCGCGAAACACGGCGTCGCCGTGAGTCGCGACGACCCGATTCTGATCTTGCAGACGATCAACAATCGCCTGATGCTCGACAGCCAGCGTGCGCAGGAAGCGATGCTCGAACAGTACAAGGAAGAACTGGAAGGCATCGCGACGCGCTGGGGCAGCGACGCAAAGGTAAAGGCCGAGCGGATTCTGAACGCGGCGATGACAGCCAGCAAGGAAGCGATGGCAAAAACCTTGAATGACGGCGCGGTGGCCGTCGCCGCTGTGGTCCGCAAGGAAGTCGATGATGCGCTGGCCGGGGCGCGTCGCCAGATCCAGGCCGCGCGCGGTCTGTCGATGTGGAATCTGGCGGCCGCAGCGATCACGCTTTTGGCAGCCGGCGTGGTTGCGTGGGCCTCGCTAGGGCATTGAACGACTGCCCGCCGACAGCAAAAAGCCGGGCGCGACCGGGCTTTTTGCTGTCTGGATTGGTGAGCCTTTTCAGGACCAAACGACCATCAAAGTGGCGTCTGAGAAAGGTTGAGGCTACGCGAACGGCCGATGCCTTGACCGCCCTCGTCAGTGCGCTCGCGCGCGATTTGCTGACGGCGTTCCTGCTCCTTCTTGCGCATATGCACTTGGTGACGGCGTGCCGCCTCGCGCATTTCGTCCCATTCCTCGGCCAGCTCGGGCTGCTGCGCGCGGAGCTTCCGCGTCGCCATCTCCTCGATGCGCGGCGCATGTACGCCCATGCCGTCTTTGATTTCGCGAACGCTTTCAAGCCGGGTGTGTAGGCGCTGCAAGAGAGCCTGCTGTTGCTGCATTTGGCCTTGCCAGCGAACACGTTGGCCGGGCAGAGCAAGCAATCCCGGTTGCCTGGCTTCGATCCGCATAAGCTGCGATTCTTGCCGCTCAATGAGGCCTTCTAGGCGGTCCTCGATTCGAGCGGCTTGGTCTTGCTTGGCCTCGATCTGCGCCGCAAGTGCCACGCTGTATCCCGACGCCAAGGGAGCGGTTTCAAGCGCCGCCTGCTGTTCGCCCTGCACTTCCTCCGTCTGTTCAAGCAAGGCATCCGCCTGCCGCTGAACATCGGACGCGCGGCGCGAGCCGGGCATGTCCGTGAGGCGCTGGGGTTGACGATCAGTGGCAGCACTCATGCGATAGCTCCTGTTTTTAGCGGCTAAAACTATCGGGAGAGTTTCTTACCCAACTTTTCAGAGGCGGCGGCCACCTGTGCGCGCCCGGTAGGCTGGTCATATGTGATGCTTTTCGCGCTCCCGAGTTCAGGTACTTTATCGAAATCTGCGCGTTCGTGCTTCACAAATTGCTTGCCGATCTGCTGGTAAATGGCCTGTTTGTCGGCGTGGACGATGACACCTTCGTACGCTTTTCCCTTGTCGGCCGCCGTCGCTGCGTAAATGTTGTAAATGCCGGGTTTAAGCTGGCCGGCTTTGTCTACGTGCTCCGTCTGCCATGCCCCTGTGGTCTGCTCGTTCTGAACAATTCTCTGACCGTTCATGACGAGTACGCGGTGTCTCATTGTTCTAACTCCCTCCGGCCACCCTGATTGAACGTCATAGGTTGCGGTCTGTTGATTGACCCATGACACAAGCATGGGATAACGGCACCGTCGCGCTGCGCTGTGGCTTCTTCATTGCATAAATGTCGCGCAAATACTACAAAGATTTTAGCTGAACACTTTCGATTTATTAGTCAATTTTTGTTCTACCCTGCCCTCCCCTCACTTTAACTATTGCTTGCTTTGCGCGTTTCGAGCAGATCATTGCTCTGCGTTTGCATGGCGCGCAAATTCGCGGCACGCAGAGGGCCTTCTTCTCGCGTACTGCCTGCGGGGACTCCACACGTTTTGCAAACCGTGTACCTCTCTCTACCTTGGCAAGTCGCTTCCGCGTCCTCCAAGGCCGTAGGCGAAAAAAAACCCGCTCGAGGGCGGGCTTGGTTGGCGCGGGGCCGCTATCGGGAGTGGTCGGCCGGCGTCAGCCCTCAACCAGTGCCACAAGCTGCACTTCGGTCAAGTTGGCCTCCACCTCGTGGCCGTCGTCGTCGTACTTGATCCATGCAAAGCCCTCGATCGGGGGACGCTTGGTAAGGATCAACCGGGCAGGCCGGTCATCGTGACGAACCTGCAAGATAGCCTTCTTGAGCTTGTCCGGGTCCGGTTCCTTTGCAGCTTTCGCCTGGCCGCCCGAATTGTCGTCGGTCGGACCTTGCTGCTCGCCTTCGGTTTCGGCATCGGTCTTACTGCTGAATGCGTCCACGGTGTTTGGATCGCGGGCCTTGTCGTCCAGAAACTCGCGCAGCAGCTTCACTGACCCACGCGTGATTTCCTGTTCTTCGTCGTCAAGCCACGCATTAACTGCCTGCGGCTTCTTCTTGTAGGCCGTTACCAGTTCGTTCACTACGGTCACGTCCCGCACACGGTCAGCGTTGAACGCCCCGGCAATCGACTCCGGCAGGTCCAGCAGCGTGACGTGCTGCGTGACGAAGGCCGGCGACTTGCCGAGCTCCTTGGCAATGTCGCTTTTCTTTTTGCCCTTCGCCAGTTCGCGACCGATGAAGTCCGCAATCTCGCGCGGCGTCAGCTCGTTGCGTTGCAGGTTCTCGATAACCTGATCGGCCTCGTTGTAGTCGTTGTCGATAAAAGCTGGGATCGACTCCTTGCCCGCCCACTTCGAGCCACGGTAGCGCCGTGCGCCGTGGTTGATGATGAAACGCCCGTCCATTTCCAGGTTCTCCCTGACCGAAATGGGCGACTTGACGCCGCGCTGTTTGATCGTCGCGCCAATCTCCGCGATGCTTTCGTGCGAAAAGCCTGGATTGTCGGCTGTGCGCGGCTGATTCGGATCTTCGTCAATCAGGTCAAGGGGAAGCTCGATGGGGCCGGCGCTGGCGTGACCAGCGGCCGCGGGGGTGTCGAGCAAGCCCGACAGGTCGCCAATGCTGTCCAGGCCCAAACCGTTGCCCTTGCGGCCTTCCTGTTGCTTTTTCGTGGCGTTCTTGGCCGTCGCGGTCATCATGCAATCTCCATCTTTTCGAACACGTATTGAGCGAGCGCTCGCACTTCCTTGGTGGCGACGCGTGCGGCCGTTTTCTTGATCTTCCATACGGGCATCTGCTCGCCCAGCGCCTCCGCGATGCTGTCACGTGAACCTATGCTGATGGGCGTCACAAGCTGCGGGTAGGCATTGCGAAGGTCGGTCAGGTTGCCCACGTGACGCGGTTTGCGCGCATCTACCTTGTTGGGAACCATGCCGAGAAAGCGCAGCTTCGGGTTCTGCTTGCGGAGGTTGCCGATTACAGCAACCATCTTCTTCATGCCGTGCAGGCTGTAGGCCTCCATTTCCACCGGCGACAGCATGTAGTCACTCGTCACAACGGCCGCAGTCATGATGACTCCAAGAGACGGCGGGGTGTCGATCAGCAGCACGTCGAAGAACTCGGCCAGCGCCTCGATGTTGTCCCGCAGCTTGGCAGCCGCCTCGCCCGCCTTCATGTTGCCCTCGACGTTTGCCAACGGCGCGTCGGCTTCAATCAGAACGAGACCGTTGTCCTCGCGCCCGCCAAAGTGCTTGCGCAGTTCGTCCGGATTGCCAGTAATCAAACGGCTTGCTGCGAAGCCCGACTCGTGACCCTCAAGGGTGTACGAGGCATTGCCTTGGGTATCCATGTCTGCCACAGCAACACGCAAACCGCGCTCGTGGAAGTCGAAAGCCAAGTGGCACGTTGCGAACGTCTTACCTTGGCCGCCCTTCTGAATTGCCGTGACTAGAGTCTTCATTTGTGAGGTTCCGTTTTTTCGCTGCCTCGTTTGCCCACTTCTTTACGATGAACGCCTGATGCGCCGGGAGTACTGCGGTTACTCGCTCGTAGCCCTCCGGAACGCTCCGCTCCTCGTGCGACACCCACACGCGATGCACTGCCTGCGATACGGCGCCCCTCGTCAACTTCAGCGATGAGACGAAGGTCGCTTGCGGCACTCCCTCGACTAGCACCGCCCGGGCTATGTCGAGGGTTTGCTGGCCCACGTCCATATCCCGGATGGCAGCCTGAAACTGCGCCTCCGTTAGCCGTTTCTTCATGGAATCCACCCATAGATTGCTCTCCGCGCTAGGGTTGAAAAATGGCGGTGCCAGCCGCCAAATCATCATATGAGTTTAGCTAAACATATATGCGCGGTCAAGCATTTTTTAGCCGCTAAAATTCCCTGTGTTGTTTAGTCAGCGGCATTGCAGCTCTTTTGGTTTGTATAGCGACACGAAATAGGTAAGGGCAGCGAGCACGCCGAAGTGCAGCAGAAACAGCCACCCTGCATGCGTGCCTGGCGTATGCCAATACCAAA
Source organism: Caballeronia humi (assembly GCF_001544475.1). Lineage (GTDB taxonomy): Bacteria > Pseudomonadota > Gammaproteobacteria > Burkholderiales > Burkholderiaceae > Caballeronia > Caballeronia humi. The sequence continues at coordinate 4,845 of NZ_FCNW02000052.1, read as the reverse complement.
GCATCCGCACAAACTGAAACACCACATCGAGCGCAACGATCCAACGCAAGATCGGCCACACAAGGACCGTGACAACCCATACGGCCTTTACGATGCCCGCGAGAGCGCCGCCGCTCTGCGCCTTTGGCGCAGGAGCCGCCTGCGCTTTGGGCGGCTCGGCCATCGTAGGAAACTTGATGATCTTGGACATTTCTTGACCCTTGGCGTCGTTACAGGTTGAATTGTGCCTGCAAGCTCGCTCTCCGCTTGCTTGTGACTCGCTGTGCCAGCTTCGGGTCAAACGCCCCGGATCGCTCCGGGGCGTCCCTCACCTAGCCACCGTGGCAAGACTTCACGGCAGTTTGCATTGCGCCTTCCTGAATCCGCTGGGTCCTGCCGCATCACGTTTGGCGTTCAATCCAGATTTTTTCGATCCCTGCGAAATCGCAAAGGATGGCCCACGCCGAGTACGAGATGGGTGCATTATCTCCGGTCCAACGACGCACTTGGCGGCTATCGGACACGCCCACCAGCTTTGCGGCCTGTGCGCCGCTCAAACCAGCACGCCGCAAAATTTCGCGTACTTCCTCGCCAGTCGGTCGCTCCCAAGTTTCGGAGTAGGGCCCCAAGCAGGCAACCCTAATGGTTGTTTCGGTCATGGTGCGACTCGCGTTATGAATTATTCGATTTTACTGTCCGACTCCCCCTCGACAGGCTCAAGATCGTCCATGTGATACAGGCTTTGAATGCAGTTCGGATCGACCGCGGCCACCTGTCGGCCAGCGCGGTTTATCCGGTACTCCACGAACGCCGTCGACCACGACAAGGAACGCTCCGCGTTGACCCCACATCGGCGCAAGGCTCGGCTCGGCAATGCCGCCCGATCACGTTACCGGTCGCCGTCTCGTCGCCTGAACTCCCGAAGAACGTTCCCCCGTTCCATTTCCAGATACAAGCCTCGTACCGCTGCGCCGCCTGCTCGGCCATAGTCAAATCGCCAGCGATTACGGCCGCGTGAAGCTCGCCTATCGCCGCTGCCGCGATGGCTAGAAGCTCGTCATCGTCGGTCGGCAGTTCGTCGGCCAGCTCCGCTGCGTACTGGTCGCGATCCATCGACGCCGTTTGTCCTTGTTTGCCCATTCTTCGCCGCTCCGGTAGTGGCCCCGGGTCATAGTCGGGGCCATCCCTCATCAGTCAATAGCGCGCCAGATAAAGCCAGCTTCCGAGTGCCAGTCCACGTACTCACGCAGCGCGTGATAAAGCTCACCGAAGCGATCGGGCTCGCATTCGGTCGCGGAAAGCTGACCCAAAGCAAAAAGCGTTGCGACGATACCGGCCGCATCGGCCGACATGAAACCATCGAAGCCGTTGCCGGCCACAACTAGGCGCAGTCGCGCTGGCAGGGTAGGTGCCATGTAATAGCCGCCGTTCGAGAGGGTGTGAAACTGCCAGAGTCCACCCACGTATTGAGGCGACAGGCGGCCCATCCGCTTATAGACGAGCGCCTCGCCGTACAGCATCAGGCTTTCACCAAAGAACGCCGGCAGGAACGCTATGCGTTCGGATTCCGGCACAACAGCGTCGGCAATGCGCGAGATAGCTAGGGTGTTCATCAGATTTCTCCGGTGGCGGACCTGAGCGAAATGCCCGGCCCTTAAGACTTAATATAGGCCTTAAAGACCTATAATTCGAGTTAAATTTAGCTAAACAAATCAAAAAAGGCCTGCCCACCTTATTCGGCGAACGGGCCTGCTTCCTCTTTTGGCGTACAAACTTCGCAGCTAGATCGGCTGGGTGGATTTTTAGCCGCTAAAAGAGGGCGGCTAGCAATGGAAAGTGCATTTTCATTGACAGATGGGGGATGGGGCAGGACGTCATCGACAGCAAGGCTGAAACAAGGACATGAATGCAAGGATTAGAGACTTTGAAGATAGGAGAGAGGACAGCGGGTCATCGCCGAAAGCCAAGCGTGGCCGGGGTGTTTTAGGTTTTTCTATCTCATTCGTAGCTGGTTGGACGCTCGGCGCACTATGGCTGTTGTGGGCAAGTGTGTGCAACCTGTGGGCGGCCTCGCCGTCCATGGGTTGTGCACACGGTGTCGCTTGCGACATGTCCACAACCCGTGGACTGCGGAAGGGGTAAGTGCTGGAGTTGAGAAGTAACCGATGCATTTGCATATGAACTGAGTCGGCTGGCGGGGCTGCTTAATCTTGCAGCAGTGATATGGTTAATTTATAGGGTTAAAAACAAGGTTAAAAGCAGGGTTAGCGCACTCACAAAACGCTTGTAAGGGATTGATTTGGCATAGGTTTTCGATATGAGGAAATCCCTCATGTGTCAATACCTATGTCCCTCATATGTCGATAGTCGATCCCTCAAGTGTCAAACATTGCGTCCCTCATCTGTCATGATTCTGTCCCCCAAATGTCAATATGACCCGAGGGTTTTCAACAGGCTTATCCACCGACGCTGTGGATAAGTTCAGGGATGTAGTCGCTATGGCTTCGTTTGAGCGGAGAAAGACGCCAGCGATAACCGGAAATCCCTCAAAAGTCATTAGTGACGCGAGTGCCACGAAGCTTTCCAGTCCCCCATATGTCAATGTCGATCCCTCAAGTGTCAACAGCGCGACTGGTCCTAAAGCTAAATTTTGGATTTCATGGCGTACATCCGTTGCGCCGGGGGAAATTGGCTATCCCTCAAGTGTCAACGAACGTTGACGTGTGGAGTCGATGAACGCTAGCGGGGGCGCCCGGAACTGATCGCTGGCTCGATCAGCTTTTGCCCGGGTCAGCCAAGCCTTGATGAGGAATAAAGCCGGGATGTACCCAGGCTTGGGTTCGCGGCTACAGGACTGCTTACCCGCGCGGATTCGTCGGTTATGCGTCGCCCGCCTGAACTTGGTCCCGACGGGTAGAAGGCGCGCAATGTGTTCGACGATGAGCTGGCGCGGTGTTCGACCATCGTCCGCAGCGTTTCGCGGAAAACCCCAACAATCTGTCTCCCCGCGCGGTATCGTGCCCGTCGCGCGCGAGCGTCGCCAGCCGGTCCTCCAGCGCGCGGATGAGCGCACGCGCCGCACCGATGTGTCGATTCGCCGTGGCCAGCATGCGTTGTTCATACGCCAGAGTCAGCGGCTGGGCGTCGCTTTGCTTGGACGGCTCGCCGATGTCTAGCGGCTCGACGTCAATGCGCGTCGGACGCACGCCCAGGCCGTCGACCACAGCGGCTTCGACCACTTCCGGCGAGACACAGTCTCGCGCGATGTCGAAGGCGCGGTAGGCGTCGACATAGTGGCCGCACCACCGTCCGTCAGGCTGAACGTAAATCCACAACGTGGAGTCACTGCGTGTCATGGCTTCATTTCGGCCGCCGTCGGGCCCGGGCTTGCCTTTCCTCGATGGGGCCTAAAGACCAGCATAGGGCAGGGCGGCAGGCTGCACCAGCTGCGTTTCGAGCGACAAAAGCCGTCACCCGCGTCCGGCTCGTCAAGCCTGATAAATCCTATTATCGGGATGGCGTTTGCGGGGTAAAATCCTCGAATTCCCATTTACAACAGAGAGCAGCGGTCCGTGGCACAAGGCGAAGACGGATTTTCAGATCGGGAGGTCGCGCGCGTCGTTCTGCAACTGGATGAAGCGGTTGCGCTCAAGCGACGGGCGGCGATTGCACGGTTAGCGGCGCACCAGGATGCGGTGCCCATCCTGCCAGTCCGGCCATCGCGCATCGAGCTCGCGGTGCTGACGGCGCTCGCCCAGACCTATGGACCGGCACTGCTTGAACAGCCGTCCTTCGCGCCGGTGCTCGACTGCATCGCGGAATGCGGTGCCGTGGTGCTGGTGCAGCGCGTGTTGTTTGGGGAGGCGTGGGGCGAACGCTCCGAGGACGTGCGACTGGCCGCGCGGCTGCTCGCTGCGCGCGTGCCGTTCGAGATCCTGTGCGGGACCTGGCCCGAGGTGTTCCTGGCGCAGGCGCACGCTGAGCTGCGTGGGTTCATGCCGCGGTCGCCGGGGTCACCCGACTCACCCGAGCCATCGGACGGCAAGGCGGGTGGCGATGACTGACCCGCGCGGTGTTTCATCCGGTCGTCCCCCGGAAAAGCTCACCGATGAGAAGCTGACCCTTGAGCGCGGCTTCACGACAAAGGATTTCACGGCGCTGCGCGCGTATGTGGAACGCATCGCGCCCGCGGTGATCGCGCGCACCTACTACGATCCCGACGCCGACCCGCATGCGGCGACGCCCGGTGCGATGGAGCGGCATCTCAGCCAGATGCTCGACACCCTGGTGCAGCTCGCGCTCGCCCACGGCTCGACGGTGCTCGCCGATCACCTGCGTGGGTCGATCAGGCAGCATGGTCAAGTGAAGCTGACCGGCGTCACGTTCCGGATGGTGACTGAAGCCGCGCAACTGGCCGCGGCGGCACCTCACCCCGATCACGCGATCGGCGCCTGGTTGCGTCCGCGCGTCGCGCGGCGGCTGAAAGGCGAGGGCATCACGACGCTGGGTGGGCTCGTTGCGTTCTGTAATCGGCGCGGCGCCAGCTGGTGGCGCTCGATTCCGCGTATTGGGCCAGGCCGCGCACGCGCGATCGTCAGCTGGCTGCGGCGCCAGCAGGCGGCGCTGCAACTAACGGTCGAGGCCGATGTTGACTCGGAAGAGCATGACGGGCTGCCACTGCTCGCGGCAGACCTGGTCGAGGTGGTGCAGGCTGCCAACGTGACAGAACGCGGCGTCGCTCGACTCACCCTCGCGCCGCTCGAGCGCCTGTCGGTGCCGCACACGCTCTCCGGTGCCAACGGCGAGAACCGCTCCACCGCCTTCTGTTATATCCAGGCGCAGCACGACCTCGATGCGGTGCGCGCG
>NZ_FCNW02000051.1 GCF_001544475.1 Caballeronia humi | reverse complement strand
GCGAGCGCGTCGCCATTCTCGCATCGTGGAATCAGCAACGACGATCCCGTGAAAACCCCCGCTTCTTCAGCACAGCCTTAGATCCTCGTCCCTGTCGACAGGGTCTCGGCGGAGTCGTACAAAAAGTCGGCAGATCCGCCTGCCGGGCGTAAGCTACGGGAAGATGTGTCTTTAACGAAACCTACGGCCCGGTTGTGTCTAAGTGGATCAACAGCAGATTAATTGGCTTCGCCGTCGCTTGGTCGCAGTTAGCGGGCAGCGCTCAAGCAGCGGATTTCAAGATCAACCCGCAGGCTGCGCGATTTGTCCTAGCAATCGTGCTTGATGATTTTCAGACGGCACAGGCGGGCGGCGCGTACATGTTCTCGTATGGACCGAATGAATCGGAAGCTTCGCTGCGCGTGAAGGTCGAGCAGTGGCTTTCAGGTCACGATCCGGAGGCCCTGGAAATGGATGCCTCCGAGCGGCAGACGCTCTTCAAGTTCTATTGGGCTGCCAGCATGATGCCGAAGCGCTCGACCTGCTTCGTTCGGATGGAAGCCGAGTCATGCCGACAGGAGTTGACCAAATGGATGTCGCGCGAGGCAGCGGGCGATCCGCGTTTTCTGCTGGACTATAAGACGCTGGCTCCGGCGCTCGGGCTTCCCGCGCTGGCCGGTACAGGAGGGTCGTGAGCAGTCCAGCGATCTGCTGGCCATCCCGTGCTTGGGGATTGTCAGCAGAAGTTCCGGCTGACCGTCGTCAATCCGCCCAGCAAATGCGACATGTCGACAAGCCGTTGCGCGACGAGGTGGCGCACTTCGCCTTCGCATTGCCAGGTGCCATAGACCGCGAGCAGCGATGCGCCAAGCGCTTCCTTGCGCTGCTTTTCGAGCAATGACGGCCAGACGATCACGTTCACATTGCCCGTCTCGTCTTCGAGCGTCACGAACATCACGCCCTTGGCGGTGCCGGGGCGCTGCCTGACGGTCACGAGACCGCAGCCGCGAGCCAGCCGGCCGTTCGGATACGTTCGCAGCGTCGATGCCGGGATCAGGCGCTGCTTGAGCAGGATCGGGCGAAGCAACTCCAGCGGGTGACGCCCCAGCGTGAGTCCGGTCGACTTATAGTCGCTGACGATGTCTTCCGCTTCAGTCGGAGCGCCGAGTACCGGTGTCTCGTCTTCCAGGCGGGCGTCGACCAGCATGTCCTTGTCGGGGACGGCCGCGACCGACTGCCATAACGCCTCACGACGATTGCCCGCGAGAGAGACCAGCGCGTTGGCGCTCGCCAGCACCTGAAGATCATGCCGGTCGAGTTGCGCGCGCCGCGCGAGATCGCTGACATTCAGGAACGGCCTGACCGCGCGTGCGGCTTCGATCCGCTCCGCCGCGCCGTCGCGCATCCCTCTGAGCAAGGACAAGCCGAGCCGCACGGCCGCCGCCTCTCCTTCACGACGTTCGAGAACGGAATCCCAGCCGCTGATCGTCACATCGACGGGCGCCACCTGCACGCCGTGCCGCTTCGCATCCTGGACGAGTTGCGAGGGCGAATAAAAGCCCATCGGCTGCGAATTGAGCATCGCGGCGAGAAATGCAGCCGGCTCGTGACATTTCAGCCAACTGCTCGCATACACCAGCAGGGCGAAGCTCGCCGCGTGACTCTCCGGAAAGCCGTACTCGCCGAAGCCCTTGATCTGTTCGAAGATGGCTTCCGCAAAGTCCTGTTTATACCCACGCTCGCGCATGCCGTTGACGATACGGTCGTAGTACTTCTGCAAGCCGCCTTTGCGCTTCCAGGCGGCCATCGCACGCCTGAGTTGATCCGCTTCACCCGGTGTGAAACCCGCCGCGAGGATCGCGACCTGCATCACCTGCTCCTGGAAAATCGGCACGCCCAACGTGCGCCCGAGCGCAGCCTCAAGCGCATCGCTGGGATAGGTGACAGGCTCGAATCCTTGTCGGCGGCGTAGATAGGGGTGAACTGCGCCACCCTGAATCGGCCCCGGTCGAACGATCGCGACTTCGATCACGAGATCGTAAAAGGTCCTCGGCTGGAGCCGCGGCAGCATTGACATCTGCGCACGGGATTCGATCTGGAACACGCCGATCGTATCCGCCTGCGAGATCATCTCGTAGGTGACGGGGTCCTCGGCGGGGATGTCCTGCATCTCGAAGCGCTCGCCGCGCTGCTCGGACACGATGTCGAGCGTGCGACGGATCGCCGAGAGCATGCCGAGCGCAAGCACGTCGATCTTGAGCAGCCCGAGCGCCTCGAGATCGTCCTTGTCCCACTGGATGGCGCTGCGATCGGCCATCGCGGCGTTCTCGACGGGCACGAGCCGCGTGAGCTTGCCGCGACTAATCACGAAACCGCCCGAATGCTGCGACAGGTGGCGTGGGAAATTCAGTATCTGCCCCGCAAGCGACGCCCAGGCGACAATCAACGGGTTCTCCGGGTCCAGCCCCGACTCGCCGAAGCGTTGCAACAGGTCCTGCGAATTGTCGAACCACTGATGGCTCTTCGCGACTCGGTCGACGATCTGCGGGTCGACGCCCAGCGCCTTGCCCGTTTCCCTCAGCGCGCCACGAGGCCGATACGTGGAGACCGCCGCCGCGATCGCCGCGCGGTCGCGTCCATACTTTCGATAGATGTATTGGATGACCTCCTCGCGCCGCTGATGCTCGAAATCGACGTCGATATCGGGCGGCTCGCCGCGTTCCTTGCTGATGAATCGCTCGAACAGCATGCTGCCGCGCGAAGGATCGACTTCGGTCACGCCGAGGCAATAGCACACGGCGGAATTCGCCGCGGACCCACGTCCCTGACACAGGATGTGCTGGCTGCGGGCGAAGCGCACGATGTCGTAGACCGTCAGGAAATACGCTTCGTATCCGAGATCGCGGATCAACTGCAGTTCGTGCTCGACCTGCTCCTGCACCGCGTGCGGGATGCCGTGCGGAAAGCGCCGATGCGCACCGACATACGTTTCCTGCCGCAGATACGCCTCGTGCGTGAAGCCTGGCGGAACGAGTTCGTCGGGATATTCGTACCTGAGTTCGTCGAGCGAAAAAGTGCAGCGCTCCAGCACGCTCAATGTTTCGGTCAGCGCGTGCTCGGGATACAGGTTGGCGAGCCGCAAGCGCGAGCGCAGGTGCTGTTCGGCATTGGGCGCGAGATCGTAGCCGCATTGCGCGACAGGTTTGCCGAGGCGAATGGCCGTCATCGTGTCTTGCAGCGGCTTTCTCGACCGTACATGCATGACGACGTTGCCGGTCGCGACGACTGGCACCAGATGCCGGGAGGCAAGGTGTTCGACCGTGCCGCGATGGATATCGTCCATCGCGCGCTGATGCAGGGTCAGTCCCACCCAGGCCCGAGCCGGAAAGGTCGCATTCATCCAGTCGAGTTGCGCGGCGAGCGCGTCTTCGTTCGCAGGGAAATCGGGAATGAGGATCGCGAGGCAGTTCGGCATGCCGCGCAGGTGCGCGTACGCCTTCTCCGGACGCGCGATGTCCTGCGGCGTCAGCAGATAGCTGCCCTTCGCCGCCCGCATGCGGCCGAGTGTAATCAGCTCGGACAGGTTGCCGTAGCCATCGCGGTTCTGAGCCAGCAGAATCAGCCCGAAGGCGGGGCGTTTGTCGGCGTGCACCAGCTTGAAATACGACCCGATGACGAGCGGCAGCTTCTCTTCCTTCGCCTGCACATGAGCACGGACGACGCCCGCGAGCGAACACTCGTCAGTGATGGCGAGACCCGAGTAGCCGAGCTGCGACGCGCGCATGACGAGTTCTTCCCCGCGCGACGCCCCATGCAGGAAGCTGAAGTTGGAAAAGGCGAAGAGCTCCGCATACGCGGGCAGGGCGGAGAAAGGCGAATCCACGGCGTTTGGCTCATGTCATCCAAAGAGGCCGTGCAGGAACCAGCGCACTTCGTCCGAGGTGGCGCTCGGGCGCTCCCGGTAGATCCAGTAGCAGCTTTTGTCGGCGGCTTCAGCGACGAAGTAGTCGCGCGCGGCCAGATCGCCGTCGAACCAGCCGGCCTCGATGCGCTCGCCCGTCGAGACGAGCTTCAGCGTCGATCCGTAGAACGGCCGGTGGTTCTTGACCATCAGACGCAGCGGCGTTTCGAGCAGCCACGTCGGGCGGGGCAGATCACAAGGCGGCGCTTCGGGCCTGGCGGCATCCTGGACCGATACCGATACCGATACCCAGCGGTTCGCGTGTTCCGGCCGATGGTCCGAGGTCGGCGCGGGGCGCAGGACGTTCTCCGGTCCCAGACGCGCGACGAGCAGTTCCAGCAGACGATTGTGGTCCTCCGCCGAGCCGCCGGGGTCCGGGAAGAGGGTATCAGTCGGTGGTTCGGCGGCCTGGACCTTGGTCGCGGTGAGCCGCACGGCGATGACGGCCGCCGGAAGTTCAACGCGCCCCAAGCGCTCTTTCAACAGCCGCACGAGATGTTCTTCGTGCCAGGTCGGCTCGGCGAGCGCCAGGTCGATCGTGGTCGGCTCGATCGCCTCGCGTCCGCGTTCGTGTTCGAGCGTCACGCTCGCGTGTGTGAGCGCGAGTTGCTGCGCGCTCAGCCAGCCGCATAGCTGCACGACGAGCCGCTCACGCTCAAGGGAACGCATCTTGAGCACGCGGCGATGCCCGCGCTTGGCGAGCATCCAGGCGCCCTGACCGGTCGGGGCGACGCTCATGCGCACGCTCACGCCCACGGCGTCGACGATCTGCCTGATCTGATGGCAGATCCGCAGGATGCCGCCGAAAAGACGCAGGCTCGCCGACACATCGACTACGACCGTATCTTCTTCACAGACGGCCACCATCGGCGAAAAACGCATCAGGGCGAGCGCGACCTCGCGCAGCATGTCCTGCTCGCGCACGGGCGCGCGGTCGTAGACGAGCGCATCGGGCGCGAGCGTCACGACGCCCCCGCGCTTCATACCGAGCAAAACGCCCGCCTCCCGAGCCACCGCGTCGGCGATGGCGACCTTGTCCTTGTCCAGCACGACGCAGCCGTTCGCCGTCCTAGGCGACCACCTTGGACGGAATACCTCCAGCGAAAGCCGGGGCAGGTGAATGGCGACGAGTACGGCCATGAGGGCTGAGCAGAATCGGTGAGGGTTGGAGGGCGACGCTGAGCGTCTCGTTTCGTATCGGTCCTCGTCGCTTGACGACGTCGACGACGATGCCGCCATCGGCCGAACGCACGGCGAGCCGCAACGTGGCCGGCGACGCATCCGCTGCGCTGGCGAGCGGCCGGACAAGGAGAAAAAGCGTCTCCGTCGCCTGCGCCGCGAGATGCAGCCGCCGCAGGGCCTCGGCGCGAATGTGCTGCTGCCAGAAGACCAACGCGCCGCAACTTCGTGCCCGCAGCACCTGTTCGGCGCACCAGAGCGCGTCGGCGGTCTTCGGCGCACGCAACTGGATCAGCTTGTCTAGCGGCAATCCCAGATAGGAGAACGCGAGCGAATTGGGCAGCTTGCAGTAGCGCAACCGGCCGGCGGCTGAGTTCGGCGAGCGCCGGGCGCAACAGGCGAAGCTCACCCACGCCGGGCTGCTGCACCAGCAATTCGACGAGCGACCCGAGCGGCCAGCCGCCACCTGGAAGCTCCGCCGACAGGGCCGCGTAGCCTGTGTCGACCGTCTTGCCATAGGCACGCGCGAGCTGCGACCCGCGCCACAGCGCGGGGTGGATCGACTCGACGTGTTTCGGCAGGGCGGACATAGCGTGAATGACTGTATGGATGTACAGTACTTTACATGGAAAACGCTAACAGTGAATTGATAATCATTGGAAGGCCTCCGAGATCCGCACGTTCGTGCGACGGCTCGAACGTGCGGATCTCCGTCTACAGTTGGACGGCACCGGCCAGTTCACGTGTGTAGGAAGCTAAGATGAAATATTGCGGAATCGATCTGCACTCTACCAACGCGGAAGATACGGTCATTAACGATGATGACCGACGCTATATTGCAAGCCGCTCAGCAACGAACTGCAACAGATTGTGACTGCGCTCGCTCCCATCAAGGTGAACTTGGAGGGGTAGTCGTGGGGGCAACTCGCCTCAATGGCGACACGTACGCCTCAACGACGAGTCGGTTCGTGCTTTCGGACTGCCGTATCTCGTCGAGGATCGATGGTGGCTAACCAGCAGCAGAATAAATGAAGAGTTGGCAGCATAGTTGCGCAAAGTCGGAACGGGCGTCTGGAAAAAAACAATTCAGCGGAGCGAAGCCCTACAGGGCTAGCGCTTACCCAACAGCCAATCTTTATAGAAAGCGCACAGGTTTGAAGTGGATACGAACGTAAAGACCTTGGAGACGGTATCGCGCGGCGGAGAAGCCGTCCGGTTTGAGATCGAGATAATTGAAAAAGACTCAAGTGTTCTATTAGTCGTAAGGCGCTCGAGGATCACTTCTGGCTCGGACGGCATGCTGACGAGGCCCACCTCCTTCACGCGTTTTCAGATGGTAGAAAGAGGATCGTCGCAATGGCTGAACGCAAGGCCCGTCGCTTGGCAACCGAGGCGATTAAACTTACCTCACAGGACTTCGAGCGGTAGGACCCGGACGCACGATGACGAAGAGCGAAAATAAATCAAGCGAGGCGAGGGCGCTTAAGCGTGTCGCGAATGCCGCGCGTGAAGCGCAGGCTGCCTCGATTGCACTTGATGCACATTTTTCAGACGGCGCCACACATACTCCGGCCACGCTTGAATTGGCGCGGTTTGCCGCCGCGATGCAGGAATTGAGGGACGCTCGGGAAGCGTTTGACGGGTTGATGGTGGACGAGAAAAGAAGCGCTCCCAGTAATATTGATCGAAGCGTTGGTACGTCCGGGTGACTTTGCAAATACCGAAACATCCGAGCACTTGCAGACTGCTTATCGGCCTTTGTGGATGCTCCGCCGTCGAGCCGCCGTGCGGCTTCAGTGCGCCGCTTTGCGGCGCTTCATAATCCGGTGCTCAGCGTGGGGTCCGCGTATATAAACATGTTGCACGAGTCAAATCTGGACAAGGAATTGCAAGCTGGCCGCGCTAAATTGACGGGCGATCGCGGCAAGCTTACGGAACTGCTATCACTGACTGACAGCTTCAATCTGTTGTTCACAATCGTTACGCCGCGCCCGTGAATGCGCGTGACGCCTGCGCGGGTCCCGCACATGAGAAATCAAGCCGGGCGGATGGCGAAGGCTATTCGCTTGTTCTGCCATGGCCTATGCCGCCGCGCTAGCTTGTTCGACAAGAGCGGCATTCCGCTGTTTCGATCGACCCCTGAAGACTGCTTGCCTAGCGGCGATGCCCGTCAAATCCCTGTCGCAGGCACTGAGACGGGGAAAGAGCCAAACGGTGTTCGAAACGCTGGACTTTCGACTGCTGGCGGGATGCGATCATCCGTAGAACGCAAACCGGCACGGCTGAGAGAAACGTGCGTCTACTTTTTTTGCGTGCAAGGGAGCGCGCAACATCTGCGCAGACAACAACTGCTACTCAGACGACACGGTCCTTGAAAAGGGACGTGCGAGCACCTAGCATTGCCTTACCGGCGATGCAATCGGTTTTAAGCCCCAATCTGCTATCGCACGTGGCGCGGCGCATCGTCAACCGGACTCGCTCTGCGCGCCAGGGAGGCGGTCATGCGCGTTCTTTCGATGCACCTCCTTTCGAAGCATGCGCCGCAGCCAGTCAGCAGCTCGCTTGTGCGGCAATATCGACCAAAATCAAGGCCGCTGGCCGCGATCGTGCTTGCCAGCATGACCATGCCTGCCTTCGGCGCAGGCCCGCTTCCAAGCGGCGGAAGGTTCGTCGGGGGCGCAGGCTCGATGGCGACCAATGGCACGACTCTCGCCATTACACAGACCACGCCGACGGCCATCATCGACTGGAACAGCTTCGTGATCGGCAAGGCGCACGCGGTATCCATCGACAACCCGAATGGCGCGACGCTGAACCGCGTGACTGGGCCGGGCGTCGCCACCATCGACGGCAAACTCACCGGCGTCGGCGACGTGTATCTGCTCGATCCGCACGGGGTGGTAGTTGGACGCACCGGCGTTGTGACGACGGGTGGGCGCTTCGTGGCATCGACGCTCAATGTCACGAACGATGACTTCATGCGCTATTTTCCCCAGGTGTCGCTAACGGGAAAGTCAGACGGAAAGATCGTCAATCTCGGGAAGATCGAGTCGACCGGCAGCGACGTCTTCCTGATCGCAAGTAACAAGGTTGTGAACGCGGGCGAACTGCGCGCGGACAAGGGTCTTGCGCAACTGGCAGTCGGAGAGAAGGTGCTCATTCCGCTTTACGAGCGACTCGGTTACATAGCGTACATTGAGCTCGGCAGTGGCGGCACTGCGCTGAACGCGGGCGTCATCCGCGCGGCACAGATCGCGATCGAAGCCGCCGACGGCAATGTTTTCGCGCTCGCAGGGCGCAACAGGGAACTCCATGCAACTGGCACTGCCGAGCGTGGCGGGCACGTGTGGCTCGTCGCGCAGACCGGGCGGGTCCAGGCTAACGGCGCGACAATTACCGCGGACAAGGGTACGGGACCGCCGAGCGAAGTGGCCATCACCGCCGACCGCATGAGCATGGGTGATGCCACGTTGCACGCAGATTCGTTGAACATCACCATACCTGAGCTGACCATCGATTCGGCGTTGGGGCGAACGCTTTCGCACAGTCTGTCTTCCGGGACGGCGGTGACGGTCGATACCGCGGACGCGTATCCGCCTCGGCGCACGGGCGACATCGTCGTGGGCGGCGATGTGCGCTGGACAGGCGCAGCGCCGTTCTACTTCCGCACGCGGCATTCAGTGACTTTCTCACCGGGCGTGACCGTCGCCAACGCAGGTAGCGGAAAGTTCACCGTTGCCGCTGACGCTCTGGGAGCCAACAACGGCGGGAGTGTGTCGAACTACGGCGTGCTCGACTGGTGTCGCAGCACTGGTCTCGTTGAGATGTATTACGACCGCAACGGCTTATATGGTCCCGGCGTGCAGCACAGCAACCTGGCGTGGCGACCGGCACACCTGAGCGGGCTGAAGACTCAAATCACCGGCTACATGCAGATCAACGATCCCACCGACTTCAGCGCTATCTACGACAACCTCGCTGGCAACTATCGCGTAAAGAGCTTTTTCAACGGTGGCGCGCTGCCAGCGCCCATCGGTAGTGCGGAGCATCCGTTCGCCGGACAGTTCGACGGCGGCGGCGGGCTCTTCTCTGTAAGCATAGACGCGCGCAATACCAATTCCAGTTCGACTACCGGTCTCTTTGGCGTGGTCGGCGAGGGGGCGGTGGTCCGTGACTTTGCTTTGACCGACGGCTCGGCCACGGCGAGCGAAGGCGCGCTAGGCATGATAGCGGGGCGCAACGACGGGCTGATAATCGACGTTTTCACCTACGGGACCGTGCGCGGAGGCACCACCGCTACGGGGGGCATCGTGGGTATCAATCGCGGCGTGCTCGCGAAAACGAGGAGTGAATACACCGCGGTGTCGGGCGGTGCGGCGACCGGCGGTGCGGTGGGCGTCAACGAGGGAATCGTTATTCGTGCTGCAGCTGGAGGCGACGTTACGAGCGAGCACGGGCCGGCCGGCGGCGTCGCAGGCGAGAATCGCGGCCATATCGAGCAATCGGCCTCCGTCGGCCAGGTAATGTTACCGGCTATCAGCGCAGGCGGGACTGTCGGCGGTTTGATCGGCTCGAACTCTGGCTCCCTTTCGCAGTCGGTCACCGACGCCCATACCAGCACGACTCTTAGTGGCGCTCCGCTCGGTGGCGTCGCTGGCGTCAACGTCGGCACGATTGCACCAGATGTCTTCTGGCGTAAGGATGTTGGAGACGCAGTGACAGCGGTGGGTCGGGGTAACACGCTTCCCGCAACGAGTGGCTTGACTGCCGCAGGTCTTGCCAAGTCGGCGAGCTACGGGCCGACATGGGACTTCAGCGCACGCGGCGTCTGGGAACCACCAGAACTGTGGGGCTTTCCCAGGCTTCGATATTAGACGGCGTCGCGACCAGCCGTTGCGGTAACGCGCGCCCGGACGTTCACTGCTTCGACGTCACATCGACTGCCTTCTCATCGTCGTGGAAGAACGGGAGGAGGTAGCGCGTCTCTTCACCGTGACGTCCGCGATCCCAACGTTGAGCGGAGATCGTTTCTACCTGTCAGAGCCCGATTTGGCCATCACTCGAATCACCTTGGTATTTGCGCGTGGTTTCTCCATGCCGTTATGGCACATTTCCAAATGGTTGCGCAGGTCCATCCGTGATGGCAACCGTCGGTCGACGCGCCGATCACGTCCGGTCGGGCCGCATCCCGAACCCGCGTGCGGTTTCCGTGGCTGAACGTTCGACTCCTGCCTACGTCTGGCTTAAGCCTGCAGAAGTGTGTACACGTCGCGTGACCCCTCGCGCGACGCTTACGGAAGCAGCCGCGAAAGCGCGCAGCCAGCGCGTCCACTACGCGAACAAGACGGATCGCATCAAAGCGCGCCTGGGGACGAATCTCGGGAACTACCTCGTCCTCGTCCTCGAGATCGCAGACGCCGACCTCGAAGGTGACGCCTTGAAAGCGAAGCAGGTTGAGACGCTCGCGGTGATCGACGCCATGAGCGTGAAGGTGAAGAATAGTGCGAGCATCTTGCTCGACTTCCTCTCGGGCAAGACCGCGAAGCCGAACGAGATCCTCGAGCGTGCGCTCGACGTGCTCGCCGCCGACGGGAAGATCACGACGGGCGACAACGGGAACCTCCACAAGAATCTGATTGCGAAGCCGTATTCCCCGAGCGCTGCGCGCGCGATGGGCCGCAACACGGTGACGATCATGCAGAAGACCAAGATGATCGTCGCTGGGGCGAACAAGGGTGAGTTCCTGCCAAATCCGAAGAGCCTGTTCTTGCTGATCGCCGAGCAGAACCTCGATCCGGCATCTCCGGCTGTTGCAGACGAACCGGCGGGCGCTGTCACAGGAGTTTCGGCGGCTTGAATGTGCGAAGCGGGCTATGGCCCGCTTCTTGTTGCGAGACCAGTGCCGCGGCGTCCGCGGGCCGGAACCCGTGGTGCGACTGTTGCTTTCTTCACCGACCCTCTGTTTCGGTAGAGGCAGTGGTGCGGCATACCGCGCAGACCTAGTAGCTGACCCGACAAGGCACCGCGCGACGAAGCGCGTTCCTGGCGTTGGGCTTCACCCTTTTGATTCAAGTCAATCCGTCCCGACTCTATATCTCTGATTATGGAGCAGCACTAAGCAGCGCTTGCTTATGGCGGACTAGATATCAAACGAAGCTCTATGATTAAGGAGGCCGTATGCAGGTTATTAACAAAGCGTTGCGTCGTCGGGTGCTTACAAAAATTGGCAGTGTATCGCTGCTTGGCTTTGCGGGTTTAGCAGCGATAGGCGGTCATACCCCTGTGCTCGCGCAGGTCGGTCGAAAAAAGAGTTCGGTCGCCTGCGTTTCGTGGGGACCGAACCGCCTTGACATATTCGGCGTAGGCACCGACAACCAGATGTATCACAAAGCGTGGAATGGCACCTGTTGGCTTCCTTCGCAGCGTGAATGGGAGCCACTCGGCGGCAGTTTTAGAAGCTCTCCAGCAGCGGTTTCTGGGGAGCGGAATCGTCTCAACCTAATCGCACTGGGCACCGACAACCAGATGTATCACAAAGCGTGGAACGGCCATAGTTGGTTGCCCTCGCAAAATGGTTGGGAACCGTTGGCCATCGGAATGCCGTCGAGGGTCGAAAAGCCCATGCTGGTGTCGCGGCTTGAGCCCGCGCTCATCGCGCACAGGCTCGCGCCGCTTCCCAGGTGCGCGGCGATCACTTTGCCCGCGGCCAAGCGCTGCGACTGGCGCGCCAGCGCGCGAGCAATGAACTGGTACGAGAGTCCGTGGAAGCCGTAGCGCTTGACGCCGTTGTCGAAGAACCGGCGAGGCAGGGCGAAGCGCCGCACGAGATCCGTTTGCGTGCGATGAAAGGCCGTATCGAACGACGCCGATTGCAGCAGGTGCGGCCGCAGGTGCCGGATCGCGCGAATGAGCCGTACGCTTTGCGGCTGATGCAGCGGTGCGAGCGGCACGAGTTCGACGATGGCGGCAAGCGTTGCGTCTGTGATCGCAACCGGACCGGCGAACGCGTCACCGCCATGCACCACGCGATGCCCGACGGCGACGAGGTCGGTCAGCGAAAAGTGCGTCGCGAACCAGTTCAGCGTTTCGTCCAGCACGTCGTGCAGGTCTTCCGTGACGCTTGCCTGCAAGGGGATCTCGCGGGTCTTGTCGCCACCGACGAGATGCAGCAACAGCGGGGCATGCTGGAAGTCGATCGTGCCCTGACCGATGCGCCTGGCGCCATCGGCCGTGACATTGAAAAGGCCGATCTTGACCGTCGACGATCCAGGATTGAAGGTGAGCAGCAGCGGGGCGCTCACGGCAATGCGGCGCCGCGCAGCGTCCGTGCGGCGACGATCTTCGCCAGCGCGACGGAAGCGAGCCGCGAGCGGAGGCTGTCGGCGCGGCTCGTCATGATGATCGGCAGGCGCGCGCCGAGCACGAGGCCGGCACCATCGGCGCCCCCGAAGTACATCAGTTGCTTCGTGAGCATATTCCCGGCCTCCAGGTCGGGCACGAGCAGGATGTCCGCCTGGCCCGCCACCGGCGAGACGATGCCCTTGGTCCTGGCCGCCGCCATGCTGATGGCATTGTCGAAGGCGAGCGGGCCATCGACGAGCGCGCCGCGAATCTGGCCGCGCGCAGCCATGACCGTGAGCGCCGCGGCGTCGAGCGTGGTCGGCATGCGCGGATTGACGGTTTCCACGGCGGCAAGCACGGCAAGCCGCGGTTGCTCGATGCCGAGCACATGCAGCAGGTCGATCGTGTTCTGGCAGATGTCGCGCTTTTCCTCCAGCGACGGCGTAATGTTCACGGCGGCGTCGGTGACGAAGAGCGGTTTCGGATAGCCGGGCACGTCCATCGCGTAGACGTGGCTGATGCGCCGTTCGGTCCGCAGGTTCGAGCCACGGTCCACGACCGCCGCGAGCAGTTCATGCGTTTCCAGGCTGCCTTTCATCAGCGCCTCGACCTTGCCCGCCGCGCCCATGGCCACGGCACGCGCGGCCGCCGCATGGCTGTGCGCCACCGCCTCGATGCTCACGCCGTCGAGGCTCACCTGCGCTTCTTCTGCCGCCGCTCGAATCTTCGCTTCGGGGCCGATCAGCACGGGATCGAGCAAGCCTTCGTCGCGTGCCTCGATGGCGGCCTTGATCGCCTCCGGTGAGCATGGATGAACGATCGCCGTGCGCAGGGCGGGAAGCGCACGTGCTTCGCGCATGAAGGCGTCGTAGCGATCGTGCCTGCGCACCAATACGTCGGGCCGCGCCATCCTCGGCCAGACGATCGGTTCAGCCGGCGCAATCACCGTGGCCATGCCCGTCAGCACGATGTCGCCGCGCTGATTGGTGCAGCGCGTATCCATCAGGACGATCCGCTTGTCCGCGCGCTTCTCCTTGACGGTCACGGTGGCCGTGACGACATCGCCGGGCACGACCGGGTGGCGGAACTGCAGGTCCTGGTCGAGATAGATCGTGCCGGGCCCCGGCAGTCTCGTGCCGAGCAGCGCCGAGATCAGCCCGGCCGTCCACATGCCTTGCACAACGACATGGCCGAACATATCGTGTGCGGCGAACGCCGCGTCGACATGGGCGGGATTGACGTCGCCCGACATCGCGGCGAACAACTGGATATCGTCGAGCCCGGCAGTGCGCACGAGCGATGCCGACTCGCCGAGCGTGAGTTCATCGAACGTGCGGTTGTGAAGCAGCAGGTCGTCGTTCATGGCTCGCTCTCAGGGCTGAAGCACGTAGGTGCCGGGCGCGTCCGGCAGTGCCGCAGGCTCGCGGTGCGGCAGGCCCATGGGCGGCGGTGCCACGCGTTCCGGCGTCGAGCGTGCGTCGAACCAGCGGGCCCATTCGGTCCACCACGAACCGTCCTGCGGCGCGGCGGAGGCGAGCCATTCGTCGGGGCCGACACGAAGGTCGTCCACCGCCGCGTGCTCGATCCTGAAATGCCGGTTCGCATGTCCCGGTTCGCTGACGATCCCCGCGTTATGACCGCCGCTCGTCAGCACGAAGGTGACGTCGGTTTGCGAGACGTAATGGATCTTGTAGACCGAGCGCCACGGTGCGATATGGTCGCTCTCGGTGCCGACCACGAACATCGGCGCGTGGATGTTGCGCAGCGAAACCGGCCGCCCGTCGACGCGATAACGGCTCGCAGCCAGGTCGTTGTCGAGGAAGAGCTGGCGCAGATACTCGGAATGCATCCGGTACGGCATGCGCGTGGAGTCCGCATCCCAGGCCATCATGTCGAACATCGGCGTCGCGTCGCCGAGCATGTAATCGTGAACGACGTGAGACCAGATCAGATCGTTCGACTGCAGCATCTGGAAGGCCCCCGACATCTGGCTGGCGTCGAGATAACCCTTCGACCACATCATGCTCTCGACGAAATAGACCTCGCTGTCGTCGATGAACAGTTGCAGCGCGCCCGGCTCCGTGAAGTCGGTTTGCGCCGCGAAGAGCGATACCGAGGCGAGCCGTTCGTCGCCGACGCCCGCCATCGCCGCTGCGGCGATGGACAAGAGCGTGCCGCCGAGGCAATACCCGGTCGCATGGACCCGGTGTCCGGGCACGATCTCCGTCACGGCGTCGAGCGCGGCCATGACGCCCTGTGTCCGATAGTCCTCGAGACTCAACTCGCGATCCTCGGCGCCAACATTGCGCCATGAGATGCAGAACACCGTATAGCCCTGTGCGACCATGAAACGGACCAGCGAGTTGTGCGGCGAAAGGTCGAGGATGTAGTACTTCATGATCCACGCGGGCACGATCAGCACCGGTTCCGCGACGACCTTGGCGGTCGTCGGGCTGTACTGGATGAGCTCGATCAGATGATTGCGAAACACGACCTTGCCCGGTGTCGCGGCGAGGGCGACGCCGACCTTGAACGCGTCGATGCCGGCGGCAGGCTGTCCGCCTGCCTGGCGTCGAGCGTCATCGAATGCATGAAGGGCGCCTTGCAGAAGGTTCGCGCCGAGCGTCGCGTTCGTGCGCTGCACGACCTCGGGGTTGGTGAACGGCGAATTGCTCGGTGCTGCGACGTCGAGCATCTGGCGCGCGCCGAACCAGACGACGTCTTCATCATGTTTCGTCGTGCCCGGCACATCGTGCGTGGCCGCCTGCCACCATTGTTCGGTAAGCAGGAATGTCTGGAGCCACAGGCGATAGGGCTCCGTCTGCCAGGCATCGGCACGGAACCGGTGGTCTTGGGGCGCGGGTGCGGTGAGCGCAGGCGCGGCGCCGCCCAACGCGCTGCGAAGCATGTAGTCGCCGATTCGCCGGGCGTTCGCGACGGCGAGAGCGGCAAGCTGGAGCCGCTTTCCGGGCGCGGCCGACAGATGGATCAGCCAGTCGGCGACTGCCAGCGACAGCGCCGCCGGAGACAAGCCGCCGGTCAGGCGGCCAATGGCGGCTTCTTTCGTATGGTCGAGCGCGCGAAAGGCGTCGACGGAATGTAAGGCGAACGGCGCTTGTGACGGCGCGGCGTTTTCAGTCGGGACGATCCTCGAACGGGTATCCATGGGCTTCCTTCAAGTCGTTCGTACGTGCTTTGCGGCGGCGTGGACGTGCCAACGCCAGGAGCCTTCAGTATCTGAATGACTGGCGCGACCGAGGATGCTGCGCGATGTTGCTTGAAACGGAGTGCGGACGACGCGCTTCCGTCGTGCCGAAGCGGTGTGGCGTGAAACGGCATCTCGAAAAAACTTTATGCCTGTGTGGTGCGATTTATTTGACTTTGGTCAATCAAAGAGCATCTATGTTGGGCTTTGGCGATCCGTGTCGTTCTTCTAAACGGTTGATCAATGTAAGGATCGAACGGCGTCAGAAAGGGTGCGCGTTCGCATGCCCGAGCTCAGCAATGGTTAGCAGTCGACCCCGATCAGCACCTTCACGTGCGCGGCAGCGGCGCGTGCCAGCGGTGAGAGTTCGTAGCCACCTTCCAGGCAGGACACGATGCGTCCGTTGGCGTGGTGCCGCGCAACCTCGACGATGCGTTGCGTCACCCACGCATAGTCATTTTCGACCAAACCGAGGTTGCCCATGTCGTCTTCACGGTGGCCGTCGAAACCGGCCGAGATGAAAATCATTTCTGGCTTGAATGTCTCCAGTGCCGGTAGCCATTTTTCGGTCACTGCAGCCCGGAACGCTTCGCTGCCGGAGCGCGACGGCAGCGCGACGTTCACCATGTTCTTGCCGCGAGGCTGGTTGCCCGAAAACGGATATATTTTGTCCTCGAAAGTCGAGCAGATCAGCACCCGTTCATCCGCATGGAAAATGTCTTCGCTGCCGTTGCCGTGATGGACATCGAAATCGATCAATGCGATGCGTGCGAGGCCGTACACGTTCAGGGCGTGGCGGATACCCACCGCGACATTGTTGAAAAAGCAGAACCCGCCTGCCGCATCATATTCCGCATGGTGCCCAGGCGGGCGCACGTTGCAAAAGGCGGTGCTGGCTTTGCCCGCGATCACCAGGTCGGTCGCCAGCACCGCTGCGCCCGCGGCATGCAACGCCGCCTGGTAGGTGTAGGGATTCATCATGGTGTCGGGGTCGACTCGCACGTAACCCTCAGTCGGGGCCATGCTTGCGATGCTATGAATATAAGGAATCGAATGCGCTTGCGCGAGTTGTTGTTCCGTTGCGAGCGGCGCTTCACAGGTTTGCATGCAATCGATCAATCCCTTGATCAATAACATGTCGTGAATGGCCCCGATGCGCTCGGGTGACTCGGGGTGCATGTGCCCCATTTCATGTTTAACGCAGTCGGGATGAGATATGTAGGCGGATAACATGCGAGTCCGTTGCTCGGTGAAAGCTATTGCAATGCGGCGGATGGCGGAGGCCTGCTTCAGCTCGAGTACCGTTCATTTCAGCGCATCAAACACGCGCGCACGAAATTCGTCGACGCTACCCTGATCAGAAATGGCCGCATACCGTGGCGCCCTCCTTCTGGCCAAGGGATCGTCGCTACGCGCCCATTGATTGTAGTATTCGATCAGCGGCCGGGTTTGCGCGACGTATACGTCGAGGCGCTTCTCGACAGTTGCTTCCTGGTCGTCATCACGTTGGATCAGTGGTTCACCGGTTACGTCGTCCTCGTTCTCGACCTTCGGTGGGTTGAATCTGACGTGGTACGTACGTCCCGGTGCAGCGTGAACGCGCCGGCCGCTCATGCGCACGATGATCTCGTTGAACGGGACGTCGATCTCCAGCACGTATTCGATCGCGACACCCACTTGTTTCATCGCTTCGGACTGCGGCAATGTACGCGGGAAACCGTCGAAGAGATAGCCGTTTACGCAGTCCGACTCACGCAGGCGTTCCTTCACGAGGTTGATGATCAGGTCGTCCGGTACCAGTTCGCCGGCATCCATGAAACCCTTCGCTTCGACGCCGAGCGCCGAGCCAGCCTTAACGGCTCCGCGCAGCATGTCGCCGGTGGAAATTTGCGGAATCCCGAACTTCTCCTTGATGAAGTTCGCCTGTGTGCCCTTACCGGACCCGGGGGCGCCCAACAGTATCAAACGCATGTGATTGCTCCAAGTCTATGTCAATACTTTCGCGCGTAGCATTGCGGTAGCAGTTAGGTGTTCTGGTGATATACGTTGAGGCGAAGAACTCTATCAGACACCGCCTCCGGGAGGTGCAAGTTGACTCAAATCAATGAATGCACAGGCGTGGGGCGGTCTGTCATCAACCGGGCTTACCAGACTGCCCTTACATTCAGTGGTCGCCGGTGCCCGGTCGAGCCGCCATTCACGAGCCCCTGTGGCCGGAGATCGACAGCCGGAAGCTTGCACTTATTGCACTTATTGCGCGAAGAGCCGAGAGCACATTGCGGGCGACGTCCGGGCGGGCGGGAAAACACACCATGATCCATCGTCGTGCCGGAAGAACACGATGGTGAGCGTCCCGGTTGA
The DNA here is from genome assembly GCF_001544475.1 of Caballeronia humi. Taxonomy (GTDB): domain Bacteria; phylum Pseudomonadota; class Gammaproteobacteria; order Burkholderiales; family Burkholderiaceae; genus Caballeronia; species Caballeronia humi. The sequence goes on along the minus strand of NZ_FCNW02000051.1, from coordinate 24,514 downwards.
AGTACAACCTTCGAGACGTACATAGCGCCCGTGCGTCGCAATCAGGCGTCCCATGCACGTTACCCGGGCTGGCCTCGACTGACTGGGCGCGAGCCACTTGTCCACGAGCGCTCGCAAGGAGATGTAGTTGCCGTTCATCGCTTGCTCCTACAGGCTTGGACATCGGCGGGATGTCGTTGATGAGGTCCACGATTCCAGTATGGGTCACGGGTCCGTACAGTTAAATCAGGGCGGCCTGAGAATGGAGTAGTCCGTTCTCCAGTCTTGTAGGGCGATCCCTACATGGCGTAATGGATTATTCGGTCGGCCGCGGGACGGTAGTCTTGTCCGGGTAACCCGGCATTGTCGCCAAGGCGCCGCGATCATTTGCGTTTGCAACCGGTTGGTGGCTGTCGAGTCGCTCGTCCTGCTGGGTTTCGATGGTGGCGTAAGGAAGGCGAGCAGTGCGCCCAGGGTCCATCAAGCACGTTGCGCGACGTATCGATCCAAACATCGGTGGCGTCCGTCGGGAAACGGACTCTCCTGATCCAGGTCAACGAAACCACGGGGCGGACCATTACGATCGATTTGTGAGGGCGGCAGAAGTGCTCGTTACCCGACACGGCGCATGACGCGCAGAAGACAATCGCAAGAAGCGCTGCGTCTGCCGCGCTCGCGGCCGCCCTGGACTACACGCAGACTGCAATGGAAAAATGGCTGCACAACTTCGGCTTCTGTGGCGTCGATGCACACGATGATCAAGGGGCAGCGAAAGCCTGGGTCTGGATGCATTGGTTGCTGTTCGCCATCAGTTTGCTCACGATTCCGGCTTTCTATCTCGAACTCGTAGGCGGCCCGGCGGCGTTCCATCGAGCAGGCCAGCTTCTTTATCTGGTCGTGGCTGTTGGCTTTGCCATTCTCTATGCCTGGATTGTGCGGCTGAGCCGGCATCCGCGAAGGCTCCTTGGTCGCAACTGGCTGGACATGTTGATCCTGCTGGGGGCGGCGGCGAGCATCGCGGGCGGGGCGACGCCATGGTCGGCGTGGGAGTGGCCGCCGCGAATGGGTTTCATGTGCGTCGTTGCGGTGCGCATCGTGCTCGCCTTGCGCATGTTGTTCGTCCCGAACCGGTTGCTCGTGCTCCTTCTCATCGGCGCTGCGGTGCTCGGCGTGGCGGGCGCAGGGTTCTACTGGCTCGAGCCGCGTGTGCAAAGTTATGCGGACGGCTTGTGGCTTGCGTTCGAGAGCAGTGCCACGGTCGGATACGGCGATGTTGCGCCGACAACGCCCGCTTCGCGCGTGTTCGCTGTTTTTGTCGTGCTGCTTGGCTACGGAATGTTGTCGCTGGTATTCGCCAACATCGCGGCGATGTTCGTTGGTGAGGAAGAGAAGTTGCTCCGGCGCGAAATGCATCGGGACATCAAGCGGCTGGAAGGAGAAATCTGCAGCATGCACGACGACTTGCGGGCATTGCGTGAAGAGCTCACTCGCGGCCAGTCATCCTGTCAGGCGTCGAACACTCGACGATAGATTCATTTTGATGATCCAGATCAGACGCCGTGACGCGTATGAGCAGATTGTTATATCGAGATGGCGAGCATCGAACAGAAGTGGCGAACGTGACGAGCATTCGGCATTCTGGTCCCCTCGTTGACATAGGGTCGCTTGGCTTGCACGTGATGCGCGGGTGTGTCTGCTGATCGCGCACATTTTCGAAGCTCTTACCGTCCGGGAAATCCGACATGAAACCCATTGAATCTGTCTTTATTGAACGCCGCGCTTTCCCGCCATCCGGGCAAGCATCGGCCCATGCCACGATCTCCGGCATGGACGCCTACAAAGCCCTGGCCGCGGAAGCCGAACGCGATTACGAAGGCTTCTGGGCGCGTCTCGCGCGCGAAACGCTCGCTTGGCACAAGCCTTTCACGAAGGTGCTCGACGAATCGAATGCGCCGTTCTACACCTGGTTCGAGGACGGCGAGCTCAACGCGTCGTACAACTGCATCGATCGCCACGTCGAAGCGGGCAACGGCGCGAAAAACGCGATCATCTACGAAGCCGACGACGGCACCGTCACCAACGTCATCTATCAGGACCTGCTACAGCGCGTCAAGAAGGGCGACCGCGTGGTGATCTACCTGCCGATGTCGGTGGAAGGCGTCGTCGCGATGCAGGCTTGCGCGCGCATTGGCGCCACGCATTCGGTCGTGTTCGGCGGGTTCTCATCGAAGTCGCTCAACGAACGGCTGGTCGACGTGGGCGCGGTCGCGCTCATCACCGCCGACGAACAGATGCGGGGCGGCAAGGCGCTACCCCTCAAGAGTATCGCCGACGAAGCGCTCGCGGCTGGCGGCTGCGAGGCGGTGAAGGACGTGATCGTGTATCGCAGGACGGGCGGCAAGGTCGCGTGGACCGAGGGCCGGGACAAGTGGATGCACGAACTCGTCGAGAACGAGTCGGACCAATGCGAGCCGGAGTGGGTCAGCGCCGAGCATCCGCTCTTCATCCTCTATACGTCCGGTTCCACGGGCAAGCCCAAGGGCGTGCAGCACAGCACCGGCGGCATCCTGCTGTGGTCCGCGCAGACCATGAAGTGGACGTTCGGCATGAAGCCGGACGACGTCTTCTGGTGTACCGCCGACATCGGCTGGATCACCGGACATAGCTACATCACCTACGGCCCGCCCGCGATTGGCGCGACGCAGGTCATGTTCGAAGGCGTGCCGACGTATCCGAACGCGGGCCGCTTCTGGGAGATGATCGCGAAGCACAAGGTCACGGTCTTCTACACGGCGCCGACCGCGATCCGCTCGCTCATCAAGGTATCGGAGGCGGATGCGAAGGTGCATCCGAAGAGCTTCGACCTCTCGACCTTGCGCATCCTCGGCACGGTCGGCGAGCCGATCAATCCCGAAGCGTGGATGTGGTATCACGAGAACGTGGCGGCGGGAAGTGTCCGATCGTCGATACGTGGTGGCAGACCGAGACCGGCGGCCACATGATCACGCCGCTGCCGGGCGCGACGCCGCTGGTGCCCGGCTCGTGCACGCTGCCGCTGCCGGGCATCATGGCCGCGATCGTCGATGAAACCGGGCAGGACGTGCCGAACGGGCAGGGCGGCATCCTCGTCGTGAAGCGTCCGTGGCCGTCGATGCTGCGCAATGTCTGGGGCGATCCGAAGCGCTATCAGACGAGCTATTTCCCCAAGGAACTCGGTGGCAGGCTGTATCTCGCGGGCGACGGCGCCGTGCGCGACAAGGACACCGGCTACTTCACGATCACGGGCCGCATCGACGACGTGCTGAACGTCTCGGGCCACCGGCTCGGCACGATGGAGATCGAGTCCGCGCTCGTGTCGAATCCGCTGGTCGCGGAAGCGGCGGTGGTGGGCCGTCCCGACGATACGACGGGCCAAGCCGTGGTCGCGTTCGTCGTGCTCAAGCAATCGCGTCCGGAGGGCGAGGAGAGCACGAGGATCGCAAACGAACTGCGCGCGTGGGTCGGGAAGGAGATCGGCCCGATCGCGAAGCCGAAGGACATCCGCTTCGGCGAGAACCTGCCGAAGACGCGTTCGGGCAAGATCATGCGGCGCCTGTTGCGCTCGCTTGCGAAGGGCGAGGAGATCACGCAGGACATATCGACGCTGGAAAACCCCGCGGTTCTCAGCCAGCTTGGCATGCCCCTTTAACGAAATATCCACGACGTTTCCGCAGGCGCGCCAAGACGCTCCGGATCGCATTTTCTTACCTGATGGAGACATACGATGAGCATCGCATCAACCCAAATGAAGTCCGTGAATCCCGCACCCCTTGGCTTGGCAGGCTTCGCCCTGACGACGTGGCTACTGAGCATGATCAACGCGGGATGGTTCACGGGCGATTCCATGAACATGGTACTGGCGTGCGCTCTCGCCTACGGCGGGACCGCGCAGGCGATCGCGGGCGTGATGGAATTGCCGCGTGGGAACACGTTCGGCGCCACCGCATTCCTTAGCTACGGCGCGTTCTGGTGGTCACTGGCACTGTTCGTCCTGTTCCTGCATGCGAAGGTTCCAGCCGCCTTCATCGGCTGGTATCTGTTCCTGTGGGGCTTCTTCACGTTCTATATGTGGCTTGCCACGTTTCGTTCGCCACGTGCGCTTCAACTCGTCTTTCTCGCGTTATGGATCACGTTCTTCCTGCTTGCCACTGGAGAATGGACGAGTTCGGTCGCGTTGCGAGTGGCGGGCGGGTACGGTGGAATGTTGACGGCCTTCCTGGCGTTCTACTTGTCCGCGGCGACCATTCTCAACGAGACGTACGGAAAGATCGTCCTGCCCATCGGCGATGTGCAGGCGGTGCAACCGCGGGTTGCCATGTCCTGAGAAGCACGCTGATAGCCGCCGGTCCAGTCGGTCCGCTACCGATTCCTGGACCGCTGGCCCGCACCACGACGCATGCGCAAGACCGCCGACAGCGCGTGGGGCGTGCTCCGAGGGTACGATCGTCCAGTCCTTGGTAACCATGCCTATTCACTATCTCCGAACCCTGACCGCCCGCAAACGCACCGACGAAGCCAACCGGCGGCTTGGCCTCGCACTCGCGTTCGTCGCGGGCGCGGCGAATGCCGGCGGTTTTCTTGCGGTAGGGCAGTACACCTCGCATATGTCGGGCATCGTTTCTGCGCTTGCCGACAACCTCGCGTTAGGGGACTTTCTTCTCGTCGTCGCCGGCTTGAGTTCGCTTGCCGCGTTCATCGTGGGAGCGGTCACATCGGCGATGTTGATCAACTGGGGACGAAGGCGTCAGGCGCAAAGCGAATTTGCGACGCCTCTGCTTCTCGAAGCGGTACTGCTGCTGTGCTTCGGGTTATTGGGATCGAATCTCGAACATCACCGGCTCATGTTCGTGACAGCTGATGGCTTCGCACAATTGCGCGAAGACGTATTATTTGCGCGAGTCTCGCGATCAGGCGCGCGGGGGCGATTGTGACGAGCTGAGGGTTTGGGGTTCGATGACGCGGAAAATCGACCAAAGTCGAACGGCAGGAGGGAGTGCGTAACCATATCGAGTCTGGCAGACGAGGTCGGCACTGCATGTACGAGGGTCACGCCTGCCGCGCGATGCGCGTCAAGCCGATCGTACAAGGCGGTGGTCAAGCGATCGGCGAGAGCTGATGGTGAGGCCACGCTCGTTCGCGATCGAGCCACGACGCGCCGATCATCCACGCCCGGTTCCTCGACGTCCAAGAGCGAGATGACATCCTGCAGTTCGCGGCCACCGAGGACATGTATCCGGCTGTCGACCTCATTGCTTCGTCGTGGGTGCTGCTGGACGCGGCCGTCGTCGGCGAGGAACACGCGAGCAACGCAAGTGCGCCGGACTGTGGAGCACTGGAGCGCCGCGACTTCGCTTGTGAGAGTCGGCTGATAACCGACACGCGACGGCAGGAGTCCCAGCAGGCCCGACACTTCGGCGCCCGCCTGCACGAAGCGGAATACGTTGTCCATCAGAAGCAGCACATTCTGGCGGCGCTCGTCGCGAAAGTATTCTGCCACCGTGAGCGCCGTTAGCGGCATGCGCCAGCGCGCGCGCCAGGTGGCTCGTTCATCCGGCCGTACACGAGGACCGTGCGCAAGAGCACGCCGGACGAGAAAGGACTTGCCGACGCCAGCAGCGCCAAAACATCGCGGCCTTGCCACCCAGCGCGAGCGGCCTTTCAATCGATCGTCAGCACCACGCGGCCGTCCACCTTGCCGTTCTTCAGATCGGCGAATACCGAATTGATGTTTTCGAGCCGGTCGCGATGAATCCGGGCGCGGACTTTGCCCTCCGCAGCGAATTCCAGCGACTCTTGCAAGTCGCGCCGGGTCCCGACGATCGAACCTCGTACGGTAATGCCGTTGAGTACCGTCGAGAAGATCGGCAGTGGGAAATCTCCGGGAGGCAGTCCGTTCAGCGATATGGTTCCGCCACGGCGCACCATGCCGAGCGCCTGCGCGAATGCGCTGCGCGAGACGGCGGTGACCAGCACGCCATGTGCGCCGCCGATCTCCTTCTGGATCACGGCTGCGGGATCGCCGGTCGAAGCGTCGATGGCGAGCTTCGCACCCAGTTCGCGGGCGAGCGCAAGCTTGGCGGGCTCAACGTCGATGGCGACGACATGCAGGCCCATCGCAATGGCGTATTGAACCGCGACGTGACCAAGGCCGCCGATACCAGAGATCGCGAGCCATTGTCCGGGCCGTGTGTCGGTCATGCGAATGCCCTTGTATACGGTGACGCCAGCGCACAGGATCGGCGCAATCTCCTCGAAGCCGACCTGCGAAGGCAGATGGCCGACGTAGTTCGGATCCGCGAGCACGTACTCGGCGTATCCGCCGTTCACCGAATAGCCCGTGTTCTGCTGATCGTGACAGAGCGTCTCCCAACCGCTCAGACAGTGCTCGCAGTGTCCGCATGCCGAATACAGCCACGGCACGCCAACGCGATCTCCCTCCTTGACGCTCTTGACGTCGGCTCCGACCGCAGAGACGTAGCCAACGCCCTCGTGCCCGGGAATGAACGGCAACGCGGGCTTGACCGGCCAGTCGCCGTCCGCCGCGTGCAGGTCGGTGTGACACACGCCTGACGCGGCGATCTTCACGAGGATCTGGTTGCGGGCAGGCGTTGGCACAAGCACCTCCTCGATACGAAGAGGTTCGCCAAATGCATGCACGACAGCAGCTTTCATCGACGTTGCCATTGATTTCTCCGATTGCCGAACGGTGGCCGTGGGTAGCGTCACGACCTCCCCAGTATCGGCGACGGCGGTCCGACAGCCTTGACTTAGGTCAAGCGGAGCCATCTCCCCCCGCGACGTAGCGGGGCGGCCATGAGCCGGAGCAAGCGTGGACAGGAGCGGGCGCTATGCCGATGGTGGTTCCGGCTGACTGTATTGACCTATGCTGAGCGGATTGAACTAAACGAGGTGACCTTTAGTAATTTCTTGAAGGAGCATCGGAAGTCCGTCCAGCGAGTAAGCAGCAGCGCAAGCGCGATGCTTGACCCAGGTCAATCGCCTCGTGACGCGAAGCCGGAAGATGGCTTATGCGGTGAATCGCTTCATGCCGCTCGTTCGCAATTCGGACTCGAAAAGGGTGTTTTGGGCCCGATGAGTGCCGGAGTTCGAAAAAGCGACCAACACATTGGTGGGCGATGATGCGGAGGCCAAGATGGGTGTAGGAATGCAGATTGCCTGCTTCGGGTTTGCCGGCTCGGCGGCGCTAGAGGGGGAGGCCGGAGCGGAGTTGGTACGGCTGGAGCGGTTCGCGAAGCGCATCGCCGGCTGCCATCTCGCAATCGAGGCGTTGCATGACCAGGGCGGACGCGCGCTCTACGACGCGCGTCTGGACCTCATCACGCGCGACTATGGATTGATACCCGTCGAGCACTGTACGGACGCGGATCCGAATGCAGCGGTACACCGCGCGTTCGACAGTGCGATCCGATTGCTCGAGCGTGATTCGGCCGCCGCCCGATAGAGTAGATATCCGGCGCAAGGCGATGCCGGTCATGCGAAGCAATCATTTGAAGGAAGAGACGGCACGGTCAACGTTTCTTTTTGGAAGCCGGCAGTCGACTCCCTTGACTGGCATTGGAAGTCGCGGCGCCGTAGCCATCTCTTTCGCAGCGGCACTCAAATGCCGAGAGCACCCGTGTCGTGAGGGCCGTCCGCTACTCTTTGGGCAGACTCGTGCTCGTCGGAGAAAATCTCACGTTCTGCGACGGTCGTTTCCAGATCAAGGCATTGGACATGCCAGTGGGCCGTGCGAGGAACCGGGCCCATGCAGCCATGATACGTGGCGCTTCCGCGGGCGCCTTCGGATGGACCGTCGGTGATCGGTGAGCCGTTCTTATCGGCGCAGCGACCGAGGTGCAGACGGTTGAGCAAAACGATCGGCAGCATTCCGTCCGCGCAGCAGCGTACCGTCCGCTGACGGCTCCAGCATTCCCCCGATGGTGCAAGAAATGCCGCATTATCGGTGTGGCAGAACATGCAATGCTGTTGATCGACGAGAGGCGTGGGCTCCGGCTCCGCCGCGTGTGTCGCGGAGATGAGAAGCGCGGCGGCTGCGAGTGCCCAAAGACGCGTGAAGGATCGCGATGCGCTACGGTCAATTAAAATGAGACCGTCCGTGCGATGGTTCCTCGATTGAATCACTGTGGTCTCGCGGTATGGAAGTGCCCCGGCGGTCGGGAGGAACATCGAAGCGCGGTTTCGCTTGAGTTGCATAGGTTCGGTAAGCGCATTGCGATTGAACCAGCCGCGTGCGATGGCGCCGCCCCCTGTAGGCGCGCGGTATGCGCATGGGTGGGTCGCAGGGCGAACGACGGCTCACGTTGGCGGACACCAAACGGTAGTGTCTGCATTCCATGATGCGCCCACACGGCTTTGCGTCCTTGATCTGTGTCAACGTCGTTGGCCCGACAGTCCGAGATATCGTTTCAGCAGATTCGAATTGCGCCTCGCAGGCGCGCCACAATCGGACAAGGCGTCGACGGCGAGCGCAACGAATACCTGATTTCGCCCGCGAGGCGTCGGCGTCGCGGTTGCTGCCAATATCCCAACTTTCTTTCGCGTCGCCATCGGCCCGAAAGTCAGAGCGTTCACATGTCAAGACACCACCGCGGACATCGCACGCCGCGATGAATGCGCGACATGCGGCCCCTTTCCCTTGCGCAGCAACAGTTGCGGATGCGCGTTCATGCCGGCTTCGCGGCCCACCGAATCGCGAAGCGAGTCCACTTCGAGCGGCTGATTCAAATAGGACGCGGTCAGGCCGTGCGTGACCCCGGTCAGCAGCACCCCGCTCGAGCGCCTGCCCTGTGGCGAGCCACGCATCACGATCATCGGCGCCAGTGCCAATGCAAAGGAACATCGGGGACTTGTCGACGAGTTGACGATGCGCCGCGGCGAGCCCGCCGCCGAGATCGAACGTACGCAGTGCCAGTGCGGCTAGCGGCGTTGCGAAGTCAAGCAGCGCGCTTGCGCCGCCCGCGTAGGCGGGCATGCCGTCGTCATGTCGACTGGGATGAATCCAGCTTGCGAGTTCGCGCCTGAAGCGCGGATCGCGAAACTGGATGTGATCGGCCTCGGCAATCAGTTCGGCGAGCCGCTCCCGCGCAAGAGTCGATTCAATGCACACCGCATCAACGCCTTCGGCCGCTGCGGCCTGAACGAGTTGTGCCTGCACGTCGAGAGGCACTGCTTCGTCAAGGAACGATTCGCGCGTTGTCACACGCCGCGTAATCGCTTCGAACAGCGCGACGATGCTCGCGTCGCGCGGACCGTCGGGCAGTACGCGCACGTGCGCGAGTGCATCCGGGTCGGCCTCCACGGGAAATAGCCTGATTGAGTAGCCGAGGCCGAACTGCTGAAGCGCTACTTGCAGATTGAAAAGCACCGCCCCGCAACTGATGATCAGCTCACGATCGAATGGATCGACGATGGGGAGTGCGCGCGTGCGGTCGGCGCAAAGCATGACGCTGTCGCCGTCGACGATGAAGTGCCACGGCTGCGAATTGTGACGCGACGGTGCGGGCACCGCATACTGTAGGGCAAACCGCAATTTCGCCTCAACGCCAGCGAGCGGCGGTAGTCGGCTTGGGTTGATTTCCCAGGCGGTACTGCTGATGGTCGGATGCATTTTGCTTCTACCTCTGCATGAGCGACTTGACGTCTCATCGTGGCCGAGGACTTCCTTCGCCGATTGACAGAGATCAAGTTGGGGCGGTCGGGGCGAAGGGGCGGCCGTTGCGCACGCACCGCCCTTCCCATGTGTTCTCGAACGGGACTACACTCTCTCCAGCCCGGCCTGATCGAGAATGCGGATATCCTTGCTCCGCGCATCGACAACGCCCGCTTTTTGCAGCTTCGAGAACATCCGGCTGACCGTTTCGAGCTTCAACCCGAGATAGCTGCCAATTTCCTCACGCGTCATGCGCAGCACGAATTCGGCAGAGGAGTAGCCGCGTGCTTTCAGTCGTGTGGAGAGGTTGAGCAGGAACGCGGCGACGCGTTGCTCGGCGGTCATCGTCCCGAGCAACATCATCAGGGCGGATTCCCGCACGATCTCCTGCTCATCAGACGGTGAAGTGATGCTGAATCGCCTTGACCTCGCGGCACAGCAACTCGAGCAGGTCGAACGGAATGATGCAGACGATGCTGTCTTCGAGCGCAATGGCATCGCAACCGTGATGGTCCGACGATACGCCGTCGAGGCCGAGCGCGTCGCCCGCAAGGTGAAAACCGGTCACCTGTTCAAGACCATCTCGGTGCATGACCACGGTCTTGAAGCAGCCGGTGCGTACCGCATAGACGTTCTGGAACGCATCGCCAGCGCGGTAAAGCGCTTCGCCGCGCCGGATGATACGAGTCGAGCAAATGATCGAGTCGAGACGCTCGTACTCGGTAGCCGAAAGTCCCGCTGGCATGCAGATTCGCTGCATCGAACACGTCGAGCACCTTGCGCAATTGCGTCTCGAACCCGGTTCGGCGATCTGAAACGTGCGGCGCGGCGCGGGTGCGGGTGGGGCGGGCGTCGCGACAGTCCTGCTTTCGCTCACGGCATACATGCTCATCTCCTGTCAGTCGAATTGCGTTCGGGATAGTGAGGCGTGCCGCGCGAGGCTTTCGATGACGGCGCGCGTCTGTTCATATTCCGTTGTCTTGTCAAAGAAGTAGTCGGCGCCCGCCGACAGACAGGCGGTTCTGAACGCCGCGTTCGAGTGGTTGGTGAGCACGATCATGACGACCGGAAGGTGCTTGCATTTCACAGCGCCGATCATGTTCAGACCGCTGCCGGCCGTCAAATGCGGGTCGAGAATGAGCACATTGGCGTGCGTCGCTACGAGGCTTTCGAGCGCCGTTTCAGGGTCGTCCGCCATGCCAACCACCTCGACGCTCCCGACCTGCACGAGCATCGATGCGAGACGCTGACGCACGATTCCGGAATCATCCACCAGGAATATTTTGAGCTTGTGTGCGCAACAGATCGGGTTCATGCAACCCATTATTGGACGCGCTGTCTCAAAATAAAATCGGCGAGGGTTGAACTTCAGGTAGGTCTTTCGGAAGGCCGTGTAGGGAACTCCTGACAGCGGGAGGAGATCAGGCTTCGTCGTTATCGTCGAATAATTTGTGGCGTACGGCGTACGGCGTACGGCGTACGGCGTACGGCGTAGCGCACGAGCGCTGCCTCGTGCGGCATCTGCATCTTTTCGAGAATGCGTGCCTTGTAGGTACTGATGGTTTTTGAGCTTACGCACAGGGCCTCGCCGATTTCAGTGACGGTCTCACCGGCGCAAATGCGGCGCAGCACCTCGAATTCGCGGTCCGACAGTCGCTGATGAGGCAGTGCTTCGATGGGCTCATTGAGGCTTTGCGCGAAGCGTTCGGCCATCGCGAGGCTCACGTAGACGCCGCCTGCCGCCACCTTGGACACGCCGGCGACCAGTTCCGCGCTTGCACTTTCCTTCGTCGGTTAGCCCGACGCGCCGGCCTTGAAGACTCGCGCTGCATATTGCTGCTCCGCGTGCATGGTGAGCACGAGAATGCGCAAGGCGGGCTTTTCCTCCTTGATCTGCTTGATCAGTTCGACGCCGCTGCGCCCTGGCATCGAAAGATCCAGGACGAGCACCTGAGCCTCGGTCGAACGCGCGAGTGCGATCGTGCTTACTCCGTCGCTCGCTTCGCCCGCGACTTCGAATCCGACCGCGTTGGTCAATATATGGCGCAAGCCGTCCCGCACGAGCGCATGGTCGTCCGCAATCAGCACTTTCGTCGTCATGAGTGCGACTCCTCTTGTTGCACGGCTTCCAGGGGAAACGAGACCGACACGGCAAAGCCACCTCTGCCCGGTGTGTCGAACGAAACCGAGCCGCCGAGCACGTATGCGCGCTCACGGATGCCGAGCAAGCCAAACGACTTCCCGAGCGGCATCAGTGGGGAAGTGGTGCCACGCCCGTCGTCGGCGATGCGCAGCATGCAATGCTCAACGTCGGTGCGAAGCGTCAGCATGACCCGTGTCGCCTCCGCATGAAGTGCGACGTTAGTCAAGGCTTCCTGCACGATCCGAAATACGGCGGTGGCGGCCCGGCCACTGAATTCAATGTTGGACGTCTCGATGTGACGTTCCACTTCGACGCCATAGCGATTCGTGAAGTCGTTGGCAAGCCAGTCGATCGCGGGGAGCAATCCGAGATCGTCGAGCATCACCGGGCGCTGATCGGCGGCAATGCGCCGCAGCGACGGAACCGTCGTGTCGACGAGCCGGCGCATGCCGCGCAACTGATCGATGGTCTGTGGTCCGATGGCGGCCTGCGCATCGAGTGAGGCTTCAATGGCCGACAGATCCATCTTCAGCGCTGTCAGTTGCTGGCCAATATCGTCGTGGAGCTCGCGGGCGACGCGCGTCTTTTCCTCTTCGCGCACGTTCTGCAGGTTCGCAGACAGTTCGCGCAATTCCTCGCGCGACTGCCTGAGCGCCGCATCGGCGTTCACTCGCTCGGTCACATCGTGCAGCATGACTGTGTAGAGCTTGCCGCCGCTATCGTCGATCTGGGAATCGCCGCTTCGATGGGAAACTCCTCGCCGTCTGCGCGAAGGCCGAAGAGCACACGCTGTTTGCCCATTTGCCGGTCGGAGCCCCCGGTCACGCCGAACTGCCGGACATGGCGGTCGTGATCTGCGCGAAACCGCTCGGGAATGAAGCGCGACAGAGGTTCACCGATGGCGTCCGCCGCCGGGCACCGGAAGAGCCGCTCAGCCATTGGATTGAAGATCACAATCCGTTGCGTTTCATCGATCGTGACGATCGCCTCCATCGACGAGCGAATGATCCCGCTCAGCCGCGCGGCATCGAGTGTCGATTGCGCGTCGGACGTGCGCATGATCCGGAAGGTCTCGGCTCGCCCGCGGATGATCATGAAGACCAGCCACGCCAGAAGTAGGGCGTTGGCAGCGACGCTCCAATATAGCAGGACGCGAATGCCGCCGTCGTCGTCGTTGGGGATCCCCGACTTCGCCGAGCCCGTGAGCGAGAGCGGCTGTTCACCCGTCGCGGCAGTCCAGATCTTTCGGACGCGCGGCTGGGGATAGGGCAGATCGCTGCTGGATGGTTCTGAGGAAAAGAATCGCATGCCGCGCGAACCCGTTGGAGTGGAAGCGTGCAGATTGACTGGGACTTCGGGCCGGATAACCCATTCAAGGAAGCGCTCGGCGCCGAGCGCGGCAATCACGAAGTTGGCCGCGCTGGCCGGGGATCGGAGCAACGAATTTCCTGTGCTTGCCGCACCCTGGAGCGTCTTCTGGCGGCGATCACGGTTAAGGCAGACGCCCATCAGTTCGTGCCCTGCGTCCCGTGCCAATCGCGCCGTAGGCCTCTCGACGCTCATCTGGGCAACGTGCAACTGGCGCTCACGAAGATTCTGCCAGCATGCGACACACAAAGCGGCGGCGATTCCGAAAACCACGAGCGTGAGGCGCACTGCCGCCCTGCTGGGTGCGTTGCGTGCGCGAGACTTAGCGTCGCCGATCATGTGCGCCTTCGGTAAGTGTGGCATTGCCTGACCCGGAACCCGGTGGAATGCGACAGCAAGCAGATTACAGCCCATTTTCGCCGATCGCGGCGTGACCCGCCACAGAGTGCGCAGTCCGCGCCAGGCGCAGTCGATAGCGCATCCTACCTATCCTATCGGGCCGGGTCCGAAAGCTGTTCCGTCTCGAGCCGGGGTTCGTCTTCAAGGGAACGGCTCGGACGCGCCAGCCGCAATCTATATATATAGCGACTCGTGCCACGCGGCGCCTGAGTCTTCGGGCACGGGCCGGCTGCTTGAGATGCTCGCACATCACACGTCCGCGGATAGTTGATGCAAGTCAATGGGCGGACGACATCGCCAGATAAAGTGAAGCCAAACCGATGTCGCCCGACGGTCGGCAACAACATCCTGGATGCGGAGAAGATGATGCAAGCTTTCGATGTCATGACCTCGGCTGTCATATCAGTCAGGCCTGAAACCACCGTGCGCGATGCAGCGAAACTGCTGGTTCAGCATCGGATCAGTGCCATGCCCGTGCTCGACGGTGACGGCGATCTTGTCGGCATGGTGAGCGAGGGTGACCTGCTGCACCGTGCCGAGATCGAAACTGAAAAGTCGCATCGCTCGTGGTGGCTGGACCTGCTCGGCTCGGACCGGGAAGCGGCCGACTACGTCAAGTCTCATGGACAGACCGTCGCAGATGTCATGACCCGTCAAGCCGTCTGCGTGGCCGACGTTACGCCGCTCCATGAAGTTGCAAGCATTCTTGAAAGCCATCACATCAAGCGCGTGCCCGTGATGCGGGACGGGCGGCTCGTCGGGATCGTCAGCCGTGCGAATCTCGTGCAGGCGCTCGCCGCGGGCGCGCAAGACCCCGCGCAATGTGAATCACCAAGCGATCGCGACATCCGGGCGATGCTCATGGCGGAGCTCACGGGACGCAACTGGGCATTCCCGGGCCGCGATATCGTCGTGCGCGATGGTGTCGTTCATTTGTGGGGACCGGTATGGTCGACCGACTCGTTGAATGCGATGTGCTTGGCCGCGCAGGGTATTCCCGGCGTGAAAAGTGTCGAGGACCACACGATTCCCTACCCAATCATGCCGGGCATTTGACCAGATGCATTGTGCGGTCGACCGGTCGCGAGACCGAAAGCAACTCGCACATCGCCGCTGGCGCCTGGAATCTTCAGGGCCGGCGGCCGTACCGATCACGAGACACCACCACGGAGAGACGATGATGGCCGAATTCGCCGCTGGGACAACCCCCCACTTTGAATCCGATCATGTCGAGTTCATCGTCGAGATTGACGGTGCGCGGCAAGCCTTTCGCGTCGATGCCCGAGTATTCCAAGAGATGCTGCGTATCAAGCGTATCGGAACTCCTGCCATCAGGAACCTGTTCACGGCGGACCCCGAACATTTTCTTCAGGTGGCCGCGCGCAAATATGGCGAAGTAGGTAGTACGGGAGCGCCGATCAACATCACACTGGGCGACTTGCTGAGCTAGGCCTATCGTCCGACGTATGCGCCGACGCAAACTGCACTGTCGGATCGTCTTTGCTAAACGGCGCTCCCCGTAATGATTGTCTCGACCGGCAACTTGGTCAATATCCGAAAGCCTCTGCCCGGCGTGCTGTCGATTGCGATGGTTCCGCGCAGTTGACGCACACGCTCGCGCATCCCCAGCAAACCGAACGACTTTGTTCCAGGGTCGGCCTCGAGCGCCGCACCACGCCCATTGTCTTCGATCGACAGGACGCAATCCGCGTCCACGCGCCTAATGTCAATTCGTACCTCGCTGGCCTCCGCATGACGCACGATGTTGGTCAGCGCTTCCTGAATCAGTCGAAAAATCGCTGTCGAAGCGGACGCGTTGAAGTCGAGTGCCTCAGTGTCGTTATTCAACGTTGCGTCGATGCCGTAGCGGCGCCGAAAGTCGCTGACGAGCCAGTCGATCGCGGCGAAGAGCCCGAGGTCATCGAGAATGGGCGGCCGCAGGCCCGCCGCGATACGACGCACCGAAGCGATGATCGTATCAATCTGCCCCTGCATGGCCTGCGTCTGGGAGACGCGATGGCGAGCCAAGCCGGTTGCGTCGACATCCATATCTAGCGCGGCCAGTTGCATCTTGAGTGCGGCGAGTTGTTGCCCGAGATCGTCATGCAATTCCCGCGCGATATCCGTCCGCTCGTTTTCCCGGGCGGTCTGAACGTGAGTCGACAGTTCACGGGCATGCTGGAGTTCCGCGAGGCGCAACTGATCGGTCATGTCGCGCGTTACCTTGGCGAAGCCACGTAACGTGCCGTTTGCGTCACGTACGGCTGTGATCACGACATTGGCCCAGAAGCGGGATTCGTCTCTGCGAACTCGCCACCCTTCATCCTCGATATGTCCCTTTTCGATCGCCAGCGCGAGTTCGCTTTCCGGCTTGCCCGCTGCGACATCCTCCGGCGGATAAAAAACCGAGAAGTGCCGGCCCATGATTTCGTCCGCTTCGTAGCCTTTGATCCGTTTCGCGCCGTTGTTCCAGGTGGCAACGTTTCCGGCGGGGTCGAGAAGAAAGATCGCATAGTCTTCCACTGTTTCGACCAGCAAACGGAAATGCTCGTCGCTCAGCAGGCGGCCAATAGAGGAGCGAGCCGGCACAGCTTCGCGCTGGTCGTCGGCCGGCCGTTGACGCGAACACTTATCGCGACTTTGCATGCGGTCTGTCTCACTGACTGGGATGGGGATCGCCTGGCGCGCGGCGAATCATATCCTCGGCGCTCGCCCGGCGCATGGGTCCCAGTCTAGCCGACCCGACAGGCGCCGTCATCTTCCCGCTATTGACGACCGTAAAGGGACACTGTCGAAAGCTCGGCGAATGGTGGAATGGCGTCGTTCGCGACGTCGTCACTCAGTGAGGCGTTTGTGGGTCGAGCTTTTCGCTCGCTGCTTCGGCCGGCAGTTCTCCTTTTGGGGCCGGGACTAGCAGAACCGGGCAGCATGAGATGCGCAGGAAGTGCTCGGCGACGCTGCCAAGCGCGAGCCGCCGCCCGTGCGTTCCCATCACCACGAGGTCCGCGCCAAATTCCTGCGCACTCTTGAGGATGCGGTGCGCGATGTCGTCACGAGTCAACTCGACCTCGACTACCCGCGGCCCACCCCGAACGCCGGCCTGGTGCATGCGCACCGAGGCGTCGGCGTCGAGTGCGGCGCTTTCCTGCGCGAATCCATCGCGGGTGTTGACATAAAACGCAGCGCTCGCATCGCCGCCGCTGACGGGCGGCAAGTCGATCACGAAAAGGGGCTGAAGCTCTGCGCCGCTTTAGCGGGCGATTTTCAGCGCCTCGTCGAGCGCGTGGCTCGCGATCGGGCTGCCATCGATGGGAGCAAGAATTCGTGTGTACATGGAAAGGCTCGACATGGGGAAAGGCTGAACATGCTCAGTGCGACATCAGGACGGGCAGTGTCATTGAGCCAAGGATCGTGCGGGTCGCACCGCCCATCACGAGTTCCTGCCAGCGCGCGTGGCCGTAGCCGCCCATGACGATGAGATCTGCGCCCAGGTCTGCGGCGCGGGATAGCAGCAGTTCGCCTGCGGACGCGCCCACAACGCACTCGGTCGCCGATACCTCGACCTTTACGCCGTGGCGCGCGATGCTCGTGGCGATATCCGCGCCCGGAAGTCGCGTGCCGAGCGGTTCGTCCCTGCCGGCATCGATCGTGACCAAGGTCACCTGCTTTGCGGCCTCCAAAATCGGCAGCGCATCATGCACGGCGCGGGCCGACTCGCGGCCGCCGTCCCAGGCGATCATCACCCGCTCCCCGACCGACGGGAAGAAGCCTGTGTACGGCACAAGCAGTACAGGTCGGCCTGCGGACATCACGAGCGTTTCGGGAAAGTGCTCACCGATGTACGACTCCGGGTCGTTCGGGTCGTCCTGGCCCGCGATGACGAGATCCGCGCAACGGGCGCTGCGTGGCACCGCCAGATTCGCATGGCATTGTGGCTCGATCCATTCTCCGGCCACGCCCGCGCGTGCCAGTTCCGCATGGAAGAGCCGCTCGAGTGCGCCACGCCGCTCGAGGCGCAACGCGTTGTGCGCTTCAAAGTATTCGGCTGTGCCCGCCATCACGTAGAAAGAATGCGCCTCGGGTGTGAACACTGCGTAGAGACCGGTCAGATGCGCTTCGAAACGCTTCGCGAGGCGCAGGGCGAGTTCGAGGCGCGGATGTGCGCGGTCGCTGGCATCGAGATGGACAACGATACTTTTGTAGCTCATCGCTTCTCTCCTGTTGAATACGGGAATAATGGGCGCTTTCGCGCCCGGTTCGCATCGACTCTACGAGCGGGCCGCCTTTCGCCGTTGATTCAGATCAAGCGCGGCGAACCACATCTACATGAGGGCGCGGCTTGACGCAGATCAATCGTCGACGGCCAGGCGGGGCTAGATTGGTCCTGTGCCTAAGCGCTCTTCATCCTCGAGGAGATCGACATGAAGGCACGCGCCTTTCACGGTCACCGTCGAAAATTGCTCGACGAACGGCCCGTGCCGGCACTCGCGGCCCTCCCACACGCGGTCGTCCGATGCCGTGCACGAAGGTCTGCAGCGTCGATCTGGACATCCTCAACGGAGATGTTCCCGGTTGGGAGCCGGAGGGTGGTTCGATGGGTGATCTGGAAACGGGCAAGCCGATTCACCTCGGTCCATTTTCGACGTGCGGATAGAGTTGGAAAAGCAGGAGGAGAGTGCGATGAAAGCTTTGCGGGATGTGACGGCGGTGGACAATCAGATCACGGCGCGGCCGGACTTCGCTGCGGGAGCCACCGGGGAGAGGATCGGGCAGGCGCTCAGCCGGCATGCCGGGCGGGAAGCGCACCACACCGTCGTCGACGCGCGCGACGGCACGGTCACGCTCACGGGTACGATCGGCGCGCATGCCGAGCACGAGACGGCTCGCGGTGCTGCCTGGTCCACGCGTAGCGTGCATGCGGTAGCCGACAACCTCGAAGTCGAATCAGGAAGGTGACGGACCATGGCACTCACGGGAAAAATCGACGGCGCGGACTGGAGCGTGCATGCCGACACGCTGGACGTGCCGGGCGGCTACGTGTGCGAGTTGCGCGTGGAGCATCGGGATCCGAAGGGGTTTCGCTTCGAACATCGCTTCAGGCACTCCGGGCGCTTCCTTCGATAGCGAGCGCGACGCGATCCTCGCGGGTTTGCGCGAGGGCATGGTCTGGGTCGGGTTGAAGCTGACGAAAACCATTGGCGTGTAGCCGGCAGGCGCGCCGTTTCGGGACATTGAGAGGATCAGCGGGAGCAGTCGTGTCGAGAGTATTGATCGTCTATTTTTCACGCACCGGAGCGACGCGCAGGGTTGCCGCCGCACTGGCGACGACCCTGCACGCGGATGTCGAGGAAATCATCGATCGGAGCGACCGGTCGGGGACGCTGGGGACCCTGCGGTGCGTCCTCGACTCGGTGATGGGGCGGTCCGCATCGATCGAGCCGATGCGACATGATTTGTCGGCACACCACATGGTCGTCATCGGCACGTCGGTCTGGGCGGGCAGAGTGAGCGCGCCGGTGCGCGCCGGTGCGCGCGTGGCTCGCGACGCACCGGCGCCGGCTGCCGCGCGTCGCATTTTTCTGCACGCTCGCCGGTCGCGGTAGCGAATCCGCGCTCAAGGAACTGTGCGAACTGGCGGCCAAGCAGCCCGTCGCGCGCTGTGCGATTAGTCAAAGAAACGCACCGCAAGGCGAGGAAAGCCGTGCGTTGAATCTCTTCGTCTGAACGAGACAGGAACCTACCCCAACCGCAGACGGCGGGTTGGGGCTACTTCTGCATTCTCTGCGTTGAGGCCGCGCTGATGCCGACGCACGCAGCGGACTTCATTCGCCGACTGGCGGGACGCGACACGGCACACCTCGACGAGGGATTACATCATGTACAGCAGGATTCTGGTTCCCATGGATGGCAGCAAAGCGTCTGAACGCGCTTTGAACGAAGCGATCCGGATCGCCGGTGGCGGGCGGGCACAAATCCGGGTCGTGCACGTTCTCGATGCTTCGACGGCGTATTCTTATCCAGTGACGCATCGAACTGAACTGCGCGAAGAAGGGCTGCGCATGCTCGAGGACGTGCGGCTGAAACTCCAACAGGCCGTCGTCCCGTGCGAGGTGCAATTGGTCGAGACGGATAACATTCACGAGACCATCGCCGATTGCCTGAATCGCTACGCGCAGAGTCATCAAACAGATCTCGTGGTGATGGGGACGACCGGACGACGGGGGTGGCGCAGAATGGCGTTTGGCAGCGTGGCAGAAGGCCTCACCCGGATCGCGTGCTGCCCCGTGCTGCTGATGCATGAGGAGCCGAGCAGCGGCAGCAAGTAGGGTGCCCGTATACAATAAAGTGATGATCGCGGTGACACACGACGTACGGCACAGATCTCCCTTTTACCATGCTCGATTCGAATGGGTAACGTTGCGGAAGTTCTCGCAGTATTTCTCAAGCTCGGGCTGACGTGCTTCGGCGGCCCCATTGCACATCTGGGCTACTTCCGCCGCGAGTTCGTTGCACGGCGCGGCTGGCTTGACGACGAAACGTTCACCGAGTTGGTCGGGCTCTGTCAGTTCCTTCCAGGGCCGGCCAGCAGCCAGGTGGGATTCTCGATCGGTCTTTTGCGAGCGGGGTGGCTTGGCGGACTCGCGGCCTGGTGCGGGTTCACACTGCCTTCAGTCATGCTGTTAATCGGCTTTGCCGCCATCACCCCGAGTCTAGGCGGGCTGCTTGGCGGCGGCTTTGTTCACGGTCTGAAACTGGTCGCCGTCGCAGTCGTCGCTCAGGCAGTGTGGGATATGGCACGGCGCCTTTGTGCCGATCACCGCCGCGCAGCTATCGCCCTCACCGCCATCGCGGTGCTGAGCATTCTGACCACTGTCTATGCGCAACTGATCGTGATCAGCATCGGGGCCGTGCTCGGACTCGCGTTGTGTCGAACAGCGACAACATCAAACAGCGTTCGCGTGTCGCAGGGCACCCACGGATCCGGTATTTCCCGCACGGCAGGCGCCATCGCGTTGATCCTCTTTAGTGCCTTGTTGTTCGGACTTCCACTGCTAACCAGCCTCCATGCAAGTCCCGCCGTCAAGGTCATGGAAGCGTTTTATCGCTCGGGTGCGATGGTGTTTGGCGGTGGTCACGTCGTGCTGCCGCTTCTGCAGCAGCAGACTGTCGCGGCCGGACTGGTTGCTTCGAACGACTTTCTCGCCGGCTACGGTGCTGCGCAGGCGGTCCCGGGTCCCTTGTTTTCGTTTGCTGCATTTCTGGGTTGGATGATGATGCAAGCGCCGAACCACTGGTCTGGTGCACTGCTTGCCACTGTGAGCATTTTCCTGCCGGGCCTCCTGCTTGTGCTTGCGGCGTTACCCTACTGGGGAGCACTGCGTGCACGTCCGTCGATGACTGCATTGCTTGCAGGAGTGAATGCCGCAGTCGTCGGACTCCTGGCAACCGCACTGTACTCACCGGTCTGGACCAGCGCAGTTCTATCGAAGTCTGACTTCGCTATCGCGGCTTGCGGTTTCTTCCTGCTGACGCGGTGGAGGGTCCCGCCCCTCGCCATCGTCGTGCTCAGTGCGCTGGCCGGTGTTGTGCAGAGCACCTTGCATTAGAGCGGCGGCCCCGGCCGGAACTCGAAGAGCCTTTTAAGGGCGGGAACTCAAAGCACTGCAATGTTCTCCTTCGGTTATCCCTTCATTTTGGATGAGCAGCGACCCTCCGTCACCTTACCCTTCAAAACCGACGGCGTGCTATGCCACGCGCGAAGACCGGATCGGCCGCAACCCGCTGCGGATTGCGCCTCTGGATAGCTCTCCTGCGTTTGCCTGCCAGGTGCAAGGCCCTCAATCATCCCAGGTCCACTCGCGGATCTCATCGCAATCGATGCCTTCCTCGTGCGCATGCCGGATGCTCTCGATGATCTGCTCCTTGAGCCAGTTCTTGGTATGAGCGCCCGAGTCCGCCAAGCGCGGTACGCGGTCGATCACGTCGATGGAGAGTGTGTAGCGGTCCACCTCGTTGATGATGGCAAGCTCAAATGGCGTATTGATGTTGCCTTTCTCGCGATAGCCGTGCACGTGGATATTCTCGTGATTCGTGCGATTGTAGGTGAGCTTGTGCACCAGCGACCCATACGAATGGAAGTTGAAAATGACCGGCCTGTCGCGCGTGAAGATCGAGTCGAAGTCGCGATGCGAAAGGCCGTGAGGATGATCCGTATCCGGCAAGAGACGAAACAGGTCGACCACGTTGACGAAGCGGATTTTGAGGTCCTTGAAGTGTTGTTTCAGGATCCGCACGGCGGCGAGCGACTCCATCGTCGCGATGTCCCCCGCGCAGGCCATCACGACGTCGGGCTCCGCGCACGCGTCGGTCGATGCCCAGTCCCAGATGCCGATTCCTTTGGTGCAGTGGATGATTGCTTCTCGCATGCTGAGATATTGCAGATGCGGCTGCTTGTCCGCGACAATCACGTTCACGTAGTCACGACTGCGCAGGCAATGGTCCGCCACGCTCAGGAGGCAGTTCGCATCGGGCGGCAGATAGATGCGCACGACGTCCGGGCTCTTGTTCGTGACGACATCGAGAAAGCCCGGGTCCTGATGGGTGAAGCCGTTGTTCTGCCGCCAGACGAGCGACGTGATGAGCAGGTTGATCGACGGCACCGGTGCGCGCCAGTCGAGGTCCTTCTTTGATTTCTCCAGCCATTTGGCGTGCTGATTGAACATTGAGTCGATCACGTGGACAAACGCCTCGTAGGTGGCAAAGAGGCCATGACGCCCGGTGAGCACGTAGCCTTCGAACCAGCCTTCGAGCGTGTGCTCGCTCAGCATTTCCATCACGCGACCGTCGGGCGAAAGTGCGCCCCCATCACTGTCCTCCGGGTTCGTCTGCGCTATCCAGCGCTTGCCTGACGCCTCATAGACCCCGTCGAGCTTGTTGCTCGCCGTTTCGTCCGGGCCGAAGAGCCGGAAGTTGTTCATGTTGCGACGGATCACCTCGGTGAGGAACCTGGCGAGCACGACGGTCGGCGACTGGTACACGGTGCCTGGCGCCTTGAATTCGAATGCGAAGTCGTGGATGTCGGGCAAATCGAGCGACTTGCGCAGCTTGCCGCCATTCGCGTGCGGGTTCGCGCTGATGCGCCGCTCGCCCTTCGGCGCGAGTTCGCGTAGCACCTCGATTAGCCGACCCTCTTCGTCGAACAGCTTTTCGGGCCGGTAGCTGCGCATCCACGCTTCGAGGAGGCGCAGGTTCCCGCGGTTGGTCACCGGATCGGATACTGGCACCTGGTGCGAGCGCCAGAAGTCTTGCACCTTGTGACCGTCCACTTCCTTCGGACCTGTCCAGCCCTCCGGCGTGCGCAGCACGATCATCGGCCAGCGGGGACGCGTCGAGTCTCTGCGCGTGCGGGCATGTTGCTGAATGGCGCGGATCTCTCCGATGCATGCGTCAAGCGTCGTCGCCATTCGCCGATGCATTTCCTCGGGCTCGCAGCCTTCGACGAAATGGGGCTTGTAGCCATAGCCGATGAAGAGCGCCTCCAGCTCTTCGTACGGGATGCGTGCGAGGATCGTTGGATTGGCGATCTTGTAGCCGTTCAGATTGAGGATCGGAAGGACCGCGCCGTCCGTGACCGGGTTAAGGAACTTGTTCGAATGCCAGGACGTGGCGAGCGGTCCGGTCTCGGCTTCGCCGTCGCCCACCATGGTTGCGACGATCAGCCCGGGATTGTCGAATGCGGCGCCATAAGCATGCGAAAGGGTGTAGCCGAGCTCGCCGCCTTCATGTATCGAGCCGGGCGTCTCGGGCGTGCAGTGCGAGCCGATCCCCCCCGGCGACGAGAATGCGCGAAAGAGCCTGAGCATGCCGCGTTCATCGGCGCCGCGGTCCGGATAGACCTCGGAGTAAACACTCTCCAGCCAGGAGTTGGCGAGCGTCGCAGGCGCGCCGTGCCCGGGTCCGGACACGAAGAGCACGTTCAGATCGTCTCTCAGGATGAGGCGGTTCAGATGCACCCAAGCGGACGACTGGCCGGGGTCAGATCCCCAGTGGTCGAGCAGGCGCCTCTTGATGTGCTCCGGCAAGAGCGGCTCTTTCAGCAGCGGATTCGCGCGCAGATAGATCATGCCCACCGATAGATAGTTGCAGGCTCGCCAATAGGCGTCGATCTTGCTCAGTTCGTCGGGCGAAAGCGGCGGCGTTTGGGGGCTTTGCATTGGTGCAGGCGATTGACTGTCGAGGTTTAATTGCTTCTCCTGTCGATCGTGAATGAATGGTTTTGATTCGATTACCCGAACGCCGTCCGGGGCAGGTGGGCGACAGCCAGACATGAAAACAGGTTAGTTTCTGAAGCGCATGTGTCGTGGGAATGAACAAATGGACCAATGGCACATGGTAGCCGTCGCGTCGAAGCGATGCATGAGGCGCAGGAAGCTTTCGGGGCGCTGCCGAGCGTGAACTGCCGCGATCCGCGACGACAGTGCGCGCCCATGTCGACCAGGTCGACCAGTTCGGCGTCGAACTCGCCGCGCATTTCATGATGTAATGCGCGATGCCGTCGTCGGTATGGGCTCGAGGAGGGGTGAGGCGTTCGACTTGATCCGAGTCTACGAACATGAGCCTTGGCGCCCTTGATTCAGATCAAGCCTTTCGCTTGCGATCGCCTCTAGGCGGCATAGGCGCAAGTCGGAGCGCGTCTCCGCGCGTACCGACATCTGCGAGGATCTGCACATCCTGAAGGCGGTTCGGTGCAGCAAATAAGCGGAGCGAGATGCGATAGCATTCTCACTCATTGTCGTTCTTAGGGCAATGCTGAAAAAGGTCAACGCATCAGGGTGGCATGCCGTTTATATTGAATGAGACAAAAGACCCTAGCGATGGCAGCAGATCAAGGCGCCGGCTTCGAGCAGTACCGTCGG
>NZ_FCNW02000050.1 GCF_001544475.1 Caballeronia humi | reverse complement strand
AAAAAATCCAACGGTACGAACTTATACTCCTAGGGAAAACCTCTAAGTTTGGTGGTGTGGCGTACATATCGATATCCGCAATGGAATCGCAAGGGTTGATACCCGCAATTGAGCACCGTTACGTTCAAAGGTCCGGCCGCAACCGCCAATGCCCTTGATCGAGCCGCCAGCATTGGCGCTCCACCTTTTTTCGTCCCCTCTTTTTCTGTCTCTCCGCTGACACTGTTCATTCGTGCTTTTTGGCAAGGCCGTTGCAAACTACACCTGTGCGTACCGCAGTTTTGGAGTTTCTTTCGTCGACTGACTAGCTTATGTTCGTGTCTGTTGGTTAGCGCACCACCAGAGGAATACAACTTGCCCATAATGGGTTATACGATTGAAAGCAAGCCGAGGAAGTTGCGACTCGACCGAGTCCCACGTCGCCGAGCTGGCCAGGCCGTGCAAAGCTCGTCACCGAACATGGCGTCTTATCGGGGTACATCCGCAGCCGCGCAAGCCTCGCGAGACTTGTAACCGTCGGGGATGCCCTGAAAAGTCGTGCACAACCTTCAAAACGCAAACATGCGTCCTTAAAAAAGGAGAACAACGATGTCGTTTTCTAAGAGGCTGTTCGACGGCGCCAAGGACCTGCTGCCCGACAGCGTGTACCTGAGCATTGCCCATCGCCACAAGGTAGGTCGCTTCCCCAACGTTAGAACTCCGACAACGTTCAACGAAAAAATTCTGCATCGCTGCCTGTATCCGGACCCGCGCTTCGTCGATCTCACCGACAAGCTGACGGTGCGCGATTACGTGCGGCGCAAAGTCGGTGAGCAGTATTTGATCCCGCTCATCGCCGACCCCGACGCGTTCACGCAAGAAGTGTTCGACGCCCTGCCGACAAAGTTCGTCATGAAGGCGAATCACGGCAGCGGCTTCGTCAAGATCGTGCGCGACAAGTCGGAGACGTCCTTCGAGGAACTGGACACCCTCGCGCAACAATGGCTCGTAACCGACTTCTATCGTGTCGCGCGTGAACGCCATTACCGCACAATCAAGCCGCGCATCTTCTTCGAGGAACTGCTCATCGAACCGAGCGGCATCGTTCCCGCCGACATCAAGATCCACTGCTTCCTCTCGCGAGGCGCCATCAAGCCGACTATCTACACCGCCCTGATCTCCGATCGCTTCGGCGAGCATCCGCGCGGCGACATGTACGACGGAGAGTGGAACCGGCTCGACATCGCCATCGGCCACTATCCGCGCAGCGAGAAGCCTGAGCCTCGGCCGGCGAACTACGAGGAGCTTCTGTCGGTTGCAACGACGCTCGCGGCAGATTTCGAATACGTACGCGTCGATCTCTACGCACCCGAAAACAAGATCTATTTCGGCGAATTGACGTTCACGCCGGGCGCTGGCGTTTTTCCGATGCGGCCTGACATTGTCGACTATCAGTGGGGCCAGTTGATGGGCGTGTAGGCCTCAATCGCTTGTGCTGTTCTCCGAATGCCCGATCACGATGAACATCGTGATCGGGCATCATCGTTTAAGGCGGGCATCAAGCGCAAAGCCTTTGAGACCACCTCAGGCCGTTTCAGTCGCGCGCATGGTCGGCAGCAAGCGGCTGAACTCTCCCTTGACGAGACCGTAGCATTCGCACGCGCGTGCTTCGAGCGCTTCGCGGTCAAGCACCTTGATGCATCCGCGCGTCTGATAGATGACACCGTTCGCATGCAACTGGCCTGCGGCTTCGGTGATGCCTTCGCGGCGGACGCCGAGCAGGTCGGCAATGTGCTGCTGCGTGACTTGCAACTGGTTCGACGAAGCGCGATCGAGTTCGATGAGCAGCCAGCGGCAGAGCTGCTTGCTCAAAGAGTGATGTCGATTGCATGCCGCGGTTTGCGCAACCTGCGTAAAGAGCGCCTGCATGTAAAGCATCATCAGCCGGCGCAGGAAATCCGAGCGGCGCAAGTGCTCGCGCAGCAGTTGCGCATCCATGCGATACGCCGAGCCGCCACATTGCACTTCGACGGTCGTCGGCATCGTTTCGCCGTCGGTCAACACCGGCACGCCGGTCATGCCTTCGCGGCCGACCGCGGCAATCTCGACGGATCGTCCGTCTTCCATCGTGTGCAGCAGGGAAATGATGGCGGTAGTCGGGAAGTAGACGTGCCTGAAGCGGTGGCTCGCGTGGCACAGCAACTGAGCCCCGCGCAGTTGGACGAGTTCGAGATCGGGCGCAAGCGCTTGCCATTCGTCCGCTGGCAGCGCGCGTAGCAGGTGATTTCCGTGTAGGTCAGACTGTAGGTTCAACATAGGTGTGCTCTCGTGAATATGCGCATTGAACCGCGCTTTACTGGCCACGCGGGCTTATCGTTTGACTTTCTTACATTGGTTACCGTCTTCGAAACAGAAATGGCGCACATGAAATGCGCCTTTCCGGACGCAACCTTCTTGATCCAAAGCCCCTGCCCTCAAGCCATCTCGCATGATGGGACAGGGATTGCCGCTACTTGCGAACGATCATCCGGCAGCTATTGGTCACCGTGATGAATATGTGCGAATACAACGGCTCCCAAGTGGCATCTTTGACACGTTTCGAACGATCCTCCCGACGAAGGCAACGGTGAAAGCCGCCGTATCGTCCCTGACGCTTGCCATGGGACGCACGCGGCGACTCTGCCCCGTCTGGTTCAATCTTCTTCGGCCACCGCGTGATGAGAGACGTCGTCTCTTGTCGCGTGGTGCTTGATCCGCGTGGCTTCAGCTCACGCGGCCGTATGTGTCGTCGAAACGCACGATGTCGTCTTCGCCAAGATACGAACCCGACTGCACTTCGATGATCTCGAGCGGCACCTTGCCCGGGTTCTCCAGGCGGTGCTTGACGCCCAAGGGGATGTATGTCGATTCATTCTCGCCAAGCATGAAACTCTCTTCGCCGCGCGTCACTATGGCTGTACCGCTGACGACGGTCCAATGCTCCGCGCGATGATGATGCAACTGCAGCGACAGCCGCGCACCCGGGCGCACGATGATCCGCTTGACCTGGAAGCGGCTGCCCTTGTCGATCGAGTCATAGCTGCCCCACGGCCGATACACCTTACGATGCGATTCCGCTTCGGGGCTGTGCTGCTCGGCGATGCGGCCAACCACGCTCTTCACCTCCTGAACGCGCGAACGGTCCGCGACCAGCAC
This sequence comes from Caballeronia humi, assembly GCF_001544475.1. GTDB lineage: Bacteria > Pseudomonadota > Gammaproteobacteria > Burkholderiales > Burkholderiaceae > Caballeronia > Caballeronia humi. The sequence continues at coordinate 40,538 of NZ_FCNW02000050.1, read as the reverse complement.
GGCGTCCGCAGTCTCGATCACCGCGATGTTCGTCACGCCAACGCAGGCAACGAGGCGCCCTTCCGATTGCGCGTAGCAGGACATCGCGCCTTCGAAGACTACGCGGCCTTTGGCGACGTTTCCGTCCTCGTCCTTGTCGTGGGCGTCCCAGATTGCGTTCCATGAACCGAGGTCGGACCACGGCGTCTCTAGCGGCACGACGACGCCCGTCGCGCCTGCGTCCCGCCAGAGATGCTCCATCACGGCGTAGTCGATCGAATCGTCGGGCACGGTCGCAAAGGCCTGGCGCTCGGGCAGGAAACACGCGCCGTCCGCGCATCCGCCATCGAAGGCCGCCTTGCACGATTCATAGATCGCAGGCTGAAGGCGCTGCAACGTGTCGAGCCATACGCTCGCGCGCACCACGAAGATGCCGCTGTTCCACCAGTACGCGCCGGAGGCGAAGTATTCGGTCGCGGCGTCGATCTCTGGTTTTTCGATGAAGCGCTCGATCCCGTAGGCGCCGTCCTCGATGGCTTCGCCCAGCTTGACGTAGCCGAAGCCCGTGTCCGCGCGCGTCGGCAGCACACCAAGCGAGACGAGTGCGCCACGCTCAGCGAAGCGTGCCGCGCGCAGCACTGCACGCTGGAACGCTGCGCTGTCGCGAATCAGGTGATCGGCCGGCATGACAACGAGTACGCAGTCCGCTTCGCCGCTTTGAGCAAGCATCGCAGCGAGCGAAAGCGCCGGTGCCGTATTGCGGCTCTCCGGCTCGATGATGAGCCGCGCGCCGACACCGATCTCTTCGAGTTGCTGTGCCGTCATGAAGCGGTGTTCGTCCCCGCACACGACGATGGGCGCGACTTCCGCCGCGCGATGGCGCGACAATCCCGCGACACGCTGGATCGTCATTTGCAGAAGCGAGCCCGGACCCATCACGTCTGCGAGCTGCTGCGGAAATTGCTTGCGCGAGATCGGCCAAAGCCTTGTTCCCGACCCACCAGCCAGGATCACCGGGCACAGCGGAAGGATGGCAAGGCCGCTCGTCGGGTCTGCGTCGCGATTCGAAACCTCGAGTATTGCCCCCTCGCTGGCTTCGTCTTGAAAGCTCATTCTGCACACTCCGGTCTATATCGTTGCGTAGCGGTCGCTCGATCAGCGATGCGGGCAATACAAACGATCTTCCTCGCCGGCCGCGGTTCGGTCAGCGAGAGACAGCAACAGTTCGCTCGGCGCTATGGCGCCGGGGAACTGGCCGATATGTACGGTTATGCCAACAAGAAATGTTGCTGCGGTGAAGCATAGACGCACCAATTCGCCAAAAATCACCGACGGCCAAAAACGTCGTGGTCTTGTCCGAAATAGGTGAGGCGTCGGCGCCGAATTGCGCGATGCGAAATGAGAGTGTAACAAAACCCTTCATTTTGTTTCAGCGGCAGGCAATATGTTCACGATGAAAAACAGCGTGTCATTATTGCCGCGATTCGTTACATGGATTCGCCTTCAATATGAAGGAAACCCTTTCCCGACAAGGCTTTCGCTGAAGTAACAATTTTGTTTATTCAACTTGGTGCGAAATGCGCCAATATCTTGCACGTTATAAGAATAGATAATAGGCGAAGAAAAGGTTTTATAAATGTATTACGATTTGATAACGCCCGTATATGTATTTCTAATAATATTACAAAACTCTTGAGCAAACTGAACAGCCGCCAAATCGGCCAAAATACTGTCGGAATCCGCCCGGCGATTTTCGCCTAGGCCGGAATCTTCCTACGATGCATCGCACAACCTTTGGATCGCATGAATTGGAAGGAAACCAATGAACATGTCGACTGTCTCTGCACCATCGCAAAGCAAGCGACTTGAATCTTGCACGAGAGCCGCTCGACATATCGGACTGCTCCTGTTCGAGCAATGCTGCATCTATAACGCCGGCGTCATCAGCGAAGCGTTTCGTCTCGCGAACGAACTTCAGGCTGGCTCGGCCGCCGGTCCCGCCTATCATCTTTCGCTTATATCGCGCAGCGGCGGCAACATATCGACATCTTCTTCGATATCGATATGGACCCATCACCTGCACGAATATTCGGTTGGCGACTTCGACGCGCTGTTCGTTGCCTGCAGCAAGAGCGAGGCGATGGCCGACCACGATCCGCATTTGCTCGCCTGGCTATTCGGGTCCGAGCGCGCGATATCGGATGGCAACGACCACACGCACCGCAGTGCGTCCGATGGCACGAAGGGCCGCGCGCCGACCGTGCCCATCTATTGGTTCAAGGACATCCCGATGGCCGCGTGGTCCGGCTGCGAAGCGCCCGTTCATCTGGCCCTTGCAAAGATCGAGGCGGACTTCGGGCCCAATGTGGCGAGGCGTGTCGTCAGCGAGTTGCAGCCGCAGCCGCTCGAGCATTCGAATGCGCCCGCGGGCGATATGTCAGTCACAACCACCACCGACAAGATTCACGCGTCCGCCGGCTGGATCAAGGAGAATTTCAGCAAATCGATCTCCATCTCGGATGCCGCCGAAGTCGCTGCGATGAGCAACCGAAACTACCTGCGACGCTTCAAGGCGGAGTTCGGCGTTACGCCTCAGCAATATTTGATGAACGTTCGGTTCGAATTAATCTGCCGCTTGCTGATCGAGAGCGACCTGCCGGTGGACAAGATCGCGCGACGTTGCGGCATGGGCAATGGGGACCGTCTGGGAAGGCTCTTTCGCAGGCGCTATGGCATGTCGCCGACGGCATATCGCGCGGACGGCGGAGCGGGCGTGCACGAACAGCTGGAGTTGTAGCCTAGCCAAGAAAAATAGCAAAAGCATGCGCCGTACCAACACGCATGCTGCGCTCCTTGCACTTTGGAGCGGCTTATCGATATGTGAGTTTCCGCACAGAGACAAACTTCGCGCGCGAAATAACGTAGGAGCGAGGCTCAGAACTCCGGGCCCGACGCTATTGAAAGTCGTAACGCAGAACCGCGCAACTGACGTTTATACCGAGGCGCCGCTCTTCGTTACGCCTCTTCCCTCTCACACCACCGTGCCATGTCGACATGAGCGACATGCGCGGTTCGTTGATTTTGGAGAACACCGCATGAAAGCACAGCAGCTTGCACTAGAGCGCATACGAAAGTCGATTAACACCGCTGACGCATTGAACATGAAGTCGTCCGCGGTGCTCGTCGCGGACCTGCATGTGCTGATGGACATGGTCGACCGGTTCGATCTCGAAGAATGGAACGCCGACTCGCGCATGCCGCGCGAAGCTCTGGCACGCGAAGAATAAAGTGCAACCGGCCGGCCCGCGCCGCGGCCCGGCTGCATCATCAGCAAGCGGCATCACACGGGGAAGTCATGGGGTTTGCAATCAACGGCAAGTTCGCAGCACAACGCATCACCGGCGTTCAGCGCGTCGCTTACGAATTGACCCGCGCCATGCAGGCGCGCGCGTCGTCGGCAAGCGAACTGGAGGTCATCGTGCCGCGCAATGCCACCGACCTCGGATTCGCGTCACGGACTGCGCGTCTCGGCGGATCGCTCAAAGGCAATCTCTGGGAGCAGATCGCACTGCCGATCGCAGCGCGTCGCGACACGCTCATCAGCCTCTGCAACACCGGCCCGCTGCTCAAGCGCCGTCAGCTCGTGATGATTCACGACATGGCCGTCTACGATGTGCCACACGCGTTCTCGAAGAAATTCCTGCTTTGGTATCGAATGAAATTTTCGATATTGCGCCGGCAGACGCGGCTCATTCTTACCGTCTCCAGCTTTTCGAAGGAGCGCATCTGTCATCATCTTCGCATCGATGAATCACAGGTCGAGGTGATCCGGCCAGGCGCCGATCATCTGGACCGAATCACCGCCGATCCGTCGATTCTCACACGTCTCACGCTCGTCAAGGATTCTTACTGTGTGATCGTGGGCAGTCTCGATCCACGCAAGAATCTGCAGCGCGTGCTACAGGCGATCAACAAGCTCGGTCACATTCCGAACATCCATTTCGTGGTCGCGGGGGGCGCCAATCCGCGAATATTCGCCTCGGATAGCGCCGCGCAAAAGGCCGACTCGGAGCGCGTGACATGGGCAGGCTTCGTCTCCGATGGCGAACTCAAAGCGCTCTACGGCAACGCTGCGTGCCTCGTGTTCCCCTCGCTTTACGAAGGCTTCGGCCTGCCTCCGCTCGAGGCAATGTATTGCGGCTGCCCGGTCATCACGTCAACTGAGGCATCGCTTCCTGAAGTATGCGGCGACGCGGCCATGTACTGCGACGCTAATTCTGTCGACGACATCGCGGCCAAGATCGAACGCATGGTCACACAGCCCGAACTGCGCGAACGGCATCGCCAGATGGGCCTGAAGCATGCGAGCCAGTTCAAGTGGGAGCGCGCGGCCAGCAGGCTCGCGCAGATCCTCTATGGCAGCAACCCCGAGACTACGCGCTACTACGAAGCACGATCGTCCGCTGAATGAGCGCGGTATAGCCAACCCTAAGAGGAAACTTAGCGCACGACATGTATCATTGCCCCTCGCGTCTTCCGAACGCCAGAGGATTGGCTTACACTCTGCTTAACAAGGATCACGAACGTCGCAATCGCGGCCCGTTCGATTGGCCTTCTCGCTGTGACTGCACCGGTGCACTCATCGCCCTCGGCACGCCTTTATCGCAATTGCATTTCGAGGGCGCCTGTATCGAAGACCACGAACCAGTTTGAACGCCGTGAAAATACTAATTGCAAACACCCTGTACCACCCCGATTCAGTCGGAGGCGCCGAAGTATCGACGCGCATTCTGGCCGAGGGGCTAAGCGCCGCCGGCAATGAAGTCTGCGTCGTGTGCGCAACCGGCACGGGTGTCGATCGCCTCAGCGAATTGAATGGCGTGAAGATCTACCATCTGCGCTCCGTCAATCTGTACTGGCCGCATCAGCCCAAGAAACATTCGCGCGTCGCCAAACTCATGTGGCATGCCATCGACGTGCATAACGTCATGATGGCGCGCAAGCTGCGAAACATCATCGCGCGCGAGAAGCCGGACATCATCAATACGAGCAACCTGTCGTGTCTTTCGATCGACATCTGGCGTATTGCACGCAAGGCCGGCGTGCCGATCGTGCATACCGCTCGCGACTATTACCTGATGTGCCCCACGTCCACGATGTTCTCGCATGCCAAGACATGCACGCGTCAATGCGGGATGTGCGCGCTCTACGCGGGGCCGAAGAAGGCGGCATCGGCGCGTGTCGATGTGGCGATAGGCGTGAGCCGCTTCGTCTTGCAAAAGCATCTCGATAGCGGCTATTTCCCGCAAGCCACGCGCACCGCGGTGATCAGCAATTGCTATGTGCCGTTCAAGGACTCAGCCGCGCCTACGGAACGCAGCCGCCGTTATGGCGGGGGCGCCGTGCGTCTTGGGCTGCTTGGACGCGTATCGCCTGAGAAGGGACTGGAGATTCTGCTTGACCAGCTACTCGCCGACGATACGCTCGACTGGACTCTAGCAATCGGTGGCAAAGGCGACGCGGGTTACATGGAGAGCCTGCAGACCAAGTATCGTGATCCGCGAGTGGAGTTTCTCGGGCATGTGAAAGCGGGCGACTTCCTAAGCAGCATCGACATTCTGGTGGTGCCTTCGATCTGGAACGAGCCGTTCGGGCGCGTGACCGTCGAAGCGTATTCACATGGCGTACCGGTCGTCGGTGCGAATACCGGCGGCATTCCCGAAGTCATCGAGCCGGATTCCCATCTCATCTTCGATATCGAAAAGCCGCACACGATCATCGAAAAGATTCGTGACGCCATCGAGTTGCTCAAGAGCGCCACGGTGCACGACCGCTTGCTCAATCACGCCAAGAGTTTCAGTCCCGCATCGATGGTCGACGCATACATCGACGTCTATCACAGCGCCTTGAAAAAGGCCGTCTAAGGACGGCCGGCGCGCGGTGCTAGGCGGCAAATGCCGCCTTACTCCGCGACGCGCCGCTTGAGAAACGGAACCCCTTGCATGTAGAGCGTCGTCGCCATCGCAATGGCGACGCACGTCTGCACCGCGAGCACCGTCGCCGCAGCGCCCTGCTCGGCGAAGAGCTTCGACAGCACGGCGAGCAGCACGAAGTTCAGCGTAGCCGACCCGAGCAGCACGCGGCTGAAATGAGCCTTCATGCCGAGCGGCAGCATCGTCTGAACGCCGAACACATCCGCAATGCCCGACATGAACGGCACGAACGCCATCCAGCGCAGGACTTCGACCGTCGGCAGGAACTGCGGTCCGTAGAGAATCTTGACGGCAAGCGGTGCGCCCAGAAAGATCGTTAGCGAGATGATCGCGACGACCGTTCCCTGAAACGCAAGCATCTTGCGCAGGAACGCGAATGCGTCTTCGCGCGAATGGTGCATGAGATAACTAATGCGCGGATACGCCGCGGTCTTGAGCGGGCTCATCATGCCTAACGCAGCCCGGATCAGCTTGTCGCCCGCCGCGAAATAGCCCGCCGCGACGTTGCCCGAAATCAGCGCGAGCAGAACGATATTGCTCGACGCATAGAAATCGGTGATGGCGGTCGCCATGAAGACGCTCGAGCCGTCCTTCAGCGCCTTCACGATCGATCGTACGGACGTGTGTACGAAATCGAGTTCACGTCTGAAGTACAGGTACGTAACGATAGCGATGCCCGAGAGCAGCGGCACGAGCGAATTCACGCCCATCGCCCAATAGATGTCGCTGCGATCACGCACGAGGAGATACATCGCGGGCACGCTCAGGACGCGCCCGGTGAACACGATCGAGCTGATGACTCGCAGATCTTCCACTCCCTGAAAATACCAGGTAGGAATCAGCATTGCCCCTACTGCCATGCCAAAACCGAGCATGAGAAGATCACGATCCTCACCAAGCCTCGGGAAGATGAAAGTCAGGACCATGAGCAGCACGAAGCCGGCGACGGTAATGGCCGTCTGCGCCATGAACGTCTCCCAGAAGACCCGGGAACGTTCCGCGCGGTTAGCTCGGTTGATGGAAATCTGCGGCGTGGCAGTCAGACCAAAGCCGTAGTTCGTCAGAACGATGAAGTAATTGATGAAGGCCATCGAAAACGCGAGGCGGCCGTAGCCCTCGGGCGACAACACCCGCGTCAGCAGGGGGAGCGTGATCAAGGGAACCGCGTAGGTCGATACCTGCAGCATCATCAAGACCGCAAAGTTCTTCTTGAATGACGCCATATACGAATTGTCCTCGATTGAACTGGGGCATTGACATTGCAAGACGTCGCGCGATGCTCAGCGCGACGTACGCAAAACGGGGTAAGAAGTCATTGCAGCCATGCGCACGCGCCTCATTGTGGAGGAAACAATACTTTCACGTATCGCGAGCGCGGAAAGGCTTGACAGGCATGAGGCCGCTCGCATCGAATCAAGCCTCGCAAGCATGCATTGCGAATTCGCCGGGAGGACTATAGACGCGAATTGCCATATCTTCATGCAAATTAAATGTGTTGCGAAATAGACTCAGTGCGGTGCGCCTCTTATGGACAATTGCACATGATTCGCAATTAGTTGGCAAAAAAGGCAATTCCGCTCAGGAAATCGATTGCAACGACGATGTCCTCACGCGCACCCCGTCTTTTAACGGGGCTTCACAGCCAGCTTGGCCGTTTCGTGCCGACCGATTCCTTACTGTCCGCCAATGTGGCGAGTTGGCACGTAAGTGGCCGTAATCCACCTGACGCGATGTTATATTTACTTCCGTAACGAACGATTCACCTGACATATCATCGCCCGCGTGTGCGACAACGCGCGATGGAAGATACGTCCCAAAGCACTTTCGTCGTACAACAAGCGCGGTCGCACGATCTCGCTTTGCGCACCGTGCCAGATACAAGCGCCACGCTGTAGCGCCAAGGCTAATGATTCAAATCGAGCGTAAAGTTCCGCGACGCGCATTGGCCGATAACGCCTGCGCGGTGCGCCTACCCATGCGTGGCGCTTACATATCGCGTTCGATTTATTAGTATATCTATGCAACGGGGAAGAAATTCATGACCAGTTTGAAACTCAACCGACGAACGTTTCTCGGTGGAGCAGCCTCCGCACTCTCCGTAGCAGCCTTTCCTCGTCTCGCTTCCGCCACTACGGGACCCTATGTCCGGCTCGAGTGGCAGCAATTCAAGCTGACGCCGCAATACACGTCGTTTCTCAATGCAGTTCGCACTATGCTTGCCAATACGGACGCCAGCAGCCCCAATTCATGGCAATACTGGACGAACGTGCACGTGAACTACTGTCCGCATCGGATGCCATACTTTCTCGCGTGGCATCGGGGCTATCTTTACCACCTCGAGAAGCAATTGCGGATCGTCTCCGGCGATTCGGCGTTAGCGCTGCCGTATTGGGACTGGTACACGAACCCCAACATCCCGAGCGAATTCACCGATACCGCCACCGGCAATCCGTTGTACGTGCCGCGTTTGAATACGAACGTGTACGCCGCGCTGGACCTGTCTCCTTTCGCGTCGACCACGGTCAATTTCCAGCGAGGTACGCCGAATTCGTTCGAAGAGAAGTTCGAACTGGCGCCGCATAACCCGGTGCACAACATCCTCGGCAACGCGATGTCGTCGATGCAATCGCCGCGCGATCCGATCTTTTATCTGCACCACGCCAACGTCGACCGCTTGTGGCACGCCTGGTCTCTGCCCGACGGCAGGACCATGCCCGTGCCGAGTTCCCCGTACTGGCTGGGCACGTTCGATTACGCGCCCGGCTTGTCGATCAACAAGGCGGACTGCTACTCCAATCGTCGCACACTAGCGTATGACTACGCGAACACCACGCGGCCGCTCGTCTTGCCGCCCCAGGTGCAAGCCGCGCGCATCATCCGGGTTCAGGCCCAGGTGGGCCAGATTCGCTCGCGGCCTGCAATCGCGTCGTTCGGCGCGACACCTGCGCGAGCGATCGCTGCAGGCCGGCGCGCGATCGGCGGGGTCAAGGGCGTCGCGCTGAGGGAAGAGTCGATCAGCGCGCGGGTGACGGCGGAGGCGAGTTCGGCCAAGCCGGTGCAGGACCTGCTCTCCGCGACCACGGAAAATTATTCAGCGGCGGCGAAGGGTTCGTCCGCGGCGGAGCGGGCGCTTGCGAGTGCATCAGCGGGCCAATACAAGTCGGTAAAGATCGTATTCGACGATATCTCGCTGACAGGGCTGGGTGCCGGCGGCGGCTATTTCTACAACGTCTATCTGAACCTTCCGGATAACGCCGACCTCGATTCGGTACGCTCGCGCAATTTCATAGGCACGCTCGGGCCGTTCGAAATCGCGGGAGCCGCGCACCATGGCTCGGCGACGCTCGACTTTCCCGCTACCGAAGCGCTCTTGAAGATGGGCGCGACCGGTTCGCGTGACTATGTGGTGTCACTCGTGCGCGTTAATGGTTCGAAAGCACCGAAGGGTCAGGTCATTACGATTGGAGAAGTCCGAGTCGAACTGACGAACGAGGCCCCGTTCATTGCATCACCGGTCGTGGCACGCGGCCCGGGCGACGTGTATTGACGATTCTATAACGCGCAAGCCGCCGCCCAGGCTTGCGCGGTTCCTTTAGCACCCTTCCCTTGGGCTAGCAGTAGAAATGCCTACCTCCCCAGACACGTCGGCAATTCCAAACGACGCGCTCTAAGCACATTCGTTTGAAACCCACTGAGCACACCGCGCTATTTGCCACCTTAGCGTGCGACGGTACGTCATTCCTCCCGACATTCGCCATGACCCCGTTTTATCTTTCGAAATGATGGGCTAATTCATGCACCTTTTGGTGGCTTATCTAGGGGAAACACCAAGGATGTGCATGCTCATTCATTCAACGATCGGAAAGAAACTTAGCTCATACGATATTAGTTAGGAACAATTTCCCTATTCGTCTGACTGTTACATCCACTTACAGGAGATGGCCTGATGGTCCGAATATACTGCGTGCCGTGATTAACCCAGTAATAACTTACCTATTCCGACCACAAACCTACTCGTCAAGACGCAAGATTTGCCGGAAACCGCATCGCAGTCCGCAGAAATGTTTCCACGTAGAAAATTTCTCGCTGCCATGAGCGTTGGTGCCGGTAGTCTTGCCCTTGCCGCATGTGGTGGTGGAGGTACTGAGAGCGATCTGGCCGATGCCACCGCTAAAGACGCTGTCGAACTCGAATCGACCGCCAAGGCCGCAACGACACAAAAGCTCTTCTACGGCATGAACGGTCATATGGCATGGGGCAGCGGCATCTACAAGACGCTGTCCGCGGAATCGCAATTGGCGACCCTGAAGGACCTCGGCGTGACCGTGTATCGCGCAGACGTCGCCGATGCCGGCATGGCGACGACCGTCGCTAACGCGCTGAAGGGTGCCTTCAAGAACAGCGGCGTGACGATCATGCCGGTGATCAACCCGCGTTCGGCTGGCTGGAATCAGGCAGGCTCGGAAGACACGGCCTACAAGCTCGGCTACGCGTTGGCCGTGAAGTGCACGCAGCCGCTCAAGGGTCTCGTGAAATACATCGAGTGCGGCAACGAACTCGATACGGTCGGCCTCAAGATCGGCGGCGACGGCAGCAGCTCGGCCGACTGGAATCCCGCCTACTGGCCGGCGTTTCGCGGCGTGATCCGCGGCATGATCGCCGGCGTCAAATCGGTCGATTCGTCGATCAAGTGTGGCGTGAACGTCGGCATCCCGATGGCGTACCGCGCCTTGCAGATGCTGTGGAACGGCATCTCGCCGAACGGTTCAGCGAACGGCTCCGGCGGCGCGCTGAAGACCCGTTGGGACTTCACCACGTACCACTGGTACAAGAGCTCGTACAACATCCAGCGCGCGGGTCGCACGGCTTCGATCGACGTGTTGCAGATCCTCAAGGACTCGTTCGGCGTGCCGATCTGGCTGACGGAATTCGGCTGGTCCGGCTCGAAGGACTCGGCTCAGTCGGCCGCAGACTACGTCACGAGCGCAATGAAGCAGTACAAGTCCATCAAGGACAAGTACAACATCCAGTGCATCATGCTTTATTGCGTGATCGATGCAAGTTATGGGCTGATCGAGGCCGATGGCCGCACGAAAAATCCCGCTTATACCGCCTACAAGAACTTCGTTCGCGCCAATCCGGTTTAAACAAACGCTCATCAAGGTCGGTAGTACTTTCCCGGCCTTACAGCAACTTTCCTTGAAACCGCTGTAATAGTCGCTATGCTCGTATTAAAGGCGCGTTTGTAATCGTCTTTAGCACGAGCGTGCGGCATATCTCCCCTGCTGTTCTACACGCTCCCAAGACAGAATTTCCCTTGCGGCGACATGAAGCGCGCCGAGACGGGACACGCATTTCGCATTGATTTTGCCCGTTTACTGATGCCCGCAGATAAACATCAGTCAAGTCCAATTACAAATCCTAATGTTTGCGTGTGAATACGGTCCTAGCTCTTCAGCCGGATCTTTACTCGTGTGCGCTACCGTACGTACGATGACTTAACGAAACGTGAATGTAGGCATGCACTGCCAGTGCCGCGTCCTCGTCCCGTGGATCGTCACTGCGCAAGCAGACAACAAGCAAGCTGTGCCGCTTTACAGCGCCGTCAGGTTTGCATCGCCGTCAACGTCCAAGAGGCCCTCGCCATCGCAACCAGCGTGGCGTCGGGCTTTCGGCGTTCCGGCGCGGCATGCGGATACCCGTGTACCGATTCTCCGAACGAAATGAGGAAAGCGTCAGATGAACACACCAGTTCTTGGTTTCGATCCAGTCCCTGTGCGCAGCAGAGACGACGGATTTTCCGCAAGCGATTTGTGGAAGCTGATCGTCGATAACGTGTGGCTCGTGATCATGATCGTCGTCCTGGTGACGGGGGCTGCGACCCTTTACGCGTTTCTCGCCACGCCGAGCTTCCAGGCGGACGCACTGGTCAAGGTCGATTATCCGAACCCGAACGCACTCGGCGTGAACACCCAGGCGCAGCAGCAGATCATCCCGTCGGCGCTGCCGACCGACGCCGAAATCCAGATCATCCAGAGCCGTACCGTACTCTTGCCGGTGATCAAGCAATTCAAGCAGGACGTGCTCGTCACGCCGAACCAGATGCCGTTCTTCGGCCGCATCACGAATCTGTTTTCGACGCCCGGTGAACCGTTGCCGGCCATCCTCGGCCTGAAGTCGTTCGCATGGGGCGGCGAGGAAGTGGGCATCGGTTCGCTCGAGGTCCCGGCGCGTCTACAAAACAAGGAGCTTTCACTGCGTGTGATGCCGGGCGGTGCCTATCAGCTATCGGACCCCGCAGGTAACACGATCGTGCAGGGCACCGTCGGCTTGATGGCGAGTGCGGATGGCACGTCCATTCGTATCGATCGGCTTGCCGCGCGTCCGGGCACCGAGTTCTCGATCGTTCGCTATAGCGAGTACAAGGCCGTCGAGCGCTTCCTCAAGAAGCTGAAAGTGATGGAGTCGGCGAAGGACTCGGGCGTCGTGCAGATCCTCTACGAAAACGACGATCCGAAGCTCGCGCAGCAAATCACCAATGCGATTGCGCAGACGTACATCGCGTCGCACATCGACCAGCATCGTCAGGAAGCAAGCTTGACGCGCACCTTCATCCTCGGTGAATTGCCGCGACTCGAAGCCGAACTCAAACGCGCCGAAACCGAACTGAGCCAGTACCGCATGTCGTCGAATTCGATGCAGCCGGGCTCGGAAGCTTCGTCGTATTTGCAAGGCAGCATCGGCATCGAGAACCAGATCGCGACGCTGCAGATGCAGCGCACGCAGGTCGCGAGCCGCTTTGCACCTGGCACGCGCGAAGTGCAGACGATCGACGAGCAGCTTGCCACGCTCAACGCGCAGAAGAAGGCCTTTGACAAGCGCTTCGGCCAGTTGCCGGTATCGGAGCGCAAGCTCGTCGACCTGACACGTAACGCGAAGGTCGCTGAAGACATCTACGTCGCGATGCGCGAGAAAGCGAGCGAACTCGCCGTCACGCGTGCCGGCACGCTCGGCAACGTGCATCTCATCGATTCCGCGATCTACCCGACCGAGCCGGCCAAGCCGAAGCGTCCGCTCGTCATCGCGGGCGGTGCTGCAGCGGGTGTGGTCCTGAGCGTGCTGTTCGTGTTCTTCCGCAATCAGTTGTCGCGTAGCGTGGAAAGCCCGCATACGGTCGAGCGCCATCTGCATCTGCCGGTGTTCGGCGCGGTCAGCTTCAGCAGCGAGCAGGCGCGTCTCGATCGCTCGCTCACCCCGGCGGCGTTGCTCGCCGGCAAGGGGCGCCCTGCTCCGCGCGGCGTCCTGAGCGACGACTCGGAAAGCGAGGCGCTCGCGAATACGGCGCACTTCCTGCTGTCCGCAGACGGTCCGGGCGACATGGCGGTCGAAGCGCTGCGTGCGGTGCGTGCATCGCTCCTGCTCGACATCGAGCGCGCTCGTAACAACGTGCTCGCCGTCGCAGGCGCGACGCCGGGAACCGGCAAGACCTTCGTCGCCTCGAATCTGGCGGTACTGCATGCGCAATCCGGCAAGCGCGTTCTGCTGATCGACGGCGACCTTCGCCGCGGCCGCGTCGCCTCGATCTTCGGACAGTCCGGCAAGGGCGGTCTCGCCGAAGTGCTCGCGGGCCATATGGAAGTCGATCAGGCGATCCGCTCGGGCGGCGTGCCTGGCCTCTCGATCATCACATCGGGACGCTTCCCGCCCAATCCGTCGAAGCTGCTGTCGACCACGCGTCTGCCGCTGCTGCTCGAATACCTCTGCCCGCAATACGATCTCGTCATCATCGATACACCGGCGGTCCTCGCGGTCAGCGATGCCAACATGATCGCGGCGAATGCGGGCTCGACTGTCGTGGTCGTGCGTCCGAGCGCGCAGAGCGAGAGCGAACTCGAACAGGCGATCAAACGTCTCGATCTGACGGGTGCGCGTATCGCGGGCGTGATCTTCAACGCCGTGCCGAAGCGTCGCAGCGAGAAGCGCACGTATGCGTATGCAAGCGCGTACGCGCCGAACCCGCAGCCGCCGCTCGATGCTTGAAAAGCTTGCTCCCTGCCCGTCGCCGATGGGCAGAAGCGGCCAGCGTAACAAGAGCGCCAGCGAGCGTACCCTCGCTGGCGGCAGCATCACAAGCGCATGTGCAGCAGCGCCGCACGCGACAATGAACGAAACATGCCAATGGACAGCCGCCGAGTGTGTCCGGAGAGAGCAATGTATCCACGCATGATCTCGATGTTGTTCTACATGTTCTTCACCTGCGTGATTTTCAATCCGCAGGTGTCGGGCTACACGATCTATTTCTACCTCTTCATCCCCTTTTTCGACCCCGACTTCACGCGCTTTCTCGCCAGCACGGTTCGCCGCTGGAGCGGGCCGCTCGCCGTTGCCGTCGTCGTGAGTCTTCTGGGATCGCCGTCGGTGGCCGTGCGCGTGGTATCGATCGCGATCTGTATCGGCTATCTCATGTACTCGATGCAACGGCGCATCGCCTATCTGCATCTGTGGATGGGGATCAACGTTGTCTTCGCGATGCTGCAGTTCGTGCTCTACTACGTCAATACGAGTCTCGCGATGGCGCTCGGCCCGAGGCAGGTCGCCCAGGCGATCTGGGGCTCGTACGGAACCGCCGCATACACGAACTTCTTCGAGGTGTTCTATTTCGCGCGCGTGTCGGGCTTCTCGCGAGAGGCGGGATTCTTCTCGTCGCTGCTGGTGGCATCGCTCGTCGTGTATCTGATGACGGAGCCGCGCATCAACAAGAAGGTCGTCGCGCTCTACGCGGTCGGGCTCGTGATCAGTTTCTCGAAGTCGTCGATGCTGCTCTTCGTGTTCGCGGCGCTCTATCCGTTCCGTCATCAGTTGCGCACCACGCATCCGCTCGTCGTGTTCGTATCGTTCGCCGTGGCCGTCACGCTGCTGTCGATGTTCATGGCGAGTCACGTCTTCTTCAATTCGGAGACGTTCGGCCACCGCTTCGGCGGCTATCCATTCATGGTCGATGCGCGTCTCGAAGACCTGATGTTCGGCATCAGCGCGCCTGACATCCTCAAGCACTACAAGTATTTACCGTACATACGATTGATCGAGTCGGACATGGAAGTCGCGGGCGTGCCGTTCGCGGGCCTGCCCGCGTCGATCGCGGACATGGGCATCTTCAGCGCGGTACTGCTGTTCGGCGTGGTCGCGTTCACGGCAGGCAATGGCTTCGTGATGCTGCTGTTCCTCCTGATCTCGTCGACGGTGAGCATCACCACCGTGACATCGTTCGTCCCGCTCGGCTATCTTCTGCTCTACTGGCCGCGCTTCACGGCGTATGTCGCCGAACGCAGGCAGGCCGCGTGGCAGGAGCGCGCGCGGGGCACGCCGGTGCGGCGCTTCCGCCCACGAGCGGCGAGCGCGGCGTTCATCGAAAGCAAGTGAACGTCGCGGCTCTCCGCCCTCTCTTCCATACCGTGTCGTAAAACCAGGAGGCTCGATGCCTGCGCTCCCCACCACGCGCGGCGTTCCGCGCTTGATCGCCTGCGCCGCGCTGACGTTCGCCACGCAATTCGCCGTCGCCGCCGACTCCGGAATGCGCGTGCTCAATCCGCCGGGCGCGCTCATCGTCGATGGCGCGATTAACAAGCGCATCACGGTCCAGGTGCCGCCGCAAAGCGCCACGGGCGGCGCGAAGGTCGTCGCGACGCTCTACCGCTACGACGACAACGCAGATCCTTTGAGCACCGCGGTGACGACGTTCCAGGCGCCCGCCACCGGCGACAAGGGCAATGGACAGGTGTCGTTCAACGTCGCGCTGCCGAACTACGGCTTGTTCCTGCTCGACACGAAACTGGTTTCGGCAAGCGGCGCCGAAAGCGATTCGCTGAAGATCAACATCGCGGCGCTCGCGCCGGGCAACGGCGCGTTTCCCGACGCCGGCGTCGTCACGCACTTCGGGCAGCGCAAGGGCTCGGCGGCGGCGGTTCTGCCGCTCGTCAAGCGCGCGGGCTTCACGTGGATTCGCGACGAACTGTATTGGGGCGAGGTCGAAAAGACCGCGGGAAAATTCACCTTCCCGCCGGATAACGGCAACTACGGCGACTACGTCGCGCAGGCGGTGAAGCTGAACCTCAAGCCGCTGATCGTGCTCGACTACGGCAACCCGGGCGCCTACCCCAACCTCTTCAAGGGACCGCAGCGCTTTCCACAGACACAGCAGGAACGCGACCTCTTTGCGCGCTATGCGCAAAAGGTCGTGGGGTACTACGGCAAGCAGGTCAAGCACTGGGAAATCTGGAACGAGCCCGCGTTCGCGAAGATCGGCTACGACAATTACGTCGCGTTGCTCAAACCCGTCTATACGGCAATCAAGTCGCAAAGCGCCGACGCCAACGTCATCTCGTGCGGCGGCGGCGGTGCAGGCGGCGGGCCGGGCGGCGACTGCATCGCGGAACTCATCAAGCGGGGCGCGCTCGATTACCAGGACGGCTTCAGCATCCATCCGTACATGTCGCCGTCCGACCCGGACGTCGGCTATAGCGCCAAGGGTTCGCCGCTCGGACGGGTCAACGTCCCGAACGTCTGGCCGCATCTCGCGCGCATGACCCAGGCAAATCCGAAGCCCGGCGAAGGCAAGCTGAAGCTGTGGATCACCGAGATCGGCTGGCCTTCCAGCCCGTCGTCGGCGGGCCTGAGCGAGCAGCGGCAGGCGGCTTACGTCGCGCGCACGTTCCTGCTTTCGCGCCGCTTCGACGCAGTGGAAGCGGTAATCTGGTACGACTTCGTCGACGACGGCCTGAAGCCAAGCGAAAAGGAGCACAACTTCGGTCTCGTGCGCCTCGACTTGTCGCCGAAGCCCGCTTACGTCGCCGCTTCGGTATTGATGAAAACGGTTGGCACCAAAAAGTGGGATCACGCGCTCGTCGATCGTGGCGACATCAAGGTGTATCAGTACGGCTCGGACGACAAGGTCATCGTCGGGTGGAAGACGGATACCGATGCGAACGCAAGCCCGACCGCCGTCCCGATCCCGCCCGGCACCTACACGCAGCGAGACTGGCAAGGAGCGACATCGACGGTCGTAGTAAAAGATGGCTTTCAGTGGGAACTCGGAGCGCTGCCAAAGTATCTGATACCAGCAAGTAAATGAGCAGCGCGAGATAATGCGTTCGCCGCTTGCAAGCAATGGCGAGCGGCGAATCGGCATGGACCTGCAGGCAAGAGAGGGTTTTTAGCGATTAGAAACCGAAGCGTGTCCGAAAATTGCTTGATGGAGCGGCGTCGGCGCAATTGCCGGCGATCCATTCCGAGGGTCTCCCGCCCATCAAGCCGGAGGTAATTCAATGAAAATGACGCCAGATACACCGTGGAAACGGAACCTGTACCGGGCAATCGCGCATAGTCCCCTGGATGGTGTCGTGTTCGTGTCGGCCCCGAACCGCGATCACGCCTCACGTAAAATCCGCAACGCATTAGCCGTTCTTTACAACACGCCGCCGCATAAAGTCGATTTCGACGATCTCGCTTCGTTCGAGGATCTAGTGAGCGTCGGTGTCAGCGTCGATGAAGACTTGCGTGTCTTCGAAATGTCACGATCGGGCCGCGAGGTTACCGGCTGGACGAAAGCACCGCTTTTCCTGACTCACGATCAAACGCTGCTCGGTAAATGGGCCGAGTTGTATGCGGGCATCGCGTTTCAGGAGACGCGCGGCCTTATTAATCGCACACGCTGAATTCCTTTACGTCGCAAATTGAAACGGCCTGCATGTCCGATGCGAAATCGGAAATGCAGGCCGTTTTAGTTTTATTCAATTGCCGTCGATCCTTAAGAATCGACGGCGCCTGAAGATTACTTCTTCATCGCGGCGCTCTGCGGATTCAGGTTCGTCAAACGACCACTCTCCGTGCCGGCCGCTTCATCGATCACCGCGTTGATGAGCGTCGGTTTGCCCGATGCGATCGCTTCCTGCAGCGCCTTCGTCAGTTCCTCCGGCGTCGTCGCGTGGTAGCCGATGCCGCCGAACGCTTCGATCATCTTGTCGTAACGCGCGTTCTTCACGAACACCGTCGGCGCGACGTCCTTGCCGCCCGTCGGGTTCACATCGGTGCCGCGATACACGCCGTTGTTGTTGAAGACGATTGTGCAAACCGGCAGGTCATAGCGGCAGATCGTTTCGAGTTCCATGCCGCTGAAGCCGAACGCGCTGTCACCTTCAATCGCGACGACCTGCGTGCCGCTCGTCACCGCCGCGCCGATCGCGAAGCCCATGCCGATGCCCATGATGCCCCACGTACCCGAGTCGAAGCGTTTGCGCGGCTGGTACATGTCGATGATGCTGCGCGCGTAGTCGAGCGTATTCGCGCCTTCATTGACGACATTGATGTCCGGACGCTCCTTCAGCACGTCGCGAATCGCGCGCAGGGCACTGTGGAAATTCATCGGCGACGGATTCTTGTCGAGCGTCGCGGCCATCTTCGCAAGGTTCTTGTTCTTGCGCTCCGTGATCGCGTTCGTCCATTCGGCGGGCGGCTTCGGGAAATTCGCGTCGATGCCGCCGAGCAGCGCGGTCACGCACGAACCGATATCGCCGATCACCGGCGCTGCGATCGCGACGTTGCTGTCGATCTCGGTCGGCGAGATGTCGACCTGTATGAACTTCTTCGGTGCGCCCCACGTCTTGCCCTTGCCGTGCGACAACAGCCAGTTCAGGCGCGCACCGATCAGCAGCACGACGTCAGCCTCAGCCAGCACGAACGAGCGCGCCGCCGATGCCGACTGCGCGTGCGTGTCGGGCAAGAGACCCTTCGCCATCGACATCGGCAGATACGGGATGCCGGTCTTTTCAACCAGCGCGCGGATTTCCGCATCGGCTTGCGCGTAGGCCGCGCCCTTGCCGAGCAGGATCAGCGGGCGCTTGGCGCCCTTCAGCACGTCGAGCGCGCGCTTGACCGATTCCGGTCCGGGGAACTGTGCCGGCGCGGCATCGATCACGCGGATGAGCGACTGCTGCGCCTTCACGGCATCGATCGTCTGCGCGAGCAGCTTCGCCGGCAAGTCCAGATACACGCCGCCGGGACGCCCTGACACGGCCGCGCGAATCGCCCGCGCCACGCCAATGCCGATGTCTTCCGCATGCAGCACGCGATACGCGGCCTTCGCGTACGGCTTCGCGGCATTCAACTGGTCCATCTCTTCGTAGTCGCCTTGCTGCAGGTCGACGATTTCGCGTTCGCTCGATCCGCTGATCAGGATCATCGGGAAGCAGTTGGTCGTCGCGTTCGCGAGCGCGGTCAAGCCATTCAGGAAGCCCGGAGCAGACACGGTCAGGCAGATGCCCGGCTTCTTCGTCATGTAGCCGGCGATGGCGGCTGCATTACCGGCGTGCTGCTCGTGCCGGAAGCCGATGAAGCGCATGCCCTCCGCTTGCGCGAGGCGGGCGAGGTCAGTGATCGGAATGCCGACCAGACCAAAGATGGTGTCGATGTCGTTCAGCTTCAGCGCATCGATGACGAGGTGGAACCCGTCCGTGGTTTGCTGCGTTTCTACTGCTTCCGCTGCCTGCGGCGTGATTTCAAGCACATCTGCCATGACGTCTCCTTGTCGGCCGGGTGTTGTAGTTTCGTGGTGATATACAGTATTACACACACAGTATTTGCAAGTTATCACAGCAGCGCAATTTGTCGAGTTTCGACTCGTACGGGAAACCCTAGTCGGGTTAACGTTGATTATTTGAATATCACACATAGAATATTGTATATCACACGAAGGCAAACGGATTCCGACCGGATACCTCAGCGACGACCCGGAGGTCGCGTGATGCAGGTAGCGCGTCGGAGAAGTCGAAACGTTTGAGGAAGTCCCATTCAACCAAAGCTGTCAGGAGACAGAAGCCATGACGAAGCCGCTGGAAGGCATCAAGATCATCGATTTCACGCACGTTCAAGCGGGTCCGGCCTGCACGCAGTTGCTCGCCTGGTTCGGCGCGGACGTCGTAAAAGTCGAGCGGCCCGGCTCCGGGGACGTGACGCGCACTCAGTTGCGCGACATTCCGGATGTCGACGCGCTCTACTTCACCATGCTCAACAGCAACAAGAAGTCCCTCACGCTCGACACCAAGAAGCCGGAAGGCAAGGAAGTCCTGACAAAGCTGATCAAGGAATCGGACGTGCTCGTCGAGAACTTCGGTCCGGGCGCGCTCGACCGCATGGGCTTCTCGTGGGACACGATCCGCGAGTTGAATCCTAAGATGATCGTGGCGTCGGTCAAGGGCTTCAGCGACGGTCACCACTACGACGACCTGAAGGTGTATGAAAACGTCGCGCAATGCGCGGGCGGCGCGGCATCGACGACGGGCTTCTGGGACGGCCCGCCGACCGTCAGCGCAGCGGCGCTCGGCGACAGCAACACCGGCATGCACCTCGCGATCGGCATCCTGACCGCGCTGATGGGCCGCCAGAAGACGGGCAAGGGTCAGCGCGTTGCAGTATCGATGCAGGACAGCGTGCTGAACCTGTGCCGCGTGAAGCTGCGCGACCAGCAGCGCCTCGACCGCCTCGGCTACCTCGAAGAGTATCCGCAGTATCCGCACGGCGAGTTCAGCGACGTCGTGCCGCGCGGTGGCAATGCCGGCGGCGGTGGACAACCGGGCTGGGTGCTCAAGTGCAAGGGCTGGGAAACCGATCCGAACGCATACATCTACTTCACGATCCAGGGCCACGCCTGGGCGCCAATCTGCCGCGCACTCGGCAAGCCGGAATGGATCGAAGATCCGCACTACGCGACGCCGCAAGCCCGTCAACCGCACATCTTCGACATCTTCAACACGATCGAGCAATGGCTCGCCGACAAGACGAAGTTCGAAGCAGTCGATATCCTGCGCAAGTTCGACATCCCCTGCTCGCCGGTGCTGAGCATGAAGGAAATCGCCAACGATCCGTCGCTGCGCGCGAGCGGCACGATCACCGAAGTGCCGCACAAGGAGCGCGGCACGTATCTCACGGTCGGCAGCCCGATCAAGTTCTCGGACCTGAAGCCGGAAGTGACCGCATCGCCGCTGCTCGGTGAACATACCGACGAAGTGCTCGCAAGCCTCGGCTACAGCAACGAGGACATCGCCCGCCTGCGTGAGGCCCAGGCGGTCTGACGCAAGAACTCCGGCCGGAACGCACGTTCCGGCCGGGCGCGATGTAAGAGCATCGGCAGCACCAGAAAGGCGACTCCAATATGAACAGCACCTCCTCACAAAGCGCCATCGACACCGCCCAGCTCGTGGACGCTATCGGCGACGCCATCGTCATCTCGGATGCAAGCGGCGCGATCATCCTCTGGAACCCCGCCGCCGAACGCATGTTCGGGTTCACGCAAGAAGAAGCACTCGGTCAATCCCTCGACATCATCATCCCCGAACGCCTGCGCGGGCGGCACTGGAGCGGCTACGAAAAAACGATGGCCACCGGCGAGACGCGCTACGGCCACGACGTGCTGCGCGTGCCCGCCGTCGACAAGGAAGGTCGTTCGATGTCGATCGCGTTCACCGTTGCGCTGCTGCATTCGGCGAACGGCAAGGTGAGCGGCATCGTCGCGGTGATTCGCGATGAAACGACGCGCTTTCAGGAAGAGCGCGAACTTCGCAAGCGTATTGCAGAGCTCGAAGCGAAGACGGCGGGCTGAGGACTTACCCGACCGCTGCGTTATCTCCGACCACAGGAACAAGAGGACTCGTCACACACATATCCATCGCATAAAGGCGCCGATCGAGCGCAACAATGCAAATTGCATGGGACCGGAGTACAGCTCCGGTCGACCTTGGAGACGCACAGACATGGCAAACACCTATACCCCCCTACGCGCGGCCAAAAGCCACAACCGATGGGCCCAGCTTGCGATCGGCATCATCTGCATGGGCCTCGTCGCTAATCTGCAATACGCATGGACGCTCTTCGTCGTTCCGATGGACGCGAAAAATCACTGGGGGCAAGCCGCGATCCAGACCGCGTTCACCATCTTCATCGTGACTGAAACGTGGCTCGTGCCGATCGAAGGCTGGCTCGTCGACAAGTTCGGGCCGCGGCCCGTCGTGATCGGCGGGTCGCTCTGCGCGGCGCTCGGCTGGGTGATCGATGCCCACGCGACGACGCTCGTGCATCTCTATGTCGGCGCGGTGGTTGCGGGTATCGGCGCGGGCTGCGTGTATGGCACGTGCGTCGGCAATGCGCTCAAGTGGTTCCCGGACAAGCGCGGTCTCGCAGCGGGCCTGACTGCGGCGGGCTTCGGCGCGGGCGCGGCCGTCACCGTGATTCCGATCGCAAACATGATCCAGAGCTCGGGCTACGAGCACACGTTCATGTTCTTCGGCATCTTCCAGGGCGCCTGCATCTTCGCGCTCGCGCTCTTTCTCGTGCGGCCCTCGCCGCCCGCGAACGTGGTGATCCCGAAACGGCTCGCGGCATCGAAGATCGATTACACGACGAACCAGATGGTGCGCGCCCCGCTCTTCTGGGTGATCTATCTGATGTTCGTGTTCGTCGCGGCGGGCGGCATCATCGCGACGGCGCAACTCGGTCCGATCGCCAAGGAGTTCGGCTTCGCGAACCTGCCAGTGAGCATCATCGGCGTGACGCTGCCGCTCCTCACGATGACGCTCTCGATCGACAACCTGTGCAACGGCTTCACGCGTCCGCTGTGCGGTTTCCTGTCCGACCGCTTCGGCCGCGAGAACACGATGTTCGTGATCTTCCTCGGCGAAGGCGCGGCCTTGCTCGGGCTGATGTGGTTCGGCCACAATCCGTACCTCTTCATGTTCTTTGCCGCGATGATCTTCCTCTGCTGGGGCGAGATCTTCTCGATCTTCCCGGCGACCTGCGCGGATACCTTCGGCAGCAAATACGCCGCCGCCAACGCGGGCACGCTGTACACCGCGAAAGGCACGGCGTCGATGCTGGTGCCAGTGGCGTCGCTCCTCTCGGCGGTCGGCGGCTGGAACGCCGTGTTCATCTGCGCGGCGTGCATTTCAATCGCGGCGGCGGTGTCGGCCAAGTTCATCCTCGCGCCGATGAGAAAGCGCTGGATCACGAACACCGCACTGCTCTACGAGAACTCGCGCTTTGAAGCAACGGAAGCGAGCCCGGTATCGTCATCGGGACGTTGAGCAACGCGCCACGCACTTGCACGCAAAGTGCGTGGCGCGCAGGGTCTCCCGATCGGAATCCATGCAGGAACCAGACCACATGTCAGAGACCTTCGACGAACAGACAGACCGCACATTTCTAGAGATCGCGAGCCGGCTCGAACCGATCGACGCGACCGCGCCGCTGCGCAAGCAGGCCTACATGCAGTTGCGCCAGGCAATCGCCGATGCCGACATCTACGGCTCGTCGCATGAAATCCGGCTCGACGAGCGCAAGCTAACGACGGCGCTCGGCGTGAGCCGCACGCCGGTGCGCGAAGCGATCACGCTGCTGGAGCAGGAAGGGTTTCTGCGCACGGTGCCGCGGCGCGGCGTGTACATCATGCGCAAGACGCGCCGCGAGATCATCGAGATGATCCACTTGTGGGCCGCGCTCGAAAGCATGGCCGCGCGACTCGCGGCCGAACGCGCGACGGATGAGGAGCTTGCGTCATTGCGTGCAATGTTCGACAGCTTCCAGCATCACTCCCCCGCCGACGATATCGATAACTATTCCGATGCGAACATCAAGTTTCATCAGGCGGTGGTGGAGTTGTCGAAGTCGGAGATGATTTTGCAGACGTTGTCGACGATCTTCGCCCACGTCCGCGCGATCCGCCGACACACGATCTCGCAAAGCGACCGCGCGTCGCGTTCCATCGCCGATCACGAAGAGATCATCGATGCGCTCGAAGCACGCGACGGCGAGCTTGCCGAAGCGATCGTCCGGCGGCACTCGCTGGATCTCGCGGCTTTTGTCGAGACCAATTGCATGGCGCTCGACTGAGCTTTTTCAGCGCGCCGCCAGCCGGCGCGCTTCTTCGAGCGCAGCGACGATCGTCGCGACCGTGCGCTCGCGCGCGGCGTCGTCGTTTTGCCGCAGCGCATACGACGGGTGATACGTCGCTACGATCCACTTGTCCCCGAACGGCACCGCGCGGCCGATGTGCGATTGCAGGCTCGCGCGCTTGCCCGTCAGCGCATTGAGCGCAGTAGCGCCCAAGGTCACGATCACGCGCGCATCCACCGTGCGCAACTCCTTCTCGAGCCAATAGCGACATGCATCGATTTCCTGCTGACCAGGCGTCTTGTGCAGACGCCGCTTGCCTCGCGGCTCCCACTTGAAATGCTTGACCGCGTTGGTCAGATAGACGTCGCCGCGCGGCAGTCCGGCGCGACGCAATGCATCGTCGAGCAACTGCCCTGCTGGACCTACGAACGGCTCGCCCTTCAAATCCTCCTGATCCCCCGGCTGTTCACCAAGCAGCATGATGCGCGCGCTCTCGCGTCCGCTGCCCGCGACCGCTTGCGTTGCATTGCGCCACAGAGCGCAACGGCGGCAGTCATCGAGCGAGGTGGGCGCATCGCGTTCCGGCTGGGCTTCGCTCGCATCGACGGGAATCGCCTTGCCACCGAGCGCACCGACGTGCCTTGCCTGCGCCACGCGACGCGCGCCGCTCTTGGCATCGCTGATCATGTGCGGAATGAGCGCGCCTTCGGGCAGCCCTTTCCAGAAGCGCACGGGCATGTGCAGTTCGAGCGCGTCTTCGTTCAGGCGCGCCGGGTTGAACGTGCTCTTGTAATACGTAAGCCATAGCGCTTCGGCGGCGTCGGGCGTATCGCTCACATGATCGGCGGCGAACGCGGCAGCCCGTTCGAGCCGCAACGTCTCGCCGTTAAACATCGCGGCGCCCGTTGGCGTCGTGATCATCCACGTCGATCTACCCATGCGTTGCGCGAAGTGTTCCGCACCCCATTCGAGCACGTCGTGATCCGGCTCGTACCACGCGACGTATTCCGGCGACCCGAGCAAGGGATCGCGCTTGCGAAAGCGGACGTACGCGATCATGTCGTGCTGCGCGCGGCGCACCGCTTTCGCCATGCGATGCAAGCGCGCGCCGTCTTCGTCCGCCGCCGATGCCACCGCGCGATCGCCGTGCGTCCAGCGCCACAACACGCGATAGAGAAAGCTCCAGCGTTGATCGTCGCGAAAGCGAGCAGCTTCCTTGAGCAGCGACGCGAGTTCCTTCGAGACGCGGATCGCCGGTGCATTTGTGTCAATGGGCGCGGGCGCGGCGTCGAACAGCGATGTATGCGTCTGCGACGTGCGCCATTCGATCGCTTCCGGTTCGAGCCCTTGCGCCAACGCGTTCAAAGCCGCCGCGCGCCATGACGCAAAATCGTCCTCGATAGCAAGCGTCGTCATCACAGCAGCGAAAGCTGCACCGGCGCCGCCGACAGCGCGCGCCTCAAATGATCCGACGACACTTCGCGCAACGGCGGCCGATAATCCTGCGTCACGACGAACGGCTTCACCTTGTCCATGCCGCAGCGCAGCCGCGCGAGATCCGCATAGCGAATGCGCCGCGAACGACGCAACTCGACGAGCCGCTTCGCGTTGCGCATACCGATGCCCGGCACTCGCGCGATCACGCGTACGGGCGCCATGTTCAGATCGACAGGAAAACGGTCGCGATGCGCAAGCGCCCACGCGAGTTTCGGATCGATGTCTAACGGCAGGTTGCCGGGCAGATCGAGCAACTCGGATGCCGCGAAGCCATAGCCACGCATCAAAAAATCCGCCTGATACAGCCGGTGCTCGCGCAGGAGCGGCGGCGCCTTCGACGGAACGGCGGACGGACTGTCGGGAATCGGACTGAACGCCGAGTAATACACGCGCTTCAATCGATATGAGCCGTACAGCGTTTCGGCGGTCGCGAGAATCGTGCGGTCGTCGGTTTCATCGGCGCCGACGATCATCTGCGTGCTCTGCCCGGCGGGCGCGAAACGCGGCGCGCGCGGTTCGGCTTCCGCTTCTTCCTGCGCGACGCGGATCGATCCCATCGCGAGCTTGATCGTGCGGCCGCTTTTTTCGGGGGCGAGCTTTTCGAGGCTGATTTCCGTGGGCAGTTCAATGTTCACGCTGAGACGATCGGCGTACCGTCCTGCCTGCGCGATGATGTCCCGATCGGCGTCGGGAATCGTCTTGAGATGAATGTAGCCGCGAAACCGGTGCTCCTCGCGCAACGACTTCGCGACGCGCACCAGTTGCTCCATCGTATAGTTAGACGACTGGATCACGCCCGAGCTGAGGAACAGGCCGTCGATGTAATTGCGGCGATAAAAGTCAAGCGTGAGATCGACCACTTCCTCAGGCGTAAAGCGCGCACGCGGTACGTTGCTCGAGCGGCGGTTCACGCAATACTGGCAGTCGTAGAGGCAGAAGTTGGTCAGCAGAATCTTGAGCAGCGAGACGCATCGTCCATCGGGCGTGAAGCTATGGCAAATGCCCGAGCCCGTACTGGCGCCGAGTCCGTCGATGCCGCGCGATTCGCGCTTCGGCGCACCGCTGCTCGCGCACGATGCGTCGTACTTGGCTGCATCGGCGAGGATTTCGAGTTTTTCAGACAGCTCCATACTTACGGCCATTTACTGTATATGCGTACAGTATCTTAGGGCCGTCGCAAGGGGAAGGCAAAGAGTTTTGCAAACAATGTGTCTGCCAGATTTTTGTCCAGTCGAAAAGCACGGGCAAAGCCTGGACAGCCCGGCAATTGCCGGGCGCGTGAGCAAACCAGTTCGCTATGCAACCATTACGCAAAGATCAAGGCGCGGCATTCCAGGTGTGCGCCGACGCTCGCCACTTCCCATCGGAACCCAACGTCATCACCTTGAGCAAGACGCCTTTGTACTCCGTCTTCTTGCCGTCTTTCTCCGATACCGCGCTCCAGTTCGCCGTCTCGTAGATGACCTTGCCGTCGCGGTGCGCGGCGACCACCTCGGTCTTGTGATCGCGAAAGCCCGCACCGAAGGCGCCCTTGAAGAGCTTTTCGATGTCGGCGCGGCCCTTGACAGCCTTGCCGTTGCCTGGCGACACCACCGCCTTCTCATCGTAGAGCGCGGCGAGCGCATGGGCATCGCCGCTGTTGAACGCCTTGTCCCAGGCAGCGTTGGCTGCTTCGACGGATTTCGCTGCGTCGCCCTGTGCGAGCGCGGGCTGTGACGCAGCGAAAGCGAGCAGTGCGCAGGCGCCGAGATGCCGAATGATCTTGTTCATCGCACGTCTCCGGTAGCGCAGACCGGCGACCTTGCAAATACCCTACGGCCGCCAGTCTGCGCGTGCAGTATAGGTATGGGTTTCCCCGTAATCAATTACGGGGACGGCGCCTCCATCCAGCTCACATGCGCGCACACCACGCGCCATCCGTCTGTTGTTTTCATCCACGTCTGACTTTGCCGTCCGATGCGCGGATTGCCCTCGCGACGGAATTCGATATTCGCCACCGCGAAGGAATCGCCATACGTCGTCACGACGCGCGCGGTCATCGTCCGCGCCAGTCCCATGCCCGGCCGCGCAGCGCGAAATGCACGGATCGCGTCATATCCGTAGAGGTTTTCGGTTGCGCCGTAGCGCAGCGTTTGCGGCGAATCGAAGAACAGTGCGTCGAGCAGGGCGACGTCGTTCGTCACGAGCGCGCGCTCGTAGGCATCGAATGCAGCGTTGACTTCCGCCAGCACGTCCGGATTGTTGATCTCGTTCATTGCACACTCTCCGCGGACGCGAACGACGGCGGCGGAGGACACCACGCAAGCTGCGCTTCTTCAATCCGTCGCGCCGCATCGAATGCCAGATCCTCGCGCCAGGGCGGCGTGATCACTTGCACGGCGATGGGCAGGCCAGAGGCAGTTCGCATCGGCACCGCGACGACCGGTAGTCCGATGCACGACACCGGCTGCGTCAACACGCCGAGGTTCGGACGCACGGCAAGCCGCTGACCATTGACGTCCATGAATTCATCGCCGATATGCGGGGCGACGACCGGCGTCGCGGGCGCGATCAGGATGTCGTAGCGCTCGAACAATTCGAGCACGCGCTTGCGCACGATGGCCCGCACGCGGTGCGCATGCAGCACCCACGCAGCGGGCGCCAGCGCACCCGCGATCAACCGGTCACGCGACAACGGGTCATGCTCGTCATAGCGCGAACGCAAGGTCGGAAGATGCAACTGGCCGCCCTCCGCCGCGCTGATCAGGAACGCGGCGCCGCGCGCGGCGGCTGCATCGGGGAAATCGACGGTATCGTCAGCGGCCAGCGCACGCGCCGCTTCGATCGAGACAGCGCGTGCCTCCTCGCTGGCGTTATCGTCGAAGTAGCCGCCGAGGCGCGCGACTCGCAGCGCGCGCTTTCGCTCGATCCCGCTGACCGGTTCGATCGCGCGCGCAGAACACGCGGGGTCGCGCTCGTCGATCCATTGCAGCGCATCGTAAGCGGCGGCGAGATCGTCGATGTTGCGTGCAAACGCGCCCATGTGATCGATACTCGCGACGAACGGAAACGTGCCGTGCCGCGAGAGGCGTCCATACGTCGGCTTGACGCCGAACACGCCGCACAGCGAAGAAGGCACGCGCACCGAGCCGTTCGTATCGGTGCCGAGCGTCAGCGGCACGAAGCCCGCCGCGACCGCTGCCGCGCTGCCGCCCGACGAGCCGCCCGCCGTGCGCGACAAATCATGCGGATTGCGGCACGGACCGGCGTGATGGTTTTCCGTCGTGAACCCGTAGGCGAATTCATCCATGTTGAGCGCGCCGACGACGATAGCGCCCGCATCGCGCATGCGTCGCACGAGCGTTGCATCGGCGGTGGCGGGCGCATTGTCCGCGAGTATGCGCGAGCCCGCGATCGTCGTGACGCCCGCGATATCGAACAGATTTTTCGCCGCGAACGGCACAGCGGCGAGCGGCGGCAACGGTTCGCCTTTCGCGCGCATCGCGTCGAGACGATCGGCATCGTTAAAAGCGCGTTGAACCGTGAGCGCCGTGAACGCGTTGACGTGCCGGTCGCCCGCTTCGATGCGGCTGAACGTGTCTTCAACCATATCGCGCGCCGTGAATTCGCCACGCGCAAAGCCGCGCGCGATGCCAAGCGCGTCGAGAGGAAAACGTGCGTTCGTCATGGCCGGTACACCGCTGCGGATTCATCTTCGGCGCTTAGCGGAAACGCAAGCACCGGCGCCGCGAGCATCGCGATGCGGGCAAACTGCTCGTGCACGCGCGCGGAAGCCGCTTCGGACAAAGAGGGAAAGTGCAGCGCGAGCGAAGCATCGACGTAAGCGGAAATAGTCGCGCGCTCGGGCTGTTGCGTTGGATCGACGGACATGGCGGTCTCTATTGAACGGAAGGGAACAGGCTGCGCGCGAGCGCGATCAGCGCGCGGTCGCTGCCGCGCGGCCCGATGAACGACAACGCCAGCGGACGGTCGCGATCGTCGGCGAGCGGGACGGTCACTTGTGGCAGACCGGCGAGCGCCGCGATCGAGTTCATCGTCAGCGCATCGCGATAAAACGCGCCGATGCGTTCATCGGATGCGTCCTTTTCGATGAGCGCGAGCGGCGTGGTCGGCTGCACGATCACGCTCGCGTTCACGAGCGTGTCAATGCGTTCTGCGAGCGTCTTGCGCAGTTCGCGGCATCGCGCGACTTCGGCGTCGTCGAGCCTCTGGAGCCTGTCGAACCGCGACGCGATGGACGGGCCGAAGCGCGGCGATGTCGATGCAATCCACCCACCTAGCGATGCTCGGATCGCGTCGTCCTGAAGTTGCTGATAGCAATGCAGCCAGAGCGCCTGCTCGCCTGCGAAGACGCTCGTCTCATCAATAGCGGCCGCTGATAGTCGCGCGGAATCTTCCGCCTCGCTCGCCGCGCGCGCAGCGAACGCTTCCGCGCATCGCGTGAGACGTGCAGGAACATCGGCTGCGTCTGTATCCACGAGCAACACGTCCGCGACGCGCGCCAGCATCTCACCCGTGCGCGCGAACCAGCCGACGGTATCGAAGCACGGCGCGAACGGCAGCACGCCTTCTGGCGATACAGCATCGTGCGTCGGCCGGATGCCCCACAGTCCGCAGAACGCGGCGGGCACGCGCACCGAGCCGCCGGTATCGGTGCCCAGCGCGAAATCGACGTCACCGCTTGCGACCGCACTCGCCGATCCGCTAGACGATCCTCCGGGCAACGCATGCGGCCAGCGCGGATTGAGCGGCGTGCCATAGTGAACGTTGACGCCTTCGAGGCTATAGGCAAGTTCGTCGGTGATCGTCTTGCCGTCGACCGATGCGCCCGCAGCGAGCAAGGCAGCCACGCTCGGCGCGTGCCGCGTGGCTTTCGCGTGCGTCGCGAACCAGTCGGGATTGCCGCCGCCCGTCACGACGCCTTCGACATCGATCAGGTCCTTCACCGCGAAACGCAAGCCATCGAGCGGACCGCTTGCGGTGGCTGGAACCTGAAGCCGGGGCCCCGGCACGAAGGCGCTCATTGTGATGCTCCGTCGTTCAACGCATCGGCGAGTTGCATCGACGTGGCGACGAAGCCGAAGCATTTCTTCACGTTCCACATCGTCGCTTCTGTGCAGAACGCGGGCGAGGATGTCGCGCAGCAATCCGACAGCATCACGCAGCCATAGCCCAGAAAATTCGCGTCGGTGAGCGTATGCAACACGCATTGGTCTGTGTTGACGCCCGCGAAGAACACCGTGCGCGTGCCGAGGTTGCGCAGGATGCTGTCGAGCGGCGTATCCCAGAAGCCGCTGATGCGGTACTTGTCGACGCAAATGTCTTGCGGCTCGGGCGCGAGTTCATCCACGACCGCCGCCGCCCACGAATCCTTTTCGAGGACATGCGCGCCATGCCCGGGCAAGGGCTCGCCGAGACCGATGCCGGTGCCCGTCGGCTTGTAGAGATGCAGTTGATTAGGTGGCATGTTCGCGAGGTCCGGACGATTGCCCCAGTTCACCCAGATGATCGGCACGCCATGCCGGCGCGCAATCGGCAGCAGGCGCTGCAATGGTGCAATCGGCGCGCGGTCGGCGTCGTAGTCGCCCCCAAGATGGGCAACCCATCCGCCTTTGGTGCAGAAGTCGTTCTGCATATCGATCACTACGATCGCTGCTTTCTCAATATCGAAGCGCACTTGCTGCGGCGCTGAATCGAGTGTCGCGATGCGGGGCGCCGGCGTCTCGGGCGCCATGTCGACGAGGGTTGTCGTCGCGCCCCAGCGCGTCTGCCGGAACGCGCCTAGCGCGCCGGAAAGCGCCTCTGTGTCTGGGTTCTGGACTTTTTCCAAGGTGTGCTCCATGTCATGCCGTTAGTGGGAATCGAGCGTCTCGCGCTCACCGATTTCTTTAGCTTTAGCGGTCGTCATTCGCATCACAAAGCACCTTCGCCTACCACCAGGAAGACGCATTCGCTCGAGCATGGCATCGAAGTTGCATTGTCGAATTCGTTCATGAATAACCTACTTACCCAAACCAAACGCAAAAGGAGTGCCAGTGATGATCGAATTGCAGCAACTTTCGCCGCGCTCTCTCAACCGCCGGCTCATCAAGCGCGCGCTCACCGTCCTCGCACTCGGCGCGCTCAGCGCTCCCGCGTTCTTCATGACGGACGCGCACGCCGCGGATGAAGCGATGCGCGTCGGCGTGCTAATCCCCGGTTCGAAGACCGACAAGGGCTGGATGGAATCGGGCTATGAAGGCGTCACGGCTGCGCAGAAGGAATTCGGTCCGAAGCTGAAGACGCAGATCATCGAGAACATCAACTACGCGGACATGGAGCAGGCGCTCACCAATCTCGCGACGAAGAACCAGTTGGTGATCGGGGTCGGCGGGCAGACGCAGGCCGCTGTGCTGAAGATCGCCAAGCGCTTTCCGAACGTGAAGTTCGCGATCGTCGGCGGCAGCAAGGGCGAGACGATGCCGCCGAACGTCGCGGGCTATGACGTGAAGCAGGCCGAGATCGCGTTCGTCGCGGGCGCGGCCGCCGCGATGCTCTCGAAGAGCAACGCGGTGAGCTATGTCGGAGGCATGGAGATTCCGTCGATCGTCAACGCGGGCAAGGAATTCGGCAACGGCGCGCGCTACGTGAATCCAAAGATCAAGTACTTCGAAAGCTATACCGGCGACTTCGACAACGTCGCCAAGGCGCGCGAAGCGACGGCCGCCGCAATCGCGCAAGGCGCCGACGTCCACTATCACATCCTGAACCTCGGACTGCGCGGGCTCGAACAGGCGGCGAAGGAAAAGAACACGCACGTCATCGGCAGCTATACGGACCGCTGCGGCAGCGATCCGCTCTACATCGCGTACAGCATCACGGGCGTCGGCTATCAGGCGCAGTACGCCATCGAGCAACTCGAAAAAGGCACGTGGCAACCGGGCTATAAAGCGTTCGGCCTCGCGATGGGACCGAAGGCGTCGGGCATGGCCGTCTGCAAGCCGACACCCGCGATGGAAGCGAAGATCAAGGAGATCGAGCAGGACATTCTGAGCGGCAAGATCAAGGTGTCGGAAGGATGAACGCCGCCGCTCTCCCGCTCGCGCCGCGTCCGGAGACGGCGGCCATCCTGTCGCTCGCCGGCATCGGCAAACGCTTCGGGGCGTTCCAGGCGCTCGACGACGTCTCGCTCGATCTGATGCCAGGCGATGTGCATTGCCTGCTCGGCGAGAACGGCGCGGGCAAGTCGACGCTCTGCAATGTGATCTTCGGCGTGCATCAACCCGATGCGGGGACGATGCAGGTCGACGGCGCGCCGTATCGGCCGCGCAATCCGCGCGAGGCGTTATCGCACGGCATCGCGATGGTGCATCAGCATTTCAGCCTCGTCGACGATGCAACCGTGCTCGACAACCTCCTGCTCGGTCAGGCGCGCGGCTGGCTCTATCGCGGCGCACAAGCGAAGCAAGTGCGCGACGTGCTGACGAGCGTCGGTCTCGATCTCGCGCTCGACGTGCGTATCTCCGATCTGTCGGTGGGCGAGCGGCAGCGCGTCGAGATCGTCAAATGCCTGATGCGCGAGCCGCGCCTTTTGCTGCTCGACGAACCCACCGCCGTGCTGCTGCCCGCCGAGATCGACGCGTTGCTCGATACGTGCGCGCGCGTCGCGGCGCGTGGCTGCGCGGTCGTGCTCGTCACGCACAAGCTGCGCGAGATCTGCCGCATCGCGACGCGCGCCACCGTGCTGCAATCCGGACGCGTGGTCGCGCGATCGGCGTCGCCGTCGAGCGAGATCGATCACCTCGTGCACGCGATGATCCATCGCGCGCGCCCCGACGATGCCCCCGATGCCGGCGACGATGCCGTCAGCCGTCTCTCGCTCGTGCAAACGCCTGAACCGTCGCCCTACTCGCGACCGCTCGGCGATGAAGTCCTGCAGATAGACGGCCTGAGCGCACGCGATGCCGAAGGCGCGCAGCGGCTGTCCGACTGTACGCTCGTCGTGAATCGCGGCGAGATCGTCGGCATTGCGGGCGTCGAAGGCAATGGGCAAAGCGAACTCGGCGCGGTGCTCGCGGGCATGATGCCGGCATCGGCTGGCCGCTTCTTCGTGGCGGGCCGCGAGATGACGCAGGCGAGCCCGCGCGAGCTTACGCGAGCGGGTGTAGGCATCGTGCCCGAGGACCGGCACGCCGTGGGCTGCGTGACGGGCATGAGCCTCGCCGACAACCTGCTGCTCAATCACCTCGACCGCTACACGCAAGCGGGCTTCTTGAAGCGACGCGCGATGTGCGCCGCCGCGCTGGACCTGATGACCCGCTTCGACGTGCGCGCGAGCGGCCCCGATGCGCTCTTCAGCGGCCTCTCCGGCGGCAATCAGCAGAAGGCCGTGCTCGCGCGCGAACTCACGCTCGATCCACTCGTCTTCCTGCTCGCCGCACAGCCGACGCGCGGTCTCGACGTCGGCGCGGTCGCGGCCGTGTACGCGCATATCCGCGCGGCCCGCGATCGCGGCGTGGGCGTACTGCTGATTTCATCCGAACTCGACGAGCTGCTAAGCGTCGCCGACCGCATCGTGGTGCTGTATCGCGGCCGCATCATGGGCAGTTGCACCCCCGATGCGGCGAATCGCGGACGCATTGGTGCGTGGATGGCGGGCGCGGAGGACGACGCATGAACCTCGATCTCAACTTTGGCGACACGCTTTCCCGCTTGCGCCACGGAAACGGCACGGTAGGCGGTTCGCCGCAGCTGCGCGTCGCACTCGTGATCGGTGCATCGGTCGCGCTGGCGATGCTTGCGGCGCTCGCGCTGATCGCGACAGTCGGCGTGCCGATCCGCGATGCGATCGCCGCCTTCGCCGATGGCGCATGGGGCTCGCCCTACGCGATCGGCGCATCGATCAACCGCTCTCTCGCGTTCGCGCTCGTCGGCACCGGCTTCGTGATCGCGAACCGCGCGCGGCTCACGAACGTCGGCGGCGAGGGACAAATCGCGATCGGCGGCATTGCAGCGACTGCGATGAGCCTCTACGGAGGCTGCGCGCATCTGCCCTTCGGCCTCGCGTTCATCGTGCCGATGCTGGCCGCGGCTGCCGCGGGCGCGATCTGGGGCGGCGTGCCGGGCATTTTGAAGGCAAAGGCAGGCACCAACGAAGTGATCAGCACGCTGTTGCTGTCGTTCATTGCGGTGTGGCTGCTCTATTGGTGCGTGCAAAGCGAAGCGCTCCTGCGCCAGCCGATGACGAGCGGCGCGACGCTGCCCGAATCACTCGAAATCCCCGATGCGACGAAGCTCCCCGCGATCCTCGCCGCGAGCGGCATGAACCTCAACATCGGACTGCCGCTCACGCTCGTGCTCGCGGTTGCATCGGCGGTGATGCTCAGGCGCACGCGCTTCGGCCTGTGCCTGCGCGCCGCCGGCCTCAATCCGGTTGCGGCGCGCCGTGCGGGCTTGCCGATCACGTCGGCGCTCGTCGGCGCGCTGGCACTCGCCGGTGCGTTCAGCGGACTCGCCGGTGCACTGATGCTGCAAGGCGATCAGTATTCGCTTAAGGCGGGTTTCTCGTCGGGCTACGGGTTCGACGGCCTCGTCGTCGGCCTGCTCGCGCGCGATTCGATCACCGGAGTGTTCGCCGCCGCGCTGCTGTTCGGCTTCCTGCGCTCGGGCGGCATCAACATGGAGATGGTGGCATCGGTGCCGTCGGCGCTGGTGCTGATCGTGCAGGGCATCGTCACGGTCGCGCTCGCGGGCGGCGCGATGTGGCTCGAACGCAAAGGGGGCCGCCAATGAACGTCGAGCTTCTGGCCGTTTTCGCGGGCGCGTCCATCCGCCTCGCCGCGCCGATGCTGCTCGCCTCCACCGGCGAGCTGATCAGCGAGCGGGCGGGCGTGCTCAACATGAGCGTCGAAGGGATGATGCTGACGGGCGCGTTCCTTGGCGCAACGTTCTCGTGGCTGACGGGCAATCCGTCGATCGGGCTTGTGTGCGGCATGCTCGGCGTGATTCCGCTAGCGCTATTGCAGGCGTTCCTCAGCATCACGCTGCGCGCGAACCAGATCGTGACTGGCATCGGCATCAACATCCTCGCGCTCGGCGGCACGACGCTCGCGTATCGCGAAGTGTTCGGCTCGCGCTCGAACGCGGCGATTCCGGGCCTTTCGCGCTGGTCGCCGCCCGGCCTCGGCGACTTGCCCGTGATCGGCGAGCCCGTGTTCCATCAGGTGTGGCTGCTCTACGCGGGACTCGCCGTGCTGATCGCGACGTGGATCGTGATGCGTCGCACGTCGCTCGGCATCGCGCTGCATGCAGCGGGAGTCGCGCCGCGCGCGGTCGATCAGTCGGGGCTCTCGGTAGCGCGGCTGCGTTATGGGGCTGTGGTGTTTTCGGGCGTGATGTCGGCGGCGGCGGGCTGCTTCATCTCCATCGGCGATATCCACACGTTCACCGAAGGCATGACGAACGGCACCGGCTATCTTGCGATTGCCGCGATCATCTTCGGCAACTGGAAGATCGGGCGCACCGCGCTTGCGTGCCTGCTGTTCGGCGCGGCAACCGCGATGCAGTTCCAGTTGCCGATGCTCGGCATCCGGGTGCCGACCGCGCTCCTGATCATGCTGCCGTATCTGCTCGCGCTGGTCGCGGTGGCGGGGCTCATCGGCCGGCAAACGGCGCCGCCCGCGCTCACGCAGCCCTTCCGCCGATGATTGCAGTACCATCGCAGGCACGATGCACGACGCGTTCGCGCGCCGGCCCAACCTCTCGATCCTTCATGCCACGCAAGACGACGTCAACCGCGAAAGCCGAACCCACGCCCGCTCCGTCCACGCGCCGCCAGCAACTCGCGGCGAAAACCCGCGACCGCATGCTGAAGATCGCGATCCGCGAATTCGCGGACAAGGGCTACAGCGGCGCGCGCGTCGAAACGATCGCGAGCCGCTCGAAGGTCAACATCCGGATGATCTATCACTACTTCGGCGGCAAGGAAAAGCTCTACGTCGAAGTGCTGGAACACGTGCTTGCACGGTTGCGCGAAGCGGAACTCGCCGTGACGCTCGACGAGCAGAGAGTCGATCCCGCAGCCGGCATCCTGCAACTCTACGACTTCACCGAAGGGCATTTCTCGAAGCATCCCGAGTTGCTGTGCCTGCTCTCGTGGGAAAACCTCAACCGCGCGCGCTACCTGAAATTGTCGCGCGTGATTCCGGCGATGTCCTCGCCTGTACTCGACAAGCTGCGCACGCTCATCCGGCGCGGCGAGACGGCGGGCACGCTCAGAAAGGGCATCGATCCGCTGCATCTGTACGTGACGCTCGTGAGCCTTGCATATTTTCACAAGTCGAATGCGTACACGCTCTCGCGCATGTTCGATACCGACATGCTCGCCCCTTCATGGCAAGCGGCGCACAAGAATCAGGCGCATGAACTGGTCCGCACGTTCCTGAAAAAGGGCAGTATCCGCGAACTGGCGTTCAGCAACTGAACGTTCGTGCTGCACCTCTGTAACGCCTCAAGTTGACGCCTGATCTGCCGATATCTGTACCAAGCAGTTAAACCACATATCGGAATTGCAGGCCCCATGAAGATTTCCACCAAACTGATCATCCTCGTCGCGACCGCGCTGATCGGCGTCGCATGCGTCGTCGCGACGGCGCTCTATTCGCTCGACACGTCGCTCATCGAAGGACGTCGCGGGCAGATCGTCAATCTGCTGACCAAGGCCGAGCACCTCGTGCAGTATTACCGCGGCCTCGAAGCGAGCGGCAAGATGACGCGCGACGAAGCGCAAAGCGCGGCGAAGCAGGCGCTCAGCCAGCTCAACGCCGACAAGAAGAGCTACTACTGGGCGACCACCGCCGACAGCATCAACCTCGTGCATCCGAATCCGGCGCTCGTGGGCACGAAGACGAGCGGCAACCGCACGTCGAGCGGCATGACCGACACCGAGGCGTATCAACGCGGCCTCGCGGCCGGCCACGTCGCGCTCGTCGACGTGCTCATCAAGCGCGCGCAGGACGCGCCGCTCGAAGCGAAATTGCAGGGCGTGGTTGCGATTCCCGAATGGGGCTGGTGGATCGGCACGGGCTTCTTCTACGACGACATCAACGCCACCTACTGGAAGCTCGCGACGACACTGCTCGCGATCTCATGCACGATCCTCGGCGCGGTCGGAGCGCTCGCATTCTTCATGGCGCGCAGCGTGCGTCAGGCGCTCGGCGGCGAACCGGCGGACGCCGCCGCGTTCGCCGCGCAGATCGCGGAAGGCAATCTCGCCGCAGAAGTGAAGCTTGCCCCGTCGGACCGTTCGAGCCTGCTCTTCGCGTTGAGCCAGATGAAGACGAAGCTGCGCGTGCTCGTCGGCGATATTCAGCAGTCGAGCGAATCGATTGCATCGGGATCCAGCCAGATCGCGCAGGGCAACACCGATCTCTCGCAGCGCACCGAGGAACAAGCGGCCGCGTTGCAGGAAACGGCCGCGAGCATGGAGCAGCTCACCGCGACCGTCAAGCAGAACGCCGACAACGCGCGGCAGGCGAGCCAGCTCGCGCAACTCGCGTCGCAGGCCACCGAGCGCGGAGGTGAAGCGGTCGATCAGGTAGTCGGAACGATGCGCACCATCGCCGACGAATCGCGCCGCATCGAAGAGATCATCAGTGTGATCGAAGGCATCGCGTTCCAGACCAATATTCTTGCTTTGAACGCCGCGGTCGAAGCCGCGCGCGCAGGTGACGAAGGCCGTGGGTTTGCGGTCGTCGCGGGTGAAGTGCGCACGCTCGCGCAACGCAGCGCGACGGCGGCGAAGGACATCAAGGAGCTGATCGGATCATCGGTGACGAAGGTCGACAACGGCACGGGGCAAGTGGCCGTAGCGGGCGACCGGATGCGCGAGATCGTGCAGTCGATCAAGCGCGTAAGCGACATCATGGGCGAGATCGCGGCGGCATCGATCGAGCAGAGTACAGGCATCGAGCAGGTGAATCGCGCGGTCTCCGAAATGGACGACGTCACCCAGCAGAACGCGGCGCTCGTCGAAGAAGCGGCGGCTGCAGCGGCGTCGCTCGATGAGCAGGCGGAGCGTCTGCGCGATACGGTGAAGGTGTTTCGCGTCGCCGCCTGATTCAGGCGTGGTGGGCTTGCTTTGAACGCCGCGGTCGAAGCCGCGCGCGCAGGTGACGAAGGCCGTGGGTTTGCGGTCGTCGCGGGTGAAGTGCGCACGCTCGCGCAACGCAGCGCGACGGCGGCGAAGGACATCAAGGAGCTGATCGGATCATCGGTGACGAAGGTCGACAACGGCACGGGGCAAGTGGCCGTAGCGGGCGACCGGATGCGCGAGATCGTGCAGTCGATCAAGCGCGTAAGCGACATCATGGGCGAGATCGCGGCGGCATCGATCGAGCAGAGTACAGGCATCGAGCAGGTGAATCGCGCGGTCTCCGAAATGGACGACGTCACCCAGCAGAACGCGGCGCTCGTCGAAGAAGCGGCGGCTGCAGCGGCGTCGCTCGATGAGCAGGCGGAGCGTCTGCGCGATACGGTGAAGGTGTTTCGCGTCGCCGCCTGATTCAGGCGTGGTGGGCTTCTTCGCGCGCCGCCACGAGCTTGCACGACGCTACCGGCAACTCCGCGAACACCGTCTGACCGATCGCGAGCCCCGGCGTTTCGCGTGAGGTCGTGGTGGCGGTGAGCGTGACACCCGCGCAGTCGATCGTCGCCTCCAGGCTCGCGCCGACGTCGCGAATGAAGGCCACTTTCCCTTCGATACGGTTCGGTCCGG
Organism: Caballeronia humi; assembly: GCF_001544475.1. Classification (GTDB taxonomy): domain Bacteria; phylum Pseudomonadota; class Gammaproteobacteria; order Burkholderiales; family Burkholderiaceae; genus Caballeronia; species Caballeronia humi. The sequence continues at coordinate 1,382 of NZ_FCNW02000050.1, read as the reverse complement.
ACGTGCTTGCGAAATCGCGAATGCACACATCCTCGGGACGGATCAGGAGACGCACGGGCTTGCCCCGCTCGCGCACGCCATCGACCACAATGCGCTGACCGCCGGCCAGCATGACCGCGCCGTCCTCGCCGTGCTCGACTGGCAGCACGTTGCCGAGCCCGATGAAATCCGCGACGAATTCGTTGGCCGGATCGCGATAGATGTCGAGCGGACGTCCTACCTGCGCGATGCGTCCGCGCTCCATCACGACGATCTCGTCGGCCATCGTCATCGCTTCACGTTGGTCGTGCGTGACCATGATCATCGAGATACCGAGCCGCTGTTGCAATTGGCGGATTTCGACCTGCATCGCTTCGCGGAGTTTGGCGTCGAGGGCGGAGAGCGGTTCGTCGAGGAGCAGCAGGCGCGGTTCGGAAGCGATTGCCCGCGCGATGGCGACGCGTTGGCGCTGCCCGCCGGAGAGTTGCGCGACCGGACGCTCGGCCATGTGGGGGAGCTGGATCAGTTCCAGCAGCTCTTTTACGCGGTTCGCCTGGCGCGTGCGGTCGACTTTGCGCAGGCGCAGCGGGTAGGCGATGTTCGCCGCGACTGTCATGTGGGGGAAGAGTGCCAGCGACTGGAACACCATGCCGAAATTTCGGCGGCTCGCCGGGATATGCGTGATGTCGGTATCGTCGAAGGTGAGCGTGCCGCTGTCGGGCGTATCGAGGCCGGCGATGATCCGCAGCAGCGTAGTCTTGCCGCAGCCCGACGGGCCCAGGAACGAGACGAGTTTTCCCGCTGGGATCGTCAGGTTGATTCGGTCCAGCGCCTTTGCCGTGCCGAAGTGCTTGGTGATGCGGTTTATCGTCAAGTGGGACATGGATTTGGCTGGCGCTTGGATAGGTTTAGGGTTTGGGTGGGATTAGGGTTGGGTTTGTTTCAACCGTTTGATGCGCTAAGGCTCCGATGGAACTTGCTTTCTTATCGGTCTATTTGCTCTGCCCCTGTCCGGGGCGGGACTCACTTTCTTTGCACAAGGTTTTACGCTGGCGCTCGGGTTTGTGGTTCAACACCGTTTGATGCGCTTAGGCTCCTAGGAAACTTGTTTTCTTTTCGGTCTATTAGCTCTGCCCCTGTCCGGGGCGGGACTCACTTTCTTTGCTGCTGCAAAGAAAGTAAGCAAAGAAAGCAGCTTCCCACCGCCAAAACTAACAATCCACCACTAGCATTTGATTGGGATTGGCGCTGGAGAGTAAGTGTCGCCCTCACGGTAGAACCGGGCTTGGCTCGCGGACCCACTGTGACAACGCGCACTTCCTCTGAGTGGTATGCACTCCGTCTGGCTCCGTCCTCGCTTCGCTCCGACGTCGGGTTCACCAAAACCATCTTGTGCTTGCGCT
>NZ_FCNW02000049.1 GCF_001544475.1 Caballeronia humi | reverse complement strand
ACCTCTTAGTCCTGCCTCACAGGGTGGGGGAATTTACGCGACCATAAGTGGGGGAGTTTCAACTGACCGTCCGGGCACGAGATCGTGGGCACGGTTTCGGCGCTGGGGGTCGGCGTGACGGGTTTTGCGATCGGGGATCGCGTCGGCATGCCGTGGCTCGGACACACGTGCGGACATTGCCGGTATTGCGGGATCGGACGAGAGAACCTGTGCGACACGCCGGGCTTCACCGGCTACACCATCGATGGCGGCTATGCGCAGCGGGTCGTCGCTGACAGCCGCTTTTGCCTTCATCTACCGAAGCGGTATTCAGACGTCGAAGCAGCGCCGCTCTTGTGCGCGGGCTTGATCGGTTATCGCACCCTTAGGATGGCGGGCGATGCGAAGCGCGTCGGTATCTATGGTTTTGGCGCCGCCGCGCATATCGTCGCGCAGGTGGCGCATCGTCAGGGGCGCATGGTTTTTGCGTTCACACGTCCTGGTGACCTTGCTGCACAGAACTTTGCACTACGGCTCGGCGCATACTGGGCGGGTGGCAGCGACGAAAGACCATCCGACGAGCTCGACGCAGCGCTCATCTTCGCACCGGTCGGCGCGCTTGTGCCAGTTGCGTTGAGCGCGGTGGCGAAGGGCGGCATCGTGGTGTGCGGCGGAATTCATATGAGCGATATCCCGTCATTCCAGTACGCTCTCCTGTGGGGGGAGCGGCAGGTGGTGTCGGTCGCGAACCTCACGCGTGATGACGGGCGAGCGTTCATGCAGCTTGCTGCAGACACCCACCTGGAGCTTCAAACGACTTCCTATGCGCTCGGCGATGCGAACCGGGCGCTCGCCGACTTGCGCGAGGGACGGCTTACGGGCGCAGCGGTGCTGCGCATTGATGACTGATACAGAATGGCTGATGCATTGCTCAGCGGCCAGCGCGCAGCCAACGAAACGCGCCTTAAGCAGAGGGGCGCGTCGCTGGGAGCGTCGGAGTACCCCGAGCCGTGCGCGTTCGCTGACATCGCTGTCTTCTACAGGTTCGCCAGTCCTGCGTGATCGAGGATATGGATTTCTTTGCCATGTGTGTCGACGACACCCGCTTTTTGAAGCTTCGAAAACATGCGGCTGACCGTTTCGAGTTTCAGGCCCAAATAGCTCCCGATCTCCTCGCGTGTCATTCGCAGGACGAACTCCGCGGACGAGTAGCCCCGCGCTTTAAAACGCGTTGATAGGTTGAGCAGAAACGCCGCGACGCGTTGCTCGGCGGTCATCGTCCCGAGCATCATCATGAGGCCCGACTCCCGCACGATCTCGCCGCTCATCAGCCGATGGACATGATGCTGCATTACCTTTACTTCCCGGCAAAGCAGTTCGAGCAGGTCGAACGGGATGATGCATACGACGCTGTCTTCCAGCGCGATCGCGTCGCAACTGTGGTGGTCGGTGCATACGCCGTCGAGGCCGAGCGCGTCACCAGCGAGATGAAAACCTGTGACCTGTTCTTGACCATCGCGATGCATGACTACCGTTTTGAAGCAACCCGTACGCACCGGGTAGACGCTCTGGAAGTCATCGCCTGCCCGATACAGTGTCTCGCCCGCTTGAGCATACGAGTCGAACAGATGACGGAATCCAGACGCGTCATCTCGGCCGGTGAAAGTCCCCGCGGCATGCAGATTTGCTGCATCGAGCAAGTCGAGCATCGAACACCGGTGCACTTTGGCGTGGTGTCGGCGATCTGAAACGCGCGACGCGGCATAGGCGTTGGAATCGGTGCGACAATCCTGCTTTCGATCACGGATAACATGCTCGTCTCCTGTTCATCAGATGGCGTTCGCGTTGGTGAGGCGTGCACGTGCGAGGCGTTCAATCGTGGCACGCGCCAATTCATACTCGGTCGTTTTGTCAAAGAAGAAGTCGGCTCCCGCCGACCGACACGCGTTGCGAAACGCCGCGTCTGAATAGTTGGTCAGCACGATGGTGACAACCGGGAGGCGCTCGCGCTGGATACCGGCGATGACTTCCAGGCCGCTGTCACCGGTGAGACGCAAATCGACGATTACGGCATGGGTCGCCTTGATCCCGTCGAGCGCTGCCTGCGACTCCTCGGTTACCCCACCGAGCTCGACCCCTTCGATGCTTTCGACCATGGCGATGATCCGCTGACGCAGGGGTGACGAATCCTCGACCAGGAAAACTTTCAGCATGGCGCACGACGACTTGAGTTCATGCGCCCATTATTGGTCGAGTGAACTCAAGATGAAATCGGCGTTGGTTGAACTTGGAGTAGGCGTTTCGGAACCTGTGTAGGGCGTTCCCTACACGAAGCAGACAGCGTCACACTTGGTCGTTATCGTCAAACAGTTTATGACGCACCGCGTAGCGCACGAGTGCGGCCTCGTGCGGCATTTGCATCTTTTCCAGGATGCGCGATTTGTAAGTGCTGACTGTCTTCGCGCTCACGCATAGCGCCTCGCCAATTTCCGTGATCGTTTCGCCGGCGCACATACGGCGAAAGACCTCGTATTCACGATCAGACAGTCGTTGGTGCGGCAGCGTGTCGGCGGGTTCGTTCAGGCTTTGTGCGAAGCGTTCGGCCATTGCGAGACTCACGTAAACCCCACCAGCGGCCACCTTGGTGACGGCGCCAACCAGTTCCGCGCTCGCGCTTTCCTTTGTCATATAACCGGAGGCGCCCGCCTTGAAGGCGCGCGCCGCATATTGCTGCTCGGCATGCATGGTGAGCACGAGAATACGCAACCCAGGCTTTTCCTCTTTGATATGCTTGATCAGTTCGACGCCGCTGCGGCCAGGCATCGACAGATCGAGAACAAGGACGTGCGCATCGGTGGATCGGATCAGCGCGATCGTGGTGGCCCCGTCGCTCGCTTCGCCCACGACGTCGAAGCCAATCGCATTGCGCAGGATATGACGCAGCCCGTCGCGCACCAGGGCGTGGTCGTCTGCGATCAGTACTTTGGTGGTCATGGATGCGTTTCCTCCTGTTGCAGCGCCTTCACCGGGAAGGTAACAGTGACAGCAAATCCCTGACCGGGTTCTGTATCGATGGAAATTGATCCGCCCAATATTCGCGCACGTTCGCGCATGCCGAGTAAGCCAAACGATCTTCGCTGAGGCGCGTCGAGCTTCGCGGCGCCGTGGCCGTCGTCGGATATGCGTAGTATGCAGTGTCCCCCGTCGCTTCGAATCGTCAGGGTGACGCGGCTCGCCTCGGCGTGACGCGCGACATTCGTCAGCGCTTCCTGGACGATGCGAAATACGGTCGTCGCGGCCATACGGTTGAATTCGATGGCTGCCGGCTCGATGTGACGCTCGACATTGATACCGTAGCGGCTCGTGAAGTCGTTCGCAAGCCATTCGATGGCGGGGATCAGCCCAAGGTCGTCCAGCATCACCGGTCGCTGATCGGCGGCGATCCGCCGCAGCGATGCGACGGTCTTGTCCACAAGACTGCGCATGCCGCGCAATTGTCGGATGATTTCCCCGCCAGCACTCGAATCCGCCTGGATCAGCTGCTCAACCGATGAAAGGTCCATCTTGAGCGCAGTCAGTTGTTGGCCCAGATCGTCATGGAGTTCGCGTGCGATGCGGGTCTTTTCCTCTTCACGCACGTTTTGCAGGTTCTCCGACAGATCGCGCAGCTCTGCGCGCGAGCGCCTGAGCGCGTTGTCCGCTTTCACGCGTTCGGTCACGTCGCGCAACATAACCGTATAGAGTTTGCCGGTGCCGTCATCGATTTGCGAGATCGATGCCTCGATCGGAAACTCCTCGCCGTTCGCGCGCAGCCCAAAGAGCACGCGCAGCTTGCCCATTTGCCGGTCGGACACTCCGGTTACGCCGAACTGCCGGACGTGGCGTGCATGGTCCGCGCGGAACCGTTCGGGGATGAAGCGCGAGAGCGACGCACCGATGGCGTCCATCGCCGAACAATCGAACACTTGCTCGGCCGTCGGATTGAAGATCACGATGCGCTGATTCTCGTCTATCGTGATAATCGCTTCCATCGACGACCGAATGATCCCCATCATGCGGGCCTCGTTCAGCGTTGACTGTGTGCTCGCCCGCGCGGTAGCACCTGACATCCCGGTGCGGTCGCGGGCAAGCAGAAAAACGATGGCCCCAAGCAGCAGCGCGCTGGCGGTTCCGCCAACGAGCACGGCGGTGCTAGCGTTATCGTCGTTCGGGCCCAGCATTTCGGCAGTTGCAGAATAGGTGAGCGTCAAGGGCTCTCCGCCGAAGTTAAGCGTCATCGTTTTGCGCACGAGCGGCGTGGGACCGGCGGCAGCGCCGAATGTGTTTGAGGAATAAAGCAATGTGGCGGGAGTCCCGCTGAACACCTCCAGCTCAACACGGGGCTCGCGTCGTGTGACCGTATCGAAGAGGCGCTCGACATCTGCCACGGCGATCACGAAGCCCGCGACGTTCGCGCGGCCTTCGGCCTCGATGCTTTTGTAGAACGGCAGATAGAGTTCGAAGTCCACGCGGTTGTCGCCCGGAATCGCATGGAGCGCGGCCGTTGCCGTGCCCGCCGCACGATCGAGCGATGCGTGCCGCGCCGTATCGCCTAGCAGATCGAAGCCGACGGCGGGGATACCGCTGCCAGTAGGCGTCATCATCGAGATCGGTGCAAAGCGGCCGTTCGCCGTGGCAAAGCCCAGTGCGCGCACCATCGGCAGCGTGTCTGCAAGATGAAGGTGGCTTACGTAGCCACGCCATTCCTTCTGCGTGATCGACAGGTCGGTCTCGAGCAACCCGCTGGCACCGCGCAGGACGTTCTCCATGACGTTCAACTCGCGCAGCGCGTCCGAGGTGATTCGTAAGGCGCGGCGGTCGATGCGGGCCTGCGCCGTCTGCAGCGACGCTTCGTTGACGTACCGCCAGAGGCCGACGACGGCAGCCAACACAAGGATCAGCGTCAGGATCGCAAGCGGAACGGGACGCCTGAAGGCCCCAAGCCGCTGCGTGGCTTGGCTGTATAGAGTGTGCCCGGGTGATTTGCCGTGACTGGCCATGTGAGCCTCGCGCGTAACGGAATCGCCGCTGCTGGAAGTGGTAAGGGCGGTTCGGGACAGGCAACTGATAATGGCATGATTTTCGCCGATTGCCGTATGCTGCACCAGTGCGAAAAGTCGAGGGCGGTACCCCGAAGCGGGGCTGCTACAGTAAGCCTGGTTGTGGCGTGTGCTCGGCGAGGAAGCGTGCACGTTGGTCGAACACACGACAGACGTCATCACAGCAGAGGCGACCCGTCGGAGTCAGCGCAAGGCACATCGAATCGAGGGTAAGGACACCAATTCGCAGGAATTCGCTCAGCGCCTTCCATTCGACGTCAAAATACTGGCGGAAGTCGATCTTGTATATGGCTTCGATCGCGGCGATGTCGACAAACAGGTTGGCAGACAAGCTTCCGATCACCGCAAGGCGCGTGAGGTCTTCGTGCGTGAGATGCAGGCCTCGCTCCACCGGCAACTTGCCTCGGCCGAGCGCCGAAAAATAATGCCGTGGCAACCGATGGTTTTGATAATAGAGTGGGCCGATGTAGCCGATGGCCTGCTGCCCGAGCGCTAGAACCGCACCGACGGGCCGTGAGGAATAGCCGTATGGCTGGCGCGTCAGACGTCCCTGTCGATGCGCGATTGCGTGGCTGTCCGCCGGGATCGCCAAAACGTTACGCGCGATGCACACATAGCCAGCATCGAGGAGACGGCTGGCGGCGGAATGCATCCGCGCTGACGGCAGAACGATGCGCGTGGGCTTGGATGCGATGAGTGCATCGAGTTGCCGTCCCAGGCTAGTTCCATTACTCTCGGCACAAACCTTTGCTTCCACCGCAACGAAGCCCATGTCGCGCGCGGCGGCAAGATAGGCTGTTGCGGCTGACCAGTCATTCTCGAAGATGACGCACAAGCTTGTCACGCCCAACTCGCGTAGCGCGGGTAACGAAGCGCCGGCCCGGATTTCCGGTTCAACGACAGCCGAGAAGCTCGATCTGGGACTGCGCTCAAAGTGGTCATCGACCGCGGTGCGAAGCCGTTCCAACGTGCCTTTTGGCCGTGCTGTCACGCCGGCGGACCATCGCATTTCGACGACTGTCGCGCGCTCGCCACGCGTCGCATGGTAGAGCGCCATCTCCTGCTCGAGATGTGCCACGCAGATGCTTGCTTGGACACAGTCGGCTCGATCACAGGCGCATTCCGCACCGTGGGGCGCGGGCATACTGATATTGAGCGCAATGGGTTGCCGCCAGTGAGGCGCGCCACCTGCGGCGAGCCACGCCCTGACGGCGCGCGCGTCGAAGGCCTCGGCGAACCACTCGGCGGCTGGATATGCCCAATGATTCGCGCAGGGCCACGCGGATGTAGTCGAGTGAGGCATTGCTTGCCCGTTAGAAAGCTGACACGAGGAATTCATCCTATACCGATACGTCTCCACGGCGGTTGACGCACGTCAACCGCGGAGTTTCATCGGTGATTGACACGGATCAATCGCACCGGACATCCGCCGGCCAAACTAAAAGCCGTTCTTCGAAGCGTCGATCGAAGGCGCGCTAACCAAAAGGGAGAAGGCGATGTACAAGCGAATTCTTGTGGCTTTGGATAACAGCCGTGCTGCGCGCCTCGCACTTGACGAGGCGCTGAAAATGGCACGAGCGGCGGACGGCACTGTCCTCGTGGTGGCCGTCGTTGAGCATGTCATTCCTATCGGCGACGTGCAAACTGGCTTCTATGACGATCAGGCGTTCGGCGCCGTCGCGCACGAAGCCGCCGAGGCCGAAGTGAAACGTGCGAAGGAGCGCTGCACAGCCGACAACGTGTTGGTCATGTCGCGCGTCATCGATTCTTACGGGCAATCGGTCCCGCATGTGATCGTCGATGCGGCTGCTGAACTTGAAGCTGAACTGATCGCGATGGGCACGCATGGGCATCGGGGGGCCGGGAGGGTGCTACTTGGCAGCGTGGCGGAGTCCGTACTGCGATTAAGCAATGTTCCCGTGCTGGCGGTGCGGGACGCCACTCCGTACGACACTGACGAAGCGCTCGCTTCTGGTTCTTAAGTGAGCAAAGCGACGAAACGGCGGCGCTCGGAAGTGAGCGCCGCTTCAGTTCACAGGCTACCCAATGAGACCGCGTCCTGGTGCGGGGCATTCGATCTAATGCGACATGAGCACCGGAATGGTCATCGATTCGAGCATCGTCCGAGTCACGCCACCGAGCACCCGTTCGAACGCCCGTGTGTGACCGTAGGCACCGAGCACGAGCAGGTCGGCGTGAACCGCGCTTGCCTTGCTCAGGAGCGTCGCGCCGGTGTTCGCGCCCGATGCTCGGCTCGTCGACGAGAAACTCGCACGAACCTGGTGACGGTCGAGATACGCAGCCACCTCAATACCGGCAGGCGCTTCGTCATCCTGGTGCCGTTGCACGCTCACCACTTCGACGAAGCGCGCGCGCTTCAGGATCGGTAGCGCATCGGCCACGGCCCGCGCCGATTCGCGCCCTCCGTCCCAGCCGATCAGCACATTGTCGCCGAAACTGTTGATTCGCCCGGAGTAAGGAAGGATGACAGCCGGCACGCCGGAACTCATGACGACGTCTTCGACAAAATTCTTCGCGACGTACGAGCCCGGGTCTTCGGGATCGTGCTGGCCCAGCACGAGCAAATCGGCGTGGCGAGCGTGGAGCGCCGCCACATCGAGCGGGGGCCCTGCAGGGGCGCGCCATTCGGCGCTTGCGCCCGCACGATGCGCAACTCCGAGAAACGCTTCGTGAGCGCGCTCGCGCCACGCTGCGTGCTGGGCCTCGTTCTCGGCGAGGTTCAGGCTTTCGTCGCGATTGAAGAGTGGCCGAAACAGATCCTGGCACACCACGTACAAGCCGACCACATGGGCGTCGAATTTGCGTGCGAGATCGAAGGCGAAGTCGACGCGGGCCTCGCTGTGACGGCTGTCGTCGATGTGAACCAGCAGTGTTTTGTAAGTCATGACGGCTCCTTCAGCGGTTCCCCTGTGGTCCCGGCTTGCTCCGCGCGTGCTTCGGCGTCGCGTCCAGGAATAAGAAGCACGGGGCAATTCGCGATCCGCATAAAATGTTCCGCGACGCTGCCGAGCACGAGCCGCCGCCAGCCGCGCCTGCCATGCGTTCCCATCACGACCAGGTCGGCGTTAAATTCGACCGCGCTTTGCAGAATGCGTTGGGCGATGTCGTCGCCGGTGAGTTCAACTTCTACGACGCGCGGCGTTCCCTTTACGTCCTCGCGTTTAGTCCGTTCGACGGCCTCGGCGCTCAGGTGCGCGCCTTCCTGTAAAAACGCGTCGCGGATATCGGGATAGTAGACGCCGCCGGCATCGTAGATGGGGGGAGGGGTGTCCACGACATAGAGGGGTTGGATCTCGGCTCCCGTGTCGTGCGCGAGCTTCAATGCTTCATCGAGCGCGTGACTGGCGGTTGCGCTGCCGTCGATCGGCACGAGGATGCGCTTGTACATGACTTACCTCATTGGGCAATAAAAGGTTCTGCTGGAAAGCTCAGTGCGACATCACCACCGGCACCGTCATCGACTTGAACATGGTGCGTGTCGCGCCCCCCAGAACGAGTTCCTGCCAGCGTGCGTGGCCGTAGGCGCCCATCACCACGAGATCCGCACCGAGGTCCGAGCTACGTGACATGAGGATTTCACCGACAGGAACATCATCTACTCCGTCGATGTCCGCGATGTCCACCTTGACGCCGTGACGTGCGATGACCGCGGCGATATCCGCGCCCGGAATCCGGCTGCCGAGCGGCTCGCTCTTCATTCCATTGATGGAGACGACGGTTGTCTGTTTTGCCGCCTTGAGGATCGGCAGTGCGTCATGCACGGCTCGCGTGGCTTCACGGCTACCATTCCACGCGATCATCACGCGCTCGCCGATCGCCGGGAAGACGCCGGTGTACGGAATCAACAAAGCCGGCCGTCCTGCGGACATCACGAGCGTCTCTGGAAAGTGGTCCCCGATATACGATTCCGGATCGTTCGGATCGTCCTGACCCGCAACGATCAGGTCCGCACATCTTCCAAGGCGCGATACCTCGGTGTTTGCGTGTCCTTCTACGTCGACCCATTGGCCCGGCACACCCGCGCGGGCCAGTTCCGCATGAAAGAGTCGTTCGAGCGAACCGTGCCGCGCGCTGCGGATCGCATCATGCTTTTCAAAGTACTCGGCTGAACCGGCCATCACATAGAACGAGCGCGGCTCAGGGGTGAAAACCGCGTAGGCCCCCGTCAGATGTGCGCCAAAGCGCTTCGCGAGGCGCAGGGCGAATTCGAGGCGCGGATGCGCGCGCTCGCTCGCGTCAAGGTGAACAACGATGCTTTTGTAGCTCATTGAGGTGGCTCCGGTTGTCGAACAGCGCTTAAGTGTTTTCCTCGGTTCGAGTCTAGGGGCCGCGACGCGGTGTCCGTTGACGCAGATCAAGCAGTCTGCAGCTTGCAGGCGTCGTACGTTCCGATTGATACAGGTCAACAAGTGCGCGAGCACGGCGCATACATTGAGACTCTGCGAGCCCGGCCGTCGCCCGGCCGATCTACCCCGACCGAAAAGGAGTTGGACATGGAGATTGAATTTCACGACCCGTTCGACATCTGCCGCACAAACTTGCGACTAGCCTTGCGTTTTGGCTCGCTCGCGCAGGAGTGGCGGCAACATGTCTGTACGCTGCAAGTACGGCGGATCGAACGCGATAAGGAAGCGCTCGAAAGCGAGCGCGAAGCCCTGGCTCGCGCAAGAGACTGGGGTGAGTTCAATACCGCGACGCAAACGGTCATGCGCGAGTACTTCGCTGCGACAGTGAGCCTTTGGCAGGAAGGCGTGGGGGTAGCGATGCGCAATCAAACGGTCGTTGGCGAAGCGTTCGCCGATATCCTGAAGGATTGGCAGTCGGCGTGGACCGGCGGCTATGCGAAACCGGCGAGCGGCGCCTCGGCCGCCATCCCTGACTGGGTCAACGGATTCACGCTCGCCATGCGGGCGGCACAGCAAGCGGCGGGCGCACCTACCGCTCCCGCACAGGGCGCGAAAGGAGACCATCATGCCGTCTAGGCGCGTCGCCCTGGTGACAGGCGGGACGGGCGGCCTTGGCGCGGCGGTCAGCCGGCGGCTGCATGACGCTGGGATGACAGTGGTAGTGACACATTCGCAACGCAATGATCACGTTGCAACGTGGCTCGCGCAGGAGAGCGATAATGGCCGTCAATTTTACGCACAAGTGGTCGATGTCGCGGACTTCGACTCCTGTGCCGAATGCGCTCAACGCGTGCTCAACGATGTCGGCATTGTCGATGTGCTTGTCAACAATGCGGGAATCGCTCGCGATGCGAGGTTCGTCAACATGACAAAGGCGAATTGGGATGCCGTCCTGCGCACGGATCTGGACTCGCTCTTCAATATGACCAAGCCGATTATTGCCCGAATGGTCGAGCGTGGTTTCGGGCGTATCGTCAATATTGGCTCGGTGAACGGCTCGCGCGGCGCGTTCGGCCAGACGAATTATGCGGCGGCCAAAGCGGGCATCCACGGCTTCACCAAATCGCTTGCGCTCGAAGTTGCCAAGCATGGCGTGACGGTCAACACGGTGTCGCCCGGCTACCTTGCGACCGCAATGATCGAATCGGTGCCGCAGGACGTGATGCGTGACAAGATCCTGCCACAGATTCCCATCGGCCGGCTCGGCAAGCCCGACGAGGTCGCCGCGCTTGTCGCCTTTCTCTGCTCCGATGACGCTGCCTTCATCACGGGCGCGGACCTCGCGATCAACGGCGGTATGCACATGCAATGACATCGACGACGAGCCATACGTATGAGACGTGACCTCACTGAAACGACAGCACCGTTTCCGGCGCCACAAAGCGATTGCGGACGGCCACGCACGAATGTCAAGGATCATGCGCTGGATCGTGCTGCACACGCGATGGTCGCCGCGACCACATCCGGGCTCTCTCCCGCTTCGATCTGTCTGGCGTGGCTCGACTGGGCATTGCATCTGGCGGTTTCACCCGGCAAGTGTATGGATCTCGCTCGGGACGCTACTCGGAACAGGCCGCCGGGGCCCGTCGTGCCGACGGACGACCCGCGCTTCTCAGCGTCCGCGTGGCAGCGCTGGCCATTTAGCGCATACCGCGATGCCTTTCTGCAAGTGCAGCAGTGGTGGCAGGACGCAACTACCGGCGTGCTCGGTGTCGACAGGCATCACGAACAAGTGGTGAGTTTTCTCGCGCGCCAGATGCTCGACGCGTTCGCGCCGAGCAACTTCGCGCTGACAAATCCTGTCGTGCTCGAAGCTGCGATTCGCAGCGATGGCGCGAATTTCACCGCAGGCGCGCGGCACTGGATCGAGGATCTTGAAGACTACTCCACTCGTTCCAGAGGCGAGCACATCCGGCGAAGCCCTTACGTTCCAGGCCGCAACGTCGCCATCACGCCGGGCAAGGTCGTCTGGCGTAACAGCTTGTGCGAGCTGCTGCAATATTCGCCATCAACTGCGCAAGTGGCCCGCGAGCCTCTCTTGATCGTGCCATCGTGGATCATGAAGTACTACGTCCTCGACCTGCAGCCGCACAATTCGCTGATTCGCTACCTGGTCGGCGAGGGCTACACGGTCTTCACGATCTCGTGGCGCAACCCCGGCGCCGAAGCGCGAGATGTCGGGCTGAATGACTACCTGTCACATGGATTGCTCGCCGCGTTCGACGAAGTCCGCGCTCGGTGTTCTGGCGAAGCGGTGCACGCGGTTGGCTACTGCCTCGGTGGCACGCTCCTCGCGATCGCTGCCGCAACCCTGGCGCGAGACGGCCGCGCAGGCGAGCTGCGTACCGTCACGCTTCTCGCTGCTCAGACGGATTTCACGGACCCCGGAGAGCTCGGTCTTTTCATCGACGCAAGTGCGCTCGCTGCGCTCGATTCCTTAATGTGGGAACAAGGCTTTCTCGATGGTGCACAGATGGCCGCCGCCTTTCAGTTACTCAACGCGCGCGACCTGATCTGGTCGCGGGTGATGAGCGAGTACCTGCTCGGGCGTCGATCCAAACCGAGTGACTTGATGGCATGGAACGCGGACACGACGCGCATGCCGTATCGCATGCACAGTGAATATCTGACGCAGCTCTTTCTGCATAACGATCTCGCCGAAGGACGCTATTGCGTCGGCGGGCGTCCAGTTGCGTTATCCGACATCGCGCAGCCGATGTTTGTCGTCGGCACCGAACGTGATCACGTCTCGCCATGGCGATCGGTCTACAAGCTGCATTTGCTCACGCACAACCTCCTGACCTTTGTTCTGACCGCGGGTGGCCATAACGCGGGCATTGTGTCGGAACCCGGGCATCCGGGCCGGCACTATCGACGCGCGACGCGCGGGCAAGGCGCGCCGTACCGTAGCCGCCAAGCGTTCTTCGACGAAGCCGCCGTCGTCGAAGGCTCGTGGTGGCTGTGTTGGTCGCGTTGGTTGCGTGAGCAGTCGAGTGGCGTGGTAGATGCGCGCATGGTTGCCGATGGACTTGGCGAGGCCCCCGGGGCATACGTGCTGGAGCCTTGAACCCCGGCGCGACACAAATCGCAAGCGAGCGAGCTATCTGGTGTCGTTCATGGCGCGGACCGCACCTTTCAATTGCGCCGTGAGGCGACTGCGTGCGATGCTCTGAGGATGGGATAAGCAAGATGGAACGTGTGAATGCCATTCGCGCCTTGTGGGGGCGACTGAGGGAGCACCCCCCTGTCGCGTGTCGGGCCAGGGCTGATCACCGGCGTAGCTGACGACGATCCGAGCGGCATAGCCACCTATTCCCAAGCCGGCGCTCAATTCGGTCTCAATATGCTCTGGACGATGCCGCTGGCCTTTCCACTGATGGCCGCGATGCAATCCACGTGTGCGAACCTTGGCCGGGTCACCGGGAAAGGACTCGCCGCCAATATCAAGACCACGTTTTCGCCAACCGAGGCTGCCAGCGCACTTCGGCCGCTCGACGGCAACTTCGCCTACGTGCTCTTTGCTCTTGGAATCCTTAGGGTCGGCCTGATTGGCGTACCCGTGCTGGCGGGTTCTGGAGCCTATGTCCTTTCCGAAGCGATGGGCTGGAAAGAGGGGCTCGAACGCAAGGTGAATGATGCTCGTGGACTTTACGGCATCATCGCCGTGAGCGTGCTCGCCGGACTCGGAGTTCAGTATTCGCCCATCAGCCCGATGAAGGCCCTGTTTTGGAGCGCGGTCATCGACGGGGTCGTCGCGATTGCCGCTGATGGTGGTGTCCTTAAGCTCGTGTCGAAGAAGTCGGGAATGGGGGCGTTCACCGCAAGCCGGTCATTGCTTGTTCTTGGCTGGATTGCCACGGGCGATCGGCGCAGCGGCCGTTCGGATGATTATTCCCGGTTAGTCCCGCAAAAGATGCTAACCGAAAATCGGCCTGGCCGCGACATGCTGAATAAAGTGGCGGGGCTGCCTGGGAAGCGACGAGCTACGACTTCAAACCGCTTTTTTGTCGCGCCCAAAAACGCGGCAGAGACGCACCGGTGCACCGGGGTTTTGATCGGGATCAAGCGTCCGAAGTCCCGAGAGCGCGAAGCGCGACCGTCTCGCATATTCGCCAGGATGCCCGCGCGGTGGGTTGTATCTCTGGTGTCGGCAGGCAGTTCATGGAGGCCGCCGCAAATCAATGGCGAGGACAATAGAGATGTCCGTGAAAACAGAGGCGTGCCTCGCTCTTCATACCATCGTTAGGGCTTGCATGGCGAAGGATCAAACGAGGTGCGGTGTTCGACAGAAAAGCCGAGTGTTAGTGTCGGACGTTCTATCAAGCTGCCCTGCGATGCGCATTGGCTGTTGCACTGGCACCGCCTTCTCGGTCATTGCTCAATCCCCCTTCGCTCTGGTAGCCGGCACCGATCGGTGCCCCGCAAATATACGCGGCAACATGAAGGGGCAGTTGAGTTTCGCCCGATCGGAAGCCACCAATCCTTCTCAACCCCCGGGGTAGCGGCTGACCCAAAAATTGTGGGGCGGACCTCTCGGGTTCTCTTCATCGCCCTGTCTAATCTTCGTGCTGCTACGCAGTCTGCTCTCCACGAGCCTTTCGAAATGCAAAACGAATGGAAGACTACAATGCATTCGACGCCATAGAAATTTGGAATGTTCCGACCGCGGAGAAGCATAGTGACCGATAGATTGCAACAACTACTCTCGCAAATCAGCGAACTGGAAGACGAACTGCAGATCGTCCTGCACGATCGGGAGGTGCCGATTTTCTTCACGCTCCGAGGAAAACGCGTTGAGTTCGAATCGAGTCTCAAACGCCTACATCGGGACTTGCGAATCGGCTTGATTGCTTGGCTCAAAGCGAGCGAACCTCGCAGGTGGGTGGCCGCTCCGTTTATTTACGGACTAATCGTGCCACTTGTACTGCTCGACGTCGGCGCGACCGTCTACCAGGCGATCTGCTTTCCGCTGTTTCGCATTGCGAAGGTGAAGCGCGCGGACTATATCATCCGTGATCGCTGGCAATTGAATTACCTCAACGTCATTGAGAAGCTTAACTGTGGTTACTGTGAATATGCCAACGGACTTATCGCCTACACCGCGGAGATAGCTGCGCGCACGGAACAGTACTGGTGCCCGATCAAGCACGCGCGCAAAGCCCTGGGCACTCACGCTCGCTACCAGCGATTCCTAGCGTACGGAGATGCGCAGGGATACCGAGCCCATTTGGAGGATCTGCGAGCGGCGCTTGCGAAGTCGCCTGAGCGCCCCTTCAATGCTGATCCCCGTCAGGACTGATGCTGTCCTGACTTGACACTGGCGCGCATATAACGTCCGGTTTATTGAACGGCGGTTTCATCGTTTCGGCGCTTGGCGCATTTGCCGTCTGTGTCCGAAGGTCAGAGGCAACGGAAGGCCGGCCGAGGGGCGGTGCCTGCCGCGCCGAAGCCCGTGCTGGCCGGCTTTGGGTTGGCTGTGGATGCAGGGGGGTGCGGTACGGTTGATTCCTCGCGCCAAGGCGAGATGATAAGCGACGCACGGTGCAGGTGGCCCAGCCTGCGCCAGGCAACCGACCGGCGTAGCTGCGACGTGGAATAGGACACGACATGCAGAGCGTTGCTGGCCAATTTTTGCAGCATGTTGTTGGAGAACTCCCTTCAGCAGTTTTCGATGTTTGCGAACATACCAGACCCACTCGGGTTGCATCCAGACGGCAACGACAGAGGTGTCGCTACGCTCTTAATCAGAATCAGTTTAGATAGACGAACTTCGTTGACGCCGTCATCATGCGTCCCCCCGATAGACGCGCATGCCTCTCCCATTGGGATCAGACCCGCTCGCTTTGGGAGGCCGAATGCGCGGGCGAGTCATCGCAATCCGTAACTAGCTCTACGTGCCAGTGGCCCGCCGCAGGCTGGATTCCCTGATCGGCGTACCAAAGAGCGCGCCCGGTCTCGCCCTCGAATGGCCCGTCGTGAGAAGAGGCATCGAAATCTTCGAGCACGCACAGAAGCACCTGGTCGGTCGGACCGCACATCAATGTGCCAGTCTGTGCTTTGACCAACGGGCCTTCGCGGGGCAGCATCAGGCCGCACTGGCTTTTGCACAGCCAGCGATGGGCGCCCTTTTCAATTTCAAGGATGGCGTATCCACACGGGCAGACACGGTCGAAAGTGTCAAGATGGAGGGTGATACGCATTGCATACTCCGATATCGGCCACACGGGCCGAAGTGACAAGCTCAGGTGAAAAGCTTATCCAGCGTCAGCGGGTGCGTGGATGACCCAGGTCAAGTTCTCGTCCGGAATTGGTTCGAAAAGTTGACGGAGGTGGCGCGCGCACCGGAATTTTGGACGATTTACCCTTCGCGCGCTGTCGCGAGTTCCCGAACCTGGCCCTCGGTCTTCCTTCGACAATCATCTCGCGATCGGAAAAACAGTCGTTGTTCCGATCAAAACCGGTTGCAAGGCGCGGTGCAACACCGCGCTTGACGTATCGAGCCATCAGGGTTGGCCGCTTGTCGCAACTATGGGTATGTGGATTTCTGCTTGTCTCAGAGTGGATTTCAAAAGGCTGCGCCCAAACGGCTCGACTTCCAGCGCTCCCGGCAATTGATGGAGGTCCGAGGGTACGTCGCAGTTTTTCGCAGGCTTGATGTAGGTCAACGGCCGAAAATCACCCATGCATAGAGTATTGTTGTGCAATTCGCATTCTAGCAATGCGGATGCCAATGAGCGCACTCGTGGATGCCAAGGACCCCGGCGTGGGAGAAGCGGCGAACCGAGCGGGGCTGATAAGACGCGCTCACTGAGTCAACGTCCCGAGTGCCTCCGAGACATCGGGACGGGCCACTGATGCCGCGCCGCGCGAAGGTGATTATCTTTCGTCGTGAAACCGGGCGTCGATGTGACTTGGCATCTCCCATTTGTGGAGTGACGGGGCGTGAGCCCCACCTCTGATACCGGTCCCGGCATCGCAGACACCTCGCGGGGCAACCACGATCTGCGCGCCGACGAATGCAGCGTCTAACGGAGCTCAGAAATCCGTCGGAAAATAGCCGATCGGCGTGCGATGGTCATCGGCGGATGCGAGTTGAGTTGTTCGCGTTGTTTGCGCCAGGTGCAAGTGAATGGGAAAAAGCGGTAGAACGCCTGAAGTTCGGGCTTAGGACGAGTAGAGGAGCCGATGATGAATTCTGCAACCGAGTACCAAGTAAGCACCGATTTCAGTCGAATTCTGCTATGCATCGATTCGACCACACCATCAGCACGGTTGGCCGGGTTTGCGCGGCAACTTGCGACCGAAAAGACCCAGGTTCGCATCGTTGGTGTGCTGGAAAATGCGCGTGCGGTCTTTCCGTTAGGTCCGCTCGCTGGTTTCAATCTGAGCGCGGCGCATGCGCAACTTCTCAAGGCGGTGAAGGACGGATGTGTTGCGGCGCACGAGTGCCTGACCGCATCCGGTGCGTCAGTTGATAGCGAGATTATAGATCTCGTGAAGGACGGCGGCGACGCGGCTCACGCGCTAGCACACGAGGCACAGAAGTGGCAGGCCGACTTGATGGTCCTCGGTTCGCGTCATCACCGCGGGCTGCTTCGCTGGGTCGAACGGGCGGCTTCCGCTCCGGTGCTGAAGATCGCGAGTTGCGCCATCCTGGTCGTTCCCGAGCAATGCGAAAGGGATTGGAGCGGCAGACCGCAGCGTATCCTCTTCGCAGTCGACGGCAGTCCCGCCTCGCTGGAGGCGCTGCGAAGCGGCTCGAAGCTGGCGGCGGCAGGCGCGTTGTTCAGAGCTATCTATGTCGTAGACCGTGCAGCGAGAGTCACCGACTTCGTGCCGCTTGCCGTGCTGCAAGACGCCTTCGTGGAAGAAGGAAAGGTGGCGCTTGCGAATGCACGGGAGGCCTTCGCGCCACCGCGCGACGCTGAGGGCGTCATGCTCGATGGTGCGCTTACAGAAACCGATCTAACCAGCGACGACGTGCCACACGCGATCCTGCGTGAAGCAACGCGCTGGCAGGCTGATCTTCTGGTCATGGGTACACATGGCAGACGGGGCGTAGCTCGCTGGATGCTTGGCAGTGTTTCCGGCCGGGTCGCAGAACTCACGCAGATGCCATTGCTGCTGGTGAGGAAGAACGATAGTCGGTGACTCTTGTTATGGGCGTGTCCACTGCGGCGCCCTCGAATTTGCCAGACGAGCGATGCACGTGGATCGGATCGTTCGCACAGCCGGGTATAGGTGACCACGACGCGAACGGTCGGCAACGCCTTGGAATGTGACGGGGAGATCGAGCGTCGCGCTTGAAGACACCCATTCGACGGGCATTTGAAGCCGATTAAACAGGTTGAGCCTCGGCGCGTTGACCGCGCGTCGTACCTTGGTGCCGGGACGAGCGTCCGCAAGGGATCTGTTGCCTTTCCCGGAGGCGCCGATATTGCCGCCGTCTTCCTCCGTCCGCACCGCCGAGGACCGCGCGAAGTGTGCGTGCGAAGCTTGGCCCCGCGTGCGCCCTAACGACGGGCTGGGCTCCCCTATGTCTGATCACGAATCGCGTCCTACACGCTCGTGGACGGTTTCGACCGACCGACGACGGGCTTGGGTTGGAGTTGCTTGACGTAGGTCAACCGGTCTCAGTTACGCGGGTCTAAAGTCATCTCGTGCACCCGCAGCTTAATGCGAGTCATCAGGTTGGGTCGGATCTGCGCAAGCTCGATCGGCCGTTTTGTTGCAGTTCTAAACCTCAGGAGATGTGCGATGAGCAATTTGTCCCGTTTTGATCCATTCTCGATTGAACCGGTATCCGAGATGTTCCAGGGTCTGTTCCGCCCGCTGCGCGGCGTCAGCAGCGAGGACTCGCCGCTCGCCCATATGAAAATTGACGTGACCGAAAATGACACCGCGTATCAAGTCAAGGCGGAGTTGCCGGGCGTCGAAAAGAAGGATATCGACGTAAAAATCGACGGAAATGTAGTTTCGATCAACGCAAAGGTGGAGCGAAACAAGGAACAAAAAGAAGGCGAGCGCGTCATTCGTCGCGAGCGCTACTCGGGCGCAGTCAGCCGGTCGTTTTCGCTGGCGAGCGACATCGACGAGGCGAGCGCGTCGGCCCAGTACCAGGACGGCGTGCTGTCGCTGACGTTGCCGAAGAAGACGGCGTCAGAGCAGAAGCGTTTGCAGATTAATTGAGACCCATGAGCGCGCGGAGCGCCGCGCGCTCGTCAAGTATCGGAGGGAGCACGATGAAAACGGATCGCAAGTTAAAAGAGGACGTGGAAGAGGAGTTGGACTGGACGCCCGACGTGAACTCGACAGGTATAGGCGTCGAGGTCAAGGACGGCGTGGTGACGTTGTCAGGTCATCCCTCAAGCTATGCAGAAAAGCTGGCGGCAGAGAAGGCGGTGCAGCGCGTGGCCGGCGTTAAGGCAGTCGTCGTCGAAATGGAAGTCCGCCTGCCTCATTCCGATGTGCGCAACGACGCGGACATCGCCAGCGCTGCCGATACCATGTTGCGCTGGACCGTGGGACTTCATGAAGGGGCCGTGAAGGTCCAGGTGGAGAAGGGTTGGGTAACGCTGAGCGGAGACGTAGACTGGGCTTACCAGAGCCAGGCGGCCGCGCGCAGGATCGCGCACATGCGAGGCGTCACAGGCGTCGCGAATTTGATCAAGGTCCGCGCCAACCTCGCTGCTGGCGACGTCGGCGAAAAAATCGGCCGAGCGCTCCAGCGACATGCCGAACGGGAAGCAAAGCACATTGCGATCGATGTGCAAAACGGCACCGTCACACTTGCCGGCAAGGTGGGCACGTACGCCGAACGCATGGCCGCCAGGGGCGCGGCGTGGTCCGCACCGGGCGTTCACGCGGTGATCGACAATCTCGAGGTCGAATGATGGAGTCCCCGCCATGCGTCTGTCCGGTAAAGTGACCTGCGCCGAATGGAGCGTCGCCGCCGACACACACGAGGCGGAGGGCGGGTTCGGATGCTCGATCCGAGTCGAACAGCATCGATCCGATGGAGTTCTCTTCGAGCATAATTTTGAGCACTGCAAGACCTTCGAAAGCGAGCGTGAAGCGGTGCTCGCGGGTTTGCGAGAAGGCATGGTCTGGATCAACCTGAAGCTGTCGAGTACGATCATTGTCTAGCCGATCCTCGCGGATCGGCCGCATCCCCTTTCGGATTGGTCAAGTCGGGTCACTTAGGGGTGTTTGGGGTGACCTGTTCCGCTGCTCTCAATTCGACCGACTGTAAATATGTCGGGACCTCGCACGGCCAATGCAGCGTTTCCCCGATCCGGCGACGCAACGCGTCGGCGGCGGCCGGTTCGCCGTGCGTAACGAAGGTGCGCTGCGGAACTCCAGGCATCGCGCCGAGCCATGCCAGGATTTCGCTGTAGTCGGCGTGCGCGGACAATGAGTCGATCAATGTCACCCGAGCGCGCACGGGTACGTATTCGCCGTGGATCTTGATTGCCGGTTCGTGAGCCGCGAGCGCGGCGCCGCGTGTGCCGGCCGCCTGATACCCGACGAGCGCGATCGTATTGCGGCGCTCGGGTGCGAAGGCCTTCAAATGATGCAGAACCCGTCCACCCGTGGCCATGCCGCTGCCCGCGATTACGACCATCGGGCCATTCCTGCTCGTGACGGCTTTGGATTCATCGACGGTCCGCACCATCGTGGCCGCATGACCTATTGCGTTGGACTGCGACATCGTCAGCCGATGTTCGCGCACGTGCCGGCTATAGATCTCTGTAACACTGGTCGCCATTGGACTGTCGAGAAAGACAGGCACGTGCGCCATGCGGCCGGTTTCTTTCAAGAGCGCGATGTAATGCAAGATTGCCTGTGCGCGGCCGACTGCAAAGCACGGAATCACGACCACACCGCCCTGCCTGAAGGTGTCTTCGAACACGGCTTCGAGCTCGCTTGCGGGGTCGGCCGGAGTGTGCAGCCGGTCGCCATACGTGGATTCGACGATCAGATAGTCGGTGTATGAGAGCGGCGCCGCGGCCCGCATGATCGGGTCATTCGGGCGTCCAAGGTCGCCTGAGAAGGTCACGACTGTGCCGTCCATCTTCACGACGACGCTCGCCGCTCCAAGGATGTGTCCAGCCGGCAGCAGCCGAAAACAAACGTTCTCGCTCAGGACCGTGGGCACATCGAAATCACGGGTAACGAGAAGGCGCAGTGCGTCTTGGGCATCCTTCAATGTGTAGAGAGGCAGCGCTGGCTTGTGTTTTGAAAAACCGTGGCGCGTGGCGAAATCCGCTGCTTCTTCCTGAAGTTTCGCGCTGTCTCGCAACATGACCTCGCACAGGTCGCGCGTGCCTGCCGTGCAGTACACGGGACCGCGATAGCCGGAACGCGCCAACACCGGCAGATAGCCGGAATGGTCCAGGTGCGCATGCGTCAGGATCACTGCGTCAAGCGTGTCTATCGAAAACGGAAGCTCGCCCCAATTGCGCAGCCGGAGGTTCTTGGTGCCTTGGAAGAGCCCGCAATCGATCAACACGCGAATGCCGGCGCCTTCAAGCAGATACTTCGATCCGGTTACCGTTTCGGTTGCTCCCAGAAAAGTCAGCTTCATCATTGATCCTCGGCTGGACTGATCGTTTGGTTGGACTCAAGCGCCGTCGCGCTGCGCCGCCGCTCGATCAAGCGTACTTCTCGCCCGAACGAAGAGAGTTGATGCATGTCAAGCGCGCGGGTCTGCGTCGCGCTGGCGTCGACATCAATTCTTTGCTTGATTTAGGTCAGTCCGTCGCTGCGGTTAGCTCTTTATGCTCGTGATACGCGCAATTAAACCAGCGCGCAACCCCGCTGAGACGGTCGAACGGAGAAATGTCATGTCTAAGGCCAGAGTTCTTGTCGTGTATTTCTCGCGCACCGGTACAACGCGCAGGGTCGCCTCCACGCTCGCGACGATGTTGAACGCAGATCTCGAAGAGATCGTCGAGCCCCGCGATCGCTCGGGCGCAATGGGATATCTGCGGTCGCTGGTCGATGCAGTGAGAAAGAGGCCTGTCGATATCTCACGCGCGGAACATGACGTGTCGTCATACGAACTCGTGGTGATCGGCACGCCGGTCTGGGCCGGTTCGGTATCGGCACCGACGCGTGCGTGGCTTGCGACGAACCTCGCTCACCTGCATCGCGTGGCGTTCTTCTGCACGCTGCGAGGCCGTGGCAGTGAGTCTGCTTTCGCACAGATGGGTTCGCTTGCCGGCAGACAGCCTGTCGCGCGGTGCGCGATCACGGCGCATGAAACGCGACTCGGGGAGGAAAGCCGGTTGTTGGAGGTTTTTTCTCATCGGCTTGAACGCAAGCTCGCGCAGCTCGAAGAAATGGAATGGTTGGTTTGAGCTGTCATACATTCCTGCTACAAAAGGAGAAGACTGATGAGCACCAAGAAAACAAGCACCACGAACATGGCGCCGGATACGGCTGCTGGCTTCCAGCGAATCCTGCTGTGTGTCGACTCGTCACTTGCGTCGGAGCGCGCAGCGGATTTCGTGCGGAATATGATGGGAGCCGGCGCGCAAGTACGCATCATCGGTGTCGTTGAGAACCCACGCGTCCTGATCCCAACGGCGCCGCTGGCCGGTCTCGACTTGAGCGCCGCGCGCGCCGAGTTGATGGACGACATGCAAAATGCATTGGCAAAAGCGCATGCGTCGTTCGCTCAGTCTCCCGCCGCGGCTCAAGCGCAACTCATCGACCTGGCGAAGCACGGCGGCGACGTCGCGCATGCGATCGCGGACGCCGCTCGGGACTTCCATGCGGACCTGCTCGTGCTCGGTTCGCGCCAGCATCATGGTCTGCTGCGCTGGGTCGAAGGAACGGTGTCCGAGCCGGTTATGCGGCTTGCCGAGTGCGCGATTATCGTTGTGCCGGCTCACTGCGAAAAGCAGTGGAGCCACGCACCGCAACGGTTGCTTTTCGCGATCGATGGCAGTGATACTTCGCAGGAGGCGCTGAGGATCGGCGCGCGACTGGCCGGGCCTGGAGCGCAACTGAAGGTCATCTATGTCGTCGACCGCGCGGTCCGGTTCAGTGACTTCGTCCCGATCACTCTGCTGGAAGATGCCTTTGTCCAAGAGGGAAACGCATCCATTGCTAGAGCCCGCGAGGTTCTGGCGCAGCATCCGAACGTGGCGCAGGCGCATGTCGAGGCATCGCTCGCCAGCACCGATATGACAAGCGACGATATTGCTCACACGATCGTTCGCGAAGCAGCCGCCTGGGGTGCCGATTTGGTCGTCATGGGAACGCATGGCCGGCGAGGTCCAGCGCGCTGGATGCTTGGCAGCGTGGCCGGCCGGGTTGCACGGGTGGCTGAGACCCCGTTGATGCTCGTACGCAAGTCAGTTTAATAAAGGGTGTGGCTGAGCGTCCGAGCCGACGGCAGTAAAGCTCGCTCTGGTCGGTGCGCCAAGGCCTGCGAAGGGGGCACCTTCATTTGGTCATTTGAACACGTAGACCGCGAGTAAAGGGACGAGCGAAAAGAGTCGTGCCAGCGTGGGGACCGTCATGAGCAAGAGCAGAGCGCTCGCGGTCAGGGCCAGGACAAGGCCAATGTAGTTGTTTGCCATGCCCGCGGCGCGGAACATGCTTCGGGTAGCCATCACGCGCACCGCGAAAATTAGCGCTACGTTGCCGCCGACGAGCACGAGAAAGGCGAAGGTTCGAGCTAAGCATGACGTCATGCCGGGTCGCGACCGTGGCCGCATAGACAGCCAGCACGATCAGCGCGAGCACGACGCCGGCGGCAGCGCTCCGTACGAATGCGGCCTTCGAGAGCAGCGCCTTCTGCGTACGGTGCGGCGGCCGCTTCATCAGATCTCGCCGTTCCGGCTCGTTCTCGAACACAAGCGAACACACGGGGTTGATGATCAGTTCGAGAAACACGATGTGCAAGGGGGCGAGCATCACGGGCCAGCCCAGAATGACAGGAATCATTGCGGCAGCCACCATTGGAATGTGTACCGCAACCGTATAGCTGATTGCCTGACCGAGATTGTCGTAGATGCGCCGGCCCAGCCGGATCGACGCGACGATCGGCGCGAAGTCGTCGCGCAGGAGGACCAGCGCCGCCACTTCGCGGGCCAGCTCGGTGCCGCGCCTGCCCATCGCAATGCCGATGTGTGCGGCCTTGAGCGCAGGCGCATCGTTCACGCCGTCGCCAGTCATCGCTACCACGTTGCCTCGCGCCTTGAAGGCTTCAATCAGGCGCAGCTTTTGCTCGGGACGCACCCGTGCGAACACATCGGTAGTGGCGATCGCCCCCCGGATTTGCGCGTCGTCCCACGCGGCCAGTTCGTCGCCGGTCACAATCCTACCTGCACCGATGCCGACCTCGGCCGCGATCGCGTGCGCCGTCGAGGGATAGTCTCCAGTGATCATCACTACGCGTATCCCTGCTGCTTGGCACTCGGCAATCGCGCCTGCGGCGTCGGGGCGCACTGGGTCCACCAAGCCCACCAGTCCGACGAACGAAAAGTCGAAATCGTGCTGGCGCGCTGGCCAGTCCACGCCATAGTGACGCGCCTTGGCGACGCCCAGCACACGCAGGCCGCCCGACGCAATCTGCGCGGCCCGAGACAGGATCGCCGCGGTGTGGGCGGCGTCGAGATGACAGAGTGCACAGACCGCTTCGGGCGCCCCCTTGCAGGCGACCGGCCGGTGATCCAGCTGCGGGGCGTCCCAGCCATGCGCCATTGCCGGCAGCCCGGGCGAAAGCGAATACTCGTGCAGCAAAGACCAGTCCGCGTGCAGATGCTCCGTGTTGGCGAGGCATCGATTGCCGGTTTCATGAAAGGCGCGCTCCATCGGATCGAACGCATCGACCTCGCTCGCGAGCACCAGGTATTCGAGCAGTTCGTGCTGACCTTCGTCGATATGCAACGTTGCTTCGTCGATAAGTTGCAGAGTTTCCCCTGAATACAGCGCTCGGACCGACATCCGGTTCTGCGTCAGCGTGCCGGTCTTGTCGACGCATAGTACCGACGTCTCGCCCAGCGTCTCGAGGGCGTTCATGCGGCGGGTGAGCACCCCTGCGTCAGCGATGCGGCGGGCACCGAGGGCCATGAACACGGTTAGTATCACGGGGATTTCTTCGGGCAGGAGGCCCATTGCCAGGGTTATGCCGCCGAGTACGCCGGGAAGCCAGTTCCCGTAGCGCCATCGGTATAACAAGGCGAGCAGGACGCAGAGCGCCAGTGCAAGCGACGCGAAGCGAGTCACGAACGTGCCCGCCTGAACCTGCAACGGCGACGGGCTTTCAGTGATCGCGGCGAGTGAAGAGCCAATCCTACCGAGCGTGCTGCGCGCGCCGGTTGCTGTCACGCTCATGAGTGCCTGGCCCTGCACAATCATTGAGCCGAAGTACAGCGGGCTGTCGCCGCTCTTCGCTATCGGTTCGGATTCGCCGGTCAGAAGCGACTCGTCGACGCTTAGGTCATGGGAATCGAGGACGGTACCGTCGGCCGGAACGCGCGCGCCTTCGTTCACCAGAACGAGGTCGCCCGGCACCAGCTCGGCTGCCGACACGAGTTTCCGCTCGCCGTCGCGCAGCACATCGGCGCGGGGTGCGGACAACTCGCGTAGGGCCGCGAGCACTTTCGCCGTGCGATGACTCTGAACGACGGTGAGCGCGACGATTGCGAGCACGAAGACGAGCAGGACAAATGCCTCCAGCGTGTCGCCGAGCACGAAGTAGACGGCGCTTGCACCGAGAAGGAGCAGGAACATCGGTTCGCGCAGGACCTCAAGCACCGCCTGGCGCCAGCCATGTCCGGCTCGCGACTGGACGACATTGCGGCCGAAGCGCTCTTGCAATTCGGCAACTTGCGCACCGCTCAGGCCACGTTCGGTCGGATTTGCCTCACTGGGTGCATGGGGCACCCGCCCAGCCGAAGAGGACTTCTCACTGCTGGTTTTACTACACTGCGCTGCGAAAGCTGACGAGCGGGCCATGGGCTTAATGTTGCTTCATTAGATTTTCTGAGCATGTCCGGACGGTGGCGCGGCGAGTTGATCGGAATCAAACGCTGTGCACTCCAGGAGAGCGCATCGGGCGCACGTCGCATGCGCGCTCATCGCGCGGCCGCTCCAGTAACGGAACTTATCAAACGCGTTTCCCAAACGACTCGACAGGCACCGCGGTATCGAATACGACAGTCGGTGAGAATTCCTCATCCGTCAACGGCGTCGCGTCTTGAATCTCAATCATACGGACGGCTTCGTCCCCGTTAGCGATTTGGTACGCGGCCGTCGCGCTCTCGCGCACTCAAATCTGAAGCGCAGCGGGGCACGGAAGCGGAGGATGACGACCCGGAATCTGAAGCAGCAAGAAAGCGCTCAAAGCGCGGACGATATTCGTAACGAAAAAAATCCCCTCGACCAGTGCGTTTCAACTTGGCCAAGCTTACTTCATACGCACTTTGCGCGCGCCCTACTACAAGGGTCCGTGTCACGGCCAGGGCGCGGACGACAGGCATATCACATGTCTATCAAAGAATCGCGCATAGCAAGAAGCCGTTTTTTTCCAAGACTCTTACGCGCGATCGGGCGAATCATGTAGTGCCGACGGGCATCGCGAGCGAGGCGGGAAGAACGCCCCAACCCACCGGAACATATACGCATCCACCCGCGAGTTCGATAGAAATAACAAACGACTCCAGCGTTACGCCAGCCATGATGTGCAGCGGCGGGCCTCCCGCATAACTTTCCGTACGCAGCCATGGCGAGCGGCCCGAGTTAATGTCCAGCACGCTTCGGGCGTGACCGTCGCGACCCGCGTCGGGCGTAAAGAGCGGTCCATCGAAAGCAGCTTTCAGGATCTGATCGGGCGCGTCATCGTACGGATCACCAGCTGATTCCTGGTACGGCGCGCGCTCCCAGTATTCACCCCATTGTTGATCGAGAGGGACCCGCGTTAAAAACGCCCAGGGTGTGCGCACGAAACAGAGGCGGTATGCGTGCCGCACGCCGTCGAGATTGACGAGGAGTGACATGGCTCTGCGGGCTCTCCGGTTGGTCGAATGTCCCTGTATGAACCATGCGCGTTCGCGGATGGAACCCTCTGATCTGAATCAAACGGTGTGCGAAGCGGACTTCGTTGCTGTGCCGACATTGACGAGCCGTGCCATCCGATGCCAACGTTCGGCAGCCCAACGTCGTGCGTCTATGCGGCTCGGTCGCGCGCTACCGTTGCCTTTGCTTCCGTTCGTCGTGCAGTGCGCCTCCATGGTGCAGTCGCGCGAGCAAAGGACTCCAGTAGGCGGGCTCCTCAAACGAGGCGATCGGCACATCGGTATCGAACACGACTGTTGACGAGAGCTCCTCGCGTGTCAACGGGTCCGCATTTGCAAGCTGCAGCGCAAGGACGGTTTCGTCCGCGTCGGAAGGCTGATATGGACCCATCGCGCGCTGGCGAACGCGCCTCTGCAAGCAGTCTGGAGCCGCCCGGAAATCAAGGATGAGGAGGGGCACTTGCATCGAGCGCGCAAGAGCGACGAAGCGCGACCGATGTTCGTGATAAAGGAAACTCGCATCGACGAGGGCGCAATAGCCAGCTTCCAATACGTGGTGCGCGAGGTTCAGCAGTCTGGCGTATTGGACGTCGACGGCTTCTGGAAGATAAGCGCCATGTGTCAGCGATCGCTCCAGCAGCGGAGCAAACGGGGCAGCACGCTTGCGTTCGATGTCGCTCGAAAGCCTTATTGCACCGATGAGCGGTGCAAGTGCTGTACTCGCGGCAGACTTGCCCGAGCCGGAATAGCCGTGGCAGAGCAGCAAGCACGGCTGCCTTTCCCGCACCGCCTTGACGGCACATTGCAGATACCCGCTGGCGCGCTTGGGGCCCCCTACGCCTTCTGCGCTGCGAGCCTTCAACGTCTCGACGAGCGCTCGCACCAGTGCACGATAGACGATGTATAGGCGAATAGCGCGCAGTCCGGCGAAGTCGCCAGTCGCGAGGAGCCAGCGATTGAGCAGTCGCGTCTCGAGATCCGGGCGGTCGTGAGCGCGGAGATCCATGCAGAGGAATGCGAGGTCGTTGACCACGTCGATCCACCGCAGCACTTCGCTGAACTCGATGCAGTCGAACATCAATACATCGCGCCCGGCTAGCACGACGTTCTCGAGATGCAGGTCGCCGTGACACTCGCGCACAAAGCCTTTGGCACGACGCGCGTCGATGTGCTCGGCGAGTCGGGCAAGTTCCAACCCGCACCATGCGCGTACCTCCGCAGGGACAATCCCGGCGGACTCGCGATCAAGCGCGGCAAGAATTGCATGCACCTGCGTTTGGACCTGGTTGGCCGACCCGTAGGCGCGACGAGGCGGGGTCCGGGAGGTGCAGCGATGGAAAAGTGCGAGTCGGTCCGCCGCGCTCTCGATGATGTCCACGCCGAGTTCGCCGGCCGCGAGCAGGTTTGAAAATATGCGCCGCTCATCGAATCGTTTCATCTTGACGGCGTAATCTACTGGATGCCCCTTGGTGTTCAGCAAGTAGGTGCGCCCGACGCGCACGATCGGTACCACTCCGACGTAGATCGGCTTGGCGAGGCGCCGGTTCAGTCGATACTCTTCCCGGCAAGCGCGGCGCCTGCCTTCGATGCGCGTGAAATCGACAAAGCCCAGGTCGACTGGCTTTTTGATCTTGTACGCAAATCGACCGGCGAGATACACGACCGAGATGTGCGTCTCGATTCGTCGAATGCGCCCCGCGGGATGTCGATATGTGCATGACCGACGCAGTGCAGCATCCAGAGTGTCCCAGCCACGACGAGCGGCATCTTCGCGTCGCGACGCGTGAATTGATGGTCGGTTCGACATGGCGGTGCCTGGGCGAAATGAGGGGGATACTTGGGATTCAACGGCGGGCCGCTTTATTCATTCGGCGCGGACAATATGGCGCTGCCCGGAAGCGCCCTCCTCAATAGTTCAGCACAGAAGCGGTAACTCGGCGATGGTCTCGCCCGCGTTAGCCATCACTTACGATCCGAGTCCCTGCGGCGCCGCTCAGCATTTCCTCTATCTGGTCGAGTGCGCCAATGACGGCAGGCCGTCCGGTTTGCTGTACGAAGTCGCAAGCCGCTTGTACTTTGGGACCCATCGATCCCGCTGCGAACGACATCGTCCGCAATTCGGAAACTGTCCCCTCCCGCAGCGGACGTTGGTGCGGAGTGCGCCAGTCGAGATAGACCGCGTTCACGTCGGTCACGATGAGCAGGATGTCGGCGTCCACTTCAGTGGCCAGAAGCGCTGCGCACAGGTCTTTGTCGATGACCGCCTCGATGCCCGAGCAGGTTCTGCCGTCGTCTCCGACGGTCACGGGAATACCACCGCCTCCTGCGGCGATGACGATCGTGCCGTGATCCAGCAGACATCGGATTGGCTGGAGTTCCATGAAGCACCGGGGCTTCGGCGAAGCGACGACACGACGGAAGCCGGCTCCGTCCGGCGCGATCTTCCACCCGTTGGCAACCGCAAGACGCTTGGCCTCGCTCTGCTCGTACACCGGGCCAATCGGCTTGGTCGGGTGTTCAAAGGCCGGATCGTCTGCTGCAACAGCGACTCGCGTGAGCAGCGTGGCGACCGGACGGGTCAGCGGGATTGCATTTGCCAGCTCCTGTTCGATCAGATAGCCGATCATGCCTTCCGATTCGGCATCGAGCACGTCGAGCGGCGTTGCGTCCGCGTTCGCTGCAGCAGCCTGTAGGGCCAGCAGACCGACCTGTGGGCCGTTGCCATGGGCGACGATCAGTTGATGACCGTCGGCCAGCCGCGCGAGTTGCTGCGCGGCCTTGCGGATATTGTTGATCTGATTTGAGATCGTGAGCGGTTCATCGCGCCGCAAAAGCGCGTTGCCTCCCAGTGCAACGAGTATGCGCATGACGTCGTCCTATCCTAGCGTTGCGACCAGCACGGCCTTGATTGTATGCATTCGGTTCTCGGCTTGCGAAAATACGATCGAGGCATCCGATTCGAACACGTCGTCGGTGACTTCGAGCTCCGACAAGCCGTATTTCTCGTGAATCTGTTGGCCGATCTCGGTCTCGACAGTGTGATACGCGGGCAAACAATGCATGAAGCGGGCACGTGGTTTGCCGGTGGCTTTCATCAGCGCGGCATTGACCTGATACGGTCTGAGCAGTTCGATGCGCTCACCCCACACGTCGAGCGGCTCTCCCATCGATACCCACACGTCGGTATAGACGAAGTCCACGCCATCGACCGAGACGAACGGATCTTCGTCGAGCGTGACGCGCGCGCCGGTGGTTTCGGCCAGCGCGAGCATTTGCGCGACAAGTTCGTCGTGCGGCCACCGCGCGCGCGGCGCCGCGATCCGTACGTCCATCCCCATCTGGACGCCGCCGACCAGAAGCGAGTTGCCCATGTTGAAGCGGGCGTCGCCGAGGTAGCAGAACGAAAGTTCCGACAGCGGCTTTTGGCCGAATTCTTCCATGGTGAGCAGATCGGCAAGCACTTGCGTCGGATGGAATTCGTCGGTTAGACCGTTCCACACCGGAACATGGGAAAACTGCGCAAGTTCCTCCACGGTTGTTTGATGAAAACCCCGGTATTCGATTCCGTCATAGAGGCGTCCCAAAACGCGCGCCGTGTCCCTGAGCGATTCCTTGCGGCCGAGCTGAGAGCCGGCCGAATCAATGTTCGTGACATGTCCGCCCTGATCGTGCACGGCGACTTCGAAGGCGCAGCGCGTTCGGGTCGAGGTTTTTTCGAAGATCAGCGCGATGTTCTTCCCGGTCAGCCTGGGGATCTCATTACCCGCATACTTCGCGCGCTTCAGTTCGGCGGCAAGGTCGATCAGGAAGCGGATGTCGCGGGGACTGAAGTCTTGCATGTTCAGGAGGCTGCGGTTGCGGAGATTAAATGGCATGGTGTCGTTGGCTTCGGGTTCTGGCTAGATAGCGTCGCGCGCGAGCGGGCAGGTCATGCAATGGCCGCCCCCGCGCCCGCGTCCCAGCTCGGCGCTCGGAATTGTGATGACTTCCACGCCAGCCTTGCGCAAGAGCGTATTGGTGTAGACGTTGCGGTTGTAGGCAACAACGACGCCCGGCGCCAGCGCGATGACGTTGTTGCCGTCGTCCCATTGCTCGCGCTCGACTTCCCACTCGTCGCCACCCGTTCCGATAGCGCATAGCTTTTTCAGGCCTATCGAACGTGCCACAAGATCCAGAAAGGGCGCCGATTCGGCACGCACGTCGAGCTCGCCGGGTTTCTCCGGGTCGCAGGCTCGTGCAGCAAATGCCGTTGACGATTTTCGGGAAGATCGTGACGAGGTCGCGATCACAGAAGGTGAAGACGGTATCGAGATGCATTGCCCCGCGCGAGGGTGGCAAGCGCGCGGCGATCACGTGTGTCGCGGCCTCGCGCGCGAAAAGCGAGCGTGCGAGTTGTGTCACGGCCTGAGGGGACGTGCGCTCACCCATACCAACCACGACGACGTCTCGCGACAGCGGCATGACATCGCCGCCTTCGAGGGTTGCGCCTCCATGGTCCACATCCGGATCGCCCCACCAGATGCGGGTTTGGGTGTTGAAGCGATGATGAAATTGGTAGATGGCCGCAGTAAGAAGTGTCTCCTGACGGCGCGCGGGCCAATACATCGAGCCAAGCACGACGCCGTCATTGATCCAGCAACAGTTATCTCGGGTGAATAGCGCATTCGGTAACGGTGCGAGCAGGAAGCCGCAAGGGCCAATGCAACTCGACACGAGGCCAGCCGGTACGAAAGGCAACTCGCCCCGCACGATTCCGCCGATCAGTCGCGTGGCGAGCTCCTCCGGCTTCATTTCGTCGAGCCACGGGCGTAATTGCGAGGCCAGTTCCTGATCTACCGTGCCCGGAGACAGCTTGCGGTCGAGAATCCAGTTACGTGCCTCGTGCGTTCGGAGGATGTCGGCGAGGAGATCGTTCGTATCGAAGACTTCTATCCCCCGGTCCTGCATCGCGTTCACGAAGCCATAGTGGTCTGTTTTCGCCTGCGCCACCCACAGTACGTCGTCGAACAGCAACTCGCGGCAGTTGGCCGGTGTGAGGCGCGCCTGCGCCAGGCCCGACCGGCAGACCAAAACCTTGCGCAATGTGCCGACCTCAGAGAAGACACCGAATTCCATGACGGCTCCCTGCTCACAGACCCAGCGTGCCGCTTGTCAGCAGATAGGCGGCGAGCGCGGCGAGAACGATGATCGCAGTCAGGATCGCGACTTCGAACGGCTTGAAAAGACGTGCCCCCTGTTCGCGCTTGGCCCATCCGTACAGAAGTATGCCGGGCGCATAGAGCAACGCGCTGAGCAACAGATATTTTGGACCTGCCGCGTACAGAAGCCAGCAGCAGTAAGTTGTCGCCAGCACCGCGACCACCAGGTCACGGGTGCGCATTCGATCGGCCGCAGCATAGGCGTCGCCGCGCGCAGCAATGCGCACGGCATAGACAGCCGAGAACAGATAGGGGACGAGGACATCGACGTGGCGAGCGAGATCAGCGCCTGATAGGTCGCGCTGGAGACCAGCGTGACAATCAGGAAGAGTTGTACCAGGCCGTTCGTCACCCACAAGGCATTGGCCGGGACGCCATGGTCGTTTTCCCGCGAAAGGAAGCGGGGCATGACGCCGCCCGAGGCGGGCGTAAATAGGGTCTCGGCGGCCAGAAGTGTCCATGCGAGCAGCGCCCCACCGACGGAAGCGAGCAGCCCGAGGCTGATCATGACTGCCCCCCACGTGCCGACTGCCTTCTCCAGCACGCCGGCCATCGACGGGTTTTCCATCGCGGCGAGCTCCGCCTGCGGGACGATGCCGGGCGAAAGCAGCGATACGGCCATCAGCAACAGCAACACGATCGCGAAGCCGTAGAGCGCTGCGCGACCGACGTCCTGGCGATGTTCGGCGCGCGCTGAAACCACGCTGGCACCTTCGATACCGATAAATACCCAGACCGTGATCAGCATCGTGCTCTTGACCTGCGCGAAGACGGATCCGAGCTTCGGGGTGCCCCAGAAGTCCTGTTCAAAGGCCTGGCTACTGAAGGCGGTCACGGCCAGTGCGATGAAGGCGAGCAGCGGGACAATCTTGGCGAAGGTAGTGACTGCGTTAAGCACGGTGGCACCGCGCACGCCACGCAAGATGACGAGATGTAGGATCCACAACAGCACTGAGGCACCCGCGATTGCCAAGCGGGTATTGCCTTCGCCAAACGCTGGAACGAAGTAGCCGAGCGTGCCGAACACGATCACAAGGTAGCCGACATTGCCGAACCACGCGCTGACCCAGTAACCCCACGCGGAGTTGAACCCGACAAAGTCGCCGGCGCCTGCCCGCGCGTAGGCATAGATGCCGTTATCGAGTTCGGGCTTGCGCATCGCCAGCGTCTGGTAGACGAAGGCGAGCATCAGCATGCCGATGCCGGTGATCAGCCAACCGATGACCACAGCACCCGCTCCCGCCCCGGCAGCCATGTTCTGCGGTAACGAGAACACACCGCTGCCGATCATTGATCCAACCACGAGCGCGATGAGCAAACCTAGCTTCAGTCGCTTCGGAATGGCAGCGACAGCCCCGGGGCGTGCGGCCGGGATCGGCGTGGCCGGCAGATGATCGGCGAAATGTTTCATGGCGAGGCTCCATCACCTGGCAATGATTGCATTTAGTCATGCATGAGCACGGGCTTTCTTGACGTGGATCAGCTTTCCCTGCGACGACGGTTTACTGATGCGGTCCAGACGTCACGACCCGCACTGAGCATGTGTCGTCTCGTTGACCGAGATCAATCCTGTGGGGGTGTCCTGTTGTCAAACTTGTAGTGGCCCAGTGCTCGCCTGATTCGTATGGAGGTACATGATGTCCAAGTCGTCGCTTCGCAGCGTGACCGCCGTAGCGTTGTTCACCATATCCGCCACGGGCGCGGCCGCCGGCGCAAGCCCGCCCGTGCGGGCGCCGGACGGTCAGCCTCCCATGATGGGAACCCTTCTCAGCAACGAGGAGCGTGCAGACTTCTGCACGCAGATGCAAAGCGCAGCGACGCCCGAGGAACGTCGGGCTGTCTCGCGGCGCATGCATCAACTGGTAGCCGAGCGCTCGCGCGAGCAGGGTGTCGCGCTACCCGGCACGATCGGGGAAGCAGGCGCTATGATGGGGTCTGGCGCTGGCGCGCCCGGCCCGCATATGCAAGGGATGATGGGCATGGGTTGTGGGCCTGCAGCATCGAGAGCGGGAACGGGCGATAAGCCGCCGCCAGGCAATGTCGCGATCCGGAAGTACGACGGCATCCCGTATGTGACCGGAGGCGTGGGGGAAGACGAGGCCACCGCATTCAAGCGGCTCGCGTCTTCCTACAACACGCGAGCGACGTTCGTGTCAAACATCGGCGAGTATCTTTCGGGCGTCACCGTGCAGCTGCGCCGCGCGGACGGGACGCTCGTGTTCTCCGCCACCTCGGACGGTCCCTATCTTTTCGCTCGGCTTCCGCAAGGCCGGTACCGGCTGAACGCGACGTCCGATGGCGTATCGCAGGAGCGCTCCATCGACGTGCCCAAGAGCGGTGGCGTCAGCATGACGCTTACGTGGCCGACGGCATCCCGATCCTGATTCGACGCGCCGGCGAAAGCGCTCGGTGCATGAGGCGAGACGACATGGCGTTAGAGCCAATCTGCCAGGGCTGGCCTGCGTCTTCGAGCGCGCATTGCTGGTCGGGCTACAGCAGGAGAAGCGAAGATGAAGGATGCTTTTGAACGCCGCGCGCTTTTGCTTCATCTTGGAGACGCATTGGAGACTGTGCGCTACGTCGCCGGTTGCGGACAGGACCTCCGACTCGTACACGACCTCATAGCCGACGACGAGGCACTTCGCCGGTTCCCGTTACTCGGTCAGGTATCGACGCGGATGACGGCGCGTGAGTTTGTCCGAAATGCGGCGAACGCTTACTGTTCGTGGCCGCGTCGGTTGCTCGAGGCGACGCTGAACCGCACTGCGCTTGAGCGCACCGTACACGATAGTCTGTTTTCAACGAACTCCGTCGGCTGGCACGCTTACGTGGCGATGCTCAGGAAGGACGTTCCCTGGTTTGGCATCGACGTGCGGCGAATTATCGACGCCGAGGTAACCGAAGAAAATGCCAGCGATGAATCCGCAACGATCGAAATGCCAGCCGGCGACATGCAGACCGTATCGCCCGACGAACCATCGGATGAGAGCGATATCGAACGTTATCAAAACGAAAAGTCTTCCGCATCCCGTGAGAGCGTCGAGAGCGGTCGCCGTTCGGATTCGAATTGGCCGTGGAACGGCGACATTTAACGATGCGCGTTGCTTCACTCGTCCGGGTAACGCAGGTAAGGCGCCCGAAGCCGCGCAAATCGCTCGATCCGATCTGCTTCGATGACGTCGAGTGCTTCAAGGCTTGCACCATCGCGCACGGCTTCCCACACAGCCTGCGAACCTACCGACTCGCGCGTGGCAGCAAGATCAAATTCTTGCGGGTAGAGCGCGTGCAGCGTGGCAAGCAACGCCACGCCGACACGGCCCGGCGGACGAGACCGGTCGTGCGCGACGATGGCGACACCATGACACGGCATGCCGCGATAAGCAGACTCCGTAGGCAGGAAGTCGATTGGTCCGAATTGGACGCCGAGGTCGAGCGCGTTGAGCGCCCGCACAAGGCGCATGGCATCGATCCAGGGCGCGCCGATCCATTCGAACGGGTGCGGCGTGCCGCGTCCGACGCTCACGTTGGCTCCCTCGAGCAATGCGACATCCGGATAGAGGTTCAATTGTGAAGGCGTGCGCAGGTTCGGCGATAGCGGGACCCAGCCGAGCCCCGTATCGGCCATACGCATCGAGCGTCGATAGTTGCGCATCGGTATGACCCGCAAATCGGCTTCAATGTGTCGCTCGCGGTTGAACAATGACGCCAGCTCGCCAACGGTTAAGCCAGGCATGAGCGGTAACGGGAAATAGCCGGTGAACGATTCATGTCCGGCATCGAGCATCGGTCCGCCGAAGGTGTCGCCGCCGAGCGGGTCCGGGCGATCAAGCACAAACAGCGGAATATGGCGGTGCGCCGCGGCCTCAAGCGCATAGCCGAGCGTGGTTTCGTAGGTGAAGAAGCGCACGCCCGCATCCTGAATGTCGAACACAAGCGCGTCGAGGCCCTTAAGAGCGGCATCCGCAAACCGGCGCCCGCCTGTATAGAGACTGTGGACGACGAGGCCTGTCGCGGGGTCGCGTGCATCGTCGATTCGCTCGTCGCGATCCGTGCCGAGTCCATGCTCCGGTGCAAACAGCGTCGCCAGCGTGACGCCCGGTGCCTGCGCGAGCACGTCGATCGTGCGCCTGCCTCGTGAATCAAAACCGCTATGATTCGTGACGAGGCCTATTCTTAAGCCCGCGAGTGGAGCGAACAGGTCGTCCTCCAGGACGTCGATGCCGGTTCTGACCGGACCCTTCGAGACAGGCAGGGCGGATGCCGCATCGATGGCGGAGGCGGCCCACGGCAGCAGTCGGGCGAGTTCGTGGGCGGAGAGCGGTGGCTCGCGGCTTGCCAGCAGTGCGACGACTTGTTCGCGCAGGGGTCGGGCGTCGCCCCGGTCATCCGGATGCACACGATTCGTGAGAATCACGAGGAACTTCCGCGACGCGAAATCAATCCAGATTGCCGTGCCTGTATAGCCGGTGTGGCCGATCGATCCGACAGCGGGTAGTCGGCCACGATTCGAGGCCAGCGGAGCGTAGAGTTCCCATCCAAGAGCGCGCATCGGTGACGCGGAGGCGAGAGCTGCAGACGTTGCAGGCATTGCGAGCGCAGTGACGCTCGACGGTTGCAAGATTCGCAACTCGCCTGCACGGCCTGCGTTCAGAATCATCTGTGCAAATTGGGCGAGATCGCGAGCGGTCGAGAACACGCCTGCATGGCCCGATACGCCGCCCATGCGCGCCGCTGTCGGATCGTGAACGCGGCCGCGGCGCATACCGAACCGATCGGGCGTTGTTGCCGCGCTTCGCGAGGCGCGGGCGCGGTCCGGGAGGAAGCCGGTATCACGCATGCCAAGAGGAGCGAAGATGTAGGCGCGGCAGTAGGTGTCGAGCGAACGATGAGTGACGCGTTCGACGAGTACGCCGAGCACCACGAAGTTGAGGTCACTGTAGATTACGCGGGTGCCGGGCTCCGCTTGCAGTTGCTCCGCCAATACCTCGCGTAACACGTCTGCGCGTGTGTGTGCAGCAGATAACGAGGGCAAATCTGGGCGCAGACCCGAGGTATGTGAAAGCAATTGACGCAGCGTGACGTCCTGCTTTCCGTTTGCAGCGAACTCGGGCCAGTATCGTGCCACTGGCGCATCGAGCTGCAGGCGCCCCTCCTCGACGAGCTGCATAACTGCCGTCGTCGTGGCGACCGGTTTCGTGAGCGAGGCGAGATCGAATACGGTATCGAGCGTCATCGGCTCGGGCCGGGGCGAGACGACACGCATCCCGAACGCTCTCGCATACGAAACCCCGTGTGCATCGCCGACCATAACGACTGCGCCCGGAATCCGTCCGGCGTCGATCTGTGCGATCACAATACGTTCGAGTTGTGCGCGGGCCGAGTCGTCCAAACCGCTACCGGCAGCGGCACGCGTGGCGAACACAAGCGCGCAGACGAAAGCGCCGCGTATCAGCTGGCGTGTCAGCCGGCGTATCAGCGCGGCAGGTCGGCGGCATCGTAGCGATTGCGCGGGTTCCATAGCATCCATCCGTCGGTCGCCGCTGCGTCCGCGGCTTCGGTCTGCTTGTGAATCGCGTCGGCGCCGAACTCGCGATGGTCGAATGCGTAGTCACGAAACGCCTGCAGCCATGGACGGAATCGCACGCCGGGAAGTCCAGTTCGCTGCATGGCTTCGGCGAGGGACCGACGCACGATCTGCCCGGGGTCCGCGACGGGATTGGTGCAGCCCGGCAGACCCCATGTGAAGCCCGAGGGATAGAGCATCGGGGAGATGTAGTCGAGCGCCGTTCCGAGCGTGCCGAT
Source organism: Caballeronia humi (assembly GCF_001544475.1). Lineage (GTDB taxonomy): Bacteria > Pseudomonadota > Gammaproteobacteria > Burkholderiales > Burkholderiaceae > Caballeronia > Caballeronia humi. The sequence goes on along the minus strand of NZ_FCNW02000049.1, from coordinate 7,116 downwards.
CTCCTGGCCGATCGCAGTATCGTCGAGATTCCAGCAGACGTACCCGAAGATGTCGGCGGACACGAACACGTTGTACGGTGCGAGGCGCGCCCGCGCCGCCTTCAGGAAGCCGACGATGGCCGCGGTGCGGTTGCCGCGCGTGTTCGGCAGCGCGAAGTGCACGCCGCTTGCATCGGGAAAGCGGACGTAGTCGAACTGGATCTCGTCGAAGCCCAATCGTGCCGCCTCCTCGGCGACATCGAGGTTGTGCTGCCAGACCTCATGCGAAAACGGGTCGACCCATTGCAGGTTTTCGCGATCGCGCCACGGATTGCCATTCCCATCGCGAACCGCCCAGCCAGGATGCGCGGCGGCCAGCGGGTCGTCCTTGAACACCACGATGCGCGCGATCAGGTAGAGGTTCTTGCGGTGCAACTCGGCAAGCAATGAGCCGAAGTCTTTGGAGACTGGCGCCCGTTCGGTGATCTGCGCGATTGCTCCGATCGCTTCGCGTGCGTGGCTCGGATAGGGAGTCAGGCCGCGATCGCCCTTCACGTCGATGACGAGCGCATTGATGGCCGTATTGTCGGTCAAGCTGACAGCGGCGGTGCGCAGCGTCGCGCTGTTCACGCCATATACCGACAGGTACACGGCCTTCGGCCGAAAGGGCGTCAGCACGATGGTCACCGGCTCGTCACCCGAAACCGCCGTTTGTGCGCGGAGGTATCCCGCGGCTCGGGCGGCAACGCTCGAGCCAGCATGATCGATCGCAAATCGTCCGTCCTGATCGCTGAGAACTGTTTCCGTCGCCGTTGTGACGATGGCTCCGGCAACCGGAGCAAGGGTGCTTTGGTCCATCACAACACCGGTCACCGCTGCCGCCATTCTGCTGACCAGCAAGGCCGATACGAAGACGAGTCCGAAGATCAATGCACGCACCGACACTGCGCGCGCGCTCATGGTCGGCCACCGGAGGCGGGGACCGTCTGTTGCTCGCTTTCGCCGAGCAACCGCGCGAAGGCGCTCGTGCCATGACCTTCGACGATCAGGAAGCGAGGCATCGCGAGCAGCGGCGAATCTCTTTCGACTGGACGCGCGTCCAGTGTAAAGCCGGCCACATAGCCATCGCCCGCGGCGAGCGCCAGCAGTTGATCGTCGTAGATCCCAAAGGGCCACGCGAGCATGTCGACGTGGCCGCCCACTTCGGCTTCGATACGCGCGCGTGACTGCTCAAGTTGCCTGTGCACGAACTGGCGGTAGTCAGTCGGCGCGAGGCGCTGACGCTCGTGGTTGAAGTTTGGATGCCAGTACGTATGCGACTGGATATCGAACAAGCCGCTCTGCTTGAGTGTGCGCAGCTGGCCCCAGGTGAGCGCATAGGACGCGTTCGAGATGGCCGACGGATAGACGAACAAGGTCACGGGCAGACGGTCGCGCATCGCAATCGGAAGCAGCACGTCGAATACCGAGCGATGGCCGTCGTCGGCCGTGAGCACGGCGGTCTTGGGCGGCAGGGTCGCGGCGGGATCCTGCCGCCACTTCAGCACGTCCCGCAACGGCACAATCCGATAGCCGTGCGCGCGCAGCAACCCCAACTGTGCTTCAAAGGTCTCAATGCGCACGGTCATCGAATCTTCGGCCTTAACGGCGAAGCGGTGATACACGAGAATGATTACACGCGGCTCGGCTTGCGATGGCTGCGCGGCGTTCGCGCCGGGTAGCCATGCGCAGGCGAGCATGAGGAGGATACGCAACGCAAGTACTTTATTGTTGGCTGTCATTTCTTGTATCTCGCAGCGGAGAATGGCGCGATCCGCGTCCACATTATTGTCCGATCACGTATCAATGGTGGAGAGGCTCTGTTCGAGGGATCCGATTCATATTGCGCGCACGATGCCTCCTGATTCGTGACGCAGATCAAGTGCGCCTTTCGTCGACACGCGAAGCAACAGGGCAAATTCCCTGGTGAAAGCGGCAGCCATTCCGTCTGGACATGGTTTGATCAAACGCAACCCTGGCTCTTCATCAAGGAGCACAGTGGCTGCGAGCATTAATGTAAAAGGAGAACGGCCATGAATGCAGGGAAAATCTGCACACGCGATGTCATCGTGTGCGGCACCGCTACGAGCGCTCTGGACGCAGCCCGGCTGATGCGCGCCAATCACGTCGGAGATCTCGTCGTGATCGACAACGCCAACGGCAAGCGCCGGCCGGTCGGCATGGTGACCGACCGGGACATTGTCGTGTCGGTCGTGGCGAAGGAGGTCGATGCAGCCGGACTGCTAGTCACCGACATCATGTCGTCGCCCGCCATCACGGCGTTCGAGTGGGAAGACGGTTGGCGCTTGCTGCGCCGCATGCGCCTCCACGGCGTACGGCGGATGCCAGTCGTCGACGATGCCGATGAACTTATCGGCATCGTGACGCTGGACGATCTGCTGCGCTTCTCCGCGGAGTTCTTATCGGAGCTTGGGCACGTCGGCGGACGGCAGAGGTTCTTCGAGGAGAAGGCGCGCGCCTGATTCCCACGGTTCCTGACGGATCGGGGCGGTGCGCGCCGACCGCGATCCGATTGGTCCTCGGCCGCTGGCGACTAGGCTGTTGCGGCGGGCATGCCAACGGTCTGCGCGAGGACGGGCAATTCGTCTTCGTTAAGCCGCAGCGCGTCTGCCAGTAAGCGATGGTTGATCCACCCGCGCACGACCGTCGCAAGACCGGCGGACGCGCAATAGAGCGATACATTCTGGGCTATGGCACCCGCGGCGACGGCGGAGAACATATCGCGCTGTTGTGGCGGTATTGGGAGCAGCTTGGCCGTCTGCACCACATACACCAGATCCAAGGGTGCCGTGCCGACAAAATCCTGATAGCCGGTCATATTGCGGGCATCGATTGCGTGCTTGAGTAGCAACCGGTGCGCGGGTGCGTCATAACGGTAGACGCCGTAGGGCAGCGCGACGTAGACATCGATCTCGTTGAATGCGCGCGCCGACGGTGCGGTACGACCTCCGGTTCCTGGACGGTTAACTCCATTCGCGGCCCACAGCAAGTCGCCAAGCACGTTCAGGGAAAGCGGTTCGTCTGCGAAGGTCCGTGCGCTAGCGCGAAATGACAGCGCGGTCATCAGGGGCACGCCCGCATTAGGGTCCGGCTTCGGCAATTCGATGAATTTCGGAGTTTCGCCCTGCGCGGGCGCGGGCTTCGCATCTGGCAAGGCTTCGTAGGTCAACATCAGCGTTTCAGTCGTTTCGATTCCCCTCGACGGTGGTGCGCGCTAGCGGAGATTTCCGGGCGCTGCTTCAGCCTAGCGACGCATGGCGCGAACAAGGTTGACCTCGATCAATCGGTTCGCTCAACCCCGGCATCGCGTCCCCGACCGGGGTTCGCCTCGCTACCTTCGTAACCACCAAGCAGCCTTGGACTTCGGCCACCCCTTGCCGGTGCCGTGCGAGGCCCTTGCGCGGGCCTGGCATCGCGAAGCTTCGGATTGGCCTGGCGAGGCCGGCCCGGTCTCGCTTTTTCCGAACGGGAAGGACAGGTGGCCGCCATACACGAGGGCGCCAGACCTATTTGCGGTTCGATCCTTGCTTGTCACCTGTTGGACGAGCCCAAGCAAGTCAACCGTCGCGCGCAACCGTTTGGCGCTAAGCAGACCGCAAGTCAGGGGCGGTAGATCGTCGCGGTTCGCCACCGCGTGGCGGATATCGATAACGCACGCGCGCTCGTCGCCCTTGAAGACGACTAATACGTCATACGCACGTGCGGCATGGCCTTTGATGACGTATCTGAAGCAGACCTGGGTGCGGCCGGCCGATCCGTCCCACGGCATCAAAATCGGCGCGGCCATTCACAACTCTCCGCTGAAGAGATCGCCATGTCTGGGGTCGGTGTGCGAGGTCTCGCTTGCCGTCCGCAGGCTCGCCACCATGCAGTCGGTCGTCATGAGCAGGGCGGCGTCCGAAATCGCGTTTTGCAGCGCGGAGCGAGTCACTTTCAGCGGGTCCGGTATGCCCGCTTCGATCATGTCGCCATACCGGTCTCTTGCGGCGTCATATCCATGAGAGTCGCTCGCCACGGCCACCGTATGCACGACCGTCTGCGCGTCCGCCCCCGCATTCTGGGCGATCTGCCGTAAGGGCGCTGCCAGCGCGTCGTGGACGATGGTGGCTCCCGTGCCCCAAATCTCGGATGCTTGACTGCTTGAGGTAAGTACAGACCGCGCGCGCAGCAAGGCAACCCCGCCTCCCGGCACGATCCCTTCCTCGACTGCGGCGCGAGTTGCGTGTAACGCATCCTGGAAGCGGTTCTTGCGTTCGCGTAGCGCTGCTTCGGTCGCCGCGCCCACCCGGATGACGGCGACGCCGCCCGCCAGCTTCGTCAGCCGTTGTTTCAGTGAATCGCGTTGATGCGTCGTATTGGCCGCCTCAATGCGTTTCTTCAGTCCCGCAATACGCTGGCTGACCGCCTCCTTGTCAGTGCTGCCGACGATGATGGTGGTGGTGTCGCGGGCGATTTCCACGCGCCGCGCGGTGCCGAGGTCCTCCAGCTTTGCCTGTTCCAGAGCTTTGTCGGTTTGAGCAGAAATGACCGTAGCCTCGGTCAGGGCGCCCAGATCGGCGAGTTGTTCGGCCCGAGCGTCTCCGAACCCCGGCGAACGAATGGCGCACGACTTGAGGGCGCCGCGGATATGATTGACGACGAGCGTGGCAAGGGCTTCACCTTCGACCTCGTTGGCGACGAGAAGCAAAGACGTGCCGCTCGCACTGACCGCCTCGAGCACCGGGAGCAATTGAGCGACAGAGCTGATGTTCATGTCGCAAAGCAGGATCCGCGGGTCCTCAAAGACCACCTCGTGTTCGCCTGGGGCGACAAAAAGCGGCGAAAGGTAGCCTCGATCGATGAGGGAGCCATCCACGACATCGAGTTCGTCATCGATTTTGGATCCGTCCTCGATGCTGACCGCTCCGTCTCGACCAACCCGCTCAACAGCTTGCGCCACGAGCGTGCCGATATTGACGTCGCCGCTTGCGGAGATGGTCGCGATCTGGCGCATCTCGTCGATGGTGGAACACGGTTTAGCCAGGCGATGCAGTTCGGCTACCACTTTTTTGCCCGCGTCTTCGATGGCGCGTTTGAGTTCCATCGGGTCATGGCCGGCGCTCACGCATTTCATTCCTTCGGTCACGATCGCCTGGGCGAGCGTTGTCGCCGTTGTCGTCCCGTCGCCCGCCACTTCGCTCGTTCTGGTCGCAACCTCACGCAACAAGCGCGCGCCCATCTCCTCGAATGGGTCCGGCAGTTCGATTGCATTGGCGACCACCACGCCCGAATTGGCGACGAGCGGCGGTGCGTCCGGCCGTTCGACGATCACATTGCGTCCGCCCGGACCGAGTGTGACCTTGACGGCTTCCGCGAGCGCATTGACGCCGTTGAGTAGCAGATGCCGCGCAGTGTGATGAAAGACTAGCGATTTGGCCGACACATTCCACCTCTCGATGATTGCGCATTCACGGACTGGTGCCGTAGCGGAGCGCCGCTCTCGCGTTAAATCCTGTCCATTCGACACGCAAACACCTTGTGTTCGTTTGACTTGGGTCAAGCGGACGAGCGAGGAAAAAAGAGGTGACTTAGCTGGACCGCGGAGCACATCGAGGTCAAAGACGCCTCGCCTCGTTTGAGAGGATATTGGGGGCGCCCGGGGTTCGCCAAGTGCGGTGCGTCGCACTGGTTGACCCGAGCACATGCCTCGCAGTTGACCTAGATCAGGAAAGCACGGACGCGCGGCCCTATCCTTGCCAGTACGCTGTCCGGTCGTGCGGTGCGGCAGCTCTGCGCCGATGGATGCGTTGGACGGGGCTTCTCAGTCAATCGCTGAAGGGATCGTCGGCTTCGGTTTAACGCGACGGCACCGTCGCCGTTTTCCCCGACAGGGCTTGAGACGAAAAGGCCATTGTCGGCCTTCTGCAATGCAGGACAACCCAAACCTATGTTCATGGACAAAAAAGTCGATTTTTCGAACATTGTGGTCATCATCGGCGTCATGGGATTCGTTGCGTTGCTGATTGCCGAGGTGTTGCTGATCAAGACGCCGTTTGCGCCGATTCCTTACAGCGATTTTCACAAGCTGCTGATCGCGAGGCAGGTCGATAATCTCGAAATCAGCCCGACGCGGGTCACCGGAACCGTGCGCACGGCTGCAGGCGTGGCACTGCTTCCTGCGTCCGACGCCGCAGTGATCGCGAAGAACGGCGCTCCGTATCGCTTTACCACCGTGCGCGTGAACGGAGACCGGATTGGTGAGGAGCTCGCCACCTCGGATATTCGTTATGCTGGCGTGGCCGACGAAGGATGGGCGGGCTCGTTGTTCGGGTGGTTGTTGCCTGTCCTCGGGTTTATCCTCTTATGGAACTTCCTTTCCAAGCGGGCCGGCGGACTTCAGAACTATGCAGGAATCGGCAAAAGCAGGCCGACGCTGTATGTGCAGCAAGCCAGCAGCGTAACGTTCGACGACATTGCCGGCATCGACGAGGCCAAGGCGGAGCTTAAGCAGATCGTCGAATTTCTCTGCAACCCGGACCGCTATCGCCGGCTGGGCGGCAAGATCCCGAAGGGCGTCCTGATCGTCGGCGCGCCAGGTACCGGCAAGACCTTGCTCGCAAAAGCGGTGGCGGGGGAGGCCAAGGTGCCGTTTCTGTCGATAAGCGGCTCCGCTTTCGTGGAGATGTTTGTCGGGGTTGGGTGCTGCGCGCGTGCGGGATCTGTTCGAACAGGCCACGCAGAAAGCGCCATGCATTGTGTTCATCGATGAACTGGATGCGCTCGGGAAGGTCCGCGGCACGGGCACCGTTTCGAACGACGAGCGCGAGCAGACGCTCAATCAGTTACTCGTCGAGATGGACGGATTCGAGCCGAATTCCGGCGTGATCATCCTTGCGGCCACTAATCGCCCCGAAATTCTCGATCCTGCGTTGCTGCGTCCAGGGCGATTTGACCGTCACATCGCAATTGATCGCCCGGATTTAAGGCAATGCTGAAAAAGGTCAACGCATCAGGGTGGCAGGCCGTTTATATTGAATGAGACAAAAGACCCTAGCGATGGCAGCAGATCAAGGCGCCGGCTTCGAGCAGTATCGTCGG
>NZ_FCNW02000048.1 GCF_001544475.1 Caballeronia humi | reverse complement strand
TAAAGGGCTTCACCGGCGCGTGACCGATCGTACGGAGAGGCTGCAGTCGAATTTGATTCAGTTTTGAACAGACAAGAGAAAGTGGACCGCATGGCTGATCGCCGTCGAGCCTTCGCATGAAAAATCGGTTTATCGTTTGCGCGCCTTTACCGTCCGCGTTTTAATCCGCGGATAAGTCCCATTAGCAATGCTGCTACGAATAAATTCCGAATTGTTTCAGGGCAGATCGATTGGTTAGCTGATATGCGACGCAGGGAAAGAAGTTGTCGCTCGCGGAGAAATGCATCGGCAAGCCACAAAAGGGCTCTATTCGATTTGCGCTTTGCGCGCGCCGGCAACGAGGGTACAAGGCACGCAAATGGAAAACGTTACATGCAGAAGAAACGATCGTGCGTTTTTGTCGAAATCGACTATCGTCTTCGAACGGTCACCGTGTGTGGTCATCGCTGCGGAAGCTCATTCCGCAGCCCGCCCAACCGCCGTGTCGAGCACATAAGTGAAACGACGGAAGGGGAGCCAACAAACGCCAATCACCACGTTCCGCCAAACGCCTGCTGTACTTTTTGCGAATCAGTAACACCGTTCGCAATCAGCAACTGTGTAAGCAACCGGGCCTTTTGCGGATTCAAGTCAAGCGAGACGACGAAACCTCTCTTGTCATCGTCGACCTCCACGTTTCTGTTCACGAATCCGGACATCACACGTGTCGAACGGACGACGACGATCCCCTTCCTGGCCGCGCGGTCGAGCGCAGCGAGCGCTTCCTTCGACGCGTCGCCATCACCCTCGCCCGCCAGCACGATACCCTTCGCTCCGTCGCTGATCGCGTGGTCGATCTGCAGCCCATCCATGTTGCTATGCGCATACACAATCTCGACGCGCGGCAATGGGCCGGCCGCCGGCAAGCCCAGCACGTTGCGCGCCGATTGCGGCGGCGGCGTGACAAAACGCACGCTCGCCGGATCAACATAGCCGATCGCGCCCGCATTCGGCGAAGCGAAGGCCTGCACCGCGGTCGTATTGGTCTTCGTGATCCAGCGCGGCCCGTGAATCTGATCGTTCATCACGACCATCACGCCGCGCCCCTGAGACTTCGTGCTCGCCGCCACTTCGACGGCCTCATAAAGATTGCCGGGACCATCGGCGCTCGTCGAGCCTCCGGGACGCATGGAGCCAACCAGCACCACCGGCTTGTCCGAGCGCAGCACGCTTTGAAGGAAGAACGCGGTTTCCTCGACCGTATCGGTGCCGTGCGTAATCACGACGCCGTCCACCTCGTTCCGGTCGAATGCCTCCTGAATCCGGTGCGCCAGTTGAAACCAGATCTTGTCGCTCATGTCCTGCGAGCCCACATTCGATATCTGCTCGGCGCTGATATTCGCGAGCTTCTCGATGCCCGGAACGCCCCGGACGAGATCCTGGCCGAGCACGTTGCCCGAGTTGTAACCGATCGCGGAGCGCGGATCAGCCGTCCCCGAGATCGTCCCGCCCGTTGCCAGCACGAGAATGCGCGGCGTGCCGGCTGCGGGCGCCGTCGACGCGTCCGGTGCCGCATCAGCGGCCCACGCGCTCGTTGCACTGAGGGCGCTCGCGCCCACCACAAGCCCTGCCACAAGCATTGAACGCTGCACGATGGTCTTGATGCTCATTTCCATTCTCCTCGGTTGATTGGACAGCGCAACGACGGGACGTCGCGGATCGGCGAAGCGCCCCGTCTGATGTTTCCTTACGCAGCGGACGAAATCTTCCTCGGCTGCGTCAGCATGGCGGGCTGCAGGATCTCGTCGAGTTGCAACTGGCTCAAGAGCCCCTTCTCGACTACAATCTCCGCGACGCTCCGGCCCGACGCGAGCGCTTCCTTCGCGACTTCCGTCGAGTGCGTGTAGCCGATGTAGGGATTGAGCGCGGTCACGATGCCGATCGACTGCTCGACGATCGCGCGCAGCCGGTCCCGATTGGCCGTGATGCCGTCGACGCATTTCGAGGCGAGTGTGAGGCACCCCGCCCGCAGGTGGGCGACGCTCTTGAAGAGGCTATGGGCGATGATAGGCTCGAACGCGTTGAGCTGAAGCTGGCCCGCCTCCGCTGCGAAGCTGACCGTCACATCGTTGCCAATGACTTCGAACGCGATCTGGTTGACGACTTCCGGAATGACCGGATTCACCTTGCCCGGCATGATGCTTGAGCCGGCCTGCACGGGCGGCAGGTTGATTTCCCCGAAGCCGGCGCGCGGGCCGCTCGAGAGAAGCCGAAGGTCGTTGCAAGTCTTCGAGAGCTTGACCGCGACGCGCTTCAACACACCGGAAAGCTGCACGAACGAGCCGACATCCTGCGTCGCTTCGACCAGGTTCGGCGACGTCGTGAGTTCGATGCCGGTCACATCGCTCAAATGCCGGCACGCAAGCTGCGCATACTCCGGATGCGTATTGATGCCGGTCCCGATCGCCGTCGCGCCCAGGTTGATCTCGCAGATCAGCTTCGCGGCTTCCTTGAGCCGCTCTTCGTCTTCGCCGAGCATGACCGCGAACGTGCTGAACTCCTGCCCGAGCGTCATCGGCACCGCATCCTGAAGCTGCGTGCGGCCCATCTTGAGGTCGCTGCTGAACTCCCGTGCCTTGCGCTCGAATGATGCCCGCAGCACGCCCATCGCCTCGACCAGTTGCATGATGCCCGCATAGGTGGCGATCTTCAGGGCGGTCGGGTAGACATCGTTCGTGCTCTGTCCGAGATTCACGTCCTCGTTCGGATGCAGAACGCCGTACTCGCCCCGCTGATGGCCGAGATGTTCGAGCGCGAGATTCGCGATGACCTCGTTCGCGTTCATGTTGGTCGAAGTGCCCGCGCCGCCCTGGATGACATCGACGACGAAGTGATCGTGCGCCGTGCCCGAGCGCACTTGTCTGCACGCCTGGACGATGGCTTGCATCTTGAGTTCGCTCAGTAACCCGAGATCGTAGTTGGCGAGCGCGGCGGCTTCCTTCACGCTCGCCAGTGCGTTGACGAGATTCGGATAGACCGAGATAGGGATACCCGTGATCGGGAAATTGTCGAGTGCCCGCAGCGTGTGGACGCCATAGTAGGCTGCGGCGGGCACGGCGAGGTCGCCGAGAAGGTCGTGTTCGATACGTTCGGTAAGCGTGAGCATGATTTCTCTTCCTTTCAAAGTGCGGATGATGCTGACGAACGGAGTCATCCGGCGCACGTCGTGCGCAGGCTGGTCAGCAATATCAATTGGGGTGGATCAGTCGCTTCAGGTTGCTTCGAGCAGCGGGGATGCGGTTAGCGCTGCCGCCGTGCTCGCATACGTGACGCACTGTCTTGCAAGCACGTCGGTCGGGTCGATCAGTTGCACGCGCGCGCCGTTTCGCCCGGTGAAATCAGTCTGCGGAAACAAGAGCGGCAATTCGGTACATCCGAGGATGATGACCTCGACGCCCTCGGTGATCAGCCCATCGATCGCGGCGGCGATATCCTCCTGGCACTGTCCGGTCGTAAAGCCGGCCTTCACGCCCTCCTTGCCGTAGATCGCCTCCATGACGCGAGCCTGTAAGGCGGGCCCCGGAACGATCTGCCGCAAGCCCTGCGACTCGAGCGCTTTTTCGTAGACGCCGCTCGCTACCGTACCCGACGTCGCCAGCACGCCCACTGTGCGCAGCGCTGGAAACGTCTCGCGAAGATATCGGACTGTCACGGTCAGCATGTTCACGATAGGAACGGCGAGATACGGTTGAATGCGCTCGACGAAAGCATGAGCGGTATTGCACGGGATGGCGATGATGTCCGCGCCACCCGCTTCGAGCCTCTTGCAGGTCGCATAGAGCGAGATGGTCGGGTCGGGACCGTTGCCGATCAGGTTCTCCGTGCGGTCCGGAATCTGTGGATTCTGCTCGACCATTAGCTTGATATGGTCCTGGTCGCGCCGCGCGGGTGTGGCGCGCACGATCTTGTGAATGAAATCGACGGTCGCCGCCGGCCCTACTCCGCCGACCACACCCACCTTGAAGATCGTTTCCGGGGACCCGTATTGGCCCGACACCACGTATTGTGCATAGACGAGGTTCGAATCCACCAGCGGGACCCGCAGAGGACCGATGTCCTCGGCGACGAGCGCGATTTCCGTCAGGCCCGGCACGATGACATTGGCACCCTGCGCGATGAGGTCCTCGCATGCCTCGCGCAACAGTTCGACCGGCCGGCCACGCAGATTGCCGCTTTTCACGCCGTCTGGTCCATAGACGGCCTCGGTGACGAGGTCGATGCCTTCGGCCAGGCGCGGATGAATCACTTCGAACTCGGGCGCCGCGAAATACTTTTCGAATAGGCCTATGCGCCGCGCATAGCCGGATGCCAGCACGCCGACACGGCGAACAGCAGGAAACTTCCTTCTTACATGGCTGCGGACCGCCTCGACCATGTCGACAATCTGCAATGGCGAGTTGGCCTTCAGCTCATCGATGAAAGTGTGGCTGAGGAAGCAAGGAAGCACGATCGTCGTCACGCCGCGCTTTTCGAAGCTGTTCAACAGATCGAAGATGTACAGCTTTCGTTGCGTCAACGTCTCGCTGCCTGCATCGGAACCCCGGAAGGGATGCTGCTCGAAGATGGCATCGAGATGATCCCCGTCGCTTGCCGCGGGCATCGACTTGATCAGCTTGAAGAAGACGTCCGCGCTCGCGAGCGGCCCGAGGCCGCCTACGACGCCGAACTTCCGCACGCTAGTCTGACTGCCGTCGCTCATTTCGGCTCGCCTTCGAACTGGCCGAACGTGACCGCCTGTGCAACACGCTCTTCCCGCACCGCGCGCCGGACTTCCCACTTGGCGATGACCGCCGTGGCGATGCTGTTGCCGATCACGTTCGTCGCCGTGCGTCCCATGTCGAGGATCTGATCGATGGCGAGCACCAGTACCACGCCCGAAGGCGGCAGGTGGAACATCGGTGCCACGGCCGCGACCACCACCACCGAGCCTCGCGCGACCCCGGCCATTCCCTTGCTGCTGACCATCAGGACGAGCAACATCAGAATCTGCGTGCCGAGCGGCATGTCGATGCCGAACGCCTGGGCAATGAAAATCGCCGCGAATGCCTGATACATCATCGAACCGTCGAGATTGAATGCATACCCGAGAGGCAAGGTGAAGCCGACGACTTTCTTGTCGACGCCGAATTCCTCGAGCTTCTCGGTCAGGCGCGGATACGCGGCCTCACTGCTCGCTGTCGAAAAAGCGAGCATCGCGGGCTCGCGGATCGCCTTCAGCAGCGCCCAGATCGGGTTGCCCAGAAATGCATAGCCGACCAGGATGAGCGCGGTCCACAGGAGCGCGAGACCTGCATAGAAGCTGCCGATGAGCTTGCCGTAGGTCATCAGCACGTCGAGCCCGTGCACGGTGATCGCGGAGGCGAGCGCACCGAAGACACCGAGCGGCGCGAGCCGCATGACGTAGTCGGTCAGCTTCAGCATGGCGGGCACGAGCGCATCGACGGCCGCGATCAACGGCGTCACGCGAGGGTCAGACTTGATCACGCTCAGGACGATGCCGAACAGCACGGAAAAGACCAGGATCTGGAGGATGTCGTTGCGCGCCATCGCATCGAGGATGCTGGTGGGAAACGCGTGCGTCACGAAGTCCTTGAAGTTCAGGCCGCTGGTGTTGAGGCCAGTCGCCACGTCGGCGCTCGTCTGGGTCAGGTGCAATCCTGCGCCCGGCTGGAACAGGTCCGCGAGGAAGAGGCCGAGCGCAAGCGAGAACAGCGACGCGCACAGGAACCATCCGATCGACCTCAACCCGATTCGGCGCACATCGCTCGTGCCTTCCATGCCGGCGAGGCCGGAGACGAGCGTAGCCAGAACCAGCGGCGCAATGATCATCTTCACGAGGCGCAGGAAGATATCGGTGACGACCGAGAAGTAGCCAGCAATTGCCTTGGCTTGAGCCGCATCCGCAGCCGACCGATGGCAGACGTAGCCGACAGCCACGCCGAGTACCATGCCAGCAAGAATATAAAGGGTGAGTCGATTTTTCATTTGTCTCCGTCCAAGGATGGCGCGCTAGGGTCGCGACCGCTGCGCGCTCGGGGGCTGTCAAGAACGCCAGGGATTGCGCGGCGTTTTTGTGTCTGGACGGAATCTTAGGGAAGCTAGAAAAAAGGTGAATGCTAGTCCTGCATATGGTTATGCGACTTTCGCATAACGCGGGACAACCCTATCCGGTGACGCCGGAAGCGGCGCGAAGATGACGCCAGAGCGATTCCAGAAACTCGCTGTGGTTCGATGCATCCCGGTACACCCGAAGCTCGACTTCGAGTTGCCACTCCGCGGTTCCGGCCGGCACGAGGTCGCCGGCGTCGAGTTCGGCGAGGATGGAGCTTTTCGGCAGCCACGCGACTCCTTCGCCTTCGAGAACGAGCTTCTTGACCACTTCCGCCATGTCCGATTCGTAATGAAGTCGCAAGGCAGGAGCGGCCTTCGCATGCCCCAGCAGCACTGCGAGGCAACGCCCGAAGTAACTGGTTTCCGTGTAGGAGATGAGCGGTAAAGGACGGTCGTTCGTGCCGGGCAGCCGGAATGCGGGAGCGCTTCGCTGATTGGGCTTGCAAACCGGCATGAAGGTGTCGGCACCTACGGTGAGGTATTCGTATCGCGACGGATCCAGATGAAGCGGCAGCTCGGGATGGTGATAGGCGAACATCAACTCGCAGTTGCCGTTGACGAGCATCAGGATCGAATCGTGCACGTTGGCCGGAATGACGCGGGCGCGCACCTCGTCGAAATGTGAAGAGAGCGCTCGCAGCCAGGCAGGCAGAAAGTTGAGCGCGATGGTATGGCCGGCCGCGATCTGCACCCCCTTGCCGGCGATGCGCTGCTCAGTGCGAATGATGGCGCGCGTGTCGAAGAGCTTCTCGATGATGTCCTCGGCCGCTTCGCGAAAGAGTTGTCCCGCTGGCGTCAATGTAGGCGGAAAGCTGCTTCGATTGATGAGATCGGCGCCGACCCACTGCTCGAGCGACTGAATCCGCCTGCTAAACCCGGACTGCGTCACGTTACGAAATTCCGCCGCTCGCGAGAAGCTTTGATATTGCGCGAGCGCGATGAAGTCTTCGATCCACTTGATTTCCATGACCTGTCCGTATCGGTTCCGGCGACAAGGCAGATCGGCCGCCAGGAGACCTCGAAATTCTACGCTGACGGAGTGTTCGTGGAAGCTGGCCACCGGCATCGTCACTATCGCAGTGCGTGCGGCGATGCTGAGCGTCGGCACGTCGCTCATGTCGGTCGCCCTGGTCCGCTGCTGCGAATCAACGCATCGCCGAGATCCTCACCCCACGGCCCTCGCCTTCTCAATTTCCAGCGGTCTGGCGTTTCTTCGACTCCGCTTCGAGCAATTGCAGATGGCGTGCTTCCGTTGCATCGTCGGCGGGGAACATGCATTCCAGACGAAGTTCCTGCGCGGCCACGGTTTGCGGCGTTCCAACGCTCGTCACCAGCGAAAAATAACGAAGCACGGCGCCTTCGCTGATGAAGCCCAGCGGAATGACCGGCATGGTGGGCGTATCGGACGGCGCATGATGCGCTTTCCAGTCGCGCGGCACGTCGGGATACGCGAGCAGTTCGTCGAGCAAACGCCCTGTGTCGTCGTCGATCACGTGACCGACCGATTCCCGATACACCCGCTGCAGCAAGCTTCGGCAGACGTTGTCCCAATCGGCCACGAACGGACGCATGCCCTGTGGATCGAATATCAGATGCAGCATGTTGCGCGGCCCCTGCCGCGAACTCATGTCGATGAAGTGGTTGAAAAAGCGCGGCGCGGCGTCGTTGGTCATCAGCACGTTCCAGTGACGGTCCATCACCATCGCCGGATACGGCTCGTGCTGACGAACCATCCGTTCGAGCGCGCGGACGACGCTTTGCATTTCATGCGCATTCCACGGCGCCTCTGAATACAAGGGGGCGTATCCAGCGGCGAGCAGCAGGGCATTGCGCTCGCGCAGCGGCACTTCGAGCGTCTGCGCGAGAGTCAGGAGCGTGTTCCGGCCCGGCACGCTGCGTCCGCTTTCAATGAAACTGATCTGCCTCTGCGAGATTCCCGTTTCCAGCGACAGATCAAGCTGGCTCATGCCCCGTACATCCCGCCAGTAACGCAACAGATCGCCAAGTTCGCTCGACGATACCTTCGAATTAGGATGCGTAGGGTTCATCGGAGTCCCTGACTCATGCGGATGACGAATACAGACTCAGGATGCGGGCGCGTGCCAGGCGAATTCCTCGAACGGCGCTTCAAGGACCGGCTTGGTCACGCTCGCGGTGTAGTTCGTGATCGTGGATGCGGCGACCACAGCGATGACTTCGAGCAGTTGCTCCGGGCTGAACCCTGCTTCAAAGAAGCGACTCTGTTCCGATTCGGCAAGACGCCCGCGCTTGTCGATCAGCGCGCGCGCCAGCGTCGACAGCGCGGCCAGTCCCGCGTCATCGGGCAGGCCGCCGTGCCGCATTGCATCGACATCGGCAGGACGTACGCCTTGCTTCAACGCGAGCGCGGTGTGAAATGCGACAGGCCACTCGCTGGCGTTCGTCACCGCGTTGGTCAACAACAGCGTCTGGATCTGCGGCTCCGTCAGACTGCTCGCATGCACGCGCTCGAACAGGCCGATGAAGCCGTTGATCAGCACCGGTGAAGTAGCCATCGCGGCCGCGATGTTCGGGATCAGGCCGAACGCCTGTTGCAATTGCTTTAGCACGGGCTTCGATTGCGCCGGGGCGGACTCGATCGTGTGGACGGTATGGTCGGACATCTTAACTCCTTGACTGGAAACGCCACCGGATTGGTGACGCGACAGCCAAAGAGTAGCGATGCTGGTTCATCACGCCAATTACATGGGAGGTAATCATTAGCCCACGCATACCGAAATGAAAACCCTCTCCGATGCCTTACGGGTGGACCGCCTTCGCAACAGCGGGTTGTGAAGAACGCCGCGCGCCGACGAGCAGCAACGCCGCAAGCACCACCACACCGCACAACAGAATAAGTCCTGCCACGCTGGAGCCGGAGCTCGCGGCCGCTAACGCCTTCACGTTCGGCGACACGAAATTGCCGATGTTGCCGATTCTATTCAAGCGGATAGTTCGCTCTGTGGAAGAGTCAGGCGTAACAGGTCAGCGCAAGCTGCTGAACAACTGAGCCACCACCTCGCGCAGCCAGCGATTACCCGCTTCATGGTGATACCTGGCGTGCCAGTGCTGCCGCACGGCAAAGCCGTCCACGGAAAACGGGCATGGATGGATCGACAGTTCGTTGACTTTTGCCAGCGTCTGGCCGATGTGCCGCGGCAGCGTGGCAATCAGGTCTGTCGTCTGGATGATCGCACCCAGTCCGAGAAAGCCCGGCAACTCCAGTACGACGTTCCGCTGGATCTGCTCGCGCAAGAGCGCCTGTTCCAGCAACTGGGCGCCCGTCCCCGCCGCGATCGCAACGTGTCCCTCGGCGCGGTACTGCTTCACGCCTAACCGGGTCCGCAAGCGCGGATGGTGTCGATTTGCCAGGCATACCCAGTCCTGCGAATACAACTGCTGCTGATAAATCCCTCCGCCGAGCCATGGCACATGGCCGATCGCGAGGTCGGCCTCGCCGGACTCCAGCGCCCGCTCAGTGTTCCCATCGATCCTCGCTACCTCCAGACGAATGCCCGGCGCCTGCGCGCGCATGTGCGCCAGCAGTCGGGGCAGCAGCGTGACGTGACTCGCATCGGTCAGACAGATGCGGAACCGTCTCTTCGCGGTGGCGGGATCGAAAGCAATTTCCCACGCAGCGAAACGCCGCAACGACTCCAGAATCTCGCGGCACGGCCCGATCAGGGCGTCGGCCTGCGGCGTCGGCGCCATGCCGCCGGGCGTGCGGATGAACAAAGGGTCTTGCAGAAATTCGCGCAGACGCCCGAGCCAGATGCTGACCGTCGGCTGGCTCTGTCCCAGTTGCTCCGCCGCGCGAGTAACGCTGCGTGTGTCGTACAGCAGGTCGAAAAGCTGCAACAGTTTGAGATCGGGTAGCTCGCCGGTAGTCATGGCCGTTATTCGATTTACGCAATGACCTCATTGTAGTCATTGAATTGCCACGATGAACGGCAACTTCTATCGTTGCGTCAACACATCAAGGAGACGCAAATGAAGATCGCAATCCTGGGGGCCGGCGCGCTGGGCTGCGCCATCGGTTCCACCCTGAGTCAGGGTGGTCACGAGACCTGGCTGATCGACCGCTCGGCGGCACACGTCGGAGCAATGTGCCGCGACGGCTTGTTAGTCGACGATGCCGATGGCTCCCGGTATGTCAAGGTCCGCGCGACGACGCAGGCCGCGGAAGTTGGCGCGGTCGATCTCGTCGTCGTGCTGGTCAAGTCCTTTCACACCGATTCGGCGATGCGCAGCGCGCTCGGTCTCATCGGCCCGGACACGCTCGTGCTGTCACTGCAGAACGGACTCGGCCACGAAGACGTCCTCAGCGAGATCGTCGGACGTGAGCGCGTGCTGGCGGGCAAGACCTACGTCGGCGGAGTGCTGCGCGGTCCCGGGCATATCCAGTCCGGCGTTAGCGGAAAACTCACCTACATCGGCGAGCTCGATGGGCAGATCACGCAACGAGTGCAGGCGATTGCCGAAGCGTTCAACGCGTCGGGTCTGAGGACGACCGTGAGCGACAACATCCTCGGCACGATGTGGGACAAGTTGCTGATCAACGTCGCGACGGGCGCAGTGACCGGCATTACCCGTCTCACATACGGGCAGCTTTACGAAGAACCGGTTCTCAAGGAAACCGCGCTGGCCGCCGTGGCCGAGGCGATGGCTGCTGCGAAAGCAGCCGGCATCAGGCTGTCGATGACGGACGCGGAGCAAGCGTGGACATTGGCGGCCGAAGGCCTTTCGCCTGAGTTCAAGACGTCGATGCTGCAAAGCCTCGAGAAGGGTTCGGTCACGGAAATCGACTTCATCAATGGCGCGGTCGTGCGCTGGGGCGAACGGCTCGGCGTACCGACCCCGGTCAATTCGACGCTGGTTGCGTGCGTCAAGGGCATCGAGCGCGCCATGACGGACCGGCAAGCCAAGGAGACAACAGCATGAAGAAGGCCTATCTGGAACACGTCGCCATCTGGGTGAAGGACATCCATTGGCACATTCGCTTCTTCGAAGACGTGCTCGGCATGACGATGCGCGAGGTCGACGGCACTGTCGACGAACCTCGTCAGTACTGGACGCTCGGAGGCTTGCAATTTATCCACAAGCCCGACTACGGGAGTCCCGAAGGACGGCTCGCCCATCTGGGCGTGATGTGCGAGGACCTTGAAGCAGCGCTTACCGCCGCGCAACGTTATGAAGTCAGCGAAATGCCGCAGGGACGCAACTGGATTCGCCTCCCCGATGGACTCGCCGTCGAACTGATTCAGGCGAAGCCAGTTTCGTGCGTGGCGCAGGCGCTTTCGATCAACCCGCGTGCGGAGGCATGACATGACAATCATCGATAAATACTGGGACGACGCCCGCGAAGGCGACGAGTGCACGAGTCCGGCCTATACGGTCACCAAGGAACGCATCCTGGCTTATGCGGACCTCACCGGCGATCACACGCCGGTTCACGTGGACGAGGAATACGCGAACGCCAGCCACTTCGGTTCGATCGTCGCACACGGTCTCTTTGGCTTGTCCGTCGCCGACGGTCTCAAGACCCAAAGCGAATACCGCTTCCTGCCGGGCATGTCGCTCGGCTGGACGTGGGACTTCAACCTGCCGATCAAGGTCAACGACGTGTTGCACGTCAAGTTTCGCGTCGGCTCGATGCGCGCGAGCAAGAGCCGTCCCGACTGGGGCATCGTCGTGCTGCCGTCGGATCTGATCAATCAGGACGGCCAGGTCGTCCAGCATGGCGAGCATCGTCTGATGGTGCCGCGCCGGCCGGGAGCGTTCTGATGCAGGCACGTCCTCTCGAAGGGATACGCGTCGTCGACTACAGCCACTTTCTGGCGGGGCCGTATGTCGGACGCTGTCTCGCGGCACTCGGCGCCGAAGTCATCAAGGTCGAACGGCCCGTCAGCGGCGACGCGGGCCGTCAGCACGCCACCGTGCTCGACGATGAACAGAGCGCCTACTTCCTGCAACTCAACATGGGCAAGCGCGGCGTCAGCGTGAATATGCGTGATGCGCGCGGCAAGGAGTTCATGCAGCGCCTGTGCGACTCGGCGGATGTGTTCGTCGAAAATTACCGGCCGGGTGCGCTGAAGAAGCTCGGGCTCGGTTACGACGAACTGTCCGCGCGCAATCCGGGTCTCGTTTATTGCTCGATCTCGGCGTACGGCCATACTGGGCCCGATGCGCATCGCGCAGGTTTTGGCCTGATCGCCGAAGCGAAGAGCGGGATCATGCAGATGATCGGCAATCCGGGGGAGCCGCCACCGCTGATGCGCATCTCCCTGGGCGACATGTACACCGGCATCCACGCAGTCGCGGCGATCAACGCGGCGCTCCTCGGTCGCGTGAAGAGCGGCCGGGGTCAGCATATCGACATGGCGTTGTACGACACGCTCGTGTCGATGCACGAATACGCGGTGCAGTATTACACGATGCAGGGCATCGTCCCTGAGCAGACCGGCCACGATATGCCGACGTCGACGCTCTACGGCGTGTTCCGTGCAGCGGATGGCGACCTCGTGATCGCCGCACAGGTGGACGACGCGTGGAAGCGTTTCGCGGCCTTGGTGGAAACGCATGGCGGCCCGGCTGGCTTCGGCACCGACGCACGGTTTCATACGCTCAACGGGCGCAATGCGAATCGGCTGGACATATTGTCCGTGGTGAAGCCCTGGGTCGCGGCGCGGCCGGTCGCCGAGGTGCTGAGTCTGCTCGACAGCATCGACGTGCCCTGCGCCAAGGTGCAGCGCATCGATGAAGTGCTCGCCGATCCGCAGATCATCGCGCGGGGCATGGTGGTCGAGCAGGAGCATCCGCGGTTCGGGACCTTGCGCCTGCCGAACCTGCCGTTCCGCTTCTCCGACTGCGACACGACCATCCGCGAAGTCGGCCCGGACCTCGGCCAGCACAACGCGCAAGTCGCGCAGTCGCTGGGTTTCGATGCCGCCGAAATCGACGCAATGCAAACCGACGGTGTGCTGTACTCGAAAGTGAGGCCATGATGAGCGACCAATACGCAGTGATCGGCAACCCGATCGGACACACGAAATCTCCGCTGATACATGGCCTCTTCGCAGAAGAGACACGGCAGGACTTGTCCTACACGGCGGTCGAAGGTCCACTGGAGCCGCAGGGCGCGTTCGCTGAGACCGTGCGCGCGTTCATCGCCAACGGCGGC
Organism: Caballeronia humi; assembly: GCF_001544475.1. Taxonomy (GTDB): domain Bacteria; phylum Pseudomonadota; class Gammaproteobacteria; order Burkholderiales; family Burkholderiaceae; genus Caballeronia; species Caballeronia humi. The sequence goes on along the minus strand of NZ_FCNW02000048.1, from coordinate 33,356 downwards.
AAAGGGATGAACGTAACCGCGCCGTTCAAGCTGCAGGCGTTCGCGATGGCGGACGAACGCAGCGAGCGCGCCGAACTGGCTGGCGCCGTCAACGCGATGAAGTTCGAAGGCGGCCGCATCATCGCCGAGAACTTCGATGGGATCGGACTCGTGCGCGACATCGAACGGAACCTTGGCTTGCCGATGGCTGGCAAGCGCGTGCTGATGCTCGGTGCCGGCGGCGCCGCGCGCGGGGCGTTGCTGCCATTCCTCGCGGCGGGGCCAGCGGAAATGGTCATCGTCAATCGCGACGTCGAGAAGGCGAAGGCGCTTGCGGCCACGGTCGGCGGACGTGGCGCCCTTCTCGCCTGCGCCTACAGAGATCTCGAAACAATGGGACGCTTCGATCTGGTGGTCAACGCGACGTCGGCCAGTCTTACCGGCGGGTTGCCACCGGTTCCGCCAAGCGTCTTCAGCCCGGAAGGGGCAGCCTACGAACTCGCTTACGGCAAGCGATTGACGCCCTTCCTCCGCTTGGCGCGCAATGCGGGCGTGCGCACCATCGCGGATGGCGTGGGCATGCTGGTGGAACAGGCAGCGGAAGCTTTCGACTGGTGGCGCGGCGTGCGGCCCGAGACGCGGACCGTGATCAATCGACTTACCGTGCCGCTGGACTAAACGTGCGAGAGTTCAGTGACGGGAGGTGCGTCGACGCTCTTGGGAATTCGTGGAGGCCGAGGTGAATCTGCCGCGATGTCTGCGCGCCTATTAGAATTGATCGAAGACCCCGATCCTCGACAGTCCTTGGGCGCCGTTACCTGTGCAACTGGCTCGCTGATCGGCGCACAATCAAGCTTGCAACACGATCGATGACAACTTGGCAACTCGGACGGTGACCACCCCGAAAATCGGATCTGTGACAGATGGAGGCGCATTCATGGGAAGCACCAATGAAGTCGTGGCGGCGGCAGTCGCCTTCGTGGGTAGCCACTTTCTGTTGTCCCATCCGCTGCGCGGTCGGGTGGTCCGCGCGGTAGGCGAAGCGGGCTTCCAGGGCGTCTATTCGCTCGTCGCGATCCTGACGTTCGGCTGGCTGATCCTGGCCTACCGCAAGGCGCCCATGACGGCACCACTATGGCCGGTAGGCAACGCACTCTGGGCGGTGGTGACCGCCGTCATGCTGATCGCGTCGATCCTTCTGATGGGCTCGCTGATCCGCAACCCCGCCCTTCCCACCGGAGGCCGCACCGGCTCGTTCCCGGAAGCCGCCCGGGGCGTCTTTGCCATAACACGCCACCCGATGATGTGGTCGTTTGCTCTTTGGGGGCTGTGCCACATCGCCGTGTTCCCGGTGGCCAAGAACATCGTCGTCGCGACGGCAATGGTCATCCTCGCGCTCGTCGGCGCCGCGCTGCAGGACCGGAAGAAGGAGCAGCTCCAGCCTGATCTCTGGCCCGCCTGGGAGTCGAAGACGAGTTTTCTGCCGTTCGCGGCGGTCGCCGCTGGCCGCGCGCGGCTCGGCGGCTTCGGCTTGCATGCGCTTTTGGGCGGTCTCGTGGTCTGGCTCGCAGCGACTTGGGCCCACATCCCGTTGACCGGCTGGGCGGCGGGCATCTGGCGCTGGCTTTAGCAAAGGCCATCACGTCCAATGCTTCCGGCCCACCTGATGTCAGGTTCGAGGCACCCGTTTCCGATGCGGCGAAGCGGGCCGAGCGAATAGACTTGCCGCATCCGTAGACGCCCCAAAGTTGCGCTGAAGTTGCGCTGAAGCTGAGGCGGCCCTCATTTACCCTTTGGTCGCTCCGAACGTCAAACCCGCCACGAAATGCCGCTGCATGGCGAAAAACATCATGACCGACGGGAGCGCTGCAAGGATCGACCCGGCTGAGACGAGATTCCACGCCGTGACCCACTGCCCCTTCAACGCGGCAACCCCTACGGTGATCGGCGCGGCTTCATCGCCTTGCGTGAGGCAGAGCGCCCAGAAATAATCGTTCCAGACGAACGTGAACACGAGGATTGCGAGCGCGGCGAGTGCCGGACGAATCAGCGGCAGGATGATCTTGAAGAACACCGTCCATTCGTTTGCGCCTTCGATACGCGCCGCTTCGATCAGTTCGAACGGCAACTGCTTGATGAAGTTACGCAGAAACAGCGCGCAGAATCCCGTCTGAAACGAGACGTGAAACAGAATCAGCGCGCCGACCGTGTTGAACAGGCCGAGTTGCAGCGAGAGATCGCGCACTGGAATCATCAGGATCTGGATCGGCACGAAGTTGCCCGCGACGAATGTCGCAAACAGCACCGAGTTGCCCCTGAAACTGTAGACCGCCAGTGCAAATCCGGCCATCGCCGCAAGCGCAATCGATCCGACGACAGCAGGCACCGTAATCAGCACGCTGTTCCAGAAGTAATGAAGCATCGGCGACGCCGTCAGCGCCTCGCGATAGTTCGCGATCAGCGAGAAATGCTCCGGCCAGCCCCAGTAGTTGCCCTGCACGAGCTCGTCGGCCGAGCGTATCGAGGTCACCATCACGGCGATCAGCGGCAACAGCCAGATGACGAGCGCAAGCGGCAGCGACAACTTGTAGAGCGCCCGGTTCGCGGGCTTCCATTTGGCGATGGGTGTCGGAAACACGGCCTGCTCCTTAACTCTCGGTGCGCAGCATCCTGCGCAAGTGATAGACGATGTACACCATCATGATCGCGAACAGCACCACGGCAATCGCGGCCGAATAGCCGATGCGGTAGTACTTGATCGCCTGGTCGTACATGTAATAGGCGAGCACCGTTGAACTCTCGAACGGCCCTCCTCCGCTCATCACGGCGATCAGATCGAAGCTGCGCAACGCGCCGATGATGGTGACCACGATCGCCATGAAGGTCGTCGGTCTCAATTGCGGGAGGATCACGTGCCAGAGCATCGTCCACCCGCTCGCGCCCTCCATGCGTGCCGCCTCGATCTGCTCCGCATTCAGCGACGTCAGCCCCGTCAGGTACAGGATCATGCAATACGCGGTTTGCGGCCAGAGCGCCGCGAAGATGATGCCGAACGTGACATAGCGCGGATCGCCGAGGACGGGCACGCCGTGTCCGAGAATCAGCTTGAGCAGGCCGAAGGTCGGGTCGTAGAACCAGCTGAACATCAGGCCGACCACCACGCCCGAGAGCACGAAAGGCGCGAAGAACAGCGACTTGACCACGCGGATGCCGGCCACCGCCTGATTCAGATACAGGGCGACGGCGAGCCCCATTGGCGGCGCGAGCAAAAAGAGCACGAGCCACAGCACGTTGTTCTTCAGCGCGGTGTAGAACGTCGGCGCCTGAAACAGTTCGACGTAGTTGCCGATGCCGACGAATGTCTTCTCGGCCATCCCGTCCCAGTTATAGAAACTGAGCCCGATACTCGATACGATCGGCCATATCACGTAGATGCCGACCATCACGCACGCCGGCGCTAGAAAGAGGAACGCGGCGAGCCGCTGCTGACGCGCCGTCGCTGTTGCGCGACGACGGCCACGCCGCTTTGTCGAAGGCAGAGCGATAGTGTCGGTTGATTGCATGATCGTGCTCCTTGCAGGCTGGACGACGCACCTGAAGCGCGCCGTCCAGCCGCGTCCGTCACTTCTTGTAGATGCGCTGGCGAGTCGCTTCGAGCTGCGCAAGGATCGAATCGAGCTTCGTCGGGTCGGAGATGAACTGCTGCATGCCCTTCATGCCTTCGTCCGCCATTTCTTTCGTCATGTCGCGATCGTAGAACTGCGCGATTCCGCCCTTGGTGTTCGAAAGAATCTGGAAGCCGATCTTCGAAATCGGCTCTTCCGGCTCCGGCGACTTGCTATTCGCCGAAAGCGACCCCAACCCCTTCGCCAGTTGCGCCCCGATCTCGGGCGTCTCCATGTACGCGAGGAACGTGTGCGCGTCGGCCTTGTTCTTCGCCTTCGCGGGAATGTGCATCGACTCGACCGGTCCGTCTTCCGCCGTCGGCACCTTGTCGTCGATGATCGGGAACTGGAAGTAGCCCATCTCCGGCTTGACGTTCTGCGGAAAGCCCGCGGCGATGAACGTGCCCATCAGCATCATCGCGGCCTTGCCCTGGAACAGGAACGGCTGAACCGCATCGAGATCGTAGGACAGCGAGTTGTCGATGAACACCTTGTCGTCGATCAGTTCCTTCCACGTCGTGTACACCTTCTTCACGCGCGGATCGGTGTACGGCACTTCGCCCGCCATGAGCTTCTGGTGAAACGCGTTGCCGTTGATGCGCAAGTCGAGATAGTCGAACCATCCCGCGAGCGTCCACGCATCGCGGCCCGCCACCGCCACCGGTGCGATGCCCGCCGCTTTGAGCTTCTTGCACGCTTCGAGGAACTCGGGCCACGTCTTCGGCTCGCCCGCGATGCCCGCCTTCTGGAACAGGTCCTTGCGATAGAACATGCCCCACGAGTAATAGACGGTCGGGGCGGCGTATTGCTTGCCGTTGTACGACGAAGCCTCCTTCGTCGATGCGTACATCGAATTCCAGTTGTTCTTGTTCCAGTCGTTCGTGAGGTCCTCGAACAGACCGCGCTTTGCGTAGTACGCCATGCGCTCGCCGTTGTGCCAGGTCACCACGTCCGGCGACACGGTCGTAAGCCAGCCGGGCAATTGCACCTTGTAGGCTTCTTCATCGACGAAGGCCACTTTCAGGTCGATTTCGGGATGCGCCTTCTTGAACTGGTCGAAGATCTGTTGCCAGACCACGCGCTGCCCGGCCCCTTTGAACGCGACATTCACCGCCAGCGTCCCCGCCTGCGCCGTTCCCGCCAGCGCGGCCGCGAACGCAGCGCCCGCCAGTGCCTTGCGAATCGTGTGTTTCATGCGTGTCTCCTCATTGATGAGTGTGTTCTGGTGTTAGTGCGAGCGATAGATCGAGACGCCCTGCGGTGGCACGTCCTGCTGTCCCGCGACGAAGCGCGCCGCTTCCTCGATTCGATACGGCGTCACGCCGTAGTTGAAGACATAGGTCAGCGGGCCGCGACGGCTCACGCGCACGCCTTCGGGCAAGCGGCGCGGCGCGAGCCCCGCTGCTCCCGCGATGCGTTCGAAGACCTGTTGCGTGTAAGCATCGTCGAAGAGGCTTGCGAGGTAGCTGATCGACCCGTGCGACACGACGGCCGGATGCCCGTCGGCGAAGCGCGCCTGCACTTGTACGCCCTCGCCGCACTCGATGAAGTCTCGCCAGTGACGCGACTCGCCGCCGCCGTCGACCGCTTCGGTCACGTTCGGCCGCATCGATTCGACGCGCCATACGCGGATCGGCAGCACGTCGCCGGGCGGAAGGGTTGCGGGGATCGTGAGGCTTGATGTCTTCGATCCCGTGCGCGGGCCCAGCACGATTTGCGCATTCGACGAAGCAAGCCGCGCCGCCAGCGTCGCCGGCAGGACTGGCAGCGGCGGAACGACAATCATGCTGTAGCCGTCGAGCGGTGCATCGGCCGGTATCACATCGACGTCGAGTCCGAGGCTGCGCAACGCGCTGTAGTATTCGAACGCAAAGCGCGGATAGTGGAAGTCGGCACCCTGCGGATGAATCTCGAAGAGCCACTTCGCTTCGTAATCCCAGATCAGCGCGACTTTCGCGGCGACCTGCGATTCGCCGTCGGCCTTCAGCACGTCTGCGATCTCGCGCGCCACGGTCTGCGCTTCGACGCCGCCCACGTCGAGCCGGTTGTCCGGCCGGTTGAGCCCCGCGTGCATCTGCTCCTGCCCGAACGGCACCTGTCGCCAGCGGAAATACGACACGCATCCCGCGCCATGCGCGAACGCTTCCCAACTCCACAGGCGCACCATGCCCGGTAGCGGCGCGGGATTCCACATCGCCCAGTTCACCGGGCCGGGCTGCTGCTCCATCACCCAGAATGGCTCCTTCGACATGCCGCGATACACGTCGTGGTTGAACGATGCGAAATCAGGATGCCCGGTGCGCAGCCACTTCGCCTTGATCGACGGGTCGAACCACTGTTCTTCGAGCGCCCCGAGCGGATAGCTGTCCCATGTTGCGATATCGAGATCGGCGGCGACCTTGTAGTGATCGAACTCCGTGAAGAGCTGCATGAAATTGTGTGCGACAGGACGTCCCGGCGAATACGCGCGGATGATATCGACCTGCATGCGGTTGTAGCGCACGACTTCGTCAGAAGCGAAGCGGCGGTAGTCCAGCCGGTGTGACGGATGCGCTTCGGTCACGGTCGCGACCGGCGGATCGATCTCGTCGAAACCGCGGTATTCCATGCTCCAGAACACCGTGCCCCATGCGGCATTCAGCGCGTCGATGCTTACGTAGCGCGCCCGCAGCCACTCGCGAAAGCGCTTCGCGGCTGCGTCAGAATAGCTGACCACCGTATGGTGGCAACCGAATTCGTTATCGGTCTGCCAGTACGCGACTGCGGGATGCCGGCCGTACCGCTCGGCGACCGCGGTACAGATTTTCGCGGATGCTTCGAAATACGACGGCGATGAAAAATCGTAATGACGCCGCGAGCCGAAGTTGCGCGCGCGGCCATCGGCGCCCACGGGAAGAATATCGGGATGAAGATCGATCAGCCACTTCGGCGGCGTGGCGGTCGGCGTGCACATGACGACCTTCAGGCCCTCCCCGGCGAGCGTTTCTATCGCACGATCGAGCCAGTCCCAGTCATATTCGCCCGGCGTCGGCTCGATCCGGCTCCATGCGAATTCGCCGATCCGCACGCGATCGATGCCGAGCGCCTTCATGCGCGCGGCGTCGTCCTTCCACATCGATTCAGGCCAGTGTTCCGGGTAATAGCAAACTCCAAGACGCATGTGCGCTCCTACGCAAATTGGGCAACGTGAGCCGAAGCGACGGCGAATCCGTCTTCGGTGAAGAGGTGACACGACGAGCGCGGCACGTTGAACGCGACCGTATCGCCCTGGCGCGGCGTGCAGTCGCCCGGCGCCTTCGCGATCAGGACGGCACCGCCCGGCTGGTCGAGATGAAGGTAGCTGTGCTCGCCCAGTTGCTCGACGAGCGACACCGTGCGCCTGATGTGTTGCGCACCCGGTGCAACGAGCGGATCGAGATGTTCGGGACGAATGCCCAGCGTGACGGGCAGCCCGGGAACCAGCCCCGAGCCGTCGATGTCGGTATCGATCGGCTCGCCCGTGCCGTCGAGCGCGATGCGCACGCCGGTGCTTCGCGCCGACACCACGCGCGCCGGCAGGAAGTTCATCCTCGGCGAGCCGATGAAGCCCGCGACGAAGAGACTTCGCGGCCGGTGATACAACTCGAGCGGCGTGCCGACCTGCGCAATGCTGCCGTGCTTCGCGGTGTCCGCGCCCGCATGGAGGAGGACGATCTTGTCGGCGAGCGTCATCGCTTCGATCTGGTCGTGCGTGACATAGACGACGCTGGCCTTCTCGAACTGCTGGTGCAGCCGCGCAATTTCGACGCGCGTCTGGCCGCGCAGCGTGGCATCGAGATTGGAAAGCGGTTCGTCGAAGAGAAAGACGCCCGGGCTGCGCACGATCGCGCGCCCGATCGCCACGCGTTGCCGCTGGCCGCCCGACAGCGCCTTGGGCCGCCGCTCCAGCAGCGCTTCGAGTTGCAGCACGCGCGCGGCCTCGCGTACCTTGCGGTCGATTTCGTCCTTCGGCGTCTTTGCGAGCGTCAGGCCGAAGGCCATGTTCTCGTAGACGGTCATGTGCGGAAAGAGCGCGTAGCTCTGGAACACCATCGCGACACCGCGCCTGGCGGCCGGAATGTCGTTCACGAGGGCCGAGCCGATGTACAGGTCGCCGTCGGTGATGTCCTCCAGGCCCGCGATCATGCGCAAAAGCGTTGACTTGCCACAACCGGACGGTCCGAGAAACACGCAAAACTCGTGTTCGCCGATCTCGAGATTCACATCGCGAATCACCGGCGCGTGATCGCCGTAGGACTTCTGAACCGAACGCAACGAGATGCTCGCCATGCTGTCGTCTCCGTATTTCTACGCGGAGACTTTTAAAGGTTAAGCGTTTAACCTAATGCCCGTCAAAAAGCGATCTTGTTTAGGGATCGCTCGGGCTGTCTCCGTCTGTATTTTTGAACTGCTTTGCTGGCGAATTTAGCGCTATGAGTCAGCGGATGCAAATGCCGGGACGTCATCCCAAATTTTGGTCTCACACCTGGAAGATGTACATGAATCGTTCACGACGGCACAGTGCGCTCGATAAAGACAAACGCGAGCCAGCTTCCGACCGATGACGACCCTTACCGAAGTGGCGAAACTCGCCGGTGTAACCGCGGCGACTGTCTCCAATGTCCTGCGCAATCGCGGCAAGGTGGGCGTGGCGACGCGTCAGCGCGTGCTCGAAGCCGTCGATACGCTCGGCTACCGGCCGCATCTGACCGCGCGCGCGCTCGCCGAAGGCAGCGCTCCTACCCTCGCGCTGATGGTGTCGAGCATCGCCAATCCGTTCTATCCGGAGTTCGCGTTGGCGGCAGAGCGGGCGGCGCGACAAAGCGGTCGCTTTCTCATCGTCTGCAACACCAACGAAGATCCCGCGATCGGCCGGGCGTACCTCGAACAGATCGCGGGTACGCTCTCCGAAGGCGTGCTCGTGATGAACGCAAACCTCGATTTCGATGACCTTCGCAAAACACAGGCACGCGGCACGGCAGTGGTCCTGTGCATGTGGGAGCGGCCTGATGCGCCTCCGGGCATGCCGTGTATCGCGGTGGACTTCTTTGCTGCGGGCGCGCTGGCAGCGCGGCATCTGCTCGACCTGGGGCACAAGCGGATCGGGGCGATCATAGGCAGTCAGGCGGATGGCGTTCACGCGGCACGCTACGAGGGTTTCTGCGCGACATTGCGCGAGGCCGGTATCGCGCATGTTCCGGCCGAAGCCCGTTTCACCCGCGATTCGATTCAGGGTGGCTACGAGGCCGCGACGGAACTCCTCACGGCATTGCCTGAAGTGACTGCGATCTTTGCGACCAATGACCTGCCCGCACTGGGCGCGATGCATGCCGCAGCGGACCTCGGCCGTAAAGTACCGGAGGATCTTTCGGTTATAGGCATCACGGACATTCAACTGGCGCGCGAGTCGCGGCCCGCCCTCTCCACGGTGGCGGTGCCCACGGAAGCCGCCGCGACGATGGCGGTCAGATTGCTGCGCGCCTTGATCGACGGGTCTGCGGTGGGCGCGCTGATGCAAGTCGCGCCTGCGCCAGAACTGGTCGTCCGTGCGTCAACGGGTTCGGCGCGGAACCGGCGCTCGTGAAACGCTGCGAGAGCGGTTCGGCTTGAAATTACGCGGAGGCCGGCGTCGTTCGACTCAGGGCCGTCGATGTACCCAGTCCTTCATCGGATGAGTGTCGAGCCAGCGAAGCTGCTGGTTCCGGTGATGCTCGCGCCGGTAGTGCTCGATCACGAGTATTCCTGCGAGTGCAAGAACGACTAGCCCCAACAGCACGACGGTCATCGATTCGGCCATGACAGACTCCCGAGGTTCGCGAAGTAAGTCGATTGTACTGCCGTCATGCCGCAAGCGCTGGCGAAACGAGCGGACGTGGCCTTGCCCGCGCGAGACGCCGCGGGCATTCCGTCGTCGACGAAACTAGCGTATTTCTCTCGCCACGCTCTGCAACCGCTGAAATGCGCGAAACCGTGCCTCGTGCAATGCCGCAATGTCGCCCGCTTCGGGCTCATAGGTCCTGCTGACCCGCGACATGGCGGCCATCGCCGAGCGCACGTCGTCGAACAGACCGGCCGCTACGCCGCCCAGAATCGCGGCCCCCAGAAGCACCGGCTCTTCCGCCTGCGTGGCGAGCACCGGCTTTCCTGTCGTATCCGCGAGCAGTTGCCGGACGAGGTCGAGCCGTCCAGCGCCGCCACTGATCACGACCCGCTCAATCGGCGCGCCGGCCACGGCCTGCACTTCGATGATCTGGCGAAGGCCGTACCCGATACTGCAGATGCCCGCAACGTAGAGCGCAACGAGGCTTTCAAGGTCGCTCTCCATCCCGAGGCCCGCGATGACCGCTCGTGCGTGAGGGTCGGCGTGCGGAGCGCGGTTTCCCAGAAACTCCGGAACGACATGCAAGCCGCGCGCCGCCATCACCGCCCCCGAGAGGCCGTCAGCCGCCTCGGCAGCGAGACCCGCCAGCATGACCGGCACGGATTGACCCGCCTGCTCGGCGAGGCGTCGGGCCTCGGGCGCTGCCGGGTGCATCGAGATCAACTGTTCGATGGCCGCGCCCGCGACCGATTGACCTCCCTCGTTGAGCCATGCGTCGGGCACCATCGCCGAAAAATACGGCCCCCAGACGCCAGGCACGAAGACCGGACTCCGGGTCGTGGTCATCGTGCACGACGAGGTGCCGAAGACGTAGGCAAGGCAGGATTCGGGCTCACCCTCGACGCCGACCGTGCCGATCCCGCCAGCATGGGCATCGATCACGCCCGCCGCGACGGGCGTCCCGGTGCGCAGGCCGAGTTCCGCGGCGGCGCTTTCCGTCAGGCCGTTTCCAAGCGGCGTTCCCGGGTCCACGACGCTCTGGCCGATGCGCGCGAAGGCCTCGTCCGCCAGCACGCCGAGCCCGACGCTGCAGAAGTAGCTTTCGTCCCAGCGCCTTTCGTGCGCCAGATAAGTCCATTTGCACGTGACCGTGCACGTCGATCTGGACAGATCGCCGGTCGCGCGCCAGGTCAGGAAGTCGGTCAGGTCGAAGAATTGCCAGGCCGCCGCGAAGACGGCCGGCCGGTTTTCGAGGAGCCACAGGAGCTTCGGTGTTTCCATCTCCGGCGAGATCTTGCCGCCCACGAATTTCAGCACTTCGTGGCCCGCGGCGTTGATGCGCTCCGCCTGCTCCAGGGCGCGGTGGTCCATCCAGACGATGATGTCGCGTTCGGCTTGCTCGGACGGGCCCACGGGCAATGGCTGCCCGCCCTCTCCCAGGACGACGAGCGAGCAAGTGGCATCGAAGCCGATGCCGGCGATCTGATCGGGCGACACCTTCGCCTGCGAGAGCGCGTCCTTCACGGAACGGCACACGGCGCTCCAGATTTCGCCGCTCGACTGCTCGACGATGGAGCCGCTCGCATGGAACAGCGTGATGTCGTGCTTGGCCGACGCCAGCATGCGGCCGGCCAGATCGAAGATGCCAGCGCGGGCGCTGCCCGTGCCCACGTCCACGCCGATGACATAGCGCGGGCTGTCCGCCGCGCCGGAGTTCGGGCTATTCGAGGTCATAGCTCACTGTCTGTCGTAGGAATAGTCCCGGCCGACAGTACGCCGCGCCGGGCCATGTTCTAGAGATCGACGCTATTCGGAAGGATCACCAGGTCGCGAATGGTCACGTTGCGCGGCCGCGTCAGCATGAAAAGTACCGCATCGGCGACTTCTTTGGGCTGCATCAGGCTGCCCGAGGCGAGCGCCTCGTCCATCTTCGCCTTCGGCCAGTCATCGAGCAGCGCGGTGACGACCGGCCCCGGCGCCACCGCGCCGACGCGCACGCCGTGCTTCGCGAGCTGGCGCCGGGTCGTGTGGACGAAGGCCTGCACCGCGAATTTGGAGGCCGTGTAGATCGGCTCCCACACCACCGGGACGATGCCCGCGATCGAGCTGGTGAAGATGATGTCGCCCGATTTCTGCGCGACCATGTGCGGCAGCACGGCGTGAACCGACCGGAACGCAGCGTTGACGTTCAGGTTCAGCACGCGATCCCACTCGTCGGGATTGCCATCGAGCACGTCGCCGCCGATGTAGGCGCCGGCGTTCGCATGAAAGATGTCGAGGCCGCCAGCCAGATCGAGGATTTTCGGCAGCAGCGCGGAAACCTCCGACGGCTGCAGCAAATCCACGACCAGCGGCAGCGCGTTCGGCCCCAGTTCCGCGCAAAGCTGCTCCAGCCGCTCCTTCGCACGATCCACCAGAACGACCTTCGCGCCTTCCGCGATCAACGCACGCGCGCACTCGAGGCCGATTCCCGACGCCGCACCCGTGATGGCGGCGGCCTTTCCCTTCATCGATTCAGACATTGACTGCTCTCCTGGATTCTCTGGAATTACGCGCGGCCATGCGAGACGCGGGACTGCCGGGCGAGCGAGTCGACGATCACGGCGATCGCCAGCACCGCGCCCGTGATCATGAAGCGCAGCGAGGACGACAGGTTCAGCAGCGTGAGGCCGCTCGCGATCGACTGGATCACGATGATGCCCAGCACCGCCGAATACGCACTGCCCCGGCCACCGAAGAGACTGGTGCCGCCGATCACGGCCGCTGCGATCGCGTTGAGGTTGACGTCGCCGGTGCCGGCCTGCTGGCTGGCCGACGCGAGCCGCGCCGCAGTCAGCACGCCGCCGAGCGCGGCGAAGCTCGCGCACAGCACGAACGCGCTCGTGTAGATCGCGCCGACCTTGATCCCCGCGCGCCGCGCGGCTTCGTGATTGCCGCCGACCGCGTTCATCGACCGGCCCCAGCGAGTCCGCTTCAGCGCGTAGTCCATCGCGACCGCGAGGCCGAGGAAGAGTCCGAACATCAGCGGAACGCCGCGTCCCTGATTGAGATACGCGACGACGATCTCCAGAAGCACCGTGATCGCCAGACTGCGTACGAGCAGGCTGCCCACCGAGGGCGCCGAAAGATTGGACGCACGACGGCGTTCGCGCGTGCGCAGCCCGATCAGCAGGGTCAACGCGCCCGGCACCAGCGCAAGGACGTACGAGACGATGGCGGGAATGACCATCAATTGCCCGAGGTTCACCATCGTCGACCCGTACGGCAGGTTGATCGAACCGGTTGCGCCGAGGACGTACAACTGCATCCCGAGGATCGCGAGCAGCCCTGCGAGCGTCGCGACGAAGCTCGGCATGCCGAGTTTGTTCAGCAGCAGCGCGTAGAGGGCACCGACCACCGCGCCGACTACGATTGCCGCCACGATGGCAAGCAGCACCGGCCAGCCGTAGTTGACCCAGAGCGTGCCCACCAGCGCCGAAGCGAAGCCGCTCATCGAGCCCACCGACAAGTCGATCTGTCCCACCATCAGCACGCAGACGATGCCAAGCGAGATCACTCCGACCGTCGAACAGTCGAACAGCAGGTTCACCAGGTTGTTGGCCGAGAGAAATACCGGATTCAGGCTGGTGAACACGGTCCAGATGATGACGAGGCCCGCGATGACCGGGAGCGAACCCAGATCGCCCGATTTGACCCGCTCGACGAAGGCGCCGACGGCCCCGCCGACTCCGGCCGCGTGCTTGACGCGGACATCGCTGCGATCGAGCAGCGTCGATTTTTGCGGAGCGACCTGCGTATCGCGCGGTTGACCGCCTTGCATTTCATTGCTCATGATCGTTCCTTGGTCTATACGCCCTGTTCAGCCTGGCGCCGGCCGGCGCGGCGAGACACCGCGTTTTCCGTGGCGCCGGTGATGGCGGCCACCAGTTCCTGATTCGAGGAGTCGGGATAAAAGACGCCGTTGTTGCGGCCGAGCCGCAGCACCACGATGCGGTCCGCCACGGCGCGCACGTCCTCCATGTTGTGGCTGATCATGATGACCGCGTGGCCGCGATCGCGTACCCGCTCGATCAGGTTCAGCACCTCGGCGGTCTGCGCGACGCCGAGCGCGGCCGTCGGCTCGTCGAGCATGATCAGCTTGGGATCGAGCAAGAGCGAACGTGCGATCGCCACGGTCTGACGCTGCCCGCCCGAGAGCGAAGCGACCACGTCGCGCACGCTCGGGATGCGCGCCGACAGCTCGTTCAGCAGCGTCCAGGCTTTCACTTCCATCGCGACTTCGTCGAGGCGCAGCGGACTCAGCTCGCGCCCGAGGTAGATATTCGCGACGACGTCGAGGTTTTCGCACAGCGCGAGATCCTGGAACACCGTCGCGATGCCGAGATCGAGCGCCGCAGCCGGATCGGGCAGCGTGACCTCCTTGCCGCGAAAGCTGATCGTGCCCGCGCTCGGTTGATGTACGCCGGCGAGCACCTTCACCAGCGTCGATTTCCCGGCCCCGTTGTCGCCCACGAGGGCGACGACCTCGCCGGCGTGGACGTCGAGTTCGATATCCGTCAGGGCGGAAACCGCCCCGAAGTGCTTCGAGACACCGCGCAGGCTCAGCACCAGCTCGCCTCGGCCGGATCGTGTCGTGGAGTTATCAGTCATAGGACGGCTACCTCTTGATGAATTGAGGGATCAGGCACGAGCCGATCCCTTCGAGCGTCGTGCCGGATCAGTTCGCAATTCCCAGGCTCTTGCACCCTTCGGCATAGCGGCCGGTACACAGCTCCTTCGCGCTCACGATCCCTTTGTCGACGACATCCGACTTGATGTTTTTCGCGGTGATCACCGTCGGCGTGAAGAGCTGGGACGGGGTCTTGAAGAGCGTCCTTTCCGCTTTCGGCGCCTGGCCCGACAGGAAGCCGACCGCCACCTTCGCCGCCGCCGCCGCGACGATCTCGCTCGGCTTCAGGATCGTGTTGTACTCGTCGCCGGCTACGATCAATTGCAGTCCCGCGAGCGTCGCGTCGTTGCCGGTCACCGGGGGCAATGGGTTCACACCGGCTGCCTTGAAGGCCGCGACGGCGGCGCCGCCCGTGCCGTCGTTGGCGGCGACGACGCCGACGATCTGCGCCCCGAAGCGGGTGATCTGACCGCTGACCCATTGCTGGGCCTTCGGCGGCGCCCAATCCGGCGTGTCGTACTCGGCGAGCGTCTTGTAGCCGCTGCCCTGCAACCCGGCATGAATGCCGTTCTTGATGAGTCCCGCGGCAGCGTCGGTCGGCGAGCCGTTCACCTGGAGCACGCCGCCCTTGTCGGTCGGCACGCCTTTTTCTTTCAGATGCTGGACGAGCGATTGCGCGATGGCCTTCCCGATGCCTTCGTTGTCGAACGACACGTAGTAGTCCGCCGGCGTCGACGGCACGGGGCGGTCATAGGCGATCACCTTGATTCCCTGGCTTTGCGCCAGATGAACGAGGGACGCGGCAGCGGTCGAATCGACCGGGTCGAGGACGATCACCTTCGCCCCTTGCGAGATCACGGAATTGAACTGCTGCTGCTGCGTCGCGACGTCGGCGTTGGCGTTCTGGTAGAGCACTTTGCAGTCGGGGCAGAGCTTCGTCATTTCAGCCTTGAAACCTGGAAAGTCATGCTGTTCGTAACGCGTCGAGGCCTGGTCAGGCATCAAAAAAGCCACCGTGCCACTGGGCGCGGCCAGTGCCGGCGTGCCGCTCAAGAGGCTGAGGGTCAGCGCGCTGGCGCAGATCAGATGGTTCGAAAGTCTGGTCATCGAAATGTCTCCGTTTTTCTAAAGAATCCGGCGCAAAGCTGCCGTAGTTGAGCCTCAGGGGCTTCTTGCTGGTTGCATGAATTCTTGATGGCGGCGTCGGGCGGAGAATCGCAAGGACGAGTTCGCCCTGCGCGATGCTTCATACGAGCGTCGCGTTCCGTTGCCTGCCGATGGGAAATCCCGCTAGCTGAACGCTTCGATTGCGTTCGTGACGTCGGGCGTTTCAATCGCGCTGGCTGCATTGAGTTGCTGATACGCCCGCCATCGGGAGGGCGACATGTCCTTCAACAACAGGAACTGGCGATTGAAATTCGAGAGATTGTTGAAGCCGACCTGATAGCAGATTTCGGTGATGCTCAGTTCGCCCGACATCAGCAACTGGCAGGCCAGATTGATGCGCAACCGGTTCACGTACTGCACGAAAGGCACGCCGGTATGCCGCCGGAAATAGCGCGAAAAGGCGCTGGCACTTTGTCCCGCGAGCTCGGCCAACTCCGATTCCCGCAAATCCTGCGACAGGTTCTTACCGATATACGAAAGCACATGGTTGATACGCGTTTCCGCGTAGCGCGCAGGGTCCGCGTGGTAAGCGGCGCTTGCGAGCTTCAGCGGCTCGGCACTCTGCACGAGCAGATCGAGCAACGTAACGAACAGCGTGATGCGCCGCATGCCTTGGGCGACGAGCATCTCGCGCAGGATCGGTTCGGCGGCAGCGCCCGTTTTCGGTGTGAACAGCACGCCCCACCTCGATGCATCGAGCAAGGACTCCACACGCTTGAGCTCCGGGAACACCTCGATCGCGCGCGCGATGAACCCGGTATCGAACTGGAGGATCAGGCAGCGCTCATCGACACGCTCGCCCGGCGGCACGTTACTAACCCAGTTGTGCGGCAGGTTGGGGCCGGTCATGACGAGGTTTCCGGGCTCGAAATCGCCGATGTAATCGCCGACGAAGTATTTGCCCGTCGTTGCCGTAATCAGTTGAATCTCGAATTCAGGGTGGAAGTGCCAGCGCACCGTGCGATAGGGATAACCATGCGACCATGCCTTGAATGACTCGTCATGCGGAACGGCGACGAGTTCGAGGTCCGGCTGGACGATGTTGGCACGGCGTGCATCGGTACGCGCGACACGGCAGTAGCCGCATGTGCCGCACTGACATGCCGTCGCCCGCATGATGGTATCCATTGTCGTCCTCCTGACCAGCTTTTGTTTTCGGGCGATTTGCGCAAAAAGATATTTGCGCCGCCATGCGTGAACATTAGCTCCCCCCGGGCTAATTCACTACCGAAATTGAAACCGGTCACCGATACTTTTTTGCATCCGGGTAAGTCCGTACCGCATCAAAAGTCAACTTTTGTGCAAAGCAGCAACGCTTGCGTATGTCGAAATGGTCGCTCGGACTGGTTTCGACGAGCGGGGGTCGGGGTTAATCGACGCCGCAACGCTGACGCTGGCTCGCGCCGGACAATGAGGCGCCCGTCTGCTTCGTGGGAAGATTCACTGCACGTCGGCGATCACCTGCGCATGTGCGTCCTGCACGACACTCCTGACGAGGCTCCCGACCATCTCCAACGAAGATAACTGCCCGTACGTCTCGCCGCTTTCGGCGTCGATCACGACGTAAATGTCGTCCACGCGCTTTATCGCGGTCACGAAAAAAACATTCATCCCTCCACCCTCGCTATCACTCTCGGCCGCTGAACCGGCGCCGGCATGGCTCATTCGACATCGCCCGATATCGCTCTGTATCAGACCGTCAAGAGCCATCCCTTTTTCCTGCTGCCGTCAATCGAATGCTCGAAGCCCGCATCGAATCGCCAGTTCCAGCTTGGTTCGGGCATCTCCAGATCGGCCGATTTCTTACACGCGTCGATTTGCTGCTTCGCCTGATGCGGGTTCGCGAAGAACTTCATGCTCCCGAACACGACGCTGTACAGAGGGACTGTGGCGTCGACCAGGAAAATGATCGCCCGCCGCCCCGGCGCGAACTCATAGGTCGTGGTCGCACCGACCGATAACGGAAACAAAACTTCACCAGAGGACATAGTGACTGCTCGAATACAAAAATGGATGTTAGGCGCTGTGGTCGAGGAACCAACCGCGTCATGCGTAGTATTGCGGTTAGCGCGTGAACCGAACGCTGCCTTGCCCGGGGTCAATGTGACGCGACATACTTCATTGGCGTAGCCCGCTCCAACTCAGAATGTTTGCCAATCGGAATGACTTCCTGCCGTGGCACCGGCGAGCCTCGCAGAGGTCGTAGCGCGAGTGGCGAGTTTCGTTGTCACGCTTGCCGGTCGTTTGGTTGCTGGCGCGTGACGTGACGTGCCGGTGAAACGCTCGGTTGCATCGACTTCAAGGCGGAAGAACGATACTGCCTCTGTCAAGTGACGGCCCTGATCTTCCAGCGACTGAGAGGCGGCCGCCGCCTCCTCGACCAACGCGGCGTTCTGTTGGGTCACCTCGTCCATCTGCGTGATCGCCAGGTTGACCTGCTCGATGCCGCGACTCTGCTCTCCCGAGGCGGCCGCGATTTCGCCCATGATGTCGGTGACCCGCGCGACCGCCTGCGTCACTTCCGCCATGGTCTTTCCGGCCTCGCTGGCAAGCACGGAACCGTCCTGAACCTTTTGCACCGACGTGTTGATCAGGTCCTTGATCTCCTTGGCGGCGCTCGACGAACGCTGTGCGAGACTGCGCACCTCGCTTGCCACCACGGCAAAGCCACGACCCTGCTCGCCCGCACGCGCGGCCTCGACTGCGGCGTTCAGCGCAAGAATATTGGTCTGAAACGCAATCCCCTCGATGATGCCGGTGATGTCCGCAATCTTCGTCGAGTTCTGGCTGATGTCACCCATCGTATCGACGACCTGGCTCACCACGTCGTTGCCCTTCTGCGCCACGTCCGACGCGTTGGCGGAAAGCGCGCTCGCCTGTTGAGCGTTCTCAGCGTTCTGCTTCACGGTCGCGGTCAGTTCCTCCATGCTGGAGGCCGTCTCCTGCAACGACGACGCCTGCTGCTCAGTGCGCGAGGACAAATCCACGTTGCCCGTGGCGATCTGGCTCGACCCGGTCGCGATGCTGTCGGCGGCCGTGCGAACCTGGCCGATCAAGTCGACGAGGCTGCGCTGCATCTCACCCATCGATGCGAGCACGCTTCCCGCCGGCGCATGCTGCGCACCCGGAATCGTGCTGAGATCGCCGCCTGCGACGCGCTGCGTCACTTCGCCGAGTGCTGCGGGCTCGGCTCCCAATGAGCGCGTCAAACTGCGCGTAATCAACACTCCGGCCGTGACCGCGGCCAGAATCGCCGCGAGGCAAATCGCGATCAACAGATTTCGCTGGCTCGCATAGTGGTCGGCTGACTCCCGCACCAACTGCGCTTCACGCTCGCTGGTGACGTCCGAGTAATTCTTTGTCGCCTTGATCAACGCGTCGAGCAGCGGCCGGCACTCGGCATTCATCTTTGCGATGGCCTCGTCATGCTTGTTGTTCAAGGCGAGATTGACGATCGCCTGCGCAACCGGCCCGTACAACGATTCGACACGATCGATTTCGGCGACGAGTGCCCGCGCCTGAGGGCTCGCGTCACTCGCGGTGCCCATCAGGTCCTTGAGCTTGCGAAGGTTCGCCTGCACGTCTTCGTGCGCTTGCGTCACGGCGGCCTTTTCGAGTTCGAGGTCCGGGGCTGTCGTCACCAGCACCAGGTTACGCGCGGCGATGGCACGCCGGTCAACCGCTGTCCGCACGTGCTCGGCCGCATCTGCGCGTGCGTTGATGCCGGACATATAGTGAGAGAACCGCTCGTTGGAGTCGCTCAGCGCATTCAGCGACATGCCGGAGATCACCAGAACAGCGGCAGTGAGCAAACCGAATCCCACCGCCAGCTTCGCCTTGACCGTCATTTGTTTTGTATTCATCTCGCCCCACTCCCCTCTTGCCATGGATTCACCGCCTCGACCCGCTACTGGCGCGAAGAGACGCACACGTATCGGATAAGCGCGTTCCGCGACGAAGTCGACGGGAACCGCTGCGTGACCATGATTACGACGGGTTTGGTGATTCCTGAAGCTAGACAAATCATCGATTCATTGCCGCAAACGTTATCTGCGGAAAATAAAATCGCGCGGAAAGCGGATTTTGCTCTACTTAATCACTTATGACAGATTGGCTATACGGAATGTCGAGCGAAGCGGCGCACGGTGAAGGCGTCTATCCCTCGCCGCCGCCAAATTTGCGGACCATACAATTCGGCGGCCGCGCCGCCTAAATCACTCGACGAAGCTCAGTGGTGCTCGCGAGCCTTCGCCGCAGCGTTGATGCCGCCGGCCATGAACTCGTGAGCATGTCTGGCCAGGTCCATGCCGTCGTCCCACAAGTTGCGCCAGATGGCCAACGCGTTGGAAAGCTGCTCGTTCACGACCGTGGACGAGAAGCTTTCGAACGTCACGACACCCTTGTAGTCGATCATGGCAAGCGCATGGAAGAATTGCGAGAAGTCGATGGTGCCGGAACCGAGATAACCCCGATTGCTTTCACCGATGTGCACGTAGCCGAGGCGGCTGCCGCACTCCAGAATCGGCTGCATGAAATCGGATTCTTCAATGTTCATGTGGTAGGTGTCGAGGTGAACGACGACATTGGGCGCGTTGACTTCGTCGAGCATCGCGAGCGCTTGCGAAGCGGTGTTGAGCAGGTTGCTCTCATAGCGGTTCACGACCTCCAGCCCAAGCGTCACATTTTTCTTCAGCGCGAAATCAGCAATGCGCTTGAGGGAGTCGACGGCGTTCTGACGCCCCTTCTTCGTGACGGGCGCGTTGTACTTGCCCATCGCACCGTACAGAATCCCGCCGAAATACTTGCCGCCGATTTCCGACGTGATGGCGATGCCTTCTTCCAGCAGCGCGACACCGCGAGCGACCGTGGCGGCGTCGTCGCTCGACACGTCGGCGTCGAAGGTCAGACCCCGCGAGCAGCCGACCTCCAGCTCATGCTCCTGCACCAGATCGCGCGTAAGAGCCAGGTCCATCACCTTCGGGCCGTGCAGGGACAACTCAGCGACGTCGAATCCAGCGGCCTTCGTCGAGCTCAAAACCTTGCGGGTCGACTCCGGCGAGAGATCACCCGCCCATACCAGTGCGTGTACGCCAAGCTTGTTCATCGTGCAACTCCTTGAGAAGCGGTCACGCGCCTGCGGACCAAAGTTTTGGAAAGACCGTTCGCCCACGCC
Source organism: Caballeronia humi (assembly GCF_001544475.1). GTDB lineage: Bacteria > Pseudomonadota > Gammaproteobacteria > Burkholderiales > Burkholderiaceae > Caballeronia > Caballeronia humi. The sequence goes on along the minus strand of NZ_FCNW02000048.1, from coordinate 12,864 downwards.
CAGCGAAGGAGCATCACGGCAAGCAGGAAGACGCCCCACAGCGCGGTCGCCAAATGCTGGTTGGCGCCGAGCAAATTGAGACCGGATGCGATGACCTGAAGAATGATGAGTGCAATCACGACGGGAACCACACGCCCGAAGCCACCGAAGGGATCGACACGACCGAGGAAACACGCCAGCACCGAGATGAGCAGGAATGCCTCGCCGTGGCCGACGCGAACCGAGTTGAATCGCGCGGCCATGACGACGCCCGCGATACCGCACATGAGCCCCGACAACATGTAGATTCGCGTGACGGCGCGCGTGGTGGCGATACCCGAGTACCGCGTGGCTTCCAGATTCGACCCGACCATGCGCGTCGCGAAACCCAGCCGCGAGCGCGTCATCACGATGTGCCAGAGCAGCGCGCACGCGAGAAAGATCAGGAGCGGAATGGGGATGCCAAAGAAGAAGCCGTTGCCCATCTGGCGCACAAACGGCGGAAACCCTGAGATGTCTCCACCGCGCGTCAGAAATTCGCCCAGGCCGCGAAGAAAAATCATCATCGACAGCGATACGAGGATCGGGCTTGCCCCAGTACGAGCGATGACGGCACCCATTACCCAGCCCGCAGCGGCGCCGGTCGCCAATGCGGCGACGATGCCAAGAACGATGACTGCCGCCCCCGCGTCCGCGCCGCCGTGGGTTTGAATCACGTACGCCATTGCCAGACCCGAGATGTTCGCCGTAAAAGTCACGGCGAGGTTGAACCCACCCGAAATCAACGGCATCAGCATGGCCAGCGTGAAGAAGCCGAGTTCCGGAAGCTGGAACGCCACTGACACAAAGGTGCTCGACGAGAAGAAGCGATCGGAGGCGATGCTCAGGACCACGATGACGATCGCGAGAAATCCGAGCAGCCCAACAACGTCGGCCGGTACGAGCGGCGCAGACGAGCGATGAGATGAGGTATTCATGACGAGGCCTTTACGCTTTGTGACGTGAATCGCGTTCCCACGAGCTTGGCGAAGCCGCCGCTGGACAAGGTGATGGCGATAAGGATGATGGCGCCGATGATCATCTTGAACGCGTACGGCGAGATGCCAAGCAGGTTCAACCCGTTCGCGGTAATCGCGGTCAGCAAGATGCCGAGGATGGAACCGAGGATGGTCCCGCGTCCGCCGCCCAGGCGAGCGCCGCCCAGCACGACTGCAGCCAGTACGTCGAGCTCACGTCCGTACAGCGCATTCGGCACGACCTCTTGCACGTAATGAGCCTGCATCAGTCCCGCAATCCCCGCCATCATGCCGAGCCAGCCGAAGGCGACGTAATGCATCGCTCCGAGATTAACGCCCACGCGTCGTGCGGCCTCCGGGTTGTCGCCCATCGCGTACAGTTGGCGGCCGGTCGTGGTGCGACGAAGCAGGAACCACGTGGCAACGACCATCACGACCATTACCGCAACGGGCAGAGCCAGATTCGCATTGCCGCTTGCCGTGTTGAAGTGGACGATCGACACTCTATTGATCCACCAGTCCGGCAAGTCGTAGATGGACACGCCACCCGTCACGAACATCAACCCGCCGAAAAACACATTGAACGTCGCAATCGTCACCACAATGGAGACGATCTTGAAACGGTAGATGATGGTGGCGTTGATAGCACCGAGCATGAAACCAAAAAACGCGGCCGCGAGAAACCCCAAAGCCCAGTTCCCACCGCCCAGTCGCATTACCGTCAGTGCCGTCAGGTACTGGACTACCGACGCACCTACCGCAAACGAGATGTCAATCCCTCCCGCAATCAATACAACCAACAATCCGACCGCGAAGATGATATTGACGGAACTCTGGTTCAGCAGGTCAAACAGGTTAGGCAGGGTAAAAAAGGTCTTGGTAGTCAGGCTGAGGCCAATCACCATGATGGCGATGACAAGAATCAGGAGGGCCTCGATCGAACCGATTCCGAGTTTGCGAAAATCAGGCATGGACGTCTCGCTCGATCTGTTCCATGGTTGTCTTGCCCGGCACGTACTCGGTGACGATCCGTCCGTCGCGCATATGCAGAATACGGTCGGAGTTGAAGTAGACCTCCGGAATCTCGTCAGAGATAAGCAGGATAGCCATGCCCCCGGCCGCGAGCTTATGAATGATGGCGAAGATGCCAGCCCGGGCGCCCACGTCGACACCGACGGTGGGCGAATCCAGTATCAGGAACTTCGGGTTCGTCGCCAGCCACTTGGCGAGCACGATGCGCTGCTGGTTGCCGCCCGACAGTGTCGAGACCGCGTCATCGGGCTTGCCAATTTTCACGGCGAGTTGCTGAATCCAGTCGTGAATCAAGGCGTTGCGCTTCCTGGACGAGATGAGTTGAGTCGAGTCCAGAAGGTCGTTCAATACTGTCGAAACCGTGTTGTCCCCGATCGATTGCTGCTGAACCAGCCCTAGCTGGAGGCGGTCCTCCGATACGTAAGCGATGCCCGCGCGAATCGCATCCCGATTGGACCGGGGCGACAACGCCTTTCCTTCGATGCGCATCGACCCGGCCGCTGGTCGCGTCATTCCGAACAGAGACAGCGCGACTTCGGTTCTTCCCGCTCCAAGACGACCCGTCAGCCCCAGAATCTCGCCTTTCCTTACTTTGAACGAGACGTCCCGATATTCACGCCGGCGAGACAAGCCCTGAACTTCGAACACGACAGGAGCGGCCGAGAGGTCGGTGCTCCGGACTTCATAGTCGAAGGTCCGCCCGGTCATGAGTTCGGTGAGGCGCGTTTGCGTCATCCCTTCCGTCGGGAATGTGCCGACGTACTGGCCGTCACGCAAAACGGTCACGCGCGTGCAGACATTGAGCACTTCGGCAAGACGGTGGCTGACGAACACGACGGCGATTCCATCGGCCGAAAGTCGCCGAACGATCTTCAGCAGCGCCTCGGTTTCTGCGTGGCTGAGCGAGGCCGTCGGCTCGTCCATGAAGACCAGGCGGGCGTCTCTCACGAGCGCGCGCGCGATGGCTACGATCTGGCGCTGCGCGATGGGAAGAGAGCGGACCGAACGGTTCAGATCGATGGAAACACCGAGCCGCTCCAGAATTCGACGCGCTGCCTCTTTCATCTTCCCGTAGTTCACCACACGCGGCCGGGGTCCAAGGTTCTGTTCGAAAGCAATGTTCTCCGCGACTGTCATCTCCGGGAAAAGCGCCAGGTCCTGCCAGATGACCTGGATACCAAGGTCGCGAGCACGCGCCGGGTCGAGGCCTTCGATGGACTCACCGTCCATCTGCATCACTGCACCGGGTTCGGGTGTATAGACGCCGCTGATGATCTTGATGATGGTGCTTTTACCGCAGCCGTTCTCGCCCGCGAGACAGAGCACTTCGCCGGGCATGACGTCGAACTTCACTTCGCGCAGCGCCCGGACGCCTCCAAACACTTTGGAAATGTTTTCGAGCTTCAACAGCGGCGTGCGGTCGGCTTCGAGAATGGGCGGGGCAAAATCGATGTCGCCTCGTTGCGAGTCGACGGAATGGGTGGAGGCGGGTTGACTCATGGAAACGCTCCGATGGTACTGGCGTGTGGCCGTTGCGCGCTCGCGCGCGACTTACCCGTAACCGCCGGGTGAGCGTCGTCGCGGTGCCCACCCGTTCGGAAAAGGAGTTGTCGTCAAAGACCCATCTTCGCGAGGTCATCAACGGTTTTTGCGTTGAGGTCGACGAGTTGGTCGACGATCAGGTTGTGACCATCGGGATGAACGACCCCCAGACCCGGAATGTTCGTGCCGTCCTTGATCGGTTGTCCCTTGACCAGCATCGTTCCCAGCGTCACGAATACTTCGCCGGCGACGGACGGGTTCCACATGTAGCCGCCCGAGAGCACGCCATCGTGAACGAGACGCCGGCCTTGCCCCGGTGAGAACGGACCGAGAACCTGAACCTTGCCCTTGGCCTGCTGTTCGGCAACGGCGCGAGCGGCGCCAATCGGACCCTGGCTGCCGAATGCGAGAATGCCCTTCAGGTCAGGATGCGCGCGCATCAGATCGAGTGCGGTCTTGCGCGACGCGTCGACGTCTTCCGCAACGCCGTAGCGGTCACCTACCAGCTTCATGCCCGGATAGTTGGCCTTGATGTAGGCGATGGCTGCATCGGCCCACGCGTTATGCAGGGGCACAGTCAGCGAGCCGACGAAGACCGCATACTCGCCTTTGCCGCCGAGCGCCTCGCCCAGACGCTTGCCATACGCCTCGCCGAAGCCCTTCACTGAAGCCAGTTCAAAGTCCCAGTCGACGTTTTGCTGTTTCGGCGACTCGTGCGTGATGACCTTGATACCGGCCGCGCGGGCGCGCTGGAGAACAGGCTCCAGAACCTGGGCGTCGTTAGGTACCACACCGATGACATCCACGTGCTGCGCAATCAGGTCTTCGATGGCACGGACTTGCAGCGCGGGGTCAGCGCTCGTGGGGCCAACCATGAATGCCTTCACGCCGAGCTGATCTGCGCGCTTCTTGATTCCCTGCTCCATGGCATTGAACCAGGGAATGCCGCCGATCTTCACAACGACGCCGATGACCGGCTTGTCCGGCGACGCAGAAGCCAGGTTCGTGGCCAAGGCAAACGCAATGGCGCCGACGCTCAACGTACGGATGATGTTTTTGAACATGTCTCCTCCGAATTACGCCTGGTCATGGCACCAGACGCTGGAAAGTGAATATTGGACACCCCGGATTTTGATGGCCTGCTAAATGTTGCTAAATCCATTTAGCAATTCGGGTTCGTGTATGCTGAATCTATTTAGCAAACCGGTCGACTCGTGCAAACCCTGATATTTCGCGCTTTCTCAAACGGGATAACTTTCACGGATTACGACCGGCGGGAAATCGCCCTCGGAGCACTTTGATGGCAAGCAGTAACCCCACACGCAAATCCACGATTTACGATGTCGCGAAGGCGACAGGCTCCTCGACGGCGACCGTAAGCATGGTGCTCAACGGCACTTGGGCGCGCTATCGGATCAGGGAGGAGACCGCGAATCGGATTCTCGACGCCGCGCAGAAACTCGGCTACGCCGTCAACATGAAAGCTCGCGGGCTCCGTCTCTCGCGCTCGGGTTTGGCCGGCATGATTCTTCCGCATTACCGGAACCGGTTTTTCGCGGCACTCGCGGAGACCTTCGAGGTCGAGGCGCGCGGCCGTGGACTTTGTCCGATGGTGGTGGGTACACAGCGTGACCCCACGGTCGAAGTCAGCGTGACTCAAACACTTCTGTCGCAACGAGTTGAATTGCTCTTTATCGCCGGCGTGCGTAATCCAACGCCGCTGAACGAACTGTGTGCCGCTGCCGGCGTACCTTGCATCAACCTGGACCTGCCGGGCGACGGAGCACCATCGGTTGTTTCAGACAACCGCAAAGGCGCTCGGGCGATCACCGATGTTCTGATCGAAAAGCTTCTGGCTGGCGGCCATACGCCGGATGAGTTGATCTTGCTGGGCGGGGTTGCGGGTGAATACGCAACCGAGATGCGGATCGCGGGCTTTAGAGATGCGTTTGAAGCGCGCGGCTTGTCGCCAGCAAGAGACGCCATCGAATGTTGCGGGTATAACGCGGCCGCTGCCAAGCGCGCGCTTGCAAAGCGCTACACGACGCTCGGACGCCTTCCAGCGGGTTTGCTATTGAATTCGATTACCGCGTTCGAAGGGATCGTTCAGTTCACGGCGACATTGCCGCTGGAAGCGTGGAAATCGGCGGTAGTCGGTTGCTTCGACTGGGACCCGTTCGCGGCGTATCTTCCGTTCGATGTGACGATGCTGCGGCAAGACGTTGAAACGATCATTTCGGAAGCGTTCAGGTTGGCAGAAAGCTACGATCCGAAGGACAGGTCCCTCATTCTTGTGCCGACCGGACTGGGGAAAATGTTCGAGGAGGCCGAGCAGACGAAGGAGTTTGACCGCTAGACGTCACCGGTCCTCAGCTGATCGCAGAGTGCCTCTCGCCTAGACGGCGTTCTCGTCCAGCACGAGCAGGTTGTCGTGCGAGAAACCGAGAGAGACTGGCTGTCCGCGTTCCGGCAAGACGCGGTTAGGATCATTGAAAACATCGAGCGAAATGACGGAGTCCCTCACCCGCGCGCGAATGCGCACGATGGCGCCAAGAAAACTGATTTCCTCGACCGTAGCTTCGAGCGAGTTCCGTCCGCTCGATGGCGGCTCCAGCAGGACTGCCTCGGGTCGTAGCGCCAGCAGACGCTCCTTGCCGGCATCGTCTGGCGGGAACGGCCGCGAAGTCACCAGTTCCTGACCATTCACGGCGACGCGTCCCGTTGCCGGATCGATCACGAGGCCGGTCAGGATGTTGAGCGTACCCACGAACGACGCGACGAAGCGTGTGCGTGGAAAGTTGTAGATATCGAGCGGCGAGCCCGTTTGCTCGACACGCCCGTCGTTCATCACGACGATCCGGTCCGAGATCGACAGCGCTTCCTCCTGATCGTGCGTGACGAAAATCGACGTGATGCCGAGTTCACGCTGCAGCGCCCGAATGTCCTCGCGCAGGGAGACGCGAATTTTCGCGTCGAGCGCGGAAAGGGGCTCGTCGAGCAGCAGCACCTGGGGCTTGCGCGCCAGCGCACGCGCCAATGCCACGCGCTGTTGCTGTCCGCCCGACAACTGCCACGGATAACGCTCGGCCAGATGCGGCAGCTTGATCAGTTCGAGCATTTCGGCAACGCGAGCGTCCATCTCCCTCGGCGAACGCTTTGCGACCTTCAACGCGAATCCGATGTTTTGCGCCACCGTCATGTTCGGAAACAACGCATAGGACTGGAACACCATGCCGACGGCGCGATCGCGCGTGCGCACATGCGTGACGTCACGCCCATCCAGGCGGATCGAGCCGCGCGTGGGTGTCTCGAATCCGGCGATCATACGCAGCACGGTGGTCTTTCCACAGCCAGAGGGGCCGAGAAACGTGATGAATTCCCCTTGCGCGATCTGCATGTCGAACCGATGCAGCGCGACGTTCGGCCCGAACGCCTTATGGAGATTGTCGATCTCGAGGAATGCCATGGGTCGCGGCCTCGCCGGCTCAAGTTTTGTGGCCGGCCAGCGCGCGCGCCGAGCCGAACACCTGGATCAACCCCATCGACGCCCACGTGACAATGAAGGCGATGATCGCCAGCGCCGAGGGCTCATAGGCACGGTTCGCGCCGACCAGTTGCAGGTACGGTCCGAACGCCGGGCGATCCAGCAGGCTCGCAAGCGTGAATTCGCCGATCACGACGGCAAACGTCAGGAACGCGCCGGACAGAATCCCTGAGCGCACGTTCGGGAAGATCACGCGAAACAGGATCGTCATCCAGCCCGCGCCGAGGCACTCGGCGGCCTCGGTCAGCGAGCGGACGTCCACGGCGCGCATACCGGCATCGACGGCGCGGTACATGTAAGGCAGCGAGAGCGTGACGTAACCGAACACGAGCAACAGATCGGTCGCGCGTTCGTTGCTGGTGAGCGGCAGAATCGAACTGCTGTTGTAGATGCGCAGGTAGCCGAAGACAATCACGATGGCCGGTATCACGAGCGGCAGCAAGGTGATGAACTCGACGACAGGCCGCAGCTTCGGCAAGCGCAGTTGTACCCAATACGCAGTGGGCACGACGAGCACTACGCCGATCACGACGGTAAGCAACCCCATGAGCACCGAATAGCCGAACGAAGCCTGAAATTGGGGATCGCCGAGGACGACGCGATACGCGTCGAAGCTGTAAGCGTCACGACGCATCCGCAGGCTGAACTCGAAGGTCGCAGCAAGTGGAATAAAAAAATACAGTGTTCCGATGATCATCGCGACCCAGGCGCCGGCGCGCGATTGCGATTTCATCGGCGTCCCCTTTCCGCTCGCGCGCGCAACCAGATGTAGCCGCCGTTTGACAAGCCCGTGACCACGACCATGCCGAGCGCGAGTGCATAACCGAGATTCTGGTTATGCAGGACGTCGCCGCGAATTTGCGCGTACAGCAGGATCGGAACGATATTGAGCGAACTGCCGGTCAACGCGTAAGCCGTGGCGACCGCTCCGAACGCGTTGGCGAACAGCAGCAACGTCGCACCGAGCAGGCTCGGCCACAAGACCGGCAAAGCGACGTAGCGCCAGTACTGCGCCGCCGTTCCCCCGAGGCAGTCGCACGCTTCCCGCCACTCCCGCTTCAGACCATCGAGCGCCGGAGTGATGATGAGGACCATCAACGGAATCTGGAAGTAAAGGTACGTGATGGTCAGTCCGAAGAAGCTGAGAATGCTGAACCCGGTGGAATACAGATTGAAGCCGAGGTATTTCCTCGCCAGCACCGTTACGAGGCCCACGCGACCCAATGTGCAGATGAAGGCGAACGCAAGCGGCACGCCCGCGAAGTTGGACGCGACGCCCGAAAAGGTCATGAGCGTCGGCCGGATCCACGCGGGCAACCGGCCGTGCACCGCGGCCCAGGCGAGCAGCGCGCCGAACAGCGCGCCGCCGGCGGCGGATGCGACGCTCACCTTCACGCTGATCCAGTAGGCATCGAGCACGGCAGGCTGAAACAGCTCGCGAATATTCGCTAGCGTGAAGTGCCCCTGCGCGTCCTGAAACGCGCCGATCATCAGAAAGGCAGTTGGCAACAGAAGAAACAGCAGCGCGAACGCGAAAAACGGAACGACGCCAGCATAAGTCAGCCAACTCGCTCCGCTCTCCGCCCGCACGGGTCCGGGCTTCGGCGCAGGCGCGGCCGGCGCCAGCAAGTCCGGGCCTGAAGCGCCTGGCTGCGGAGATGCGCTCATCCCGGCGGTCTCGTCCGCGCCTACTTTACGTTCGCGCCAACGACCTGGTCCCAACCTTTGGTCACGGCGTCCTTCGTGGCGTTCTGCTGATCGAGCGTCGGGAAGACCGCGTTGCCATAGGACGATGCAGGCGGCAGCTTCGCGAGCAGCGCCTGCGGCACCTTTTTCTGCGCGACGAGTTCGTTGTAGCGTATCGGATGGCAGTATCCGGCAAGCCAGCCGAGCTGCCCTTCGTCGGAATAGAGAAATTCCATCCACAGCTTCGCGGCATTCGGATGAGGCGCGTAGGCGCTGATCGCCTGCACGTAGACGCCCGCAACCACGCCCGTCTTCGGCACGATCACCTGTACTTTCGGATTGCCTTTGAGCGTGTCACGATCGGCAAGCGCGTTGTAATCCCAGCGGACGATGATCGGCGTTGTGCCCTGCGCGAGCGACGCGGCCTTGCCGATCACCGGCACGAAGTTGCCGCTTTTGTTCAGATCGGCGAAAAACTTGAGACCCGCCTGGTCGGCTTTGGCTGCATCGCCCTTGCTCTGCGAGAGGCCCGCCGCATAAACGGCCTGAATGGCCTGATTGGCCGAGCGCGGGTCGCCTGCAAGCGAAACCGCATTGCGATAGTCGGATTTGAGCAGATCGCCCCAATCGGCAGGCGGCTTGTCGATCATGTCCGCGTTGACTTCGAACGCGAGCACGCCGTAATAGTCGCCGTACCAGTAGCCGTCCGCATCCTTGGAAGCGGCCGGGATCGCGTCCCACGTCGATACCTTGTAAGGCTGCAACAGGCCGTCCTTTTTCGCGGACGGACCGAACGACAGGCCGACATCGATCACGTCGGGCGCTTGCGGTCCCTTGTTGCCTTTGTTTGCCTTGATCGCTTCGATCTCGTCGCCCGAGCCTGCATCGGGGTTGAGTTCATTGACGTGGATGCCGTATTTTTTCTGGAATGCGGCAATCAGCGCACCGTATCCGCACCAGTCATGCGGCAGTGCGATCGTGGTCAACTGCCCTTCCTGCCTGGCCGCTGCGACGAGCGCGTCGGGTGGCGCAGCCGATGCAGGGTTGATGCCGCCACCAGTCAGTCCTGCCGCTGCTGAGATCGAAAGGATACGGCCTGCCCAGACACGCTTCATCGTCATCGCTGTTCCCGAAAGGAAGGTAGTGCGTTGAAGAGATCCGCCGATTGCCGATGCAGGCTAAATTCAAATCTCCAGATTTGCAAGCTACCAAAAAGGGACGGCTTCGCGTTTTGACGGATGGCATCGCGAAGCCGGCGCCCACCAGTGCATCGAGCATCGTGTCGCCTGTGAGCGCGCCAAACATCACGCGCACGCCCGCGCCCTGCATCATCGGCTGCGCCGCTTCGACAATGAGATGAAGCGCGAGAAGAATCAGTCCTAGCCCGATGATCGTACGCCCTACCTGACCGCCCCGGGTCTGTTTGCGAGTAAGAAACAGCGGCACGCCAAACAGGATCAGAAGCGGTGAGAGCCAGGAAAGATCGAGCGTCAGCACGCGCGCCATCAGCGCGGTGCCGACGTCCGCTCCCAGCATGACGGTCAGACCAGCGGCCAGTGGCACCAGACCTTGCGCCGCAAACGACGTAATGATGACGGCCGTCGCATTACTGCTTTGTACGAGGCTCGTGACGCCGATGCCCGCCAGAAATGCGCGCTTCTTGTTGCCGGTGTTAGCTTGTTATGCAGTTCGTCGTATCCGGCCTCCGCATGGGGGACGAGCGGCGTGTAGCCGAACGCTCGCGTGCACGTACCCTGGTCAAACGGCTTATGACCCGTTGTGACGTATGGGGTTTTGCCCGCTGGGATCAAAGCGAAAAATGCCTTGCCAATCTCCAGCGGCATGATTAAACTAAGTCCATTGAACTAAGTTTGACGGGCTATCATGCAAATCTACAACATGCACGACGCCAAAACCAATCTCTCGCGGCTGATCGAGGAAACGGTCAATGGCGGTGAGCCGTTCGTGATCGCCAAATCCGGGAAGCCATTGGTCAAGGTGGTCAGGATCGATGCGGAACCCGAGAAGCCGCTGCGGCGCATCGGGTTCATGAAAGGCCAGATGAAAGTGCCCGCCGATTTCGACACGATGGGCGCGGACGAAATCAGCAGCATGTTCGAGGACGCCAAGTGAAGCTTTTGCTCGACACCCACCTGCTACTTTGGGCTGCGGCGGATGATCCTGCATTACCTCACGAGGCACGCGTCGCCATCGAAAACGTGGAAAACACGCTTTTTTTCAGCGTCGCGAGTATTTGGGAGATCATCATCAAAAGCGCGCTGGGCCGCGACGACTTCAAGATCGACGCACGGGTGCTGCGTCGGAACCTGCTGGATGCCGGCTACGAAGAACTTCCGATCGAGGCTCCGCACACGTTCGAAGTTGCGCAGCTACCGCCATTGCATAAAGATCCGTTTGATCGTGTTCTCATCGGACAGGCAATGGCCGAAGGAATCGTGCTGCTAACGCACGATGAACTCATAAAGCAATACGATGTCGCGCCAGTACGCTTCGTTTGAGACGAGACAAGGGGGCACAGTGTGCGACCCTTTTCGTCAGACCGCCAGCGCGAATCTTTTGCTTGTTTGACAGCGCCAGCGACCGGCCTTCGCCGACACCACCCGTCGAACTCGCGCGCCACCCGCGTGCGATTGCCCGATCAACGAACGCGTACCCAGTGCCGCCCCGCACTGCGTGTCAAAGTCGTCTCAGTCACGTTGTCGAACATCATTCACCCATGGCGGCCGGCACAATCTGCATCGACCATCCATCACCCGGAGTTTTGCGAGCAAGCATTCACTGGGACGCTTCCGCCTGCAGTCTCTCGAGCTCCGCATGCGCCTTGTCGACCTTGCGCTGCCGGTCGGCGATTTTTTTCGCGCTTTTGCCGTCGGCCTTCGCTTCTCGAAGGTCTTGCTCGCACTCGGAAAGCTCCTTTTGCGCCCGCGTCACTTTGCGTTGTGCTTCGCTGCGCAATGAAGCATCGGTGCAGTTCGCGTTCATTTCAGCGAGCGCGGTTTCGAGGCCATCGACACGCTTCGCATTGCCGTGCGCCTGCGCATAGGCGATCTCTTGCTCTATCGAGTGGCGCTTCGCATCGCAGCTGCTCGGTTGAGCGGAACACAGCACCGGAAAGACGACGATGCCGAGCAAGAATCCTTTGACCAGTTTCAAGAGAAGCCTCCGGGTGCCTGTGCTTTTCGATGTCGAGATTCGACGCGGCAATAGTACTTCCAAACGCGACGACGGTTGGCGAGAGAACCAAAGCACAGATGGTTTCTGAGTTTCCCGCTGGCGTAATCGCCGTTCTGCGCCCGCCTAGCCAGTCGAACCTGCGTCTCAAGCTTCGCTCATCAAGCGAGTGTCCTCGCTCCAACGATTCATGATCCGTCTCACGAAGGGCTCGCTCGTCGGTTTGCTACCGGCTGAAACGCAAGGTTGACCGCTGATCCGCGTCCTCATTCTTCGCTCATTGTCGGCCGCCATAATCCTTCTCAAGCGATGCGCACTTTCGTCGCACCCGGTTTCGAGGAGAAAAATCATGATAAAGATCGGTCATGCCGTCGCCGCTGCGGTGCTCGGCGTCGGGCTCGTCAGCGCCGCGCAGGCGCATGTGTTCGTGGGCGTGAACGTAGGCTTGCCGGTCGTGCCTGTGGCGCCTGTCGTGATGGCGCCGCCCGTCGCGATGGTCGCGCCGATGGTTCCCTATGCGCCCGTCGCGGTATATGCGCCGCCAGTTCCCTATTACGCGGCACCCGTGCCCGTCTATGCCCCGTCAGTCGCGGTCGGCTACTGGGGACACCCGGGCTGGCCAAGCCGTCACTACGCAGTCGGCTACTGGCGTTAAGCGCGTCGATGACCAAGACCCGGTCCAATTCCGGACGCGACGAGCGCGTCTGGTTGGGACGACGCGCTCACATCGACGCTCGGCTCGCTGCGCATTGCAGTACTGGAACTTCACGTAGAGCCAGCCGAACGGAGCCAGAGTGGCTGACGGTCTGACACGCGCATAAGCTTCGCAACTACGCAGCGACCGCCGTTTGACGCGCGCTCGGCAGCATGCGA
>NZ_FCNW02000047.1 GCF_001544475.1 Caballeronia humi | reverse complement strand
GTACGTCTCGCCGTAAGTGGTGTCGTCGCCCCGGATGATGTTCTCGGCGTCGATCGGAAGCGGCGCGGTGCGGTAGTAATAGGCGCGCACCCGCTGCCGCTCGGGAATCGTCCTGGCATGCGTCTCGATGGACTCGATTGACTCCGCGCCCGTATTGGCCAATCCGGCCTGCGCGTGAAACGGCACGCTCAGACCGGGCTTGCGTCGATAGTGCGTCAGGTCGTCGCCGAAGCGCACCACCTCGCAATGCTCGCCTTCCTCCTGCACGAACCAGAGGCCCGCGCGCCGGCACAGACGCGTCACGAATGCACGATCGCTCTCGTGCCACTGCATGACGAATTCGCGCGGCTCGTATTGCCGATACAGCCTGAAGTCGAACCGCGCGCGAATCGCATCGAAACCGTGCTCACGCAGAATCTGCTCGATGATGCTCGGAAAGCTCAGGTTCAGGAAGAACCGGCATTTGGGCGTATTGCGCAGCAGCGCGAGGCGCGATTCCAGCACGATTTCATAGGTCGTCTGGTCGCGGTTGCTGGCTAGCTGGCTAAACGCAGTGATGACGCCCTGAATCTTGCGGCACGCAACCGTCGATACAGACACGCCGGCCAGACGCGACGGCTGAATCATGAAGGTAGCCAGGCGATTCAGATAATCGCCACGCGGCAGATTCGCAAGAGAATGGGTAAGCGTGATTGCAAAGCGGCTTGCTTCACCGATCGCTTCGACGCCGGTGAAGCACGCGACGCTCATGTCCTTGGCACTGGCCGCGCGTGGCACGTCGAGAAAGTAGGTTTCGTGAAGTGAAGGAACAACGGATTGATGCGGGGCACGGCGCGCCACGCCGGATGGCTCGATAGTCGAACTCACGAACGAATTTCTCCCGTTACTTATTTCTTATGTAATCGGGAGATTAGTCATTTCGTCAGATCTTAAATAACAGAAAACTCCGAATTCATGAAAGTTTCGGCCGTTTCCGATCGACGTTGAAGACGAAGGTCCTGTTGAAGCAGGCACGCAATCGAAAACCGAGAATGGTTCAGTGGCGTCACCGCTTCACCGGCGTCCGCACTGCGCTGCTTCGTATCCCGTCCGGTGACGTCCATTGGAACGTGTAGCTGAGCGGGCCAGCCGGCGTGACATGCACAACAAAACCGTGCAACGTTACGTCCCAAAATTTCTGAACTGGTCGTTCGCAACGACATTGCGCCGAAGACTACGGTCGATTTCATGACCGGCCATACTATCTCCGGTCAGCGTCCCGTAGCGCGCCCCCGTTTGGGAGAGTCCGGGGCAGACTTGCGAGAATCACTACAGTACGCGGCGTTGGCACAGACCCAATATTGAGCGTGTGTCATTGATTTTGTAACAGACTCCAGGCACGCGTAGAACGCTGTAAAGCAAGTAGAACTGCCGCGACAGGGTCAGAGATATAGACCGCCAAAACATCATATCGAACGATGTCGAAAATCGAGGCCCTAAGCCAGGCTTCCGCAAAAATCCGCTCAAGGCCCCGCGCCCTCAATACCCCCCGTCCGATCCCTTCGCACCCCCGGCCCGCATCTTCCCCATCACCTGCTGCGCGCCAGCCGCCATCAGCCGCGCATCCGAACTGACGGTCACGAATTGAAACCCCATCGCGATCCGTTCGAGCGCTTTCTCCGGCGTGCCGTTATGAATCCCCGCCACCACCCCATGCGCTTTAGCGCATGCAAGAATACGCTCGATGGCCTCGACCACCGGCGGATCGACATCATCGAAAGTCGGCGTACACCCCAGCGCAAGCGACAAATCCGACGGCCCGATATAAATCGCATCCAGCCCCGGCGTCGACACGATCTCCTCCAGATTGTCCAGCGCCTCGCGCGTTTCGATCATCGCGAACACCACGACCGTTTCATTAGCCTTCGTCGGATAATCTGCGCCACCATAAAGCAGCGCCCGGATCGGCCCGAAGCTGCGCGTCCCGAGCGGCGGATAATGCGTTGCCGCGACGAGCCGCTCGGCATCCGCGCGACTATTGACCATCGGACAAATCACCGCATATGCGCCCGCGTCGAGAACCTTCATCAGAATGCCGGGTTCGTTCCAGGGCACGCGGGCCATCGGTACGGTCTGGGTCGTCGAGATCGCGGTGAACATCTCGACCGCTTTCTGATAATCCACCACGCCGTGCTGCAGATCGACCGTCAGCGAGTCCCATCCCTGATGCGCCATCGTCTCGGCGGAAAACCCGCTCGGGATTGCGAGCCATCCGTTGACAACCGCCCCGCCAGTTTTCCAGATCGAACGAATCCGGTTCTCACGCATGCTCGTGCTCCTCTTGTTGGCAGGCCGCGTCTCGGGCCTGTGGCTTAGAACGCGCCGCCGGCGTGCGCTGCAGCGCCGTAACGGGCGGTCTCAATAGTAAAGCGCAAATGCCCGCTTGCGATTGCCAAGGCGGGCATGACGAAAACATCCAACGCAAGATTTCAGCGTTCATCCAAAGGCGTAAAGTCGATGCCGGCAAAACTGCCGCCCTGATACCGCTGGCCGATCGCATCGAGCGGATTTGGCTTTTGCAGGATTTCGTCGGCGAAATCTTCCGCGTTCTGCTGCGGCACGTAGCCGAGCCGCGCGGCACCGTCGTTGTTCCAATAGCTGCGCGTGTTGCCCGAGACGCCCCACACGACGATATGTCCGACCTTCGGCGCATCGATCGTCCGCTCGACGATCCGCATCAAATCGTCATGCGAGAGCCAGGTGCTGAGGTGACGAAACTCCGTCGGCTTCTCGATACAGCTTCCGATCCGTACGCAAACCGTCTCGATCCCGTGCTTGTCCCAATACATCCGCGCGATGCCCTCGCCCCACATCTTGCTCAGGCCATAGAAACCGTCGGGACGAAACTCGCAGTCGAGCGCGAGTTTTTCATCGACCGGGTACATGCCGATCGCATGATTCGAGCTCGCGAACAGAATGCGGCGTACCTTCTTGCGCCGCGCGCCTTCGTACACTTCGACGAGCCCGCGCAGGTTGTTCTCGATGATCTCCGGCAGCGGCCGCTCGACGCTCGTGCCCGCCATGTGGATGAGCACATCGACGCCGTCGAGCAGCCGGTCGACGACGGCCGGATCGCGCAGGTCGCCGTGCATGATGTCCTCGTTTTCGACGATCGGCGTGAGGGGACGCGAGCCGCCCGCCGAGCGCAGGTCGTAGCCCCGTTCCAGCAGCGTCTTTCGCAATACGGTGCCCAGCTGGCCGCCGGCACCGCTCAATGCAATCTTGGTCACGATTTTGGGTCCTTGTGTCATGGTCGGCGTTAGCGTCCGGTGCTGGTTGCGGGCGCGGCGGGCGGCGGGGCCTTGGGCGCGCGTAGTGTGCCGGCGTAGTCACCCGGCCTCAGCAGGAACCATGCGACGGTAGCACCAACGATGTCGAATAGCACGAGGCAGACGAAGAGCGGGTTATAGCCGATGGTGGTCGCGAGCGCGCCTACGATCAGCGAGAAGATCATCCCGCCGAGCCAGCCCATCATGCCGGAGAGGCCGGTCGCGGTGCCGACTTCGTGCTGCCCGAAGACATCCGATGCGAGCGTGTAGAGCGCACCCGAAATCGCCTGATGGCCGAACGCGCCGAGGCAAAAGAGGCCGATCGCCACATAAGGGCTCGTCGCGAGGCCGATGCACGCCGGGCCGAACATGAAGAGCGTGCCGAAGATCATCACGAGCTTGCGCGATGTCAGCAGCGACGTGTTGAATTTGCGCAGGAAGAACGGCGCCAGATACCCGCCGACGACGCAGCCGAGGTCGGCGGCGAGAAACGGCAGCCAGCCGAACAGCGCGATCTCCTTCAGGTTCATGTGTCGCACGGACACGAGATAGAGCGGAATCCAGAAGTTGAAGGTCTGCCAGGCGGGTTCGGCGAGAAAACGCGGGATGCCGATACCCCAGAAGCGACGCGTGCCGAGCAACTGCTTCCACGAAGGACGCTGCGTCGAATCAAGCTTGCCGGCTTCCTGGCCGCTCAGGATGTACTCGCGCTCACTTTCGGAAAGGTTCGGATGGTCGGCGGGCGAGCGGTAGAAGAACACCCAAAGCGCGACCCACAACAGCGCGATGCCGCCGGTGACGACGAACGCCGTCTGCCAGTTGAACTGGAGAATACAGAACACGACGAGCGGCGGCGCGAGCATTGCACCGATCGACGTTCCCGTGTTCAGCCAGCCGGTCGCGACCGAGCGCTCCTTCGCCGGGAACCACTGCGTGATGGTCTTCATGCCGGCGGGGAAGATCGCCGCCTCGCTCATGCCGAGCAGCGCGCGGAAGAACGCGAGCGAGCCCCAGCCGGTCGCGAGGCCGTGCAGCATGTTGGACGCCGCCCAGGCCGTCGCGAAGATCGCAAAGCCGATCTTGAGGCCGACGACGTCGAGGATATAGCCGGCAATCGGCTGCATCACCGTGTAGGCGCCCTGGAATGCCGCGACCACGTACGAGTACTGCTGCGTGGTCATGTGCAGCTTGTCGGTGAGCGTCGGCGCCGCGACCGAGAGCGAACTGCGCGCGAGATAGTTGAACACGGTTCCGAGCATGATCAGCCCGACGATCCACCATCTCAATCCCTTGATCTTGTCTGCCAGCATGGCGCGTCTCCTTCCAGTTAATGCCAGGCCATTCATATAAGACGTCGTATAACTATGAAACCTTTGACGCCTGAAATAATGTGTACGACAACTTTCGACGAATCACGCAAAGTTGTCAACGTCAAACAAGTCTAAAGCGGGTAAACCCCGTCTGAATGCACTTCAATGGCAAGCAGACTGTAGATTTCAGCCAGTTAGGGCTTTAAAAAAGTTGCTTGACGGCTATCTGACAACTTCGCTATCTTCGGCACCATGCGATCGGGCGCAGGCCAGATCGCCCATAACAATCGCCGGAGATGGCACTAGAAATGTTGTATGACATCGTTTCTATAAGCGTCTTTTGACAAGACCCCGATTCGGTTCACCCGAGCAACCGTGGATAACCGGCAATGCCGGATAAGGAGACAACCTTGAAACATCTCGAGGACAAGAATCACAACCGCGCGCAATCCGCACCGCAATCCCCGGCGCGGCGATCGTTCGTGATGCTGGCGGGCGCGTCGGCGAGCGTGTCGATGTTCGGCGCGCTCGGCGTGCTCGGCGGCTGCGGCGGCCACGACAGCTCCGGCGACCCCACGCCGCCCGTCGCACAGGACCCGATCTGGGGTCCGTCGGGCGCCGCGACGCAGATCATCAACTCGCTGCAAACGGTGGCGCAGTCGATGTTCCCGGACCGCACGTTCCTCGTCACCGACTACGGCGCGAAAGCCTGCGCCGTCGTGGCGGCCGTGAATCCGTACACCGATCCGTCGAAGTCACCGCTCAGCACCGGCGCCGACAAGACGCAGGCGCCTGGCTCCTTCGATTCGCGTCCCGCATTCCTCGCCGCGATCCAGGCGGCGAACGCGGCCGGCGGCGGCAAGGTCGTCGTGCCCGCGGGCAACTGGTATTGCGCGGGGCCGCTCGTGCTGCTCTCGAACGTCAACTTCCATCTGAGCGCGAACTGCACGGTCTACTTCAGCCAGAATCCCGCCGATTTCGCGAAGGACGGCCCGATCGATTGCGGCGCGAACGGCAAGCTCTACTACAGCCGCTGGCAGTCGAACGATTGCCTGAATTACGGCCCGCCTGTCTACGCGCGCAACCAGAAGAACATCGCGATCACCGGCGAGGGCGACAGCTCCATCCTCAACGGCCAGGGCATGACGCCGTTCGCGGGCACCGGCAACACGAGCACCTGCTGGTGGACGTGGAAGGGCAACAGCGGCGCATACGGATTCGCCGGTTCGTCGACGCCGTCGCAGGCCTACGCGAACCCGAACAACGTCGATTTGCGCACGGCGGCGCCCGGCATCTCCGACACGCTTTACACGCGCCTGACCGATCCCGCCACGCCGTGGCAGCAGGACCAGAACTACTTGCCAGCGTTGTCGGAGGCGGGTGTCGCGATCGAGAAGCGCATTTTCGGCAAGGGCCACTACCTGCGGCCGTGCATGGTCGAGTTCCTGGGCTGCACGAACGTGCTGATGGAAAGCTACCGCACGATCAACACGCCGTTCTGGCAGCACCATCCGACCGACTGCACGAACGTGGTGATCCGCAGCGTGACGGTGGACAGCATCGGACCGAACAACGACGGCTTCGACCCCGACGCCTGCGACATGGTCCTGTGCGAAAGCGTCGTGTTCAACACCGGCGACGACTGCATCGCGATCAAGTCGGGCAAGAATCTCGACAACGAATACGGCCCCGCGCAAAACCACGTCATCCAGAACTGCACGATGAACAGCGGTCACGGCGGCATCACGCTCGGCAGCGAAATGGGCGGTGGCGTGCAAAAGATCTATGCGCGCAACCTCGCGATGCTCAACCAGTTCTGGGCAACCAATTCGCTGAACATCGCGATCCGTATCAAGACGAACATGAATCGCGGCGGCTTCGTGAAGGATTTTTACGTCGATGGTGTGACGTTGCCGAACGGCGTGAGCCTCACGCCGTCGGGCTATGGCAGCAGCCTGCTCGCGGGCAGCCCGATCAACGGCACCGTGCCGCTCGGCGTGGCGACTGCCGCTGCGGCGAATCCGTCGGCGGCGCAGGGCGGGCTGATCACGTTCGATTGCGACTACCAGCCGTCGAAGGACGCGATCCGCACGCGTCCGGCGCTCGTGCAGAACGTCAACATATCGAACGTGAAGGCGACCAACGTGACGCTGAACGGCGTGACGGGATCGTGCTTCCAGGCGGTCGTCGCGCAAGGCCCGGTCGCGTTCGACTACAACGGCCCGGCGCCCACGCCTGCGATTCCGGGGATCGCCGGCGTCACGATCACGAATTGCGACTTCGGGACGCCGGTCGCGGCGGGCCCGGCGACCTCGACGTCGCCCGGACCGATTTACGCGTACAACGTGCACGACATCACGCTTTCGAACACGCTTATCGCGGGAAAGACCGTCAACATGACGGTGACGGACGCCCGCTAGGCGCTGGCGAAGTCGGGCCTGTTGAGGCAGGCCTGACAATGCGTGGAAGTGTCTAGCGCGAGGGACCCGGCTGCGTGGTGGTGCGCGCGCCGGCGGGGCTCGCCGATTGCGCGTCCGGCACCGCCTGTGACGGGTTTGCGCCGCCCGCCGCGCCTTGGGTATCCGAGCTGCCGCCATAGGAGATGTCGGTCGTGGATTGTGCCGACGTATTGGCGTTGTGTTGCATCAGCGCTCGCCCGGAAGGTTGCGGCACGGGCGTTTCCTGCGCGATCGCGACGCTCGCCGCCGCCAGCAGAACGGCGCTCGACGTGCTCAAAACTGCGTTCAAAACGAGAGTCGACTTCATTTTGATGCTCCTTGCATGACGCCTCGGTTGCGAGACTCCTTTTCTCGGCAAAAGGGGGAGGAAAATTGGCGCACTTCGCCGCGAGGTCGAGGCGCGTGCGTTCCTGAAAGCGATGTTCACGTCCAATGAACGTGCATTCTTTATGCGCCGGTGCGTGATTCCGCTTGCCATAACTGCTTCCTGCTTTTGTTATAGGGCGCTAATACGCGGCCGCAGGCATTTTTTCGGGCCGCGTTGCGAATCGGCATCATCGGCGTCATGGGCGACCCGGGCAAGGCGAAATGTAAATGTGTGCGGGCGTTTAAAAGCAGGGTAGGAACGATCGTTGCGCTCTCGGACGAGTCACCAACCCCGTCATCGGAGACGCACATGGGCATTTTCTCGAACATCCTCAACAAGATTTTCCCGCACGATCACCCGGCCGCGACCGGCTCCGGCGCCACCGCCGCCCCCGCCACGGCGCAACAGCCGAGCCCAGCCGCACCGGGCGCCGCGCCTGCGGGTTCATCGACGCCTGCCGCTGCGGGCACCGTCCAGCCGCCGGTCACGCCGATGCCGGAAGTCGACGTCGAATCCGTTCTCTCCGCGATGCAGGCGAAGCAAGGACAGGAGCTGAACTGGCGTACATCGATCGTCGATTTGATGAAGCTGCTCGGCCTCGACAGCAGTCTCACGGCGCGCAAGGAACTGGCGGCGGAACTGCACTACAGCGGCAACACCGAGGACTCGGCCGCAATGAACATGTGGCTGCACAAGGCGGTGATGAAGAAGCTGGCCGAGAACGGCGGCAAGGTTCCGGCCGATTTGAAAGACTGAGGCGGGATTGGCGCGGTTGGAACACCGCGCCGATTATTCGTGAGCGCGCGACATCAAGTCGCTGCGGGACTGCGCTGATCGTTCAAATACGGCCAGCGTTGACTGAAAGCTGCGCCGCGAAGTCGCGATGAGCAAGCGATCTGGCCGGTCCCGCGAAGCTGCGTCACGCGATTTTTCGGGCGCCGCCCGCGATTTCACCAGGTGCGTCGCTTTCTCAGACCCGGCCTGCCGAGGCATTGACCAATCGCCAATTGGCGAGCGAGCAAAATCCCGCGCAACTTCGGCACGCGATTCCGCGATCTCACGAATTGCGCTGCTTGCTCAAATTGTTCCAACTTCTTAGACCCGGCCCGCGAACGCGCTGGGCAATCACTTACGGCCGCGCCGCAACCTCATCCAGATGCAGCAGCAAGTCGGCGGGATCTTCGTACACGCGCAGGGCGCCCGACCGTTCCAGCTCCTCCATCCCGTACCCGCCTGACAACAAGCCCACGCCCAGCGACCGGCAACGCCGCGCCGCGAGCATGTCCCAGATGCTGTCGCCGACGACGACCGTATGCTCGATCGACACCCCCAGCCGCTCCGCCGCCGCGATAAACAGATCCGGATCGGGTTTCGCGTACTTCACATCGTCGCGCGTCACGACGACCGCCTTCGCCGGATCGACCCCGAGCGCCTCCAGATTGACCGCCGCCGTCTCCATCCGGCCGCTCGTCGCGATCGCCCAGCGCGTGCCGGCGTCCGTGAGCGCCGCGAGCAGTTCACGCGCGCCCGGCAGCGGACACACCTGCGCCCGCAGCCGCTTGTACGCCTCAGCATGCAGACGTCGCAGGTTTTCGACGCGATCCTCGCTGATCTCGCCGTGCGTCTCGCGCAGCAACTGGTTCATGAAAAGGCCGCCGCTCATGCCGATCTTGCGGTGGATGCGCCACACCGACAGCTCGATGCCTTCATCGTCGAGCGCTTCCTTCCACGCCAGGACGTGCTGATAGACGCTATCGACCAGCGTGCCGTCGAGGTCGAACAGGAATGACGTTTCGATGCGCATGATGAAAGTCCTTCGGGAGAGTGATCGGCGGATCAGTGTACGGCAGCGTCATGGCATGCGTCGCCCTCAAGAGCTTATGGCGCGGCGCGGTGTCAGAACAGCCAGCACAATCGCGATGATAAAAAGCGCGGGTACGTCGCCGATCAGATGGCCGCGCTGGCCGCTGCCGGCAAGCGCCTGAACCGTCATGATCGCGCCGTGGACGATGCTCGACCACACGGTGAACCAGATCAGGCTCAGATGCGCGAGCGGATCGCGCGCGGCCATCAGCAGAAAGACGCCGAGCGTCGCATAGATGCCGACAATCATCAGCGGATAGTCGGAATGCCCTGAGTGCCACGCCCAGCCCGACGGCCAGACGAGCATCAGCGGATAAATCCCCGCAATCGAGATCAAGCCGACCGCGACAAGCGCGATGCGCAAATATCGAATCCGATCGATGTCGTCCATGGCGAGCGAGTGCCGTTGGTCGATGCATACCGTTATAGACGCGAAATGCGTAATCGAGCCCTATGTAGCGCCAATTGCGATTCGGGTTTATACTGACGTTGTCTCCTCCATGTCTCAACCGATATGGATTAAGCCCGCCAAATGCGCGGGCTTTTTTTCGCCCGCAGCACGCCGGACGGCACAATAGCGGGCATGGCCGGTCCGCGCGGCTCACGGCAGAATGTGAAGCGGTTGCGTATCATGGTTTCTTTGGTCGCGTCACGCGGCTTCCCAGCGCGCTTCGAACGCGCGACCAGCATCGAAAATTTCCTGAGGCATGCACGATGGGCTTCGAACAACTCGCGGTATTGAAAGAGCAACTCGCCAAACAGTCGAAAGCACGGCCGCATAAGGCGTCTGCGCCGGGGAAGCCGCAGCATCAGCAGGCCAAGCCGCAGCAGCAGGCCAAGTCGACGCAGGCCAAGTCGCAGCCGCAGCAGGCGAAGCCGCAGTCGGGGAAGCCCGCGCAGGCGCCGAAGCACGCGCGTCCGGCGCGTCCGCATCGCGGGCCGCGCGTCGCGGCGGCGGCGGCGATCGAGGCGAAGGCGAGCGAAGCGAAGCCGGCCGAGGCGAAAATCACCGACCCGGCCGTCCTCACGATCCGCAAGCTGCAAAACCGCTTCCCGCTGGCATTCCCGAAGAAGCCGGCATCGAAGGTTCCGTTGAAGGTCGGCATTTTCAAGGAGCTGGTGGCACTCGCTGGCGAACTCGCGCTGACCGAAGCCGAATTGCGCGACGCGATCAAGATCTGGTGCCGGGGCAGCCGCTACTGGTCGTGTCTCGTCGAAGGGGCGCCGCGTGTGGATCTCTCGGGCGAGGCGGCCGGAGCCGTATCGGCGGAAGATGCGGTGCGCGCACGCAGTTCCGAAACGAATCGCATCGCGAAAGCCGCTCGCAAGGCGGGTCAGGGCGCGGAAGAACCGGCCCCGGTCGCTACTGACGCGGCCGGTAGCACGGCCATCGCTGCTGAACCGGAAACGGCTCCCGCAGCCGTAGCGCCCGTCGCCGCTGCTACAGAAGCGGCAACTCCCGCTCCCGCCGCCCCTGAAGCCGCCGCCTGATCAATGGCATAGCAGCCAGATTCCGAACGCGCCCGCAACGGTCGCGTACACGGTATAAACCGGCAGCTTCAGCTTTGCGAGACACATGCAACCGAACGCCGCCGTCACGAGATACGCGGGCTGCGGCGGGATGTGCAGCAGGATCTTCAACACGGCGATCGCGAGAAACGCTGTCGTCGCCGCGCGCAGCAGGCGCATACCGTTCTCGAAGCGCGGATACGTCTTGAGCGCCGCCAGATGCCGCTGCGCGAAAATCACGAGACACCCCGACGGCACGAATAGCGCGACCGTCGCGACGAGCGCGCCGATCCACCCATCGATCAGATAGCCGAAGAACGGGATCACGTTCAGCAAAGGCCCCGGCGCGATCGGCGAGAGGGCGAAGGCGAGCGTGAAGTCGGTATCGGAGACGCCGGTGCTCGGACTCACGAACAGCGCCTTCAGCACCGGCAGCGCCGAAAATCCGCCGCCGAAAAGCGTCAGCCCCGCGCCCGCTAGACGGGGCCAGAGCAGCGCGAATTGCCACGGCGTCGGCAGCGGCAGCGCGAAAATCAACAGCAAACTGACGAGCACGACCGGCAAGCGCCAGTCGCGATGGGCGTGTACGACATCCACGCTCGTCTCGCGCTCCGCTTCCAGCATCCATCCCGCCGCGAACGTGCTCGCCAGCACGAGCACGTAGGCCGCCGGTCCATGCGCCAGCGCGAGCGTGGCGCACGCGAACGCCGCGGCCGCCCATTCGACCTTGCCGCGCAGGATCGTGCGAGTCTGCTTGTACCAGGTCACGCCGATCAGCACGGCCAGCACGACGCTGAAGTGATTGACGAGCGTCTGCGAAGTCAGCGAGCGGATCAGCGGCGTGCGATAAAAAATCGCGAAAACGGTCATCAACAAGAAAAACGGCAAGACGCTCGCGATGCCCGCCGCCCACGCGCCTGCCCGTCCGCGCAACACGTGCCCCAATTGCACGGCGACGTTGCAGCCGACCGGCCCCGGCACCATCCACGCAAGCGCCGTGAGATCGGCGAATGCCAATGGCGAAAGCCGGGGCTGGCGTTCGACATAATGCCGTTCGAGTTGCGCCATTAATGCGAGCCCGCCCCACGATACCGCCGATAAACCGCATACGGTCCAGAACAACCGCCAGAGCGATTCAGGCTCGCTGATTAATTCGCTGTTCACACTTGTCATCGCTTTTGTTTTCGTATTTCAGAAATGCTTAACCCAACTGCCGACTTTTCGTCCAGCCGGTCGATTAACGGCCGCAATAAGGCGTCACGAATGCGGCCCGAACGCAAGCGCATTCGTCGATACGAATGTTCGTGCTACATATCTGATCCGGGTCAGGTGCGCAACGCGGGACAAACCCGCGGTCCCCGCCAGCAAGGCGCCACCGGGCTTCAAGGCAAGTGGATACTAACGCAGCCCTATCGCGGCGATGAAAATCGATTTACGAAACCATTGCTGACTTCGTCATATATCCAACGAAAGCCATTCGTCCGATTTTTTTCATAGCCTTGAAGCGCATTTAAAAATAGAATCCTTTGGGCAAACGTTTCAATAAGTCACGGCCAATGAAAACGAACGAATGGTTTATTCGACAGAGGGACCGGTTCAAATGCAAGGAATCGACTGCGCTTCATGGCATCGTCTATGGCGCTGCGTTGATTTCGCTGGTGATGGTCGGCCTTTGCGCACTCGTTCTTTATCAAAGCCGGCAGGACGCGCTCGAACGGACGCGCGAGACCTCGCGTAACGTCGCGCTGATCGCCGAGCGCGACATCGTTCGCAATTTCGAGCTATATGACCTGTCGCTTCAGGCCGTGATCGAAGGCCTCGCGCAGCCGGAAGTCATGGCGCTGCCCGACCACCTGCGTCGCGACGTGCTGTTCGACCGCGCGGCCACGGCCAAATACCTCGAAGCGCTACTCGTCCTGGACGAAACAGGCGACATCGTCGTCGATTCGGTCAGCGAGGTGCCGCGCAAGGCGAATTTCGCCGATAGCGCATTTTTCAAGGCGCAGCGCGCAGGCGACGCGGGGCTCTACATCAGCGACCCGCTGCGCTTCACGCTCGAACACGACATGCAGAGCATCGTGCTGAGCCGGCGCATCACGCGCGCCGACGGCACGTTCGGCGGCGTCGCGATGATCGCGATCAGCCTCGACTATTTCCGCAACCTGTTCGCCGGGCTGTCGCTCGGGGAGCGCGGATCGGCGTCGGTGATCGGGCAGAGCGGCCTGATGGTGATGCGCCAGCCGTACGATGTGCGCATCATCGGCCGCGACATCAAGACCGCGAGCACCTTCAAGCGCTTCATCGCCGAGAAGGAAGGCGACTTCAGCGATACGGCGAGCATCGACAACGTTCGCCGCCTCTACACGTTCAAGACGCTGCCGCATCTGCCTTTCATCATCATGGTCGCGATGGCCGAGACAGACATCTATGCGACCTGGCGCCGCCGCGCGCTCACGATCGGCTCGCTGATGGCGACGTTCGGCCTCGCCTTCGTCGGGCTCTCGGCGGTGCTCGGCACGCAGTTGCGCCGACGCATGCGCGCGGAGTCCGAGTTGCAACTGCTCGCGCGCACCGACGGCCTCACGGGCCTGAACAACCGCCGCACGTTCGGCGAAGTGCTCGATCTCGAATGGCGGCGCGCGCGCCGGGCACGCAGCGTGTTCTCGCTCCTTTTCGTCGATATCGACCGCTTCAAGGCCTATAACGACACCTACGGCCACCAGGCCGGCGACAAGGCGCTCGCGGCGGTGGCGAAGTGCATCGGCGAGAGCATCCGGCGTCCCGGCGATACGGCGGCGCGTTATGGCGGCGAGGAGTTCGTGGTCGTGCTGCCGAATACGCCGGCGGCGGGCGCGTCGTTCATCGCGGAGAAGATTCGCGTGGCGATCAGCGATCTCTCGCTCGCGCACGCGGGCAGCGAGTTCGGCCGCGTGACAGCGAGCATCGGCACGGCGAGCTGGGACCCGGAATCGGCCATGGACGTCTCCGACATGCTGAAGGACGCGGACCGCGCGCTCTATCGCGCGAAGGCGATGGGCCGCAACATGGTGGCGTTCGCGAGCCGCTGCGCGGGAGAAGTGATCAGCGCGGAGTGCACGGATATCGAGCAGGGATTGCTCGTTCGTTGAGGATGCCGGTGCGTGCGGTTCGTTGGCTTACCCTGTTCGAGGCATCCAGACTACAAGCGCCAGCGAAACCCCGAGCGATGAAAGCTGTCCTGTGCTTCTGCGCCCTGATCGCGCGAATCAGCTTCGCCAGCGCGGCATCAAACTACCCGCAGCTTCCTGCGCTCAACATCGACATCACGCAGACCTCCGTTTCGGGCATTTCATCCGGAGGGTTCATGGCGGTGCAGTTCGCGGTCGCTTATTCGTCGATCATCAAGGGCGTCGGCGTGGTCGCGGCGGGCCCGTATTACTGTTCGCAAAGCGACATCCGCATCGCGACGACGCGCTGCTCGTGCACGATCGCGCCCGCAAGCTCATGCGACGTGACGCCCGCGAGCGCGAGCGTCCCGGCACTCGTCACGTTCACGAAGACGTCGGCCACGAGCCGCCTCATCGACGATGTCGCGAATCTTCGCCGCCAGCGCGTGATTACCTTTTCCGGTGCGAAGGATGCCACCGTGCCGCGCCCCGTCGTCACGCAGCTCATCGGCTATTACGCGGCGTTCGGGACGCCGGCGCAAAACGTCTCGAAGATCGAACTCCCGAATGCCGGCCACACGATGCCGACCGTCGATTACGGTGTGCCGTGCAGCGCGACCGAGTCACCGTTCATCGGTAAGTGCCGCTACGACGCCGCGCGGGCGATCCTGAGCTGGATCTACGGTCCCGACTCGCTAAAGCCACCTTCCACGACGACGCCAAAAGGGCGCTTCATCCGCTTCGATCAGAGCCGTTACGTGCCGGAGGGGAAGTCGTCGTTCTTCGGATCGTCGACGGGGATGGACACGAGCGGCTGGCTCTACGTACCCGCATCGTGCAGCGCGGGCGCGCCGTGCCGCCTGCATGTCGCGCTGCATGGCTGCGAGCAGGGGCAGGACTATTTGCCGCTGCAGTCGCCGCCGGGCGGCGGCCTCTTCTACGGCACGACTTTCGTGCGCAACGCGGGCTACGCGAAGTGGGCGGACAACAACCGTATCGTCGTGCTGTATCCGCAGGCGGTGTCGATTCCGCTGTCGAATCCCAATGGATGCTGGGACTGGTGGGGCTACACCGACCGCCATTTCGCCGATCAGCAAGGCATCCAGATGCGCGCGATCCGCAACATGATCGATCGGCTGACTTCGGGCGCGGCGCATTGAGCGCGCGGCACGTGTGGAACGGGACTTGCGCAGTCGAAAGGAGTCAATCACTGCCGGCAGGAGGCCGCCATGACGACCGCATCCTCGGACGAACCCGCCACGCCTGACGAAGACCTGGCCGCGTCGCCCACGGAAATCTCGGTGCCCATCGGTGACGCGATACCGACGCCGGTCGAGCCGGGCCTCGACCAGCCGCTGCCCGAAAAGGCCGACGCCGATCCCGGCCCGGATTCGACCTTCGAGCCGCCCGCCGAACCGCCCATCGATGTATCGAAGCCGATCGGCGACGCGATCCCGACCACGCACGCGGAGCCGGGCACGGACCAGCCGCTGCCGGAGAAAAATCCCGACGCATGACGCATCCCTGTAAAGCGGTCATGCCGCTACACTTCCCCAACGCGTGAACTACAGCCTGGTGGAGAGCGGACATGATCGTGCTTCGACGTTGCTTCGCGGCTTTGCTCGTCATGCTTCTCAACGCGTGCGCGAGCTTGCCGCCGCAGGCCGGACGCACTGAAACGCACGCGCTCCCGAACACCGCCGACACCCGCCTCGGCGTCGCCTTCGCGCCGGGCGAAGCAACGCATCCCGCCGATAACGCCTTCCATCTGCTGCCCAACGCGATGGACGCGCTGGTCGCGCGCGTCATCCTGATGGAAGGCGCAGACCGCACGCTCGACATGCAGTACTACATCTGGCACGACGACGCGACCGGCCGCACGCTCGCGGCGGCGATGCTGCGCGCGGCGGACCGCGGCGTGCGCGTGCGGCTCCTCCTCGACGATCTCGGCACGAACGCCGACGACCGCGTGCTGCTCGCGCTCGACTCGCATCCAAACGTGGAGATCCGGCTCTTCAACCCGGTCGCGAGCCGCAGCTTCAAGAAGCTCGGCTCCGCGGTCGAATTCTTCCGTGTCAACCGGCGCATGCACAACAAGGCGCTGATCGCCGATAACCAGGGCGCGATTCTCGGCGGCCGCAACATCGGCGACGAATACTTCGGCGCATCGACGACCGTCGCGTTCGGCGATCTTGACGTGCTCGTGCACGGCCCGGTCGTGCGCGAAGTGTCGACGGCCTTCGACCAATACTGGAACTCGGAGTCGGCGTATCCCGTCGATCGGCTGATGGGCAAGAGCGCCGACCCGGAGGCGCTCGCCGGCTACCGCGCGAAGCTCGACGCATACCTTTCGACCGAGATGGAGACGCCGTACTTCCAGCAGGCGAAAGCGCGCCTGACCGACGTGATCCATACGCGCGATGCGCAGTTCTCGTGGGGCCGCGCGACGCTGCTCTACGACGACCCGGCGAAAATCACGCGCGCGCCGGGCGATGCAGAAGGGCATCTGATGTCCCAGTTCCGGGCGCTCGATCTCAAGCCTGAGCGCGAGATGCTGATCGTATCGCCTTACTTCGTGCCGCAGAAGGCAGGCGTCGAATGGCTGCGCGGGATGACGTCGCGCGGCGTGCGGGTCACGGTGCTGACCAACTCGCTCTCGGCCACCGATGTCGCCGCAGTTCACGCGGGGTATCAGCGCTATCGGAAGGATCTGCTGGAGGCGGGTGTGCGGCTTTACGAGCTCAAGCCGGTCGCGACCGACGCGTCGAAGGACAAGAAATCGACGTTCGGCTCGTCGAAGGCGTCGCTGCATGCGAAGACCTACGTGTTCGATCGCAAAAGCATCTTCATCGGCTCGATGAATCTCGATCCGCGCTCGGTCGAACTCAATACGGAAATCGGCGTCTACTGCGAGAGCGAGGCGGCGGCGAGCGAAGTGGTCGACGGCATCGATGCGAATCTCGATCGCGTTGCGTGGCGCCTCGAACTGCGCCCCGATGCGAACGGCGGCAGCCACATCGTGTGGATCGATACGGCGGCGAACGGCACGGTCACGGTGCTCGACAAGGAGCCGGACGTATCGGCTTGGCGTCGCACCGGCATCTGGTTCCTCGGGCTGCTGCCGATCGAATCGCAGTTGTGATGCGATGCGCTATGCCGGCGCGGCCAGGCGCGGCGCCGACAACGCCACGCCCGCGACCGTGTTGATCGACGCATAGATCGCATCGACGACCGCGTTGGTCAGCTTCTCCAGTTCCACCACGATCAGTTGCACGAGCGTCTCGGCGAAGCCCTGCGCCATTTGTCCGAGACCGTCGAGGTAGAACGAACGCTCCGCCGCCGTGAACACGTTCGCTTCGATCATCCCCGTGACGAGCGCGGACTGATGCACGAGCGATTGAAACTGGCTCTGCGCGAAACCCGTGAAGGTCGCGAGGTCCTTGGTAGTCGTCGTCTTGACCGCGGACGAGATGCTGTCCTTGAAGACATCGGCGACGCTGGTGAGATCGAGTGCCATGGCGGCTCCTTGTTGTTCGACGGTTTACTGTTGCAGGAAAGTCTCGTAGACGAGCGCTTCCGACATGAAGTGCGTGACGTACCCCTTGTTCGCGGCGACCTGCGCTCCGTTCAATCCGTGCGCGCAGTCGGTGTCGCGCAGCAGTGCGATCGCGCGCGAGACCTGCGCGAGCGCGAGCGCGCTGGCGGGAAGCTGTGGCTGTGTATTGGCGGGCGGTGGCCCGAACGACGGCAGCGCCGGCGTGCGCGGTACATGCCGCGCGTCGGCGCATTCGCCGGCGGCGAGCGCCAGTGCGTCATCGGAGACGGTCTTGGGAAGCGGGCTGATCGCGAGTCTCTGCTTGATTGCCTGATCGGCCTTGTCGCGCAGCGCGCTATCGGCGACGGGGCGGCTTTGCGATTGCAGCGCAAGCGCATCCGCACGTCCGATGATTGCGTTGTACTGGCCCGCGCGCTCGACGAAGGTCGTCTTCGAGACACCCATCCCCGCCGATGCATAGAGTTGCATGATGTCGTTGCTGACGCCGCGAATTCCATTCACGAGCGACGCATCGTAGGGCGGCGCGAGTTGCACGGTGCAAGCGGTGCACAGCGCAAGCGCCGACAGTAGCGCGGCGAGCCATGCGGACCTGCGATAGCGGCTCCGGTTTCGTGTCATGTTGACTCCGGTCGTTGAACGAAGCGTCTGTATCATCAGACGCAAGCAAGGGCGCCGCGGACGCTCGATCGACGAAACAGTGGAGGCGCATGGACGGATTCATCGCATAGCGAATGGAAGCGTGAAAACGGCCCACACGCAATATAGGATCGCGAACTTCATTGCGGCAAGCCTGCGGCATAGCTGTGTTCCGCCACTCTCAAGCAATCGAATGAAAGTGGATTGCGAATGAAATGAAGGCTTTTCGCGCTAGGCGTGCGCGCGCTACCTGGCGGATGACGAAGCGCGGCACGGCTTTTGGAACCCGTTCGCGTGGCGAAAGGATGTTGGCCTGCTTATCCATCAGCAGAATACGTTCATCGCGTTCGAGTGTGTGCCGTACCGTGTGTGCGCGTTGTCGGCGCTGCGCTTTTTGAAGCACACGTTCAGGCTGCAGGCGCCTGGTTAAAAACGGCATCGACCTTTCCCGCAGCGTCTATAGTTTCCTGCACCGACAAGCGATCGATGAGGAGATGCGCGATGCCGTCCCGCCGACGATTCTTAAGCGCCGCGCTGTCCGGCGCGACCGCCGCCGTGCTGCCCTCCGTCGAAGCAGCGCAATCGCCGGCATCGCCGCCGCCCGACATCGCCATCCACGACGATGCCGATCTCGACCGCCATCTCGCCGCGCTCAGCAACTGGGGCCGCTGGGGACCGGATGACCAGCTCGGCACGCTCAACTACATCACGCCGGCGATGCGGCTCGCCGCTGTGAAGCTCGTGCGCACGGGGCACATCATCCCGCTCGCGCGCGAGATACCGGTCGCCGCCGCCGACGGCGTGCGCCGCCAGACCTACGAGATGCGCAGTTATACGGACGCACTGCCGGAGGAATCGGGCTGCATCGACTACATCGGCATGGTGTATCACGGTTTCGCGATCACTCACATCGACGCGCTTTGCCATCTCTTCACGCCCGAAGGCAAGCAGGGGATGTACAACGGCTTCCCGATCAGCGCCGTGACGCCGCAAGGCGCGACGAAGCTCGGCGTCGAGGTGATGGGCGCGCAGGGGATCGCCGGGCGTGGCGTGCTGCTCGATATCGCGGCGCTCAAGGGCGGCCCGCTTCCGCCCGGCACGACGATCTGGCCGGCCGATCTCGACGCCGCCGAGCGCGCGCAGAAGCTGACCGTGCGCGAGGGCGACATCCTGTTCATCCGCAACGGCGCGGGCGCGCGCAACGCGCTGAAGCTCGGCACGGGGCTTCACGCGTCGTGTCTGCCGTGGCTGCGCGAGCGGCGCATCGCCGTTGTGAGCAGCGATTCCGACAGCGACGTGCATCCCGCGCCGCCCGGTTTCAAGCGCTGGACCGAACCGGTGCATATGGTCGCGATCCCGTATCTCGGCCTGCCGATTCTCGACAACACCGACCTCGACGCGCTCGCGCTGCACTGCGCGCAGGAAGGGCGCTGGGAGTTCTTCGTGACTGTCGGGCCGTGGCGCTTCAAGGGCGCGACGAGTTCGCCCGTCAATCCGATCGCGATGTTCTGAGTGTTCTGAAGTGTGCCGCGCCCGGCCGACATAAATATTTCATTCACGAAATCCTCCGCCCCACCTCAAGAATGGCGCCACGCTGCCGTCAATGAGTAGGGAGTCCGTTTGGAGAGCGACCGTGCGTCAATGCGCCGGCCTCCCGACGTCCCGCCGCCCGACTGCAGACACGATCAACCGCGCCATCGGAAATACGCCGGCGATAACGCCCGCGCTCCGTTTCGCTCATCATTCTGGAGATATTGTGGTCCGACACGGTCTTGCCGGTCTGCTATTGGCGCTGTCCTGCGCCAGCCATGCGTTCGCAGCCGGTCCCGCTCACGACGCCCGCCCCGATTGCTCGCGCCCGCTCACGCTCGCGCTGCACGATCACGGCCTGCTCTACTCCGCCGATACCGACACCGGCATCGACAAGGATTTCGCCGACGAACTGATCCGCCGCAGCGGCTGCAAGATCAGCGTCAGCCTGATGTCGCGCGCGCGCATCTGGCAACTGATCGAATCGGGTGCGCTGGATTTCAGCCTTTCGGGCATCACGAATGCCGAGCGCAACCAGTACGCGTCCTTCGCCTGGTACTTCAGCAACAAATACTATTTGCTCGTGCGCAAGGACGCCGGCATTCAGCGGCTCACCGATTTCGAGCACGAAGACGGTTTCCAGCTCGGCGTGATCCGCAGCTTCCGCTACAGCGACTCCGCCAACCGCCTCGTCGACGAACTCGCCGCCGCCAACCGCACGAGCCAGGCGGGCGGCCTCGATCCGCTCTACCAGGCGCTGATGACGCGTCGCATCCAGGGCATGATCATCGAGCCGTTCGATTACCCCGCGCTCGACGAGCGCAAGATCCGCGACGTCACGACGATCATCGAGTTCAACGATCCGGCGGTGCCGCACGGCCTCATCATGTCGAAGAAAGCGCTGCCGGCCGCCGAGCAGGACAAGTGGCGCGCGCTCGTCAACGACATGCGCGCCGACGGCACCGTGCGCCGCATCTTCGAGAAATACTTCAGGCGCGATCTCGCCGCCTCGATGGTCGATTTCCCGACGCCGCCGTGAACTTTGCGCGCATCGTCCTGTTACCGCTGATGATCCTGTGCGCGTCGCTTGGCGTGACGTGGGCCGTCTGGGATCACGAACGGCAAGCGTCGCGCCACGAGGTGCTGTCGCAGTTCGACTTCGCGCTCGGCGACGCCGTGAGCCGCGTCGATCAGCGCATGGCGACCTACGAGCTGATGCTGCGCGGCGTGCAGAGCCTTTTCGCCGCCAAGGATCAGATCGAACGCTATAACTTCCGCGACTACGTCGGCACCCTCGTGCTCGATCCGAGCTTCGCGGGCGTGCAGGCGATCGGCATCGTCGAATGGGTGCCTGCCGCGCGCCGCGACGCGCACGTCGCCACGATGCAGAGCCTCGGTTTCATCGACTACGCCATCCAGCCGGCCGGCCCGCGCGCGGACTATGCGCCGATTGTGCAGCGGGAGCCGTACGTCGGCCGCAATCGCGCAGCGCTTGGGTTCGATGCCTGGGCCGACGCCACGCGCCGCACCGCGATGGAACGGGCGCGCGATTCCGGCATGGCCGCGATCACCGGCAAAGTGCGTCTGACCGTCGACAACGAGCCAGACGCTCCGCCCGGCTTCGTCATGTACCTGCCCGTCTACGCACGCGGACTGCCGCACGACAGCGTCGCCGAGCGGCGCGCGAGCGTGATCGCGTGGGTGTACGCGTCGTTTCGCATGAGCGACGTGATCGCGAGCCTGTACGGTGAGCGGCTGCCCGGACTCGGCCTTGCTATCTATGACGGCGTCGGCATCTCCGACGCGACGCTTTTGCACCGATCGCCGGAAAAGCACCTGCCGCACATGAAATCCGTGGTGTCCGCGAGCGAGTATCTGGTGGTCGACGGCCACAACTGGACGCTCGCGATGCACGCCCATGACGACTTCAGGGCGCGCTTCGGCCGCAACGCCGAATTGCTGATCGCCGTGAGCGGCACGGGCCTGAGCCTGCTGCTCGCATTGCTCGCCTGGCTCACGATGACGGGGCGGCGGCGCGCGCTGCACATGGCGTCCTCGATGACGCGCGAACTGCGCGAGAACGAAGAGAAGTTCCGCGCGATCGCCGACTGCACGGTCAACTGGGAGGTCTGGTGGGGCCCGGACGGCAAGCCGCGCTGGATCAACCCGTCCGTCAGGGAATACACCGGCTACACCGTCGACGAATGCATGGCGATGCCCGACCTCGCCGCCACGCTGATCCATCCGGAAGACATGCCGCGTGTCGCGCCGCTGTTCCTGAAGGGCATGCACGGCCTGCGCGGCGACGATCTCGAATTCCGCTGCGTGCGCAAGGACGGCTCGCTCGTGTGGTTCTCCGTCTCATGGGGGCCGATCCGCGATGCCAAGGGCGCGTTCACCGGTTTTCGCACGAGCGGGCGCGACATCACCGAGCGCAAGCAACTCGAGGCGGAGTTGCGCATCGCGGCCGTCGCGTTCGACTCGCTCGAAGCGATGATGGTCACCGATTCGCGCAACATCATCCTGCGCGTCAATTC
Source organism: Caballeronia humi (assembly GCF_001544475.1). Taxonomy (GTDB): domain Bacteria; phylum Pseudomonadota; class Gammaproteobacteria; order Burkholderiales; family Burkholderiaceae; genus Caballeronia; species Caballeronia humi. Next base: position 27,197 of record NZ_FCNW02000047.1, on the reverse strand, counting down.
GGCGTTCACAGAATGCACCGGCTACACGCCCGAGGAAGTCGTCGGCAGGACGCCGCTATTCCTGCGCTCCGGCCGTCACGACGAAACGTTCTTCCGCGAGATGTGGGAGGCGGTCGATCGCGAAGGCGGCTGGCAGGGCGAGATCTGGGATCGCCGCAAGAACGGCGAGATCTACCCGAAGTGGTTCACGGTATCGGCGGTGCGCGGGGAGGACGGTGTCGTGAGCCACTACGTCGGCACGCATCACGACATCACCGAACGCAAGATCGCGGAGGAGCGGATCAGGGAACTGGCATTCTTCGATGCCCTCACGCGCCTGCCTAACCGCTCGCTGTTGCTCGACCGCCTAAAGCAGGCGATCACCGCGAGCGCACGCGGCGACGCGTGCGGCGCGCTGCTCTTCATCGACCTCGATCACTTCAAGACGCTCAACGATACGCTCGGCCACGACAAGGGCGACCGCTTGCTGCAGGAAGTGGCGCAGCGGCTTGCCGCGAGCGTGCGCGACAGCGATACGGTGGCGCGCGTCGGCGGCGACGAGTTCGTCGTGGTGCTCGGCAGCTTGCATGCGAGCCGGCAGGAAGCGGCGATCCAGACCGAGGCCATCGGCGAAAAGATTCTCGAAGTGCTCGGCAACACGTACCAGCTCGGCGATGTCGAATACCGCAGCACGGCGAGCATCGGCGCGACGGTATTCCAGGGCCATCGCACGTCGATCGACGAGCTGCTCAAGCAGGCCGACCTCGCGATGTACAAGTCGAAGGAGCGCGGACGCAACGCGCTCTGCTTCTTCGATCCCGCGATGCAGACCGTGGTGCTGGAGCGCGCGGCGCTGGAAGCGGATTTGCGCAAGGCTATCGATGAAGAGCAGTTCCTGCTGCACTACCAGGCGCAGATTGCCGACGGCGGCCGCGTGACGGGCGCCGAAGCGCTCGTGCGCTGGCGGCATCCGCAGCGTGGCATCGTGCCGCCCGCGGACTTCATTCCGCTCGCGGAGGAGACCGGTCTGATCCTGCCTCTAGGTAACTGGGTTCTGGAGACTGCGTGCAGGCAATTGACGCTGTGGTCGACGCGGCCGGACATGGCGCACCTGACGATCGCGGTGAATGTCAGCGCGCAGCAATTGCGCGAGCCGGATTTCGTCGACAAGGTGCTGGCGGTGATCGGTCACACGGGCGCGCGGGCGAACCGGCTGAAGCTGGAACTGACGGAGAGCGTACTCGTCGACAACGTGCAGGACATCATTCGGAAGATGTACGCGTTGAAGGCCAAGGGCGTGGTGTTCTCACTCGATGATTTCGGGATCGGATACTCGTCGCTTTCTTATCTGAAGCGGCTGCCGCTGGATCAGTTGAAGATCGATCAGTCGTTCGTGCGCGACGTGCTCGTCGATCCGAACGATGCGACGATCGCCAGAACCATTGTCGCGCTGGCGCAGAGCCTGGGGTTGGGAGTCATCGCGGAAGGCGTGGAGACCGAGGCGCAGCGGGACTTTCTTGCCGGGGCGGGATGTCACGCGTATCAAGGGTATTACTTCTGCAGGCCGGTAGCGATCGAAGCGTTCGAGGCGTTCGTGAGCCGGTGCGATCCTTGGCGAAACGCCAACAGGGAGCGGGCTGTAGCGCGGGACGGGATCGTGGCGGAATAAATGGCCGCTGCCGACGTTGTTTACAAAAGCGAATATAATATCGATTTTTGTAAACCACTAATCGGAGGCCGGGATGATCGGTCAACGGCTGAACCGGGCGAGGAAAGCGGCGGGGTTGTCGTTGCGCGAATTGGGCGCGCGTGTCGGTCTGACTCACGCGGCCATCAAGAAATACGAAGACGAGCAGGCGACGCCAACGTCGGCCACCCTCCTCAATCTGGCACGCACGCTTAACGTACGAATGGAGTATTTTTTCCGGCCGGAGACTGCGTCGCTAGATCGCATCGAATATCGCAAACGCAGCAGTTTGCCGAAGAAACGGCTCGACGCCATCGAGCATGAGGTGATCGACCAGATCGAGCGACGCATCGAACTGGAAGCGCTGTTTCCCACGCCGCCGGTTGCCGCGTTCGCGCCGGTCGAGGGATTGCCGGACGTCATTGACGACGCGTCCCAGATCGAACATGCAGCCGAGGCGGTACGCGACGCATGGGACTTGGGCTACGACCCCATTCCGGACCTGATCGACGTCCTGGAAGCGCGCGGTGTGCGAGTTTTCATGATCGACGCCAATGCCGACGCCAAGTTCGACGGGCTTGCGGCTTCGGTCAACGACATGCCGGTGATCGTCGTCGGAAGCAACTGGCCCGGCGATCGGCAGCGCTTCACGCTCGCTCACGAGCTAGGGCATCTCATGCTGGCCGGCCGTATCGGCGCGAGTTTCGATGAGGAGACGGTGTGCAACCGGTTCGCCGGCGCTTTCATCATTCCGCAGCATTCGGTGATTCAGGCGCTCGGTGCGCATCGCAGCGTCATCGAGCCCAAGGAACTCTCGCTGCTCAAGGAAGAATTCGGATTGAGCATGGCGGGTCTTTTGTATCGCGCGCGCGATCTCGGTATCGTGACCCCCGCGTGGCGCGATGAGCAGGCGAGGCTCTTTCGCAACAAGGGCTGGCATGTCGCGGAACCCGGAAAACGCCATCCCGCCCAAAAGGCGCACCTGTTCGAGCAGATGGTTTTCCATGCGCTCGCGGAGGGTTATATCGGCGAATCGAAAGCGGCGGAACTGCTCTCGATGTCGCTGAGCGCTTTTCAGGCCGAACGAGCACTGGAGGGCAGCGATGCTGCTGCTGATCAGTGACGCCAACATCCTGATCGACATCGAGGTGGGCGGCTTGACCGCGCCGATGTTCAGTCTCGACTATCGGTTCGCGCTGCCCGATGTGCTGTTCCATGAGGAGCTGGCAGAACAGCACGGCCATCTGCTTAACATGGGACTCGAAGTTCTCGAACTCGACGACCGGATGGTGATGCGCGTTGCCCAGTTCGCACGCAAGTACAAGCGTCCAGGTCGCATCGACTTGTTCGCGCTGGTGCTGGCCGCCGAAGAGCGCTGCCCGCTTCTCACCGGCGACCGCGACCTGAGAGCAGCGGCTGAAAGCGAGCGTATCGAAGTGCGCGGGACGCTTTGGCTGGTTTCGGAAATGGTGAGGGCGGGGAAGATTTCCGCTCTGGTTGCACGGGCTGGGTATCGGCAGATGCACGCTCGTGGAAGGCGTCTGCCATGGAGTATCGCCGAACGAATGCTGTCTGAAGCCGAAGCCGAGCAATGCATTTCGAACGCAGCGGTATGGCGCATCAAAGCGCCGGCGGAATAAAAAGCCGGCCATCGCCAAAAGACGATGGCCGGTCCATCCACCATCACTCAGCCCGAATCTGCACCCGACGCGGACGCGCTTCCTCGCGTCGCGGGATGCTCAGCTTCAGCACGCCGTTCTGCAGATTCGCATCGATTCTCGACGTGTCGAATTCATCGCTCAGCGTGAACGCGCGTGCGAATAGCGGCGCGCGAACCTCGACGTGATTCAGTCTGATGTTGTCCGGTGTCGACACGGCGGCTTCGGCTTCGATATATAAACGCCCGTCGTGCACTTTCACATCGAGCTTCTCGCGCGGCACGCCGGGAAGATCGGCCCACAGCGTGACGCCGTGAGTGTCCTCGATGATATCGACGGCCGGCGTCAGCGTGACACGCCGCGCGCGATCATCGTTGCGTCGCGCGACTTCACCCGCGTTACCCGCGTTGCGTTGAGCGACTTGTGTGTTCTCGTTCATGGCTTTCCCTCAAGTCTGGTATCGGTTACTGGATGGTGATCGCGCGCGGCTTCGACGCTTCACGCTTGCCGACCTTGATCGTCAGGCAGCCGTCCGCGTAACGCGCTTCGACCTTGTCCGGATTCACGTTTTGCGGCAGTTCGATCACGCGGCGGAACGCGCCGTGAAAGCGCTCCTTCGCATAGGTGCGCGTTTCGCCGCTCGCGCCTTTATCGTTCGGCTTGCGCTCGCCGCTGATCGTGAGCGTGCCTTTGTCGACGGTCACTTCGAGCGCGGCCGGATCGACGCCGGGCGCGAACGCGACGATCTCGATCGACTCTTCGGTGCTGCCGATGTTGAGTTGCGGGAACGCGTCGGTGCGGCTCGAGCGGATGCTCGACGGCGCATTGCCGAAGAGCGCCGACATCTGGCGCTGCACGCGTTCGAGGTCTCCGAGCAGATCGCTGCCGAAGTAGAAGTCACTCATGATTTATCTCCGCGTTACATGTCCGTCGATGAGGACGTTGGTATCAGAAAGGGGCTTGACGCGAATGTCGTCGTGCCGTTCTGAAACCGAGATAGGATCTGCGCGGAAAGTTTCAATATCACTCGAACGTTATTTTCGGGTGATGTCGATATAAAGGAGGGGAGGGCTTGAAATGCGTCTTGGTGGCCTTATTTGGCTATGTCCGCTTGCGTGGCCATAAAAAGGGACGTGCTGTTCTGCACGTCCCGATGTTGCGCTTACTGGCCGAAGAAAATGTCGCAGTTCTGCGCGGCACCGCAAGCGCCTTGACGGCGCGCGGAGGCCGACATGCTGCGTGTATCGGTCGCGCCGCCATAGGACGTTTCATTCGTCGATGCCGCTTGCGTCGGGGCTTCCTGCGACATGCCCGACCCGGGGGCGGCTTGCATCGGCCGCATGGTTTGCACGAGTTGCTGCGCTTGCTCGGGCATCTGCGCAAGCGCTGCCTGAGCGACGAGAAATCCCGCTGCGGCGGCGGTGGCGATGAGTTTTGCGTTCATGATGGGCTCCTGAGGTATTTGATTGCGTCGGTCGTGTCGGATCACTCTTCGCGCGAGAGCGAAGGGATGGCGCCTGTCAGGCACAAGAGACTGCTGACGATGAGCGGCCGGCTTTGGCTAACGCCGCGCACAAGTTGAACCTCATGCATGACGGCAAGCACGACACTAAAGTTATAGACGCCGCCAGCTAACGTATAGTCCTCGTCAAGCGGGTATTCGTTTGGGGGGAGGGCATATGGAGATGTTACTTACTTGCTTGAGTGCGTGACGCAAAGGCAGTGATTCGCGTTCGCCAGGTGATTAATTCAGTGCTTGCCGCCAGGACTTGAAAGGAAGTCTATTAGCGTTGCTGCTATTCAAAGCAACGCTAATAAATCGAAGCAAAATTCCTGAAGAGCGTGGGCGCATTTATTGATTCAGGCCAACTCAGCTCAAGGACCCGCGACCATACTCGCGCCGCCCCAGGAACTTATCGTGCGGGCACGCCATCACACCACTCGCCCCAATGCGTGGCGATATCCTGCACGAGTGGATTGCCCGCGCGATACAGGTTCTCGATGGCCGGCGCAAAGCCACCTTGAGTCGCATAGTTGACGAGATTGTCGGCAGCGGATTGCCCTTCATACGGACGATCGAAATCCGAACCCGAGCGCAGCGCCGCGACACGGTTCAAATCGACGCGACCCGTACTTGCCGCGCGCTTGAGCGCTTCGTATGTCGCGTTGTCCTCTTGCTGCGTCGTGCAGTAGACGCCCTTGCCGTCGGTGAGTTGTTTCGTCCAGACGCGCGCCCGCTCGCCGATATATTTGCCCGACCACCACGTATCGCCCGCGAGCGTATCGCACTGGATCACCTTGGGCGCGCGGTTCGCCGGCGCGTAGTCGAATTTCGCGCGCGCCGTCTGCGCCTCGGCGCTGTCCGACAGCGTCACATTGCGCGACAGCGCGAAAGCCGTGTCGGCGAGCTTCGCATTCAGCGCGAACACTTCCGTCCGGTAGTCGAGCGGCGGCTTCTGATCGGGTGTCTTCGTATTGATGCCGAGGAAGCCGCTCGGCCAGCTATCGGGTTTCTCGCGCGCATCGATCTCCCACTGAATGCCGAAATCGACGAGGTACTTCGCCCACGCCGCCGAGCCGATCGTGCCCTGCTGCGGATCGATGCCGGCGATGCCCGCGATCATGAAGTACGTGCGGCGCAGGTCGAAGCGATCGGAGAACGTGAGCGCCATCAGCGACGCCGCCGCATTCGTGTGGCCCATGCCGGTCGTCATCACGCAGATGTCCTGCCGGTTGCAATGCACATCGGGATAGTCGGGCGACAGGCCCGGCACCTTGATGGCCTTCCACGGTCCGAGACGATCGAGCCAGACCTGTCCTTCCGGTCCGAACATCGAGATGATCATGACCTTGACGTCGCGGCCTTCGCCGCCATGATGCCGCTCGAATCGGGAGCCGCCGGAGTCTTGCGCAAACGTTGTCGTGCAAGCGCCGAAGGCGAGCGTGGCGGCGATCGCGACCGCGCTCCTTGCGATGAGCACCCGGGACGAGCGGCGGAGTGGCAGGCTCTTCTTGGACAGCGCAATCGCATTCATCGGTGACTCCGTGAGGTTGGAAAGCACGAGGGACGGGCCGGATGGCACGGGGGATTATAGAAGCGAAAAAAGTTCGGGCGGGCGGGAAATCGAAGACGGATGGCGCTTGCGAGACTGGACGATGCTTGAGCCTTACGACGCGCATCCGTCGAAACGCCGCACGCCGCTCTTTTTTGAGAGGGTGTTGTCCGCAGACGACGGAGTCCACAGCCAAGCCGGGCTATGATCCGAACACCTCATCCGTGAGCGAGGGGCGCGTGCCGACGGACATCAACGAAATAGAAGCGTGGACGCTGCAGCGTGTCATTTCATCGGCGATGGCGCTGGCCGATACCGGCCGCTATCACGATTTCACCGACATCGACTACGAACTGCGCTTCGAGCGCGGCTGGCTGCAGGCGCGTGGGCTGATCGACGAGCGTGAGATGCGCATGTTGCTCAACCGGCGATGCGCTGACGCGCGAGAGGCGCTGCCGCAGCCTGATAAACCATCGGCGCAGGAAGTCGTAAGCGAGCCGGAGGTGATCGAAAGCGCAAAGCCTTCGATGATCCGGCAGGCGTTCGCACTAGTGTCGGCCTTGATGCCGTCTCCCACGCGGTGGAGGCACGGGCGGACCGCGTGAGCGCGATGGGCTACTAGTCGATCGACGAAGTCGCTACCTTCGTGAAATCGGGATTAGTGACGTTCAATTTCATAACAGTGAATGGCCTGGCGCCCATCCTGCTCGCCGGATTGCCGTGCTTTTGCGGTACTCCCTACTGTTTGTCGTGCGTCCTAGTAGCAACCACGATTGCGTCCTCCTGAGTATTCCGAAACGCGCTTCGCGCTGAGCAGGACGTCCTTTTAAACAATGATCCCCACGGTAGCTGACCACACTCTCAACGATTTGATCTCTGCATCGAATTAGGCGCGCCAAACTAACACGCAACGTTACACATTTCATCTGATGTAAACATTTATGATTACAGTGATAAAATGCAAACGATGCGAGGGGAAGGTGAAGCAAAGTGAATTCAAGAGATGGCTTGCCCGGCAGGGCGCGATGTTCACTGAGGGGTCGCGCCATACGAAAATCTTCTTGCATGGGCGGCAGTCGGTGATGCCCCGGCACCCCGGTGCCTAACTTGGCGACGTGACCAGAAAGCTCATTCTCAGACAACTCGGCATCAAATGAAAGTGGGCGGCGTAAGCTGCCCGCATCCTGCGACGAATACAGGAACCACCATGTTCAGATACCCCGTCCGCCTGATTCCTGACGGCACTGGCTTCGCGGTCACATTCCGCGATATACCCGAAGCGATCACATGCGGAGAGACGCGCGAAGAAGCGATTGAGATGGCCGCCGACGCGCTTGTTACCGCGATGGATTTCTACTTCGAAGACAAGCGCGCAGTGCCACCGCCGTCGCGGCCGAAGCGCGGCGACGTGCTGATTGAACTGCCGGCGAGCGTCGCAGCAAAAGTGTTGCTGCTTAACGCGATGGTCGCGCAAGAGGTGACGCCCGCCGAACTGGCGCGCCGTTTGAACACGCGGCGGCAGGAGGTAAACCGCGTAATCGACCTTGGCCACGCGACGAAAATCGATACGATTGCCGCCGCCCTCGCGGCATTGGGCTTGCAACTGGAGATCACCGCTACGCCCGCGTGACCCACCCCTAAAACAACTGTTCCTCCAACGGCAGCAGATTTCGCCACTTCACCGCAGTCCTCCGCTCCACGCCATCAGCATGGATCGAGCGGATCATCACGCGCTGTCCGCGTGCTTCGCCCAGCACTTCGGCGATGCGGTCCTGATAGCGCATGAGCGCGCCGCGCAGCGGTTTGCGCTTCGAGCGCGCGCGTCCGGGTGAATCGGGCATGGCGGTGTAGAAGGGTTGCGACGCCGCCATTTTAGCCGCCGCGTTTCCCGAGCGCCGCTGCGGCATAACCGTTACCATGTGCGCTCGGCCACACGGCGCCGCTATCCGCCGTCGTTAAAGAAACCGCCGGCCCGCGCCGTAAATATGGTTAGCGGCGGCTCCGGTGCGGCCTCTCGGAACCCTCGTTCGGACACGGCCACCGTATGTCAGGCAACACCTCCCTCCTCGATTCCATTCTGGCGACGCCGCCGACCGAGGACGGCCAGCAAATCACGCCCGCCATCCGCAGTGCCCTCCTCTCGACCGTCCTAGAAGACCGTCGTCCGCTGCTGCTTTCGGGCGCGGCGAGCATGTTCGTCGCGCTGGCCGCAGCCGTGCGCCTGTACCAGTGGTGGCCGCTTCTGTGGCTGGCGCTCGATCTCGCGATCCTCGGCGCGCGGCTCGGCGTCGTGCATTGCTATCGCGTGCGAAGCCGTCCGGCGGCGCTTCACCCCGGACCGTGGGCCGCGCGCTACACGCCGTTTGCGCTCGCCGCGTGCTTGCTCTTCGGGCTCGGCACGATGGGCTGCGTGATGTCGGGCGACTATGTGCTCGCCGCGCTCGCCATCATGGTGACAGCGGGCATCCTCGGCGGGATCGCGTCGCGCAACGCGTCGCTGCCGCGCCTCGCGGTCGCGCAGGTGTGCCTCGGCGCGGTTCCGATCGGCATCGGCGCGGCGCTCGCCGACGACACCGCCTGCTGGATCCTCGTGCCGCCGCTCTTTCTGTACATCGGCGCGATGGCGTCGGTGGTGCAGCGCCACTACAGCGGCCTGGTCGGCCTGATGACGGCCGAGCAGCGACACGCGGAACTCGCGGCGCGCTTTGACGCCGCGCTCGCCCACATGCCGCACGGACTCTGCACGATCGATGCGGACGGCCGTGTCGTCATCGCTAACCGGAAGGCGGCGGAACTGTTCGGCGCGACCGTCGAGATGCTGCGGCTCAACGTGCCGCTGCCGGAGTTCATCGGCTACGTGGGGCTCGCGAAATTCGGCGAGACGCTGCGCTCGCAACTCGTCGAGCGTTGCACGCAATGGCTCGCGGACGAACGCGCGCCGCTCGACCTCAAGCTCACCGACGGCCGTCATCTGGAGATGACGCGCAATCCGGTGCCCGACGGAAGCGAGGTCGTCATCATCGAGGACGTCACCGAGCGCAAGAAGTCGGAGGCGAAGATCCTGCACTGGGCGCATCACGATTCGCTGACGGGCCTGCCGAACCGCCGCTACCTGAGCGACCACGCGGGACGGCTGATGGCCGGATGCGCGAGCGGCGTGGGGCATCGCGTGACGGTGATGTACGTCGATCTCGATGGCTTCAAGGACGTCAACGATTCGCACGGCCACAATGCCGGCGACGAAGTGCTGAAGCAGGTCGCGGACCGTCTGCGCAACGTGATGCGGCGCGGCGAACTCGTCGCGCGGCTGGGCGGCGACGAGTTCGCGGTCGTCGTCACGCAGACGGGCGCGTCGTCGAGTGACGTGCTCGCCCAGCGCATCGTCAAGGAACTGGGCGCGCCGTATGTGCTGTCTTCGGGTACGCGGGCGGTCGTGTGCGCGAGCGTCGGCATCGCGGTGGCCGAGAAGGGCGAATCGTTCGATCAGGTCCTGAAACACGCCGACCTTGCGCTCTACGACGCGAAGGCGGCCGGACGGGGCGTCGTACGCTTGCGCGGCCCGCGGCAGACCCCGGAGGAAGCATCGGCGCTTTTCGCGCGCGAGCCTTGAGGGTTGTGTTTAAGATGCGCGTGAAAATATCGAATCGGAATCGGGAAGAAATATGCGGAAGAAGAGTCAGGGATTTGCCGTTGTAGCGGTTCTGGTCGGCGTCGCCGTGTTCGCAACGCTCATGATCGTGAGCTACGGAGGCGGCGGCAAGCACGCGCAGGTGACCGATCCGGGCACCGTCGAAAGAACCGTTGCCGCGAGCGATGCGGCTCCCGCTGGCTTCGCACTCACGCCGCAACCGCAGCCGCCATCGCAAGAGGCGACGAGCGTCGCCCAGCATCGCGCCAATTGAACCTCAGCGCGGCGTCCCGGGCGCGAAGGCTTCATCGAGCAGATCGGTCATTTGCCAGACGGCGCACGGCCGCCGGCAATGTCCGTCGTAGCCCGCCTCCTTCAGCAGATTAACCGGCTCCTCCGGCAAAAACCCGCTCATCGCGATGATGTGACTCGCCGGTTCGTCGTTGATCGCGTGCAGTTCGCGCACGAGCGCGTAGTTGCCGCACGCGCCGATGCGCGTGTCGAGAAAGATCACCTGCGGTTGCCACGTTCGAACGATCGTTCGTAGCGACGCTACGTCGAGCGCGTACTGCGTGGCAAATCCCTTCAGCGCAAACAACGATACGAGCGACTCGCCGAGCGCCTTGTCGGCATCGGCGACGAGTACGCGTTTCGACTTCGACGTGTTGCGTTTGTGCTTGCGATTCCAGAGTGCATATCGTGCCAGGCTCGGTTCGGACGCGCGATTGTTCACGTAATCCTCGTCAGGGTCGGGGATGGCATTTTTAACTTCAACGGATGCCGTTCTTGTGCATCGCAGCAGCATCGTGCACCAGCTTGGATGACGAACGCACTGCGCCGGGGCATTTATCGGGGGCGCGGCCCGTCTGGACGTGCGCGCCGCTTTCAGGTGGGTGGGAAATGCACTATCTGGGCCAGGGTCGCGTTCAGGTTTCCGGCTGCATGAAGGCAAGCAACTCTCCGACGATCGCTTCCGGCGCGTCCTCCTGCATCAAATGACCTGAGCCAGCCACCCGCGTGAAGCGCGCGCCCGGAATCATCGCCGACAGCATTTCGCCGCGCTCTATTGGAATCCAGCCGTCCTCCTCGCCCCACAGGATCGATACCGGGCAACGCAGCGTCCCGTACCTCGGCTCGACTTCGTCGGTGTAGCGCTGGTCCATCTGCGCGATCTGCCGATAAAACGCCGCTTGCCCCGTCGCCCCCGTCCACGGCGACGAATGGATGCGCAGCGTCCGGGCATCGAGCGGACGGTGCACGGCGCCTTGCAGATAAGCGTCGAGCATCGCCTGATGGATGTACGGCGGCACACCCGCGAACGCCGCCTCGTGCTGGCGCACGTGTCGCACGAACGGTGAACCCCACGGCGCGACCGCGACCGGATCGATCAGCAGCAGCGACCGGTATTCGCAGCCGTTCAGGAGCGCGGCCCGCAGCGCCGTCGCGCCGCCGAAGTCGTGGGCGACGACGTCGGGCCTTTCGATCCGCCAGTGCGCGAGCAGCGCGGCGAGGAGCCGGTTCTGCACGCCGAGCGACACGTCCTGCCCATCGCGCTGCTCCGATATGCCGTATCCGAGCAGGTCGAAATAGAAGACGCGCCGCGTGCGTGCCGCGATGGGCGCGATGCGTCGCCACACTTGCGACGAAAACGGCGTGCCGTGGACGAACACCATCGGCTCGCCAGACCCGATCACGCCGAAGCGGACCATCTGGCCTTCAAAGTCGAACGATTCTGGCAAAGAGAGCGCGCCGGTCATGAGTGCCTCGGTCAGGGAAATTGACGAACATTAAGGATAAAGCGAAGCCGGGTGCACACCATGCCCCGTGCTGGTGCATCGGTTTAATTACACGCGATCCACGGTCGCTGGTGCAATCCGCTGCGAGCCAAGCCGCGTCTGCGCCGCCCCTTATGAACACGTTGGCATGGCGCGCTTGTTGCTTTAACCAAAGAGTTAAATCGACCGGACGCGGCGATGGATGGCGCAACGCGTTGTGCATCGCACGTTCTCGCTCTTTTTGTCGGGGAAGAATATGTGCATCGCGCTTTGGGCACGCGCCGCACATGAAGCGCCGGCCCCAAGCCGGTGCACCGGTTGCGCGCGTACTGAAGCCAGGCAGGCACAAGAAGGCCGGAGTCGATCCGGCAGGCACTTCACATGGAAGACCGGTTTATGACGCAAGCATTCTTCAACGAGATGTTCGAGCGATCCGACTTGCAGGCGGCCGGCGTGCCGCCCGCGGCATTTCGCGGTGCGGGCGATCCGCGCTCGCACTACCTTGAATTCATGAACTGGCTCGCGACGCAAAGCGAGCAGCAGATCCGCAACAAGCGCGCCGAGGCGGACCTCAACTTCCGGCGCGTCGGCATCACGTTCGCCGTGTATGGCGCGAAGGACGAGCCCGGCGTCGATGCCGAGCGCACGATTCCCTTCGACGTGATCCCGCGCATCTTTCCCGCCGCTGAATGGGCGGCGCTCGAACGCGGCCTGCGACAGCGCGTGAATGCGCTCAATCGCTTCATCCACGACGTGTATCACGAGCAGGAGATCATCCGCGCGGGCATCATTCCCGCCGAGCAGATCCTGAACAACGCGCAGTACCGGCCGGAGATGGTCGGCGTGAACGTGGTGCGCGATATTTATGCGCATATCGCGGGCATCGACATCGTGCGGGCGGGGCAGGGCGAGTTCTACGTGCTCGAGGACAACCTGCGCGTGCCGTCGGGCGTGTCGTACATGCTCGAGAACCGCAAGATGATGATGCGGCTCTTCCCCGATCTTTTCGCGCGCAACCGCGTGGCGCCCGTCGCGCACTATCCCGACCTGTTGCTCGATACACTGCGCGCCGCCGCACCCGATGGCGTCGACAACCCCGGTATCGTCGTCCTGACGCCGGGCATGTACAACTCGGCGTACTTCGAGCACGCGTTCCTTGCGCAGCAGATGGGCGTAGAGCTGGTCGAAGGGCAGGACCTCTTCGTCGATAACGATCACGTCTACATGCGCACGACGCAGGGTCCGCAGCGCGTCGACGTGATCTACCGGCGCCTCGATGACGACTTCCTCGACCCGAACGTCTTCCGCGCGGATTCGACGCTCGGCGTGCCGGGCCTGATCGCCGCGTATCGCGCGGGCAACGTGTCGCTGTGCAACGCGGTGGGCACCGGCATCGCCGACGACAAGTCGATCTACCCCTACGTGCCGGACATGGTGCGCTTCTACCTCGGTGAGGAACCGATCCTCAACAACGTGCCGACGTGGATGTGCCGCAAGGCCGACGATCTCGGTCACGTGCTCGACAACCTGCACGATCTGGTCGTGAAGGAAACGCACGGCGCGGGCGGCTATGGCATGCTCGTCGGGCCGGCATCGACGAAAGCAGAGATCGAGGCGTTCCGCGCGGCGCTCGTCGCCAATCCGGCGAAGTACATCGCCCAGCCGACGCTCGCGCTCTCAACCTGTCCGACCTACGTGGAAGCGGGCATCGCGCCGCGCCATATCGACTTGCGGCCGTTCGTGCTGTCGGGCAACCAGGTGCGCATGGTGCCGGGCGGACTCACGCGCGTCGCGCTGCGCGAAGGGTCGCTCGTCGTGAACTCGTCGCAGGGCGGCGGCACGAAGGATACGTGGGTGCTCGAGCGCTGAGACGCTGGAAAGAACACGTCGGACCATTCAACAAGAGTCGAACAAGAGGACCGGACCACCCATGCTGAGCCGTACCGCGGATCATCTTTTCTGGATGGCGCGCTATACCGAGCGCGCCGAAAATACCGCCCGGATGCTCGACGCGAATTACCAGTTGTCGCTGCTGCCCCAATCCGACGAATACGCGGAACTGGGATGGCGCGCGATGCTGTCGATCTCCGAGCTCTCCGGCGATTACGCCGCCGGGCATCAGGGCATGAGCAACCGCGACGTGATCGATTTCATGGCGCGCGACCTGTCGAATCCGTCGTCGATCATGAGCTGCCTGCGCGCGGCTCGCGAGAACGCGCGCGCCGTGCGCAGCTCGACCAACAGCGAACTATGGGAAAGCCTCAACACGACGTGGCTCGATGCGCAGCGCCTGCTAGCCGACGGCGTGCTCGAACGCGATCCCTACGAGTTTCTCGAATGGGTCAAGTTCCGCTCGCACCTGTCGCGCGGCGTGCAGCTTGGCACGCTGGTGAAAGACGACGCGTTCTGGTTCATGCGCCTTGGCACCTTCATCGAACGCGCGGACAACACGGCGCGCATTCTCGATGTGAAGTTCGAGATGCTGGAGCAGCGCGCGGATACCTCGGCGCAGCCGTTCGATTATTACCACTGGACGGCGGTGCTGCGTTCGGTGTCGGGTTTCGAGGTGTATCGCAAGGTGTATCGCGATGTGATTACGCCCGAGCGCGTCGCGGGGCTGCTGATTCTGTACGTCGACTGGCCGCGTTCGCTTGCGGCGAGTATCGCGGAAGTGCAGCACCTGATCGGACGCGTGATGAACGGCCGCAGTTCGGAGACGTCGAGGCTCGCGGTGGCATTGTGTCAGGAACTTGCCGAAGGCCGTATCCAGGACATCATGGATAGCGGACTGCATGCCTATCTCGTCGATTTTCTTGCACGTGTGAACGACCTCGCGAGCCGCATCAGCCGTGACTTCCTGGTGCCGCTTGCACCGGACCCAGGCGCTCAGTCGCAATCGCAGTCGCAAGAAGGGCAGACGCAGAAGCTGGAATCTGTGCCGCCGGTGCCGTGAAGCCGCGGCAACGCGTTCAGGAATCCGGTTCGCAGACGACCAGAAAGCTGCGCAGCAGCGATGTCCCGAACGTGTTGCTGATCGCGACATCGGCGGCATCGCGGCCGCGTGCCATCAGGATGCGTCCTGTGCGCGGCGCGTTGTTGCGCGGGTCGAACGTGTGCCACGTGCCGCCGAGATACGCCTCGAACCACGCGCAGAAGTCCATCGGCGCGTAGGGCGGCGGCAGGCCCACGTCGCTGATGTAGCCGGTGCAGTAGCGCGCCGGAATGTTCATCGCGCGGCACAGCGCGACGGCGAGATGCGCGTAGTCTCGGCAGACGCCCACGCCGTCCCTCCAGGTTTCGAAGGCGGTCTTGGTCGGCCGTGCGCAGTTGTAGTCGAAGTGAATATGGTTGTGCACGTAGTTGCAGATCGCCTGCACGCGATCGCGCCCGAGCGGCATTTGGCCGAACATCTGCCACGCGGCGTTCGACAGGAGATCCGTCTCGCAATAGCGGCTACCGAGCAGGTAGACCATGCACTCGTCGGGCAACTCTTCGATGCTGTGCTGATAGCCGTTCAGGTCGGGCAGCTCGTGATGCGGCGGGACTTCGAACACGCCGCGTGCGGAGAGCGTGAGCACGCCGGGCGGCGCGGTCAGCCGCGTGCAGAGATTGCCGAACACGTCCTGGTATTGCCGCAGCGGGACGAGCGGATTGGTATAGATGTGATCCGGCACGAGCATGTCCTGCGCACGCGAGTAATGCGTGTTGAGCATCAGCAACATCGGCGTTGGCTGCGGACACTCGAAAACCAGTTCGTAACCAACGCGCAGTCTCATCGAAGTGCCCTTTCAGGTTGTGCAGGATGAAGATCACAAAAGATGCCGCTCGCGGCTTTTGCAATCAAGCAACTGCTGTACCACCTTCCGGGTTCGCTGCGGCGTCCACGGGAGCGGGCGCGTCCTGGACAACGTCCGCTTGCGCAACTTCGACGCCAGGCTCGCTGATCTGCTTCTGTACCGGCTCGTGCGACGTTTCGCCCGCCTTCGCGATCACCTTATGAACGAAGCGCAATTTGTCGATGACCGCAGGCGCGAGCGTGAACGGATACGCGTCCGCGAGACCCAGGCTGCGATTGAGGCTGTTGAGCGCGTATGTCAGCGGAAACCAGCGCTTCATCAGGTTGTCGAAGGTTTCGCTTTCGATCGGCGAGCTGTCGGTGAGGGTCGGCTCGTTGTCGTCGTCGGGCTTGAGTTCCAGACCGCATGCGGCCGCCGTATCGATCGTATCGACGATGTGCAGGTAGTGCGCCCACGTCTCCGCCCAGTCCTCCCACGGATGCGTCGTCGCGTACGCGCTCACGTAGGACATGTCCCAGTCAGCGGGCGGTCCCGATTCGTAGTGCGCCGCGAGCGCCTCGCCGTAGTCCGCGCGCTCGTCGCCGAAGAGTTCGCGAAACGGCTCCTCCCACTGCGTGCCGGTGATGAGGCGGTCGAAATAGTAGTGGCCGATTTCATGCCGGAAATGCCCCAGCAAGGTGCGGTACGGCTCGCCCATCTCCATGCGCGTTTTCTCGCGATGGGCGTCGTCGGCTTCGGCGATGTTCATCGTGATGAGGCCGTTGTCATGCCCGGTCAGCACTTTCTCGCCGACGCCGCCATCTTCCATGAACTCGAACTGCAAGCCGGTGACCGGGTCGCTCTTGCGCGACTCGACATGCAGCCCGAGCGCGGCGAGCGCGTAGAGCAGACGCCGCTTGGCCGTTTCCAGCCGATACCAGTAGACGCGGTTCTCCGGCACGGAAAGATTGGGGATCGTGTGATTGAGGTTGCACGCGGGACAGAGCACGTCCGGGGAATCGGCGGGCATCATCCAGTTGCAGACGTTCTCCAACGCGTAGTTATTGCATTGTTTATAGAGCGCGCCGTTCGCGCTCGCATGGAGATTGACCCAGAGCGGCACGCCTTCGCCTTCCTGGGCGGCCGGCTCGAATGCGCAGACCTCGGCGAGCTCGGGCACGTAACCGAGCAGCGCCGCGCAGGATTCGCATTTCACGTTTTCGAAGAAGACGTGCTGTTGGCAGCGATCGCAGTGAAATGTTTTCATGGTAGACAGTGGGATAAGGACAGAGGGCGGTCTGACCGCTGTCAGCAAGGCGCGTGCCGCGTATTTTTGGTGGCTTTGCACACGGTGAACCGTCCAGTGACTTTTAGCATTCGGTAAATTGTCCGCCGCAGGTTGAGACGTACAATCCGCCAGAACCGCAACGGCGTCGTTGCTAATAATTCGTTGAGGAGCCAGGTGTGTCGATCCGAGTCGCGCTGAACCACATCACGCACTACCGTTATGACCGCCTCGTGGCGCTGGGGCCGCAAACGCTGCGGCTGCGGCCCGCACCCCATTGCCGCACGCCGATCGTGTCGTATTCGATGCGCGTCGAGCCGGCCGATCACTTCATCAACTGGCAGCAGGACGCGTTCGCGAACTACCAGGCGCGCCTCGTCTTTCCGGAGAAGACGCGCGAGTTCAAGATCACGGTTGATCTAGTCGTCGAGATGGCGGTGTACAACCCGTTCGACTTCTTCCTTGAGCCGAGCGCCGAGGATTTTCCGTTCAAGTACGAGCCACACGTCGCGGAGGAACTCGCGCCGTATCTCGTCAAGCGCGAGATGACGCCGCGCTTCAAGGCGTTCGTCGACAGCATCGACAGGACGCCCGCCGGCACGACCAATTTTCTGGTCGAACTGAACCAGCGGCTGCAGCGCGAGGTTGCCTACATCATCCGCATGGAGCCGGGCGTGCAGACGCCCGAGGAAACACTCGAGAAGGCGCTCGGCTCCTGCCGCGACACGAGCTGGCTGCTCGTGGAGACGCTGCGGCAACTCGGCCTCGCGGCGCGCTTCGTGTCGGGCTACCTGATCCAGCTTACGCCCGATCAGCGCTCGCTCGACGGCCCGAGCGGCACCGAAGTCGATTTCACCGACCTCCACGCGTGGTGCGAGGTCTATCTGCCGGGCGCGGGGTGGATCGGCTTCGATCCGACGTCGGGGCTGCTCGCGGGCGAAGGGCACATTCCGGTCGCGTGCACGCCGGAGCCGGGCAGCGCGGCGCCGATTTCGGGCGCCGTCGACAAGAGCGAAGTCGAGTTCGAGCATTTGATGTCGGTCGAGCGCGTGCTGGAAACGCCGCGCGTGACAAAGCCGTACAGCGAGGAAGTCTGGGCCGACGTCCAGGCGATGGGCGCGAAAGTTGACCAGCGTCTGGACGAAATGGACGTGCGCCTCACGATGGGCGGCGAGCCGACCTTCGTCGCGGTGCGCGATCGTGACGCCGCCGAATGGAACACCGACGCGCTCGGGCCGACCAAGCGCGGCTACGCGGTCGGCTTGATGGACAAGTTGCGCGCGCGCTACGGCGAGGGCGGCTTCCTGCATATCGGCCAGGGCAAGTGGTATCCGGGCGAGCAACTGCCGCGCTGGGCGATGTCGCTCTACTGGCGCGCGGACGGCGAGCCGATCTGGTCGAATCCGTCGCTGTTCGCCGATGAACGCGAGCCCGGCAACTACACGCCGGCGGACGCCGAGCGCTTCATCACGCACCTGACGCAGAAGCTCGCGCTCGATACGAAGCACATCCAGCCGGGCTACGAAGACACGTTCTACTACCTGTGGCGCGAGCGTCGTCTGCCGGTGAACGTCGATCCGTTCGAATCCGAACTCGACGACGAACTGGAACGCGTGCGTCTGCGGCGCGTGTTCGACGCGGGTTTGTCGAAGGTGACGGGCTACGTGCTGCCGATCACGCGCGAACGCGACCTGCCGATGCAGCCGCCGCGCTGGGTGAGCGGCCCGTGGTTCTTCCGCGACGACCGCATGTACCTGATCCCGGGCGATTCGCCGATGGGTTACCGGCTGCCGCTCGAATCGCTGCCGTGGGTGAGCAAGGGCGATTATCCGTACCAGCACGCGCACGATCCGTTCGCGCCGCCGGCGCCGTTGCGATCGGCGGCGGAACTGCGGATGCAGTATGGCGGCGGGACGCTGGCCGAAGGCGATGTCGGCACGGGCGAAGGTGCTACCAATGCAGCGGGAGTTGCCGGAGCAGCAGCAGGACCGGCCACCTCCGCGCAGGCATCACGTTCGCCCTCGCGAGGCGAATCCGCGTCATGGATTCGACGCACGGCGCTCTGCGTCGAAACACGCGACCCCGCGCGCGCGGCGGGGCCGAAGGTCGAAGCCGAAGCGTTCGGCAGCGGCAAGAGCCTCTTGCACGTCTTCATGCCGCCGCTCACCGAACTCGACGATTACCTCGACCTGATCGCCGCCGTCGAAGCGACTTCGGCCGACCTCACCATGAAGGTGATCATCGAAGGCTATCCGCCGCCGCGCGACGTGCGCCTGAAGATGCTGCAGGTGACGCCTGACCCGGGCGTGATCGAGGTGAACATCCATCCGGCGTCGAACTGGGACCAACTCGTCGATCACACCGAGTACCTGTATCAGTCGGCGCACGAGACGTATCTGAGCACCGAGAAGTTCATGACCGACGGCCGCCACACCGGCACCGGCGGCGGCAATCATTTCGTGCTCGGCGGCGCGACGCCCTCCGACAGCCCGTTCCTGCGGCGCCCGGACCTGCTCGCGAGCCTGATCGGTTACTTCATCAATCACCCGTCGCTGTCGTACCTGTTCTCCGGGCTGTTCCTCGGGCCGACCAGCCAGGCGCCGCGCGTCGACGAGGCGCGCAACGACCAGCTCTACGAACTCGAACTCGCGTTCCACGAACTGCAACGCCAGCTCGATCGTCTCGGCGGCCGAGAAGGCGCGCGGATTCCGCCGTGGCTGATCGATCGCACGCTGCGCAACCTGCTGATCGACGTGACCGGCAATACGCACCGCGCCGAGTTCTGCATCGACAAGCTCTATTCGCCCGACGGCCCGACCGGCCGCCTCGGCCTGCTGGAACTGCGTGGCTTCGAAATGCCGCCGCACGCGCGCATGAGTCTCGTGCAGCAACTGCTGCTGCGCACGCTCGTCGCGCGCTTCTGGGACAAGCCGTACACGACGCGTCTTACGCGCTGGGGCACGGAACTGCACGACCGTTTCCTGCTCGGCACATTCATCAGGATGGATTTCGACGACGTCATCGCCGAACTCAACGAAGCGGGTTATGCCTTCGACGCCGCGTGGTTCGCGCCGCACTTCGAGTTCCGCTTCCCGCTCGTCGGCGCGATCCAGACGAGCGGCATCGAGCTGACCGTGCGTAACGCGCTCGAACCGTGGCACGTGATGGGCGAGGAAGGCTCGGTCGGCGGCACGGTGCGTTACGTGGACTCGTCGGTGGAACGGCTCGAAGTGCACGTGCTTGGTCTCAATGACAACCGCTATGTCGTCACCGTCAACGGCGCGCCGCTGCCGATGCAGCCCACCGGCCGCGCGAGCGAGCACGTCGCGGGCGTACGTTTTCGGGCGTGGGAGCAGTCGTCGGCGCTGCATCCGTCGATCGGCGTGGATGCGCCGCTCACCTTCGATGTCGTCGATACCTGGAACAGCCGCTCGATCGGTGGATGCCGGTATCATGTATCGCATCCGGGCGGGCGCAACTACGCGACCTTTCCGGTCAACGCCTATGAGGCGGAGAGCCGCCGGCGCGCGCGTTTCTTCAAGACCGGACACACGCCGGGACGCATGGAAGTGGGCACAGCACAGCGCAGTCTGGAGTTTCCGTTCACGCTCGACCTGCGCCGCCGACGGTGATCTTTTCACTGAGACGGCAGCGGCGGCGACTCCCTAAACCAAAAAAGTCAAACTTGGCCGTTCAAACTTCACTCCCTTTCGAAGAAGTCGCGGACCGCGCGAAGGTGTCGTCGCCATTGCGTGCGCTCCCGGTGAGGGAAGGGCACTGGGACGAACTGCGTGACGAGTCGGGCCAGTTGCGCGACATCTGGCGGCGCTTCTTCGACCTGCTGGGCGATGAAGGCATCGCCGGGCTGGATCACGCGGTCGAGTCGGTGGCGCAGCAGGTGCGCGACAACGACATCAGCTACAACGTCTACGCGGACAACGGCGAGCCGCGTCCGTGGGCGCTCGACCTGCTGCCGTTCATCATCGACGAGGCGGAGTGGTCGGTGCTGGAGCGCGCCGTGAAGCAGCGCGCGACGCTGTTGAACGCGATCGTCAAGGACGTGTACGGCCCGCAGCGCCTGCTGCACGAAGGCTTCTTGCCGCCTGCGCTCGTGTTCGGGCATCCCGGCTATCTTCGTTCGGTGAAAGGCTTCACGCCGCCGGGCGGGCAGTATCTGCAACTCGTCGCGGTGGATCTCGCGCGCGAGCCGAGCGGCGCGTGGGTCATCATGGCGCACAAGACCGCGGCGCCTTCGGGGCTCGGCTACGCGCTCGAAAACCGGCTGATCGTCGCGGGCACGTTCGCCGATCCGTTCCGCTCGATGCGCGTGCAGCGGCTTGCGCCGTTCTACTCGCGGCTGATCGCGTCGCTCGTGGAAGGCGGCCGCGCGACGATGGCGGGCGAGGAAGGCTCGCCGCACATCGCGCTTCTCACGCCCGGCCCCTTCAGCGAGACTTTCTTCGAGCATGCGTTTCTCGCGCGCTATCTCGGCGTGACGCTGGTCGAGGGGAAGGACCTCACCGTGCGCGACGACAAGCTGTTCCTCAAGACCTTTGCGGGCCTGGAACGCGTGCACGTGCTGGTCCGCCGTCTCGACGACGCCTTCTGCGACCCCGTCGAGTTGCGCGCCGATTCGAGCATCGGCGTGCCGGGCCTGTTGCAGGTGATGCGCGCGGGCAACGTGATGGTGTCGAACGTGCCCGGGTCGGGGTTCGTCGAATCGCCTGCGTTGCACGGCTTTCTGCCCGCGATTTCGCATTTGCTGCTGAACGAACGGCTCGAACTGGCGAGCGTGCCGACGTGGTGGTGCGGCGAAGAGGCCGCACGCGAGTCGGCGCTGGACTCGCTCGACGAGGCGTTCGTGATTCCGACGTGGCCCGGCGTCGAACTCGACGGCCACAGCCCGCGCGGTTTCGGTGACGGGCTCCAGCCGCTGGAGGCATGGAAAAAGCGCATCGAAGCGATGCCCGACGCCTTCACGATCCAGGAGCTGTTCCCCGGCTCGCACGCGCCGCGCTACGAAGAGAGCACGATCGCGGGACGCTCGTGCGTGCTGCGCGTCTACGCGATCGCCGACATGGACGGCGGCTGGTCGGTGATGCCGGGCGGCTTCACGCGCCTCGGTGCCGAACGCCAGCCGTCGGTATCGATGCAGTACGGCAGCAGCAGCGTCGATACGTGGGTGCTGTCGAGCCATCCTAGCTCCACCTTCTCGCTGCTCCCCACGCCGATGACGCCCGACGATCTCGTGCGCAAGCATCGGACGGTATCGAGCCGCGCCGCGGAGAACCTCTTCTGGGCCGGCCGCTACGGCGAGCGCGCCGAGAACAACGTTCGGCTCGTGCGCGTGATTCTCTCGTCGCTGGAAAGTAACGACGCCGAAGGCATGCTTGAGACGATGGTCGATCTCGCGTGGCAGTCGGGCCTGCTGCCGCCGGGCGCGCCGAAGAGCGGGCACACGGCGGCGTCGCTGGAGCGTCTGCTCGTCGCGAATCTCGGCGAGGGCAGCGCGGCGGCGAGCATCGGGCAGAACCTTGCGAGCCAGGCGCGCGCAAGCGGCGAGATTCGCGGACGCCTTTCGACCGACCACTGGCGCACGATCCTCGCGGCGCGCAATGATTTCCGCGATGCCATCGAGGCGCTGAAACCGCCGCGCGGCGTTGAGCGCTACGACCGCGTGATGCTCACGCGCACGCTCGAAACGCTCGCGGCGCAGTTGCTCGCGATCAGCGGCGCGCAGGGCGATCGCATGACGCGGGACGAAGCGTGGCGGCTCGTGTTCGCGGGGCGTCATATCGAACGCGTCGCGACGATGGCGACTTACCTTCGCACGGCGGCGAAGCACGGACAGATTTCGACGCCCGCCGCGTTCGATCTCCTGCTGCAACTCTTCGACAGCACGCTGACGTATCGGTCGCTCTATCCGGGGCGCTTCGAGGTGCCGCCACTGATCGACCTGCTGGTGGTCGAGCCGACGAATCCACGCGGGCTTTACGGCGTGTACCGTCGGCTGTGCGCGAAGCTCATCGAGATTTCGCAGGCTGCGGGCCGAGGCACGCACAGCGATTTCAGCCAGGCGACGCGTCTCGCGGCATCGCTGCCGGATCTCGAAACGCTCTGCACGACCGATGCCGAAGGCACCTACGCGGAACTCATTTCCACCTGCGACGAACTCGAGGACAACGCGAGCGCCGCCGCCCACGAAATCAGCGCGCGCTTTTTCAGCCACGCGAAGACGCAATCGCTGCAGGTGTCGTCGTGACGATCGAGAAATCCATCCTGTCCGTGTCGCACCGGACCACTTACCGCTACTCGACGTTCGTCGAAACCGCACAGCATCTCGCGACGATCCGCCCGCAGAACACCGCGTGGCAGCGCGTGATCGCGCACGAGGAAAGCATCGAGCCGGAGCCGTCGTATATCAACAGCCGCGTCGATGCGTTCGGCAACGACGTGCTGTACTTTTCGCTGGAATCGCCGCATCGCTCGCTGCAGATGCTGAGCGAGACGACGGTGGAACTCACGCCGCGCTGGGCATCGCTCGATCCCGCCGCGACGCCCGCGTGGGAAAGCATCTCGGCGAGCACGCGTTTCAGCGCGGGCGCGCCGTTCCTGCCGGAGACGGAGTTCTGCTTCGCGTCGCCGAATATCGGGCTCAGGCAGGACTTGCAGGATTACGGGCTCGAAAGCTTTTCGGAAGGGCGGCCGCTCGCCGAGGGCGCCATCGACCTGATGCACCGCATCCATGCGGATTTCGCATACCGGCCGATGTCCACTTCATACGATACGCCCGCGCATCAGGCGTTTGAACTGAAGAGCGGCGTGTGCCAGGATTTCGCGCAGGTGATGATCGGCTGCATGCGGGCGATCGGCCTGCCGGCGCGGTACGTGAGCGGCTACCTGCGCAACGATCCGCCGCCAGGGCAGGTCAAGCTGATCGGCGCGGATGCGTCGCACGCCTGGGTGTCGGTGTTCTGCCCGGGCAGCGGCTGGATCGACCTCGACCCGACCAACGACGTCCTCGCGGACCTCGATCACATCACGCTCGCGATCGGCCGCGATTACAGCGACGTGTCGCTGCTGAGAGGGCTGATTCTCGGCGGCGGGTCGCATCGCGTGGATGTTGGCGTGACGGTGCTCGGGCTCGACGCGCCCGAAGAGGAAGCCGCTTCCGACACCTGAAGCATTCCCTTCAATCACAGCCAGTAGCCATGCGCCCAACGCATGGCAACCATGACGATATTTCGCTTGCGGGCGTATTTTGGCAAACCTACCTTGCTCGTGCGCGCCGACCATTCTTGCGGCGGCATCGCTCAAGGAGACTGACGTGCAATCGATCAAACGTGGCAGAAGAGACGCGCTCAAGACCATCGGTGCGGGACTCGCCGCATCGGTGTTGCCCGCGCCATTCATCGCGGCGCGCGCGCAGCAAACCCAGAACTTCTCGGGCAAGACGCTGCGCCTTTTGACGTGGTCCGACGACACCGGTCTCGCCGCGCTGAAGAACATCGCCGCGACGTTCACGGCGAAGACGGGCGCGAAGGTCATCGCCGACCGCGCGGACGGCACGTCGGGCATGGTCGCGAAACTGAAGGCCGCGGGCGACAAGCCGCAATACGACGTGATCACACTCGCGGGCGTCGGCGCGTCGGGTCTCGCGGACGCCGGCCTTCTGACCAAGCCCGATCCCGACAAGCTGCCGAACCTGAAGGACGTGCCCGCGTCGTATCGATCGGGCGCGAACGGCTTCGGCGTCGGCTATCTGTTGTGGACCGACGGCCTCATCTACAGCACGACGACGTTCAAGCAGGCGCCGACGACCTACGAAACGATGTGGGACCCGAAGTACGCCGGCCGCATTTTCCTGCCGCCGCCGGAATGGGTGGAAGCGGTCGACATGGCGATCATCGCGGCGCGCCTCGATGGCGGCTCGCAGCAGAACATCGAACCGGGCTTCAAGAAGCTGGCGCAACTGAAGGACCGTGTAATGACGCTCGGCGAGAATCCGAATCAGGTGGCGGACCTGTTCCGCACGGGGTCGCTCGATATCGGCGGGATCTATTCACCGGCCTTTTTCCCCGACGCGATCAGAAAGCCCGAGTACAAGATGGGCGTGACCTACGGCATGAAGGAAGGCTTTGCCGCGCAACTGATGTTCACGGTGATCCCGAAGGCGCATCCGGGTGACATCGATTTGATCCACGCGTTCATCAATCATTCGCTCGACGCAGGCGTGCAAGGCAAGATGGCCGCCGACGTGCTGAACGGCCCGGTCAATTCGAAGGCCGTGATTCCGCAGCAGAGTCTTGCGCTCGTGCCGAGTCCGAAGCTGATCGCGGACAAGGCGATCCTCCACGACGACAAGGCGCTCGCCGCCGTGCACGATCAGTGGATCAAGCGCTACACCGAGATCTTCTCGGCGTGAACCCGATGACCGCGCTCGACACGGAGCACGCCGCGCCGCCCGACGACGATCCGCTCGTTCGGCCCGCGGTGATCGGCGGCGGGAGCGTGCGCGCGTGGCTGCTGCTCGCGCCGATCCTTTTCTTCCTCGCGGTGCTGCTCGCGGCGGCGCTCGTCGTGGTGCGAATGAGCTTTGGTGCGCGCGGCGACGAATGGCACGGCTTCACGCTCGCGAACTACGTGGCGCTGGCCGAGCCGTATTTCGTGCGCTCGATGCTGCTCACGTTGCGCCTCGCCGCCGAGAGCACGGTGTTCGCGGTGCTGCTCGCGATTCCGGTGGCGCTGGCGATGGCGCGTGTGCAATCGCGGTTCGCGCGGCGTCTCTTGCTCGCGGGCGTGCTGCTGCCGCTGCTCGTCAACCTGCTGCTGCAAGGGTACGGGTGGCTCGTGATCCTCGGGCCTGCGGGCTTGTTGAACCGGATGATGCTCGCGACGGGGCTGATACATCGGCCGGTGTTGTGGCTGTATCGCGAGCAGGGCGTGTTGCTTGGGCTGATCCAGACTGCGTTCCCGCTTGCCGTGCTGCCGTTGTCCAGCGCGTTGCGTGCGATTTCGCGCTCGCACGAGGAAGCCGCCGCGACGCTCGGCGCCACGCGCTTGCAGATTCTGCGCGACGTGACGTTGCCACTCGCGATGCCGGGATTCGTCGCGGGTGCGCTGCTCGTGTTCGCGTACAACGTGAGCGCATTCGCGGTGCCTTTGCTGCTCGGCGGACGGCGTGTGCCGATGCTCGCACTGCTCGTGCACGATCAGGTCGCGCCGTTGCTGAACTGGCCGGCGGCGTCGGCATCGGGGGTTGCGCTGATGGCGGCCGCGCTCGCGGTGATGGCGTTATCGAAGACATTGACGAAGCGCGTGCACGGCATGCTGGGAGCGAGGCGATGAGCACGATGGGTTTTACGAGGCGCTTGCCGGGCGAGCTTGGGCGGGCGACGAGCGTGCTTGCGACGATCGTTCTCGTGCTGACCGCGGCGCCGATCATCACGATGATCGTGATGTCGTTCGGCGCGTCGGGCACGCTCGAATTTCCGCCGCAGCATTTCGGCTTGCAGTGGTATCGGGCGGCCTGGCACAACTTCGTATCGCCGGATGCGAGCGATGTGCTTTCGATCGGCGAGGCGATGAAGACGAGCATGATCGTCGCGGTATCGACGATGTTGATTGCGACTGCCGTATCGGTGCCGGCGGCTTATGCTTTGAATCGCTATGAGTTTCGGGGCAAGGCGTTCGTCGAGCAACTCGTTGCGTTGCCGCTCGTGTATCCGATGGTGATGCTTGGGCTTTCGCTGCTGCTCGTGTTCAATGCGCTGCCGGTGGAGCTGGGCGTCGTGCGGCTCATCATCGCGCATGTGATTCTCGCGCTGCCGTTCACGGTGAAGAATTGCGCGGCTTCGGTTGCTTCGATCGGGCCGGAGTTCGAGGAGGCGGCGACCGTGATGGGGGCCTCGCCGCTGCGCTCGCTCGTGGATGTGATCCTGCCGTTGATGCGGCCGGGCATTCTTGCGGGAATGCTGTTCGCTTTCATCGTCTCGTTCAACGAGTTCACGGTGACATTCTTTCTCTACAACATCGATACGATGACCTTGCCGGTCTGGCTTTATAGCCGCACGGTTTCTTCGCTCGATCCTACGGTGTTTTCGTTTGCCGTCTTTATCGTTGTGATCGACTTTGGGCTTATCTGGATGCTTGAGAAGCTGGTAGGAGATGCCGGCGTCGCGGTGTGATTTTTTGCTGGCGCTTGGGGGTGGGGGTGGGGTTGGTGTGTGAGCCGTCTGATGCGCTTGTGCTCCGATGGAACTTGCTTTCTTTTCGGTCTATTCGCTCTGCCCCTGTCCGGGGCGGGACTCACTTTCTTTGCTGCTGCAAAGAAAGTAAGCAAAGAAAGCAGCTTCC
>NZ_FCNW02000046.1 GCF_001544475.1 Caballeronia humi | reverse complement strand
AGCGAATCGCAGTTCGCATACTGGGAGCACACACAGTTGATCATCGATTGCGTGAAGGGCAACGGCGGCATGTTCTCACTGGAACGGCCCACAGGTCTGCGTTTTCTGACACGCTCGCGTCTATATGACGACACCGAATGGGCGTGGCTCGAACAGCATCCCGTCGAGCACGCCTGACGGTCGCTGCCTGAAAATTTCCGAAGTGGTAGATTGCAAAACGCATCTATCACTCGGAGACAAGCGATGAGAAAGATGAAGGCGGTGCAAGTGAGCGAGGCCGGCGGCCCGCTGGAAGTCGTCGAAAAGGACGTGCCCGAACCGGGCCCCGGACACGTACTCATCAAGGTACAGGCCTGCGGTATCTGCCACAGCGATTCGCTGACGAAGGAAGGCCAGTGGCCCGGCCTGCAATTTCCGCGCGTCCCCGGACACGAGATCGCGGGCGTCATCGATGCGATCGGACCTGACGTCGAGGAGTGGAAGGTTGGGCAGCGCGTAGGCGTCGGCTGGCATGGCGGACACTGCGGTCATTGCGAGCATTGCCGGCGGGGCGACTTCGTGCTTTGCAAGACCGCGCTCGTGCCGGGCATCAGCTACGACGGCGGATACGCGGAATATGTGGCCGCGCCCGTGCAGGCGCTCGCGCGCATCCCCGAAGATCTCTCGGACGTCGATGCCGCCCCGCTTCTTTGCGCCGGCATCACCACCTTCAACGCGCTGCGCAACAGCGGCGCGCGCGCGGGCGACGTCGTCGCGATTCTCGGCATCGGCGGGTTGGGGCATCTCGGCGTGCAGTTCGCGAAGAAGATGGGCTTTCACACCGTGGCGATCGCGCGCGGCAAGGACAAGGAGCCGCTCGCGAAGGAACTCGGCGCGCACCGCTATATCGACAGCAGCTCGGAGAACGTCGCGGAAGCGCTGACCGCGCTCGGCGGCGCGAAGGTGATCCTCGCGACCGCGACCAGCGGCAAGGCGATGAGCGCGACGCTCGGCGGCCTCGGCCTCAACGGCAAGCTGATCATGGTCGGGATTTCACAGGAACCCGTCGAGGTGCCGATCGCGCAGTTCATCATGGGGCGCCACTCGGTGCAGGGCTGGCCGTCGGGCACATCGGCGGATTCGGAGGACACGCTCGCGTTCAGCGCGCTCTCGGGCATCAAGCCGATGATCGAGGAATTCCCGCTTGCGCGAGCGGCCGAAGCCTATGACCGCATGATGAGCGGCGCCGCGCGGTTTCGCGTCGTGCTGAAGACCTGACTACGATTCGCCGTCGCGCCACCGTGGCGCGCGCTTCTCGATGAACGCCTGCGTGCCTTCCAGCGCGGCGTCGTCCATCATGTTGCATGCCATCGTGTCGCCGGCGAGCTGGTACGCGGCTTCCATGCCCGTTTCGAGTTGCCGGTAGAACACCCCCTTGCCCGCTGCGATGGCCGCGCGCGGCTTATCGCAGATGCTTGCCGCGAGCGCGCGCGTGGCATCGTCGAGTTGATCGGGCGCCGCGACGCGATTCACGAGTCCGCGCTCGCGAGCGGTCGATGCATCGATGAAATCGCCGGTCACGAGCATTTCGAACGCCGCCTTGCGCGGCACGTTGCGCGTAAGCGGCACGCTCGGCGTCGCGCAGAAGAGACCGAAGTTCACGCCCGATACGGCGAAACGCGCGTCGCTCGCGGCGACGGCGAGATCGCACATCGCGACGAGCTGACACCCCGCCGCCGTCGCGATGCCGTGCACCCGCGCGATCACCGGCTGCGGCATGCGCTGGATCGTGAGCATCATTTGCGAGCAGCGCGCGAAGAGCGCACGGTAATAATCGAGCGACGGCTCCGCGCGCATCTCCTTCAGATCGTGCCCCGCGCAGAACGCGCGCCCCGCCCCCGCGATCACGACGACGCGCGCCTCCGACGCCGCGATCTCATCGAGACCGCGCTGCAACGCGTCGAGCATGGCTTCGGATAGCGCGTTGAACGCGGCGGGCCGGTTCATCGTGAGACGCACGACGCCGGGCAGGCCGTACGCGTCGCGCTCGGTGAGCAAAATTGCTTCGTTCATGCGGTTGCTCCGTCAGACGTCGATGGCCGTCACCGACCCCGCGCGCTTGCGCAACTCGAACTTCTGGATCTTGCCCGTCGATGTCTTCGGCAACTCGCAGAATTCGATCGCGCGCGGCACCTTGAAGCCCGCCAGATGATTCTTGCAATGCGCGATGAGATCGGCTGCGCTCACCGTGGCGCCCGCTTTCAGCTCGACAAAGGCGCACGGCGTTTCGCCCCAGCGCGCGTCCGGCTTGGCGACGACGGCCACCGCCAGCACCGCCGGATGCCGATACAGCACGTCCTCCACTTCGATGCTCGAAATGTTCTCGCCGCCCGAGATGATGATGTCCTTGCTGCGGTCCTTGATGCGCACGTAGCCGTCGGGATAGGCGACCGCGAGATCGCCCGTATGGAACCAGCCGCCGCGAAACGCCTCTTGCGTCGCGGCCGCGTTCTTCAGATAGCCCTTCATCGTGATGTTGCCGCGAAACATGATCTCGCCGATCGTCTCGCCATCGGCGGGGACGGGTTCCATCGTGAGCGGATTCAACACGCGGACCGCGTCCTGCAAGTGATAGCGCACGCCTTGCCGCGCGTTCAGCCGCGCGCGTTCACCGATGTCGAGCGTGCTCCACTCCGCCTGCTGCGCGCACACGGCGGCGGGCCCGTACACCTCGGTCAGCCCGTAGACATGCGTCAGCTCGAACCCGAGCCGCTCCATTCCTTCGATCATCGCGGCAGGCGGCGCGGCGCCCGCGACCATCGCGTGAACGCGCTGCGTGATGCCATGCTTCATCTCCTCGGGCGCGTTGACGAGCAGGTTCTGCACGATCGGCGCGCCGCAATAATGCGTCACGCCTTCGCTGCGGATCAGATCGAAGATGGTCTTCGCATCGACGCGGCGCAGGCACACGTTCACGCCCGCGCGCGCCGCGACGGTCCACGGAAAGCACCAGCCGTTGCAGTGGAACATCGGCAGCGTCCACAGATAGACGGCGTGCTTGGGCATGTCCCATTCGAGGATGTTGCTGACCGCGTTCGTATAAGCACCGCGATGGTGATAGACGACGCCCTTCGGATTGCCCGTCGTCCCCGAGGTGTAGTTCAGGCAGATCGCGTTCCACTCGTCCGATGGCGGCGTCCACGCGAATTCCGGATCGCCGCTTGCAAGCAGGCTCTCGTAGTCGATTTCGCCGATGCGCTCGCCGGGGCCGGTGTATTCGCTATCGTCGATATCGATGACGAGGATCGGGTGATCGGCCTGCGCCAGTGCCTCGCGCATCACGCCCGCGAACTCGCGATCGATCAGCACGGCCTTCGCTTCGCCGTGATTGAGCATGAACGCGAGCGTGTTCGCGTCGAGCCGCGTGTTGAGCGCGTTGAGCACGGCGCCGAGCATCGGCACGCCGAAGTGCGCCTCGACCATTTCGGGGATGTTCGGCAGCATCGCGGCGACGGTATCGCCCTCGCCGATGCCGCGTGCTTGCAAGGCCGACGCGAGGCGCCGCGTGCGCGCGTAAGTGTCGGCCCAGGTGCGGCGCACGGCGCCGTGCGCGATGGCGGGCCGCTGCGGATACACCGACGCCGCGCGCTCGATGAACGTGAGCGGCGTCAGGACCGCGAAGTTCGCGGCAGTCTTGTCGAGACCTTCTTCATACATGCCGGTGTTCATGTCGCGTCCCCATCTTTTGTGTATTGGAAGATTCACACAATATTACGCGCGGTTGACAGCGACGCGGCTCGACCCGAGCGCAAAAAGGCCGCTGCGGAGCGCTCCGCAGCGGCCTTTCAAACGAACGACCCGACTTACTCCAGATCAGCGCTCACGCTGATGATCCCCTCATGCGGAAGCGGAACCGGCGGCCGCGCCCGGACGGTGGCCTTGCCTGCATCGCCCGCTTCCTTCGCACGTACCGTCGCAAGCGAATCGCGCGCCGACTGGTTGCGCGGATCGAGATCGGCGGCCTGCGCGTATTTGTACGCCGCGCCGCGCAGATCGCCCTTGCCTTCGAGCGCGCGACCCCACTCGATGTATGACGGCGCCAGTTCCGGATTGAGCGCCGCCGCGCGCGAGAGTTTATCGATCGCTTCGTCATAGCGGCCGAGCTGCACGAGCGCTTCGCCCCAGTCGTGGAGGTTGTCGGTGAAATCCGGCCGCATGCGCGCAGCTTCGGCAAAACGCTTCAGCGCCTCTTCCGGGCGGTTCGCGTGCAGGAGCGCATCGCCCCAGAGACGCAGTGTTTCGGCCGTGCGCGACTTCGACGTTGCGCTCGCGCGATACTCCTTCAGCGCCTCGTCCTGTTTTTGCTGCTGCTCCAACGCCACCGCGAGGTTCGCGCGCAGGACGGCGGAATGAGCGTGCATCGCGAGGGCCTGGCGGCTCTGCTCCTCGGCGGACTTCCAATAGCCTTTGGTCAGAAGGATCAGACCCTTGCCCGCGAGCGCCCACTCGGCCTGTTCAGGCACGGGCAGCCTGAGCACGTCGTCGTAGATGCTTTCGACTTGCCGGAAGTCGCATTTGTCGCGATCGCAGCCGCCTTTCTCGACCGACGAGAACAAATAGCTCGCGAGCATGTTCGGCTCGGCGAGACGCATCGCTTCGGTGCCGATGTCGCGGATGAACGTATCGATGTCGTCGCGCGATGCCGCCTTTACCGTGCCCTGGCGGTTGTGGAACGCGCCGCCTTCGACCTGCACGTGAGCGACATACGAATCGCCTTCCTCCGTGATCCCGACGTGCACGGCGACGTCCGGCCGCTTCACGACCTTCTTCAGGAAATACACCGTCGACGTGTACGACAGTTCCTGCCCCGGCACCTGGATCTCGGGTTGCTCGTCGTTACCGGTGATGACTTCGTGCGGAATCGACACCGTCGCCTGGCGGCCGATCTCGTCCATGCTCGACGTGATGCGCTGCGCGAGGAACGGCGCGCTGTAGCCGCGCTTGACGAGCGATTGCGGCGCGTCGATGGGCGGGATGAAGAGCTGCGGTGTAAGGACGGCGGTCGCGACCATGTAGCAGAACGGGATGCCGAACGCGATGCAGGCCCAGTGGAAGAGCCAGCCTGACCAGTCGGCGGGGGAGGCGGCGAGCCATTTCGTTGCGCGCAGTCCGAGCGGAAGCCAGCGGGCGACGACCGGAGCGGCGGCGCGCACACACAGCCAGATCGCGCCGGGACTCACTTTGAAACGCAGCGGAGCGCTTCCGCCTGCTTGCTGTTCGATGCTGGACACGACGCACCTCGCTTGGCCGATGTTGGCAACAAGGCATCCATTGCATCTAGCGTGCCAAAACTTACGAGGCCTTATGCAGCGGTCGCTTCAGCGATTTTATGTGGTTATGGAGAGCCGTATATGTTGCTGTCGGGCCAACAGATTTCGAGCGAAATGTCGGTTAAATTCAGACTTCACTGCGCTTGAGCAGATAGTCGAGCCCGCCCACCCGATACCACCGATATCCGTACGGTTCGAGCACCACGGTATGGCGTCCGCTGCCGTCAGCGTGGCTGTGGTCGTCGGAGAGCAGATTGATGAGCGCGCTCGAATCCCCCGCCGCTGCGCCGACGCGGAACTTCACCGTGCACGCCGCCGGGCTGAAGTTGTGCAGGCACACGACCGAGTTGTTGCGCCAGTCGTAGCGCAGCGCGAGCACGTCCTCACGCGAGACGCGCAGGATCGCGAAATCGCCCCAGCTTATTTCGGGCACTTCCTTGCGCATGCGGATCATGCGCTCCATCCAGTTCAGGAACGAGTTCGGATCACGCCGCTGGCTCGCGACGTTGACGCGCTCGAATCCGTACGGCCCGCCCGAGATCACGCGTGACACCGGCCGCGCGCTCTTCGTAAAGCCGCCTTGCGGTTCGGTTGACCATTGCATCGGCGTGCGCGCGCATTCGCGCTCGGGCAGGCGCAGGT
The DNA here is from genome assembly GCF_001544475.1 of Caballeronia humi. GTDB lineage: Bacteria > Pseudomonadota > Gammaproteobacteria > Burkholderiales > Burkholderiaceae > Caballeronia > Caballeronia humi. The sequence goes on along the minus strand of NZ_FCNW02000046.1, from coordinate 43,559 downwards.
CGTCGCCCATGCCGATTTCGTCGCCGTAGCGCACGACCGGCGTGCCCGGCAGCGTCAGCATCAGGCTGTAAGCGTGTTCCAGCCGATGCCGGTCGCCGTCGAGCATCGGCGCGAGACGGCGGCGGATGCCGCGCTCGTAGAGCTGCATGCCGGGCTCGGGGCCGAACGCCGCGAAGACGGATTCGCGCTGCGTAGGCGAGAGCCGCCCGAGGTCGAGTTCGTCGTGATTGCGCAGGAACACGCCCCATTGCGCGGTCGCCGCGCGCGATTTCGTCGCGAGAAGCGCGTCCTTGAGCGGCCCGGTATCGGCGCTCGCGAGCGCGTAGAACGTGTTCTGGTTGACCTGGAAGTTGAACATCATCTGCAGCCGCTCGCCCGCCTCGCCGAAGTACTGCATGTCGGTGTGCGGCAGGACGTTCGCCTCGGCGAGGATGATCGCCTCGCCCTCGCGCCACTGCAGGAACTCGCGGAACATGCGCAGCATGTCGTACTGCTCGACGGGCTTCTTGACGTCGGCGCCCTTGGTCGCAATGACGAACGGCACCGCGTCCATGCGAAACCCCGAAACACCAAGCTGAATCCAGAAGCCCATGATCTTGAGCAACTCGGCCTGCACGTACGGATTCGCGGTGTTGAGGTCCGGCTGGAAGTCGTAGAAGCGGTGGAAATACCACATCCGCGCTTCCTTGTCGTAGGTCCACGTCGATTTCTGCACGCCGGGGAAGACCACGCCGTCCTTCGCGTTGGCGGGTTTTTTCTTCGACCACACGTACCAGTCGCGATATTTCGATTCCGGGTCGCGCCGCGCTTCCCTGAACCACGGATGCTGATCCGACGTGTGATTCACGACCAGATCGATCATCACGCGCAGGCCGCGCTGGCGGCACGCGTGCGTGAATTCGGTAAAGTCGCCGAGCGTGCCGTAGCGGGGATCGACGCTGTAGTAATCGGAGATGTCGTAGCCGTTGTCGCGGCAGGGCGACGGCTGGAACGGCATCAGCCAGATCGTGGTAATGCCGAGTCCTTGCAGGTAATCGAGCCGTCGCACCAAGCCCTGAAAATCGCCGATGCCGTCGCCGTTCGCATCCATGAAGGTGCCGACCGACAGGCAATACACGATCGCGTTCTTGTACCAGAGGTCGTTGACCATGTGCCGAGAGCGAAGCTTGTGAGGACGAACCGCGCCTGAAGGCAGCGCGGGGACGCGTCAAGTGTAGCTGCCGCCGCGACGGACGAGATCAGGCCGCGTCGTCGAGTTTCGCCGCGAAGCCGCGCTGCACGGCCGGTCGCGTGAAAAGCGCTTCGTACCAGCGCTTCACGTTGGGGAAATCGTCGAGGGACACTTGATGGCGCTCGTGTCGCCACGCCCAGCCGAGAATCGCGAAATCCGCCACCGAGAGATCGCCCGCCACGTATTCCACTTCTCCGAGGCGCCGGTCGAGCACGCCGTACAGACGCCGCGTCTCATCCGAATAGCGCTTCAGGCCGTAACGCCGGTCGCTCTCCGACTCGACCAGACGAAAGTGGTGAACTTGTCCCGGCATCGGACCGAAGCCGCCCATCTGCCACATCAGCCATTCAAGGACGGGCACGCGGTCACGCAGGCTCGCCGGCAGGAACTTGCCGGTCTTCTCGCCGAGATAGAGCAGGATCGCGCCTGATTCGAAGACGCTGATCGGCTGGCCGCCGGGGCCCTCCGGATCGACGATCGCCGGGATGCGGTTGTTCGGGCTGATGCGCAGGAAGTCGGCGGCGTGCTGCTCGCCCTTCGAAATGTTGACTGTCTCAACGGTATAAGGCAGTTCCATTTCTTCGAGCGCAACGCTGATCTTGCGGCCGTTCGGCGTGTTCCAGGTGTGGAGAGTGATGGTCATGGGAGCGATTTGTCGTGGATTTCAGCTGAGCGGCGCGGCGACGTACTGCATGAAACCGTTGCGTTCGGCGATGCGCGCGTACCAGCGTTCGAGGTTCACGAACTGCGGCCGGTCGCGCAATTCGTCGAGGCCGTACCAGCGCCGCGCATAGGCGCCGAGCACGAGATCGGCGAGCGTGAAGCTGTCGCCTTCGAGATGGTCGCGGCCTTGCAACTGCGTATCGATGATGCGCCAGAGATTCGCGACGACGGCGCTATCGGCGGCGAGGCGCACCGAATCGCGTTGGGCCGCGGGCGTGCGCACGTAGCCCCAGAACACCGGGCGCTCGGCTGGCTGCAGCGTTGTGAGCGTCCAGTCGAGCCAGCGATCGACGCTCGCGCGCAGCTTCGGATCGGCGGGATAGAGCGTGCTCGCCGATCCATATTGCAGCGCAAGATATCGGATGATCGAATTCGATTCCCACAGCACGAAATCGCCGTCGACGAGCGTCGGGATGCGCCCGGTCGGGTTCATCGCGAGGTAGCCGGGCTGGTCGTTGCGGCCGAACTGCATACCGGCGTCGATGCGCTCGTACGGCAGTCCAAGTTCCTCGCAGCACCACAGCACCTTCTGCACATTGACCGAGTTTGCCCGGCCCCAGATCGTCAGCATCGCTTGCACTCTCGTAGAAAACCGCCGTTCGCGGAACACGCAGACGATACACAAGTGCGCGGCGCGCGCTTGGCGTATGACCCCGCAATCGGGGGCGCCATTCCCCGCGCAATCAGGGTATTCCGAATTTCCCGGATGAACGACATTGGACGCAACCCACGAAGCCACCGCGATCCACGGAACATCGTGACCGGACCGAAGGCTTGTGGCGACAAGGAGCGGACCATCCATGTCACATTCATTCGATTCAGCGAGTGCATCACCGTACTATCGTTTCGTGTGGGTAGATTTGACGGCCAACGCGCAGGCTTCGCTTGCGGAATCGCTCGACGGCGCGTTCGACATCCATCGCGTCGCCGAGCCCGCGCGCGTCGCCGATACCATCCGGTGCCGCGCGCCCGCTTTCGTGTGCTTCGAATTCGACGAGCCGAACGCGCAGGGCATCGACGCGCTCACCCGCGTGCGTCGCGACTATCCGGCGCTGCCCGTGCTCGTGATCGCGGGGCGCAATTCGATGGCGATCGCGATGTGGGCGCTGCGCCTGCGCGTCTGGGACCTGCTGATCAAGCCGGTGCCGCTGCGCGAACTGTGCCGCAGCATCCTGGCGCTCGCGGCGCTGACGCGCGCGAGCGACACGCCGTCGCGCGCCGCCGAGCGCATCGTGCCGCTGCCGTCCTTCGAGCCGCGCGAGCGGCAGAAGACGCAGCCCGCGATCGCTTACGTCCGCGCGAACTTCGACGGCCGGATCGCGCTCGATCATGTCGCGGCGATCTGCCAGCTGAGCCCGTCGCAGTTCTGCCGCACGTTTCGGCAGGAAAACGGCGTGAGCTTCGGCCAGTATCTGCTGGGTTATCGGATGGAGCGCGCGTGCGAACGGCTCGCGCATCCGAATGCGCTCGTGAAAGAAGTGGCGTATTCGGTCGGTTTCAACGATCTGTCTTACTTCACGCGCATTTTCCGGCGGCAATTCGGTATTTGCCCAAGCGCGTATCAGGCGGGCGCGCGGACGGCGCCTTCGATGGCGGGCTCGATGTGAGCGCATTCGTCTGCTGAAAGGAGCCTACCCATTGCGCGGCCAATCTGATATTTAGGGAAGGGAAGTCCGATCCCAACTACGCCGTGACGACGTTTGCGCGGCCTATCAGAGAGACGCGCAATGTCGATCAAACGAGCCTGTTTCGTCGCGCTTCTTGGCGTCGCGTTCGCCCTTTCCGCCTGCCGCACGGCGCCGAAAAGCCCGCCCGTCACGGCGAACGCCGCCGACATCCGTTCGATCGCGAAGGACGCGTACATCTACGGCACGCCGATGGTCGACGATTACGCCGTCATCTACGCCTATTCCCTCGACAAGGGCGGTCCGCAATACCGCGGCCCGTTCAACACGATCCTCAACATCTCGCGCGTCTTCACGCCCGACGACACCGCCTTCGTCACGCCGAATTCTGACACACCGTACTCGTTCGCGGGCCTCGATCTGCGGGCGGAACCGGTCGTCATCACGATTCCGCCGATGGAGCCGAAGCGCTATTTCGTCTTCCAGTTGATGGACCTGTACACGTTCAACTTCGCGTACATCGGCACGCGCACGACGGGCAACCGTGGCGGCCACTACCTGATCGCCGGGCCTGGCTGGAACGGCCCGACGCCGCCCGGCGTCACGCAGGTGATCCGCACGGAGACGCAACTGGTGAACGTCGTCGGGCGCACGCAGCTTTTCAATCCCGCCGATCTCGACAACGTCAGGCGCATCCAGTCCGGCTACAAGGTGCAGACGCTTTCCGCTTTCACGTCGAGCACGCCGCCGCCCACCGCGCCCGACGTGCAGTGGCCCGCGCCGCTCGCGCCCGCGAACGCGCGGACGTCGCTCGAATTCTTCGATCGCCTCGCGTTCATGCTGCAGTTCGCGCCCGTCAACCCGGCCGAAGCCGACTTGCGGCGCCGCTTCGAGCAGATCGGCGTCGTGCCGGGCCGGCACTTCGATCCGGGCGCGCTGTCGGACGAGCAGAAGGCAGCGTTTCGCGGCGGCATGGATGACGGGCAAAAGACGATCGATGCCAGGCGCGCCACGCTCAACGGCAAGACCGACACGCTTTTCGGCACGCGTGAGTATCTGAAGAACGACTACGTCGCGCGCGCGACGGGGACGCAGGTCGGCATCGGGGCGAATTCGCGCGAGGAGGCGCTGTATCCGGTGCTGGAGAAGGATGCGTCGGGCGAGCCGCTCGACGGCAGCAAGCACCGGTACGTGCTGCGGTTCGCGAAGGGCAAGCTGCCGCCGGTGAACGCGTTCTGGTCGATGACGATGTACGCGCTGCCGAGTCAGTTGCTCGTGAAGAACCCGATGAACCGCTACCTGATCAATTCGCCGATGCTGCCGAATCTCAAAAAGGACAAGGACGGTGGGCTGACGGTGTATGTGCAGAGCACGTCGCCGGGTAAGGCGAAGGAAGCGAACTGGCTGCCGGCGCCGAACGGGCCGTTCATGGTGACGATGCGTTATTACTGGCCGAAGCCGGAACTGCTGAACGACCGGTGGAAGTCGCCATCGATACAGCGCGTGCGTTGAGGCAAACGCGGACGCCCAATAAAAACCGGCCGTTCGATTACCCGAACGGCCGGTTTTTTTGCAAGGATCGAAAACTTACTGCGGCGCGCCCTTGTCGTTCGTGCCGAGCGCGGAGGCTGCCTTCGCCGCCGATGCACCCTTCAGCTTGTTCGCCTTGTTTTCCTGATGCAGCGTCGTGCCGCCCGTGCCCTTTTCCTTCTTGTGCTTCGCGTGATGCGGTGCCGATGCCGCGAGGCCCGAATCCGGACCGGACGGCTTGCCGCCTTCGCTGTTCGAACCGCCGCCTTGCGCAAAAACCGGCGCCGAGAGTGCAAATGCCAACGCGCCAACTACTGCGATGCTCTTTGTTCGTTTCATTCGAAACTCCTTTTATCAAGCGGTGTAGGGCTGTGGAAACGTTACTTTCGAAAGGGACGCTCAAGTGCCCTGCAGCTTTGTGGTGCACGCGTTGCGCGCTATTTCACTCCGCTTACACGACGCTTTAACAACGCGTGACTATACACAAACGTTGACAAATTATTTGCGCGCGACGGCGGGGGATTGTTTCGATGCCGCCGACGCCGTTGGCGTTTCCCAGCCACCGCCGAGCGCGCGGAACAGGTTGACCTGATCGAGCGCCACCTGTCCTTCGGCTGCTGCGAGCTGCGCGTTGGTCGATGTCAGCGTGCGCGTGGCGTCAAGATCGGCGATGAACGACTCGCGCCCGGCGATGTAGAAGCGATGCGTTTCGTTCGCCGACTGCACCGCCGACTTCTGCGCCGCGCGCAGCGATTCCATGCGCTCGTAGTCGGCGGCGTAGGTCGCGAGGCTGCTCTGCGCTTCGCGCAACGCGTTGAGCACGACGCCGTCGAAGCGGGCGAGCGCCACGTCCGCGCCGGCGCGCGCCTCGCGCACGCGGCCGCGCGCGCCGTTCGCGGGGAATTGCCAACTGATGAGCGGACCGAAGCCCCAGCGCTGCGTCTCGGGCTTGCCGAGGTCGCCCGCGAGGCCGGTCAGGCCCGCCGACGCGCCGATCGCCACCGTCGGGTAGAGCGCGCCGGTCGCGACGCCGATGCGCGCCGTCGATGCCGCGAGGCGCCGCTCGGCTTCGCGCACGTCGGGACGGCGCTTGAGGAGCGCAGCGCCGTCGCCGACGGGGAGCGCATTCTTGATGCGCGGCGTCTCGTGACAGGCGAGCACGGCGGGCGGCAGGTCGGCGGGTGCGCGGGCGAGCAGCATCGCGAGGCGGTATTGCGCGACGCGGCGGCGTGCCCGGTAGCGCGGGATATCGGCGTTGAGCGTTTCGACCTGCGTCTGGCCGCGCGTCACGTCGGGCGTATTGCCGCGGCCTGCGTCGCGCAGGCGCCGCGTGAGCGCGACGCGCTTTTTCTGCAATTCGACCGATTGCTGCGCGATCGCCAGTTCCTCGGCCGCCGAGCAGTTTTCGACGTAGGCGCGCACGACGTCCGCCACGACGGTGATGCGGGCGAGATCGGCGGCGGCCTGCACGGCTTCGTGGTCCGCCTCGGCTGCCTCGACGCCTCGTCGCAAGGTGCCGAAGAGGTCGATTTCATAAGCTACGCTGATGCCGATGTCGCCTTCGTTCGCGACCGGCAGCTTTTCGAAGATCAGGAACTGCTCGCCCGATTCCTGTGCGCGCTTGACCGCCGCCGACGCGCTGCCGGAGAAGCCGCCCTGCGCCTGTGCGACGCCGAGCGCCTCGCGGGAGCGCGCGAGATTTGCCGCTGCGACGCGTAAATCGGTGTTGGACTGCATCGCCTGCTGGACAAGGCTGTCGAGGACGGGGTCGTCGTAGAGGCGCCACCAGATTGGCGGGACGGCCTGCTGACGGGTGACGACCTTGTCGCCGGCGCCGTCGAGCGGAGCGTTGACGAGTGGCGCGTTGATCGCGGCGTCCGGCGGCAGCTTGTAGTCCGGGCCGACTGTGATGCACGCGGCAAGCGCGCACACCAGCGGCAGGAGGGCGAGGGCGCGCGGGGCGTTCATCGCTTGGAGTCCGGAGCGGGTTGGGCTGAGGTGGCGTGGCCGGCCGATGCGCTGGCCGGAGCCGATGGGCTTGGCGAAACCGTCGAGCCAGCCGAGCCAGCCGAGCCAGCCGAGCCAGCCGAGCCCATTGAACCCGTTGAACCCGTTGAACCCGTCGAGCCACCCGAACCCGGTAAACCCACTGAGCCGGTCGAGCCAGCAGAACCGGCAGAACCAGCCGACCCGGCAGAACTAGCAGAACCCGCCACCCCCACCGCAGAAGCACCCTGCCCACCACTCAACGAAGGCGCAAGCCCCCGTACCGACACCGTCGCCGTCCGACCCGCGATCATCCTGAAATCAGCCGGCACCTCGTCGAGCGCGACGCGCACCGGAATCCGCTGCGCCAGCCGCACCCAGCTAAACGCCGGATTCACGTTCGGCAGCAAATTCGACCCCTGCGTGCGGTCACGGTCCTCGATCCCCGCGACGATGCTCTGCACGTGCCCGCGCAGCACGCCCGGCTCGCCCATCACCTCGATATCCACCGGCTGCCCGATATCGATGCCGCGCAGCTTCGTCTCCTCGAAGTAGCCATCGACGCGAAACGAATGCATGTCCACCACCGACAGCACCGGCCGGCTCGCCGTCACATATTCGCCGGCGCGCGGCGCGCGGTCGTTCAGATAGCCGTCGACGGGGCTCACGATCGTCGTGCGCTGCAGGTTCAGCCGCGCAGTATCGATGGCGACTTCCGCGTCGGCGAGCGCGGCTTCCGCCTGCTGCACGCGGGCGCGCGTCTCCTCGGTCGCCTCGCGCGCGACGAGATCGCCGAGCGTGCGGTTGCGCGCGTCCTCGCGGCGTGCCTGGTCGAGCGTCGCGCGACGCTGCTGCGCGGTCGCTTGCGCCTGACGCAGCGCGAGCGTGTAGCGCGCCTGATCGATCACGAAGAGCGCCTGGCCGCGTGCGACGGCCTGGTTATCGACGACATCGACCTGCACGATCAGCCCGCCGACGTCTGGCGCGACCTGCACGACATCGGCGCGCACGTGGCCGTCGCGCGTCCAGGGCGCGAACATGTAATAGCCGACGAGGCGCCACAGCACGAATGCCGCAGCCGCCACGACGACGAGCGTAAGAAGGATGCGTCCAACGGAGAGCCAGGTTTTATTCACGTCATGAACCGATGGGAAAGAACGACGACAGCGCCGAGCACGAGCACGTAGATGCCGAGATCGAAGATCGAGCGATGCCAGACAAAGCGGTAGAAACCGGTGCGCGCGAGGACCGTGCGGATCGCGAGATTGACCAGGTAAGCGATGAGCATCAGCACGAGCACGGCCGGCACGAAGACGCCGAAGATATCGATTTCGCCGATCATCGGGCGGTCCTTGCGCTTTGGCTTGTTTTGCGCGAACGGGTCATGCCTGTGCCTCCGGACGAGCGGGGCCCGACACGCCGCTCAGTTGCGGGAACAGCGACAGTCGCATGCCGACGAGCGCGTGGAGTGCGTCGCGGAGGTAGCGGGTGGGGAGCGGCGGGGGCGTTGTGGGCGCGGCAGGTTCGGTGGGCTCGACAGGCTCGACGGGCTCGGCAGGTGCGGCAGGCTCGGCAGGCTCGGCAGGTGCGGCAGGTGCGGCAGGTGCGGCAGGCTCGGCAGGTTCGGCAGGTACGGGAGGCACGATAGGCCCGGCCGGAGCAGCAGGAGCAGACTCAGCGGGCTTCGAAGGTCCAGCAGGCGCGGCGGGTGCCGGAGGTTCGACTGGTGCCGCCGCCCCGGTCTCCTCGCGCACCTCCGCCCGCGACACCCGCGCCATCGCCGCATCGATCGCCGTCTGCAAACTCTCCGGCACCGCCTGCCGCACGCGACGCGCGGCGCAGCGGTTGTAATGCTCGCGCACGCCAACCAGCACGCTATCGATCGAAGCCCCGACCTCATCGCCCGCGCGCCGCCGCACACGAAGCAGGTCCAGCGCATTGAACGCGACGCGCAAATCGCGAAAACTTTCGATCGACGGATGGCGATGGTCGTCCGTGGCCGCGAGGCGCGGGATGAGCTGCATCAACCGGTCGAGCATGCGCGCGGCGAGGTTGCGCTGATCGCCGCCGGGCGGCGTCGCGGTGGCGAGCGCCACATCCTGCCAACTGGATCGCATCAGCCGCGCGGCCGCGAGCTCGGCGCCGAACGGACGCGTCACACGCGTCCAGATGAACGCGAACAACAGCCCCGCCGGCCCCGCGAGATTACTGTTCAGGAAGGTCAGGAAATTGGCTTCGTAAGCGCTCTGGATGCTGATGAACGACGCCGTGTTGACGGCGACGAGCATCGTCGCGAGATTGAACTGCGGGCGCGGAATCAGCGTGCCGACGATGATGAACGGCACCGCGAACATCACGACGAGCATCGCGAAATCGTGCACGTTCGGCAAGATCACGAAGAGGTAGAGCCCCGCCAGCACGACGCTCGCGCACGTCCAGACGAAGAAGGCGAAGACCTGCGGCGCGGGTTCGTCGAGCGCGGCGAAAAAGCAGCATGCGACCGCTGCGAGCGACACCGCCGCGGCGCCGTCCTGCCAGCCCGAGCTGATCCAAACACTCGAAGCGACGAAAATCGCCGCCACCGCCGATCCCGCCGAAAACAGCAGCATCCCGCGGTCGAAATAGCGCTCCGACCCGCCGAGCCGCCAGTGCCGAAAGCGCGGACGCCACACGCCCGCTTCACGCGCGATCAGCGAGCGCAGCGCGCGACAGTCCTGCCACACGTCAACCACCTGCCGCAGCCGCCAGAGCGCGCTTGAAAGCAGCGCCCCGTCCCAAGTCGTGAGTTCGGCCGTCTGCGGTTCGAGCGCGGCGATGCGTTCGCGCAGACGGTCGGCGGCGGCATCGTCGTCCTGGGCGAGCGGGGCGTCGAACCATTTGACGACATCCGCGAGCAGCGCCTCCAGCCCCGCCGGCCGCGCCTGCGCGCCACCGAGCAGCGCGATCAGCGGATCGGCGAGCGCGGAGACGATCGGCAGCAGCAACTGCATTCTTCCGCGCAACGCGTGCGCGCGTTCGAGGATGTCGGGACGCGTGTGGTCGTAGGCGAGCTGACTCAGCAGGAATTCGAGCTGGTTGACCATCGTCGCGAGCCGCTGACGACTCGCCGAAATCGCCTGGCCCGCGATGCGGCCGGAGAGCGTCTCCTTCACGTAGAACGCGGCGTCGCGAAACCAGGCATCGGTGCGTTCGACGAGCGACGGCGCGAGCCGGTTCGGAAACACCGCGCCGCCCACGACGCTCGCGCACACGATGCCGAGCAGGATCTCCTCGGTCCGCGTGATGGCGAGATCGAAGACGCCGGTCGGGTTCGTCACGGCGGGCAGCGCGATCAGCGGCAGCGTGTAGCCCGCCAGCATGAAGACGTAGCTGCGCGCAGTGCGGTCGGAAATCGCGAGATAGAGCAGCGTGCCCGTCCACATCGCGACGACGAAGCTGAAGATATACGGCGATTCCACGAACGGCGGCACGAAAAGCACGGCCGCCGCCGCGCCGAGCATCGTCCCGAGCGCGCGGTAGAGCGCCTTCGAACGCGTCGCGCCGACGAACGGATTCGACACGATGTAGACCGTCGCCATCGCCCAGTACGGACGCGGCAATTCAAGCCGCAGCGCGATATAGAGCGCCAGCATCGATGCGGTGAACGTCTTGAGCGAAAACAGCCAGTCGCGCGCGGACGGGAGCGTCATGGTGCGGTGCCCGGGCGTTTGGAAGCGCTTGCGCTGTCGTCGCGGGTGGCGGCGGCGCGCTTGGGTGTCGCGACGCGTTTCGATGCATTGAACAGGTTCAGCACGCGCAGCGTCGCTTCGAGATCGGCGCGGCTCACGCCTTCGAGGACTTCGGCGCGCAGGCCGGTCAGTTCCTTTTCGATGGTGGCGGTGATCGCGCGGCCTTCGTCGGTGAGCGAGATCGTTTTCGCGCGGCGGTCGTCGGGGTCTTCGTCGCGGCGCATCAGGCCGGCGGCGCAAAGCTGGTCGAGCAGCCGCACGAGCGACGGCCCTTCGATGCCTACGTGCTCCGCGAGCGTCACCTGGCGCACGCTCGCGCCGAGGCGTCCGGCGATCAAAAGCGGCGCCGCGCACGCCTCGGAGACGTTGTAGGCGGCGAGCAGGCCGTGGCTCGCGCGGCGCCACTGACGGGCGGCCATGACGAGCGTGCTGCTCACGGCGAGGCGCAATGCGTCGGAATTTTGCATGGCGCGCATTATATTTTGAGATAAATTCGTTAGCAAGCTATCGATATGGTAATCGGCGGGGAGGCGCGGCTATATTGCTTGTCGGCGGGGTCGGTTATGTTTTGAAAGGACATTACGAGATGGATACACGCACCCTTCAGGCTTATGGCGCCGATGCGTCCGGCTACGCGCGGCAATGGTGCGAGCAGCCTGCGCCGGACGACATGTACGCCCTGTTGACGCGTTACTTCCGGCCGGGGCCGACTGCGGATATCGGCTGCGGAGCGGGTCGCGACGTGGCGTGGCTCGCGACGAACGGTTTCGATGCGAGCGGCTTCGATGCGTCCGAAAGTCTGCTCGACGAGGCGCGGCGGGCGTATCCGTCACTTTCTTTCGAGCTGGCCAGGCTGCCTGAGTTGGAGTGCGTCGAGCGGGGCCGGTATGAGAATGTGCTTTGCGAGACGGTTGTCATGCATCTGGAGCCGGAAGTAATTGGCTTGGCCGTTCAAAATCTCCTCGCGCTGCTCAAGCCGGGCGGGACGATTTTTCTGAGTTGGCGGGTCACGGAACAAGCGTCGCAGCGGGATTCAGCCGGGCGACTGTATGCCGCGTTCGACAAGCAGATCGTGCTCGATGCTTTGGCGGCCGGCGCGGTCGTTCTGTTCGACAAGGACGAGACGAGCGTGTCGTCGGGTAAGCGGGTGCAGCGGATGATCGTGCGAGTGGCGTAGGGTTTGAACCTCAGCGGGCGTCGAACAAACGCAAAAAAAGGAAAACCGCATGCTCAACGAATTCACGAAGACGGTCCTCGTGATCGTCGCCGGACTCTTTCCGATCATCAATCCGCCGGCCACCGCGCTAATCGTCCTGAGCATGATCCCGCACGCGACCGAAGCCGAGCGCAGCGAAATCGCGCGCCGCATCTCGATCAACAGTTTCGCGATCCTGCTCGCGTCACTCTCGGTGGGCGCTTATGTCCTGTCGTTCTTCGGGATTTCGATACCGGTGCTGCGCGTCGCGGGCGGCATCATCATCGCGATGGCGGGCTGGAACCTGCTCCAGGCGCCCGACGAACAGGACGCCGAGCCGACGCCCACGCCGAATCGCAGCGCATCGATACGCGCGAAGTCGTTTTATCCGCTGACGCTGCCGATTACCGTCGGGCCGGGCGCCATCGCCGTGGCGATCGCCCTCGGGACCGGCTCGCCGCGCGAGGGGCTGCTCCCCGTGCATCTGATCGGCGTGGGCGTCGCGCTCGTCATCCTGTGCGCGAGCATCTTCGTGTGCGTGCGCTTTTCGGGACACCTCGAACGGCTGCTCGGCACCGTCGGCACGCAGGTCGCGATGCGGCTCTTCGCCTTCGTGATCTTCTGCATCGGCGTGCAGATCCTCTGGCTCGGACTGTCCGAATTGCTCGATTCGTTGCACTTCAAAAGCTGACGGGGGAAGCGCTCACCTAGCCGCTTCCCCCGTTTTTCGGCGAACGAGTCTCTTACATCGCCTTGCGGAACGGCGCGCCCGAATGCTCGCGCAATTCGTTGAACACGATCTTCGGCCACGCCTTCTGCGCGACCTCGATTTCCGAGATATGCGACGCAAGGTAAGTCGGCGCATTCGACGCATCCAGCGCGATCCGCGCCGAATAGGCATCGGTGAAGCGGCGCAGTTCGGCGGCGTCGTCGCAGGTCACCCAGCGGGACATGCGATAACGCGCCGGCATGATCCGCACATCGACCTTGTATTCCGCCGCCAGCCGATGCGACACCACTTCGAACTGCAGTTGCCCGACCGCGCCGAGAATGATCGAGCCGCCGAGCACCGGGCGAAACACCTGGATCGCGCCTTCGTCGCCGAACTGGTTGAGCGCCTCGCCGAGTTGCTTCGCGCGCATGGGATCGACGACTTCGACCGTCTGGAAGATTTCCGGAGCGAAGAACGGCAGCCCGGTGAACTGGAGTTCCTCGCCTTCGGTCAGCGTGTCGCCGAGGCGCAGCGTGCCGTGATTGGGGATGCCGATGATGTCGCCCGGATACGCCTCGCTCACTGTCTCGCGCCGCTGCGACAGGAACGTCACCACGTTGTTCGCGCGAAACGTTTTCGCCGAGCGCGTCACTTTCAGCGCCATGCCGCGCTCGAAGCGGCCCGAACAGACGCGGATGAACGCGACGCGGTCACGGTGCGCCAGATCCATGTTCGCCTGCACCTTGAACACGACGCCCGTGAACTTCGGCTCTTCCGGCAGCACCGGACGCTGGACGGTCATGCGCATCGACGGCGGCGGCGCGAGGTCGACGAGCGCGTCGAGAATTTCCTTCACGCCGAAGTTGTTGATTGCCGAGCCGAACAGCACCGGCGACTGCTGGCCTCGGAGAAATGCCTCGCGATCGAGCGCGTGCGTGGCGCCCGTAATCAGGTCGATTTCTTCTTTCGCCCGCGCCCAGGCCGGGCCGAAGCGGCGTTCACCCTCTTCGTCGCCGAGCGCCTGCAGGGTTTCGACTTCCCCGCCGGCCTTGTCCTGGCCCGGACGGAACAGGCGCACCTGATCGCGCTGGATGTCGTAGACGCCCTGGAAGTCCTTGCCCATGCCGATCGGCCAGGTGAACGGGACGGCGGCGACGCCCAGATGCTGCTCGATCTCGTCGAGCAGTTCGAGCGGCTGGCGCACTTCGCGGTCGAGCTTGTTGATGAACGTGAGAATCGGCGTGCGGCGCGCGCGGCAGACTTCGAGCAGCTTGAGCGTTTGCGCTTCGACGCCGTTCGCGCCGTCGATCACCATCACGGCGGCATCGACGGCCGTCAGCACGCGGTACGTGTCTTCCGAAAAGTCCTCGTGGCCCGGGGTGTCGAGCAGGTTGATGACGGCCCCGCCGTATTCGAACTGCATCACCGAGCTCGCGACCGAAATGCCGCGCTGCTTTTCGATGTCCATCCAGTCGGAGGTCGCGTAGCGATTGCTCTTGCGGCCCTTCACGGTGCCGGCGATCTGGATCGCGCCCGAAAACAACAGCAGTTTTTCGGTGAGCGTCGTCTTGCCCGCGTCGGGGTGGGAAATGACCGCGAACGTGCGGCGGCGTTTGAGTTCGGAGACTGGCATGGTGTCGATGAAAACGTGGGTTCGTCCGCCCGGCGCTCGCGCAAGGCAGGCTCGCGGCCCGGTGCGGAGCAAACACGCGAAGGCCGCCGCGCGACGCGCGGCAAAAGCGGAAAAAATGCGGGATGGACGCGATGATACACGTCATCGCCGCTCCACCGGCGCGGCGCCCGCTCAGCGCGACATGCGCGAGGGGCTATCATGGGCGCAATTTCAGGATGCGCGGCGCCCGGGTTCGATCCGTGCGGCGCATGGCGCAGACACAACTCGGGCACTTGCGGCGGCAGCGCGGCCCACGGCTGGAGAACTCATGCCCTCACCTCAGGAAAGCGTCAGCATGGCGCTGTTTTGCGACTTCGAAAACGTGGCGCTCGGCGTGCGCGACGCGAAGTACGACAAATTCGATATCAAGCCAGTGCTGGAGCGGCTGCTGCTGAAGGGCAGCATCGTCGTGAAGAAGGCTTATTGCGACTGGGATCGCTACAAGACCTTCAAGGCGTCGATGCACGAGGCGAGTTTCGAACTGATCGAGATTCCGCACGTGCGCCAGTCGGGGAAGAATTCGGCGGATATCCGGCTCGTCGTCGATGCGCTCGATCTTTGTTACACGAAGTCGCACGTCGATACGTTCGTCATCATCAGCGGGGACTCGGATTTCTCGCCGCTCGTCTCGAAGCTGCGCGAGAACGCGAAGAAGGTGATCGGCGTGGGCGTGAAGAATTCGACGTCCGATCTGCTCGTCGCCAATTGCGACGAATTCATCTTCTACGACGACCTCGTGCGCGAGCAGCAGCGCGCGATCGCCAAGCGCGAGGCGAGCGCTGCGCGCGAAGCCAGCGATTCGAGCGCGCGCGCCAAGCGCACCGGCGATGAAAATCGGCAGCAGAAGCACGAGATCGAAGCGCGCAAGGCGCAGGCGATCGCGATCGCGGTCGAGACGTACGACGCGCTCGCCTCCGAGCGCGGCGAGAGCGGGAAGATCTGGGCGTCGGTGCTCAAGAGCGCGATCAAGCGGCGCAAGCCGGATTTCAGCGAATCGTATTTTGGCTTCCGCGCGTTCGGGAATCTGCTCGACGAGGCGCAGGCGCGCGGGCTGCTCGAAGTGGGGCGGGATGAGAAGTCGGGCGCTTTTGTTTATCGCGGGGGCGGAGCGGAGCCGGCGCGGCAGGCGGCCGCGGATGTCGAGGAGGCTGCGGCGGCGAGGGCGGAGCAGGGCGGGAATCGGCGCAAGGGCCGCGGTGGGCGGGCGGACGTGCCCCGGGCCGAGGACGAGGGCGGTGCGCAGGAACAACGCGGTAATCGGCGGAACGCGCGCGATGGGCACACGGAAGCACCGAGGGCCGCGACTTTCGAAGACGAGGGCGGCGCGCAGCCGCAAGCAGAACAGCGCGGCAATCGGCGCAAGGGGCGCGATGGGCGTCAGCAGGCGCCGGTGGCTGCGGAAACGATGGCGGCTAAGAGTGAAACGCCCCAACCAGCCGATGAAACCGACACGATGCAGGCTTGGACCGATCTGCCCGAACCGGAGACGGAGGAGCCTTGGGTCTTCGCAGCGCAGGAAGATGAGCCGCAGGTAGCGCAATCGGAAGAGCCCTGGGTCTTTGCGGAGCAAGAGGAAGAGCCTCAGGAAGCGCAGACCGAAGAGCGTTGGGTATTTGCTGCGCAGGAGGAAGAGGAACTGGAGGTGTCGTCGGGAGAAGCGGGACTCGTCGAGGAGCCGAAGCAGAAGGCGAAGAAACCGGCGGCGGCGCGTCGCGGACGCAAGACGGCTGCGAAAAAGGCTGGCGCGCGCTCGGACGACACGTCGCACGACGCGGCCGCGGCTGGTTCGACGGCAGCCGAAGCGCCGCAGTCCAGCGACGCCGACGTCTCTGTGCAAGCCGCCAAGCCAGTGCGCAAATCGGCGTCGCGTGCGCGTCGGCCGCGGAAAACGACGGCATCGGGCACCGAGCACTGAACGGCGGCGCTGCCGCCTGCGCGCCGAATCGCGCTCGCGACGGCCAAGGGCGGAGTCCTGAGGTTCACTGGTGGCACGGCGTTATCGCCGGTGGATTAGGGCTTCTGCGTGCACTTCGTGGCGCCGAGCGCTGATTTGCCTCGGCGCTGGACCTCCCGGCATCGCATGACGCCGCATCCAGCGCAACGGACGCATGTTCAGCCTGGATAGAACCTCCGAGCCTCGCGCGCGGCCACGACTCGTGCGAAGCGACGCGGTATCAGACGAACAAGCCGCGAGAAAGCAGACCATCGATCCGCCGCACATCCAATCGCCCAACCCGGTACTTTCCAGAGCCGCTTTCCCCGTCTGCGACGGCTATCATATTAGCCCGCAGCCTCGTCCGTATCGAACCGACATGAACTCCACCGCCGACACTTATTCCCCCCGCGCGATCCGCCCGCTGACACCGCTCGAAGGGCGCGTCGTCGGGGTGCTGGTCGAGAAGCAGCTCACCGTTCCCGATACGTATCCGCTTTCGCTGAATTCGCTGACGTCCGGCTGCAACCAGAAGACGGCGCGTTCGCCCGTGATGAACGTGACCGAAAGCGACGTGGTCGCCGCCATCGACAGTCTCAAGCGTCTGAGCCTCGTGCTGGAAGGCAGCAGCAGTCGCGTGCCGCGCTTCGAGCACAACATGGGCCGCGTGCTCGGCGTGCCGAGCCAGGCGGTCGCGCTGCTCACGGCGCTGCTGCTGCGCGGCCCGCAAACCGCCGCCGAACTGCGCACCGCTACGACGCGCCTGCACGGTTTCGCCGATGTCTCGTCAGTCGAGAGCTTTCTCGATGAACTCGCCGAGCGCGAGCGGCCCTACGTGATCAAGCTGCCGCGCGTGCCGGGCGAGCGCGAGAGCCGCTGGATGCATCTGCTGTGCGGCGAGGTGAACATCGAGGAACTGCGCGAGCGCGCCGCGGCTTCGGCTTCATCCTCTTCCGACGATGCCGCCGCGTCGTTCGCCGAAATCGATGCACTGCGCGCCGAGCAGAAGCAGCTTTCGGCAAAAGTGGACCGCTTGCAGGCGATGGTCGAGCGGATGGCGAAGGAACTCGGCATCGAGCCGGATGCGGCCTGAACGCCGCGATCATCAATAAGAACTATCAGGAGCGCCCATGCCCAGTGCAGGTCTCTTTTTTACCGCTGCGGGCGTGGGGCTCGCGGTCGCCGCGCCCGTCGGACCAATGGGCATGCTCTGCATCCGCCGCGCGCTCGCCGAAGGGCCGCGCGCGGGGCTTGCGATCGGCTTCGGCATCGCGTGCGGCGATGCGATCTACGGGCTCGTCGCCGCGCTCGGGATGGTCAGTGTCTCGCAATTCATGCTCGCCTACGACAAGCCGCTGCATCTCGTCGCCGGGCTCTTTTTGCTCTATCTGGGCATCCGCACGTTCCTGCAAAAACCCGCCGACGATGCCGCCGCCATGAACGGCGCGTCCGCCGGCACGGCGCGCGCGTTTGCCAGCTCGCTGTTGCTCACGCTCACCAATCCGCAGACGATCATCATGTTCGCCGCGCTGTTCGCGACGCTCGCGCCGCGCGGGCCGTTCTCGTCCAGCGTCGCGCTGACGACCGTGCTCGGCGTGTTTTGCGGCTCGATCGCGTGGTGGTGCGTGCTGGTCGCGATGGTGTCGGGCGCGCGCCATGCGCTCGGCGCGCGCGTGCGGCGTCTGATCGACCGGGTCGCGGGATTCGCGCTCGCGGCATTCGGCGTGGCGGAGATTCGTCGCTCGGTTTGAGGGCGCGATCGACGCGATCAACGCGGACAACGCGCGATCAATGCGAATCAATGTGTCAACGGGAAGCCACGCGCAGCAGTGCCGAACGGTCGTCGTCGGTGGCGACGCGCCATTTCGGGAACGTACCCGAACCGTCGACGCGCCACGGCTGGCCCAGGCCATCCACGTACGTCGGGCGGGCGCTGCGCGCCACACCCGAAGGCCGGCGCGCGGCGCCAGGGGCATCGCGTTCGAAGGAGCGGCTGCCTTGCTCGTTGAACACTGTCGCCAGCGGGCGCTCGGCCTGGCCCGAGCGGCTCAGGGCCACGAGCAGCGGACCTGACGGCGCGCGCAACACGGCATCGGCGGGCTTGCGGCCGACGAGGATCGCGCCGAGCAGCGCCGACGGGCCGCTTTCGGCGCTCGCTTCGCCGGGACGCCGGGCAGGCGCTGACGACGGCGAATCGAGCGCGAGCGGCTCGCTCTGCCCGTCGGCCTGGACGACGAGGATCACGTGCCAGTCGTCCGGCGTGTTGTTATAGCGCGGCGCGAGCGACACGAGCCGCAACCGTGCGATCTCGACGCCCGCATCGCGCAGCAGCAAATACTTCGCGACCGCGAAATCCTTGCACACGCCGCTTTCCGCAAAAAAACGCGTCGGCGCGTAGTACGTGCCGTCGGTGCCGTCGCGGTAGCGTATTTCGTTGATCAGCGAATTCGCGAGCAGCGCGGCGGCGGCGTCGCCGGACTTCGCGCGCTGGTCGCGGACTTGCGCGACGAGCAGATTCCAGCCAGCGGGGCGCCGCGTCAGATGGGTGCGCAGGGCGTCACGCAGACGCTGCACGCGGCCGATGGCATCGGATGACGGCTGGAGCTTTTCATCGGCGAGCGGGAGGAGAAACATCAGGTCGCCCACCTGCGCAAGTTCCGGGCGGATCTTGCGGTTCGCTTCCCACCAGGTGGCGGCGTTCAGGCGGCGGATGCCGACTTCCAGCGGACTTGCAGACGATTCGCTGTGCGCCGTCGTCGCGTTTGCCGTGAGGGGCGCGGCCAATGGCAGAAGCAGCAGCAAACAGCGGAACAGTCGAGCAAGCGGCATGTGAACTCCCGGCGATGTGGCTGCCGGTGCGGTTCAGAAGCAACGCCGGCTTGCGACAGACAGTGCACAGGCCGTGCCAATTTGATAACGATCCGTAAGCGTTTGATTTGAATGGTTATTCCGGCTCTCCGGAGACTTGGTGCAGATCGAATGTGGCGTGCCTGTGCCAACACCCGCCGCCGACTGTTGGCGGCGCGCCGACACGCGCTGACGGGTTTTTACCCCGATCGCGCCATCCCATCTGGCGCGCTACACTGCCCTGAACACAACGCAATCCCCACGCAAGACGCGCCAAAGCCCGACCGCACCCACCGCCCGATGGCGTGCAACTTGCTTTTGTTGCTTTCAGACGATTTTGGCGTCAGACCGAAATCCAGAAAGCTGGAGGAGACAATGCATAACGATGCCGGCCGTCACATCGCCGCGCTGGGTGAGTCCGCGTGGCTCGCGCCTTCGATCTGCACATCGCATCAGCGCTCGGAGGCCTTCGGACTGGTGACGTCCGGCGCACCCGACTACGACATCCTGCCTATCGCCGAGTTGAACCTGAAGCTCGAGCAGAACCGCGTGCTCTGCGTGCACGCGCTGCCCGTCATGGCGACGTTGCAGGAGCAGATCGTCAACACGCAGAGCATGATCGTGCTGACCGATGCGCAAGGGCTCGTCCTGCATTCAACAGGCGACGACGAATTCCTGCGCCGCGCCGAGAAAGTCGCGCTGCGGCCGGGCGCCAACTGGGCCGAGGACCGGCAGGGCACGAACGCGATCGGCACGGCAATCGCCGAACGCAGCCCGATGGTCGTGCACGGCGAGCAGCATTACCTCGCCGCGAACCGCTTCCTGACCTGCTCCAGCGTGCCGATCCTCGATCCGTACGGCGAGCTGATCGGCGTGCTCGACGTGACCGGCGACCACCGCAGCTATCACCAGCACACGATGGCGCTCGCGAAAATGTCGGTGCAGATGATCGAAAACCATCTGTTCGCGAGTACGTTCGGGGAAACGCTGCGCATCGGCTTTCACGGACGCGCCGAGTTTCTCGGCACGCTGATGGAAGGCATGGTCGCGTTCACGTGCGACGGGCGATTTCTGTCGGCGAATCGCAGCGCGCAGTTCCAGCTCGGCCTGCCGCTCGCGGCGCTGCGCGCGCACACGATGTCGTCGCTGTTCGGCACGACTGTGTCGCAACTGATCGACCGCATGCGCAGCAGCCACGGCCGGCCGATCTCGTTGTGCCTGCCCGACGGGATCGTCGTCAGCGCGAACGTCGAGTATCGGCGCGAAACGGTGGCGTCGGGCGCCACGGTGCGCGCGCCGCAAGCCGCGCCGCGTCCGGCTGCATCGGCGCCTGCGAACGGCGTGAAAGGCGGCGGCCTCGCCCGGCTCAATACCGGCGACGCGCGCGTCGCGGCGGTGATCACGAAGGTCCGCAAGGTGATCGACCGGGACATCCCGATCCTGATTTCCGGCGAAACCGGCACCGGCAAGGAGTTGCTCGCGCAGGCGATCCATCACGATTCGCCGCGCGCGTCGGGGCCGTTCGTCGCGGTGAATTGCGCGTCGATTCCGGAGACGCTGATCGAATCCGAGCTTTTCGGCTACGAGGAAGGCGCCTTTACGGGCGCGCGGCGCAAGGGCGCGACCGGCAAGCTCTTACAGGCAAACGGTGGCACGCTCTTTCTCGATGAAATCGGCGACATGCCGTATCCGCTGCAAGTGCGCCTGCTGCGCGTATTGCAGGAACGGCTCGTGAATCCGCTCGGGTCGGCGAAATCAATACCGGTCGATATCGCGATCATCTGCGCGACGCATTGCGATTTGCGCGAAATGATCGCCGCCAACCGGTTCCGCGAAGACCTGTATTACCGGCTGAACGGACTCGTCGTGAAACTGCCGCCGCTGCGCGAACGCTCCGACTTGCACGCCGTGGTCGAGCGGATGCTGCAAACGGAGTCGTGCGGTGCGCCTTTGTCGATTGCGCCCGACGTGATGCGTCTTTTCGAGCAATGCCGCTGGCCGGGCAATTTCCGGCAGCTCGGCAACCTGCTGCGCACGGCGGCCGCAATGGTCGATGCGGACGGCGAAATCCGCATCGAACACCTGCCCGACGATTTTCTCGACGACATCGACCGGGGGCGGGTGGCGTCCGCGGAACCTTGCGCGGCGCCCGTCGCCGCCGATGCCGACCTGCACGCGTTCACCGCCGCGGCGATCACGGCGGCGCTGGCGAAGCACCACGGCAACGTGTCGGCGGCGGCGCGCTCGCTGGGCATCTCGCGCAATACGATTTATCGCAGGGTCTCGTCCGGGCGGCCGGCGGGCGATGAGGACGCCTGACGCGGGTGTTGCACGCTGTTGCAGAATGGAACACCGCTGTTGCGGGGTGGGACAATGAGCTTTTGCGTCTGGCACGCGAAGTACAACGATTCGGCTCCCACATGACATGCATTCTTCGCCGCCGCGTGCTCGCCGCGTCCGCCATCGCGGCGCTCGGGATCGGCATCGTGCCGCACGCCCGGGCGTTCGCCGACCGCAAGTTCGACGTCGCCCTCGTCATGAAGTCGCTCGACGATCCGTTCGTTGTCACGATGCTCGAAGGCGCGAAGAATTACCAACGCCACTACGCGTCGCAACTCGACCTCACGGCGAGCGGCACCGCGACGGAAGGCGGCACGGCGCAGCAAATTCGCATTGTCGATGAATTGATTGGCGCGAAGACGAACGCGATCGTCATCGCGCCGACGGACTCGACCGCGATCGTCCCGGTCGTCGCGAAGGCGATCGCAGCGGGGATCATCGTGATCGCGATCGACAATCCTTTCGACGATGCCGCGCAGGACGCGGCGAATGTCTCCATACCGTTCGTCGGGCCGGATAGCCGCCGGGGCGCGCGGCTCGTGGCGCAGTATCTGGCGCAGCGGCTGACGCGGGGGGACGAGGTAGGAATCATCGAAGGCGCTGCCGCCGATCGCAATTCGAAGGATCGTACGGTGGGGTTCCGGGACGCGCTGGAGGCGGCGGGGGCGCGGATCGTCGCGGTCGAGTCGGGTGACTGGAGCGTCGGCAGCGGCCGGGTGCACGGGCTGGCGATGCTGAACGCGCATCCGGGGATTCGCGCGCTGGTGTGCGCAAACGACAATATCGCGATCGGGGCGGCGGCGGTCGTGCGCGCGACGGGGAAGAAGGGCAGGGTTTTTGTGACGGGGTATAACAATATCGATCAGATCCGGCCGTTGCTCGCGGACGGATCGGTGCTCGCAACCGTCGAGCAGTTTGCGGCGAAGCAGGCGGTTTTCGGGATCGATGTCGCGTTGAAAGCGTTAGCGGAAGGGAGAAAGCAGCGGGATTTGTCGCCCTATATCGCGACGCCGCTCGAGTTGGTAACGGCGGGATGAGGGTGGCCGGTGCCGGAATTGTGCAGCAACCCTTTGCACAATCAAGCCGCTCACCGCAACAACGGCAAATCCTCGCGGCTCAACCCGCCGACCGGCTGCCCTGCCTCATACGACCGCGTGACATCGAGCAAAATCGCGCCGAAGCCGCCGGGTGCCCTGAAGTCCGTGCGTGAACTCGTCACCACGCGTGGCCCGGCGCTCCACGCGATGCGTGCGCCGCTCGCGATCAACGCGGCCACGAGTGCGGAGTCCTCGCCGCTGTGCATCGCGGCGAACCCGCCCGCGCGCAAATACGCTTCCGACGACACGCCAAAGTTCGCGCCGTGCACATGGTGATGACCTTCGTCGTGAAAATAGCTGAGCGCGAAATGCTCGCGAAGCTGTTCGCTCACTTGTGGATGATGGCAGCCCCAATCCTCGACGCACACCACGCCGCACACCGCATCCGACGCGCATTCGAGCTGTCTCGCGAGCCAATCGGGCGCGACGAGGCTATCGGCATCGGTGAAGGCGAGCCAGCGGGCGCTGAGCGTGAGCGCGAAGCGCGCCCCTTCGGCGCGGGCGAAGCCGACATTGCGCGTCGTCACTTCGATCACGTCAGCGCCGGCTGTGCGGGAAATTTCGCTCGTGTCGTCGGTGCAGGCGTCGGACACGACGATCACGCGCGCAGCCTCGCCCAGCAGCGCCGGATGACTCGCCGCGACGAAAGCCGCCGCGAGACATGCGCCGATGCAAGCCGCTTCGTTATGTGCGGGGATGATGATGGCAAGCACGCTCAGGCCTTTCGATTGTGTTCAGTCATTCACCTGAACCGCAATCCGCGAACCTGACCCAGACGCCGTTCAGTCGTAAATCATCACCGGCAGGGCGCGCTTGTGCCGCGTCGAATCGTAGAAGCGAAAGATCGTCGCGTAGACCTCGTCGCTGACTGGCTTACCTTCGAGAAAATCGTCGATGTCTTCGTATGCGATGCCGTAGCTGTCCTCGTCCGGTTTTTGCGGCGTGAGCGTTTCGAGATCGGCGGTCGGCACCTTGCGCCATATCGTTTCATCGGCGCCCATATGCGCGGCGAGCGCCCGCACGCGCCGCTTGTTCAGCCCGAAAAGCGGCAGGAGATCCGCGCCGCCATCGCCGAACTTCGTAAAAAAGCCCATCACCGATTCCGCCGCGTGATCCGTGCCGATCACCAACCCTCGCCGCGCCGAAGCCGCCGCGTATTGCGCGATCATCCGCTGGCGCGCCTTGATGTTGCCGAGCACGAAGTCTTGCTGGGCATCATCGGCGGGAAAGAAACCGCCTTCCAGCAGCGAAGCGAGCATGCCGTCCGACGCCGGCTTCACGTTGACCACGAGCGTCTCATCCGGCCGGATGAACGCGAGCGCGCGCTGCGCGTCGCTTTCGTCGCGCTGCTCGCCGTAGGGCAGGCGCATCGCGACGAAGCGCGCATCGTAGCCGACCGCGCGCAGCCGCTCGATGGCCAGTTGCGCGAGCCGCCCCGCCGCGCTCGAATCGACACCGCCGCTGATGCCGAGCACGTACGCGCGCAGGTTTTGCGCGGCAAGGTAATCGGCGAGGAAGCGCACGCGGCGCTCGCGTTCGATTTCGGCGTCGAAATCAGGCGCGACGCGCAGTTCTTCGATGATCGCGCGCTGTCGGGCAAGGTTCTCGGACGTGGGAGTCATGGCAAACCCTTCACTTATATCGCGATGCGTCATGGTAATCCGCGACGCGATCTGGCGCGCAGCGATAACCGCAGCGAATCGCCCCATCAAGTAAATTCAATAGACGGATATCGCTGAATTGAAGAGACTTTGCCTCCACGGAGCGGGATTTTCGGTCCCTTCCCCACGACGTATGACCAGAACGAAGATCAACAAGCGCCCCGAGGCGCAAGGAGGAGACGATGTTCCATCGACCGAAGGTCAGCCGTTCGATACTCGCGATCATGTGCGCGATGTCGTTCATCATGTACCTGGATCGCGTGAATCTTTCGGCGGCGGCCGGCTTGATTCGCGACGACCTGCATCTCACCAATACCGACGTCGGCCTCGTGTTCGCGGCGTTCGCCTACACCTACGCGATCTGCCAGGTGATCGGCGGCTGGGTGAGCGACCGCTTCGGCGCCAAGGTGACGCTGACCGTCTGCGCATCGATCTGGATCGTCGCGACGGTGGCGACGGGCTTCGCGGGCGGCGTCGTGTCGCTGTTCTGCGCGCGCATGCTGCTCGGCGTCGGCGAAGGCGCGGCGCTGCCCGCGCAGGCGCGCGCGCTCACGAACTGGTTCCCTGCGAGCAAGCGCGGCTTCGTGCAGGGACTCACGCATTCGTTCTCGCGGCTCGGCAACGCAGTCACGCCGCCGCTGATTGCGCTGATCGTCGCGTTCGCCTCGTGGCGCGCGTCGTTCATTCTCGTCGGCGTGCTGACGGCGGTGTGGGTCGTCGTCTACGCGTGGTACTTCGCCGACAATCCGCGCAAGCATCGCCACATGACCGCCGATGAGGAAGCGGAGTTGCCGCCCGCGGGCAAGGTCGTGATCGAAAAGACGCGCGAGCCGACGCCGTGGAAGCGGCTCATCAAGCGCATCGGGCCGACGATGATCGTCTACTTTTGCTATGGCTGGACCGGCTGGCTGTTCTTCACGTGGCTGCCGACCTTCTTCATGCACGGACGCGGCCTCGACCTCAAGAGTTCGGCGCTGTTTTCAGCGGGCGTGTTTCTCTCGGGCGTGGTCGGCAATACGGCGGGCGGCGTGCTGAGCGACCGCATCCTCAGGCGCACAGGCAGCGTGGTGAAGGCGCGGCGCAACATGATCATCGTCGCGTTCCTCGGCGCGCTCGTGTTCCTCGCGCCGGTGATGTTCGTGAAGTCGCTCCCGATCATGGCGGCGTCGATGAGCCTGTCGTTCTTCTTCCTCGAGATGACGATCGGCCCGATCTGGGCCGTGCCGATGGACGTCACGCCGAAGCACGTCGGCATCGCAAGCGGGCTCGTCAATGCGGGATCGGCCATCGCGGGCATCTTCTCGCCGATCGTGTTCGGCTTCGTCGTCGATCACACGGGAAGCTGGACGCTGCCGTTCGCCGGGTCGCTCGGCCTGCTCGCGATCGGCATCGGGATGACGTTTTTCATGCGGCCGGATATTCCGCTCGATCCGGGGATCGGATCGACAGAGGTCGCGCGCGAGCCGGACCTGGAACTCGCAGAACGGCTCGGCCATTGATGTGTTTCAAGCCGCCCGTATCGCGTCGATGACGAGTTGCGTCGCCGGCGTGATCCGGCGGTTCTTGCGCAGGATCAGCCCGTAGGGCGCGAGCCGCCCGCGCAGCGGCGTGGGCAGCGACACGATCGTATCGAGCGCCGCGTAGTACTGCGCGACCGAACTCGGCAGCACGGCGAGCATGTCCGAGTCGCGCAGAAGCGAGAGCGTGGTGAGAATCGACGAGGTTTCGACCGTGCTCACCGGCGGCGCGACGCGCGACTCGCGAAAGGTCTGATCGATGACCTGCCGCATCGGGCTCGGATGCGGCTGCACGATCCACGGATACTGCGCGAGGTCAGCCAGTTTCGGCCGCGCGGCAGCGCCTGCCACCGGATGATCCGGCCGCGCGACGATCGACAGCGCCTCCTCCGACAACGTCTCGAAGCTCAGATCGAGCGCGGGAAACCCATACGGAATGCGTCCGACCACGATATCCAGCTGATCCTGCTGCAACGCCTGCACGAGCACGTCGCTCGTATCGATCTGCACGCTGATCTGCAAGCGCGGATGCGCCTCCTTCAGTCCGACGATCACCCGCGTCAGCAGATCCGGCGCCGGCGCCATCACCGCGCCGATGCGCACCTTGCCGATATCGCCCGCTTCGATCGCCGCAAGCTCCTCGCGCAGTTCGTCGAGGTCCTCGAACACGACGCGCGCATAGCGCATCACCGCCTCGCCGTAGATGGTCGGCTCCATGCCGCGCGCGTGCCGCACGAAGAGCGACACGCCGACCGTATCTTCCAGTTCCTTCAGGGCTTTTGTCGCGGCGGGCTGCGTCATCGCGAGTTCGTCGGCGGCGCTTCTGAGCGATTCGGTTTCGGAGAGCGCGACCATCAATTGCAGATGGCGCAGGCGCAGGCGTTTGCGGATGCTTGAGGCGGGCGCGATCATTCGAGCGATAACTCCAGGGAATAGAGCGATTCGAATTATTCAATGGTCAGTTATCGCATATTTTCGCACACTACGAGCTATCAAAACGACGCACGGCTCCCGCCAGGGATAGCCTGCAAGCAGGAGACAACGTCATGCAATTCACCCGCGCGAGCCTGTGCGCAGCGCTCCCACACGCATATCGCCCATCACCGAGGAGAGAACGAACATGAAGATCAAGCACGTCCGCACACGCGTCTATGAATGGAAAGGCAAGGTCGTGCCTCCGCAGGCGCACTTTTGCACGAATGCCGTCGATATCCTCTACGAGCGTGGCGACGCTATGGGATCGTTCCGCTTTCACGGCTGGCTCGTCGTCGAAATCGAATGCGACGACGGCACGATCGGCATCGGCAATTGCGCGCTCGCGCCGCGCATCGCGAAGCAGATCGTCGACGAATACCTGGCGCCGATCGCGATCGGTGAAGACCCGTTCGACAACGAATACATCTGGCAGAAGATGTATCGCCGTACGCTCGCATGGGGTCGCAAGGGCATCGGCATGGCGGCGATCTCGGCGGTCGATATCGCGCTTTGGGACATTATGGGCAAGGCCGCGAAGAAGCCGGTGTTCAAGCTGCTCGGCGGCCGCACGAAAGAGAAGATCTGGTGCTACGCGTCGAAGCTCTACAACAACGACGACCGCGACGCGTTCCTGGGCGAGGCGCAAGGCTATCTCGACCAGGGCTTCACCGCCATGAAGATGCGCTTCGGCTACGGTCCGAAGGACGGCCCGAAGGGCATGGCGAAGAACCTCGAACAGGTGCGCCTGTTGCGCGAACTCGCGGGCGATGACATCGACATCATGCTTGAGTGCTACATGGGCTGGACGCTCGAATACGCGCGCCGCATGTTGCCGCGTCTCGCTGAGTTCAATCCGCGCTGGATCGAGGAGCCCGTGATCGGCGATGACGTCGAGGGTTATCAGGAACTGAAGAAGATGAACATCATCCCGGTGTCGGGCGGCGAGCACGAGTACACGAGCTACGGCTTCAAGGACCTGCTCGAACGCCGCGCGGTGGACGTGATCCAGTACGACACGAACCGCGTCGGCGGCATCACGGCGGCGCGCAAGATCAACGCGATGGCCGAGGCGTGGTCGGTGCCGGTGATCCCGCACGCGGGCCAGATGCACAACTATCACCTGACGATGGCGAGCACGGCGAGTCCGATGTCCGAGTTCTTCCCGGTGTTCGATGTCGAAGTGGGCAACGAGCTTTTCTACTACATCTTCGACGGCGAGCCGCAGCCGGAGAACGGCTACCTGCAACTCTCGGACGAGACGCCGGGACTCGGCATCACGCTGTCCGACAAGCATCTCGCCGACTTCGACATCATCGAATAGAGACTTTGCTGTACGTACAACACGATAACCAGCAACCATCTTGCATGGGACGAGAGTAAGGCGCTGAAGCGCCAACTCTCGTCGACATGCTCTGCATGGGGCCACAGTAAGCGCTAAAGCGCCAACTGTGGCCGACACCGGAGACAGTCATGCAAACCCAAATCGAGGCACGCGCCGCACCCGCCGTCCACGCCGAACAGGCGACCAGCGTGCGATGGCGCATCTTCGGCGTGGTGTTCCTCATCACGCTGGTGAATCTCGTCGACCGTATCTCGCTCTCGATCGCGATGCCCACCATCGCGAAAGAGTTCGCGCTTTCGCCGGCGATGCAGGGCCTCGTTCTGTCCAGCTTCTTCTGGTCGTATGCGCTGTTGCAGATCCCGGGCGGCTGGCTGATCGACCGCTTCGGGCCGCGTCGTGTCGTGGCGGCCGCGACCGTGCTGTGGGGCCTGTTCCAGACGCTGCTCGGCTTCGCGTCCGGCGGCCTCTCGATGCTGTTCCTGCGCGTCGGGCTTGGCGGCGCGGAAGCACCGCTCTTTCCGGCCGGCAGCAAGCTCAACGCACTGTGGCTCTCGCGTCACGAGCGGGCGCGCGGCGCCGTGTTGATGGACGCGGGCTCGCCGCTCGGCGCGGCGATCGGCGGCCTCGCGATCTCGAACCTGATCCTGATTTTCGGCTCGTGGCGCATGGCGTTCATCGCAGCCGGGCTCGCGACGATCGCGTGTGGCTGGCTCGCGTGGCGCTATCTGCGCGACGATCCGGCGAAGCACCCCGGCGTGAACGCGGCGGAGCTGGACCATATTCGCGGAGGGGCGCCGTCGCTTGCGAGTGCCAGCGCTGGCGGCGACATCGATGAACCCGCGTTTCCGGTGCGCTCGGCGGTCGCGATGTGCGTCGGCCGCATGAGCTGGGCGATGATCTTCTTCGGCCTGCTCACGTGGGGACCGAGCTACTTGACGCAGGCGCGCGGCCTGAGTCTTCAGCAAATCGGCACGTCGACGTTCTTCATCTTTCTTTCGGGCGCGCTCGGTTCGCTCGCGGGCGGCTTCCTCTGCGATGCGCTCTGCAACCACGGCTTCTCGCGCGGCAAGGTGGTGAAGGGCATGATCACCGTCTCCGGCCTCACGACGCTTGCCGTATTCTGGACGTTGCCGTCGATCACGTCGGCGGTCATGGCCGTCGCGGTGCTATGCGGCGCCGCGTTCGTGCTGATGTGGGGCAGCCTCTACTGGAGCCTCCCTTCGCTGCTCGCGAGTCCGCGGCGCGTCGGATTGCTCGGCGCGTGCATGAACTGTGCGGGCAGTATCGGCGGGATTTCGATTCCGCTGATTACCGGCTTCATCCTGCAGCGCACCGGCTCGTTCGATGTCGTCCTGCAGTTTTACAGCGCCTGCGCGCTCGTTTATATCGTCGGCTCGATCGCGATCGATCTGCGCCGCACCCACTGAATTCGAATCAAGGCAAATACGATGAAACCACGCATTGCAGTCCTCCTCGGCGACCCGGCCGGCATCGGCCCCGAACTGATCGCGCGGCTTCTCGCGCGGCCCGAGAATCGTGCGCGCGCCGATCTGCTGATCATCGGCGACCGGCGCGAACTCGATCGCGGCATGGAGATCGCGGGAGATCGTTTCGATTACACCGTCGTCGATGACGAAAACGCCGCCGCGACTGATAGCGACGTCCCCTCGCTCATCGACTTCCGCCTGCCCGACGACGCGCCCTATGAGCGCGCGGCATCGACCGAACGCGGCGGGCGCTACAGCCTCGAAGCGTTCAAGGAGGCGCTCGCGCTGACCCAGGCCAACCGCACACAAGCGATGCTCTTCGCGCCGGTCAACAAGACGTCGCTGCACATGGCCGGGATGGAAACCGGCGACGAGATGGAATGGTTCGCGCGGCAACTCGGCTACGACGGCAGCTTCTGCGAATTCAACGTGCTCGATGAACTGTGGACCTCGCGCGTCACTTCGCACATCGCGTTGAAGGACGTCAGCGCGAGACTCACGCCCGAGCGGATCATCGGCGCGGTGCGGCTGATCCACGACGGCCTGAAGCGCGCGGGCAACGCGAAGCCGCGCATCGCGGTCTGCGGCTTCAATCCGCACAACGGCGACAACGGCGCGTTCGGTCGCGAGGAAATCGACGTGATCGCGCCGGCGGTCGAGGAAGCGCAGAAGCTCGGCTACGACGCGCTGGGCCCATTCCCCGCCGATACGATCTTCGTGCGCGCACGCGACCAGAAGGCGTTCGACGGCGTCGTCACGATGTATCACGATCAAGGCCAGATCGCGATGAAGCTGATGGGGTTCTGGCGCGGCGTGACGGTGCACGGCGGCTTGCCCGTGCCGATCGCAACGCCCGCGCACGGCACCGCGTTCGATATCCACGGAGAGGGCCGCGCGGACGTCGGCGCGACGCAAAAGGCGTTCGACATCGTGACGCAGATGGCGCTTGCCCGGCTGCGCTGACGCCATGCAAGCGCCGATCGACGCGCTGCGCGAGCGCTTTCTCGCCACCGGCGACGATGCGGATTTGCCGATCGTCGATGCCCATCATCACTTCTGGGATTTGCGGCAGAACTATCACCCGTGGCTGTGCGACCGTCCGCGCATCGCGTTTCGCTACGGCGATTACGAATCGATTTGCCGCGATTTTCTGCCGGAGGATTACTTCGCGCAGGCGGGCGCGCATCGCGTGGTGAAGACGGTGATGATGGAAGGCGAGTGGGACCCGCGCGATCCGCCCGGCGAAGCGCGCTGGGCTTCAGCGCTCAGCGAGCGCAGCGGTTTTCCGAACGCGATCGTCGGGCAGGTGTGGCTCGATCGCGACGATGTCAAAGGTGTGCTCGACGCGTTCAAGTCGATGGCGCTCGTGCGCAGCGTTCGCCACAAACCGAAGACGATGCCGCGAAGCGAGCACACGGCATCGTTCGCGGCGCCGGGTTCGATGCGTTGCGAGCGATGGCGCAGCGGCTATGCACTGCTTGAGCAAAGCGGCCTGATGTTCGAGTTGCAAGCGCCGTGGTGGCACTTCGGCGAAGCGGCGGAACTGGCGCGAGATTTTCCCGATGTCGCGATGATCGTGAACCATACGGGACTGCCCGCCGATCGCAGCGACGAAGGGCTCGCGGGCTGGCGCGCAGGGCTCGAGACCTTGGCTGCGTGTCCGAACGTCTGGCTGAAGATATCGGGCTTGGGCGAAGCTGGTGTGCGCTGGAGCGTCGAGCGCAACGTGCCGGTGGTGCGCGATGCGCTCGCCATCTTCGGCTGGGAGCGCAGCATGTTCGCGAGTAATTTCCCAGTGGATAGCGTCGTCGTGACGCTGGATGAACTCTTCGGCGGCTTCAAGGCGATGGTGGCGGACCGCCCGGCACGCGAGCGGCTCGCGCTCTTTCACGACAACGCAAGCGCGTTGTATCGCATCTGAGGCGGCCGGAAGCTAGTCCCAGCAATTGCGGAACGCCACCGCCGCGATCACCGGCACGGTCAAGACGAGCGGTATCGCGAAATAAGGCACTTCGAGGTGGACGATCCACGTATAGACGAGCCAGCCGATCCCCGCCAGCAACGTGACGATGCCGATGAGCGCGGTGAGCACATTGAGCAGCAGCGGGGAAGGACGCCAGGGAGGTCGCTCGTTGTCGGAAGTCGGTTTCATCGGGGTAGGGGCGTCGTGGCACGGGCTTTGATCAGCAAATTCTACTCCCGCACGATGTTTAAAAAGCGGGGCGGCGCTGTCGATTTGCGGGCGTTCCGATCGTCGTGAAAGGTGCGCAGTTTTCCTTTCACCGAGCAAGGAGACGATCGATGCCATCCGCTAACCCGCAGCAGTTGATTCCCGCCGAACAACTGGCGCAGTCGCCACGCCGCTTCCCCGGCGAAAGCCCGCAGTACCGCACGGCGCGCAATGCGCTGCTCGCAGAGGAAATCGAATTGCGGCGCCATATCGAGCGCGTGGCCGAATTGCGCCGCGCGTTGCCGCCGGGCGGCGAGGTGCCGCAGGATTACCGGTTCGAAAGCGAAAGCGGCCCCGTGACGCTGTCGCACATGTTCGGCGAGCATGACACGCTCGTCACCTACAACTGGATGTTCGGCCCGCAGCGCCAGCGGTCGTGCCCGATGTGTACATCGTTTCTCGCGTCGCTCGACGGCGAGATGCCCGATATCCTTCAGCGCGTGGCGTTCGCCGTGATCGCGCGATCGCCGATCGAGCGCCTCGCCGCGTTCAAGAAGGAGCGCGGCTGGCGATTCCTGCGGCTGTACTCGTCGGGCGGCAACACGTTCAACCGCGACTACGCCGGCGAAGACCCCGAGCACGGCGACAATGCAGGCTTCAATGTCTTCGTTCGATCGAGCGGGGTGGTGCGTCACACCTGGGGCGACGAGATGGGACCGGAGACCGCCGATCCCGGCCAGGACCCGCGCGGCGCGCCCGACGCGATGCCGCTATGGACCGTGCTCGACATGACGCCCGGCGGACGCGGCACGGACTGGTATCCAAGGCTGGAATACGGAGCGTAGCGAATGAGCGTTCGAACCGCGGTCTTACGCCGCGCGTTTCGCATGCGGCAGGTCAAGCCGCGATCGACACAGGCGCGTAGGGGGACGCGCCCGGCGGTGCGACCACCGCTTCGAGAAAGCAGGCTTACTCTTTGACCGGCTTCAGCGCAGGCGCCGGGCCGCGCCCGAGCGCGACGTGCGGCACGAACGTCGAGAACAGCACGATCAGCACTGCAATTGCCAGCATCGCCCAGAACGTGAGGTGCAGCGACTCATGCAGCACCAGTCGCACGACGGGCTCGCTGACTTCCGCGAGCCGCCGCGCGTCGAGAAGCTGGCGCAGTTGCTCGGACGTGATGGCCTTGCTGAGCGTCGAATGGCTCAGGCCGTAATTGAGCGCCGCGCCGAACGCCGTCGCGCCGAGCGTGCTGCCGAGATTGCGCGAAAACAGGTTCGATGCCGTGGCGCTGCCGCGCTGATCCGTATCGACGATTTCCTGTATCAGCACGAGCGAACTCACGCTCGATAACCCCATGCCGAACCCCGCTACCAGCGAGCCGAGCCCGGCCAGCACTGGCGACGAATGCGGCGTCAGGAGCGCGAAGAACAGCACACCGAGCGGCACGAACACGCTCCCCGCGACGAGAATCGACCGCAGCCCGAAGCGATGGAATGAGCGCGCGGCGATCGTCGCGCCGGTCGGCCAGCCGACCATCATCATCGTGAGCGCGAGGCCCGCGATCACGGGCGATCGGCCGAGCACGCCCTGCACATACATCGGCAGGAAGGTCGTCGCGCCCATCAAGACCATCCCGCTCGCCACCGTCGCCGCGTTTGCCGCCGCGATTGGCCGGCGGCTCCACAGGCCGAACGAGATCATCGGCTCGCGGGCGCGCCGTTCCTGCAGCACGAAGAGCACCGCGAAAACGACGCACGCAATGCCGGACAACGCCGCTTCCTCGCCGTTCGACGTGCCCCAATATGTCAGCGACGTCATGAACGCGCCGATCGCCACGGTGAAGAGGATCGCGCCGAGGGCGTCGATCGACGGCCGCGCGCTGCGCGGCGCTTCGCGCAGATACACGATGAAGCCTGCCGCCGACGCGAGCCCGATCGGCACGTTCAGCCAGAAGATCCACGCCCACGACCACTGGTGGATGATCATGCCGCCGACCATCGGCCCGAGCACGGCGGAGATCGCCCAGACGCTCGCGAGATACCCCTGCACCTTGCCGCGCTCGCGTGCCGGATAGAGGTCCGCGACGATCGTCAGCGTCACTGGCTGGATCGCGCCTGCGCCGATGCCCTGGATCAGCCGGAACGCGATCATCGCGGGCATCGACCAGGCGAAGCCCGCGAGCACCGAGCCGACGAGGAAGATCGCGATGCCGCACAGGATGATCGGCTTGCGGCCGTAGAGGTCGGCGAGCTTGCCGAAGATGACGGTCATCGCCGTCTGCGCGAGCAGGAACGACGAAAAGACCCAGCTATAGAGATGGATGTCGCCGATCTGCGAGACGATTTGCGGCATCGCGGTGGAGACGATGGTCGCTTCGATGGCGACCATCGCCATCGAAGCCATGACTGCGGCAATGACGAAGGCGCGTTTTGAAGCAGGTTGGGTGGGCGTCATGTTTCTCGTGCGTTGATTCGAGTGATTCGGCGGCGAGGAGGTGGCCGCGCAGGATCATCGTTGCGATGCGCTTTGAGGACTCGAGCGCGTGATCGATGCATCGGCCGGGGACGTTGCAGGGCTGGAATGTTACACCCGGGTTATAAAACCGGCTCGCTGTGCCTTGGAGGCGAGCGCGAGTTAACGGATTTCGATGAATTCGGTCGAAAACAGGGAATTGTTATTAAATTTCGAGTCCGGTTAACGTATTTCGATAATTTGCCGATTTCTGGTAGAAAAATGAGCCGATTTCGAGTGCCTCGGGTCAGATTTCGAGAGGCGTCGTCCGAGTGGAGTCTTTTTCGAGGCAGCGCGAAGGGCCGCCGACGAAAAAAACCCCCGCAGGTCACCGACCAACAGGGGCTCGCTCTGCCGCAACCGAGCAGAAAGCTTACTTGGCTTCCTGCCCGATCTCATGATTCGCCATAATTTCGAGCGCACGGACCATCGCCGAGTGATCCCACGCCTTGCCGCCGTTCGCCGAGCACGCGTTAAAGAGCTGCTGACACGTCGCCGTATTCGGCAGCGACACGCCGAGCGCCTGCGCCGTCGCAAGCGCGAGATTCAAGTCCTTCTGATGCAACTCGATCCGGAATCCCGGGTTGAACGTGCGCTTGGTCATGCGCTCGCCGTGCACTTCGAGAATCCGCGACGACGCGAAGCCGCCCATCAGTGCCGTGCGCACCTTCTCGGCATCGACGCCCGCTTTCGACGCCAGCAACAGCGCCTCGCCGACCGCCTCGATGGTCGCCGCGACGATCACCTGGTTCGCCACCTTGCACACTTGCCCCGCGCCGACTTCGCCGATCAGCGAGATGTTCTTGCCCATCATGTCGAAAAGCGGTTTGACGGTGTCGAAGCTCGCCTGCGAGCCGCCGACCATGATCGTGAGCGACCCGGCTTTCGCGCCGACTTCGCCGCCGGACACGGGCGCATCCATGTATTCCGCGCCGCGCTCGCGCACGCGCGCCGCGAAGTCGCGCGTGGCCATCGGCGAAATCGAGCTCATGTCGACGACGATCTGCCCCGCGCGCAGGTTCTCCGCGACGCCGTTTTCGCCGAACAGCACGCGCTCGACGTCCGGCGTGTCCGGCACCATGATGAAGATCACGTCCGCTTGCGACGCGACCGCCGCCGGGCTGTCGCAGGCGACCACGCCTTCTTTCGTGAGCTCGTCGGGCACGCCGCTGCGGGTGAACGCCGCCAGCTCGACGCCGTTCTTGCGAAGGTTGGCCGCCATGGGCTTGCCCATGATCCCGAGTCCGATGAATCCTGCCTTTTGCATGTGTTTCTCCTGATAAAGGGGTGGCGCCGGGGCCGTCGCGCGAAAGGGCGCGCTTGCGTCTTCGCTTAGGTTTTTGCTTCGGTCAGCTCGTTCGCGCGGCGCAGACGCTCACGGCTATTCGACAGATGCATGCGCATCGCGGCGCGCGCGCCTTCGGCGTCGTGGCGCGAGATCGCGTCGAGAATGCTTTCGTGTTCCAGATTGACGAGCGCGACATACGCCTTCGGGTCCGAATGCGCGATGCCGGCCGAATCGATGCGGTTGCGCGGAATCAGTGCGCTGCCCATCTGCGTGAGAATATCGACGAAATAGCGGTTGCCGGTCGCCTTTGCGACCGAGATGTGAAATTGCAAATCGGCCGCGACGCTGTCGCCACCCATGCGGCTGGTCTGCTCGATCGCGTTGAGCGCCTGGCGCATGCGCGCGAGGTCTTCAGGTTTCGCGCGCTGCGCGGCGAGTCCGGCGCTCTCGGTTTCGAGGCTGATGCGCAGTTCGAGCACGGAAAGCACGTCGCGTAGCGTGGTGGCAGGCACCATCTCGATGCCGAGCTTTTCGCGGCGCGGCTCCAGCACGAAACTGCCGATGCCGTGGCGCGTCTCGATCACTTCGCTTGCCTGCAGCCGCGAAATGCCCTCGCGCACAACAGTGCGGCTCACGCCGAGCCCGACCATCAGTTCCGATTCGGTCGGCAACTTGTCGCCGGGCTTGAGCGCATCCGCCGCGATCTGCTCCTTCACGAAAGTCACGACGGACTCCGCGAGATTGCGAGCGCGGCGCGGTGCGGCGACGGTGAATTGGGCAGCCATCAGAACGCTCCTTGAATCGGTGATTGCGGCGAGATCGATCGATTCATTATAGCGTTGTCTGACGACTGCCCGGACCCGGATTTGCCCGTGGAGCACGCCTCGATTGGCGCGCGGCGCGGACAGTCGTAAGTCATCAGACACGTTCCGTTCACTGCGCCACCGGACGGAGTTCGACGCGCTTGATGTCCTTCACGATCACGAGGTAACTGAAGACCGTGAGCAGCGCATTGATGCCGACGAAGACGAGCGCGCCGTTGAACGAGCCGCCGCTCGTCGCGACGAGATAGCCGATGACGATCGGCGTCACGATGCCCGCGACGTTGCCGAACATGTTGAAGATCGATCCCGAGAGGCCGATGGCTTCCTTCGGCGACGTATCGGCGACCACGGCCCAGCCGAGCGCGCCGATGCCCTTGCCGAAGAACGCGAGCGACATCAGCGCGACGACGATCCAGTCGGTCGAAACATAATTGCAGCCGATAATGCACGACGACAGCAGCATCCCGCAGACGATCGGCAGCTTGCGCGCGACGGTGAGCGAAAAGCCGCGCCGGATCAGTCCGTCCGAGATCACGCCGCCGAGCACGCCGCCCGTGAAGCCGCAGATCGCCGGCAGTGAGGCGATCAGGCCGGCTTGCAGAATCGTCATGCCGCGCGCCTGCACGAGATAGATCGGGAACCACGTGAGGAAGAAATACGTCAGCACGTTGATGCAGTACTGCGCGAGATAGACGCCGAGCAGCATGCGGTTGCCGAGCAACTGGCGCACGAGCGACCAGCTCGCGGTGCTGCGCGGTTCCGCCGTCGCCGACGGAAACGCCGATTTCTTCGCCGTAATGACGCCGCCGCCCTGTTCGATGTGATCGAGTTCCGCCTTGTTCACGCGCGGATGATCGGCGGGGTTCTTCATCACCTTGAGCCACGTCAGCGCGAGCAGCAGCCCCGCGACGCCCATCATGATGTAGACCTGATGCCAGCCGAAGCGGTGCGTGACCCACGCCATCAGCGGCGTGAACACGACGGCCGCGAAATACTGCGCCGAGTTGAAGATCGCCGATGCCGTACCGCGCTCGGCCGTCGGAAACCAGCTCGCGACAACCTTCGCGTTCGCCGGAAACGCAGGCGATTCAGCCGCGCCCATCAAAAAGCGCAGCACGAATAGCGTGACGACCGCCGCCGCCGCGCTGCCCGCGAGGCCGATTGCGCTTTGCAGCAGCGTGAAGAGCGACCACAGGAAAATGCTCGCCGCGTAGACGCGGCGCGCGCCGAAGCGGTCGAGGAGCCAGCCCGCCGGCAGTTGCGAGAGCACGTACGCCCAGCTGAACGCGGAGAAGATGTAGCCCATCTTGATCGCGTCGAAGCCGAACTCGCCGCGCATCGCGGAGCCCGTCACCGAGAGCGTCGCGCGGTCCGCGTAGTTGAACGTCGTGATGAGGAAGATCATCAGCAGGATCGAGTAGCGAACGCTGGTGCGTTTCGCTACGCCGGCGGCGCTGGCAACGTGGGTCGTCTGCATGGCGGGTTTGTCTCCGAAAAATCGTGATGCGCGGCGACGGCGGATGCCGGCGCCGCTTGACTACTTACTGGGCGCCGAGCTTCTTGATGAGCACGTCGAGTTGCGCCAGTTCTTCGTCGTTCAGGTCGGTCAGCGGGGCACGCACCGGGCCCGCATCGTGGCCGACGAGCTTCGCGCCCGCTTTCACGATAGAAACCGCGTAGCCCGCGCGGCGATTGCGGATCGCGAGATACGGCAGGAAGAACTCGTCGATCAGCTTGCCGACGGTCGCGTGGTCGTCGGCGGCGATCGCGCGGTAGAAGTCCATCGCCGTTTTCGGGATGAAGTTGAACACCGCCGACGAATACACCGGCACGCCCAGCGCCTTGTAGGCCGCTGCGTAGACTTCCGCGGTCGGCAGGCCGCCGAGGTACGAGAAGCGGTCGCCCAGACGGCGGCGGATCGTGACCATCGATTCGATCTCACCCACGCCGTCCTTGAAGCCGATCAGGTTCGGGCACCGGTCGGCGAGGCGTTCCAGCATGTCCGCGTTGAGCTTCGAATTCGCGCGGTTGTAGATGATCACGCCGATGTTCGGCACCGCCTTGCAAACCTCTTCCGCGTGCGCCGCGATGCCTTCCTGCGACGCTTCGGTCAGGTAATGCGGCATCAGCAGGATGCCGTTCGCGCCCAGGCGTTCGGCTTCCTTCGCATATTCGATTGCGACGCGCGTCGGACCGCCCGCGCCCGCCAGGATCGGCACCTTGCCCTTGCAGGTTTCGGTCGCCGTGCGGATCACGTTCGAGTAGTCGCTCTTCGTCAGCGAGAAGAATTCGCCCGTGCCGCCTGCCGCGAACAGCGCAGTCGCGCCGTAGGGTGCGAGCCATTCGAGACGTTCGGCATAAGTGTCAGCGCGGAAATCGCCGTTGGCGTCGAAATCGGTGATCGGGAAGGAAAGCAGGCCTTCGGAAACGATTTGCTTGAGTTCTTGCGGTGTCGTCATGGTTGAATGTCCAAGTGCGGCGGGGTGAATAGGGTGCTTATCTGATACGTCATCGTACAACGTACAATCGACTCGTACAACCGTGAATATAGGTTTGAGCCGCGTTTTAAGGGTAAATGCTTACGTCGATCGCAAAACGCGTGGTTGTAGGATGACGTATGATAACGACATGGCAAAGCTGTCGGACGAACAATCAAGGACCGGTCACATGGAACAGTCTCCTCTTTACATTCGCGTTCACCCGCAGGACAACGTCGCGATCGTCGTCAACGACGGCGGGCTGCCCGAAGGCGCGACGTTCGCCGACGGCCTGGTGCTGCGCGAGCGCGTGCCGCAGGGGCACAAGGTTGCGCTGACGGATCTCGCCGAGGGCGACGAAGTCATCCGCTATAACGTGGTGATCGGTTACGCGCTCAAGAATCTGCCGAAGGGAAGCTGGATCAACGAGCATGTGATACGCATGCCGAGCCCGCCGGGACTGGAAGGCTTGCCGATTGCAACCGTCAAACCGCCCGAGATGCCGCCGCTTGAAGGCTTCACGTTCGAGGGCTATCGCAACGCGGACGGCACGGTCGGCTCGCGCAACATCCTCGCGATCACGACGACCGTGCAGTGCGTCGCCGACGTCGTGCAGCACGCGGTCGCGCGCATCAAGAGCGAGTTGCTGCCGCGCTTTCCGAATGTCGACGATGTCGTGAGTCTCGGCCACACGTACGGCTGCGGCGTCGCGATCGACGCGCCCGACGCGATGGTCCCGATCCGCACCGTGCGCAACATCAGCCTGAATCCGAACTTCGGCGGCGAGGTGATGATGGTGAGCCTCGGCTGCGAGAAGTTGCAGCCCGAACGCCTGATGCCGCCCGGCACGATCCCGATCGCGACCACCGCCGCGGACGACGTCGCCGATATCGGCGATTCCGGCGCGGATGCGAACGGCGATGTCGTCGTGCTGCAGGACGAAGAGCACGTCGGCTTCCAGTCGATGATCGAGTCGATCATGAAGATGGCCGAGCATCACCTCAGACGATTGAACAACCGCCG
Source organism: Caballeronia humi (assembly GCF_001544475.1). Taxonomy (GTDB): domain Bacteria; phylum Pseudomonadota; class Gammaproteobacteria; order Burkholderiales; family Burkholderiaceae; genus Caballeronia; species Caballeronia humi. The sequence continues at coordinate 3,662 of NZ_FCNW02000046.1, read as the reverse complement.
TCGCGAGACGTGTCCGGCATCCGATCTCGTGATCGGTGTGCAGTGCGGCGGCAGCGATGCGTTTTCCGGGCTGACGGCGAATCCGGCGGTGGGCTTTGCCACCGATCTGCTCGTGCGTGCGGGCGCGACCGTGATGTTTTCCGAGGTCACGGAAGTGCGTGATGGTGTTGATCAGTTGACGAGCCGTGCCGCGAATCCGGACGTGGCGGCGGCGATCATCCGCGAGATGCAGTGGTATGACGATTACCTGAAGCGCGGCAGCGCCGATCGCAGCGCCAACACGACGCCGGGAAACAAGAAGGGCGGACTGTCGAACATCGTCGAGAAGGCGATGGGGTCGATCATCAAGTCGGGCAATTCGGCGATTTCGGGCGTGTTGTCGCCGGGGGAGAAGGTCAGGCAGAAGGGGCTGATTTACGCGGCCACGCCCGCCAGCGATTTTATTTGCGGCACGCTGCAAGTGGCGGCGGGGATCAACCTTCATGTTTTTACGACCGGTCGCGGCACGCCTTACAGCCTCGCTGAAGTGCCGGTGATCAAGGTCGCGACGCGCTCCGATCTCGCGCGGCGCTGGCACGATCTGATGGACATCAACGCCGGGACGATCGCAACCGGCGAGTCTTCCATCGAAGATGTGGGCTGGGAATTGTTCAGGCTGATGCTCGAAGTCGCGAGCGGACGCAAGCAGACTTGTGCAGAGAAGTTGAAGCTGCACAATGCGCTGGTTTTGTTTAATCCGGCGCCGGTGACCTGAGCGTTTTGAACTGCACCGTTCGATGCGCTTAAGAGGTAAGCGTATCGAACAGGCTTAGGTCCTCAAGACGCCAGCGAAATGCTGTTTAAGGAACGTGAGTCGTCCCGAACAGGACAGTGCAAGCAAAGACCGTCGCATGTCAGCCTTTGTCTACAGACTTTCCACGATTTGATCTTCAAGTGAAGAAAGTTTCTTCTTCGCTTTTGAGGCACATGTGAGGCAAACCGGCGGCAAATGCGCACCCAGTGCGCATTACCGCTTCGTAGACGTACCGCATCTCGTTGAGTGAGGTAACTGTCGGCTTGATTCGGCGTCTCCTGAGGCCGAATTGTCATCGACGATCGGATCGGTTGGCTGGAATCCAATCATTTTCTGTACATCGAGAATGCAACACGCCGATCGAACGCGTTCGATCTCAAGGCGTCGTTGCGCTCGCCTCAGTCGCGAAACGCCCGTTTGATCTCCTCCAGTCGTGCCAGCGCCACCACCACACACATGGGGTCGCACGCGATTGGGATCGATGCGCCAAGGCGAACCTTGCTGGCGATACCATTTCCACGCATTGGCATCGTTTGTGGCCGCTCCGCGATCGAGGCAAAATCCGTCGACGCATCCTCGACATCCAGCTTGCGAACGTGTAAATGCGCCACTGGTGGCTCAATTCTGCGCCGATCTCGCCGAGAAGCGCGCCCAGCATGACCAATCCTGCCTGCAGAACGATGGGCAATCCGGTGTCGAGTGCCGCCAGCCAATCGACGCCCAACGCCCAAGCGGTTGATAACAACATGCCGGCCCAGATCAGGCGCAATGTTGGGTCGATCAGCCGGAACACCAGTCAGGACTCGGCTTCAAATCTGACGGGCCCTCATGTGCTCGTCTGCGTCGTTTGAGCATGCAGGCGCTGGTAGAAATCATCCTCCACGAGGCGCCGCTTCAGTATCGAGACGCCAAACTGGATGGGGATCAACAGCACAAAACCGACAAGCACGCACCAGAACCATCCACTGCCCGCACCGACAGCGTCCAGCAAGAAGAGCAGCGCTACGAAGCTGCAGCTCGCGCCGACTGAAACCGACAGACTGAGGCGTCCGAAGTAGGCCGGTTCGACCTTTGGAATCAGAGCGGCCTGGACTCCAACGAGATTGAGCATGACGCCCTCCGAGTCTGGTAAAGCAACCAGTTGCGTGCCTTGGCCGTGCTGCACCATCTCCGCGGCGAGGGCTTGCAGCAACAGCGAATTCACAGGCCCCGGCTTTCCGATTGCACGATCGACGTCGTGTGCCGGGAGTTCCAGCCCGGCATCCTTGAGCGCGGCAAGTGTCGCGTGGTGCGCCTGCCGGGGCAGACGACTCAGCCAGAGATGCTTGATCCGCTCCGTTGGCGTCTGTACGGCCGCCAGCAGCGTGTTCAGCGAGTCGTTCACTGAATCGGAGGCCGACGATATCGGCCGGAACAATCTTGCCTGGAGCTTCAGCTTGTCTGCGTACCGCGTAAGCATCGCAGCGGACGCAAACAGGATGCCGACCGCTGCTTCGGACCACGACGGCTCTTTTCCTTCCTCGTGCAACTGGCAACCGAGCAGCAGACAGAAATCGGGCATGCTTTTGCCCGACAGCCACTGCTCGAACATGGCCTGCTCTGTTTCCGGCTCGGTTCGTAGAACCTTCACGAGGTCAAGGTTGCGCAACTTCAGTTTTTGCAGCACCGCACGCAGTTCCGACTCATCCTGCTCGCTGCCGGATTGCAAAACGATATGGAACGTGTGGACGCCTGCGAAGCGGGACAAATATCCGGCAAACGGCGTCATCAGTTGCTCAAGAACGAATTCAATTCGCGATTGCTCGGTAGCCGCCGCGGCGGCAGGCAGTGCCAGGGCTTTGCCTAAGTTCACCGGTGCGCTGCCTTCGAGGCCCAGCAGGCGTTCGGCCAGTTCTGCCTCGGGCGTCAGCGCGATGCTGCCGACCATCGACAGGTGTGCCTGCGCCCAGTACCGCCAGTGAGCGCGTGACAGTTTGCACAGGTAATTCCACCGGTCAACCTCATCGATCCAAATCTCGTAACTGACATAAATCAAGGCGCACGCCGTACCCCATATCAGCAGCAGTATTAACAGTTGCACGAAGAACGGCCCTGAGATGGTGGACTTGCCGGGCTCCCATGTCAGCACCATGAGGACGATTCCCGCGGCCAGGGTAACGATGAAAGCGACGACACTCAACCATATGGACGGTGGCTTGCCGTGCTCGCGCTCCGGTATGTCGGGCGTCTTCCACGACAGGCTCATGCAATCGTCATTCCGACGTTATTCCGTGCGATGACGAGGCTTCCGCACTGCGTGCGGCAGTGGTGCACCACCAGCGCGCGGCCGTTCTCGATGTAGCCGCTTCCGCCTTCGATGATCGGGTTAGTGCCGTGCTCGGGACAGGATACGAGATCGCCTTCGAGCGCGACCTTTTTTCCGTCCAGCGAGAACGTCGAGGTGGCTTCGATCACCTTGCCGCCGTGCGTGGTCGAGTCGCCGATACAAACGGGTCGTTGGGTCATTGGGGTTTAGGTGGGTTGGATGGGCGAATGGAGGCGTCGCAGGTGAAGCGCTCTTGGCCGGAGGGGGAACGAAGTCCTGACATATAAGTAGGTTTTCGGGAAGCTGTAAAGCTGCTACCACGAACACCGGGTGGGTACGGTCGATTCAGGTCGATACCTTGGACAAGCGGATATTCCAAGACGTATGCGTCATCTTGTATTTGCTCTGCCAAGTAAAATCGGTCATTGGTTACGGCCACCGTATAGTTCTTCGACCTGTTGAATGGATCGAAGGTCTTCATGTACACCATTCCATGAAACGTCCGTCCGCTGTCGGTCGAATAGATCAGCGAAATTGAGCAGCCACGGTCACTGCACGCGCGTT
>NZ_FCNW02000045.1 GCF_001544475.1 Caballeronia humi | reverse complement strand
CCGGTGACCATCACGCGCGAAGTCGCAGTACAAGTCGAGCGGGCGTTGTCGCCTAAGCTATGGACCGAGTTGCGCCGTGCGTTGGATGAGCGCTGCGTCGCGACGCTTCCAGATCAGGACGAGGCCGAAACTCGCCAGTGGCGCACCGCGCGCGCGGCGATCCTGCTGATGGGAGATTCGGGGCTCCGGCGCGACGAAGCAGCGCACGCGCGTCGCGAAGCTCTGCGCCCCTACGTGGGCCAATCCATCCGCCCCTCGCCTGAGGGTTCGAATGACACTCCGGTGTGGGCCCTAACGGTGATTGGAAAACGGCGCAAGCAACGCACGGTGCCGGTCAGTGCGGCGACGGTCGCTGCTTTGCGCGAGCACTGGATCGACCGTGAACGGGACTTCGATGTCCCGCTCCACTCCGCGCCGTTGATCGCGCCGCTCGCTATTCCCGCTACCCCGAGTGCCTTGAACAAACACGGCGGCGCCGTCGAAGCCGCCTATACGCCCGATGCGTTCGGTCACCTGGTGCGTCAGACGCTGCAACGCCTGACTACCGAGTTGGCCGCGCGGCCCGGTATCTCGCCCGCTGACCTGGTGCAGCTCGCGAACACCTCGGCGCATGCGTTTCGCCACACCTTCGGCACGCGTGCGGTCGCACGCAACATGCCGATCGACGTCGTGCAGACGATTCTGGGCCATGCGTCGCTGCAAACGACCTCGATTTAAGTGCGGGCCGAGCAGCGGCGCGTGCTCGAGGCGGCCGCTCAGTATTACGCCGGTGACGCCGAGGCTGACGCCGGATCGGCATCACCACGCCGACAAGAAGGCGGGGTGAAGGATCTGTGAAGACGTTCATCTTTCGGCCGCGCGACGCGACGGAACTTGAGCAAAAGGATGGTAAGAGGCATCATGCCGCCGCTTTTTGATACGTCCAGAATCCGAATGAACCCAAGAGATGAAACCGCCGAGGTGGCACACAGGCTGAACTTCCATGAGGGGCTGCCGAGTCAGGCGGCGGACGTCGGCACGCCGGCGTTCATTAGGGCGCATCTGATCGAGCAGTTAATGGTCCGGCTTGGGCTCGATAAGCCTGATGCCCACGCGCTGGTGGACGCGTTTTTTGAGGTGATCATGCAAGCGCTGGAGAACGGCGAGGCGGTTCGACTATCGGGGTTCGGCTGCTTTCAGTTGCGCGATAAACATGCGCGAGCGGGGCGGAACCCGAAGACGGGAACAGCGGTCCCTGTTGTGGCCCGACGAGTGGTCTTGTTTCGTGCCAGCCGGCTCCTGAAGTTCCGGCTAGGCAGCGCCAAAAGTCACCGATGATTTATTCAGCAACGCTGCCCGGCCCCCTGCCGCAGAAGGCCTCCCGTGACGATTGGGGCGCTGGCCAGGGCACCGTTCTTGGCATCCCGCCATGATACAGATTCGATGTGCGTGCGGTCGCGATCGATTGCGCAGCGTTAGCAAGTTGCTCTGGCGAACGTAGGCCTCCCGTGGTCACCGCGTCGCCGCTAACAAAGGGGCTTCCAAGACATCTGCGCCCGACACCGCTTCGACAGTGGCCGCGATGTTCGCCGCGGCCGCATAGTGAACCATATGGCCTGCGTCAGGGACAACGGTCAGGCTGCTTTGCGGCACGTCACGATGCAGGCGCCGCGAATGAGCGTCGACGTCGACGACTTTGTCGGCCGCACCCGCGAAGATGTGGATCGGCAACCGGAGCTCGCCGTAATGACGCTTCAGACGTGCCGCTGACGAAACCATTAGCGTGCCATCTTCGCCCTCGGCCCGGAGCTGGGACGGGCGCAACACCATTTCGTGCGGTACGGCATCGGTGAAACTTCGGGGCGTCGCTGCGGGCGAGAACATCGCCTTGACAGACTGCTTGATGAGCAGCCTGCCTGTGACCGGAGAAAGCGTATAGCGCATCGCATCGCCAATGATAGGCAACGCGAGTGGCGCGCTCATGGCGGCGTCCAGGCGTATCGTCGGGTAGTAGTAACCCGAAATCAGCACGAGGCCGCGAATATCGGCCGGAAACTGAACTGCCATGTCGAGCGCGGCCAGCGTGCCCCACGAATGTCCGACCACGACGGGCTGCTCGACATCCAGTTGCTTCAGCGCCTTCATGAAAAGTGCGGCCTGCGCCGCCGCTGTCCATAGCCGGTCACGCGGACGCTCGCTATACCCGAAGCCAGGCCGATCGAAGGAAATGACCCTGTGACGGGCAGCCAGTGCATTGATGAGTCCGCTGCCATCAAAGTCTTGAAGCATGACGGCGTTACCATGCAGCAACACGACCGGCGGCCCCTCGCCGCGTTCGACGTAGTGCAGACGCACGCCCTCGACGTCAAGGAAAGCACCCGCAGGCGGATGCTCACGTTCCGCGCGTCGCGCCTTGTGAGCGTTCCAGAGAGCTGCTGCGACGGCGGCTACCGCAACGGCAGCAGCAGCGCCAACGGTGACGGAGGTGCGCGAAGAATCTTTCTTAAAGGAGACGGTCATTATTTTTCCGAGATGTGCGGCAGCAAACGATAAATAACCGACACAGGTTTGGGGGAAGGGCAAGCCGGTACAGCCGTTGCCGTTGATTTAGCCGAAAACTGTCCGCGAGCCGGCTCCGGACGAAGTATCGATCGACGTCCCTACACCGGCATACCACGGGCATATACAGATTTCAGACGACGATCGAACTTTCTAACAAGGCTTGGACCCGCCGTCATCGCGATTGCAAAAGCGGCCCGCGCGGGACAAGTTTCAGTAGTCGTGCATCAAATGTTCAAAGCTTCAACACGACCTTAATGCAACCGTCTTCCTTGTCGCGGAACGTCTTGTACATCCCCGGGCCCTCTTCAAGCGGGACAGTGTGCGTAATCACGAAGGACGGATCGATTTGCCCTTCCTGGATGCGCCTGAGCAAGTCGTCGGTCCAGCGGTTGACGTGCGTCTGGCCCATCTTCCAGGTGAGGCCTTTGTTCATCGATGCGCCGAAAGGAATCTTGTCGATCAAGCCGCCGTAGACGCCGGGAACGGAGAGCGTCCCCGCCGGTCGGCAGACGTAGATCATCTCGCGCAGCACATGGGGACGGTCGGTTTCGAGCATCACCGCCTGTTTTACGCGGTCGTACACCGCATCAAAAGAGCGGGTCGCGTGCGACTCCATGCCGACAGCGTCGATACATTTTTCCGGTCCCTTGCCACCGGTCAGTTCTTTTAGCCGGTCGAGCACGCTCTCATCGTCGAAGTTGATTGTGATCGCCCCAGCCGCGTTCGCCATCGCGAGCCGCTCGGGCACGCGATCGATCGCGACCACTTGTTTGGCGCCGAGCAGGATCGCGCTGCGGATCGCCATCTGCCCGACCGGGCCTGCGCCCCAGATGGCCACCGTATCGGTCGGCTCGATGTCGCAGTTGACCGCGGCCTGCCATCCGGTCGGGAAGATGTCGCCGAGGAAAAGCACCTGTTCGTCCGTTAGACCGTCGGGGATCTTGATATGCGTCGTGTCCGCGAAGGGGACACGCACGAACTCCGCCTGTCCACCGGCATAGCCGCCTGTTAGATGCGAGTAGCCGAAGAGGCCGGCCGTGGCGTGGCCGAACACTTTGTCGGCCATTTCCTTGTTCGGGTTGCTGCGCTCGCAGACGGAGTAATTCCCGCGCTTGCACTGGTCGCATTCGCCGCAGAAGATCGTAAACGGCACGACCACGCGGTCACCGACTTTCAGCGCCTTGTTATCGCTCCCCACCTCGACGACTTCTCCCATGAACTCGTGGCCCATGATGTCGCCACTTTTCATGGTCGGCATGAAGCCATCGAACAGGTGCAGGTCCGACCCGCAGATGGCGCAGGTCGAGACCTTGATGATCGCGTCGCGGCCGTGTTCGATCTTTGGGTCCGGAACCGTGTCGCAACGGATGTCGTGCTTGCCATGCCAACGAAGTGCTCTCATGCTTATCTCCTCGAACAGTTGCTCGGCGATATGGGTTGCTCGGCAGGTGCGGAGCCCAGTATCAGGGGAGCTGATGGGCGCTCGCAGCAATGGTGCCAAATCCTACAAAGGTCAAATAAGGTGCTGGGCTGCGGAGATAGCCGACATCACTGGCGGAGCCCTAACGCCCGGCCAGCACGCTGATTTTTCACTCGTCTGGTCGAACCGTGTTACTAGAGGTGGTAACTAACCAGGTCGTCGCTACGAGCTTACCGTCGTTGCGAAAGAGCCCAGGCGATGCAGGATGGTGGCGACATAGATTGCGTCTCTATCGAAAGTCTGGTATCGAAAAGCATTCGGAAGCACCTTTCATGGTCCGTCGCTTCGTTGGTTCCCTGGCTGCATCGTTAGAGGCGTTTCCGGCTACGCAAATACTTTAGCGTGCGCCTAAGCGGCCGACGAGCGCCTCTCGAAAGTCCCGCTACGACGAACAGGTCCGTCGATTGAATTGAACCGGGAGCTATCCCGAAAGCGCAGCCGGTGTGACGATTTGATTGTTCAACTTCCCGACCTTTGTCGGCCGACCCAAAGAGAAAGCGAGTCCAGCCTGTGTACCAGCTCGCAAACAACTCGACGCCCTCCGGACGAACACTTTCAGACTTGCTTTTCTGCTGTTCTGCTTGCACGAGCTGCATAACAATTCCGTTTCTTAGAGGAGACGATCAGAAAGTCATTGAACTTTTATCGAGTGGCACCACGCCGTGGCCGTCCATCTGCAACCCGATCGCTCCACGGGGTCCACGCTACGAGCTGCGCGGACCCGCGTATCACTTATACCGTTTGGCCCGCACCAAGATCGGCGCCCGTTTTCGGATCGGAACTCGCGTCCGACGCAGTGCGCGAAGCCATTGCCTTGAGGACTTGCACGTCTGCTTCAGTTACGTTGACTGTCGCGAGCCCGTCGCCGCCATCGACTGCCGGCTGCGGATCCTCTACAAAAACCCAGTCGGCGCCCTCGTTCCACGGACCACGTGCATCATTACCCGACGACATGTTGTAATACACGTTCGTGAAGTCAGGTACGCCCGGCAGCTTGCCTTGCGGAAAGTTCGGCTGGATTGAATGCAGCGCCTTCTCGAACGACTTCTGGTGCGCGATTTCACGAGTCATCAAGAAGCCAAGTGCTTCCTTGATGCCGGGGTCGTCGGTCACGTTGATGAGGCGCTCATAAACGATCTTCGCGCGGGCTTCGGCAGCGATGTTCGAACGCAGGTCGGCAGTCGGCTCGCCAATGGTGTCGATGTACGCCGCTGTCCACGGCACGCCGGCCGAGTTCGTGAGCGCGGGGCCGCCGCCATAGAGCAGCGCAGTAGTGTGCGAATCGTTGCCGCCGCCCGTCAGCGACCGGTATAACTCAGCTTCGCTCTCGACAGCTTCGGCGAGTTGCCCCTTCGCGCCCTTGTTCAGCATGGCGACGATCGAACCGATGATTTCCAAGTGGCTCAGTTCTTCGGTTGCGATGTCGAACAGTAAGTCTTTACGCCCCGGATCGTCTTCACTTACCGCCTGCGTAAAATAACGACAGGCAGCGGCGAGCTCGCCTTGAGGGCCGCCAAACTGTTCAAGCAAAAGATTCGCGAGGCCGGGATTCGGCGCAGCAACGCGCACGGTGTACTGCAAACGCTTATTGTGGACGAACATAGTTTCTCCAAATCGTATCGCGGACGGACGCACCAACCTGCGACGGCTGTGCTTATGTAGGCGCGGCATGGCTCACAGCGAACGCCGATGAAAGGCTAGCTAGGACGTGAGCTCATGCTGGGCTTGGTCTCAGACCCACGAGGGCTCTGGCGAGATGCAAACTGGGCTGTTAAGGAAAGACTGCTTTGTTTTCGGAGCATGGCGCGTGCCTGACGGCGATGTATATAAGAAAGGCTGAGCAATAAGATTCGAGTTTGGTGGCACACCGATTGCAAGAGTCGACGCGTGCGGATCTGCACGCTCAATTCCGAGGAGAATTTCCATGCCGACCAAGACACTCAACGATTTGTTCATCCACGCGCTATCTGATGTGTATAGCGCCGAGAAGCAACTGACGAAAGCGTTACCGAAGCTCGCCCGGGCTTCAACCCACCCAGGACTGGCCGCTGCCTTTACGACTCACCTCGAAGAAACCCACGGTCAGATCGAACGCATCGATCGCGTGGTCGAGGTGTCGGATATCAAGCTGAAGCGCGTTAAGTGCGTCGCAATGGAAGGGCTTGTGGAAGAAGGCCAGGAGCAGATTGACGAGATCGAAAAGGGCGCTATTCTCGATGCCGCATTGATCGCTGCAGCGCAAAAGGTTGAGCACTATGAGATCGCTACTTATGGGACTCTGGCTACGCTCGCGAAGAAGCTGGGCTACACCGAGGGCATGAAGTTGCTGCTGGAAACGCTTGCTGAAGAGAAGGCGACGGACGAGAAGCTCACGTTACTCGCAAAACAGCAACTGTCGGAGGAAGAGGTAGGAAAATGATCGCTGGTTAGCAACCGGGTGGTGTCCCTGGAGCCGGCCTCTGCGCCATGCGCTCGCCATGGGTAGCGAATTTTTATTTTCTCGAAAAGTTTGTCGTGGATCCGCCTGAGTGCGGCGACCGAAAGATGGAATTACCGGCGCGCGCGGAACGCCCGATGCGTTCGCCGGTATTCCCCCTAAACATGTTGCGCCTCCCGTAACGCTTCCTGAAATACGGAGATGACGTGGAACATCAGACGTTGGAGGAGCGAATTCGACTCAAGGCTTTTGAGTTATGGCAACAGGATGGCAGTCTGGAAGGTTGTGCAGACGAGTATTGGCGGCTAGCTCGAGAAATGATCGAGGTCGAAATTCGCAAAGAAAATGACATTCCGCCCTTCAAAAGCTTCGATTAAAAGGAAAAGTTCCCAGCGTGCGCTCTATCGTTGCGTCTCGCTGCCGCTCAGATTTTTGGGGGCTCATGCCGATCGCTCATGCGACAGGATGCTTTAAGGCTCCCCGGAGCATGAAGTGTTTTCGGGACGTGCTGGGCGAAAGGCGCGCTGCTAGGTCTTTCCCGGTCGCGTTACCGGATGAAATCCGTGTCGCTGCCGCCAACGAGTCCCATCTCGAGCATGATCGGATCCGGCTGAAAATCCCCCAACAGCGCAAGCCCAGAGTGGCCCGCGCCAAAGTCGTCGATGGCGGTCTGGCAGCCGAAGCGCTAAGTGCGAAAGAAGTCGACGAGATGCGGCCGGGTGATGATCTTCTCGTCGTCGAGCGTCTCGAAAATGATCCGTCGATCGGAAAGCCATGCTCCTCAGCGGCCTCGAGCGTGCTGCGGATGCAGAACTGAACACAACGTCCTATCGGTGTTGAGCGAGTTCGACACGAGCGCGGCGCCCTCGATAAACTTCTATGACTCGTTGGCGTTCACGGATCGGTCTCTTAGAAGCAAGTCTTCAGTGCGATGGACGGCAGGGCTGTCTTCGAAGATCCTATCCCCGCTTGATCACGTTGGCTTGCGCGCAAGTGCTGCAAGTGCAAGCCCCGCGCCCAGCGCCACGTAAATCGCTAAGAACGACTTACCGGATAGGTGCGCCTCGAAGCCGGGCGTGACACGTTTCGGCACGACATGATAGTCAACCACGTAGGCGATACCGGCAGTCGCCGCCGCGGCTGTGGATGCGCGGGCAAAGGATGGTCGCAACCCGGCGAGTGACTCGAAAAGCGTCGCCCAGAACACCGCGCTTCCTGCGTGGATTAGCGCGCCCGTCACCGTATAACGCAGGCTGAGCGCTTCCTCTCGAAACGCGGTTTTGGGCCAGATGCAGTGCGTCACAGCGTTGAGTGGCGCCCAAGCGCTCGATCCCTCCGCCACTGCGCGCTGGGCGGCAGCCGCAGCAGAAGCAAGTGCCGCGGCACTGCCCGATAAGCCTGCCCGCTGCAAGAAACAGCGGAAACCCTTCCGTCCAGGCATATTGTTGGACGCTACAGGCCTGCGCCAGCGCGTTGCCACGGTTTGAAGCGTGTTGAGCCGGGCTTTATCTGTGAACTCATGGCGCTCTCCTAGGAGCGAGTGTCGCGGGGCCATATAGCCTTCGCGTGTGCGTGCGCTGATTTGGGTAACTAGCAACACATGTACCGCGGGCGAACATGTTGAGAGGAAACGGGTATCAAGTCGTTCAGCGACTTTTCCGTCGTGAAACGTAGCGGGAAGTTCCTTGCGCTTCGCTTCGATATCGACGGCAAACCCTCTGCAATAAGTTGCTATTCCGCCTACCGCGCTCGCGAGGCTTCGGCGCTTGCTTATGCCTCGCCGGTGCCCACCACTGATCGGCATAAGAAAATGCTTTCCGTCCGTGGTACCGTCGGCGTGCGCAGAATCAACCCGAATCAACCGCAAACGTCACGAGTGAACGACGCATCGCTCGCGATGATTCCGACGCCCCCAGAACCTCAATTGAAGGGTTGCGCTGTCCCCATTTCCGGAAGCGTGCTCTGGCAACGGCGCAGTTGTAAAAGCGGCTGCCAAGCGGCTGCGGGCTGCCATCGGCGAGTCACGGCATCGCATACCTGCGGGCACAACGGCTAGATGTGAAGTCATTGCTCGCCATCGTGTGTGGCATCCGCATTGCTGGGGTTTGAGCAGTCCAACACCGCGAGGAGGAGTGATGAAGACACAAGGGATTTTTCTGCCACTGGCATTTGCGTTCATGGCTATGCCCGCTGTCGCTCAGACTCAAGCGGCAAGCACGACAATGGCAAACGACCTGCCGCCGCAAGACAAGGAATTCGTGCAGGCAGCATCAATGTCAGGATCGACCGAAATCGATGCCGCAAAGCTCGCGACGAAGCGATCAGAAGACAAGGACGTCAAAAGCTTTGCTCATCATATGATCGTCGATCATACCAAGCTTACCGTAGAGCTCAAAATGGCGGCCCCGCACGGCGTAAGCGTTCCGAAGGACAATTCGGATACGACCGTTCTCAATTCGCTCAAGGGCTTGCATGGCAAGGAGTTCGACAGCGCGTATATCAAGAGTGTAGGCGTGGAAGGACATCAGAAGGCGGTTGAAGCGTTTAAAAAGGAAGCGGAGGGTGGTAGCAACGCAGCTTTGAAGAAGGCCGCGGCGAAAGCACTGCCAACCATTCAAGACCATTTGAAAATGGCGCAACAATTGGCTGCAAAGAAGGGGGTCCAGTGAGTGGGGCCAGTTTTTTTCAAAGATAAATGGCCAGGGTCCGATCGGGCCGTGGTCCCACGGCTTTGGCCCGACGGCCAGTCTGCATACTGATTTACGGCGATGAGCGATGGCTTTCGGTTTGGCTCCTGCCCCGGGGATCCGAGAGAGGGTTCCAGACATCAATGCTCACACCCGGAGGCGGTCAAGCTCCGCGCGTGGATTCCACGATTTAACGGCATCGGGGTCCCAGAGCGGGACTTGTCCGGAATCGCGACATTGACCGCAACTTAGCTCTGGGCGATGGAATTTCTCGCGCGCAGAACCGGAGTTAAAGCAGGAGGTGCGAGAATCCGTACGCGCCTTTTCGATTGGGCACGAGGGAATGTCCTGACGTGCAGAATCTGACCGATTCTTTGGAGCGAGCGGTGCCACGCGCCAGTGCAATCTGCACATGCAGCATTGCGACCTACAAGCGTGACTGACTCCTGCTCAGCCTCCGCCGATGCCCTCCACGATCTTTCCGGTGCCTCCACAGACTTTGCACTTCTCGCCTTCTTTCGTACCGGACCCGTCGCAGGCAGGGCACAAGTTTTCTCCAGTTCCCGCGGTGTCCGGCTCCGCTTCGTCGCCAGGATTGAGAGGAGGTTGTTGCGCCATGATGTTCTCCGGTAAGGGAAGTTGGGCGTGACTTGGGTGGTCCTTACGTTTTGCAGCAAGCGGCGTTCCAAATCTACTGGCCTTTGTTGAATGCTGCCGGACAACAATGGTTGCGCAGACGCGTGCACCAATTACCCAACGAGTGCTGTTCCAACGCGCACCCATCTTGTCGGCGATTAACCGATCCCCAGTGCAATGCGGCCTTAAGCGATGTATCGGCTACCGTGTTCGACATCTCTGTGGAGCTGATCAAGCGGCTATGAGGCACTTCGCGATGCAAGCGCCCTGAATGAAAGCCGACGCCAACAATCTTGTCGCTCGCGCCCGCGAAGATGTCGATCGGGAGCCGGAGTTCGCGATAGTGACGCGCGAGATGCACCGCCGACGGAACCATTAACGTGCCACCCATCCCTCGGCCCGCAACTGGTGCGGACGCGAGACACATTTCCTGCGTCACGGCATCGATCTGTTCGTTGGCGTAACTCGATGCCGTCGGCAGGCGGCTCAACGACCGGCCAAGAATATTCTAAACGTCGATACACCGGCTGAGCCATTTCACTAATGACGAAGCCGGTCTCGTGCGCGGCAACTTTTGTAACCGGCGACTCGAAGTGATCCATTGGAATGAAGAGGAATATGACGCCCAATTCCAAGAAAATGGGCGAGGCGTCGCAGTTCATCTTCACCGTTCGATTGGAGAAAATGGACCGGCGTAGGGCTGCAGCGGCCCTTGGACGGATCGGCGGCCAAACGATCGACCCGGTTTCAACGGCCACGCCGCTAGTCAGCGACGATTGAACGGCGCAGCGCTTCAGCCTGGTGCGTCAGGGCGCTGTCCGAACCTGCGGCGCGCGAATCGCGCTGCTGTACGAGTTGCTGAAAATACCGCGCGGTGCGCTGCAATCCTTCGTCGAGCGACGTCACAGGGTGCCAGTCGAGCGCATCGAGCGCGCGGGAAATATCCGGGCGCCGGTGATACGGGTCATCGAGCGGAAGCGGCTTGAAGATCAGCGCCGACGAAGAGCCCGTCAGCGCGACGATACGCTTGGCGATATCGAGCATCGAGAGCTCGTGGGGATTACCGAGATTAATCGGCCCGGTCACGTCTTCGGGCGAATTCATGAGGCGGATGAACGCATCGATCATATCGTCGACATAGCAAAACGAGCGCGTCTGCAAGCCTTCTCCGTAGATCGTGATCGGCTCGCCCGCCAGCGCCTGCATCATGAAGTTCGAGACGACCCGTCCATCGGACGGATGCATGCGCGGCCCATAAGTATTGAAAATCCGTGCGATCTTGATCGAAAGCCCGTGTTGCCGACGGTAGTCCATGAAGAGCGTTTCGGCGCAGCGCTTGCCTTCGTCGTAGCACGAACGCGGGCCGATCGGGTTCACGTGGCCCCAGTAGTCCTCCGTCTGCGGATGAACGCGGGCATCGCCATAGACTTCGCTCGTTGATGCCTGGAAGATCCGCGCGCCCACGCGCTTTGCAAGGCCGAGCATGTTGATTGCGCCATGCACGCTTGTCTTGGTCGTCTGGACCGGGTCGTGCTGGTAATGAACCGGCGAGGCGGGGCAGGCGAGGTTGTATATTTCGTCGACCTCGACGTAGAGCGGGAACGTCACGTCGTGACGCATCAGTTCGAAATTCGCGCAGTCGAACAGATGCGCGATGTTGTCTTTCGTGCCGGTGTAGAAATTGTCGATGCAGAGCACGTCGTGTCCCTGCATGACGAGGCGCTCGCACAGATGTGAGCCAAGAAAGCCGGCGCCGCCGGTAACGAGAATGCGCTTGCGGTGAGCTTCTTTCATGAGGGTTCCGTCGGATCAGTGGCTGACAAGCCGTAGCGCTTCGTTCCAGTCGCGCACGAAGCGGTCGATGTGAAAGCGTTCGAGCGCGACACGCCGTGCGCCTTCGCCGAGGCGCCGCGCTTCGGCGGGATCGTGCAGCAGCGCCTGCATGGCATCGACGAGTGCGTCCACGCTGGTATCGATGTAGCCGCTCTCGCCGTTGCGGATGACGGTGGCGAGCTCGGTCGTCGCGAGTCCCACGATGGGCATGCCAATCGTCATCGCCTCTACGACCGCCAAGCCCAGGCTCGTCCAGCGGATCGGGTTGAAGAAGAAGCGGTATTGCGCCGTGAATGCGGTGAGTTCCAGATTGCCGATCTCGCCGATGCCACCCGCCGACTTCGCCTCCATGCCGACGAGATCGAGCGGCACGCGTTGCGCGACATCGGCGAAGACATCGCTGCCGAGCCGCCGCCCGCGCTGCTGCAGGTGATTCACGACGACGATTCCCCGCGCCTTCTCGCCGCCGTACCGCACGCCCTCGGGCACGATCACGCCATGCTCGATCACGCGCGTCGGTGTGGCGCCCGAGTCCCACATCAGGCGGTTGAAGTGCGTGACGTGGATGAGCAGCGTTTGCGCGTCCTGCACCCAGTGACGCTCGTCGAACGCATTCTGCTGCGGCGGATCGTGCTCGATGTAGACGGTCGGCAGCCGCCGTTGCGCGTCGCTCAGCACGTTCAGCCGATCGTCGAACCAGTGCGTTCGGTGCTGGAAGAGGATCACGTCGAACTCGTGCGCGGCGACCTGATCGGCGGGAATCTCATGCACGTTGTCGCCCCACGGAAGCACACCAACTTTGCCCGCGTAGCCCGGAGGATGCGAGGGCTTCGTCACGAGATAGAAGTCGTGCGGAACCTGCGTGAGGTAGTAGAGATAATTGCCGTGCACGTGCCACGTGAGGATGCGCAGGCGGCGTGGTGGATTAGCGGGCATACGTTGACTCGAACGGTTGGATCGCGAAGCGGTCGAGCTGCATGAACGCGGTGCGGACGACTTGCCGCGCGTCGATGGCGAGCGCGCAGGGATGTCCGTATGGGCACTCGCGAAACGCGCACGGGCGGCATGGCGGATAGTTGGCCAGCACGCGATGCCGCTCGCGGTCGAGCGGCGCCCAGCGGTGCGTATCGCTGCCGGAGGCAATCACCACGCTTGGCGTTCGCATCGCTGCCGCGACATGCGAGAGTCCGGTGTCGTTGCAGACGATTAGCCTTGCTCGGGCGACGAGCGCCGCGAGCGCGCCCAGCGAGGTGCGTCCAGTAAGATCGATCGCGCGGGTGCCGATCATCGCGGCAAGCGACGACGTCAACACAGCCTCGCCGCTGCTTCCCGTGAGGGCGATTTGCCAGCCGGCGTCGCAGAGTTCTAAGGCGACTTGCGCAAAACATTCCACGGGCCAACGCCGCGACGGCAGTTGCGCGCCCGCATGCACAAGGATGAGACGCCCGGTATCGAGTCCGCACGCTTGCACCAGGCTCTCGCATTCGCGCAGGTCGTGCGCGTTGAGCGGAATCTCCAGACGCAGGTCGCTCGCGGCGCAACCGAGCGCTTGCACCAAAGCGTCGTAGCGTGCCGGTTCAGGCAGATCCTCGGGCCACGGAACGAAGACGCCGGGCCGCGCAGCTTCCTCCGGCTGACGAAAGCCTGCCGTGAGCCGGGCGCCCCATCGCCCGACGATCTCGTTCGCCACGCCACCGCTGCCGTGCAACTGGATCGTAAGATCGAAGCGGCGCGCGCGCATGTGCTCTGAAAAGGCAGGCAGATACTCGTCGGTCTCGCGCTGCTCGGGAAAACCGGCGGCACCGGGAAACACGATGAGTTCATCGAGCAGATGCGCATAGCGATCGACGAAGCTCTGCGCCCACGGCAGCCCGACCAAGGCGATGTGCGCAGTGGGATAGTGCTGTCTTAGGGCACGCAACGCGGGCACACAGCACAGCATGTCGCCGAGTTGCAGGGCGCGAAAGATTGCAATGCGCGGCACGGTGGGCTCGTTCATACAAAGAACACGCGGAACTTCACGGCACCGTAAAGCCGCCAGAAGATCGAGAGAAACGGAATTGCGATAGACGTGTACGCCATTTCCAGAATGTGCGAGCTGCTGCGCGCGGTGCTGGCAAGACGCTTGATGCAGAACCATCCGGTCATGCATAGCCAGGCGACCGCTGCGACGATCGCGAGCCGGCCGTTGCCGGAAAGCCAAGCGCTCGGCGCCATCACGGCTGCCGCAATGATCGCGTAGTATAAAAACGGCGGCGCACGCCGGATGCGCTCTCGATAGAGCCGCGGATACTTCTTGTAGAGCAACGCGTCGAACTGGCTCTTTTTCTGCTGCGAAAGACTCACACCCCAGCGCGCGGGACGCACCGGATGCAGCACAACGGCGTCGTCCGCGCGCGCGAAAACGAAGCCCGCTTCCATCAGCGCGAACTGCAGGTCCGAGTCCTCGCGCCACGCGGATGTGAAGCGCGCGTCGAAGCCGCCGGTCCGCGCCAGCGCCGCGCGCTCGACGAAGACGTTGGCCGTCGCGAATTCGGCGTGCGCGAGGCCGGCGGCGTCGCGTTCATAGTCGGTGGGACGCTCGGGCAGCGGCACGACGATGCGTCCTGCGACGGCATCCGCGCCCATGTTCATCACGTGCAGTCCCGCGCTCAACCATCGGACGGCGGGTTGCGTGTCGTCGTCGGTGAAGGCGATGCGTCTTGCACGCGCCGCCCGCCATCCCGCGTTGCGCGCGCCGGCCGGGCCTTGCGTCGCCGTCACGGGAATGTAACGGATGCGCGGACCGTGCGCCGCATGCTCGCGTGCCAGGCGCTCGACACAATCGCGCGTGGCAGCGTCGGGACTGTCGTCGCAGACGATGATCTCGTAACGCGCCGGATCGAAGTCCTGCGCAAGCACGGCGGCAAGACAGCGCGCCAGCATCTCCCGGCGCCGGTAGGTCGGAATCACGACGGAAAGATCGGGCAAGTCGCCGTCGTATTCCGGTTCAGCGACAGAAGCATGCGCGAGGCGCGTGTCCTCGTCGAACGCATCCGAGATGCCGCTCATGAGGGTGCTCATGAGCGCGCTCCGTTCTTTTCGATGAGAAACGAGCCGATCACGAGCGCATCGAGTGGCGACGTCCAGAACGATTCGAGCGCGTCGCGCGGCGAATTGACCATCGGTTCGCCACGCGTATTGAACGACGTATTGACGAGCACCGGCACGCCCGTGCGGGCCTTGAACGCGGCAAGCAGATCGTAGTAGAGCGCGTGCTGATTGCGATTGATCGTCTGCACGCGCGCGGTGCCATCCACATGGCGGACGGCGGGAATCTGTGTCTCTTTCCCGGGCTGCACATCGAAGATAAAGAGCATGAACGGCGCGACGCGCGCATTGACGAACCAGTCGCCTGCGTGCTCTTCCATCACGACGGGCGCGACCGGCCTGAAGTCCTCACGATCTTTGATCTCGTTTAGCTTCGCCTGCATCCCTGAATCGATCGGCGATGCGAGGATCGATCGTGCACCGAGCGCGCGTGGACCGAACTCGGTGCGTCCCTGATACCAGCCGATCACGCGATTGTTCGCGAGGATGTCGGCGGTCTCGCCAGCGATGTCGGTCAGGCGCCGGTAAGGCACCTTCGCCCATTGCAGGAATTGCTCGATCTCTTCGTCCGCGTAGCCGGGGCCGTAGTACGCGTGGTCCATGACCCAGCGCCGGCCTGCGTCGCCTCGCCTGCCGCGCTCGCGATAGTCGATCCAGAGCGCGGCGCCGAGGGCCGTGCCTGCATCGCCCGCGGCGGGTTGCACCCATACGTCCTTGAACGGCCCGCGATCGCGCAGCCGCGCGTTCATTACGCAGTTGAGCGCGACGCCGCCCGCCATTACGAGCGAGTCCAGACCCGTCTGCGCATGCAGCCAGCGCGCGAGCTCCAGCACGGTGTCTTCGAGCACGACTTGCAGCGAATGCGCGATATCGAAGTGACGCTGTTCGAGCGGTCCGCCGCGTTCGCGTGACGGCCCGAAACGGTCGACCAGACGAGGCGCATCGACCGTATACGTGCCGTCATGCCGGTACTTCACGATCTTGCGAAACTGGTCGACGAAAAGCGGCTTGCCATACGAGGCGAGCGCCATCACCTTGTATTCGTCGGACGAGTGAAGGAAGCCGAGATAGCCCGTCACCGCTTCATAGAGCAGCCCGAGTGAATGCGGCAGTTCTACTTGCTTCAAACGCTTGTACTCGCCATCGACGAATTGTCCGAGGCTCGTGGTCACGCCTTCACCGCGGCCGTCCATCGTGAGCACGGCGGTATCGGAGAAAGGCGCGGCAAGGAACGCACTCGCTTCGTGCGACAGATGATGATCGACGTAATGCCATTCGAAGCGGGCAGGGCGTCCGCCGCTATTGAAGCGTTTTTGCAGGTGATGCGGCGCGCCGTCGAGCAACTGCGACTTGGCATTCACGATATAGCTGAGAAAGAGCGGATCCCACGGCGACTCGGACGGATTCGTCATCGGCTTCCTGCCCGGTTCCAGCGGCAGTTCGATGGTGGGCTGGGAGCCTGAGCGCATCGTCGAGAGCAGGCGAGGATCGTACGAATACGCGACGTGATCCACGTCGGCTAGCTCGATCCCCGCTTCCTTCAGGCAGTAGTCGATGGCGTCGAACGGCAGTTGCCACGTTGAAAATGGCACGGGGCGCTTTGCGTGCTTCACGTGCGTGAAGCGCTCGTCCTCGGCCGCGGCGATGACGATCCCGTCCTTCAGCAGCGCGGCGGCGCTGTCGTGATACACCGCGTTGATTCCCAGTGTGTACATGGCTTCTACCTGTTTAAAGTGCCAGGGTGTCGCGAGCTTCGAGGAGTTCGCACGCAGCGGCGACGACGTCTTCCACCGCCACGCCGTTCAGGCATGCGTGATGGCCCTCGGGACAGGCGCTTCGGTAGCACCACCGGCACGGCACGTCGTGATAGAGCACGCGGTTCGGTGTTTGCCATGGCATGTGCTGCGGATTCGTGAGCGCGTAGAGATCGACAACGGGCGTGCCGAGTGCGGAAGCAAGATGCACCGGCCCGCTGTTGTTCGAGATGAGCACGCTTGCACCCTGAATGAGCGCGGCCAGTTCGCCGAGGTCGAGGGTGCCCGCGAGATCGACAGCGTTCGGATGCGCGGCGCTCAACTGTGCGGTGAGCGCGGCTTCGTCGCGGCCGCCGGTCACGTAGATGCGATGACCGGTGAGGCTCGCAAGGCTCGCCGCGACCTGGGCGAAGCGTTCGGTGGGATAGCGCCGCGATGCCGCGCTCGCGCCGGGGTGGATCACGAAGTAGGGCGCATCGAGCGCCAGTCCGTGCTGCCGGAGCCGCGCCCTGTCTTCAGGCGATACGTTGAAGCGCATCCGCTCATTCTCTGTTTCAGCGCCCACGTGTGCTACGAGAGCAAGCTGGCGCTCCACTTCGTGACGCGTGCCCTGCTGCGGTTCGGTTTCCGCGACCCAGTCGGTCAGCAAGCCATACGGGTTCTCGCGGCAATGTGCGAGACGCCTGCCGATGCCCGACAGATGGCACAGCATCGCAGCGGGCAAGGGGTTCTGACTGTAGACGCTGAAAATTACGGCCGCATCGAAGTTGCCTGCGGCGAGGCGCTCACGCATCGCGAGGTCGCGGTGGAAATCGATGGGCGCGTCCTGCTTGACCCAGGGCGCGTCGTATTCGATGACGGCGTCCACATCGTCGAGATGACGTGCTGCGGCCGCGCCTGCACGCGAGGCGAGCAGCGTGAGATGTCGTTGCGGCGCAGCGGACCGTAATGCGTGTAGGGCCGGCGTCGTCATCAGCACGTCGCCCAGATTGTCGAGCCGGATGCAAAGGATGCGCTTGACGTCGCTGCCCCACGCGCGATGATGAGGCGTGACTGCGGGCGCGCGTGCGTGCGCTTCGAGCGTGAGGGGGATCGGTTCGCCGTTCATCTTGCCGCCTCGGGATTCGCCATCGATTCACGGATCGTGAGCGCCGCGCGGTGCATGTCCACGGCGAACACGTGCGGCTCGCGCAGCGGTCCGCGGCGCCATACCGTTTCGTTGCCATTGTCGATGAGAACCGTGCGGCAACCTGCACGTCGGCCGGCTTCCACATCGTCGAGGATGTCGCCGACGAACCAGCTTCGTTCGAGCGCCAGGTCGTGCTCGCGCGCGGCACGCAGCAGCATGCCCGGCGCGGGCTTGCGGCAATCGCAGGCGCAGTTGTAAGGCGCGACCGTGCCCTGCGCGTCATGCGGACACCAGTACACACCAGATAGCGTCGCGCCGCATGAGGCGAAGAGTTCGTGCAGCCGCGCTTCGACGCCGTCGAGCGCGCCGATCTCGAACCGCCCGCGCGCGACGCCGCCCTGATTGCTGATGACGAAGATCAGAGCGCCGAGGTCCGCAAAAATCGCGAGCGCTTCGCGTGCACCGGGCGCAAGTTTCATCGCGTTGGGATCGACGTTGTAGGGGACGTCTTCGAGCAGCGTGCCGTCCTTGTCGAGAAAGATCGCAGCGCTGCTCATGCGGACGCGCTCCCCGCCGCGAGCCTCGCATCGACTGTGTCAACATCTGCTTGTTCGTCAATCTCGACGCCTGCCACACGCGCGTAGATCGACGCCAGCGACTCGGCGACGCCGCGCCATGTGAACATCTGCTGCGCGCGCTGAAGGCCCGCCGCGCCCATGCGGTACGCAAGTTGGGGGTCACGTTTGAGCGCGACTAGAGCGTGCGCGAGCGCAGCAGGGTCCTTCGGCGGCACGAGTAGCCCCGTCTGCCGATGTGCAATCGAATAGCGAATGCCGCCGACATCGGCACCGATTACCGGTCGCGCGCACGCCATGGCCTCGAGCGGTGTAATACCGAACGGTTCGTACCACGGCGTCGTAACGAAGACGTCTGCCGCATTGTAAAAGAGGCGCAGTCGCTGGCGTGCACGTCGTCCGAGGAAGGTTACTTGTTCTTCCACACCGCATTCACGGGCGATGCCCGCCAGCCGACCGATTTCCGGCGTGGCGATCTCATTGGGGTCGTCGGAGTTACCGCCGACCACATAAAGATGCGCCTCCTCGCCCAGCTCGCGGTTGCAGGCGGCAATGCCGCGCAGGACGTTGTCGATACCCTTTCTCGGCACCATGCGCCCCAGTTGCAACGCGATGAAGCGATCCTGCGGCCAATCCAGCTCGTCGCGGGCTTCGGCGCGGTCGATCGGAAAGAACTCGTCGCTGTCGAACCCGCACGGCACGAGATCGATGTTCGCCGGGTCCGCGCGATACAGCGACACCAGGTCGGCTTCGTCCTGCGGGCACTCGGCGATCACGGAGTCGGAGCCTTGCACGAGCATGTCTTCGATCCCGAAGCGCGCATCGGGAAACCCGTCGCTTGCGCCCTGATGGAGGCGTCGCACCCGGCCGAGCGCATGAAACGTGGTGACGAGCGGCGTGCGCAGTGCCGCCTTCACGTGCAATCCGACAAGCCCCGACATGAAGAAGTTAGCGTGCACCACGTCGTAAGGCGTTTCTTCGCGTCGAAAGAATTCGATCGTGTAGCGGGCGAACTCTTCCATGAACGGCAGAAGCTGCTCCTTCGGCAATTGGATCGCGGGACCAGCCGGTACATTGATGACGCGCACACCGTCGAAGCGGGAGATGAGCGGCAATAGCGACCGGTCACAACGCGTGAAAACATCCACCTGATGTCCGCAGCGAACGAGTTGCCGCGCAACGTGGGCGACATAGATATTTTGACCGCCGCTATCAACTCCTCCCGCAACCGCAAGAGGCGACGCATGCTCGCTGATCAATGCGATCTTCATGTTAAGAGATCCTGGTCGAACGATCGGTTGGAGGCCGTGACAGCGCTAGACGGCTAAGCGCGGTCAGCATTCGTTGTGCCACTCGCGACAAAACCGGCATAACCGTTTGTTCGTCTAACAGGCGAAGCAATTTATTGCGAACGCTATAGGCAGCGAGCGCGTTCTTACAATCGGTGTGTAAAGCAGTGCAGCACCGGCCTTTGATAACGAGATGCGCATTCTGAGCTGCTCCACGCGTATGCGAGCGTCGGTTCCTCCCAAGGCCTGGCCTCAAGTTCAATCAGAAATTAAAGGAATAGCGGACGCTTTCAAAGTCGGCATGCCGTTTGCTCACTGCCTCGCGACCGGTCTAAGTCCGGCGGTTGCGAGCTCAGCATTCGCTGGGAGGAGTTTGGAAGAACGGAGGGTTTAGACGAGACAGACACCAGGCCTCGGCGACGATCGTTGCCCCCGCCGGATTACAGCCGCTCAAAGAGGATGGTCTGATGTTCTTATGTTGCTGGCGACGCGTTGTGCGCAGGAACGGGAGATTTGCCATGCCATTTGGTAAGAGGATAGGAAAACCGAAGCTCTTTCATAGTAAGCTGATAGTGCCGCCGCTCCCCGGAATGACCGCCGACGACTACGCCGTTTACGCATCCTATCGACCGAGCCCCGGCGGCGGCTATTACGGCACGCTTAAGGTGGTTCGAAAGACGGACAACAGACTGCTGTTTCCTTTTGCTGGCGCTCCCTCGCTTGGACCGTTTCCAACAAAGCACGAGGGAGTAGCAGCTGCGGAAGCAGTGGCTCATTCAATCGTTGAAGGCGATATTACCAACCCGGAACTTTAGACCAAGAGCAGCCGAAACGAGTCTGCGTACCGGCAAAAATCAGCCTCCGGCGGTACCGGATTGACAAGTCCTAATATGGCCTGCTTGCACAAGCCTCCGGAGCACAGAGATCGACATCCGAAGGGTGCTTTCGCCGCGACTGATTCCCCGTGGCGAGCAACGCGGTTTGCGATTGCAACGCGGCCAGCACGAAAGGGCGCTGACGGAAGATGCGAATGGCACTCGGCGTAGAGGAGGCGCCTGCACGCATTGGGACCGTTATGTATGGGGGCTTAGCGCCCGCGACTAGAGCTTGCAACCGGGCGGCCGCGCACTAGATCACTTAATGCACGAGCACTATCGGTTCCCGTTGACGTAGACGGTACTCGCCCGCCGCTGTCAGCCGAATCTCAGTGGCGCAATAAAGGAAGACGGCCAGTGGTGAATCTAGAAACCCGCAGTGACTCTGCCGAATTTCCAACGCCTCGTAAGTGATCAAGCCGCGATGCCACACTCCGTTTGCCAAGAACCGGAAGTTGATCGCTTCGGAATACCAGTCGTCTTCCACGTCGGCGAGAGCGTGTTTGCCGCTCTCATATGCTGCGTCAGCCGGACCGTCAGCACAATGAGATCCACGCGAGTACTGCGCCGCTGTAAAGATGCGTCTAAGTGCGTGATTCAGAGCCAGCGTCATTTTCAAACCTCTACTCAAACAGGCGGGTCATGAGGAAGAGAGAATGACCGATGATGAGTGACGTCGCAGCCCCTGTCGACGCTGATGTTTCCCGTCTTCATTGTGCTCTTATATGTCATCCTACGCTTCCTTGATGACGGGCTGGACGAAGCGCGGGATATGTTATTCAGCGGGTTCATGCAGCAGACGGTTGCATCGTTCACGGAAACGTGCGTATGCCCATTAGACCGCGAGCCGACGATGAACGGGATTTGGAGCCAACAACGCCTTCGATCTCCGGCAGCAGGATTACGAGAGATGCAACTGGGACCTTTGAGTCGCGAGCATTGCCAGAGAAATCATGCCGCAGTCATATCAGGTCCGGGAACTTGTCCGGGCATCATTCCTGCGGCTTTAGGGCTGCCGTGGAAACGTCCCGCCGCTTCTCTACGCCCCATGCCCTCGACGAGATTATATGTCCGACACACAGGCTGGTTCCAACTCACCTCACCTCGACGAGGGCGAACAAGAGCAGGCCGCCGACCACTCAACGCCGCCCGCACTCGTCATCCATGAAATCGTCCGGGAAGAGGGCGAGGCGGCTATGGAGCGCACCGTCTCGGCGCTCGCCTGGTCGGCGTTGGCGGCGGGCCTGTCGATGGGCTTTTCATTTCTGACGCAGGCAGTCCTCGAAAGCGCGCTTCCCGATAGCCCGTGGCGCTCGCTTGTGGACAGCTTTGGCTACACGATCGGATTTGTCATCGTCATTCTCGGGCGGCAGCAACTGTTCACCGAAAGCACCCTGAGCGCTGTCCTTCCGGTGCTCACCCGCCGCGACCTCAATACCTTTCGCAAGGCACTACGGCTATGGGGGATTGTCCTTGGGGCGAACCTCGTCGGCACGGCCATTTTTGCCGCGATGCTCCAGCTGCCGGGGGTGTTCTCAGCGGACGTCGAAGGCGCGCTTAATCACATTGCGCAGGCGCCGTTTTCAGGCAGTTTCGAAGTGACGGTGGTGCGCGCGGTGTTCGCAGGCTGGCTGATCGCGCTAATGGTGTGGCTTTTACCGAGCGCGCGATCGGCTCGACTCCTTACCATTTTGCTAGTGACCTATGTCGTTGCCGTCTGCAAGTTGTCCCACGTGATCGCGGGATCGGTAGAGGCTATGTATGCCGTAATGAGCGGGACTGCGAGCCTCAGCGACTACTTCCTCGTGTTTCTTCTTCCGACATTCAGCGGCAATGTGATCGGAGGAATGTCGCTCGTTGCCCTCATTAACCATGCGGCGATCGCCCCGGAAATAACAGACGGCGACGCTGCCTGAAATCCTGGCCGTGTGCGTTTGTCCCGGCGTCTAAGAAGTCTTGGCAAAGCGAGAACTGATGCCGGATCACGTGGAAGCGGACTCGAGCAAGCGCGCCCCTGGAGACGGCCGCGACCATACTTGCACACTGTCCAGAGCACCGCTGACTACAAGATGATCGCCGTATGCTATTTCCGGTGGCTTTGTCTTTCTCTTCGCTTACGCGGCGCTATGTCCCTTCGACGGCAGGCTAATGGTCCAAAGTGCGCCTTTCCCGGGGTCACTCTGCAGTGTGAGAGTGCCGCCCACATGGGTAACGAGTTGACGTGCGGTTTGCAGACCGGTTCCATTGCACTGCTCAACGCGAGTTCCTCGACCGTTATCGCCAACGCATATTTCAACGGAGCCTTCCCGGTTGGAAGTCAACGCTACTTCGATTCGACCGACACCATCCGGGAACGCATGCTCAATCGCGTTGGCAACAAGTTCGTTGACTACGGTTCCTACCGTCGTGCAGGTATTGAGGTCGACCGTCATGCCTAGGCGTCGGTTGCAGTGGAGCGAGATTCCTTGTTCCTTCAATGCGTAAAATTGTTGCAGGTCGTCGCAAAGAGAGCCCAAGTATCGACTTAGGTCCACCTCGTCGCGCTGTTCGTGCAACCCTAGAAGGTGATCGTACATCGAGGCGAGCGCGAATACGCGCCGCTCAACGGACTGGAAGCCGCGTCTAGCCGCGTCATCTTTGGTTTTGACGGCGTTGATACTGAGTAGGTTAGCGATCGACTGGAAGTTGTTGCGAATGCGATGCTGCTGCTCCCGAAGCAATACCTCCTTAAGGTCGCGCTGAACCGTTAGCGCCTCTCGCTGGGACATGAGCTCGATGCCTTCAGCTGCGACGGAGGCGACTGCGGCGAGAAAGGAAATTTCGACCGGCCCCACCTGATATGCCTGAGGATAGTCTACCTCGAGGATGCCGAACGGCCCGCTCCTCCCGATCAGCGGAAGATTAATGGACGTAGTGACGTCAAATCGCCGGAGCAACTCGGGCACCCGGGCGTCTGGCCATTCGGATAGATCTGGGACGACGACGGGCGTACCCTCAACGAGTGCCTGGCCGGGCGGGTTCCCCTCCTCGGCCAAACCTGCATCGCTGCCCACGACGTCGTGGCCCATGCCCCACTGCGCGATTACGGTGAGCCGATTCGCGCTCTTCCCCAGCTGGAGAACCTTCGCCATTGGTGCGTTGCACGCTGCCGCGGCGCATTTACATGCCTCGCCGAGAAAATCGCACAAGCTCGACTCGCGCAACGAGAACGCGCAGAACTCGGCAAAGTGTTGCCCGCGGCGCAGGAAATCGCTCAGTGGGACGCTGAGGTCATTGTCCGGATTCAAGTTCTTAATTGCGGTTGCCCAGGTTGCGGTTCGGGCAAAATCCATGTTGCCTCCGATTAGAACCTACTTTCGGCCCATTTTGATTTCAGGTAGTCAAGGGAGATTGTTTGAACGTGCATCAGTTGGAAAGTAATCCATTGCGCGGTTCTCTGCAAACAATGCGGGATCGCCGCTTACGACTGCGAGCAAGTTGTACGCGGATAATGACGCCGGCACCGGTGCTCCACTACTTGCTCTGCCGAGGTCCGAGCGAGACTCCTTCACCCGGGCATAGATACTCGCCGAATCAAAATAGCGGCACACCCAGTAGCCCCGTTTTTCCTTGACAATGTTTAACTCACCGCCACCTCAATGAGACGTGACCAAGTTTTCGACGCGGTACCGTCAAGTGAGTACCGGTGTCACGGATGCGCAACGACGTCGTGAGATTCCCCGCCGGTCCAAGCGCGCGCGGAGTCGGAGCGGGAGTGGACACAGCGGGTCGCGCCGCAGCTAGGAAGGCGTTGAAATCGCGGCTTTTGCCTCGACGGACAGATTTCGTCCCGACAGCGCATGGCGAGCTTGTCGTGGCACCCCCGGCAGGTCCGCCTTCGGCGTCACGCCGCGGGCAGACCTGCGCCTTCGCACCAGCGTACGCGCAATTGTGTATTGCGACAGACCTTGGTCGGTCGGGTCTCCGCCCTGAACAGGAAAGTCGAGAAAACCTGGCGCTGCGTCAACGGCCCGGAAAATCCAGCTGCTGCTCGAAGGCATTGCCTTCCGGGACGGCGAACCGGTGAAGGACGATCAACCGGTTCAGAAAACCGCTAAGTCTCGCTACAAAGGCAATTGGTCTAGTCCGCGCTTTGTTCTGTAAAGCGGCCTGATCATCTCGCCTGAAGCTTCGGACAGGCAAGGTGGGAATTCGGTGGCGACGCCGGCTTGTCGAAAACCGGAAATTTCTACGCCGCCGGCTTTGTCGAATCGACACGAGTGTAAACGCGCATGCTAATAACGACGGCCTCGTCGCACCTCCCGCACCGTAGGTGACAGCTCCAGAGTGGAAACCTTGCATGCCACTGGGGAGGCGCCTCTTCGGTTCAAGGCGGGTACTCGAGGTGCACAGTCGAGCCGAGCTGCGCCTTGTTTGAGGTAAAACAAGGCCCGCCGTGGCGGGCCCAAGAAGTTTCCCCATTGCACGTCCAAGGTTGGCCGGGATACCCTCCGCAATCATCGTGCCGTCTTTGGCTTTCTGCCCTGACGAGAGCTTTCTTCTTCGTGCTTGCGTACGCCGTCCTCCTTCTGCTCGGCGACACCTGCACGAAACGCGCGAGCAGTGCGCAACGGGCGTCATCGTGCGCGGTGTGAAAAAGGGCACGGAAGGGTACCGGGTCCTGCGCAGCCTCGTACTCTTGACGATCGTCCCGCTGTCATCGAGATCGGGACGGTGATCATGATTCTCGCGACCGGCGACGCGATTCGATTCATCGCCGAGATCGGAATGACGTTCGTGGCGTACGGTATATACACGTTCTTCCTAACCGGCTACCGCATGCAATTGCGGCGCGCCGTCAAACGCGTCGAAGCGCAAGGGGATGCCGGCTCGTCTACAGCCTTCCGAACTATAAAACCGTCAAGTGTTCGCATTCGCTGTTCGACCGAAACGCGGCGCTTATTATCGGTGCTCGACCAATAGCTCAGCGCCCGTACCGCCAACCGGCGCGCGCTGACCTAGCCGGACGTCGGGTACAGCGTCGCTGTCACATGCGGCATTGCGGCGGTCGTTGGCTGCGCAACACGTGGTTGCGGGCACGCGATGAGCGTCGGTATCCTCGTGCCAGTGTGCAGACGTGCACCACGGTAAACACGCTCGGATTCGCTTTTAGCACAAACGCTGCGCTCGTCGACGAGGAGCAAATGATCGCGACCCATGCTGCGCACGGCCGCCGTGGCGATCGACACGCCGGATGCGAAGCCGCTCATGGTATCGGCGGACGGCAGCGAATTTGTCGACGTCGAGTTCGGCTATGGGCCCGCTCGACAGATTGCGCACGCTGCGACCTTCAACGCGCATCCAAGACGCAAGCTTGCGATCGTCGGCGGCAGCGGCCCGGCTAAGTCTACGCTCGTCAAACGGCAGTTCGTTTCTATTAGCCGACGCGCGGCGCGATCCACATCGACCCGGAGCCCATTTGACCCGGACATCCTATTTATGCAGTTGCCGGCGAAGAGACGCCACGTCGTTGGTCGTGACCGGCCGTGCGTCGTTGCCCCATGACGCGCGGATAAAGGTCAGAACTTGCGCAATCTGCAAATCGTTTAGCGTGGTCGCAAATGCGGGCATCGACTGGCGCGGTGGACCGTGCTGGGTCGCCGGGCTGTTTCCGCCTTCGACCAAAAGACGGATCAGCGAAGTGGTGTCCTCGCTGATGATGGAAGGATTGCCCGCCAGCTTCGGAAACGCATTCGCGACACCCTCTCCTCGCGGCTGATGACACTCCGCGCAGAACGACGCATAGACCGCCGCGCCGATCGCAGGCGGCGCGTCGGGCGCGCGGGTTTTGAGCGCGCGCGTTGCGTCGGCCAGGAATTGCCCGTCGGCTGCACCGGTCGCGGGAAGGGTCTTAAGGTACGTCGCCATATCGCGAAGATCGTCGTCGCTTAGATACTGCAGGCTGTCCTCCACCGTCTGCACCATGCTGCCGAACGTCACCATGCCGCCGCCGTGCCCTGTCTTGAGGAACGCTGCGATGTCATCACGGGAGATCCGTCCGAGCCCCGAGCCCGGATCGCCGCGCAGGTTCAGCGCATACCAGTTGTCGTTGATGCCGCCCGCGAGGTATTCCTTCGACGATTCGTCGTAGCCGCGCTCCTGATACGCCGCGCCGCGCGGCGTGTGGCACGATCCGCAATGGCCGAGCGATTGCACGAGATACGCGCCACGGTTCCACCCGGCATCGCGACCGGCGATTGGCGTGAAGGTGCCCGAAGGCGCGAAGAGCCAGTCCCATGCAGCGAGCGCCCAGCGTTGGTTGAACGGAAACGGCACGCGCGACGGCGGCGGCGTGGTCGCGACCGGTGGCACGCCTTGCATCATATAAGCGTAGAGCGCGCGCATGTCGTCGTCGGTGATCTTCACGAACGAGGGGTAAGGCATTGCCGGATAGAGCCGCTTGCCGTCGCGCGCCACGCCTTCGCGCAGCGCCCTCGCGAACTCGTCGTAGCTGTACGAGCCGATGCCGTGACGCTTGTCCGGCGTGATGTTGCTGCTGACGATCGTGCCGAACGGCGAATTCATCTCTAGGCCGCCCGCATACGGTGCGCCGTTTTTGGCGGCGGTGTGGCATCCGGCGCAATCGGCGGCTTTCGCGAGATATGCGCCGCGTTCGACCGCCGTCGACGGCGCCGACGACGCACCGGCCGCGTTGAGCGCGTTGAGCGCGAACGATGCAACCGCCATGCGTCTGAAAAGCGAAAGGTTCATGTCAGCCGTCCTGCGCGGCACGTGTTCGCATCGGCGCCGGGGCGCGCTTCGTCAGCCAGCGCGTGCCGATCGCGAGTGCGCCGACGAGGTAAGCAAGTCCGCCCGGCACCCACATGACGAGCCCGCCGAGTTCCTGGTCCTGCAGCGGATCGAAGCCGAGCGCGCTCGTGCTTTCAATGTACGACGGATACCAGAGCCCCGGCGACAGCGTCAGCAGCGCGCCGAGTGCGCCGGTATGGACCATCGTCGTGAAGAGCGAAAGCATCGCGTGAGCGCTCCGTTCGCCGCGTTGCGTGTTGCCGAACACCGTCCACCAAAAGAGTAGTGCGCTCACGAGAAAGCTCGCGTGCTGAAGCGTGTGGATGCCGGGACGCGCGAGCGCCGCTTCGAAGAACACCGGCGCATGCCAGCCCCATAGCGCCGCCGCGTGCAACAGCCATGCGGCGAGCGGCGTCGTGATCGTTCGCCAGGGCGCGCGAATCCAGCGTGACCTCACCGCGCAGCCGACGCCAACGCGCAACGAAACGGGCAGCGCCCACATCCATACCGCGAGCGGCCGTCCGATCACCAGCAGGGGTGCAGCGATCAACATCAGCGCTTCGTGTTGCAACATGTGTGCGGAAAAGAGCGCGACGGCGAGTGAGTCGAGCGGCGAATCAAGTGCGGTGACAAGCGCGAGCCATCCAAGCGCGAACGCGGCGCAATGCTTGGCGCGTACCGTTCGCGCCTGTCGGCTGCGCGCTCTTAAGCGCACGTATCCGACGACATACAGCGCAGCGCTCAGCAAGAGCAAAGCGACCACCCACGGCTCGAAGCTCCAGCCAAAGTGCAGCGCGGCTTGATCGCCCGTCGAGAGCCCGTGCGCTTCTGCCCCACCCGCCCAGCCGAGTGCAGCGACGGCGAACGCTCGCGGAATCAGCATGACGAGAGCAACCATTGCGGTATCGATATCGCGAGAACCGACAAGGCAGACAGCACGCCGACGCCAATTGCCACCAATGCGACGAATCCCGCACGCGCCGGCCGCGCGGAACTGTCGGAGGGAACGCCTGCCCGCGCCGAGCGCCAGCGCAGCCAAGCGGCGATTGTTGCGACGACGCACACCGCGAAGCTCGCGACGCTCACGCTGTTGAGCGGCGCGACGCTCGCGACTGCGCATGGCGCTGCCACCGTGGACACGAGCGCATAGTTCACGCCGAGGCACGCGAGCACGAGCGAAGGCGCGACGATCAATGCAAGCCAGGTTCGCATGTTCAGTCTCGATACGTTCAATAGCGCGGCGCCCCATAAATCACCGCATAAATAGGCAGCCAGCTCAACACGACGAAATACCAGTACACCGCGTTCTCGCTGACATCCACAAAACGCTTGCCTTCCATCGGCCCGGTAAATAGCAGCACGGCGAGCACGGCCGTATCGACGGTATCGGTGATCAGATGCGTGGTATGCAAGCCGAGCAGCAGCCACACGACCGAGCCATACGCATTCGTATACCAACTCACGTGGAGCGCGGCGAATTCATATGCGCGAACGACCAGAAACACCAGCGCCAATAACAGGCACACGACGAGCCACCAGCGCGTGCGCACGATATCCTCGCGCTCGGCCGCGCGCTTCGCGAGCTGGTTCGGCACGAGGCTCACGATCAGTACAATCGTGTTGAGCGTGCCCCACAGCAATTCGGGCGGGCGCGCGGCCATCGGCCATTGAGACGCTACGCCGCGCAGGTAGAAGTACGTCATCACACCGATCGCGAACACCGTCCCCTCTATCAGCATCAGGCCCATCGTGCTCCACCACATCAGGCTGCGATGACCGTAGCCGTAGGTCGGCAGGTCGCGCACGTCGAGGACGAACGAAGCGTCGTCGGCAGAGGCGGCATCGTGACGCACATGAGTGGTCATGGACGCTGCTCCCGAGCGACGGCCAGCGCGTTCTCGCGACGCTTCGGCCAAAACCACGCGATCATCGCGACGGCCACCGGCGCCGATGCCCACACCACCGCCCACGGCGTATAGATCGACGCGATGAAAAGCACGGTGGTGGCCACTGCGCTTAAAAAAGGCCAGATCGACGGCGACGGAAACATCGGCCGATGATCGGGCACCGCATCGAGCACGGTCGTCGCGAGCACCTCGCGCGCATCGGCGGCGAGGCCTGCGACGAACGCGGGCTGCGCGCCCGGCTCCCACAAAGGATCGCGCCCGTGCACGACGGGTATCGCGTCGAAATTGTGCGGCGGTGGCGGCGACGGCACACTCCATTCAAGCGTGCCAGCGCCCCACGGATCGGGGGCCGCCCCCGCCCGCCGATAGCTCACCACGACGTTCACTATAAAAAGCAGCACGCTGAGTGCAATCGTCCATGCGCCGACGGTCGCCGCGAGGTTCATGCCGTCCCATCCCATGCCGTGGGGATAGGTCCACACGCGCCGAGGCATGCCTTGCAGGCCGAGCAGATGCATCGGAAAGAACGCGACGTTAAAGCCGATGAAGAACAGCCAGAAATTCCAGCGTCCGAGCGTCTCGCCGAGCATGCGGCCGGTGAACTTCGGAAACCAATAATAGAACGCGCCGAAGAGCGGAAACACCGCGCCGCCGATCAGCACGTAATGCAGGTGCGCGACGACGAAATACGTATCGTGGACTTGCAGATCGATCGGCACGGAGCCGAGCATGAGGCCCGTCAGGCCGCCCAGTACGAGGATGAAGAAGAACGCGAGCACGAAGAGGAGCGGTGTCTTGAGCGCGATGCGTCCGGTCCAAAGGGTGCCGATCCAGCAGAAGATCTGCATAGCCGACGGGATCGCTATCATCAGGCTCGCCGCCGTAAAGAAGCTCTTTCCGAGTTCGGGGATGTTTGTCGCGAACATGTGATGCACCCACAAGCCGAACGCGAGGAAGGCGGTTGCGATCAGGGCGAGCACCATCGCCGGATAGCCGAAGACCGGACGCCGCGCGAAGGTCGGAATAATCGATGAGATGAAGCCAAGCGGCGGGATGAAGATCAGGTAGACCTCGGGGTGTCCGAAAAACCAGAAGAGATGCTGCCAGAGCAGGACGTCACCGCCTTTTGCCGGGTTATAGAAGTGCGTGCCGACGAGGCGGTCGAGGATCAGCGCGGTGCTGCACAGCATGATCGACGGCATCGCGAAGATCACCATGAATTGCGTGACGAGCGTCGCCCAGACGAAGAGTGGCATGCGGTTGAGCGACATCCCCGGCGCGCGCAGCTTGAAGATCGTCGTGATGAGGACGATCGCTTCGAGCAGGCCCGAGAGTTCGGTGAACGTGATCATCTGCGCCCAGATGTCGGTGCCCTTGCCCGGCGCGTAGTCGGCGCTCGCGAGCGGCACATAGCTGAACCAGCCGGCCGCGGGTGCCGAATTCACCGCGAGCGACGCGAACAGCAGGATGCCGCCGAACAGGAACACCCAATACGCGTACGCGTTCATGCGCGGGAACGCGACGCTGCGCGCGCCGATCATTAGTGGAATCAGAAAGCCCGCGACCGCCTGCATCACCGGCACGGCGAAGAGGAACATCATCGTCGTGCCGTGCATCGTGAAAAGCTCGTTGTAAAGACCGGGGCCGATGAGGCGCGCGTCGGGGCGCGCGAGCTGCGTGCGCATCGCGAGCGCGAGCAGGCCGCCGAGGAGGAAAAACACGAACGTCGTCGTCATGAAGCGGCGGGCGATCGTCTTGTGATTGATCGCCGAGAGCGCGCCGATGAAGCCGGGAGAATCACTCCATGTCGCAGCCAGTGATGCGCGCACGTGGGGCGGTGCGTCGGGGCCGTCATAAAGGCGTGGTTTGGTCGCTGGATCGGTCATTGCAGCGTCCCGAGGTAGGCGACCAGCGCTTGAAGATCGGCGGGGGCGAGGTGAGTCGGCGGCATCATCGCGGCGGGTTTGAGGGCGCGCGGGTCGGTGATCCAGTGTGCTAGTGACTCGCGATCGTTGGTGAGCGTGCCGGCCGCGAGTGTGCGGCGGCTCGCGAGATGGGTAAGGTCCGGCCCGAGCCTGCCGGTTGCCGACGTCCCTTCGATCGCGTGGCAGCGCGCGCACGTGCCCATCATGAAGAGCTGCTGGCCGTGCGCTTCGAGATCGCTCGACGGTGCGCGCGCGCCCTCGCGCTGCCGTGCCGCCCACGCGTTGTAGTCGGCGGGAGGATCGGCGACGACGAGGAACGCCATCAGCGCATGCTCGTGGCCGCAGAACTCTGCACACTGTCCGCGATAGGTGCCGGCGCGATCGGCGCGAAATTCGATCGTCGCGTTGCGGCCCGGGATCATGTCCTTCTTGCCGTGCAGGTTCGGTGCCCAGAACGTGTGGATCACGTCCGCCGCGACCAGCGACACGACGACCGGCCGCCCGACCGGCACGTGCAGTTCGTTGGCGAGGGTGAAGCCCGGCGTGCCATCGTCGGAAAGATAGTGCGCTTCCCACCACCATTGATGCCCGGTCAATTCGATGTGAACTGCATTCGCGGCCGGCAGGCGTGAGAGCGCGCGGTCGGTGAGGACGTCGGCCAGCACGAGGCCGAAGAGCAGCACGGCCGAAATTACCGTCGCGACAATCACCGAGCGGCGCAGGCGCGGCTCTGGGCTTTCGATGCTGTAAAGATCGGGCGGCGTGTCGCGTCTGGCCTGCGGCGCGCGTAACAATGCGATGAAGCACGCACTCAGGACCGCGGCGAATACGATCGAGCAGACCGCGAGCGTCAGATGCCACAGGTCGAGGATGCGCGCGGCCTGTACGCCGGCGGGGGCGAAAACGCTTTGGGCGGGCGCTGCGACAGCTGCATGAGGCAGGCAGCCGAGATCCACCCACAGCAAAAAGGCACCATACGATGTAAGTTGGATGCGGCGGCGGCACGGGCTCATCCCGTGCGGCAAGTCGGGCCGACGGCTTGCACGGCGTCCGAAAGGCTGTGACATCAAGTTCCCGCAGCGGTCATTTACGGCATCCTTTTCAGGACGGACAAAGGCCGAACAGCAATGCTCGTTCCAGTGTTGGTGCGGCCGAGGCGTCCGCGTTTTGACCGGCGTGGTGAGTAAGATTCAGTAGTGGAATGGTCGTTGCTGCGCACTAGTTGCAAGTCAGAAATGAGCGAGACTTAACGTGCGTACTATCCTGCTGGTCGACGATGAACCAGATATCCTATTCGTGCTTGAGTTGCTCTTGCGCGCACGGGGCTACCATATCGTCACCGCCCGCAACGGCGCCGAGGCAATCGAGGCCGCTAACGCTAACCTGCCCGACCTTGTAATTTCCGATTGGATGATGCCGGTCATGGATGGGGCGCAACTCTATCGATGCTTTCAAGCTGTTCCGATCCTTCATGGTGTTCCGTTTGTCTTCATGTCGGCGGCAGTTCCGCCGGTCGAGGTGACGCAAGGAACATATCTGAAAAAACCGTTTGATCCGGAGCGACTGTTCGAGCTCGTTGAGCGCCATGTTCGGAGTTGACCGTTCCGGACGGTCGCGCAGCTCCGCCTGACATGTGACGCTGGGATGCACCAAAGTGCGATGGGGCGACGCTCCGGGTAACTTAGTCAGTGGTCCCTGCCGGTTGACTGCCCGCTGCTGCGTTCCCCTGAAAGTGCGGGAACACCATAGCGGATCCAGTGCAAGCCGGGAAGCATCGCTTGGGCGCCAGCGTTTCTGCAAGTTTTAGGTCGCCGGCGACTGCAGCTCTGCTCATTCCGGTTTTCAAAGCAGTGCACTGCGAAATACACGCTCGACTTTGGTGATGGGAAGGGCTTAGAACGTCCGAATCTTTCCAACTTCGGACGGCCACTGACGGCTGAGAAGAAATTATGACCGACCCTACGTCGTTTGGCGATACTGAAAGCGTGGACAAGCGCGCGAGTTTTTAGCGTTAGACCTTCAAGTGCGTCTAGGCGAACCATAACGGCCGGATTGAGGTCTCGTATATTTTTATTCGTATCGACCGCATTCCCACGGTGGCTCGGCGGCTAGGCACGCAAATTTTGCTAGTAAGGGCGCTCCCGAAATGCCTTTAAATAAATCATCTTCGCGACGGACGTTTGGCAGACTGCGAGCCACAATCAATCGCCACCTCTACCGAAGCCGCAGGCGTTCTTGAGATTTTAGCGCTAGAGGGCACAACCGCGTGCCTAGGGCGAGCTGGTTTGCCGATTTACAAGCGGCGCTCAGATTCAACCGATGAGCCGCGGCATCTTCCTTGCTGAGCCTTGAACGGCGATCGTCCCACCGTCGCTAGTACTGAGTTCTGACAACAGACCCACCGACCACGTGACTATCTGAGGCCGTCATGAGCCACGATTCAGGGCCCGCATTGAGTCCATCCTTCCGACCGACTCCAGAGGCGTCGACCGAACGATGGCGAGGCGCAGTCGACGGCGTGATCTGCTTTTCCCATCTGCGCTGGAGTTTCGTGTATCAGCGCCCGCAGCACATCATGTCGCGCATGGCACAGCGGTATCCGGTTTGGTTCGTCGAGGAGCCAGTGGACTTCGAAGATGAACTCCCCCGCCTAGACTTCCGATGTGAAGCGCCCGGGCTGACTGTAGTCGTCCCACGCCTACCGGCGAGCTCCAGACTGGATCGAAGGGTGGTTGAGAAGAAGCTGCTCGACTTACTGGTGACGAACGAGCATCTGCAGCACTATTTGCTATGGTTCTACACGCCTATGTCTTTGCATAGTGCGCCGAGACTTGCACCCTTGGCGACTGTCTACGATTGCATGGACGAGCTGAGCGCGTTCCGAGGGGCGCCCGCGTCGCTTGAGCTTGCAGAGCGCGCCTTGCTGTTGCGCTCAGATGTCGTTTTTGCTGGCGGGTCGAGTCTTTATGAATCGAAACGTCGCCTTCATCGATCGGTCCACCTTTTTCCAAGCAGCGTCGACGCAAAGCACTTTAGAAGAGCGCGTGACACGCTCGTCGAGCCCGATGCCCAACGAAAAATACCCCATCCAAAGATCGGGTTTTTCGGCGTGGTTGACGAGCGGTTTGACACCGCGTTACTGGGGGAGGCGGCCACAGCTCGTCCGGACTTTCAGTTCGTCGTGATAGGACCAGTCGTGAAGATCGACCCAGACGAATTGCCGCGTCGTGCGAACATCCACTACCTCGGCAGGCAAGCTTATGCGGACCTTCCCGCTTTTCTTGCACATTGGGACATCGCAATGATGCCATTTGCGTTAAATGCGTCGACGCGCTACATCAGTCCGACGAAAACCCCCGAGTACCTAGCGGGCGGGCGTCTCGTTGTGTCGACAGCCATTCGGGACGTCGTGGCAACCTATGGAGGTAGCGACGTGGTGAAGATCGCTCGGTCGGTGAGCGATGTGACACCGGTTGGATCGTTTGTGCAGGCCCTTGACGATGCCGTTGCACAGTCGAAGGATCCGCGGAGCGTCGCCGAGTCCGCTGATCGCATTCTAGCCGGCATGAGCTGGGACGACACGTTCGAGCGGATGCATGCGGTGGTGATGCAAACGTTGAATCGCACGGCGGACGGAGCAAATCATGCTTAAGGTGAGTGGCCGACAGCAGACGGTTACCGACTCGCCGGAAGGCTGCGGAGGCACTGCGACTGCCCTTCGCATCAGCGCCGGCATCAGCAACGGCAACGGCAACGGCAACGACCGAACCACGGACAACTGCAGGTTCTCCGATAACTGGAGTGGATCGGGTTTCAATTCGCACGACGCGATACGAGACATGCAATACGACTACCTGATCGTTGGAGCTGGCTTTGCCGGCGCCGTGCTGGCTGAACGGCTCGCGGCTGGGCTGGGTAAGACAGTACTATTAATCGACCGGCGCGACCACATTGGGGGGAATGCGTACGACGAATTGGATGCAGCGGGCATTCGAGTCCACCGTTACGGGCCGCATATCTTCCACACGAACGCTAAACGTATTGTCGAATACTTATCGAACTTCACCGAATGGCGCCCCTACGAGCATCGTGTCAAAGCCTGCATAGACGGTCTGTTGGTGCCAATCCCAATTAACCTCACCACGCTCAACACACTGTTCCGCGCCGATATGACGCCGGCCGAGGCACTTGTTTTTCTTGCTGAACGCGCCGACCGCTTACGCGACATACGAACATCCGAAGATGTAGTGCTGCGGGCGGTCGGCCGCGAACTCTATGAGAAATTCTTTCGTGGCTACACGCGCAAACAATGGGGCGTCGATCCCTCGCAACTCGACAAGTCTGTGACTGCTCGGGTGCCTACTCGTACCGATACCGATGACCGTTATTTCCTGGATTCATTTCAGTGTATGCCCGCCGAGGGATACGAGCCGATGTTCAGGGCGATGCTGTCGCATCCGCTCATTACGGTGGAGCTCAACACAGAGTTCCGCCAGGCGCGCGAGTACGCCCGATTCAGGCACTTGATCTACTCAGGGCCGGTCGACGAGTATTTCGATTTTTGCTTCGGGAAGCTTCCCTACC
Source organism: Caballeronia humi (assembly GCF_001544475.1). Taxonomy (GTDB): domain Bacteria; phylum Pseudomonadota; class Gammaproteobacteria; order Burkholderiales; family Burkholderiaceae; genus Caballeronia; species Caballeronia humi. The sequence continues at coordinate 17,626 of NZ_FCNW02000045.1, read as the reverse complement.
GATCCCTTCGGTTTGTTCATGAGACACTAGACATGCCACAGTTTCAACCTGCAGCGGTAGTCAACTATCCTGACGAAGCTGTGCAATACACCCGTATTACCGAGTACAAGTATCTGACCGGTCAGATCCACCCGCAGACAAGCATCTCTCGGGAATATCCGAGCAGCAACGGCGAGCCGTTTTATCCCGTCCCGTGCGCGGAGAACGAGGCGTTGTATAAGCGTTACGAGGCACTGGCAAATCAAACGCCCGGAGTGACGTTCGTCGGGCGCCTCGGAACGTACCGCTACTACAATATGGACCAGGTGATCGGGCAGGCGCTATCGGTTTATGCGAAGATCGAGACCCAGTCACGTGCGACAGTGCAAAAAGGCGCCGAGGTCGCCGTCAGCGACGATGCTGAAGGGCGAGTCGACGCGCGCCCGCGACCTGCAACGGATGTGCAGTTGCCGTGAAGCCTGCACCCAAGTTCAGATCTTTTTTGTGGGGCGGGTTCGAGTGCGCGACCCAACGGCGAAACGACGGCACGCGGCTCGACTTGCTGCGATCGACGGCGCACGATCGGCATGCACTGTCGGATTATGCGAACCTGATCTCACATGGTTTGCGCACCGTGAGAGATGGCGTTCGTTGGCATCTGGTAGAGCCAAGACCAGGACAGTATGACTGGACGAGCGTGGTTCCGATGGCGCGGGCGGCCAATAAGACCGGAATGCAGGTTACCTGGGACCTTTGCCATTATGGTTGGCCTGATCACGTTGACATATGGCGGCCTCGATTCGTAGATGCGTTCGCCAAGTTTGCTGCGGCCACCGCAGTCGTCATCGCGTCCGAGACTGAGGATGTGCCCATCTTTACGTTGATCAACGAAATATCATTTTGGTCCTGGTTTGGCGGCGAGGTGGGAGACATCCGCCCATCGACGTACGGACGGGGACTCGAACTCAAACATCAGCTAGTCAGAGCAACGATCGCTGCGACCGACGCAATACGCGCGGTCATCCCAACAGCCCGGTTCATCACAACCGACCCTCTTATCAATGTCACTGCTCGAGCGCAGGAGCGCGCGGAGGACGCGGAGCGCCATCGCCTTAGCCAGTACCAGGCGTGGGATATGTTGTCCGGTGCGCTCTGGCCTGGGCTCGGCGGATCACAGAGCTATCTCGACGTGATCGGGCTTAACTACTATAACTTCAACCAATGGTATATCGAAGGGGGCGAACTCCAACAGGGCGATACCGGATATCGCGCACTGTGGCAGATGCTTGAAGAGGTCTATCTTAGGTATAAGCGGCCACTTGTTATTGCGGAGACTGGCGCGGAGGGTGATTTGCGCCGGCCGTGGTTGGCGTATGTGGCCGACGAGGTTTTCTTGGCACGGGCACGCGGCGTGCCGGTCGAGGGGCTCTGCCTATATCCCGTTTTGGACTATCCAGGATGGGCCAACGACAGGCATTGCGAGACCGGGCTTTTCGGATACGCGATTGAAACAAAGGAAGGCGTACCTGCATTCCGGGCAGACCGTCCGCTTTATCAACCGCTCGCCGATGAGCTTGCAATCCAGGGACGGCGATTTGCTCAACCACCTGCTCCCGACGACGCTTTTGAATTTTAAGGCACGGCGAAGTTGATGACATCCCGCACCGTCTAGAGGACGACGGGGTGGTAACGCGCCCTCGGAAGGTGGGTGGGGAACGACTACCCCGACTTTAATGTCACTCAGGTCTGCCCACTCTACGGTTTCGAATCTGGTTTCACGGCTTGCGGTCTGGCTCGACGTGATCATGCTCAGGTACATAGCTTCCCAGCTCAGGGTGTTCCTTGCCTTTTGGAACAAGCGAGGCATCCATACTTCCATGCTCGTTCTGCTCGATTGTATGAGCATCGTTAGCAACTGGAATGCCCGATGTTTACCAACCCACGACGAATGGAGGGGAACCCTGTGATTTCCCGCAAAGGCTTGGATTTCGTTGTGGCGTCACGGCCGAATCAAGCGCGTCAAACTAACGCGCGAGTAATCCCGTCACGTTAAGGAAATCGTATACCAACGGGTGCACTGATTGCTAACCGTAAAACGGGAGCCCGGCTCCTGTACGCAAAAAAAGGGGATGAAAATGGATATTGCTAGACAGGTCGTCTCGTTTTTGCGCTCCCGCGGTTTGATGCTTGCGACGGCCGAGTCGTGTACTGGCGGCTACATCGCGTCGCTCATATCGTCAGTGCCGGGATGTGGCAGCTGCCTAGACGTGGGGTTTGTCACTTACTCGCCGACCGGGAAGGCAGGCTTTCTCGGCGTTCGCGAGACTACGATGGAGCGATTTGGCCTAACGAGCGAGGAAGTCGCGCGCGAGATGTCTGAGGGCGCCCTCAGGCAGGAGGCATGTTGCGCGGACGTCGCTGTGTCGAACACCGGTGTGGCAGACGCCGTCCCTGGAGGCGGGCCGCCTCCGGGTACGCAGTGCTTCGGCTGGTCCTATAAGCTACGCAGTGGCGACTTCGTGACTTTCAGTGAGACGAAGGTCTTCGATGGCGATCGCAATGACGTGCGACGCGCCGCGGCGCTCTATGCGCTGTCACGCGTCGAGCACTATTACGACAGTCTGCGAAGCGTTGAGCGAACAAACGGAGGCGAGCATGTTCGAGAACAGTAACGAGAGCCGCGAGTGGCAACAGCAGGTGATCCGCGAGTTGGGGGTTCCTGAGGCCTTCAACGCCGAGACGGAACGAGAGAAGCGTATCGCGTTCCTGTCCGATTACCTGCGCTCGCAGGAGCTTCGAACTTATGTTCTCGGCATTAGCGGCGGCGTAGATTCGTCGACGGCTGGACGTCTTGCGCAGCTCAGCGTCGAGCGCTTGCGTGCGCATGGTTATGAGGCTCAGTTTGTCGCCGTGAGGCTTCCGTATGGGTCTCAGCGCGACGAAGAAGATGCACAGCTTGCGTTGCGGTTTGTGCGTCCGGACGAGACACTAACGGTGGACATAAAGCCGCCATCCGATGCAATGCTGCAATCGCTGAAGCATGGAGGCGCGCAGTACGTTGACGATTTTCAGGAGGATTTCGTGCTCGGTAATATCAAGGCGCGCGAGCGGATGGTAGCGCAATATGCAATCGCCGGGGCGCGGCGCGGCCTGGTAATCGGCACGGATCATGCCGCAGAATCACTTATGGGCTTCTTTACTAAGTTCGGCGACGGCGGGGCTGACATCCTGCCGCTCTCAAGCCTGACAAAGCGCCGCGTCCGCGCTCTTGCGCGCTCGATGGATGCGGACGAACGCTTGGTGATGAAGGTCCCGACGGCCGACTTGGAGACGCTTACGCCGCAGCGCCCCGACGAAGACAGCTATGGCGTTTCCTACGAAAACATCGACGACTTTCTAGAAGGAAGTGAGGTCAGCGATGAGGTCCTGACGACGATACGCCGTTTTTACAGCGCGACGCGACACAAGCGATCGCTACCAGTTGAAGTGCCGCACGATGAGTAGACTTAACGAAGACAAGCCTCTGCGAAACCGAACCCTTGCATAGCAACCTCATCGCTCTGGGCGGCTGTCGCGCAGACACAGAGATACCGCCGGTTGCCGGGAGCGGCCATTTGCGCTACGTTGATCCTGATAGCGGGAGATTTCCTGAGAACGGTTATAACTGGGAATTGGATATGTCGACGGGTACCGTGAAGTGGTTCAACGATGCAAAAGGGTTTGGATTTATTACGCCTGACGATGGCGGCGACGACTTGTTCGCGCATTTTTCTGAGATTCGGGCGGATGGTTTCAAGTCGTTGCAGGAAAATCAGAAGGTCACTTTCGATGTGAAACAGGGTCCCAAGGGCAAGCAGGCGGCCAACATCAAGCCAGCGTAGCCCGACGTCTTTCCTAGGGACCGAATATGAGCTTGGAAGGTTGCATGTCAGAGAACGGCTCAAAATTGATTCTTGAACGTAGAACTGCCGCGACTACTAAGAATGCAAAATGGCCAGTGTGCAATCCAAAGCGCGGGCGCTGACGAGACGGCAATGGCAGGCAAGAAAATTAAGCGCCGCGTTGGCCGAACCCTCTATCGGTTCCCGATTCGCCGCCGCGAGTGGGCCAGCAGATTCAGACGTACATGGGGCATCAACGAACACGATTCATGGACGGGCTTCTGAAAGTCCAGAATTCGTTCGCGTCGACAGGCGTCTCGAAAATCTCGGAGACGTCCAGTAAAGCTTCGCGTGCTCGTCATAGCGTTCCAGCAGGGCGGCCGTCGACTGGCTGTTCGAGACGAAACTCTTCCCACTACCGGATTGCCTTGAAGCAGTCGCTACCCGGTGATGTACCGTCGCAGCAGAGGGCGTAAGTGCCGCAAAAACGGGCTGCTTTCTAGTCGGCGAAACCCCGGAGATCGCAGCGGTTACTATCCAACCCAGCTTAGCCTTCGCAAGCCATTCGACTAGAGCGTGGGCAACGCCTCGCACGTGATCTGCGGCACGATGTGGACGTAGGACGGTGCACTGCCGGGGCCATGATCTGCGTATGAGCCCATTGCCCATGCGAAACCACCATATGCGGAACGCACAATGGAACACGAAACGCTCGAACGGCGGATCCGGAGAAGGGCGTACGAACTATGGAGGCAGGAAGGCAGTATGGAAGGTTGCACGGATGAGTATTGGCGGCAAGCTAGAGAGATGATCGAGGCGCAAATACTAGAAGAGACGAAAGACTTACCGACTGATCCGTCGGCGCAGTAATTACGGAAGCGCGAATCGGCTGCGAAGTGTTTCGGTTTGAGTAGAACTGAGTTTTTTAACCAAGTAAAGCGAGTCTTGGTTCCTGACTTTTTCGCATTGAGCGACTGAGAATGTCCTACCGCAGCGAGCGTCGTGCTCGCGCGTGACATGCGAGTCGGTGGACGTCTTTCATGCGACTTGTCCCGAATCCTCGGGTCAAGGATCGCTCCCTGGCTGCGACGGCACGCTACAGAAGCATCTCTGTGCAGAAAAAACTTGAGATTGTCGGGCATCAACGAAGCGGTTCTGGACATTGAGAAGCGCTTCACGCAATTTGCAAGCCGCCGCTAGGACATATGCTAGCAAGCGCTGTTCCGGGTGCGAACAATAAATATCCGTTGGCCTTCTTACGTCCGCGGTCTCCGGCATGAACATTGCGCCCGGAATTAGTCGGAAATTCAAACGCGTGCTCCGATAGCGACATTCGAACCGCCCCTCCGCTTTGGCGACCGCGCTTTGGGTCCGACACCGGAAAACGATAGCCGAACGCGATCATCCGCCTGTGGGGTGCTTTACGGACGTCGACGGTGTGCGCCTGCATTACATCGATCGGGGGGAGGGGACGCCTGTCGTCCTTTTACATGGAAACACCGTCCTGCTGCAGGACTTTGTCGGTAGTGGGCTGGTTGACCGGTTGGCGCGGCATCACCGCGTAATTGCGTTCGATCGTCCTGGGTTTGGATACAGCGAACGGCCGAGGGATCGCCTCTGGACGGCACAAGCCCAAGCGGCGCTGATCGAACAAGCGCTCACTCAGATTGGCGTGGAGCGCCCCGTGGTGCTCGGGCATTCCTGGGGGACCTTGGTTGCACTTGGCATGGCGACGGAATTCCCCGCCGAGGTTCGTGGGTTGGTGCTTATTTCCGGTTATTACTATCCGACCGCCCGTCTAGACGTCGCCTTGACGGCTCCCGCGGCGGTCCCGTTGCTCGGCGATGTGATGCGATACACCGTCTCGCCTTTAACCGGTCGTTTGTTGATGAAACGGACGGTCGAAGCTATGTTCGCTCCACGACACATGTCTGCCGACTTCTTCGACATCATGCCCAGGGAGATGATCCTGCGGCCGCTACAGATTCGGGCGGAGGCAGAGGACGCCGCGTTTATGATTCCCGCCGCTGCCCATTTCCGCGCTGAGTATGCAAAGCTTGAGATGCCAGTTGCCATCTTTGCCGGCGCCGGTGACAAGATTGTCGACCCCAAGTCGCATTCCACGCGTCTGCATCGAGAGCTGCCGGACAGTACATTGGTAATCGCCCCCGACGCGGGCCATATGGCCCATTACGCACTGGCAGATGAGGTCGTCGATGCAGTTGATCGAATGAGCGCCAAGGACGGCGCCAGAGCAACCGAGCGGAACCACGTGAACCGTGATGCCTTTTCCGACCGTGCCCGACTCGACGCGGTACCGACAGCGCTATAGGATAAAACTGCGAAGGGGCAATTGTGAAGGCTGACGAACTCGATATTAGTAAAGACGCTAGCAGTCCATGCGTCGCTCTCACTGACGAGGCCGCGTTGCATGGATCCCCTTCGGGGGTTCGTACGGCGGCCGTAGCCGCACCGTGTCCACCGCGCGAACGTGTTCCATCGTTTGATTCGACAAGTTGACGGACCTACCTTTCGGCCGATTACGCGACTGGCAGGAAGCGGGTGTGTGGGTTCGATTGCACGAACTGCTTCTTGCCGAGCTATGCGCAGCTGGCCAAATCGACCTCTCGCGCGTGATTCTCGAATCGTCTCATGAAGCCTTCTTGAAATTGGCTGCTTGCGTGATCTGCTGGAATACTCTCCAACGATTTGATTGAGAGCGGCACCCCGTTTGCGTCGGTCGCGACATGGTGCTTGGACCCTGGTCGCGCACGATCTACGGGGTTTGGCCCGGTTTTGGCCCGCCCCAATAGCGCGCACGGAAGTGGTTTGCAGCGCAGCAAGGCAAGGCCGCATAACATCCTCGGTTATGGGATTCGCCAAACGAGGGCAGGGTCAACTCGCAGGCCGTGGAGGTGTTGGCCCGGACGTCGCCCGCTCCGCGTGCGACTGCCCCGGAATCGCGGCGCCGCCTTCGGCAAGGCTCTTGGTGACAGGGCCGAAAGAACTGCGCGCGGTTACCATGAGGGGTGTCTCATCAAGCGTGTCGCGCTGACTGTTGGGTATCCAGGCAATAACCACAAGAATTGCAACGATACTGATCGTTGTGGTCTTCGAGCATCCCCGACGCTTGCTCGTGGATGCGGTACCCGCATCCGATTTTTGTGGGATACCCAGAGACGGTAACGCCGTACTTCGTAGCCGCCGACTGCGGGCGCCATGCGTGTCCGACCCGGACCTCGATAAGCTCTCCGTCGTGCTCAACGCGCGTTGGCGATCCGCGCCGCAATGAGGGCACGAATCGGCATCGTTTCGCCACGTGTTACCGCAGCGAGGACAGGCAATGGAGAAACCGGATGATTGGATCATATTAACTTAGAGGTGCGGCAGGTCCGCATCTGATCGGTCTTGGGCGTAGCCGGCCAGCGCCATTGGAGCGACGCGACGCTGACCCGGGGATTGCATTCAAAGGACAGTATCTCGCTCAGCTCTTTTTTGCATATACAGTGCACCTCGTCCACCGTGCTGGCGAACGACGAACAAACCTTTCTGCTCCATCACGCATCCCTCTGCTACGCAGATTGTGCGGCGTCGAATCATCTGGTTGCAGCGGCAAATCATCGATCGAGCACAGCTGTAGTTATAGTCAGGTGGCTCGCCAGTCGCGCAGCCGACGGAGGCGTCTGCTCCATTATCAGCGGCTACGGCTGGCCGGCGGTCACTGCCCAAGGACGGCCGCATGACGCGCACCATGTGCGCGATGTCCTGCTTGCGTGATGTGATCATGCCTGCCCGGCGATGTTGTTACTGGTTCGCCGATGTCCTGTTTGTCACATTTGACGAATAGCTCCATATGGGGAAGTGGTCTTCTGACAACGATGCGGATCATCAGAGCCGGCAGTGGTGCCGTCAGTGCTAGGTCAAAGTGCCGACTGGAACCTAGTCGGCAACACATGTCTTCCTTGGCGTTTGAGACCACCCCGACGGCGACGGCCGCGACGTAGCACGGCCGAACGGCGTTTTGCTGCCGTCAGCGAACCGCGCATTGAACGGTACCAAATCGCCGTGCGGAGCAAATGAGCGATTAAGGGGGAATTTCTGGCGCTTTTCGCCAAGCTCTTCCGAAGATGAAACTGCAACAGCGGGTTTGATGGTCAGAGCCGTGAGGTCCACTTGCTGAGGCGATTGTCGCGGCGAAGACCTCCGACGGCGAATGGAAGGCCACAGTGCCGCGAGGTCGGCCGTTCAAACTGTTGGAGACGGACGTTGATCGCAGGCAGGCCAAGAAATCCGCGTCCGCTTCGCGGCCGTGACATTGCGGGGGCATGCTGGCTGCGTCGCGGAGCCCGCCACGCTGGTGCGTGTGAACGTTGCGAGGACGCTGTTGATGTCAGGCGGGGCCAGGCCTGCGTGACGCCGCAATCACGGCGTGCGGCCAAGGGCCGCCATAACCGGCACAATCGTCTGAGCGCCTCAGACTCCTGTCGTGAGCGTCGCAAAGGCCAATCTCGACGCCACCGGACAAGGCGTGCAGCGCAACTATAGCAATGGGTTCCTGAAGCTGAATCTAGCTCCGAACCGGATTGTCTCCGTTTACCCCCGGCCGTCAAATACGGTTCAGGAGTCGGAGGCCGACGAAGACCTGGGCGCGGGCGGCGCGCTCGTTTTGCCCGATGCCGCCGATGCAAGCGGCCCGATCGTCCGGCTTGCGCTCGGCGCGGGCAAGGAATCGATTCTCGACGTAGTGAACCGCGCGGATGGGCAAGTTCAACGTAATCGGAATAATATTCATCAGGAAATCAGATGACACGCGACCGGCGGGAATTCGGCATGCCCGCTCCATCAACGACACGGTCTACATCCTCTTCGGCGATCACATCAAGGCGTTCGGCTTAACGGCCCTCAGCCAAAGTGGGGCCACGTTCGGCGGGCGCGCCAACGCCCAGCGTGTCGTTGAACGACAGCACGAACGGGGTCGTGTGGGTGCTGTAAAACGTCGCGGTCGGGGTGCACCGCGCGGACGACGCGACCAATCTCGCGAAGGGGCTCTACAACAGCAACGAGGTGGCGGCGCGCGATCAGTTCGGGCAGGGCAACAAGTACGTCACGTCGATGTGCGCGAACGGCAGGGTCTATGTGGGACGCGCAACAGCGGCCGTTTTCGGAGTGTCGATGAGCCCGCCGCGATTGCGGCGGACGGATCAACGTTGTAGCCATCGCGCCGGGGCGCGGGGAATCAACGCGAACGAATCGCTGATCGATTCCCCCGGCGCCCGCACGTCATTGCCTGACTACGCGCGGCTATGATGGCTGCATTGATATTCCGCTCAGCCACGCTCCTTGCAGGTTAGGGTCTAGCAAAGGAGCATGGTCGATGAGGTCGCAAGTGAGGTGCGGCGTGCGCTTGAGACGTAATGCGATTACCTTTGCGGTTGTCGTCGCCGGCCTGGTCCTGCTCGGGCGCATCACTGGCGTCCTCGTCGACTGGCTATGGTTCTCTTCGATCGGCTATCTGCCCGTTTTTTGGACGGTCCTATCCGCCCAGGCGCTCCTGTTTGTCGCCGTGTTCGCCGCATCAGCGGGCACTATAGGCGTGTCGGGGTTCCTCGCGCACCGCTACGCGAGGAGTCGGGGTCCCTCTCAAGCGGGAGCAGCGTTTTTGTCGGCTATGCCGGCGCTCAAAAGCGAACTGGCCAACCAGCTCGCGCCGCGCATTCCCTGGCGCTCCGCCATCGCTGGCGTCGCCGTCATCTCCGGGCTCATCATCGCCGCCGGCGAAATCTCGAACTGGGATATAGCGCTTCGCTTCCTTCATCAGGTGCCGTATGGCGAGCTCGAACCAATCTTTGGTGAGGACATCAGCTTCTATCTCTTCTCGCTGCCCGCGTATATTGCGCTGAAGAACTGGCTGCTTCTACTGCTCGTCTGCAGCGCAGTTGTCGCAGGCGCAGTCTACTGGGTGCGCGGCGACATCGCACTCGAGAAGTCGCCGCGTGGGCTCTCGCCCGCCGCCGCCACGCATGGACGCGCACTGCTCGGCTCGTTCTTCGCGCTGAAGGCCTGGTCCTACGGACTCGACCGCTTTCTGCTGCTCTACGGCGACAACGGCGTCGTGGTCGGCGCCGGCTATACGGACGTCCACGTCGAGCTGCCGGTCCTGTGGGTGCTCATCGGCCTTGCGACTGCCGCATCCATCGCGTCGTGGGCCAACATACGCGGGCGCAGCTATCGAATTCCTGCAGCCTCGGCGCTGCTGGTGTTCGGCAGCTCGTTTGTGTTCGCCCTGATCTACCCGGCGTTGTTCCAGCGCTTCTATGTCAAGCCGAGCGAGCTAAAGCTGGAGGCACCCTATATCGAGCACAATATCGCGCTGACCCGCAAGGCCTATGGCCTGGAGCGGATCGCGGTGAAACCGTTTCCGGCCGAGCAGGGGCTGAATCTCGCCTCGCTCCAGGCCAACCGCGCGACCATCGACAACATCCGTCTGTGGGATGTGCAGCCGCTGATGGATACCTACGCGCAACTACAGGAGATCAGGACCTATTTCAAATTTCTCTCTGTGGACATCGACCGCTATCGGCTTGACGCCGGCTACCGGCAGGTCATGCTATCGGCGCGCGAATTGCAGGCGGCGATGCTTCCGGCAAACGCGCAGACCTGGGTGAACCTGCGGCTCCTGTTCACCCACGGCAACGGTGTCGTGATGTCGCCGGTCACTGAGAAATCCACGGAAGGTTTGCCTTCTCTCTATCTGCAGGATATTCCGCCTGTCGCCAACGGCGGCCCGATCATCCGCGAACCGCGCCTCTATCTCGGTGAAGGCAGCCAAGGCTACGTCATCGTGAAGGGCAGCGTACCGGAATTCGACTACCCCAAGGGGAAGGACAACATCTACACCACATACAGCGGGCGCGACGGTGTCGCCATTGGCAGCCTGGCGCGACGCGTTCTCTTCTCCTGGCACCTTAGCGATCCCAACATCCTGCTTACGGACTACATCACGGACGAAAGCCGGATCTTGCTCCACCGTAACATTCAGGACCGGGTGCGCACGATCGCCCCGTTCCTCAGCCTCGACCATGATCCCTATATCGTCGCGAGCGAGGGGCGCCTTTTCTGGATGCAGGACGCCTATACCACCAGCCGATGGTTCCCGTACGCGCAGCCGAGTATCGGCGACGGCGCCAACTACATCCGCAATGCGGTCAAGGTGGTGATCGATGCCTATAACGGCGCGGTCGACTTCTACGTGAGCGATCGTGCCGATCCGATCCTTCGGACGTATCAGCGCATCTTCCCGGGGTTATTCAAGCCTTTGGAGGCGATGCCACGAGAGCTGCAGCAACATATCCGCTATCCCGAAGGTCTGTTCTTGATCCAGGCGCAACTCTACGCGCCTACCATATGGATACGCCGGAAGTCTTCTATAATCGCGAGGATCTCTGGCAGTTCCCGCGGGCATTGGCCGGCTTCGATGGCGGGAATGCCCCCGGCACGCCGATGACGCCTTACTACATGATCATGCGGCTCCCCGGCGAGGCGCGCGCCGAGTTCGTCCTTTTGCTGCCAATGGTGCCCAGCCAGCGCGAGAACATGATCGCCTGGTTGGCGGCGCGTTGCGATCCGCCTGAATACGGCAAGCTCATCGTCTACACTTTCCCCAAGGACAAGCTGGTCTATGGGCCGTTCCAGATCGAGGCGCGCATCCAGCAAAATACCGAGATTTCGCAGCAGATCTCGCTGTGGAACCAGATGGGCTCGCGTGTCATTCGCGGCCATCTCGTGGTCGTGCCAATCGAGAGTTCGATCCTCTACGTCTCTCCACTCTACTTGCGCGCGGCGTCCGGTCAGTTACCCGAATTGAAGCGGGTGATTGCCGCCTACGGCGAGCGTGTGGTGATGGAGGAGACCTTGGGCGAAGCTTGGCGGCGCTCTTCAAAGAGACCGCCCCGGTGGCGTCGCAGGCTCGGGGCACGGCAGACGCGCGCGCCCGCGAGGCACTCGCCCACTATGATCGGGCCATCGAGCGATTGAAAGCGGGAGATTGGACCGGCTTCGGCTCGGAACTCGATGCCCTTCGGCCGCTGCTCGAGGCGCTCGGCGTTGGCCGTCGTGAGGATCAGAGGTGAGCAGATACGAGGTGCACCTCCAGCGACGGGGGACTTTGGGTTTTATATCGCGCAGGCGATGGTCCAATCGAAAGGATCGGAATAAGCGACTTGCTTTGTTTGCCGGATCAGACGAAGAACGTCGGGGTCGAGTGCATTGTCCTGTCAGCAGGCAAGAACACATAAACGTTTCCTCAGTTTCTCGTCGGCGCTCGCGGGGCTAGTCCAATGCATCATTGAAAAAGCACCCGATGTGATATTCAATGAAATGCATGGAAAAGATGAACATGACCGCGCTTGAGCGCGAACAGTTGCTGTCAGCAACTCGCAGCCAGACGGTGCGCGCAGCTGATCCTCGGCGCGGCCGGGCGATTCTGATATCTGAACCCGCCCGCTCATGGGGTGGTGTTCTGTGTGGACGAGAAGACGGCCATTCAGGCCCTGGATCGTAAGGACCGGATGTTGCCGCTGTCGCCAGGCCGTGCCGAGAGCCATGGCTTCGAATACAAGCGTAACGGCACGCTGAGCCTGTTGCTGCGCTCAATACGGCGACCGGGCAAGTCATCGGCAAAACCGCATCACGCCATACCAGCGAGCAGTCCGTCGCCTTCCTCACCGACGTGATCGCCAGCCAGCGGCCCAAGCAAGAAGTTCATGTGATTTGCGACAACGTCAGCAGCCACAAAAGCGCACGTGTGCAGGAGTTTCTGCAGCAACACCGCAACGTACGGTTGCATTACACGCCGACCATACCTCTTGGCCGAATCAGGTGGAAAACTGGTTTGCGCGGATCCAGCAGGACGTAATCGCGCGAGGCATCTTCACCACCGTTAAGGATTTGGATCGCAAGCTGATGCGCGATATCCGCGAGCACAACAAGAATCCGAACCCGATCAAATGGAAGTGCGACGATCCATCGCGGCGAATTCGACCGGTGCCATTTCAATGACGCGATGGACTAGCGATCGATCCGTCGAGCGCTGACGATACGCGGATCGGGCGAGTGCCCCTTGCAGTCACGTTTCATGGCCAGACTTGATGGGAGCTGTACTGTGACGCACGTCTGGGAAAACGGCATGTCGCCCATGTCTGTGGCAAGACCCGATGCTCCCGCCAGAGAGGTCGCCATTGATATACCGATTTAATATCGAGCCCGTTTTCTCTGAGCTGCGGTTCAGCGCGACGCGCCTATCGATGCGTGCTGACGCGCACCGGCTCCGCCGGACGTGGGGGCCACTGCTGGCGAACGTCATGTCGGCGCCCGGCATTACCGCATGCCGGCTCCGCCCGCCAACACCTACAGTAATGGGACACCGATGTCGGCGTGCGCCGAGGTCGGGTCCGCCGCACTATCAGAAGCGACGAGCAGTGAATGCGGGAGCCGATCCCCCCGCGTGGATCAATACTGCATTTGGATGGCATTTTCATCGTGATTTCCAGCACTGGGGCACTTCAATGCCGTCCGCGCGTGAAAATCCACCTTCCTGCACTTCATCACCGAACGCACAGGTTGGGATGTTCATTTTCATCCGCTCGCCAAAGTCGCTGAGCTTGATGACGGTCGCGCATGAGTACTGATGTCGAACTTAGCAGGCGTGCAATGAGCCAGAACGCTGCCTACTAGTGTTTTCGGGCGACGGCTCTCAGAATGAAATCGCCGTCGCACGTAACGTGTGGAGGCAGTTGTCCCGAAGCGAGGTTTTCCAACGTGATGAGCTGGCGTTCCAACAATGCGTCGAGCTCGGCGCGACCCAACTCGACCTGCTCGGGTGCGTCCTTGACCAGCATCAAGGTCGCGAATTCGTGTGGACTAAGCATCTTGCTCCTCCGTTCGCGATTGTCATCGGTAAGCATTCGATCACGCCTGGCTTTGCATTAGGCACAATGCCTAGTAGCCGATCGTCCTGCGTTAGACTGAAGGAGCCCGGCGCGCCATATTAAGGCGATCCGCTTTCGAACAGCAATACATGGGATACCCTTTTGCGCGGTGTTTCAGTTCGTCTGCAGATTACGTAATGCGCTGGCAAGGGTCGAGTCGATCCTACCGGAGCGAGGTCGGACGCGCTGTTGGGCTGTAGCGAATCGATTCTTGTTGTCGAAGGTGCGTCAATGTCAGGACTCGTCCGGCCTCTGCACGCCGCTGCGCCATCGGGTACCTGTAAAAAATTGTGCTTGTTTCCCCAGGAAGCCCGGACGGATACTTGGAATGCTGCTTGCTGAAGCGGCGTAAACGCCGCAGAGTCGTCGGCGCTCACTGGACCACATCATGGCGCAACAACCTCCCCTCAACCCCGGCGACGAAGCCGAACCTGGCACCCCTGGAACTGGCGAGGACTTGTGCCCCGCCTGCGACGGCTCTGGCACCAAGGACGGCGAGACGTGCGAAGTGTGCGGCGGCACGGGCAAGGTCGTGCAAGGCATCGGCGGGGGCTGAGCGCGCGTGAGCTTTTCGGGCGCTGCTCTCCACGATGCCGAACTCCCGTCGCTGAAGGTCGCTGGTCGCCGTGGGCTCAGGGGTTGGACGCGTGATTCCTTTGGTCCTTGGCGTCCTTGTCATGGCCCGACCTATTTTCCAAGGTGGCCCCGCTGGAGTGAACGGGATGCCGTGATAAACGTCACCGACAATGGCGTCGGGAAGTCTGCGGTCCGCTCAGAACCTTTACCATTTGCGCTTTGCGTTATGTCGTCGAACTGTGCGCGTTCGAACAGAGAGGCATTACGGCGCCCAAATATGGTGCAGGTGAGCCCCGCGTCCAGCCATACTGCGAGACAGCCAGGTCAAGCTCAATCACTGCAGCAAGATTGAGGTCACGGGAAGGGTCTGTAAGTCAAGATAGCCGGTAGTCCAACGTCGCGCTGACGGAGAAGTCAGCGTTGCAGAGAATGGCACAACTGGGGAGGTGACGCCGGCTTGTGTCGGGAGACGAAGACATGTCAATCGCCGAGTCTTTAAGGGGTCGCGTAAAGGATTTACTTCCGGACGCGATGTTTTTGAGCCTGTCGCATCGACGCAAGGTCGGCCGCTTTCCCAACGTCGAGCACCCGCTTACCTTCAACGAAAAGATCCTGCATCGGTGTCTGCATCCGGATCCGTGCTTCGCACTTTTCGCCGACAAACTCCTAGTGCGTGATTACGTAACCCGCACCATCGGCGACGCGTATCTCATTCCGTTGCTGGCAACCCCGGAGCCATTCACCAGAGCCGACTTCGACGCCTTGCCTCGGTCCTTTGTGATGAAGGTCAATCATGCCAGCAACTTTGTGAAGATCGTGCGCGAAAAGTCGGAGACCACCTTCGAAGAACTCCATGCGCTCGCGGCGCACTGGCTATCCACGAACTTTTATCGCATCGCGCGAGAGCGGCACTATAAGGGCATCAGGCCACGTCTCTTCTTCGAGCAACTGTTGCTGGACGAACACGGCGACGTGCCGGCCGATATCAAAGTTCACTGCTTCACCGAGCGGACGGGAAAGAAGAACGCGTATATCATGCGGGTTTCTGACCGCTTCACGCCCCGCCCGTGCGGCGACTTCTTCGACGAGCAGTGGAATCTTCTGGACATCGCCGTCGCAGGTTTCTTTACAAGCCCGACACCTGCCCCACGCCCGGACAATCTGGCACAGATACTGGTCACCGCCAAGGCCCTCGCTGCCGACTTCGACTACGTGCGGGTGGATCTCTATTCGCTAGGCGATAGAATCTATTTCGGCGAATTGACATTCACACCTGGTGCCGGTGTCGACCGGCTCTACCCGGATAAGGTCGACTACGACTGGGGGCGCTTGTTCCATACGCGTTCCTCGTAAACGACCCGATGTCGGGCAACCACCCGATTGAGCTCGATAGCGCGCCGGCTTGTGGCGTTCCCGCTCACCTACAGCGAGCTGGCGGGCCTGTGCACGCGAAATTCAGCACCCGCGTGTCGCCCTTGCACGACGCTCAGAACGGAGTCGCGGTGATCCGACTCGCCGTCTAGAACCCGGTCTAGCAGGAAGAAGGACGATTCAATTTTGCTGAGATGGGGTGAGGCGAAGAGGCGACGTGATGGTTTTCGCATCGCGACGACGCATCTCGGAAGCATCAACCTGGGCGGGACGTTCGATTTTCCGATCAAATGCTACGCGCATCGTCTCCTGCCGACTGTCGCCGACCTTGCTGCGAAGCAGCGACGGCCAGCTTGACCGCAGTGATCTCCATTTACGCGCCGCTACTTGAAAATCCGCGCGATGCGCGGGGGCGGCACTCCGCCGCGTCGTTGGTTTGACAAACCGGTCAAAAAGAGAAAGCGACCGGACAGAAGTGCCTGAACTGGTGAGCCGACTCGCAAACTCGCATTAATCCAGGACCGACCTTCCGCGCAAACTGCATTAGAATCCATATAAGCCGCTAACGGTTTCATAACCTAATTTTCAGCTCCGTCAGTAACTGCTCCGTACCATGTCAAACAATCGCGCTAAAAGGCGCGTCGCCCGGCCGCACAAGCGCCTGAGTAAAGCGCTTCTGTTGCCGATGGACCGAGCATCGGTCCGCGAACTCAGCTTGGCCCACCATCTAGCGTTGGCCGCATGTCGCCGAGACGGAGGAAACCAGCATCTGATCAACGAGCTTGCCCGGGCCGTTTATATGAGTTACTTCTTGCAACTAGCGGGGTTCGGTAGCCTTCCGGTTCACACCTATCACGATGCAGAGCGAGCTCTGGAGAGTGCGCTTGCGCGCGCTGCCAAAGTCGACGGCTGGAAGCTCGCAGACGATGAGTCTTCATTGTTCGAGGTAATCCTTGCGCTTCACGATGAACAGTTGGCGAGCGCTCCGATGCATCGCGTGGTCGATGCCGAGAAACGGCTGCGAGCGTTCGTCATGGGATCCACTCCATCGCCTTTGGCTAGCTTGGAGTAAGCCACATCATTGATCTGGCTCTGACATGGCTCTGACAATGCGTCGCAAAGACGTCGGCAACGGCCCTGCCAGCGGCTGCAACTGGACGTCGGCATTGTCTGAGAGCCGCAGCGTGTGAACTTATTGATCTGTTCATCCGGCACCTAGCCGTCGGCAAACATGGTGCCGCGAGCCGCTATGGACGCCACCGAAAGACTAAAAGGCGCGGCACATCGCCAACTCGGCGGCGCGTCTGAACAAGACAGGCGAAGCGTGATCGGAGATTTAGCGATCTCGCGTCGTGTCGATACGCGATGTCATCGCGTCCGGGCTTCACTTGTTTCGACTTGACGAACTGCACCTCAGTCGTCAGTTCGACGGGCACCTCGCACCCGACCGCGATGACCTGGTCTGCCGGAGTGGTGGCGCCGTTTACCAGCACGAACAAAATCACGTGTTCACGCTTGCTCTCGGCTTGCATGCTTACAGAAGCCCCTGTTGCCAGACGATCCACGATGCGGCGCGCCAGCAATTTTGAAGGCGCCGAGCGTGCCGAATTGGTGCGTTAAATTCGCCGTTTCGATTCCGCATCGTCTGGCAGGTCGTTGGCGCGCATCGCTGTACGGTATTGAGCTCCTTGAACTGCTGCCCTTCGAGACGCACCGATCCCGCCGCCTCAGCAAAGCCCGGCACTTTCAGTTACTAAGAGGCGGTTTCAAAAAGCCTAGATTGATCGTTGGAGAGTATTCCAGCAGATCACGCAAGCGGCCAATTTCAAGAAT
>NZ_FCNW02000044.1 GCF_001544475.1 Caballeronia humi | reverse complement strand
GCGCCTGAAAGAAGCATTGAGCCTCGCGCATGGGCCCGAGGAACCCTTCGATCAGCCCGCCGACCTGCCGGGCTGAAAGCGCGGCCAAAAGCTCGACAGCGGTCGGCGAGGTCTGTTGGGCTACCCTCACCAGCGCCAGACAGCGGCCGTCGATCCATACATGTCTCAACCTCGCGAAAGCGGCACGCCGTGATCGTCGACGGGATTTCCGACAAACCGCCAACGATTAGAAAACAGTAATACGGTTTGCCGCGTCTTTGAGCGCATCTCGAATCTTGTTGCACGTCAACGAGTTAGGTGCCCGACTTCGAGGTTATCTACACGCTTGTCCACTGAGATTGTGGATAACCTCGGTTGACGAGCGTGCCAGTGGCCGGGGATGCGGCAACCCATGGACCTCGACCAACACGTTCCTGCGCGGAGGCGCACTCCGGCGCAATATGCGGCGCATCCTCCCTAATCGCATCGAGGCAGCGCTTCGCAATGTCATGAAACGCCTCCCATCGTTTAACGCCATTCGACGCTCCAATAAGTACGTTCTTGACTCACTGATCGAAAAATTCCCTTAACTTAGCGGCGCGGTTCGAATACAACAGCTTTCGCACTGCCTTGCTCTCGATCTGGCGAATCCTTTCGCGCGTCACATCGAACTGCATGCCCAGTTCGTCAAGCGTACAGTCGGACGCTGTATCAATCCCGAAGCGCATCCGCAGGATCTTCGCTTCGCGCGGCGAGAGGGCCTCAAGCGCCTCATTGATCGCGGCCCGCATGCTCGCGTGAATGGCCGCGTCCGCCGGAGATGCTGCAGTCGGATCTTCGATCATGTCGCCAAATGTTGCGTCGGCGCCCTCGCCCACTGGCGTTTCCAATGAAATTGGCTGTTTGACGACCTTAAGCATCACACGAATCTTTTCTTCCGGCATTCCCATGCGCTCTGCTAAAACTGCCGGATGGGGTTCCTGTCCAGTCTGCTGCAAAATCCCTCGCGAAATCCGGCGCAATTTGTTGATCGAATCGACCATATGCACCGGCACACGAATCGTGCGGCCTTGATCCGCGAGCGCGCGCACCACTGCCTGACGCACCCACCAGGTCGCATAGGTCGAAAATTTCCAGCCACGCCGATACTCGAACTTGTCAACCGCCTTCATCAAGCCGATGTTGCCCTCTTGAATCAGGTCCAGGAAGTGCATCCCGCGGTTCACGTACTTCTTCGCGATGGAGATGACAAGACGCAGGTTCGCCTCAATCATCTCGTGTTTTGCGTGCCGCATTTTCGACTCAGTCGCCATCATTCGAAGATTGACTTTCTTCAACTGCTGCAGCGGCAATGCCGCGTCCGTTTCGATATCGAGCAGCTTCTGCTGCTCGGCCTGGATTGAGGGCAAGCTGCGTTCGAGTGCGGCGCCGTATTCCCGGGACGCCGCCGCAGTGTTTGCGGTCCAATCAAAATCAGTCTCGTGACGCGGGAATGATTCGACAAACTGCTCGCGCGGCATCCCACATCGCTCCACGGCAATCTGCATGATGCGCCGCTCGACTGTGCGCACGTGCGCCACCTGCTGCTGAACCTCGGCGCACAACCGGTCAATCGTTCGCGCCGTGAAGCGAATAGTCGCGAGCTCACGCTGCATTTCTTCACTCACGCGTGCGAAGGTAGCCGTGCCCTTGCCTTCTCTCACGTCGGCAAGCGGCATTTGGTGGAATAAAGCTCTCACTCTCGCAAAAATAGCGAGGCTGTCGATAGTCAGCTGTTTTAGACGCGCCTCGTTCGCTTTGTTCGAATCCGCTTCTACGAGACTCCCGTCATCATTGGGGTCGACGTTGTCGCTGTCGCCGTCGACAGCGTCCGTAACGAAGTCTTCTACGGCAGTCGAGACCGGGGTCAACTGTCCGACCTCTGCGGTGTCGTCGTTGAGGCCGTCGATCAGTTCGTCGATACATAGCTGACCGGCCGCGATCTGCTCCACGCTTGAAAGAATCGTGGAGATCGTCCCGGGGCAGGCAACAATCGCCTGAATCATTTCCTGAAGGCCGTCTTCGATGCGTTTTGCTATTTCGACCTCCCCCGTGCGAGTCAGCAATGCAGTCACGCCCATTTCGCGCATGTACATGCGCACGGGGTCGGTCGTGTGACCAAACTCTGAGTCGACCGTCGAGAGCGCGACCTCAGCTTCCTCGTCAGCCTGGTCGTCTGACACGGCGGCCGCGATAGCGTCGTTCAGCAGCAGCGTCTGCGCATCGGGCGCCTGCTCATAGACCGCCACACCCATGTCATTAAAGGTGCTGACAACAATTTCAATGGTCGCAGTCTGTGCGAAGCTGTCCGGAAGGAAATCGCTAATTTCCACGTGGGTCAGGTAGCCTCGCTCCCTACCCAGTTGGATGAGTGCGCGCATCTGGCTCTGTCGCTCGTCATCTTGCGCCGTCGTCGAAGATGCGGCTATCGGCGGCAAGATCGCGGCGGCTTTGCCCCTCGCTGCTGGACGGACAAGAGCTTCCCGTGTGAGTGCGGTTGTGTCGAGCCCTGAATCTTCCTGATCCAAACTTCGCATTGAGTTTCCTCGACAGGTTGCTCGGTACGGGCGAAACGGTAGCCATAGCATCGCGGCCCGCGGGCACAAACGTAAATCACGGCTCGGGCGCTGCGACTACAAGAATCGCAAAACGACACGGGGCGCGGCCCGCTAGGAAGGGCGCGAATGCGTATCGGCATATTGTGGTTTCGAAAGCAAAACGTCTACCATGCGACCCGCCTTGACGAGCGTAGTGCGTATGTTTATCGCGCATCGTTCGATCGGAAGGGCGTGCGCCTTCAATGTGCGCGCCCTCGCTCACACCTCTGGATCCGTTCGCGGGAAGTAACGAAGCAGGTCGAGCATACTATTTCCACGCTTTAGATGCACTTCCAACTTTTCGGTGGCTTCTACGATGGCGGCCATCCGCTCTTCACGTAATTGGCGATGATGCTCGTTAAGCACAGTACCAAGCACATTGAGGAGACTTTCAGAAAATGTCCATTCGTCCGATTGCAAACCCCGCTCCATCGTCTCCACCAATCCGGTTCTTGCCGTCAGCATCGCCATACGGTCGATCGAGCCGTAGCCGGCTATGCTGAGGAAATCCGTCACGATCGTCGCGTGGGCAAGTGCCGAAGCTGCCGTCCGATCTCCGTGTCCCGCGCGCGCACGTTCCAGAGCGATCCACGACCGAAGCGACAGCCGATTCGCAGTTGGAACGTCAAGGGGCATGTAGAGCACCTTGTCACTTCTTCCGCGCTTTGCCATTCCGCGCTTCAATGCAACTTGCCTCTTCTGGGCCATCCGGTCACTCGTCTGTCAACCATCGCAAGATGGTATTTACCTTCGGCTCACGGCCACCTGCAGCTGCCTCCCCGCTCGCGCACTGTAGTCACCGTTCAATACGGTGAAGCAATCGGTGGGCCGGATAGGGCCAAATGAGCTACCGCTTCGAGGCTTGGGCGCATCGGCTGGCAAGGATTCCGCATGAAGGCTCGAATGCGCCGTTGATCGGCCCATGCGCGTCGCGCGCCGCTGTGTACGGCACGGCAACTGCCCGCGCGATTCAGTGAGATGCTTGGCGCGCTCCCAGCAGACAGTGTTCTCAGCTCAACAAGGTCCCGCCATCTTGCGATGGGCGAGACATGGTCGCTCAATGCAAGTACCGACCCATGCACACTTCGCCCACTCGACCGAACGAGGCACACGGAATGCTTTATTTATCCGCGGTCTCAGTTGCAACGAGTCGAAAAGCGATAATTGCGGGAGTGCACATGGAGATGTTGATCATAGCTGCGATCGTCGTCGTGGCAGTGGGGTCGTTCGGCACATTCCTGATTGGAGAGCTGGTTCGTGAAAGCGTCCTCGCGGAGGCGGCAGACCATGGGCGTTGTGCCGGACTCGCTAACGACAGTCCGCGCGAGTCCGAAGCGGCGGATGGAATGAGCAGTATCAACGGCCGAGGCGAGTATGTTTCCGCGCGCTAGCTATGCCGTACCGCTGTTCGTCTGGGGAACCACTACGTGCCGGTTGTCCTTGAAGACCGAGAGGCGCTTAGTATGCTTACGCCGTCGGCTATCGTCTGGGATTAGGTCCCACGTGCACTAATGAGGTGGTCTTGGCGAGATGCGTGTCCTTTTCAGCCAACGCGAGCAGGATATCGAGTCGCGTTCATCGGGAATGCGCCGCAATACCGAAATCCGCGCCTCGGCCTGTGATTATTGCAGAACGACATGCTGGAACGGCGCCCCTCGCACCAAGAACTGGAAAAAAGTCGGCCCAGCAATAACGACATAGCGGCCCATCTGGCCCAGCCGTTGCGCGCGTCGAACAGCGCCACCAGCCGCCCAGGGGAAGCCGTGAAGAGTAACTATCCGGAAACACTGAACCGGCTGGCTAATCGCTGGACCGTTCTATGCAATGAGATCAATTGCAATCCAGACGCTCACTACCCTGGTTTGCTCTGTATCAAGGTGCACCTGCTGATTCGACGAACAGAGCGCTTGATCAACCTCGACCCGTTCGAGGCAGACGCAATTCTCACCGCCAAGATCCTCGCTGAGAATTGCGACCTTAAAAATGGCGCTCTCCAAGCTGCATGAAGTCCTTCAAAAGCGGCTCGAGGGCAGCGTGTGAATTGATTCATGACGCGAAAGATGCTGCGACCCGTGCTGGCCCTCTCACCCCATTCCACCTGCCTCGCTCCTTCGATGCCCGCATCGGTTAGGGTGCCGGGTGCGTGTGTCGTCAGCGCGGTTGGCGGCATCGTCTGCCGTATCTTTCACATTGTCCTTCTGTCGCCCAGATCCCGATCGCTGGTCTCGAACGTAATGATCGCCGGCGCCGAAGCCAGCGAGCCACGATACGTAAGCTCACCTTTCGACAACCCGCTCTTTCATTGTCTCGGATGGGCGTCCGGTCGCATGTAAAGCCACGGTACTGTGTAGCACCGATCGGAGAGACTGCTCGAAAGGCTCGTTTGTCTCATCGCACTTTATCGGTTGCTTTCGGAGATGGCTCAAGAAGCCTGCTCGCGCAGGACAAAGATGAGGCACCCACGTCTGGAAACGCACATTCAAGCGTCCGCTTAAAACATACATTTGCCGGGCCGTCGAAGAACGGCCAGAACGCTCGAATTTGATGGGTTCCAAAAGCGCAATGAATTGGGGTCTTTCTCAAAGCCTTATCATCCTTGACCGTTGATGAGGCTTTTTCTTTCTTTCCATGCATCTGCATTTGGGAGAGCCGCTGCGCACCTTCCATTTGGCAGTGCTGCAGCCCTTACAGCGACCGACTGACCGACTTGCCGCCCCGCCAAAAGAACCGATTCGCCCAGCGCGGCCGGCATTTGACGGTGTGTCACGAACTCGAGCCCAGCTATCACGAGCCCATTGGGGGCGATCCGCAACAGCGTCTTGCAAGGGCAGCAGCGTAACGGATCCTCGACGCCCGGAAGCGCCCGAAGTTTGAAAGCGCCCGATGTTGGCGCGGCGGTGCGAGCGCAGTAAATTTCTCATGCGCGACGCCCATGTCACCGCGCACGCCGAGCGCCTTCCGGACGTCGCAGGTTGAACCCCTCGCCGCGCTCACGCACCGATGTAACGTGGCTCAGCGCGCTTACTTCAGCCCACCGTCGAGAGCATCGCCTTGAGCCGTTCCGCATCATCGGGCTCATAGTCAAAGGCGGCAATCGCGCGCCATGCCAAGTAGACACCGGTCGCATAGTGTTGCTTGCGAAATTTTTCTTCCAGCGTCGCCTCACCACGCGCCTCGGTCATCAGACTGCTGATTTCCTTTTCGACCTTCTCAGTGATATGCGCGTAGGTGTAAGCCGCTTTTGTCATTTTGCTCTCAGTAGTTCAAGTTCAACTGCGATTGCGCCACGCGATTCCGCGCTAGCAACCGGTTGTGTGATTTTGCCTTGCTCACTCTATAAAGCAAGCGCCAACGGCGCGCGACAGTCTTGGGGGTGAAAGTCCATATCCGCGAGGCAGCTATTCCCTCCCTTGTCGTGGAAGCAGCGGACTCGTGTACAAGCGGATGGACCTCATGCCTCTGAGTTCGGGGAGTTGGCGGTTGGAGCTCGTCAAGTTCGAAGGCCCGCAAATCGTGGGAAACAAGACTTTGTGCGATTTTCGCCAAGAATACTTCAGGCGGGTGAGCCAAACGTCCAAAACCTTCGGGACTAACGCTCACGCGGATCTTGTGATAGCGTTGCCGTTGCCGCAGCCATGCGTGCCGCCCGCCGATTTTCGGCAACCTCGCTCGCCGAAGTGATGGGATCGGGCACCGCAACGATGAACTGCGTCCGAGCCGCACAGCTAACTACATAAAAATCCCGGACGAATCCGGCCACGGCCGGACCGGGCTCTATTCGCGTGCGCTCACCGGGCCTGACGTCCCGGCCATTCGGTGACGATCCCTTTCGCAAAGTCAAAGGCTCATTCAGATGGAAGGAGCTAAGGGCTCCTCGCCCTGGCGCTCTTCGGTGCAAGGTCTTCGACCGGTCCTGGTCGTATCCCCAAAATTTTTTCCACCGGCCGAAAAAAATCCCGGGTGATCCCCCTCGCCCTGGACCGCACCTCCGCTTGCCTCCTCGCGTTCGCCACGTGGCACGGGGCCATGCGCAACAGAAAGCGCAGACCCCTTAAGCCAATTTTAGGAGCAAGATCATGAAAGGCGAACCGAAAAGCGATGTCTACACCCGCGTCACCGACAAAATCATTGCCGATCTCGAACACGGAGTTCGGCCTTGGGCCAAGCCGTGGGAAACCGATAATGCAACCACACGTATCACCCTCCCCGTTCGTGCCAACGGCATCCTCTACCGCGGTATCAACGTGTTGCTGCTGTGGGGCGAGGCCCTCGCGAAAGGCTATCGATCCAACCGCTGGATGACATTCAAGCAAGCACTCGAACTGGGTGCCAGTGTCCGCAAGGGCGAGCACGGTTCGCTCGTTGTGTACGCGAACACCGTCACCAAGATTGACGAGAACGACGACGGCGAAGTGACCGAGCTCGACATCGCCTTCATGAAGGGTTACACCGTCTTCAATGTCGAGCAGATCGACAACCTGCCGGAAGGCCACCGAGTCGAACCAGCCACTGAGCATCAGCCAAATGCCGTGCCCCTGCAACTGATCGAATTTGCCGAAACGTTCTTCGGAAAAACCCGCGCCACGGTCTGTCACGGCGGCAACCGCGCGTTCTACGCCCCGGGCCTCGATATCGTGCAGCTTCCGCCCGCTGAAGCGTTCGACACCGCAGAAAGCTACGAATCCGTCAAAGCCCACGAAATTACGCATTGGACTTCGCATTACACGCGCTTGAACCGTCAACTTGGCAAACGCTTCGGTGATGAAGCGTACGCCGCCGAAGAGCTGATTGCCGAGATGGGCGCCGCGTTTCTGTGCGCGCAACTGGGCATCGCGCCCGAGACACGCGCCGACCACGCTTCCTATCTCGATCATTGGCTCAAGGTGCTGAAGGCCGATAAAAAGGCGATCTTCACGGCAGCTGGCCACGCCCAACGGGCGTGCGACTACCTGTTCTCCCTGCAGGCCGAAACGCCGAGCGAGGTCGCAGCATGAGCCTCTACACTGCCCTCTTCGCCATCGACGTGCCGCACTACGGCACGAGAACCATCGAGGCGCTGACGCCGACGGCGGCGATCGAGGCGGCCAAGACGCTCGACCCGGCAGACCTGTGTGATGATCCGGACTGGGGCAACGCCACCTGCGCCCGGATCATTTCAATCAAAGATGTGACCCGTCGCCACCTGATCGCGGAGGATGTCGCCCTTGACGGGGCATTTCTCCGCTATGGCGGCCGGCAAGCCTTTCTTCTGTGCGAGGCCGCCCCCGCGCTGCTAGAGGCAGTGCAGAAACTTGCTTCGCAGGCCCTGGCGCTGTTGGCGGCAATCGAACAAGTCAGTGACCGGTTTGAGGATCCGGCCTCACGTCTGGCTGAGGCCGCGAGCCATGCCCAGCAAGTTATCGCGACAGCCGTAGGCGCAACAGATCAATGAGGAAAGAACCCGACTGCAGCCAAGTCGGGTTTGCATTCGAGACGGTCCAAGAAGCCAAGGTCATGGTTTATGGGGACCCCACAAGCGCGCTTTGGTAGCGGTTTGGAATACGCCATGATTGCCACGAGCGAGGCCGAAAGCGCCGTTTGACCCGGCCCTCTCGACACGATGAAGCCCGCCGCAGCTTTGTGCCACGGTGCGCGAACAAGCCGGGCGCTGGCCCACCGGACGGTAGGACGGCAAGCAAAAAGGGCGGTCAGCGGCCTGAAAGACCGTTGACCGCCCTTATGACTATCGCGCCTTCGAGCTTAGTGCTGTGCGATGGTCGCCTTGTTGGCCACGCCGACTTGCGTCACCGCAGCCGAGTTGCCGTAGCCGGCTTGCGACAGCGATGCACTGTTGCCCAGACCACCCTGCGCGATCAGGCCTACGTTGCCTGCGCCGCTTTGCGAAGCCGTCGCGATGTTACCGGAGCCGACTTGAGCGAGCGTCAACTCTTCATGCGAACCGGTCTGCGATGCCGTCACCGAGTTCAGTTCGCCGACTTGCGTCGACATGAGCGACGATTCCACCGCAGCTTGCTGCGACAGGTCTGCGATGTTCTTGGTGCCAAGCTGCAGTGCGTTCACCGTGTTCGAGCCGCCAAAGCGCTGCGCCACTGATGCGGTGTTCTCACTGCCGTTCTGGATCACCGTCGTGTGGTCGTTTGCCTCGAACAGTTGGTCGACGTAGACCTTGTTGAACGCCGCGCCGCTTTGAACGATGTTGGTCATTTCGTTTTTGGCGTTGATCTGGTGCACGCTCACGAGATTCGGCAGAGTGGCGCCACTCTGGTCGATGCTCGTGTGGTTGCCGCCGCCGTTGGTCGACGAGATGTTCGCGATCTCGGCGCCGTCCTGCTTGATCGACACCGTGTCGGCAAGTTCGCTGTTTTGCTGAACCGAAGCGTCCGTGCCGCCGCCCGTCTGGGTGATGGTCGTCTTGTTGAATCCGCCGCCGTTCGTCTCGACCACTGCCTTGTCGTTGCCGCGATCTTGGGAAATCTGCACGTTGTTGCCGGTCGTGCTGGTCTGCGCCACGGTGGCGTCGCCGCCGTTGATCTTGCCGTAGACCGTATTCATGCCCTGATCGATGTTGACGATGTTGCTCGATGCGCCCGTCTGGGTGATCTTCGCCTTGCTGTTCGAACCGTTCTGGTTGATGCTGTCGTTGTCGAACGACGACGAGGTTTGCGTCACGGTGGCCGTCGCATTGCTGCCGGACTGCGAGATGCGAGTTTGCTCAGCGTAGGCGCGGTCTTGCGTCACCGTCGCGCTCAGCTTCGAATCGCTGCCGACCCCGTTCTGCTTGATGTCGGTCTTGTTGAACGCGCCAGTCGTGGACGTGACCGTGGCAGTCGCGCCATTGGCCGTTTGCTGCACCTTCACGTCGTCATAGCTGGACGCCTGCTGGTCGACGGTCGCCACGTTGCCGTTGCCGAACTGCACGACGCTCGCGCGCTCGCCCACCGAGTAGCTGTCCGCCGCGAAGGCCGACGTCGATGCCAATGCTGCCAGACCCATAGCGATGATGATTGCCTTGACTTTCATTTTTAATCCCCTCGTTGGTTTGATATTTGAGTACTTCGATTAGTTACCGCTTACGGATGACAGTCTCCGCTGCCATGCCGGCCCACCCTCACCGCGAACTGCTCCCCACCGGCACCCTCGAAACTCTGCTGCCGGGAATCCCCCTGCCTACTTCATCAGGACTGACGCTCGCGCGCCGCTGCCCGTCTGTGTGACCGAGAGGCCGGTGCCATTGCGGCTCTGCAGGATGGTGACCGAGTCGTTGGTACCGAGCTGCGTGACCTGCGACGACATCGATGAACCGATCTGCGTGACCGCTGCTGCATTACTACTACCGCTCTGGACGGTGACCGAGCGATTGTTCGTACCCGCCTGGTAGCCGCCGTACTGGTTGCCGCTGCCGCTTTGCGAGAGCGACATCCAGTTGTCCGCGCCGGCTTGTGCCATAACGGCCGCATTGGCGACGCCCGCCTGATTTGCCATCAGGCCGTTATGGCCGGATTGCACCCCAACTAAGCGATTCTCAGCGCCTGCTTGGGTTACTCGTGCAACTTGTGCCGCGCCACTGAAGCCTGGCTCCGACGGACCGAAGTCCGAGACGGGCGACAGGTCTGCGGCGAATACCGCGAGCGACAGGCTCACGACCGCGCCGAGCGCGACGCCCAGCGCAACTTTAGGGACACGCGAAATCTTCATTGGTCTCCTCCTGTTCGATTGGCTCAACCGCTCACGCCGCTGCCGAGGGTCTTGGGCGGATCGATCTTCGCCGGGTCATACGGCGGATTCACGGCTTCCATCGTCTGCGCGTAGCCCTGGTTTTCCTGCAGATAGCGCTGCATCGTGGGGTCGTACCAGTCCTTCATGTCCTTGAGCGACCAGGTCTGGTTCCCGACGCCCTGCACGATCAGGTGCACGAGCGCCGATTCGATGGCCTCGTTCACGCACAGTTGCTGCGGCTCGTTGCGCGTCATCCCGATCTCGGCCTGCAGCAAATCCTTGAATCCGATGAAGCGGTACACACCGGTGTCGACCTGAATCGAATAGATGGTCTTGGTCGTCGAGACGCTGTTCAGGATCGTGCCATTGCGGATATCCACCGCGCGCAGGTTCACGGTCACCTGATCGACGCGATATTGCTGCGACGCCGAGATGCCCAGATAAGCGACGCCAGCGCCGCCCGTGCGAATGTTCGAGTCGTACCCGACGATGCCGCCCTCCAGCACGATGCTCGCAGGGGCCAATGCGCCGATCTGCGGAACGGTGGACCCGGCGCGGTTCTTGTCGTCAGGCGTCTCCAGCGCGCGCATGATCTTGCGCTCAGTCAGCAGGTCCTGAAGGTTCTCGCGCTCGACCGGCGTGAACCAGCCGGAATCGCGCATCGCCTTGACGAGGAACGACGCACCACCCTGAGTCACCTGCGACGAGAACGAGCTGTCGGGCGACGGCTTGTACTGGCCAGTCAGGTCTCGAAAGCCGTACACGGCCGCGGTGATTCTGCCTTTCGGCGGCGGCAGGTGCGTGAGGTCGCGCGTGACGCGCGTGGGCGGTGTGAGCGTCGCGTTGCCGGCTGAGGGCATCGGCTGGGTGACGCAACCCGTGAGCAGCACCATCGAGAAGATCATTGCAGCCAGAGTCGCACGCAGGGCGGCGGTTTTCGCCGAATTCTTGTTCATTTCTTATCGCTCTCGGTTACTGGCCGTTGCCGACGATGAACGTGGTCGCTGCACCCGTGGTCTTGTCGGTCGTCGTGACTTGCAGGTTGTTGCCCGAGACTTGCGTGATCGAAATCGAGAAGTTGCCCGTGTTGATCGTGCCCGGATGCAGCGTGCCGTCGGTGCCAACGATCGAGCTCGAGATCGACGACGCGACGCGCGAGAGAATCGCCTGCTGCAGTTGCGTGTTGAACTGGTCGAGCGTGGACTGGCCGCTGGTGCCAAAATCACTGGTCGACGGGTCCTTATACTTGTTCTGCGCGTTCGCTTCGTTGAGCAGATTCGGCCCGTTCAGTGGACTGCCGCCGAAGTTCGGATTGATCGGCTCGTAGACGAGCGCGGTGGCGTGAGCCGCGACCATCTGGATTGAGAGCGCGCAGGCGAGCGCCGCGCGTTTGACAAGCGCATTGGTTTTCATCGTGATTCCCCGGAGTTGGCGGCGTTGCGTTTTATTAGAGTTCGTCCGTCGCCATGTCGACGTCGCGGAACAGCAGACGCGTCAGGTCTGCTTGCATGACATTCTGGAAAGCCACTTGCGCTGCTCCTTCCGCCACTGGCCGCACGTTGGAGCGAGCGATCGGCAGAAACGCCTGGAACACGCGGCGCTGGCCGTATTCCACCCAAACCAGGCTGCCATAACGCGCGGAAGGCCGCTCGTGCACCGAGATGATGTAGCGCTCGGAGAGCGGGATTGCGCCCCAGGCCTGCGCGAACCAGTTATAGAAATCCTGGCCCGCGAGCGTGACCGTGTCGGTGGTCACGACGCCGCCAAGCGTGGCGTCGAGCGGCTGCTGATTGTTGACGTCCGCGCCGCGGGAGCGCGGCGTGCCCGCGAGCGTCGCGCTCGTGTCGAGCGACGACGCTGCGTTCACGGTGCCGCGCGGCGTGAGTGGCGCGCCATTGGCGGCCGGCAACGGAGCGGTTTTGTTGACCGGGCTCGGCGTCGGCGTGCTCGGCAACGAGATGAGCGGCTGAGCCTGGTTGGCGACATCGACATGAATGGCCGGCGGCGTCTCTGCGTCTTGCGCCCATGCACTCGTGATGACGGCCGATACTCCAATGCACACTGCGATAGCTTGCCCTTTGAAAGGCATTTTGTTGTTGTCCCGCTCCATGACTTCCCCGTATGGCTTTGCTGCTTTTGGTGCCGCCTTGTGGCGCTTGTTTTATTTGTCCGACCGAAAGCATTGTGCGTAATAACTTGTAACCCTTATGTTTTATGCGCCACATAAAACTGAAGAATCGCTGGAAGCCTCGAACCGTGGTGTAAGGCAGCAGGCGGGTGCCACGCGTCAACGAGTACACATCCGTGCCTATGATAGGTTGAGGGGAAATGGGTAAAATATTCGAACGATATGTTTTTTCGTGTGGAGGGAACTGTGAAAGCGCTCTACCCGGAAACGTTGGAGCAGCTCGCCGACCGCTGGACGGTCTTGATGAACCAGCTAAACCGCCACGAAGGCCGATATCACGGGCAGCTTTATATTGAAGTCGCAGAACTCGCTCAACGGACGGAACACATCATCAATCCCGATCCATTTGAGCAAGAGGTGCTGCAGACGGTCCGTCGGTTGACGGCCGACGGCAATCTGAAGATGGCGCTGTTCAGGCTGCACGAAGTCGTTGAAGCCCGGTTGGACGGACGCAGGGCTTGAGATGTTGCAGCAGTCATTTCCTTCTGAATCAACTCGGTAGTGACGGTGGATCGCGTTCTTAGCGAGGGTTGCACGAACACGATCGTTGCTGCGTTGAGCCTGTGGCGGCCTTCATTTTCACCGCGTCGATTAGGATGCTGGGGATCGTGTGTCGTCGGCGCGGTCGGCTGCATTGTCAGCGGAATCCCTCACATCTTCCTTGGCGTCGCCCAGATCCTTGCGAGCTTCGCCAGCGATTTGTTGCGCGTCGCCCTTCGCTTCCTGAGCAGGGGTCGCCAGTCATTTTTCCGACGCCTTCGTTAATCATCCCTTTGACTTTCTCTCCGACTCCTTTGACCTGGTCTTCATTCATGGCGGCCGGCCTTTTATGGTCGGCTATAGTAGCAAGCGGAGGCCAACAACAATGTCAAATGTCCCGGAAATCAGGGTAGAGCGGCAGGCAGGGGGGTGGGTGTGGGCGGCCATCATGCCGAACGCCGCCGGCGCGGCGCCACAGGTTCTTCACCAGTCACTGGAAGCGTTTCCGAGCGAGGAGGCCGCGCTCAGCGACGCCAGAAAAATCCTGCAGAAATTTCAAATTCAATCTGCTGCGCAGGGATCGACATAGCTTCGGCACAACCGTTGCTGGTTTAATGAAAACAACCATCGTTACTGAAAATGCCGCACGGTTCTTCACCTCTCTCAGGACTTTGGAGCGTCCGCGCGTTCCAAAGCGTGACTCCGCCTATCGCGGTGCTGATCGTCGATGACGATCGTGCCGTCGCGGAGGCGCTCTCCGCTGCGCTCGCCCTCGAAGGCTTTCGCACAGCCGTCGTCGACGGCGGCTATTCAGCGTTCCGAACGCCTCAGGCCTTAACGCCTCACATCGTCATCCTCGACATCGAAATGCCGCTTTGTGACGGCTTTGCCGTCGCCGCAGCCATGCGCGACTCTGGCCGGTTTTCGGCGACCCCGATTATCGCGTACAGTTCGCTCGCCGAAGCGGACGTGATGGGGCGCGGCAAGGAAGCGCAGATCGACGCATTCTGCCGGAAGGGCATTTCAATGCGGTGCCTGCTCGCGCTTATCGATCACCTGGCGCCTGTCCAGGCGGCGGCCATCTAGCCTAGGGCCGCTTGATCAGCCCCTCTCTTTCGTTGTTATCAAATACAGCCGAGCGATGGCCGCGACGCCCGTCACCTTACCGGGGCTACTGCTCGCAAATCGTCGATGGACGTCAGCTCCAGCATCGCTGGCAAATTTAAGACGCCTTTGAAAGTTTTCTACCTGCGCAGCGGCAAGGGTCCCAATTCTTATTTTCCAAGCTCGGAGCGCCCCACGAGTACTCCCTCCCAACATTTTGCTTTGCCTCGCATTTGCTTTGGTCGCTGCGGGGCGATGTCTCACGACGTGAATGCCAGTTCGATTTTATCGAGCGACGATCGAGGCGTCTCGTGTTCGGCGTTCCTTGTTTCTGACCATTAATAAACGTCTCCCGGCCTGAAAACGGCCGTGGGCCGTTTTTCGTACATGCGCGGGCCGTGCAATTGACCCGTTATCGGCTACGCACCGACCCTCGCCGGCTTCCGCAGTGCTGGGCGATCGGGTACCTCGCTGTGTTGTGAAAACGCCCTGCTAACCGAGCGGCCTCCTTCGCGACTCCTGACGCGATGGCGTGCCAGTCCTTTATGTGCGCCTCATTAAGAAGCGCCGAAAAGCGCGCCGCTTATGCCCCGGCCAGCTTGGCACCGATGAAGCCGCCCGCGGCGCCGGCTACGAGTGCGAGCAGGACGAGCAGCAGCATCAACCGCCACATCTTGCGCGCATGGGCCGCGTTCACGGCGACGAGTTGCGCCGCGCCATGATTGAGCTGATTGCCGATCTGCGCAGCCGCGTGCCGACCGGCATTGGTCAGCTTGTCGGCGTTTTTATCGATCACCGACTCGAAATTGAGCTTCGCAGCCAGAAACGCTTGTCCAGCCGCGTCCGTGGTCGCCTGCTCGATCTTGCCGGCGAGCGCGGCGTCGACGTGCTCGACGCGCCGCACCAGCGCGTCGACATCCTGCAGCAGCTCGGCCATCAGCGCCTCGCGGGCCGTCGTTACGTTGCTCCCTGTCATGAGACGCCCCGTTATCGGAACACCGTCCGGTAGACCTCATCGAGGTTTTTGTGCGCTGATCTGGCGAGCCGCTGCGCGGAGATCATGCTGACCGCGTGTGCTTTCGTGTCTTCGTCCTTCGCCTCACGCAGCATCGTCCGGTAATCGGTCTCATCGGCGACCACTTCCGACACCGTCTTTTTCAGGGGCCGCAAGCGCTCAAAAATCTCATTGCTGAACAGCACTGCGTCCGGCCGGAGCGTAAAACCCTTGTGCGCATCGTGATAACCGAACACGGGTTCAAACAGGCGCGCCAGGTCGCCCGCATCATCGGTGTCGACCTTGTTGAACACCACGCGAATCTTCTTCGCGGGCACACCGAGCCGCGCGAGCGTCTGAATCGTGTTCACGGTGTCGGCCTGTTGCTTCTTCTCGCTGACGACCGGCACGAGGTAGTAGTCGAATTCCTCGTGCGAGCCGTCGAACTGGCCCATCAATCGCACGAACTCCTCGACGTTGGACGCGCCGATATCGACGATCGCGGAGTCGAGCTGCATCAGATCCTCTTGCAGGCTACCGAACTCTTTACCCTTGAGGCGCCCGACGTCGCCGTCGGTCTCATCTGACGCGCCCGCATTGATCGTTTCAACCGCAAACTCGGGCGCTTTCATGCGCGGCGCCAGCAGTTGCCGGGCGAGCGTCGTTTTGCCCACGTTTCCACTGAAATTGATGATCGCAACTTTCATGGTTTGCGGCTCCTTCGGTTTTGCCTGGCGAGGCGTTCGTAGTACGCCATTTCCTCAGCCTGCTTGGCCGGGTCCGGGTGCATCAAGCGATGCAGTTCCTGCATTGAGATGGGCTCGCGTGATGGCGAGCCGGAATTCGCCGATTCGTTCGACTCCGATGCACCCGGCTCAGGGGTCGGTTCGGTCGCGACGCCGGGTCGGCTTGAAAGGGGTGAGCGGCCCGAAAGCGTTGATGGCACGGATGGCACGGATGGGCCGGATGGGCCGGATGGGCCGGGTTGGGGGGGGCCGGCCGCCGATCGGGAACCGGCGAGCGAGGTTTTCCCGGTCTCGGTGCTGCCCTGCTTGATGCGGTACTGGTGTAGGTAGTTTCTAAACGTTCCGATCGTGAGTTCGAGCCCGCCTTGCTTCAAAATCTCCACGATCTGCGCGGCGCGCACGCCTTCGGCGAGCTTCGCCTCGATCGCAGGCATCAACTGACGGAGTTGTGCCGCCTTGGTGGTCACCTGAATCGCATCGATTTTGGCTTTCAGGTCCGGTTCGCGCATGAGCGTCCCTTTCGACTCTGGTTCACTACCAATCGACTATCAAATCACTATCATCAGTCTATTACATTGCTACGGTTTTACAACCTTCTTAGGATTGCTTTGGTGCGGTGCTGCTAAAAGGTGGGTGGTTGTTTGATGCCAACTCCCTACGGCCTTCGGCCTAAGCAGGATGGACGCCCTTAACCCCTAGAGATTTCTGTCCTTAACAGGCCAAAAATCTCAATACACATCACGCACCCCCTGCGGGGGTAACGGGCCCTTGTCCCATCTAGCTTTGCGCCGTTTTCGCGTCAGTAAATTCATTAGGAATTCATTAGGAACTGGCCGCTCGGCCTTATGGGTGCTAGATTAGTCTAACGAAACACGGCTAAGACGCGGGAAACACCGATGAACGACGGAAAATCAATCTCCGTTTGGTACTCGGAGGACGAGCGAGGCAGGCTGGAACAAGCGGCCGCGCTGGCGGGCTACCGGCACTTGTCAAAGTACATCCGCGACAAGTCGCTGGATAGTAGCAGCCATCGAAAGACAGCCCGCGACAGCGTGCAGACATGGGCCGAGCAGGAGGAACTGGGCGGCCGCCTGGCCGAGATCGAGCGCGCTCAGAAAGCCGCGCAGGCGCTGTTGGCGATGCTGATTTTTCTCGTACGCAAGAAGGCCACGATGGGCGACATCAACGAACTGGTGCTCGTTTGCGAAAACGCCGGCTCCCCGGCCGAAGTGCTTGCGGGATCGTTGCCCGAGTTGGCGGCGATGCTCGATCGTTTCACGAAAGACTGGTAATGGCGCCGCGGTCGGCGTAGCCACGACGTGTCAGCGCCGTGATCACCGGGCTCGGCGTAACCCACAGAGTCACCAAGACGGGGACCGATGCGCGAGCGATCAGGGCCGCGTTTTCCGGCTCGATGCAGCGCGATGGGTCGATGCGGCGAGGATGCCAAGTAACGGGGGCGCCCCCGTATCGGCCAGTTTCGAGCGCCGCCGCGATTGAATTCCTCGGAGGACGTGCACCATGCAGAAGCACGAAGTCGAAAGCGCAACCCTGGTCTCTGGCTTCAGCTTGCCTGCCGCGGGGTGGCTGGCCGGGATCTACGCCGCCCATGTGCCGCTGTTGCCGCTCCCGCAAGCGCTCACCTCAGCGCTGCATCTCACGCCCCATCACCCGCTCATCGTCGGCGGCATGGCGGCCGGCCTGGGCGTGGCGGCCAGCGTCGCGTACCTCTTCCGTGAGTACGGCGACGACGGCTTTCGAGGCGCACCGTATCGCCGCTGGATGCGGGGCTCCCGCATGGCGAACTGGCACCGGGTAAAAAGCCAGGTCAACGCGGCGAATCGCCAAGAAAATCGCCGGCGACGGGGCGAACAGAAGAGCGCAAAGGACCTGCCGCCCATCCTGATCGGCCCGATGCCGATGCCGCTGCACCTGGAGAATCGCAACACGCTCATTTGCGCATCGATCGGCGCGGGCAAATCGGTCGCGATCGAAAGCATGATGGCGTCGGCCGTCAAGCGCCGCGACAAGATGGCCGTGATCGACCCGAACGGAACGTTCTATTCCAAATTCAGCTTTCCCGGCGACACGATTCTCAATCCGTTCGACCGCCGCTCGGCGGGCTGGACGCTGTTCAACGAGATCAAGGGCATCCACGACTTCGATCGGATGGCGAAAAGCGTCATTCCGCCGCAAATAGATCCGAGTGATGAGCAGTGGTGCGCGTACGCGCGCGACGTACTGGCCGACACCATGCGCAAGTTGGTTGAAACGAACAATCCGGACCAAGACACGCTGGTGAACCTGCTGGTGCGCGAGGACGGCGAAGTCATCCGGGCATTTCTCGCCAACACCGATTCGCAGGGCTATTTTCGGGAGAACGCCGAGAAGGCGATCGCATCGACCCAGTTCATGATGAACAAGTACGTGCGGCCGCTGCGCTTCATGACCCAGGGCGACTTCTCGTTACACCGGTGGGTGCATGACCCGCACGCGGGCAACCTCTTTATCACCTGGCGCGAAGACATGCGGGCCGCGCAACGTCCGCTGGTCGCCACCTGGATCGACACGATCTGCGCAACGATCCTGAGCCTCCCCGACGACGGGCAAGTTCTGTCGCGCCGGTTGTGGCTCTTCCTCGATGAGCTGGAGTCGCTCGGCAAGCTCGAATCGTTTGTGCCGGCCGCGACCAAAGGCCGTAAGCACGGCTTGCGCATGGCGGCGTCGATCCAGGATTGGGCACAACTTGACGAGACGTACGGGCGCGACGCCGCCAGGACCTTGCTCGGCTGCTTTCGTAATTACCTGATTTTTGGTGCATCGAACGCGCTCAACGCGGACAAGGCGAGCGAGATTCTCGGCAAGCACCACGTCGAACGGATCCAGATCACGACCAACGCAGGCGCCAGAGGCGGCCGAAGCCGCCATGTGGTCGCGAGTCCCCCGGAGCCGGTGGTACTGGACTCGGAAATCTCGAACCTTAAGGATCTGGAAGGCTACGTCCTGTTTGCCGAGGATTTTCCGATCGCCAGGATCACCCTGCCCTACGTCAAGTACCCGCATCGCGCGGCCGCGATCGACATCCGGTGATGGAGGCATGAGCCATGCTCAACGTGACCCTGATTCGAGGCAGCAATCAGTATGCGGCGGCGCACTACTTCTCGGCGGCCGACGACTATTACGCCAAGGAAAATCCCGGCGAGTGGCAGGGACAGGGCGCACAGGCGCTGGGCCTGACGGGGCCGATTGAACAGGCGCAGTTGTCCCGACTGCTCGACGGGCAACTGCCAAACGGCGAGCGGATCCAGACAACCTTCGATCCGGCCGACCACAAAAAGCGCATGGGGCTCGACCTGACGTTTTCCGCGCCGAAGTCGGTTTCCTTACAGGCGCTGGTCGCCGGTGACAAGGAGGTGACGGCCGCGCATGACCGAGCCGTCACGCGCGCGCTCGAGCAGGTCGAACGGCTGGCGGAGGCGCGCAAAAAGGTCAAGGGAAAGAGCGCGCGCGAGCGCACCGCCAACATGGTTATTGGCAAATTCCGGCACGAAATGAGCCGTGCTAAGGATCCGCAGCTCCACACCCACTGCGTCGTGATGAACATGACGCAGCGCGCCGACGGCGCCTGGCGCGCGCTCTCGAACGAGGACATCTTCCGGGTGCAGCACGAGGTCGATGCACTCTACAAGGCGGAGCTGGCGGGCGGCCTGCAGGCGCTCGGCTATGCCATCCGGCTCGTCGATGACCAGGGGAATTTCGAGTTGGCCCACATTAGCCGCGAGCAGATCGAGGCGTTCTCGGCGCGTAGCCGCGTGATCGAGGAGGCGCTCGCCAACGAGGGCAAGACGCGGGCGAGCGCGACCACGCTTGAAAAGCAGGTGATTTCGCTGGCTACGCGCCCGCGCAAGGATGAGTCCGAGCGCGAGATTGTCAAGCAATACTGGGTCGAGAAAAGCCGCGAACTGGGCATTGACTATGGTCCGCGCTCCCGGCTTGATGGCCGCAAGTATGAGGCGGGTGTGTATCAGAGCGGCGACCGCGTCGATCGCGGCGACCGTGGTGACCGGGATGACCGACGTGTCCACGCCGACGCCGGCGATCGCATCGCCACCACGAGCCTCACGCCGGCGCAAGCCGTGGTCCAGTACGCGATCAACCACCTGACCGAGCGC
This sequence comes from Caballeronia humi, assembly GCF_001544475.1. Lineage (GTDB taxonomy): Bacteria > Pseudomonadota > Gammaproteobacteria > Burkholderiales > Burkholderiaceae > Caballeronia > Caballeronia humi. Next base: position 33,467 of record NZ_FCNW02000044.1, on the reverse strand, counting down.
GAGGCGGTAGTCCGCGAGACGGCGCTCACCGCGACCGCGTTGCGCCGTGCAGTCGGCCTGGCGGGCGCCGCCGAGGTTCGTGCCGAAATCAATCGACTGGTCGGCCAGGGGACGTTGATCGAGGCCGTGCCGGCCTATCGCATGGCAGATCGCATGGCCGATCGTAAGGATGGGCCGACGCTCTCGGCGGCCGGCTGGAAAAACTATCTGCAGGCGCTCAAAGGCTGGTCGGACAAAGAGGCGCAGCAGTACGTCGGCAATGCGATCAAACGCGGCTCGCTCACGACCGCCGAGAAACGCTATACAACTCAGAAAGCGCTCGCCCGCGAGAAAGCGATTCTTGCGATCGAGCGCACCGGGCGCGGCGCGGTCGAACCCATCATGACAGCGGCCGCCGTCAATACGGCGCTGGAGGGCACCCCATTGAACGCTGGGCAGCGTCGCGCCGTGGAAGCGATCGTCAGCACCAGAAACCGGTTCGTCGGCATCCAGGGCGACGCCGGGACCGGGAAAACCTATACGGTGAATCACGCTATCGCCCTGATCCAACAGGCCTCTGGCCTGAGCGACGGTTATCGCGCGGTCGCGCTCGCGCCCTACGGCAATCAGGTCAAGGCGCTCAAGAACGAGGGGCTGGAAGCGCACACGCTGGCGAGCTTTTTACGCAGCAAGAACAAGCCCATCGACGGCAAGACGATCCTCGTTCTGGACGAGTCCGGCGTGGTCGGCGCTCGCCAGATGGAACAGGTCATGCGGCTTGTCGAGAAAACCGGTGCGCGCATGGTGTTGCTCGGCGACACCAAGCAAACGGCAGCGATTGAAGCCGGCAAACCGTTCGCGCAGCTGCAGCAGGACGGCATGCAAACCGCGCGCATCAGCGAAATTCAGCGACAGACCGACCACGACCTGAAGACCGCGGTCGAGCATGCGGCTGAGGGCCGCGTTACGCAATCGCTCGCGCACATCAAGCACGTCGAGGAACTGAAAGAGCCGGCCGAGCGGCACCGGGCCATCGGCGACGACTACCTCAGGCTCACCGAGCCCGAGCGCCGCGACACCCTGATCGTCGCCGGCACCAATCAGGCGCGTCGCGAGATCAACGCGATGGTGCGCGAGTCGCTGCGCCTGACGGGTCAAGGCCGGGAGTTCGAGACGCTCACGCGTGTCGACCTGACGCAGGCGCAGCGTCGCTTTGCGCCCAGCTACCGGTCCGGGATGGTGATCCAGCCGGAAAAGGACTGCCCCAAAGCCGGCTTGGCACGCGGCGAAACCTACCGCGTCGACGAAGCGTTGCCCGGCAATACGCTGGTTTTGCAACGGCAGGACGGCACGACTACCATGATCAATCCGCGCAAGGTCACGCAGTTGAGCGTCTATCACCTCGAGCGCGCCGAGCTGTCGGTCGGGGACACCGTGCGAATCAACCGCAATGATCCCGGCCGCGATCTGACGAACGGCGACCGCATGCGGGTTGCAGGCGTCACCGGCGGCATCGTCCAGCTCGAATCGGTCGAGCAGCGCGACGGCCGGCCGGCGCGCTCGCTCGAGCTGCTGGCGAACCGGCCGCTGCACCTCGAGCATGCCTACGCGTCCACCGTCCATAGCGCGCAAGGCTTGACCAACGAGCGTGCGTTGATCGCGCTCGATACGAGAAGCCGAACCACCTCGATGAATCTGTATTACGTCGCCATCACCCGCGCGCGTCACGAGGCGCGCATTTACACCAATGCGATCAACGAGCTGCCGGCGGCGATCGCCCGGCGCTTCGACAAGAGCACGGCGCTGGCGATCCAGCGCGAACGTTATGTGCAGCGGCGCGAAGCCGGCATGCAACCGAAGGGCGTGGCGCACGACAGGCAGACGTTGCATCAGCTCGAACATCAGCTCGAACAGCCGCGACCGCAACCAGTGAGCGGCAAGAAGCCATCGGCGTATGGACGCTTTGGCTAGAAAGCTATCCGCACGGCCGGCTGCGCTCCGCGACGATGATCATTTGGCGAACGAGAACTGCAACGCCGTTTGGCAGCCTCAAGCTGTCGGGCTTCGAAAGCGTTTGATAGAACGGTCGAAGACTTGGCTCATCGCTGATCGCCGCATAATTGCGTGACGATATTCCCTACCCGACCTTACTGGGCCACTGACATTCGCCGCAAAGGACGCTCGAGAAGTGTGCTGGCCGATGAACTGCGCCGCAAGCGCGCAGAGATCGATCAAGCAATATATGCGGACGCTGTCTTTGCCGCGCCGCACTGCACCTACCAAGTCGCGAAAGATACTCAAGAAACTTTCGCGGCTGCCGTAAACCAACGTAGAACATGTTGTCCTAGCGACCGTTTGATTTCATGAGGTCGCCCAGCCGGTCACGAATGTACATTGCAAACTTTGGCCGACGTCCGGCCGACTATCGCTCGTAACTAGTGCGCGCGCCTTTCGCTGCCTCTGTGAATCGCGATATTGGGCGCGGGTGTCTTAAAACCTGCGGACCGGTGCTGAGCTACGTCCGGGCTGACGCAAGAGCGACACACGCAGGGTCTTTAGGGCTTTTGACCGCGTCTCTGCAACTGTTGTATTTCCCGTCAAATTAGGAAAAATGCAAACTTGCTTGCAACCCAATGTAACCATAGACTGTCGCAAAATTACTAGATGTGGCCTCCGGGGAATAATGAAAAAAACTATAGTCGTCAGCGCAGCGAGTGCGATGCTCGCGGCTTGCGCAACCGTGTCTACGCCTCCGCAAGTCAAGGAAGCACCCGCTCCCAGGACGCAGCAGCAAGCAGCGCAAGTCGCGAGCTCTGCGACTGACGAGAAGGCGGTTAAGAGAAAAATCGCCATCGGCCGTTTTAGCAACGAAACGCGCTACGGTCGCACCTTCGTCACCGATGCCAGCCTCGATCCGCTGGGTAAGCAGGCCAGCGACATCTTGGCAAGCCGACTGGTAGCGTCGAAGCAGTTCCTTGTTTTTGAACGCCCCGATATCGCGAAGGTGGCCGCCGAACAATCCCTTTCGAAAGATTCAGGCCTCATAGGTGTGGACGCGCTCATTTTGGGATCGGTGACTGAATTCGGTCGCAGCACCACGGGCAAGGCGGGCTTCCTAAGCGCGACGAAAGTTCAGAACGCCCATGCGAAAGTAGAGTTGAGACTGGTCGACGTCAAGACGGGATATGTCTTCTTTTCTGCATCCGGTACCGGTGAAGCTTCCACCGAGTCGGGAGAGGTCGCGGGATTCGGGAGTCGCGCGGACTATGACGGCTCGCTCAATGACAAAGCAATTTCCGCGGCGGTCTCTGACGTCATCGGCCGTATGATGACAAAACTGAAAGAGCGTCCGTGGAAGTCTGACATCCTCAAGGCAGACGGCGCTACGGTCTACATCAGCGGCGGTGCGCTGCAAGGGATCAAGCCTGGTTCCACCTTTCGCGTCTACAAGGCGGGGGAGTCGATCCAGAGCGGTCAAACGGGCCTCACTATCGCATTGCCCCCGACTCCCATCGCCACCATTCGCGTGTCTTCAAATTTTGGCGATAGCGAAGTAAATGAAGGCTCTGTGGCCCTTGTGACAAGCGGATCAGTCACGAAAGACAAATCTCTATTCGTAGCCGAGTAACCCATAAATGATGCGATCCATTTGCGCGGCAACGCTTGTAGTTGCCATTGCGGGCTGCGCTATGCCCCATAGTCAGGTCGCTTCGGGCAGCGCCCGCCCTACCCTTAGTCTTGTCGGCGCGCCGATCGACAGCGAACTCCTACTTGACGGGCAGTTGATTGGACCGGCGAACCAGTACAACGGCGTCAACGGCGTGATGTCCATCGAGGAAGGCCCGCACGCCGTTGAAGTTCGTCAAGGCAACACAGTGCTGGCAAAGAAAAAAATCTTGGCTGCTAGCGGAGAAACAGTCGCAGTGGACGTAACGAGTGGAGGACAATGACAATGAAAGCCTGGAAACTTGCAGTCGTGCTCACGGTAGCCGGAATGACCGCTGCCTGTGCCCCTCAGTCAAAATACGCCTGGGGAAACTACGAGTCGTCCTTGTACGAACACTACAAGACGCCCGGAGACACCACGGCATTCGCTGAACACTTGGCTGATACTATCAGCAAGGCCGAGACATCAGGCAGGAAGGTGCCTCCGGGAATCTACGCTGAATATGGCCAGGTCTTGCTTGAGTCCGGTGACTCGAAGCAAGCTGCTGTCTTCTTTGAAAAAGAAAAAGCCACCTGGCCGGAGTCGACGGTCTTTATGACGACCATGATCAGGGTCGCCTCTAGCGCGAAGGAGGCGAAGCAATGAGCGCAGCACACCGCCTCTTGAAGCTTGTTCTCGCCGCAACGTCCGTAGTTACGATGGCAGCATGCGCGCCAATTCCCGTCCACAACGATTACACCACTTTCCGGCATGCCGATCCGCATTCGATTCTTGTCGTGCCGGTTGTCAACCGCAGCGTCGACGTGGATGCGCCAGATTACTTTTTGTCAACGATCAGTCGGCCGTTGGCAGAACGCGGCTATTACGTCTTTCCGGTGAACCTGACGAAGCGGGTCATGGAGGATGATGGACTTGGTGACGCTGATCTTGTTCATGCCAGCGATCCGACCGCTCTGGGCAGGATGTTCGGCACAGACTCGATCATGTATGTCACCATCAACCGGTGGGATGCGAAGTATGCGGTTTTGGCAACGTCGGTGACGGTCGAACTCGTCTATGCGCTAAAGAGCGGCACTACCGGAGAGACTCTGTGGACCCATAGACAGACCATGGTCTACTCGCCGCAGGCCGCGAGTGCGGGTAACCCGCTTGCGACGTTGATTGCTGCGGCAATCACGGCGGCGATCGCAAAGACGAAGCCGAATTACGTTCCTTTGGCTCAGCAGGCAAACGCGATCTCGGTCAACAAGGCTGGCCAGGGACTGCCAGCCGGCCCTTATGATGGTCACTACAAGGCTGACGGCGAGACGTTCTGAGTCGATCGCCTCAGTTTGAGATGAAGTGTTCCCGCGAGAGCAAACGCGGGAATAAATCCATGGTGCGGCAATCTATCCTCTCCTGCGCACATGCGATGTATCGGCGAAGTTGTTGTGGAACGACGCAACCCACGGCGCCGTCGGTTCACGTGGCGCCAACGGCCGCTCCCGCCGAGAAAGCAACGTAAATGTCCGGCAGTCGAATGCCCGACCGTGAGTATCGGATGTAGGCCAACACCAAGACACCATGTGTTGGAGTGCCACCACCATCTCATTTCTTCTCGATGGGTGTCGCGTCATCTCAAAGCGATCACCTCAGACGCTGAACCATCAAAAAATCAAACAGTTACGTTTTAGGTCGAAGGAACGACCCTCGATTGGCCCGTTATGTGCCTTAGAGCGGCTATGGAGAGCCAGTCGCCGCCTGTCCTGACCAACACAAAAACTACCAGTCAACTTCGGGCCACTGCAAATGGAAACGCAACGCTGCAGGGGCGAAGCCTACCGTCCTATGCGCCGGTGAGTCCCATGCGGGCCACTGTACTCTTCCGAAAATCAACTTGGGAGAAACGCGATGAACATCAAACTCATGCTGTGTGCTGCCGCTCTCGCAGCGGTTGCCGCGCCCGGCCATACTGAGTGGAGATATCCGCACGCGGACTCGGCGAACACCAGCTTCGCCAAGGTGGTCACGGCCCCCGCATCAAGGCCAGTGCGCGCCGCGACGATCGGCCCTCTCGCATCCGGCGCCGCTCCGGTCGTTGGACCCGACGGAACGGTTTACATCGGCAATCTCAACGGCCAGGTGCTCGCTTTTCACGCCGATGGCACACCGGCCTGGAGCCGCCAGTTGCCCGCAGGACAATGGGTAACGTCCTCACCCGTGGTCGGCGCGGACGGCTCGGTGTATATCGTCGCGGAGACACGCTTTCTCGTCGACGGAGAGACGAGCCTCTATCGCTACGAATCCACGTTGCACAAGTTCTCTGCAGGCGGCGGCTGGCTGTATCAGACGCCCTTCCCTCAGCGCTGGGGCGGCACGAAGTACAGCAGTCGCGGCGATGCGAACGCGCCGCCGAACATCTGGAGCAGTAATGGCGTCGAGGCAGTCATGGTGCCGGCGATCTACGCTGCACCGCTCTCCACGTCGCTGCGCCTGGTCGCGTTCTCCACCAGCGGCGCGGTGCTGGGCGATGCTCCCGTATTGGAGCCGTCGCCCGGTACAGTGACGGGCGGAGGAGACTGGACAAGTCTGCTCGACCTGTTGCCGCCTTTCGGATATGGAGGGTTTGCAGGTCAACCTTCGACATGCACGGACCCTTCCCTGTGCTTGCCTGAGGATACGACCTGGCCACTGTCCAACGTCGCGATCTGGCAGAGCAACAAGGGCGAAGCGCCGACGGTCATGGTGTCCGACGCAAAACAGGATGTCGTCGGTTATACCTTCGATCCAGCGCAAGGCTTTACTGAGCGGTTTCGCGTGCACGACCCGGATCGCCTCGCGTCGTCAGGGCCGCTCATCTTGCCCGACGGCCATACGGTCGTGGCGGCGAGCGGAGGCAAAAAACTGAACCGGCTCACGTTCGCCGGACCGAACTTTACCCCGATGGGCGACTCCATAGGCGATATCAGCTTCGTGGCTGCCGTTCCAACGCGCCTGCCCGACGGCCGGCTGATCGTCGTCGAGGAGTTTGGCGGGATCGCGGAATTTTCGGTCGCTCATGCGCTTAGCAACCACGTCAAGCTGACCGGTAGGTCGATCGTCGCGGCAGCCTCGTCGTGCAACCTCGTATACGTCGCGACGACAGCCGCCCTAACCACGCTCGACATCGCGACGCTGCAGACCGTAGCGACGCTAAACTGGCATGGCGGAGGACGCTCGTCGCCGGTAATTAGTTCGAGGGGATACGTGTATGCAGCGGCAGCGACCGGCAACGACCAGACAAACTTCATGTTCGTCTTCCCGCCTCTCAACCCACCGGCGACCAGTTTTCATGGGACCCCGTGTGAAGCATCCACGACGACGTTGGGGGGCGCCGCAACGAGATAGGGCCGACAGCGTCGTTCAGCTTGTCATGCTGGCTGGGTCGACCCGTCGGCCAGCCGCCGTCTCCCGTCAACTCCCCCGAGACTGTCGGGTGCCAGTAATAAACGAATGAACTTGTCCGGTATTTCTTATTGCGATGGATGTGGGCGCGATGTTGTGCAAGCTGGATAAAAAGCGGACGACGAAATTCGACGTCGCTTACTCCGGGAGACCGGAAGGATGGAGCGATTGAACTTCGATAGGAATCGTGGCTTCGGAGCAGAAGACTCTTGGCGATAGTCTGCGTCAGCATCGAGGTAATTCCGATTTCCTTGCGACAGTCCGGAGCGCGAGTGGTGGGCGACCCATGTTGCGGTTCGACCACCACTCGCTGTTCGCCAAGAAGGAAGTCCTGCCGTTGAAACAGATGTGGAACTTAACGGACGAGCTAAACGCAGGTTCGGTCATTGCCAAGGTTCGACGAGGCCCGCTTGGACGTCAGCAAGATGGCGGGTTGCAGACGGTGACGGCGTCGAGCAGCGGGACGGCCGCTTCCTGCATCCGCCAACTTACAGTTTCGGCCGCCCTCAACCGTCGTTGGAATTTGTGTCACCTCAATGGCAGCTTCTTCGCGTACCGCACTTGCGGCGCCCCTCTAAACGCTATCGACTGTTCTCCGACCCTTGTTCGCTATTTGCACTCAGCTCTTCTGGGTGCTCTTCTTCGCTGATTTCGGCACGGCCTCTTTCGTGTCTGGAATATCGGCACCTGTTTTTCCTGAAACTTTTCCTTTGGTTTTGGATGTCCGCTCAGCACCGGAGGCGACGGAAACATTCTTGTTCTTAGGCTTCGAAGCCTTTTCAGCATTGCTCGTAGTGGCCGTCTTTTTCGTCGTGACCTTCCGATCCGTTGGCTTTGTACCTTCGTCCGATGAAAGGCCGCTCGGCGGAGCAACGTCCGTTTGCAGCTGAGCGCACGCTTGATGCCAGTAATATTCGTCGCGGCCGTGCGGACGGCCGTCGGCTTCCCACAGCCGGTACGCGTGCAATTGAATGTGCTCTTCCGGTGTTTCAAGGGGCATTGTGGCTCCACGGAGTTAGTCGAAAAGTAGATGGTACAGGGTGCACGGAGAGGCTCAACTACTTGAACCCTCGGCCAGCGAGGGGCATAGCACTCCAAATCCGGCGCGCCGGTCGCCTTTCGATAAAGGCAGCCGGCGTGACATCCCTCTGGGCAAAGCGTGCCGTTAAGAAGGAAAATGCGTGACGTGCGTGACTGCAATGAAGCAGACGCTCGACGCATTCAACGCACGCCCTGGCGCTCATGTCGATGCGCGACTTGTCATGGCTTACGCAAGTCTCGATCGACCAGCTGGAACGCGGCCACGTGCTTGCGCGCCAAGACGCCCGGCCGACAGAGCGCCTGCTGCACCCGCCCCTAACCGTGGGTTGAGCGGGCTCAACGCCCTGAAGTGCGGCACAGGTCGTCACTTTCGCCTCGTCCTGGCCGCGAACCCTTTGTTTTCGGTGCTCAGACCGTTGCAGATTCGTGCTTGCATTGATACGCTATCGCCAGCCCGAGGAATTGCACCTTTGCATATGTCGGCGACTATTCAAAGGCAAGAATCTCAGGCCAACCTTTGGTCAAAGACGAGGAATACATGGCAAAAGCAAGTGCAACAAACGCTGCAAAGGCCCCTAAAAAGGCGACTACCCCTGTTGCGAAGAAGGCTCCTCTGGTGAAGAAGGCCACCGCATCTGCCACGAAGAAAGCGGTCGCTGCTGCTGCGCCGTTGAAACCCATCAAGGATTCGTTCACGAAGGCCTCGCTTACCGTACATCTCGCCGAGCGTGCTGGCGTTGAACCGAAAGCCGCGAAGGCGTTGATGGCCGCACTCGAAGAAACGGTGCTCGCATCAATCCACAAGAAAGGCGCGAAGGAGTTCACGCTGCCGGGCCTGTTGAAGGTCGTGGCCCAGGACGTGCCCGCCAAGAAAAAGCGCTTCGGCAAGGACCCGTTCTCCGGCGAAGACAAGTGGTTCGCCGCGAAGCCCGCTTCGGTGCGCCTGAAAGTACGTCCGCTGAAGAAACTGAAGGACGCCGCGCTGTAAATCAAGCGCCGAGGCAAAACGCCCCTCAAGACGATCGTCCGAGGGGCGTTCTTTTATCAAGCCGACGCGCAAGGTGCGCCGATGCCATCCCGCTACGCCGTTGCCGGTACGCTCCCGGTCTCGGGTGCGGCCGTCGACGCAAGAGCGACCGGCGCATCAGGTGGCGTAACCGCTTTTTTCGCGGCGACCGACTTACGGCTTACTGCTTTGCTTTTCGCAACATTCTTAGCGGTAGGCTTTGCGGCTTTCTTGGCGGCTACGCGTTTCACCGACGCAACCGGCGCTTTTTTCGCCGTCTTTTTGACGAGAGACTTCGTCCCGGTCGCTGCGGTCTTCGCGGCCCCCACCTTTTTGACTGTCGCCTTCTTGGCGGTCGGCTTTTTCGCCGCGACGCCGCTTGCTGCAGCGGCGACGACTCCGTCGATCAAGAACTTCGTGCGATCCCGGACATTGGCGATCCAGGCCGGCGGACGGGCGTGACCGCTCCAGGTCGCGCCGCTTTTCGGATCACGATACTTCGGTGGTAGGGATCCTTTGCCCCGTGCTTGGCTTGCGACGGTCCTGGCCGCGGGCGAAACCTTCCTGGGCGCCGCTTTCGTCTTGCTCACACCATTCGCGCCGGCCGCCTCGCCCGCCATAGCGCCAGCACCGTCGATCAGAAATTTCGTACGGTCCCGAACCTTCGCAATCCAGGCGGGGGGGCGAGCATGGCCGCTCCACGTCGCGCCCGTTTTCGGGTGGCGGTATTTCGGTGGCAGCTTACCCTTCGTTGAACTCGACGCAGTCGATGCGATCGCGCCCTTGCCCCTGACCACTTTTGCGGAAGTTCCACCTGCCGGTCGGCCAACGCGTTTTTTCGTCGCGGAGTGCGCCTCGATGTCCGCGGTCGTCAGTCCGTGCTTGTCCATGAGCTTTCGGATGTCAGCGAGGACAGTCTTCGACTGTTTTGCAATCAAGCCTTCAGCCTGTGCTTGAAGTCGCTTCATTTTTCCTTGGATTTGTTCGAGGGTGGGCATAACGGTCTCCTTAAGGACGTCACGTCCGCACTATGCCACCATTCACGCTATTCACGAAGCCCGAAACAGTCTATGGAGGGAGTGATGTGTTACCGGGGGTTGCTAGCAAGCACGGCTTCGATGGTCCTTAGCACATGCACCATCCCTTTATCGCAGCGGAATCGTTGGTTACTTCACAATGCCCTTCAGACCGATTCCCAAAGTCTGGACCATAGTAGACGGCAAGCACATGCTTCATGTCTGCTCAACCAGGCGCTGCTTGGTGCTCGAGTCATCAACTAACGAGGCCCGCATGCGCTCACGCAACGGTTCGCCGACTCGAGGTCTCCGGGCGCTAGAATGATGCAGTACCGTAACCAGGAGGAAGCCTTGGACGACCGTTTTGACAGACGAGAACTGCTGCTGCATCTTGGGGACATGTTGGAAGCCATGAATTGCTTGGCGAACACTCAGTGCCCCAACGCATCTGTCGCGCAACTCACCAAAGATGAGAAGTCTTTACAACGATTCGCTTTTCTTCGTGGAGTCGCGCCTACGATGAGTGCGGCCGAGTTTGCCCAACGAGCGACGCGCGCCTATTCGCTCTGGCCAAAGGAACTGCTCGAGCAGGAGTTGAATCACGACGCGCTGGCAACATCCGTGCAGCACGCATTGTTCGAAGGAGATCCGGGCGGCTGGGAGGCCTTTGCGATGCAAATTCAGGAAAAAGTGAAGTGGTTCGGAACAGGACTTCCTGAAATCAAGGCCGACGTCACGCCAGAAGACATCCAGGCTGCGCCCGAGACAGAAACGCCGGTCGAAAAGCCGAACGAGGCGGCGAGCTCAACTGAATGGGGCGCGTCCGACGAAAAGCGCGGTTGGCCCTGGCCTCAGCCGGGTTCAACCTCTTGAAGCGAAGCCGTGTGACGACGCGGTTTGGTGCTCCCCAAGCGCGTGACCGACCCAGCGATGCAGATGAATCAATACTTCTACCACCCGTCTACCAGCGCACGCGTTGTTGCCACGTGTGGTCGATAAAAACGTCGATGGCCCGAGGGGTTTGCGCCGGCTGCCAAATCACCGTATCAAACACGTTCACAGTGTACGGATTGTCGAAGCTACCGGCGGTGTACGAGCCGATCAACTTCCCAACGCAGGCCCGCGCGCCCGGGCTATTGTCGTATTCTCCTTGCTCCGATACCTGCAGTGGTTTGGTCAGCACAAACGACCCGTCACCGCCCCACCCATACCCCGTCGCACTATTTGTTTTTCGCCGTCCTTCGGTCACATAGGAACCACGCAGCACCGCGTGCAGGGGAGTTGGACAGGGGTCGTATTGATCGTAGACTTGGCGGGCGTAGCTGGAACCGTCATTTCCGTCTGACAGGTCACAGCTCGGGAATGGCCGCCCTTTGCTCAGATCGTGGTAAAGCTGATTGATCGGCTGTTCGCATTGCGTCATCCCTTTTGGGCCGCCGTTCGATGCGGGATTGGCAAGGCACAGCAGCACCTTGCATCCATAGTCCGACGCGTGGGCGCATGTGCCAGCGGCTGTGATGGAGAGTACGACAAGGAGTTTCATCATGGCCTCTTCTCCTGAAATCGCTTTCCCGCGTGTGAGAAATTGTCAGTCTACGAACTGCACGAAAGGCGCATCCTGCTGGATGCTGTTCGGCGTCGAGCGCTGCCTGCGCCCCTCGTCTGCTCCACGGAGTGTCGTGCTTTGCCCTGCACGAGCAGCGGCACCCGCCGGCGTCTTGAACCGAACTTTGACGACGGCAGTGTCGACTGGCTCTTTGGTCAATTCAGGCTGCATCGCTGCAGGCTGATCCTGCTGCGAAGCGTCAGCAAAGATCACCCACGCCGGTGTCGTGAGCCGGGTCGAGTTCGCCGGCATCGAAGGCCCGCCGGCCCGCCTAACAGACGCCGCGTCGTCGGCGCTTTCGAGCTTAACGGCCGGCACAACCGGGATTGGCTGCGCTGTGTCCGTCGCATTGGCCACTACCTTTTGCACGTAGCTCGGCTGGCCGGCGCGTTCTGCTCGAAAACCCCGCGTGAAGTTGCCCGAGTAGTAGCAGCTGAACGCGGCCCGTAACGCTTGCTGCTCGTCGCCGATCTGCGTGTGGGCGCGCTCAAAGCATGCTTTCAGGATCGCGCTACCGGCCTTCAGGTTTCGACACGGCTCGAACCCCGTTTCATAGGTCTCGCCATACTTCGCGAGGTTGTAGCGATTTACCTGGCCGAGGCCAACCGAAAAGTTGAAGCCTTGGCGTTCCAGGTCGCGGGCTGTGGCCAGCGCTTCTTCCCGGTTGCGCGGCTGACGCGCAAGCCGGCCACCGACGACACCGATCGCGTACGGATTACCCGACGACTCAGTCCTCACCACGCCCTTAAGCGTCATCGGATGGACGTCTGGCGCACATTCAGCGGCCAGTTGCTCGAATCGCTGCGGCACCTCCCGTGTTGGTGTTTGCGTTGGTGATTGTGTCGGCATTTGCGCGTGCGCATTCGACATAGCAGTCATCACACCGAGCACGACCGTCATCGCGTCAGGCGCCTTCATATCGAATCTCCGACACATAGCGGCGCCCGTCAGCTGCGCGTTTAAACTGGATGACCACCTGAATCAGCGACTTCGCGTAATCGATAATCTGACTTTTGCCCATCGACGCACCGAAGCGCATCACCATCTGCGACAGACGGTCGTACATCAGCGTCGGGCTATCGGCGTGAATGGTGGTGATCGAACCGGTGTGCCCGGAGTTGAGCAGTTCAAGGTACGAATAGGCTTCGGCGCCGCGCAACTCGCCCATGATGGCGCGGTCGGGCGTCAAGCGTAATGACGCTTCGAGCAGATCCACCGCGGTGACCTTCGCCACGCCCTGACCGCCGCGCGAGTACAGTAGGTGCAGGCAGTTGGGCTGCGGCGGACGGATCTCGCGCGAATCCTCAATCGTGACCACCCGCTCATACTCAGGAATCTCTTTGAGCAGCGCGTTCAGTAAGGTGGTCTTACCCGCATTCGTGCCAGCCGAAATCACAATGTTCTTATGGGCGCGCACCGCGCCGCGGAGAAATTCCTCCCATTGCCCGCTTGCGTGGAGTTCCGCCAGCCGCTCATCCGAATAGTGCTCGTCGTCCGCGGGTTGATTCACCGTGTTGAATGCGCCCTGCGCGGTGTATTCCGCGAGGCCGATATCGAGCAGGGTGGGTTTTCGGATACACAGGGCGAGGGTCTTTTCTTCGACCGCAGGCGGGCGCACGACCTGAACCCGGTAGCCGCCGCGTTCGGTGTCGGCGACCCCTTCCGCCAGATTTATCGGAATCGTCGCCGACAACAGCGGCCGTTCCCGGTCACTTTCCTGATTGCTGTAGGCGGCCGTGACCTCGGCGAGCGAGTCCAGCAGCCGTTGATTCAAGTCCGGGACGTCGACCGGCTGCATGTAACGCTGACCCTGTCGGCCTAACCACACCTCACCCGGGCGGTTGACGGCAATCTCGGTGATCGTCGGATCATCGAGATACGAGGTCAGCAGCGACAGCTTGGCGCGAAACGAGGCGATTTCCGACATCGGTGTGCCCTGCCCTCACTGGATGAACGTCACGCCATCGGCGCGTCTGGACGCCTCCATTTCATCCGAATAGATCGGAGTGAAATCAAGGTCTTTGTTCACATAGATGCGAATCCGCGAGCCGGCTGCTACGGTGATCGTCGGCGGGATGTTGGCGTACGGCGCCAGCACTTGTTGGGACGTCTGCGCGGCGGCCTGCTGTACCGACTGCCGGTAGTAAGCGGCCGAGTTGTACTGATCGCCTGAGCCGACGCCGACATTGGAGGCGCCGGCGCCGATGATCGACAACAGCGCGGACATACCGAAAATTCCGGCAAAGTGGCTGTCCACCATGCCGCCCATGCCTGCCGTGCCGAGCTGATCGCCGCCGGCGCTGTCGAGGGCCACTTGCACGCCATCGGGCCGGCGCACCGTATTCCAGATCACAAACAGCCGATCCTGGCCTTTGCGGACCTCCGCGTTGTAGGTACCGCACACGCGCGAGCCCCACGGAATCAGCTTGATCCGGTCTTGCGCGCCGTACACGTCGCGTTGAATGGTTGCGCACACCATGCCCGGCAAATCGGAGATCGCCCGCGGCTCGAGCACGGCCTCGATCGTTTTGCCTTGCAAAACCTTGTACGGCAGATTCTCAATCTGATTGGCCTGGCTGACTGCGACGCCGTTGCCCGACAGCGCTCGGGCGAAGCGCGTGTTCGGGTCCTGTGCGCCGCGCTCGCCGCTGCCGGCGCCCAACATGCCTGCACTCGGCTGCCCCTGCTCGACTCCACTTCCACTATTACCCGTACCCCCGCCACCAGCGCCAGCATTTGGCAGCGCGGAGGTCGGCGCCTGGTTGCCGGTGTTCGGCGCCATGATGGCGGACTTCATGCGCGCTTCAAGGAGGCGCCGCTCTTGCTCCCGACGCTGCATCTCCATTTGCTCGCGCTGAACCTTCATCGGATCATCGGCCTGCGTAGCGCTCGCCGGCGTCGCGCTCGGCGCAGATGTTGCCGCCGGCATGATGGCCGGCTCGCGCGCCTTGAGCTTGGGAACGGGCTTACGTTCCGGAATGTCCAGCTCGGCACCGGCGGCAGGTCTGGCCACCTCGCTGCCACCCTGCTTCCAGTACCAGATCGCGGCGAGCGCGGCGACTGCGAGCGCAACCATCGCGACGCCGCTGATGCTTTTTTTCCGGTTGCCCACGACCAATGAGGCGTGGGTCTGTTTTTCCCATTCGCGAACCGCCGCCTCGCGGTCATCCTCCGGCAGGTTGGTTGGAGCGCTCATCAGCCGCCTCCAACCGCAACCGCCGCCATCTCCGTCGGCGCCGCCGCGGTGCGCTTATACGGATTCGCGTTGTTCTGCACGCACAGGTGCGAATTGCCGTTGCGTAGCGTGAAGAGGCTCGCCGTGCGTTCGACCACCAGATACGGCCCCTCGCGCCGTGTATTGACGATCGACTCGGTGCCGTCGGATCCGACCGTGTAGACAGAAGGGATCTCCGCGTCCGGAGCGAACTGGAAGTAGGTGAACTGGCCGTCGTCGAACGCGCGGGCGAGCGGAATCGCCGCCTTGTTACCCGAGGTGCCGTAGTCGAGATTGAGCCGTGCCGGATCGATCCCAGTGCTCGCCCGGCGGGAGGCGGGCGCGCTGACGACCCCGTTCATGTTCGCGTTCGGATAGACGAAGCGGACCAGGAACGTCATCGAGGCGCGGCTTTTGCCACTGTTGAGCTTGAAATAGTAGGTGCGCTTGTCGGTGATTACCGTGAGATTGGTGGCCGCGTTCGGCTCGACCGGCTTCAGAAAAAGCCGGTTCTGGTAGGGGACCGTCTGCCACGCAATCGAATCGCCCACCGTGACTACTTTGACCGTTTCGTCGTTGCTAAACTCGATCGAGGTCTGGTATCCATACGTTCCGACGATTTCATAGACCTGATTCGGGTCAAAGGCCACTTGTTTGACCCGGTCATCGGTGACGAGCGGGCGCGGCAACTTCGCCGCGCTCGCCGGCATCGACACGAGTGAGATCGATCCGCCCGTCAAAATGGCCGAGAGGGCTGACAGGGCTGACAGGACGATAGCGAGAGGAAGTACGGTGGGTCGCATGGTGCATCTCCCTTCTGCGAATCGAAACGGGCGTTACGGGGCGGCTTATCGAACCCGGTACTGAGCTGAGTGATGAGGTACCGAGCCGAGTACGGAGTCGTTACCGCGCGGATCACTGGCGGCTCAGCTCTTGATCTTTTCGATAGGCGGTCGCCGCGAAGCCCAGCGCGTTTTCCCAACGGTCGCCCAGCGCGAGCGGTTTGAACGTGAAGGTGTAGCGAACCAAAGCCGTGTAGTAGTCGATCTTTGGTGCGCTGCCCGGCTTCTCGGTGATCGACTGAAACGAGACCTGATAAGCGTCTTTGCCCAGCGACGTGATGCCAGTGACCTTCGGATACCGTCGGCCGCCCTGCCCGATCTGGTAGTACGGATTGTTCGGGTTGTCCGCGCTGGTTTCCGCGTCGTACTGAGCGGCGATCGTTTGCGTCGAGTGCAGCCGGCAGAGATCAGCAAAGCGCTGCCGCCAGTCAGGGTCGAACGTGTTGCAGTACATGATGAAGTCGTACACCTGACTTTGGACGAAACTCTCCTGCCCGGTGAGGATCTCTTTGTCGACAACCTGCTGTTTGACGACGTGCCCGTTCGCATCGATGACGGATACCACGGGGATCACCGTATGGATATTCGCAAGCACCGTCACGGCACCGGCGAGGCTCGCCAAACAGATCAGCAACAGACCGATAAACAGATACGCGCGGTTGCGCTCCTGCTTCAGTTTGTTTGACCCGCCCAGTTGCGCGGCCTGCGTCTTCGCGTCACCGAGGAACGTCGCATCACCGGAACTCATCTGCCGCCTCCGCGAGGCATGGCCATGCGCACGAGCATCAAGAGTGTCCCCGTCGACGACGAAGCACCGCCTGCCAGCGCAGAAGCCCAGCCACGAACGCCCAGCATGAACAGAATCAGCACGGCTTCGACAATGACGAGTTGCGCAGTTTGCTCACTCGTCGCCAACTCGTCAGATTTCGCCACTCTTCCTGCTGTATCGATGGCGTCACCAAAGGCTAAAAAACCGAAGCGAACGATGGCGATTACCAGGATATAGATGAAGCAAAAGGTAAGCATCTTGCTCACCCAGTTCATGAACCACTGCCGGGTTTCAGGGAACATCAGAAAGCCAACAAACAGCGGACACAGCACCATCGTGATGGCCAGCCCGAACTTTGCGATGGTCATGTAAACAAGCGCTAGTGCAAACAGAACACAGTTCACGACGAATAGAAGAATGCCGTCGCAAATCATTGCAAACTGATAAAAGTCCACATTTCGAAGCTTTCCCGAGACCGCGTCTACGTTTTCCCATAACCCGTCGAGCATCTGCGCCGTTGGTTTGCCCGCCATGACCGTGGCAGCGGCGCCTTCCATGAACGAAACAAACGCGTTGTAGACGATCTGAGCTAGGCCGCCCCAACTGAGTGTTCCGAACACGGCCACTGTCATGATGAGTTTTGCCAACATGTCTTTCCACAGGACGGGAGCATATCCGGCATAAATCTTGTAGCCAAAAATCACCCAATAGAGAATGGCGGTGAAATAAAGGGGCGTTGAAATGGCGTTCGCGATCGCTGGGTACGTCTGCGACAGAAAAGACTGCGTCACGCCGTCGGCTGCACCGACTAAACCCTGTAGGCTCATAGCGGCCATGTCACTTCGCTCCCATCACATCGCGCCAATGCACTCTGACGCGCGGGTCAAGCACCTCATCGCGACTCAACTGCTGACCAGTGGCAGTCGCAACCCGCCTTCTAATTTCGGCGATGCAGAATGAGTAGTTCTTCGCATTTGCGTCCGCTTTCTCAAAGACAATTTCGCCACATCGGATTGGATACAGCGACACCCAGCGGCTTAACTGGGCGGCGTCAGCGGTCAGTAGAGGGTTTCCGGCAGGCACAACGAGCACACGGCTGCCGGTCGATGGCTGTTGAGGCATGCTCGACGCTTCAGACACAACGGGTTCGACCGGCTGCTTTGGAAAGAAGTAATAAACCGCTCCGCCGATCGCGACGACGGTGGCGAGGCCCGAAACAATCATCCAGACGCTACGCATCGCCTTGGCCTCCATCCGTTTCCATGTTGAGACGTTCGAACTCGCACGCACACGGCGACTTGTCGAATTTGTTCGAGGCGCCCGCGCAGCCCCCAATCAGCGCCGCGAGCACCAGCAGCGCAAACAGGCGACAGCCCTTGCGCGCGAGCGCAATCATCGGTAAGAACAGGAGAAAGGGCAGGAATGCAAGAATCTTCACGACGGTGACTCCTTGTGAGGCGGCGGTCTCTCGTTTCCGAGAGGCTCACTCGCCCGTGCGGCGGAAATACTTCTGCGTGGCCGCCGTCGCCTGGTTTTGCTGATTCAACATGTTGGCTTGCAAGTTCATGTTCATCGCGTTGAGCTTCGCCATCGCGCTTTGCAACATGCCGTTCTCGCTCGAGATGCGGTTCTGCAAGTCTTGAGCATCCTTGACGTTCGTCGTCGTATCGACCTGCTCGCTCATGCGGGTCAGATTGATCAGGTGTGTCTGCACTTCCGAATACAACGAGTCGCCGCCCGCCATCGCGGCGCGCACCGAATCCGTACTCATCTTGTAGGTCGTCGCCGTCTGCGCCTGCGGATTGGCGAACAGGTCTTGCGGCATCGTATTGATGAGCTTCTCGTAAAAGCTTTGCCGCGAGCCAAACGCCCCGTTCTGCTGTTGCGCGACGACCTCCTGCCACGATCCCGGCACCACCGACGTCGCGCGGATCGATTCGTTCAGCCCCAGTTGCCCGCGACCATAGCTCCCCGTCACTGCCGCGTACTGCTGTTTGAGCGTTTCGTACTGTTGTTGCAATTGACGGAACTGCTGTTGCAGCTGGCTCATTGTCGCCGCGTCGAAGGTCGGAATGCCCGTCGCCGCTGCCGGCATCGATGCGCAGAAGGAAGCGGCGATCGCGATGCTCACGAAAATCCTTTTCATGCTTGAGCTCCTGCCTGAGATTCCTTTGCCCTGAGGTTGTGCGTGTTCCTCGCGAGCGCACGCGCCATGAACACCGGTACCCACCGCTCCGGGTCGGCGGAGTTGAGCTCACGAATAATCTCGTCCATCAGCGCGACGCCCTTGTCGTTGGAAGATAGGACCGGGATGAACTCGGGTAGCTCAGAAAGATCGAACTTCGCTCTGATCGACTCGTTACCCCGTCGGATTAGGAAGGTGCGATGTTCCGGCGGCGTATCGCGGATGAACTCGAATTCAGCTGGTGTCAGCCCGAGCGCGTCGACATAATCGGCATACCGCGCTTCGCCGTTCGGCAGAAAAATCTTGGTCGCCGTCTGCTTCTGAATCGAGTCGGTTTCGCTGTACAGGTACTTGGCATCCGGCGTCACAAAAATCAGCAACCCGTTCTTGCGACGAATCTGCATGATGTAGCTGTCGATTTTGTCGCGCCAATACGCGTGCTTGACGAGGTTCTGGCCTTCTTCGAGCACCAAGATGAACGGCTCGCCGTTCATCGCCTGCTCGATGCGATGAAACGGGTAGCTCAGCACGACGGGCAACTCGGGACGCGCCGCACCGTCTCGGATGAGTTGCCGCATCTCGTAGCAGTAGTATCGGCAGGTGTTCAGATCGATGCAGTCGTGCTCGTTATCGAACACGCCCCAGTTCGCCCCCTCGTGACCGTTCGCGCCGTGCCAGATGCGCATGTCTTTGGCGAGCTCGGTCTGACCGAAGCACCACGCCACGTTGCGCAAGCGCCGGTCTTCCTCCGGCAGTTCGTAGTTTTCGTGAACTGCTTTTTTGAAGCGCTCGACGTCGTCGGGTATCAACGTGCCGCCGTAGCAGGTGCGCATCAGCATCAGTAGCTCGATCAAATAGGCGCGGTTTTCGGGCGTATCGGGAAGCCTGAACGGATTCCAGCCCGTTTTCCCTTGCAGGCTCAGCGTCGTGTGCTGCGCGCCCATCGCGCACATGAACACCTTCGCGCCTTCGCGATTGTCGAACCAGAACACCCGCGGCCGGGCTTTGTCGGCCATTGCAATCAAGGCGGCCAGCAGCGTCGTCTTACCTGCCCCGCTATCGGCCGCCATGGCAAGGCTGCCCGCGACCATCCCTTCCATCTCCCGATGAAAGTTAAAGTGGTATGCGGTGCCGCTCTCCGTTTCGAACGGCATGATCGCGGGTCCCCACAGGTTGCCGTCGATCTTGCCGGTGGCGAAGTTGTGCAGCGACGCGAAGCCCGCGAAGTTGCCAGATTTGATCTTGCCGCGCCGGCCCATGAAATGCTGCGCTTGGCCGGGCAATTGCGCCCAAAAGAAGGTCTCAAGTGCAAACCATTCGCGCACCGGCTTCACCCCGAGATTCACGAACGCTTTCTTCAACCGTCCGACCGCGGCATCGAGATCCGCAAACGTTTGCGCTTTGTTGACGACCGGGTCGTCGAGGGTCGTCGTGGCCGGTACATGCACGAGCATGCTCAGGTGATGCAGACCATTGACCGAGCGGCCGCGACTTAAGTCTTGCAGGCCCTGGGTGATTTCGTCCTTGTCCTCCTGCGCGACGCCCTCGTGATCATTCACTGCAATGCGACGGCGTTCCTGCCGCATGTCGTGCTCGGCGCTGATCCGGTCGGTAAAGAAGAACGATTGGGTGATGATGTACTCGACGGGTTGCCTGAGAAATTCGTCGAGCATCCGCGAAGGCGTGCGCGACGGCCATTCGGCCATGCTCAGCATCGCGCCCGCGCGCATGCCGCTCAGGTTTTGCACCGCCATCGTGTTGCTGACGGTTTTGAAGTCGAGCCACGACACAGCCAGCGTGCGATCGAGCGGCAGTTCCGTGACCGACACGCGCTCATCTTCGAGATTGATCAGGTAATGAAGAAAGCCACCGATCTCGGTGTAGTCCGCACCGAGCGCGTCGAGCACGTCGTCACGCCGATAGACGCCCCGGTCGCCGTGTTCGCGCAGGAACGCTGGCCAGTCCGTGCCGAACCGAACGATTGCGGCCTCGGCATCCGCGCGCGTCACCTGATCGACAGAAAACTTGGGTGCGCGCTGGATGCGCAGCTTCCGGGCGCCATAGCTCGCCAAGGTTTGGGTGATCAGGTTCGCCGCTTCGTTCACGTCCTTGACCTGTTCGTCGAACGATTCCAACACCTCGTTCGTGATCGTCGTGCCCGACACCAAGGAGAACAGGCGGTCGAGGATACCCGGCACGCCCTGGCGAAACCGGTTGCGCACGATCGAGATGTAGATGTCGTTCACGTAGAACGGGCGCTGCTGGTAGCGGGCGCGCCAGGCCGCATTGAACTGCCGCGAAAACCACGTGCCGCCCTCGCCTGCCGGATATTGATTGACCTTGCGACGAATCAGGTGCACATAGATGCCGCGGTCGCTGTTCGCGATGGAGCGCAACACCGTATTGCGCCGACGCTCGAACTGCTTGATTTGCGCGGCGTTTAACGACTCGAAATACAGTCCATCGAGCTTGATGACCTGCATCACGCCATCGTCCTTGGTGATGACGGTTTCGTCATCGTAGTGAACGGTGTACGGAATCATCTCGCTCAACGCCCTCTCGCGGGCGTTCGCGCGCGCGCCGTCGGGTGTCGGCATCGACAGCGACATGTCGAACTGCTCTTTCAAGACGTCAGCGAGGCGCATAGCGACGGCATCCCCATAAGCGCTTGTTCGGGCACGTCTTCAGATGCGTGGCGGCGGCCAGGATGTCAAACAGGTACACGTCTTTCAGGCAGACCAGATAGCTGATCAGCAGCAGGACGGGCACCAAGGCCGCGGCCCACAGCGAGCGCGTGATGAGCGCCGTCATGCCAGGAAAATAAAAGCTGATCGCGAGACTCGTGAGCGTCAGGCCGCCGACCATCGTGGGTCGGGTCATCGCCGCGACGAGTGTTTCCGCTTCATCGGGCAAAAGGTCGTGCTCGACCTGGCTCATACCAGGCCACTCGCACGATTGCGAATATCGCCCACGATGTTCGGTGCGAAGAACACCAGACCAATCCCCAACCCCCACCCGCCGAGCGTCATCAGGTCGATGCGCCCGGTTTTCCAGCGAATCCCCTGGATCGCTAGGGTGATGATGCCGATGTAGTAGCCCCACTCGAAGATGAGCAGGTTGGTAATGGACTTCAGAAATGCGGTAATGCCGGTGAATGCGCCCGCTGCGTCTTGGGCTTGAGCGATCTCGGGAAGCAAGACCAGGAGGAGCACCAGCGCATTCGCGATGAACTCTAGCACGCGGTCGACGCTGTCGCCCTTGCAAGGGCCGACTGTAAGTTCCTTATGGTCATTCAGCTGGCCCATGGCAAACACCTCTCAGGTTTATTCGTTTCTCTTGGAAAAAACGATGCAAACGGTTTGAGTACGCGGACAACTTTCTTTAATAAAATCGACGGCGATATCCAGGCGTTTCCACAGCTTGATTTTTCCGAGCGCGGTCACGACGTCATACACCATGTCATGCGTCGGTAGCTTGACCTTCATGAGCCACCATCGGCTGTGGCCGTGCTCAGTCTCGATCAAATGAATTTCGTAATCCGGCTGAGCTTGGTCGAGGACCGTCAACTCTTTTTTGGTCAGCGTGAGCATTCTTTTTCCGTCGTTGCGCGGTTTCGGCGAAGACGGAATTAATGCCACGGACAACAGCGGCTTGCTACGTTTCAGCGTCAATATTCCACGTTCGACATTATTTGTGAAATGCCGGAAGCGATTTGTTGACCTTACACTGTATAAAAGCACAACCTTCAGATGAATGCAAGGAAGTTTTTGAGATATAGGAAGATCGCTAGGAGCAATGCGGGCCACGAGGTTGAGAGACTAATCACAAGCCGACATGCCTGCCGGGAAGTCGGTCTTGCTCGGCCAATGTACGAGGAATAGTCGTCGCGTGAAGCCAGTACAGCGGTCCTGAAAGCGCCTTGCCTCTGTCAGAATCTTTTCAGACTTTCCAATGCGTTGAACTCACATGGAAACACTCGAACTCGAACTTGGGATTGTTGTCGATCTGCATGGCGTCGGGTTCGTCCTGAGGCACAGATCGCGTTCCGTTGAATGCGTGATGGCGAGCGCGGCACTTGAGATGCATTTTTGGCTCACGCCCAATGCGGATGACACAAGACCCTGAGAATCTTCCGCGACGGCAGTCGCACAACGAAAGCTGCTCGCGAACGCTTGGAGCTAACGGCGGCCGACCCCCGCCGATTTCACGAGAAACTAAAGCCGCGAATGACGCCCGGTCGAGCTCGGCAGCCATTGGGCTCGAAATTTTCGACGCATCTCGAGCCGGCGTCACCCGTTTGCCGTGCGTGTCGATGCCCCAACGTCGCCACCTCCCCCCGGGGCCTCAAACAATCGCACGGTTCCCGCGCTCGCTGTCGCCGTTTTCGCCTATTGGCTCTCAGCTTCATTTCTCTCCCATGTAGCAACTTCCACTGCGTCGGTTGCGCGATTGCGCCTAGATGCGGTAGCGTGACGGCTCGACCGGATTTTCTAGGATGGAAGTATGAACAGGCAGGAAATAATTGAAGCAGTAGTCGCCGCCACCGGGGGCACAAAGGCGAGCACGAGCTTGGCCATCGACGCCATCCTCGAATCGGTAACACAGGCGCTTACCCGAGGAGAGGCCGTGCAACTGATGGGCTTTGGATCATTTTCGACCGGCGCTCGCGCAGAGCGGAGCGGGCGCAATCCGTCGACCGGCGAAGCTCTTACGATCCCGGCGGCAAAAACGGTCAAGTTCACAGCGGGCAAGGCGTTTAAGGACGCTGTCAACACGTGACAAATCGTCAGCGATGCGATTGGGCTTGCGGGTCGTAGAACGCTTGAGCGAGCCTGGCGAGAGGGCATATGGGTTCGAAGCGTAGCCGAAAGGGTGGGTCCTCTGCGCGTCAACCTCTCACGAAGGCGATGCTTCTGCCGATGAACCAGGCGTCCGCGCGGGAGCGATCTTTGTCTTCCCATCTTGCACTTGCCGCATGCAGAGATGGGCATGGAAGCGAGTACCTGTTCAACGAACTCATTCGCGTCGCTTATACCACCTGGTTTCTTCAGCAGGCGGGTTTTGGCAACGAACCGGTTGAATGCTACAAGAAGGCAGAATACGCTGTCGAGGCAGCGCTCGAGCTTGCGAGCAGGTCCGACGAATGGATTCTGGCCAAAGACACAATTCCGGCTTTTGAAACGCTGCTCGCGCTGCATGACACCCAATTGGCGACCGCGCCTCGCCACAAGGTGATGGAGGCTGAACAGCGGCTTTTGCGCTTTCTCGCGGGGACCGCACCCTCGCCAATACCTGGGCCGAACCTCGACAGACCTTAGAGCCGTTGAGGCCGCAGGGGCTGCGAATTGACAAAATCACACGGCTCGAGGGCGAAAATTGCGCGAATAAAGTGGAGCTCAGCCCACGTCGGATTCGCGCTCGGTCATGTTCTAATTTCTCCATGGCTCCGCCGTCGCTTTGCGAGCGGCCGCTAGATGACGCCCCTTCTAGTTCATACCTCTTAATAATGTCCAAGCGCTGCGCCCACGTTAAGGCCGTCTGCAACTTCCTTCAACGCATGTCGCGCGCCCACACCCACTATTCGTCGACGCGAGTTTCGGCGATCACAGATCTGAATCTGGAAAAAGAAGGATAGGCGGATAGCCGGGTCAGACCAAACCGACCGCGCCCCGCTTGCACCTTCCTCGGCAGAGCCATCAATGACAAGGTCGCACCGTCTTTAACTTGGATATTTGAAAAGTTGGGCATAAGATGAAATCCGCCGGATAACTCACGCGAGCAAACAGCGGAGGTAACGTGGATAAGCAGTTGGTTAAGAAGCTTTGCACATTCACGATGCTTCTTACGAGTGTCGCGACGACACCGCTTATTAGTCATGCTCAAGATAGTAGGGATGTCCAACGCGACCCGGACAGAACCGAAAATTGGCATCGGCCATGGCGGGAACGAGCGCCGACACCGAAGCTTTTCGATGCGCGAGGAACGGTCGTAGGCGACATTGCGCTTGGCAGAACAAGTAGCGACGATGGGGGTGTTGTTCTCAATATCGACGGCGTTCTTGTATATGTCGGCTTCGAGCGGATTTCGCTCGATGGAGGATTTACCCGGTCCGCGACGCAAATGCGGTGGAGTGGAAGCGAGCCCTTTTATGGTGGCGCCAACTGCACTGGGACCGCTTACATCTGGTACATAAACTCCCCCCTCCGGCCCGTCTCGATAATGCGGCAGGGCTCACAGGTGACGCTGCTTATTGCAGTGGAAGGACGCGAAGAGCATCGCACCCTTGTCTCCAATTTGGAGGGCGGAACCTGCATCGGGAACTACGCCGTGCCCAATGACGTTTGGCGCGTTGAGCGCACCTTTGACCTGACGAGCAGATACCCTGAGCCACTGCGCGTCGGATTCTAACCGGCGTGCTCGCCTCGCCGGGTTAGGACGCGCCGTTCACCATACATCGGAGTAAGTCACGTGAATCGTCGACTGTTTCTCGCGACCAAGTTCGCTTTGCTCCTCGCATTGGCTGCTTTTACAACCTTCGTCTCGGCGCATGATCGGTGGGATGATGGCAACGACCAGGGTGGAGGCTCGAGGACTCTCCAAGGCAGACACGAGAAAGTAAGTCCCAAGGCTCGGCTATATGACGCCCGCGGGACTGTTATCGGCGATGTTATCTACGTCGGCGGGATCGACTACGACGGCGGCGTTCTGCTCAATTTCAGCGGCGTTCTCGTATTTGCCGGGTTTTCGCGCGCAGGCGGCTACCAAACCAACGACGCGCTGAGCAACAGCGAGTTCGTGTGGCAGTATCCGCAGCTCGCTTACTCTAATCCAAATTGCACGGGTACCCCGTACATCTACTACGACGGGGGCCCATACCGTCCGAGCGCAATCGAGCGCAAGGGGAACACAGCGACGCTCTATATCGCGAAGGATACGCTCTCCCAAACCGTCACTATGGGTTCGAGCATAGGTGGCTATGGATCTTGTTATGCCGGCGCCCCGGTCTACGTCTCAAAGGCCTGGTCTGTCGAAAGCACCGTCGACCTAACTCAACTTTTTCCAGAACCTCTGCGCATCGGTCGATGAACCTCCGACCACGCGAACCATTGCGAGGAGAACATGCGAACCTTTCAGATGCTGACGACTGTCGCGGTTTTGGCTACCGCGAGCGGTGCAGCGTTGGCTCACGCATGGGATGCGGGCGAACGACAGGGCAACACCCCGAAACTGTATGACGCGAACAATGAGCTGGTGGGCATCGTAATCGATGCGCCGGGGGGAGCCGTATCCGACGGCGGCGTCATCATGAACGTCAAAGGTGCACCGGTTTTTGTCAGCTTTGCGCTTGAGAAGGCGCCTGACGGCTCACAGTCAGCGAGCAAACTCCGATGGAGCGGTGTGAGCCCGTCCTATTCCGGCGCGAACTGTACTGGCACGCCCTATATTCCTTACGCGCTTGGACCCTTGCGACCGGCTGCCATCGAGCGCAAAGGGGCGAAGGCAGTCTTGCATGTGGCGAAGGACGAACATTCGCAGTACGTCAGCATTCGCTCCCAGGACTATGGAAACGACTGCGGAAACTTCGTCGAACAGGGAGATTTTCCCGCGTGGGTAGTCGGAGAGTCGCTCGACCTGACAGCGCGCTTCCCTGAACCGCTGCATGTTGGACGCTAAGTGTCCAAGGCCTGCCGACCGTTGCCATTACGGCGGTGAGTGATCGGCTGAACCCGATGTAAATGGACGTTCGAATGCCCATGCGCCGACGTCGGCGAACAGCGCAACCGATCGTTTTGCTCACAACGTCGCTCGCCCCACGTCACTTTCGACCCGTTGCCGACGGTCGAGCCGTCAGAGTCGAGCAGTCCTGCCACTCCAGACGAAAACATAGGTCGGCCAATACGGTCATCCATAGCGCACGGGCAAGGAAGGCCAACGCCTGGAACAACAATTCGAACAGTCTCTCCGGCAGATCCTTTGCGGACGTCATCGTCAGTCCCAGCGGCACGATCGGGAAAGTACCGCAGCCGTGAGGCGCACGATGGCGTCCTCGGTAATCGCCGACGAGCCGCATCGTCCAGACCACGTCGAAAATGTTGGCGAGATCCACAAGCGACTGAATGTCAACGCTACTCACCAACGCCTTACTGGCAGGCGAGCCGCCCCCAGCCACTTTGAATCGAACTCGTGCAGATAACGTTCCGCCAGCATGCCGTATTCGCGCAGGCCCGTCCGTTTCGCGTGGGCCGGTTTAGGCATAAAAACTACAACGGAGCGAAAGACAAGGCACAGCAAGCCTCAGGGATTGAAAGGAACGCGCCGCTCACCCAGTCGCTCGCTGTGTTGGCGCTTGCCCCGGCCCGTGATTCATTGCAGCGTCGATCTTCCGCCACGCCATTGAAGTTGATCGAATAGCGTCTATCCTTACATTAGACCTTCGCCGGACACTGACGCTGGTTAGTATTGGTTGTTGCGGGAGGAGTCATGCAGGACTTTGTGCCTCGTGGTTTAGCTATGCAAAAGCAAGCGCCCCTCACCTTGGGCCTTCGTCACGCTCGCCAACGATACTGGTCCGCCTTGTTATGCGGGATGCTCACACATGGAGCATGTGTGCTCGCCGCCGGCCCTCTCCCGAACGGGGGAAATTTTGTTGCAGGCGCCGGTGCGATCTCGTCGAACGGCACTGCGCTCAACATCACCCAAAGCACGCCGCGCGCGGTCATTGACTGGCGCAGCTTTTCGATCGGTAATGGAAACAGCGTCATTGTCAATAACGGCGCCGGCGCAACGCTGAGCCGGGTGACCGGCATTGATCGCTCGGTCATTGACGGAAGACTGAACGCCACCGGTAGCTTCTTCCTGGTCAATCCGCAGGGCGTGCTGATAGGAACGCGTGGTGTTGTGACGACCGGCGGCCGCTTCGTTGCCTCCACGCTCGACCTCAGCGATGACGCCTTCATGAACGGCGGCTCGCTCAACTTGAGCGGTTCAAGCGATGCCGTCGTCGTGAATCTTGGCAGGATCAGTTCGAGCGGCGGCGACGTATTCCTGATCTCGAGCAAGCGGGCCGAAAACGTCGGCTCGATCGAGGCGCTCGTGGGCACGGCGGAACTTGCCACCGGCGCACAGGTGTTGCTGAAGGATTCGTCGAGCGGCAGCCAAGTGTTCGTGGAACCCGGTATTCGAGGCGATGTGGTGAACAAGGGCACGATCAGCGCCGCGCAGATCGCTCTCAATGCGGCCGACGGCAATGTTTTCGCGCTCGCCGGTAATCAAGGCGAACTGCGCGCGACCGGCACCGCCACGCGCGATGGTCACGTGTGGCTCGTGGCCGACCGTGGTACGGCGCACGTCCACACCCATGTCGTGGCATCGAATCCAGTTGGCAACGGCGGCGTCGTAGAGACGAGCGGCTATACGCTCCATCTCGACGACGCCGTAATCGATGCGGCACGCTGGAATCTGACGGCGCCCGAGTTCAACGTGGGAGTGGTGGCCGCGGCGATCCTCGCCCGTAGCCTGTCGAGCGGCACGTCGGTCAATCTGAACACGACGGGCGCCTACGGCAAGAGCGGCGACATCAATCTCCACTCGACGCTGCGCTGGGACGGCGACGCAACACTTGCGCTCAAGGCACAGCACGATGTGACGATCGGCGGGACTATAACGGTCGCTAACAACGGCGCGGGCAACCTCACACTACGAGCCGACGCAAACAGCATCGATAATGGCGCTAGCGTCGTGAATCGAGGCACCATCGACTGGTCGCGCAGCACCGGCGTCGTCGCGGCGCTCCATGACACGAACGGCGCTTACATCGCTGGCACCGTGAGGAGCAATCCGTCGTGGGCTCCCGCGCCGTTCAGCGGCCTGAACACGCAGGCGACCGCGTACCAGCTCGTCAATTCTAAAGAGGGTCTCGAGAACGTAACGAAAAATCTCGCCGGGGTATACGCGCTCGGCAAGGATCTCGATTTGGGGGGATGGCCGAATCAATTCCAGAGAATCGGAGGAGCGACTGCGACGTTCACGGGACAGTTTGACGGCATGGGTCACGCCATCGGCAATCTGTACCAATATCAGGAATCGACGGGCCTGTTCGGCGAGATCGGAACGACAGGCGTCGTGCGCAATCTGAGCGTTAATGCGACGATGACCGCATCGGGGATCTTTGCGGGGCTCGGCGGCGGCATCATTGCGCTACGAAATCGAGGGCTCATCACGAACACGCATGCGTCGGGCAGCATCGGTTCAACCCGGCGCGCCGGCGGCCTCGTCGTGGAGAACGACGGGACGATCGAGCGCTCGTCGAGCAGTGCCGCGCTCAACGACCAAGGCTCGTTTGCAGGCCTCGTCGTCGTCAATAACGGCCGCATCGTCCAGTCTTTCGCGAGCGGCTTGGTAAGCGGCGGATCGCATGCATCGGGCGCCGGCCTGGTCGACGCGAACTACGGATCGATCACCCAGTCCTATGCGGCCGGCGCCGCGACAATGTATTGGTACGCCAGCGGCCTGGTCTCGTATAACGCCGGCACGATTAGCGAATCGTTCGCTACCACGCGCCTCACGCTACTGGGGCCGCCCGACCAGAAGGCCGGTGTAGCCTTTACGAATGACGGAGCCATCGCGGACAACGTCTTCTGGGACGTGCAGGCGACCACTGCAACCAATAGCGTGTACAGCGGCGATGCGCTACCCGCCGCCAACGGCTTCACGACCGCGCAGATGAGCATGGCCGCGAGCTTCGGACCGACGTGGGACTTCAGTCCGACCGGCACGTGGGTGATGCCCGCGGGAGGCACGCATCCGATCCTGCGCTGGCAACAAGATGCGCAGTGAGCGCTCGTAAAGCAGAGATGAGGGAGGCGAAGCGGCGCGGCGCTTTCGCGAGGATGGCGGCTTCTAGTTTGCGCGCACCGGAGGCAATGTGAATAAGCGACTAAATGCTTTGGTCCTGTTGTCGGCCCTGTGGGGAGCATCGTCGGTTTCCGCCGCTGACGTAGAAGACAGCGCTCGCCATGACAGGGACCACCCAGTCGCGAAGCTTTTCGACGCGAATGGCAAGTTCGTTGGCGAGTTGGAGTACTTCGACGTCTTTGGCGACCCCGGGGCTGGGGTCATTCTCAACATACATGGCACACCAGTGTATGCGGGCATCACTCGTATCCGTCTAGATCAAGGGGAGAAGTCCGCCACTGAGATGGAATGGGCGGGCAACGCTGCGCACTTTACGGGTCCGAACTGCTCAGGAGCGCCTTATCTTAGTACGGTCCCCCCCGCGGTACCGCTCCGCCCGGCAGCCATCGTGCGCAACGGAGCGATAGCCACGTTGTACGTCGCCAGCCGCGGGCGACAGCAGTGGATTACGGCGATCTCGGCGGGGGGACTTTGGGGTACCGACTGCTGGGATACTCAGTCTAAGATCGCTTCTGAACGTCGGCCCGATCTGACCCGTGCTGGGATTGGCCGAGCTGCCTTGGTGTTGACCTGTCGATCGGGTTCCGGCGTTCCCCGAGCGTTGCCGGGCCCAGCGTCTGTGACCTAATAGGAGCTTTGTTCTGCACCGTGAGTGTCCTGTCCTGCGATTGGGGTTGGCGATGTGCCCACTACAACGGATATACGCATGGCACAAAATGAAGTAATTCTAGGCGTTGACACGCATCTGGATACGCATGTCGGGGCTGTGATCAACGACACAGGCAGGCTTCTCGGAACGCGATCGGTTTCGACCGACACGGCAGGGCATCTCGATCTGCTGACATGGGCGAGTTCGTTCGGCCATTTACGCCGCGCCGGGGTTGAAGGGACCGGCACCTACGGAGCAGGATTGGCCCGCGTGCTGCGCGATCATGAGATCGAGGTGCTTGAAGTCAATCGTCCCGATCGCGCGATGCGCCGATCCAGAGGGAAGTCCGATCCTACTGATGCTGAAAACGCCGCGCGTGCGGTCCTCTCCGGAAGTGCTACGGCTATTCCAAAGGAACAGTCCGGTGCCGCCGAGGCGATGCGCGCCGTCTCTGTTGCCAGACGCAGTGCAGTCAAGGCAAAGACGCAGGCTATCAACCAATTACGAGCTTTGCTCGTGAGCGCCCCCCAAGAAATCCGTGATCGCCTTCTGAAAGTGAAGACTGCAGAATGCATTGAGGGCTGCGTCCGTCTTCGGTCGCTGGGAAAAACGCCAATGTTGCAAACGCTCACGACCACGTTGCGATTGCTGGCGAAGCGTTGGCTGACGCTGGCAGAGGAGCTCAAAGCACTCGACACTATGCTCGACGACCTGACCAGCCAGCATGCCAGGCGGCTTCGCGAAAGATTCGGCGTCGGCCCGCAGACCGCTGCGGTATTGGTCGCTGTAGCGGGCGACAATCCCGAACGCCTGAAAAGCGAAGCTGCGCTGGCGGCACTCTGCGGCACAAGTCCGTTGCAGGCGTCATCCGGAAAAACGGTCCGACATCGTTTGAATCGAGGCGGTGATCGGTCTGCAAATAACGCGCTATGGACGATAGCGATGGTTCGGATGCGCAGCGACCCGCGTACCCGAGCTTACGTTGATCGCCGGACGAAGGAAGGCATGTCGAACAAGGAAATCCATCGCTGCCTGAAGCGCTATATCGTCCGGGAACTGTACCCGCTCATCCTGGCCGATCTGGCGGATTCAACGCGTGTCGCTTGACATAGGAGCGTCAACTACGGCGGCGAATTGCGCGCATGGGCGGTCGAAAGTACGATCGATTTGACACAACGCTACCCAGAGCCTTTGAGAGTGGGATTCTGAAGTCGCACTCCTATCCAGCGCCTGCGTGCAACATCGGTCCGGCATCTCCGCACGCAGCTTGACTTGGGTCAACGAACGGCCTCGCACTTCTACCGGTCCGTTTCGGGAATAAGCTCTGTCCGTGGAGGCTTTCTCTATATCGCACGCTGCGGAGGTGAAGTGAATAACCGAATCTTCAATTCTTTGGTTCTGTTGTCGGCCCTGTTTGGGACATGCTTGGCCACCGCCGCTGATGAGAACGGCGGCGCTCGCCATGGTAGCGACGGACCCGTCGCGAAGGTTTTCGACGCTAATGGCAGGTTCGTCGGCGAGATGGTGTACTTTCAAGGGTATCCCGGAGTAGTTCTCAACATACATGGCGCGCCCGTGTATGCGGGCATCACTCGTATCGGGAACGGCTACTTCGAGCAGTCGGCAACTGACCTGAAATGGTCTAGCGGAGATGCCGCCTTTGCGGGTCCGAACTGCTCAGGAACGGTCTATGTTGTCTCCGACGTCGGAGTACTCCGCCCGACAGCCACCGTGCGCAACGGGTCGACCGTGACGCTCTACGTCGCTAGCGGCAGCCGCCAGCAGGCAGTGCTCATTAGTTCGGTGGGCGAGCCGGGGGTCGACTGCTGCTCTTATAGGCCAGCGCAACGGCTAGTATGGGCCGTCGAAAGTATTTTCGATTTAACTCAAAACTATCCGGAGCCTCTGCGAATCGGACCTTGAAACCAAACTTTCATGAACGTATGCGAGCCCCAGGTTCATCGGTACGGTTCCGGGGAATAAGCTCTATGCCGTGAGGCTTCTTTATTAGCGCGCAAGGCGGAGGCAAGGTGAATAAGCGACTTGTTAATTCTTTGATCCTGTCGGCGGCACTGTTAGGAGCATGGCCAGCGGCAGCCGCCGATGAGGAAGACAGCGCTCGCCATGACAGGGACCGTCCAGTCGCGAAGCTCTTGGACGCCAACGGCAGGGTCGTCGGTAAGCTCGTGTACTTCAATTACGGAGGGTACATCACGCCCTATGAACGTCTCGCTCAGGGCGGGGTGATTCTCAACATACAGGGCGTGCTTGTATATGCGAGCGTCGTTCGCAGCAATCCCGCGGACGAGTCTGTAAGGGCGCTGAAGTGGTATGGCAACCCTGGATACTTCTCGGGTCCGAACTGCTCAGGGGAGGTGTACGTTTTGCTGTCGGCGTTCGGGCCACTCCGCCCCGCGGCCATCGTCCGCAAGGGGCCAAAGGCCACACTCTACGTCGCGAGCAGCAAGCCTAGGGAGACGGTAACGCTGCGCTCCGGCGGCGGCTACACGCCGAGCGGCTACATCAACCCGGACATCGACTGCAACGATTATGGCGGCCAGACGACGGAAATTAAAGCATGGAAAATCGGAAGTACCTTCGATTTGACACAACACTATCCGGAGCCCCTGCGCATCGGCTTTTGAGTCCATCAACCGCGTCATCCATGTCTCGGTGGCTCCGGTGCAAATAGGAAAAGGCCAGCTCAATCGCATCTAACCCGACCGTCGGCTTTGCGGCATGGCCCACGAACGGACATCTGCGCCTGTCGCTTCACGCCGTTGCTCGCACCCTCCTTCGCCATCACCGTCACCATAACGCGATTGTGCCACTGCACCGCCTTAGCACTGCGTCAGCGCATATCGCCGTCTCCGCTTTCTCTGGTCTCGCCAATCGTCGACCTAACACGGGCGAACGCTACCTCGTTGATGAAGAGTTCTATTTCGCCGATGGGTATGAAGCGCCAAGGAGAAGTGCACTTACCGCGACGGCAATTTTGCCTTCCGCCGACGAGGCGACTAGTCAGTAGGTGCGGGCTTAGCAAAAGAAAAGCCCGCCGCAGCGTTTACCCGGCGGGCAATGCTCACGCCAGGATGCGCGCGAGGAGACCTCTTACGTTGTAGCAGACCCGACCCGCAATGCAAGGCATGTCGGGCA
>NZ_FCNW02000043.1 GCF_001544475.1 Caballeronia humi | reverse complement strand
GCGACCAGCATCAGCAATACCCCGCGACGCTCGCCGCCCTCGGTGACGCCGCCGATGCGCTCGGCTTCGATCTCGACGTGCGCTTCATCGCGGCACAGGACATCGACCGCGACAACGCAGAAACTTTGCTCGCCGATGCACACGGCATTCTTTTGCCGGGGGGCGCGGACATAGCGCACGTGGCGGGACAGATCGAGGCCGCGCGTTTCGGCTGGCTGGCGTCGATTCCGGTCGTGGGTTTGTCTCTCGGCATGCAGTCAATGGCGACGGCCATCGCGCGGCTCGTGTTGAAGAGCGATGAGATCGGCATGAAGGAAGCGCAGCCCGATGCGCGCGTCGCCAGCTTCGAGCCGATTCATGTTGGCGAGGATGGCGTGTTGTTGCATCGCTCAGGCTTGCGGCCGTTAAGCTTAGTGCCGGGATCGCGTATCGCGGCCATGCTCGGCGCGCAGGCGAGCATTCTCTGCAATCATCGCTACAGGCTCAATCCGGCGCTCGAAGCGCCGCTCGCGACGCTCGGCGTGACCGTCAGCGCGCACGACGAGAGCGGCTCGATCGCCGATGCCATCGAGGCCGATAAGCATCCGTTCTTTGCGGGCATGCAGGGGCATCCCGAACTGTCGTCGCGTGATGGCGCGCCGCATCCGTTGCTGATTGCGTTTCTGGACGCGGCGGCGCGCCGTTCATAAGCGTATGCGCCCGGTTCGAAAGCGGGCGCATGCGCAAAAGCTCAAACTTAGCTGATCGCCGACGCGAACAACGCGGCATCCCGCCCGATGCCACGATCAACACACGGGGCGTTCCTGATTCCGATGCAGATTTCGGGTTGGAGCCTAACCCGGAAACTGCGTGGAAGCAAGGTCATCCCTTAAGCGCGTGGATTGAAGCACGCAAATGCGCAAAGTCGTTTCTCGCCAGTTGTTTGGTAGGGATACCGTATTAATAGTCGCTAAATGTTCATTATGTCAATCAGAAGCGTAGATTGAAGAGAACTGGCGCGAGCGCTTGAACGGAGGCATCCATCGATTCGCTTAGGAAAATGCACTGCAGTGGAAGCCCTAACCCGCTTCGGCTCAGCAGCTCGTGGGCAGCCGGTCTATGACGGAGGCGTCCACATCGGTCGGCTGTTCCGTAGCATCTTCCTGATCGATTGCTTCACGAACCCGTCTTTCCGCACGGAGTTGCAGCACGTGTTGAATCGGGGCGAGGCCGTGCATGTCGTCCAACGTGCGATCCATGTTGGGCGTATCCCGGTCAAATTGGCTCGGCGCGAAGATTCGCTCTCAGCCGTGTCTTCCGCATTGACGTTGCTTGCGAACATTCTGATGGCATGGAACACGACGCACATGCAGCAACTCGAGATGCTAACAAGCCTCTGGAGGCGAATCGCCTGGAGCCGAGCAGCTCAGAAGGATTGCGCCGACGCATCAGGAGCGCATCAACCTCCGCGGGACTTCACTTTTCCCGTCGGACGCTACGCAAGCAGACTCCTTCCAATTTTGGTTCAAGGTGTGGCGACGCGTGAAGCCACTCAGCGCGATAGCGATGCGCCGGATCACGTTCGGGGGTAGACAGGAAGTCTCTGACTAAAAAGGTATTATTTTGGCGCCAGAACGCAAAGCTTTGTCGGAGCGAGAGCGCCCTAACCTGGAATTTGCACGGAAATCAACCCCTGTCTTGAGAAGGCGCAGCATCCCCAGGCACTGCTCAACCGTCTCATTCGGCTAGCGGCTTTCCAAAATCCGCGAGTTCTATCGGCCCCAGGAGGGGTTTGATTGCACAATCACTCCACCTAGCCGGCGTGGACGACTATAGTTACCGGAGCATTCACTTTGCCGCCCGAGTCGCTCCATCAAGATCGGTACGCGCCATTGCGGTGACGCCCCGTATTATTCATTGCGGACAAGGAGCAGTCACGATGCAAACGAAGAAGATATTTCTTGCTTCCTCCACCGAATTGGAGATCGACCGGCAGGCCTTTGAGGTAGCGATCTCCCGGAAGAATAAGGTTTGGGTTCAGCGAGGCGTGTTTCTCGAACTTGTCTTATGGGAGGACTTCCTCGATGCCGTTTCGAAGACCGCTCTGCAGGACGAGTACAACAAGGCCATTCGCGAATGCGATGTCTTTGTCATGCTGTTCTGGACGAAGGTGGGCAAATACACCGAAGAAGAATTTGAAACTGCCTTCGGGCAGTTCAAATCGACCAGCAAACCCTTCGTGTTCACCTATTTCAGGAATTCCGAGACCAGTACAACCAGCGCAAGCGAAAGCGAAAGCGACGGAGCGAGCCTGCGTGCCTTTCAGGGAAAGCTCAAAGGGCTCGGCCACTTCTATACGGTGTACGAGAATGTCGATGCGCTCCAACTGCATTTCATTCGACAACTGGACAAGCTCGTTGCAAATGGCTTTATCGAACTCAATCCGGATGCCGGTGACACTGCCATGCTTGGCACGATCACCTACCGGGCAAGCCTTTCTGGCAGCGGAGCGATCGCGCAGGGGCAGGGAGCGGTGGCGGTCGGCGCCGGTGGTGCGCATGTCGGTGGACAGAACACCGGCAGCATCAATTCCGGGACGCAAGTGAACACGGGGGGGGGGGCGCCTACGTCGGCGGAAATGTGAAGGCCGGCGTCTCGGGGACGGGGGCCGTGATCCGCCGCGGCGCGCAATATTGTGTCTCTCAAGGCGTTTCGCAACGCGACCTGGAACTGCTCTTTGCACCGTTGCTGGCGGTCGTGGCACGGCAGACGGCAACTGGCCAGCAAGCCGCGGCGGTGCAGCAAGTGCAGGACCTCAAGGCCGAAGTCGCCAAGGGCGAGGAAGCCGATGACAGCAGGATCGGCAAACTCATCGACCAACTCGTAAGTATGGTGCCGGGAGCAGTCGGATCGGTCGTGAACATATTTTCCACACCAATGCTCGGCGGCATTGCGGGGCCCGTGACAGAGTTCGTTCTGGACAAACTGAATCCGAGCTGACCATGAATTCTTCGCCCGTTGACCCCAACGACGACATCGAAGCCCTGCGGCGTCGCATTGCCGAACTGGAAGCTGGTCAGCGTCCTACCGTGGACGGTTCGGGGAGCACAAGGTCGGTCGGCGCCGGAGGTGTGCATGTCGGCGGACAGAACACCGGCACCATCAATACCGGCACCCAGGTAATTACGGAAGGAGGCCATTTCATCGCTATCGCCCTCACTGAGCGTGTGAGCCAGATCATCCACGGCGGCGAGGACGCCGAGGAAGCGAAGTCGGTCATTGCGCTATATCTGTATGGGCTTGTAGCCGATCTCGCCGGCCTGATGCTGGGCGAAATCGACGTATCTGCCATGCAGGCGAAGCTGGAGCCGCTGCAGCTCGCTGACGTCTACGTGCCACTCGACACCCGCCTGCGCATCCCTAAGGAGATGAAGCTTACTGAGTGGCTGTTGCGCAACCAGCGCCCCTTGAGCGGTGACGCGGCGACGCAGCACCAGGACCGTCCCGTCTCTGCACTCGAAGCGCTCGCCGCGCATCGAGAACTCACCATTTTGGGCAGGCCAGGAAGTGGCAAGAGCACTTTCGGCGCGAACGTCCTGCTCACGTTGGCCCAAGTGTGGCAGGGCCACCGGGATGAACTCGCCAGATTGGGCGACAGTTGGACGCACGATGTGCTGCTGCCCATCCGCGTCGTCCTGCGCCGTTTCGCCGACAAGCTTCCCGTCGGCAGCGATGCGGCGCGCGCTTACGACCTTTGGACCTTCATCGGGGATGATCTGGAGGCCAGCGGCTACGGCCTGTCGGTTGACACAATGAAATACGTCACGCGTCTCGCACGCAGCCATGGTGCCCTGATCCTGCTTGATGGTCTTGACGAATGCGGCAACGCCGCAAAGCAGCAGCGGGTGTTGGGAGCAGTCCAGGAGCTTATGCGGATCGCAGGGCCCAAGTGCCGCTTCCTACTCACCGCCAGGCCCTATGCATGGCCGGGCGGACCCGACCCCGCCCGTGGCGTGTACGCGTTGGCCGACTTCAATGACGAGCAGGTCAAGCAATTCATCCGCGCTTGGTATGCGGCACTCGTGACGCGCGCATGGCTCGCTCCCGGGGACGCTGAGCGCAAGAGGGGCGACTTTCTGGAGGCGAGGCAGCGCCCGGATCTGCAGCCACTGGCCTGCAACCCGCTACTGCTCACGCTCATGGCCACGCTGCACGCCAATCGCGGACGGCTGCCCGACGATCGAGCCGACCTGTACAACGACTCGGTGGACCTGCTCATACTGCGCTGGAACCGTCAGATCGGCGCAGACAAGGCACTGCTCGATGAACTCGCCATGCCGGGCCTGAAACTTTCGGATCTGCGCGAGGTGCTGGAGGAGTTGGCTTTCAATGTACATGAGGACAGCCTTGAAGGGGGCGCGCCGGCCTCGGGAGGCGATCCTGAGCCGGAAGGGAAGACGGACATCGGAGAGCACCAGTTGGTTCGCGCCTTTCGGCCGCTGTTCAACGATAGTTGGGATAAGGCTGCGATGGTCGTTGATTACATCGATAAGCGCGCTGGCCTTCTGGTCGGCCAAGGCCAGAAGCACGGGGAGCCGCAGTTTGCATTTCCCCATCGGACCTTTCAGGAATTTCTCGCCGCGTGCTATTTGTTCACACGGGACGATTTCGCGGCCGAGTGTACCCGTTTGGCCCGAAGCGCACCGTCGCACTGGCAAGTCGTGTTGCCGCTGGCGGCGCGCCTCGCTAAGGTCGAGCGCGGTGCCAGCGCAGCCGACGCGCTGATCGGCGGCAGGTCAATTGCCGAATTCCGCGCTAGGCGACGACCGGAAGCGGCCGACTGGATGTGTGCGTTCCTTGCCGGGACGCAGTTGCAGGAAATTGGTCTGAGCGCAATCCACAAGAACGAGCATACCCGCGCCATAACGGAGCGCGTGGCCGATTGGCTCGCCGCGTCGCTCTCGGTGCATCCAGACGATGGCGGTCTGCCCGCCGCAAATCGCGCGCAGGCTGGGGATCTGCTGGCGGCCCTCGGCGATGCGCGCTTTGATCCGCAGTGCTTCTACTTGCCGGCTGACGACCTGCTCGGGTT
The DNA here is from genome assembly GCF_001544475.1 of Caballeronia humi. Taxonomy (GTDB): domain Bacteria; phylum Pseudomonadota; class Gammaproteobacteria; order Burkholderiales; family Burkholderiaceae; genus Caballeronia; species Caballeronia humi. The sequence continues at coordinate 48,834 of NZ_FCNW02000043.1, read as the reverse complement.
CGTGCGGATCGCGGCTGACCCGCATTTCCGGATCGGCACGCCCAATTCTGACTTGCGGCGAGTCGCGATTACCGGTCTCCAAGTGCCGGGCGAAGAGATCAACGATGCACCCACCCCGGCTCCGGATTGTTACGTTGCACGCTATCCAGTTACGATCGCACAGTTCAGGGCCTTCGTCGAGTCGACGGGATTCGAGATTGGCGATGCCAGAGCACTACGCGACCCGGACAGCCGACCGGTGCGCTTCGTAAGCTGGCACGATGCACTGGCCTATTGCGATTGGCTGCACGAGATGCTGGTCACTTCGCCAGCACTTCAGAAGAGCGGCCTTGCCCGCCTAGTGCGGGACAGCGGCTGGCGCGTCGCCCTGCCCAGCGAACTTGAGTGGGAGAAGGCCGCGCGGGGCGGATTGAGCGGACCGTTTTTCTCCTGGGGCGAGACACCCAATCCGAATCGGGCGAACTACGCCGATTCTGGGATCGGCGACACGTCGGCGGCAGGCTGCTTTCCTGCCAACGGCTTCGGCCTGTACGACATGATAGGCAACGTCTTTGAATGGACACGCAGCCGTTACGCTGCCTATCCCTACCTCGCAGATGATGGCCGCGAGAACCCGACTGCAACCGCAACGGATTGCATGGTCCTGCGCGGCGGCTCGTTCAGCGTCGGCCCAGGTCTCGCCCGCTGCGCCAGTCGCAGTTGGAATCCTCCAGTCCCCCGCTGCGGCTACATCGGGTTTCGGGTGGTATTGCGGTCTTCGCCTGTTTCGTAACTCTGCTCTCTGGCATCTCTGGGCTCCGGCACTCTGAACATTCCGGCTCTGGAGGGGGCAAGAGAGACTTTCTCCGCTGCGCGAAACGTGGTTTTTTTCGCTATCTTTCCCTGGTGGGTGGCGCCATCCGCCAGGCAGTCTGGAAAGGTCCTGCGCGGCGGCTCGTTCAACAACGACCGAGATATCGCCCGCTGCGCCTATCTGCGCTCTATCGCATGCCAGTGCCCGATAGCGTCGGACGCGTCGCGGCCGCGATGAACTTGGGAACCCGAGATCCGCAGGTCGGGCTCGACAAGATGGCATCAAAGTTTATGCCGAAGTTTCGCAAGGCGGCGCTCGATCTGCCGATTACCTTGCTGAATTTACGACGTCTCGACGTCTTCGAGAAGAAGGCCGGCGATCTCACCGACGTTCGGCTCGCGCATGATCGTGTAATGGTCGGCGTCCAGCCCGACGTAAGTGGTCTCGCCCAGCAGCAGGCACGACCAGGCGTCCGTTGAGGTCTCAGAATCGCCCTCCGCAAGAGCCGACACGATGATGGCCCGTCCGGCATACGGGGCGAGCCGGTACTTTCCGGCGGCCCTCAGTTGGACACGATAGCGCTCGAACGCAAGCTCGAGCGGACGCACGGCGCCTGCGGAACTCCACATGCCCACGTCGTGAAGGTGGGTCCGTAGACCGGCCCATCGAAGCGACCCTTCAAGGTCGAGCAAGCTCTCGGGCGGGAAGTCGAAAGCGACGTTTGCCGATCGGCCAATGTCCCGCACGAATTGCACGAAGAGGTCGTCGTCGGAGGCTTCGAGCTCTTCGCAGAGCGACGCGTGCGTATCAATCATGCACAAGAGCGCCACCTGTCCGTCGCGAGCCGCGATCTGCCGGCACATCTCGTAGGCGACCAGTCCCCCAAACGACCAACCAGCGATGCGCACGGGTCGATTTCCAGCTTCAAGGTTCAACGCATTCGCATAGCGGCCGGCTATCTCCTCAATGCTGCCATCCTGCTGCACTGACTTGTCAGCGAATCCAAGCACGCTGTAGCTCCGCTCGAGCCTGCGGGACAAGGGCGTGTAGCAGGCAAGTTCTCCACCGATCGGATGGACGAGGAACAGGAGCGGGCGAGAGTCATGCGGTGCGATCGGCACGACATCGGGTATCGAGGCAAGGTCTGTGTCCCCCGCGATGTTGCGCGCGGCGATGGCCTCGGCAAGTCCCGCGATCGTCCCCAGCCGAAACAAGGCCGAGACAGGCAAACGGCACCGCAACCTGTCCTCGCAGGCAGCCATACACCGGAGCGCGTCGAACGAGTCACCGCCGAGCGCGAAGAAATTTTCATGGATCCCAACAGCGGAAATGTGGAGGATCTCCTTCCAGATCTCGACGAGCAGGTCCTCGGTCTCGTTGCGGGGCGCGATCTTGGTTGTCCACGGTGCTGTGTCGACCTCCAGCAGACGAAGCGCATTGGCATCGACCTTTCCGCTCTTTGTCAACGGCAGGCTGGCAAGCGGGGTGATGCTTGCCGGCACCGAGTAACCAGGAAGAATTGCCTGCACGTGCGCACGGAGGACGTCGTCGTCGACGACGCCATCAACGACCGGGACGACATAGGCTGCCAAGTGTTGCCTTCCCGGTTTGTCTTCGCGTAGCTGAACCACTGCCGCGGCGACCGACGCGTGGCTCGCAAAGGCAGCCTCGACTTCCGCGAGCTCGATCCGGTAGCCGTGCATCTTCACCTGCTGATCACGCCGACCGAGGTACTCGAGATCTCCCCGCCCGTTCCAGCGCACGCGATCCCCCGTGCGGTAAAGCCGGCAGCCCGGCAGCTCGGTGAACGGGTGAGGCAGGAAGCACTCAGCAGTCAGCGCGGGCCGCCCCCAGTAGCCCCGCGCAAGCCCTTCCCCGCCGATGAAGAGCTCCCCCGTGACACCGACCGGAACAGCATTGAGGTCATCGTCCAGCACGTGGACCTCGGTGTTGCGCAACGGTCGACCGACGGGCGGTCGCAGCGCAAAACTCGGGTCCAGCATATGGTGTGTCGCGTACGTGGTGCTCTCCGTCGGACCATACAGATTGCGCAGTCTCGCGTCGGGAAATCGATCGAATATGCGCCGCGAGAGTTCGAGGCTCAGAGCTTCGCCCGCAAGGCAGATGGACCTCACCGGCCGAGAGGCGGGCTCCATCTTTAGAAATTCTGAGAACACCGAAGGCACCGTGTTGAAAAGTGTCGCCGTGTCGGCCGCTTGTGAATTTCGCCTCGTCAAGAATGTTTCGACCAACATAATCTTTCCGCCGGTCGACAGCGGTGCAAACATCTCGAACACGGAGAGGTCGAAGCAGATGGAGGTGCTCGCGAGGACCGCTTCCAATTCCTCTGTCGCGAGAAGTGAAGTGACCGAGAAGATGAAAGAGTCGAGATTGCCCCTGGTGATCGCCACGCCCTTGGGTCTGCCCGTCGATCCGGACGTGTACATCACATAGGCAAGGTTGTCCCGAGACGTGGAATGCGGCGGCGCTTTACCGTTCTCGAGTTCCAATTCATGGTCCCGATCCTCCAGCACGACGACATCATATGACGGACGAACGAACCGACGACGGGTTTGACGGCAAGCAAGCACGATGCGCACGCCGGAATCCTCCGCCATGAACGCGAGTCGACCGTCCGGGTAGGCTGGATCCAGCGGCACGTAGGCGGCCCCCGCTTTTAAGATACCGAACACCGCGACGATCAGCATCGGCGTGCGATCGTGGCACAGACCGACACGCGTTTCCGCGCCGACGCCCCGCTTCTGAAGAAAGCGGGCAAGCTGACTTGACCGCCGATCGAGCTCGCGATAGCTCAATGACCAGCCACCACCGCTGACGGCGATCGCGTCCGGCTGCTGGCGGGTCATCTCGGCCACGAGGTCAAGAACTGGACGAGGCGAGTTCCAGACGTGATGGTCAAACGCATCTTGCGAACGTCGACGCTGGCCGTTCGTGAGCATCAACTGCCGGATCGGGCGATCTGATAGTTCCACAATTCGCTGTAGAAGCTCGCGGTAGTGATCGGCAAGTTGTTCGATCGTGCGATGCTCGAACAGGTCGTCGGCATACTCGATTTCGCAGGACAGGCCCGCACCGTGCTTGGCAAGAAGGAAGCTCAGATCGAATTTCGCGCTGCAGCCAGGAATGGTCAGACTTCTGACCTCCAACCCCGCCAATTCAGGCTCATCGGACGGCGCATTCTGGAGCGCGAAGATGACTTGGAAGATCGGATTGCGGCTCGCATCGCGCTGTGGAGCGAGGATCTCGACCAATTGCTCGAACGGACAGTCTTGGTGCTCATAGGCGTCCAAGGTGGTCTGGCGCACCTGCTGGAGAAACTGGCGAAACGTCTCCCCGCTTTTGAGGCGGTTGCGCAGCACCAAGGTGTTCACGAAGAAGCCGATCAAGCCCTCGATCTCGACCCGGTTGCGATTGGCGATCGGCGAGCCCACGGCAATGTCGGTCTGCCCGCTGTATCGGTGCAGCAGGATCTGGAACCCGGCCAGCAGCGTCATGAACAGGGTCGCACCGCACCGCTGGGAGAGCGCTTCCAGCGAGGCCGTCAGCTTGGCGGAGAGTTCGAAAGTCAGCGAGTTTCCGCGAAACGTCTGCAGCGCCGGGCGCGGCCGGTCGGTCGGCAGCTCGAGCGGCTCGACGTCCTGCAGTTGCCGTCGCCAGTAATCGAAGAGTCGCTGACTGAACTCCCCTTGGAGCCGTCCGCGCTGCCACAGCGCAAAGTCGGCGTACTGGATCGGCAGCGCCGGGAGGTCGGGTTCGTGGCCCAGCGCGTGGGCCCGATAGAAGGCGGACAGCTCCCGGCTCAGCACACCGACGGACCATCCGTCGCTGGCGATGTGGTGGGTCACCAGAAGCAGCACGTGCTCGTCCGGACCGCACTTCACCAGCGTCGCGCGCAGCATCGGGCCGCTCCCGAGGTCGAAGGGCTTGGTCGACTCCTGCGCAAGTATCTCGACCAAGCGCGCCTGCCGCTGCGCGGGGTCGAAGGCGTCGAGGTCGACCTCGCGCAGCGGCGAGCCGACATCCTGAGCCGGATCGACGACCTGCTCGGGTTCGCCGCCGGACGACAAGAAGCGGGTGCGAAGCGCCTCGTGGCGGACCACGATCCCCACCAGCGCGCGAGAGAGAGCAGCGACGTCCAGCGGCCCTCGCAAGGTCCAGGCATCGGCAATGTTGTAGAAGCCGCTGCCCGCGGACCACTGGTCGAGAAACCACAGCCGGCTTTGCGCGAAGGACAACGGAATGCGCGCCGGTCGCGCGACCGGGACGATCGCTTGCCGATGTGCAAGGCCGGCCGTGCCGAGCAGCAAACCGGTCAGTGCCGCGATCGTCGGGCGATCGAACAAAGTGCGCAACGGCAGCTCGACGCCGAAGCCTGACCAGATGCGCGAGACGAGCTGTGTCGCCAGCAAGGAATGCCCGCCGAGATCGAAGAAGTTGTCCTGCACACCGACCCGAGGGACACCCAGCAGCGTCTCCCACATTTGACAAAGTTGTCGCTCCACCTCATTGCCCGGGGCCACGAAGCCACGCTTCGATCCATCCCGGCCCCGCTTCGCGATGGGAATGCTCTGCCAGTCGACTTTCCCACTCGGGGTGAGCGGAATGTGCGGGAGCGCTTGAATCACGGCAGGCACCATGAAATCCGGGAGGATCTCGCGGACCTGATCGTAGAGCGCAGGACTAAGTTCACGCCACAGACGGTTCGACAATGGGTCGTTCGCCAGGTCTTCCGACGCGCACGACGCGGTGCTGTCGCAAGGAAGGAACCCTCCCGTGGCGGTCGTCCCGACTTTGGTGAAAAATGCATCGAAGTATTCGAACTGCGGATCGAGAACCGATGCGGTAAGTCGATAGCCGCAATCCTCCGCCAGACGCCAGAATGCCTCCGGGTCTGCAGCAGAGGGATCCATCTCACGATCGATGCCTTCCAACAAGACTCTAACCGACGCGTTGGGCGGACCTTCGCGCAGCAGCTTCGCCAGTTTCGCGTCTTGCTGCATTCGGGCATTAGCGACACTCGCGAGCCGAAGTGCAGGCGGGTGCTCGTCTCGTAGCAGCCGCAAGATCTGATCGCCCGCGGAGCCGTGCCACTCCAAGCTGGGGCCTTCAAACGACTGGACGGGTTCGTCGAGCTTCAGTGTGACGTCGTAGCGGAATTTCGTCAGCTCGTTCCACTCTGCGCCTCTCTGCATCTCAATCCTCACCGCCTTGATGCGAGGCAGTTGCCTGGAGAGACCATGGAAGAACGCAGGGGCGACGGCAAGTTCCTCTTCGTCTCGAGCCGCACGGGAGGCTGCGTCGCGCAATTCAGCAACTGTCGGATCAGCAACTGTCTGATCGTCGCGGCGCCGTCGCCAGATCACATCGGTGTGAAACGATTCGAGAAGCGAAAAACATCGGATGTCCCCAAGAAACAGCATGCCTCCGTGGCAGACCTTGTTGATCGCTTCCTCCAGAACCTGGAGCAGGTAGGAAGACGACGGAAAGTACTGGACAACAGAATTGATCACCACTGAATCGAAGTACCTCCGCGGAAGCTCTCCAAGTTCGTGGGCGGCAAGGTGGAAAAGCCTGACCTTGCTCTCTCTTGCCGTCGCCGAATTATTGGCCTGCGTCGCGGCCAAGGTACGGGCGGAGATGTCGGTACCCCAGAATTCTTCGCAGCCGGCCGCCAAGCGGAACAGAAGCAGGCCGGAACCGCACCCGACTTCCAGAAGCTTTCGTGGGGACAATGCGCGAATCTTCTGAACGCGGTCGCCCACCCAGACTCGCATGTGAGCGTCGGACATCGGCTGCCCCGTGTAGCTGCTTATCCAACCTTGGAGGTTGAACATGGGTGTCCATGTCGATTGTGCAGCGTCGATTGCATTGCTGTCGAACACGGCTCGCCAACCCTCAATCTGCGACGCCGCCATGGATTGCCGTTGATCTGACGCCCGACCCGAAAGGACCACGCTGGCGGCGATGTATCGATCCCCCGGGGTGTCTTCCCGCAACTGAACCACCGCCGAAGCGACACCGGGATGACGCATCAATGCAGACTCGATCTCGCCAAGCTCGATGCGATAGCCGCGCAACTTCACCTGATGGTCGTATCTCCCGATGAACTCGAGGTCGCCCTTGGCGAGGAATCGCACCTTGTCTCCAGTGCGGTACAGCCTGGCCCCAGGGACGCTGCTGAATGGATGCGGCATGAACCGCTCAGCTGTTAGCCCCGGCCGTCCTAGATACCCCCGGGCAACGCCGGCGCCCCCGATAAACAGCTCACCTGGAACGCCGATCGGAACGATCCGCAGTTCGGCATCGAGAACATACACCTCCGTGTTGGTCAAGGGTCGACCAATCGGAACAAACGTCATTGCCGCAGCTTTCGGAACGCGGTAAGACGTGGCGAAGGTCGTCGTCTCGGTCGGCCCGAAGCCGTTGATCAACGCGACTCGGGGATGAGCGCGCCGAAAGATCGCCGCCGCCGACGGATCAAGCCTGTCACCACCGACGACCAGGTTCGTAAGGCCGGCGAATGTGTCGACATGGCTCCTGCACATGTGATGAAACAGGGCAGCCGTCAAGAAGAGCACCGAGATGTGTTCGCCTTCGATCTTCGCGGAGAGAGCCGAAGCGTCGATCAGCTCGTGCCGAGCGACACAAACCAGCCGTGCGCCGTTCAGCAGTCCTGCCCACATTTCGAAACTGGCGGCGTCGAAAGCCGTGTTAGAGGCTAGAGCGATGACAGTTGTCGGGCCGATATCCACATAGGTCTGTCGAATGGCCAGACGCACGATGTTCCGGTTAGTGACCGCAACTCCTTTCGGTTCGCCGGTCGACCCCGACGTGTACATCACATAGGCTAGATTGTCCGGGCGAGTCGGGTCCGGCGGCGTATCATCAGATTCAAGGCTCACCATCCGGCGCACATCGTCGAACACGATCACGTCACACTCGAGCCGTTCGAAACGACGCCGCTCGTGACCACTCGTGACCACGACGGCCAGATCGGAATCCGCGGCGATCAACACGAGTCGATGATTGGGATAGGACGGATCCATCGGGACGTACGCCCCCCCCGCCTTGAGGATGCCGAGCACCGCAACGATCAGCTCCGGTGTCCGTTCATGACATAGCCCGACACGCGTTTCGACACCGACCCCTCGCTTGCGCAGGAAATGCGCGAATTGGCTGGATTGCCGGTCCAGTTCGTCATAACTCAGCGCGTGGCCGTTGCCAGTGACCGCGATTGCGTCCGAATGCTGGCGCGCCGACCGTCTGAACAGGAAGAGAAGCGTCTCGGTCGGACGTAGCGCGGCGCCTGTGCCCCACGTGTTCAGAAGCAGGTCGTGTTGGGCAGGCGTGAGCATCTGCAGTTTGCGGACGGGTTCCTCGGGATGCTCCCCGATCCAATGCAAGAGTTCGCGGTAGTGACCGGCGAGTTGCTCGATGGTGCGCTCGTCGAACAGATCCGCGGAGTAGCAGCAGTATCCGTGAAGCCTGCCACGCTCGGCAGACAGATAGATTTCCAGATCGAATCGACTCGCCTTGCTGTCCAGCTCGCGATATGCGACTTGTGTGCCGTGCAGATCAAGGGGATCGGACGGCGCATTCTGGAGCGCGAAGATGACTTGGAAGATCGGATTGCGGCTCGCATCGCGCTGTGGAGCGAGGATCTCGACCAATTGCTCGAACGGACAGTCTTGGTGCTCATAGGCGTCCAAGGTGGTCTGGCGCACCTGCTGGAGAAACTGGCGAAACGTCTCCCCGCTTTTGAGGCGGTTGCGCAGCACCAAGGTGTTCACGAAGAAGCCGATCAAGCCCTCGATCTCGACCCGGTTGCGATTGGCGATCGGCGAGCCCACGGCAATGTCGGTCTGCCCGCTGTATCGGTGCAGCAGGATCTGGAACCCGGCCAGCAGCGTCATGAACAGGGTCGCACCGCACCGCTGGGAGAGCGCTTCCAGCGAGGCCGTCAGCTTGGCGGAGAGTTCGAAAGTCAGCGAGTTTCCGCGAAACGTCTGCAGCGCCGGGCGCGGCCGGTCGGTCGGCAGCTCGAGCGGCTCGACGTCCTGCAGTTGCCGTCGCCAGTAATCGAAGAGTCGCTGACTGAACTCCCCTTGGAGCCGTCCGCGCTGCCACAGCGCAAAGTCGGCGTACTGGATCGGCAGCGCCGGGAGGTCGGGTTCGTGGCCCAGCGCGTGGGCCCGATAGAAGGCGGACAGCTCCCGGCTCAGCACACCGACGGACCATCCGTCGCTGGCGATGTGGTGGGTCACCAGAAGCAGCACGTGCTCGTCCGGACCGCACTTCACCAGCGTCGCGCGCAGCATCGGGCCGCTCCCGAGGTCGAAGGGCTTGGTCGACTCCTGCGCAAGTATCTCGACCAAGCGCGCCTGCCGCTGCGCGGGGTCGAAGGCGTCGAGGTCGACCTCGCGCAGCGGCGAGCCGACATCCTGAGCCGGATCGACGACCTGCTCGGGTTCGCCGCCGGACGACAAGAAGCGGGTGCGAAGCGCCTCGTGGCGGACCACGATCCCCACCAGCGCGCGAGAGAGAGCAGCGACGTCCAGCGGCCCTCGCAAGGTCCAGGCATCGGCAATGTTGTAGAAGCCGCTGCCCGCGGACCACTGGTCGAGAAACCACAGCCGGCTTTGCGCGAAGGACAACGGAATGCGCGCCGGTCGCAACCCTGCTTCGATGGCATCGCCCTGATGGTTCAATCCTGCTTCGCTCAATCGAGACTTGAGAAGCTCCCGACGATTCTTGCCGAGCTGCGTGAGCCGCAACTTGCCGCCTGGAGTCAACACGACTTGCCCTCCTGCATATCGCTGTCGGAAAGTCTCGCCACCTCGAGCATTACGGCAGCCGCTTTCCTAAGCCTGTCGCCATGCCGATGCTTCGCGACAAGTTCGGCGGCGAATCCCGAGACCGTTGGATACTCGAACACGCTTCGAATCGAGACTTCGACGCCGAAAAGATCAGCCACATGGGATACGACACGGGTCGCCTTCAACGAGTGACCGCCCAGGTCGAAGAAATTGTCATGAATGCCGACTTGCACCAGATCGAGAACATCAGCCCAGATCGAAGCGAGGACCGTTTCGAGCTCGTCGCGGGGCATGCCGTCTCCCGGCGCGGTCTGTCGATCGAACACAGGCGCCGGGAGTGCGGATCTGTCGATCTTGCCATTTACCGTCGTAGGCAATTCATCCAATACCACGAACGCCTGCGGCACCATGTAGCCAGGAAGCCGATCCCGCGTGTGCTCGCGCAATCCGGCGGCGTCGACGGCAAAGCCGGTGGCGGCGACGACATAGGCCGCGAGATAGGGGTCGTCGGGCGAGTCCTCGCGAAGTTGGACGACGGCCGCAGCGACACCCCGGTGGCTCAGCATGGCGAGCTCGATCTCCGCCGGCTCGATGCGATGGCCACGGATCTTCACCTGTTTGTCGCGTCGACCGAGAAATTCGAGATCTCCGTCAGCCGTGAAGCGAACACGATCACCGGTTTGATAGAGCCTAGCGCCGGGAGTAGCTTCAAATGGATTGGGAATGAATCGCTCTGCCGTCATGGCAGGCATCATCAGATATCCGCGTGCCAGACCGTCACCACCGATGAAGAGCTCGCCTGTCGCGCCGATCGGTCGCATTTGCAAGGAATCATCCAAGACGTAGACCGTGGTGTTCGAGAGTCGCCGGCCTATGGTAAGGCCGTTGTCGGGCTTCGCGAAGGTGCCGTCATACCAGGTGCTGTCGACGGTCGACTCGGAGAGACCATAGGAATTCATAATGCGGGCCGCCGGAAACACGGGCCGCACGGATTCGAATTCCTCGTTGCGCCATGCGTCCGATCCGGCCACGATGAACCTCGGTGTCGCGCAACTCACTCCCCTCTCCGATGCATCTTGAACCAAGCTTCTCAAGACGGCGGGAACGAATTCCCCGATGTGGATGTCATGAAGGTCGATCAGCCGCAACAAGTCCGGGGGACTCAGGAGCACGTCGCGCTCGCACAAGACGAGACATCCGCCGGAACAGAGGGCGCGAACCCAATCGCCTGTGAAGACGTCGAAGCATGGGTTGGCCATCTGGAGATGATTGCGGCACTGCCCCTCCAAGCCGAAGACCTCACGCCACGCTATGTACGCGCTCAGGATGCTGGCATGCGATACGCCTACAGGTTTCGGCCTGCCCGAGGATCCCGACGTGAATACAATGTACGCCAATTGAGAATCATGCACTTCCGCTTGCCCAGATGCTTCGTCGATTGGTGGCCCGTCCGTCGCCAGATCCTGGATGGTCAAGAGCATGCCGATCGCAGCAGCCTTGATCGACGCTGCGCGGTGCTCCGCAGGCTGGCCGGGATCTAGGATGCAATAGGCCCCGCCAGCTTTTAGCACGCCGAGCAGGGCCTGAACGAGTTCGACGGACTTATCTATTAGCAGACCGACACGCACCTCGGCTCGCACCCCTCGCGCTCGAAGGACGCGAGCGAAAGCATCGGAACTCCTATCCAGTTCGGCGAAAGTCAATCCGCGATTCTTGTCGCGCAACGCGCAAGCCTGGGGCTGCTTTCGCGCCTGCAAACGGAACAGATCGAGCACACTCGAGCGGTCTCGGCGCGGCCGAATCTGTCCGCACCACCCGCGAAGCACCTGTAACTCATCATTGGTCGGGCTGACAAGCTCGCGCAAGCGGACGCCATGTCTCGTCACATTCGAGAGCACCGACTCGAAGCGGCACAATATGCGTCTGGCTGCGTGATCGGGAACCAGGTCCGACCTATATCCCAGTTCGAAACGCATCGCGGCCCCCGACACGACGGTCAACGTGAGCGGGAAGTTGGTCCGTTCGAGGATGTGCATTTTCCCGATCCGCGAGTACTCGCCATCCACGGCCTGCATGCGTTCGCGAAAGTCGGACTCGCATACTAGGTTGCTGTGAAACAGAGGCATGTCGCCGGGAATCTGGCTCCATTGGTGAATGTCGATGAGCGAAGCATGTTCGCGTTCGATGACATCCCTGACGTGCGATCCAAGCTTTGCGAGCCAGTCAAAGGCGAGTTGGTCATCCTCGCCACGTACGCGCAGCGGGACCGTATTGATGAGCAGACCCAGAATCTCGTCGACTTGCGGAACCGGCGCCGAGCGACCGGATGTCGTGAGCCCGAACATAACATCGTAGTGACCGGCGTACGTTGCAAGCGTCAGCGCCCACGCACCACAAAAAAGAATGTTCTCGGTCAGCCGATGCGCCTTGCAGAACGCGGCGATTGCATGGAGCGTGGTGTCTGGAACAGCCGCTGCCACGGTGGAATGTGTGCCGCGGAAGTGGGCCGCGAACTTCGTTCCCGTGGCTCGAGCAAACGGCAACGGTGTTGGCAGCGAGAAGCCGGAAAGTTCTTGACGCCAGAACAATTCATCGTTGCGGGAATCGCGCGTCACCAAGTAATGCAGGTATGTCGAAAAGCTGGCGGCCGGCCCCTCGTCGGGCGCATGGACGCCGGCAAGCCGCCGCGCATGCCCCCGAAACACTTCGGCCAGCGCCAAGGGCAGGGACCAGCCATCCAGAACAAGGTGATGATGGCTCCACACCATCCAATGGCGAGTCTCCGACTCACGAATGAGATGCACGCGCATGAGCGGTGCGACCTCCAAGTTGAACCCGTCGGCGCGATCTGCTTCGATGAGGGCCGCACGTCGACGCTCCGCGATGTCGGACGACAGTCCCAGATGGTCATGGCGATGAAGCTGAATTTGAACGGTCGGCAGAAAGCGCTGGACAGGCTCGTCAAGGTCTCGCCAGACAAATGCCGCGCGCAGGGCTTCATGGCGACCAAGAAGCGTGTTCCACGACGCTTCGAAGATGTCGGCGTCCAATTCGCCATGTATCTCGCAGATCACCTGCTGGAAATACTCCGAATCCTCTGGGTTCGCGATAGCATGAAAGAGCAGACCTTTTTGCAAAGGAGTCAGCGCGAAAGAACCGCCTCCCGCATGCGTCTCCACGTTCTTCGATCCGACGGGATCGGAGCGCGTCTTGTCGACCGGACGCGAGTCCGCCACGGAAGGGGCCGGAATTGCGCGTACTTGACGTGCGTGCTCGGCAAGACCCGCGATCGTTGGATGTCGAAGAACGTCCGCGGCCGTGAGCGCGCAAAGCGCCGTGGCGGCCCGCGCTGCGACGCGGATCGCCTTGAGAGAATCGCCCCCCAACTCGAAGAAGTTATCAGCGATTCCGATGCTGGGGACTTGCAGGATCTCGCGCCAAGTGGCGGCGAGGGATGCCTCTTCCGGTGTGCGAGGCGCGAAATACGGAGTCGTTGTACCAAGTCGGTCGAAGGTCGGTATGGTCAGTGCGTCAAAGTCGACTTTGCCATTGGTCGTCGTCGGAAGGGCCGGCAGCGGCACGATGACCCTGGGGACCATGTAGTTCGGCACCCGGGTCCTTAGATGTTCCCGCAAGCCGGCGATATCGAGTTCGCGGTTTTCCTCGGGCACAACGAAGGCTGCGAGGTATTTGCCCAGGGCATCCTCGCGGAGTTGAACCACGGCGGTTGCCAGGTCGACGTGATGCATCAACACTGCTTCGATTTCGGCGGGTTCGATTCGGTATCCGTGCAATTTGATCTGCTGGTCGACCCGGCCCAGTATGTGCAGGGCGCCGCGGTTGTCACGCCGGGCGCGATCGCCAGTCCGGTACAACCTCGAACCCGGAATCTTCCCGAAGGGGTCAGGGATGAAACGCTCCGCCGTCAACGCAGGACGATTCAGATAGCCTCGAGTCACGCAATCCCCGCCAATATAGAGTTCTCCCTCGATTCCGAAGGGCAAGGCGTCGAACTGTTCGTCGAGGACATGAACTTCTGAATTCCGAAGCGGCAATCCGATGGAAATTTGGCCGGCGCCGGGCAACTGCGCCGGATCCAGTCGACCGGCCGTGGCCCAGACCGAGCATTCGGTGGGGCCGTAGAAATTCCATATCGGCAAGCCATCGCGGGCAATCGGCAGTGCGATGTGCGATGGCAGGTGCTCCCCGCCGACTGTGAGCATCCGCAATTGCAAGGTCACCAATGCCTTGATGGAGTGGATCAGCACTTCGCCTAGCACGGTGGGCGTGACGCTGAGCACGGAAACACCGGAGCGACGCAACACGTCGAGACATTGGGCCGGGGAGCGCACGATATCCGTCGCGACGATCACGAGTTCGCCGCCCGTCAGCAGACACCCCCAAATCTCCCATACGGAAAGATCGAAGGCGAGCGAATGAATCTGACTCCAGACGTCGCCGACGCCGAAAGGTTCGAGAGCGCGCGCGGCCATGGTAAGCGACACGATATTGGCATGCGTAACCTGCACACCCTTCGGTCGGCCCGAGGACCCCGAGGTGTGTATCACGTAAAGGAGATTCTGCGGCAGCGCCTCCCGCCCTATGGGCGCCGAAGCGGCTTCCTCGATGTCGACCGCAGCGCGAAGCGCTTCGACGTCGACAACGGACCAATCGCCTGGGAGAGCCGGAATGCCGGCGGCAGTGACGAGGATTCGGCAGTTTGCTTCGCGAAGCGTGGCACGATGACGATCGTCGGGATGAGCGCACTCGAGCGGCACGCAGACCGCGCCCGTCTTCGCGATCGCTACGATCGCGATTATCGCTTCGACGGAACGATACATGAGCAGGCCTACGCGGACTTCCGGACCGGCGCCCGCCAGCCTCAGGGTTTGCGCCCAGCGGTCGGATTGAGTGTCCAGATCTTCGTAAGTGATCGTCTGCGCGCCGCAGGTGACAGCTCTCGCGAGAGGGTGCCTCCCAGCTCGTTGGGCAAATTGCGCTGTGACCGTGGTGTCCGTAAAGAATTCTTCGGATTCGGACATTGTGTCGGTCCTGCCGGGGTCACCGATCGTTCGTGCACGCCGCGAGATCGCGATGCGTGGGCTTGACGGCGCGCATCTGCACCAGACGACGTACCACCTCGAGCTTGCGCGTCACGTCTTCATCGCATGATGGTTCCATGACGAACTGCTCGCACTCTGGCTGCAACCGGTTGATCTGGTCGAACAGATTCAACATCCTAGGCGAATCGATTGTCTCGTCGACATGTCCGTTCGCGCTGTACAGCAATCGACCGCCGACACGCCGATAAAGAACAGGGATGACCCCTGTTCTTTTGAACACATCCCCCGGCTGGACAACTGGCGAAGCTTCAGGCGGCGGCACGATGGCGAATCCGAAGCTGGTCATCTTGCGCAGCCACTCCCTAGCGCAGAGCGCTTCGATGGATTCTAGCGAAGCCATGCCCGCAAGCCGGTCGAAAATGCGCGACACGTCTGACGGGAAGCCTTGGGCGTGCCAATCTTCCGCGCGAGGGTCGAACGGGTAAGATGAAGCGTTAGCCAATGCCAATGCTCGCGACAAAGCCGATTCGACGAGCTTCCAAGGACTGCCATTCAGGTACAGCGCGATGTTCAATGAGACGCTGAACTCCGGCGAATCGCCGACGTGCCAGTGCTCTATTGCCCAATGAAACACGTCACCGGATGCAGCAGCGAGCGAGAGGCCATGGCCCAAGTCCCACATCCACTGGTCGGTCTGAAACCTGCGCGAATCGGACGATGCCTCACCTGCGGGATCAAGGGCCTCGGAGAGGTCCGGTCGCGGCCAGAGATGCATCTTCTTTTGGCCGCTGATCACGAAGTGGAAATTCGTGCCCTGATCCCGATGGACTCCACCCGGCGTTGCTCTATACCGGCCCATGAACAGTTCAAGGTCAGCGTAGCCCGCCGGAAGTCCGACCGATTCATACAGTGGTATAAGAAATTCGCACGCGCGTTTCCATATCGTCGGTGTGAAGCGCTGCAAACCGGTCACGTAAAGCATCACGTCAGCCGCCTCGGCCGCCTGACAAAGGCGCTCGCCATACTGTTCCAGCGTCGAGTCGCCAATATCAGGTAACAACGGGTCGAGTACGGCTTTCGGCAAGCGCTTGCCGCCGATGAAGAGATGGATGTCGCTTCGCAGTTCTTCCCGATCGATCATCGGCTCGGGATTCAGCCGGAGCCCAGGCCTGTCCGCATCGGTCCGGAATTGGCCTGCGAGCGCCAGGAGCGCTGACAAAATTTCGTCCGTCGACGCAAGTGGCCAATCCAGAGCTTGCGGAATCACCAAGGCCTCCCGATTCCAGGACCTCGCGATAAAATCAGGCCAATTTCTCGGAAAGTAGCTCATACGTCCCCGCAAGTTAACGGACGACGGAATGCCGCCTCCAACATGAAGCGCCGGTCATGGGTCGGAGCCGCCTTCTTCTGCCGACCTCATGGCTTTGCGAAGGCTGAGCGGACGCATGTCTGTCCACACCTCCTCAATATGTTGTAGGCACTTGGCCTTGTTGCCCGTCACGCCGGCGTCACGCCAGCCCAACGGAATCGACTTCCAGGCAGGCCAAATGGAAAACTGTTCTTCATCGTTCACCACAACCTTGTACGGTTCCTCGTCGGCCGATGATTGTTCCATTTGATGCTCCTTTATCAGACGCTGACCCGACGGCGATCGCGCAAGCTCTGTGCAACGATTACAGCATGCCACAGATCGCTGACAACCAGAGCCCGAATGCGCAGGTTCGATGCTGCAGGAGTCACAATCAGGGCCTCGACGGGATCCCCGTCTCATGCCGGAAACCTGGATCGGCCGTCCACTGCCTTGCCCACGGGCATTCGGGCGCTCGGCCAACGGCGAAGTTGCCGACGGACGACCAATCTTCGTGGCGGGGCGCGCCAGTCCGGCTCCCTACTTTCCTTGGGCATCGGCCCCGGTCAACGGACTGCCCGGATCATTCAGGTAGAGCCGAGCAACTTGTTTCACGGAGGCCGATGGTCGCCCATTAGACATCGTTGAGATGTTGCGCATGTGGCAAGATGCAAAACGGATTGAATGGTATGGCGCGTCAACCTGGACAGGAAGGTTGAAAGCAGCCCAAGAAAAGGCGGAGACACATAGAGCATGATGAACGCCGACAACAAAATGAGGCTTGGCCTTTCGATGCTGGGCCATGGCTATCACTTCAGCGCGTGGATGCACCCGGATTCGGCTCTCCATGGGCCGACCAGCATCGATTACTTTCTCAGCTTGACGCGAATCGCAGAGCGTGGGTTATTCGACATGGTTTTCATGGCGGACGCGCTTTATTTTCCCATGACGAAAATGCCGGAGGGTGTTTTTGGACGTCGGGGCGATGGAACCGGGCTCGAGCCCTTGACCTTGCTTTCTGCCCTGGCGCCCCAAACGTCCAACATCGGGCTTGTGGCCACGGCGTCCACCACGTTTTCCGAGCCTTTCCACATCGCAAGGATGTTCGGGTCTCTGGATCAAATCAGCGGCGGTCGGGCCGGCTGGAACGTGGTGACCTCGAACGATGACGACGAAGCACGAAATTTCAGCGCCGGCCAGATCCTCGAGAAAGCGCTTCGCTATGCCCGTGCCGAGGAGTTCGTCGACGTCGTCACTGGGCTTTGGGACAGTTTTGACAGCGACACATTCGTTGCGGATCGTTCCACTGGCGTCTATTTCAGGCCCGACGGCGTGAGAAGCCTAAACCACGCGGGAAAGTTCTTTTCGGTCAATGGACCTCTGAACGTTCGAAAGTCTCCTCAAGGGAGGCCCATCATCTTTCAGGCGGGTTCGTCCGAAGCCGGACAAGCGTTGGCAGCGCGCTCTGCCGATGTCGTCTATACGCTCCAGACTTCCTTGGCCGAGGCAAAGCAATACTACGCCGAGTTGAAGCGCAAAGTGATCGCGCACGGACGCGAAGCGGATTCGGTGAAGGTGATGCCTGGTGTTGTCCCTATCGTTTCAGATACACTGCGTCTCGCGAAGATCAAGTACGATGGTTTGCGGAAATTGGTCGACCCATTGCTCGGACTCGAATATCTCTTGTATTACTTCGGAGATCTATCGGCGCTGCCACTAGACAATCCCATCCCGGAACTTCGCGAGGACAGGTCGACGAATAGTCGGGGACTTGCGCTGCTGCAGATGGCCAGGCGGGACAGACTGTCGATTCGCGACCTCCTGCAGACCGTCTCCGTGGGCAATGCACATCATGTTGTCGTCGGAACACCCGCAATGATTGCCGACGTGCTGGAGCAGTGGTTCGTCGAAGGTGGGGCCGACGGATTCAATATCCTCCCGGCTGTTTCTCCTGCCGGTCTGTCAGACTTCGTCGATCTGGTCGTGCCCGAACTTCAGCGCCGGGGTCTGTTTCGTACTTCGTACGCCGGAACGACCTTGAGAGCCAATCTCGGGCTTGTCAGATAAGAAGACGTGGCGGCAGAATGCCACCACCTGCCTCACCTATCGTTTATCTTATCTCTTCCGTCCGAACGTGACCCATTTGCAAAGCATCGCATCAGGTGCGTCCGCTGATCGAGACGCACAAAGCCGGCCTCGCGCAATGGTGCTACGTTCATCGCGCTTGGTGCCTTGTTACGCGCAGCGACATGAATCTAGAAATGCTAACAAATGTCTGTCAAAGCAAAATTGAAATGTCGTACCGCCGGCTAAGTACAGATGTCGTGTTTTTGGTTGGTTGCGAAAGCTGTCTTCAACGGTTTGAATTCACGTAGTGTTGAAGGACGGCCCTGATCGGACATGGGCGTGTCAGACCGTTTAGCGAGTGCGAGCAGACCGCTGGCCAGGTTTTGAAGGCGTCTTCGACTGCTGCGCGACCTGCGCGATTGCCAAGTCCAGATCGGCTCGGGTGAATGCGCGCGACTTCTTCGTGCCGGGCAACGGCTTGGGTGTGCGTACCGGCGCACCTCGATTTGTGCGAGACGGCGAGCCTGAGATCCGACGGTTATCCCGTTGCGCCTGTAGCGCTCGCGCGACCTGCAACGCATGACCAAGACGCTTGTTCTCGATTATCGCGCCTTGGTCGATGTCTGCGAGCTTGTCATACGGCACGGCATGCAGGACGCTGCCGTCAGCGCGGATTTCGAGGCGCCCATCCGGGTATTCCCACACGTCGATGTAGCGGCCGATCAGCCTGCGGGTCGCCGGCGTGTCGTCGAGTAGCCAGAGTACGCGATCGTTCAGCAACGTCAGCGCATCCGATACCTTGCGCTGCACTCGCCAAGTCAAGACCGCGTCGAGGTTCTCGTCATCGCGCAGCGGCCGGTGCGCGTCGTACGCGCTTCTTGGCGGCTTTGCGAAGCGCGCGTTATAGGCCGCCATGAAAACGCAGGCAAACGCGTTAGAAGCTGCAATGGTGCTGATATCACGCAGGCGCAGTTCCTTCACCAGACGATCCTGCAGCGTTAGATGAGCCCGTTCAACGCGTCCCTTGGCGGGACTGCTGTTGGCGCAAAATGTGTCGATGTTTAGCTCGTACATTGCGCGACCAAACTGGGTGACGCCTTTACCGGCCGTTTCGTCGCGCTTGTGGACGTAGAACACGCTCGCGCGGTCGCTATAGAATGCGACCGGCTTGCCGTGCCGTTCGAGATACGCGCGCGTCGCCTCGAAATAGCTGAAAGTCGATTCGGTCGGCGCGAAGTGCAAGTGCATCAGCTGGCTCGTCGCGTCGTCGACAAACACCAGCAGCGCGCACGCGGGCCCGCGGTCTTCAAACCAGTAATGATCGCAGCCGTCAATTTGTACGAGCTCACCGAAACAGGCTCGTCGGGCACGCGGCTGGTAGACCTTCGGCGGGCGCTGCTTGCGCGGCACCCACAGGCCGGCATCCGTCATCAGGTGACGCACGGTTTCCTTCGACAGCACGAGGCCATGGCATTCACGCAGCTTCTCGCACGCCAGCGTCGGACCAAAATCGGCGTAGCGCTCGTGGATCAGTTCCAACGCCCGGTCAAGCACGGTTTGCGGCAACTGATGATTGCTGCGCACGCCGCGCCGCTGCGAAACAAGACCAGCGGCGCCTTCGGCGCGGTAGAGGATCACGAGCCGCTCGACCTGGCGCCGGCTTAGACCCAGCCGCTCAGCGGCGCGCCAGGTCATCAGACGCGACTCGGCGACCGCCTCGATGACCTTCAGCCGGTCAAGCTCCCGCATGCTCATTGTGATCGTCCCAGTGCGCGTCATGGCGGTCTCCACAGGCGGGAAAACCGCACCAGCATGCGCTACAGATCCCTTGGTACGACATCTGTACTTTGCTCAAGTACGACACTACTTATATGGTCGCCTCCCATTTGCAAGGCGATTTTGCGTGGCGAGGAGGGTGGTTGCGGACTTATATCCGGACTCGATCGCGGGCGTGGCCCGCCGGCCCCGATGGATTTCGCCGCAAAGGTCCTAATCTACAAAGCGGACTCGATGTCCGAGTAATGTCTCAGGCTTGCCTCTGCGCGGTCCAACCTGTCTTGCCATCGTTCAATCTACCTGTGCAACCGTGGATAACATTAAAGCCGTGTAGCTTGATTACTGCGTTGGTGAGGCTTGATAGGTTCGTCCGTACGCCAGCAGCGCCCAGATCGTTCGTGCCATCTTGTTGGCGAGTGCAACCGCTACGACGTTAGTTGGACGTCGTGTGAGCAGCAGACGCAGTCGTTCAGGTAAATGTCTGGAGCTCGAGATAACCGATCGCGCACCGTGGATCAGTAGCGTTCGCAGATACACGTCACCGCGCTTGCTGATGCCACCGAGCTTCGTCCTGCCACCGGAACTGTTCTGTCGCGGCACCAGACCGAGATAGGCGGCGAACTCGCGCCCGGACCGGAACGAACTTGCTTGTCCGATAACTGATACCGCCGCTGTCGCGGTAAGTACGCCAACGCCGGGAATCTCCGAGATACGAAGGCATGCGTCATCGTTGCGCCGCCAATCGGTAATGCGTTGTTCGAGCCGTGCGATCTGATCGTCGAGCGCGCTGAGTCGCGAGAGCTGATCCTGCAGACTATCCGTTAGCATCGCGGGGAGTTGATCGCCCAGAGATGCCAGCGCCGCCTTCGCAGCCTCAATCGATGGCCGGCGACCTTGTGGGAGAACAACGCCGAATTCATACAGCAATCCGCGAAGCTGATTGATTTGCATGACGCGGATGCGAACCAGTTGTTGGCGTATCCGATGCAGCGACAACATGGCCTGCTGATCCTCGGTCTTGACTGCCACGAATCTCATACCAGGGCGCTGAGCTGCCTCCCAGATCGCTGCGGCGTCGGCCGCATCATTTTTGTTCGACTTCACAAACGGTCGCACGAACTGCGCCGCGATGAGCCGCACATCGTGACCGAGCCGCGCAAGTGCTCGGGCCCAGTAATGAGCGCTGCCGCAAGCTTCGATGACGACACGGCTCGCAGGCCGGTTGGCGAAGAACGGCACGAGTTGCGCGCGTTTCAGCGCCTTGCTGTAAATCGCGCCGGTCACAGGATCGACGTAGTGAATCTGGAAAACGCGCTTGGCCAGATCGATGGCAATGGTCATGGGTTCCATCTGGATTCTCCTGGGCGGCTGTCGTACCGCAATTGACAATGTCGCACGATCTGCGGACGAGCCTGCTGCGCCAAACCGACGGTTCAGGCGGGAGGCGACCATTCCATCTACTTTGCTCCCACACTGTCGTGATCGACACGACGGCGTTATGTCAACTCAGCGATTGGTCCACCATAGGCAATTGCGCTAAATGCAACTTACCTCCCAGCGCAGTGCGGCGTGCTCTGAACGCGGGTCAACTCGCCTGCCGCAAACGATGATCCAATAAGGCGCGTCGAGTAGATGAAGGTCTTTGAAGCTCAAATCAAACGCCCTTCGGAAACGAAAAAGCAGCCATAGGCTGCTTTCCCGACCTAATTCCACTACTGATTAGACGCTTCTGTGAATCACCGTTCTGCTTCGGGAATGGCTCGGACCCGCTTCGCTTTTCGGCGCCGAACTTTTCGCAGATGCTGCCCTCTTCGTGGTTTGCTTAACCGACGCCTTTTCAGAGACGCTTCGAGGAGAAACATGGGCCCTCCTCGAACCAGCCTTGCGATCGCCCTCAGGCGCAGCGTCCACAGTGGCAGTCGAACCAGCGGCAGCAGCCTTTCCAGGGTGAAACCTGCGAACGATCAATTCCGTCACACCGCTTTCACGGACTTTTTGGACATCTCCAAAGAAGGCCGTCTCACGTGGCTGGCCCTTCCGAAGGGCAGCACGGATCGAAGATTTGGACTTTACGGAGAGCTTCGGCGTAACAAACTCTCCTGCTTCACCGTATTTTGCAGTCAAAGTATCCACAATTGCCTGCTCGGAAGCAAAGATTTCCCGACCAATTATTTCGAAGCTAAATTTTTTCTTGCTCATGGTTTGTCCCTCTGTGCTTCCAGTCTAGCGAGCCCGAGGTGGCTGTGCAAGCGCTGGCGTAACGGATAATGAGATCGCTGATTTAAACTTGAGTTCGCGCGACAGAGCCCAGTCCGAACGGTTGTCCAGCGTTGTCTGATGTTTACTTTGCGAGGTTACAACCAACAACATGCCTGTCGCATTTTCGGAAAGTTCGATTTCCTCTTTCCGCCCATCGGCTTGTGACCCAAGCGCTACTGTGCGGTGGACATCCCCCGTCCATCCACGGTTTGATCGATCCATCATTGCTGCGCATGTGAGGGTCAAGACTGCGCATCCCGGCTCGTCTGCCAGGACGCCAGCATACCTACCCGGCCAGCGCTTGGCCGATTGAGGCCCATCCATCAGCAAAGCGATGACAAGATTTGGACCGACTGCGCGAATCGCGTTCATAGCAGGATCCATGCGCGCAAGATCCTCACAGATCAGCGTCACCATTGTCATATCCGCTCGGATCGCATAAAACGGCAACGTCCGATGTGTGACACCGATGTCTTCCCACCATTGATCATTGGAAGGATCTGGATCAAAGTCCAGACCATACTGTGTAGCCTGAACTTTATCGATACGCCATCGATGGTGCTTATTCTGAGTCAGTTCCACGGCTCCAAGTGAGCCGACATATGCGAAGGTCTTTGCTTGATTCAACCAACGACGACTATTTGAATCGAAATCCAACACACCTGTAGTGACAAATTCGACTCCTGTGGACGCGATCGCCTCGACCAGTTCCTTTGCCACGTCCGCCGAAAGAGCGCACTCCGGCAAAACGATCCCGTGAGGAACGACTCCCCCCGCCTTTGCCTTCGCCTGCTCAACCAAGGGCAACACGAGATCTTTGGCCAGTTGCTTTCCTGAGATTCTTCCGTCCACATCGGTCAGCCACTTCTGCTCAAGTTCGAAAAATGCGGCGAACGACGTGCCGTTAGCTAATTTTGTTTTTGGCACACTTAGTCGGAAGCAATTATCAGACACTTCAAACGGAAACGGAATTAACAGCAACCGAATGTCGGTTGCATCGCTGCGGTCGCGCGAGACGAGTGACCAAGACGGTTCGATCGTTGAACGACAAGGCAAGAGCGCGAGATGATGACTAAGAGATCGGATCGTGCATCCCTTAGTCGTGGTGATAGCTTTCGGGAGAACAATCACAACATCAGGTGACACCATGCCTGCCAGCGAAGTAGGCCAATAAGGGAGCTTGAACGGCGGCTCGGCCCCGTGCAACGAATTCAACATTACTATCGAAGCAAATTCTGTCAATGCTTCGCCCGACGCCGATGCGTCCCATCCCATGCCCATGCTTGCTTCGTCGGCAATCGCGAACAACTTTAAAAGTGTCGCGACGGCCGATTTGTTTCTGCAAATGTCCGAAATGGCGACCTGCCCGTGGAACGACACGAGCTCTCGCCATAGCGCCTCCACTTCCTTCGGCGGCGATAGCATCGACTCCCAACTGGTTGCAATCACCCGCACGTCTTCAATATAAACTTCGTGTTGACGCAGGGCTGCGCGGTCCGGACTTGCTTCTGTATAGCAACCGCTAAGGTCGATGATGAGGCCAGTGACGGCAAAGAGATCCGGCGGCCATATTGGACACAGCGTGTAGCTTGGGTAAGTTGCACGTATGCCGCCTGGACGATTCAACGCCTCTTTCGTGGGCGCTTCCACCAGATAAGCGGCATCTGTTCCAGCAGGAAGTAGATGGTGAATCAAGTCGATGATGCGCATGCCTGAAACGTCTTGTTTTGTATGGTTGAAAGGCGCCGGTCAAACCGGATAAGGACATTATTGACCCACTTACGATACCGCACAGATTTCGTTAATGCCAAACCTAGATGTGAGGCCGGTCGAGGTCGGCCGCGTGATTATCGATACGACGGTCCAACACAAAGCGTCATGCGAAACAGTTCAAGCGACTGCGCTGCGTGCTCAAGCAGCGCCAGCGCACGATACCCGGACGATTGCTGCGTGACATCGAGAGAAAGCTATCGAACATATCCACTGAGCAGCAGGCGTCCTTGAGCATCTGGCTCGAGCGCGCCTCGCGTATCTGTCGCCAGCGAGCGAAGGATATGCACAAGCTCTACGCGCTTCACGCGCCAGAATTGAAATTTTCACGAGCCGATTCAGGCTACACATCCCTACTCGACGCCAAGCGCTTTAAAGACGGCGTCGACTGGATCGGAATAAAAGCTCGTCTGAAACTTCGCGAATAGCTCGCCTGGCACTGTGGGGATGTCGGTCACGCTCGACATCGGCAAAAGTATCCGCTTGGCACCAGCGTCAAACGCCACCTGTAGGCTCTCGGCGAGGTTGCGCGCCTGCGCAATGGTACCGCCAAGCGTCATGTCGCCCATCACCGCCATTTGGCTTTGCATGGGCTTGCCGAGCGCGGCCGAACATAAGACGATGAAGCTGGCCAGCGTCAGCGCATCCGGCACCCCGGCACTTTGGAGTTCTACCAAGTGGAGGTGAAAGTCGCGCTCGGTCGGATGGATGGAAGCGCTGACGCGCGAGGCGTTGGCCTTGAAATAGTCGAAGGCCACGCGCACCGGCTCCCGCGACAATGATCCGGACACTGATAGCCTGCCTCCACCGGCGATTGCCTGGATCTCCATGCGGTAGACACCTGGCATGCCCCCGTCGCCCATAGTAATAGTGTGTAGGACGCCGGGGTTAAGCCGTCCTTCCGGGATCAGACCGCCTCCGCGTTGCTCGGGCACCGAAATAAAGCGCTCCTGCATGTCCTCAAGATCTATGTAGGAAAAGTGGACGTCGTAAAACTCCATGCCGCCAATCTTTTTGAGCTGCTCTTTAACGCGCCGACGGACCTCCAGGGCGTACTCAAGGCACTTGCGGACCGTCTCCTTGGTGTATGCGCCATCGGGACAAGTCAACTTCAAGAGGCCCGAAACAGTGCGTCGAACTGCAATCGTGTCACGCTGGTTGAGGTTGTTGCCCAGCTTGAACCACTTGTCGATGGCGTCGGCAAAGCTGTGCTTCCGCATTTCGCGCGCCCACTCGGCCAAGTAGTCAACGATGAGCCCGTATTGGTCCGTGAAAAACTCAGGGCGCATCTTCGGAATTTCCCAACCGGGCACGTACGCGTGGAATCGATCGAAGAAGGCCGAATCGATCATCGCGTCGGGGAACGGACTGAACAAGTGGCTGGTTTTCACCAGCGTCTCGACCGTTTGCCCCTGAGGAAGGTTGCCGACGAAGACCATCGCGGCGCTGGCGTTGATGGACTCGCGTCCGCGGCTGAAGGACCCCGAGGCCATGAAGTCCTTCATAATCTGCACGCCGTCCTGGTCCTTGAAGTTGATGCCGGCGACCTCGTCGAAGGCGACCACGTCCCACAGCCCAACGAGGCCAACCTTGCGCGCGCTCATGTTGTAAAAGAGGTTGGCGACCGTCGTTTGGCCGCCGGAGACCAAGATAGAGTTGGGGCTGATCTCCTTGTATATGTGGCTTTTGCCGGTGCCGCGCGGCCCGAGTTCGCAGAGGTTGTAGTTGTTCTCGACCAGCGGAATCATGCGGGCGAGAAGGTGCCACTTGACTCGCTCCTTGAAGGAAGTGGGCTCCATGCCTGTCGAGCGCAGCAAGGCGTCGATCCATTGCTCTTCGGTGAAGCCTTTTCTGGCTGAGAAGAGCTCCTCCATGTCCATGTTGGGCATCTGGATCGGCTTCAAGTCTGACACCACGAAGGGGGAGGTCTTCTGGTTCTCCTCAAAGCGGTATTGCAGCGTCACGATGCACCAGATACCGCCCACCAGCAACTTCTCGAACTGGCGCACGTACGAGTCGGGGACCTCGGCGTTCTTGATGCCCAGGTTCGACAGCAGCGCCTCGTATGCGTCGCGGCTTTCGTTGAGCTTGACGGTAACTTTGTCGATCACCTTGAAGGAGCCGCGCTCGCGGATCTTGCTCTTGACCTTCTCGGCCTCGTCGGGCCGCACGTAGTTCTCGGACAAGATGCTCTTGACGGTGATTAGCCCGGCCCGAATCGTCTCCTCGTCGTCCGACGCACAATACATGCCCAAGAGGTATTCGAGGACGTAGACCGGGACGTTGGCCCCCTCCTTGATGAGCTTGGTCAAATCCTTGCGCACGACGCGGCCGGCAAAGCGTTGGTTGAGTAGCTTGTCCAGCGCGGTGTCGATGGCGGCACCTTTCGTCGGTGCAATCTCGTCTGCCATGGTGGCCCCTAAAAGTCGTTGCTGAATGCGAGGTCAATGCGCAGCGTCGCGCGCCAGGCTTCGGCTTTAGTCTTCGCGTCGCGGGCAACTAGGAAGTAGTCTTTGTTGCGATCGTAGGAGCCGCCGGCCAGCGTCATCATCAACGAGCGCTTGCGCTCATCGAGCATGGGCGAGGCACTGTCAAACGTCACCGCCTGCTCGTCGCTGACAGGCTTGTCGCCGTCGCGGATCGTGAACAGCAGCGTCACTGGAAGCACCCTTTCGGAGACGGCCTCGTTCTGGATGAACTCAAAGCGCTGTTTGTTGGTGACCACCTTGTTGCTCGATCCCAAGAGGCTAACCTCGACCACCTTTGTCTTGGCCTTCTCGGACTCGCTCTCCTTGACGACAACCACAGGCACGACGATCTCCTGAGGCATCGCACTGCCGTGGACGAAGCGGGCGCCGCCAACGAAGTGGAAACGACCCGCCCCCTTGGGTACCAAGAAATCCACGCTGCCCACGCCGGCATCGGTGCCTGCCGTAGTCTCCGTGTTGCCGCTCCAGGCGTTCTGCATCGGCCGCATGCCGCGGCCGAGGATGTAGCGCTTCTTGGGTTTCAGCACGCCCGGCATGCCTTCTTCAACGGTGGAGCGATCCGCCTCATCTAGCGCCGACTCCTGGTACAGGAAACCATGGTCCGCGGTCACGAAGATCGTCGAGCCGTTGAGGTTGTTGACGATAAAGCTGACGAGCTCGGAGAGCTCCTTGATGGCCTGAGCGGTCGCCTCGAACGTCTTGGTCTCCGAGCCGCGTTTATCGCCAACCATGTCGATCACGTCGTGATAGACGTAGACAACCTTATACGGCTTGACGAACTCGCGGCCCTTCTCCTTGCCCTTCTCCATAATTGCGTCTCGACCGATAGCCACGCCCCCGTGGGCCGCCACGATGGCCGAGCGTTGCTCCAAAGTCGACGAGGGCTGCCCGTCGACGGTCACATCGAGCCCTACATTGCCCTTGTAGGCAAGCCGCTCGTGCGGCAACAGGCTTGCCATGCCCAGGGCAGTGTAGCTCGGCAGCACGCCCAACATGGCGTCGAGCCGCGCCGTGACCCGGCTGCGGGCATTGAGCTCGCCGACGAGCTCGGCAGCAGCCTCATAGCGGAACGCATCGGAGACGACAACGAACACGCGCTTGGCGCCACCATCGAATGCCGGGGCCACATGCCTTAGGTAGAAATCCTGTTGGTTGGCCACGCCATCGAGTTTCCATGTCGAGAGAAGCCCTGAGGAGCCTTCGACCACGGCCCCCCAAGCAGAGGCGAGCTGGCCAACAAACCAGCCGGAATAGGCATCCTCCATGCGCTCTCGCAGTTCGTGCAGCAGCGCCCACCCCATGGGCTCGACCGACTCGGTGGCGCGCATGAACCAGCGGTAAAGCTGGTCGAACTGGTGGAGGTCCGAACGATACGCCTCGAAGGCTGCGCGAGCATCGGGGAAGCTGAATCCATGCCCGTGCTTGGCCTGCAGCTCGAAGAAGCCGGCCGCCGCCTCGAGCGCGTCGTAGCTCGCCGCCAGAGCTCGGGTGGATGCGTTGGCGCCGGCGAGCAAAGGGTTGGCCCAGTGTCCGTCTCGACGTCGGGCGATGATCTCGCGCGCCGAATCCATGTTGGCACCACGCCCGGCAATGATGCGAGCTTTGAGGTCACCGATCACACGCTTCTCGATGCCCTCGAAGGTCATCGCGTCGGCGAGCTCCTCGGCGTGCATAGGGCCCAGGATGTCCATGATCCTCAGCTCCTCGGCCACTTGGCTCGAGAGCGCGTCGTAGCTGCCGTAGTTGGCCATGTCGGTCCGCCAACGACTGGCGAAGACAGAGACTTGGGCAGCCTTCGCGCGTGCCTCGATCACAAAGTGGGCCAGTGGCAAAGGAGTGTTTCCGACCCCATTGCAGAAGTCGGTGGCGAAGATGCAGTAGAGCAAACCCCGAAGCGTCGGCAATTCCTTTCCCGATTCCTTGTAGCCAAACTCGCGCTCGACCAAGGCCCAGAAGGCCTCTTCGATCTCGTAGGTGGCCAGCTCGTCAAGAGCTTTGGTCCGAGCCCCGAGTTCGACCCCTTCTGCAGCCAAGGCGTCGAAGACCTTGAGGAAGATGGCCGAGGGGTCGGCAGTCTCCGACTTCGCCACCGCCGCGAGCATCTTGCGGTCGAGATCTTCGGCAGTGTCCTGCGGCTGCACCCAGCGCTTGATACGCTCGAAGCGGTCGCGCGCGCGCAGGAACTTGGCCCGCGCCTTGAGGTGGTCGCGAAGCGATCGTGTCGTCAGTCCCAGCTCATCGATTTGCATGGAGGCCGTGTCCGCGCTGAAAGGCTTGCCGCGCAGCCGCGCATCGAGTAGCCAGTCCTGGGCCGGCTCGGGCTCTTCGAAGGGCGCATAGACGAGCCAGCGGGCGCCGACCTCGCGCTCGATCCAAATTTTGGCCTGCAAGGCCGGCGTCTGGTCCAGGCGCAGAATCTTGACACCTTCGATGTCGATGCCGTTAACCTGTGAGGAAAACTCCCCGTCGGCGTCGTTCCAGAAGACCAGCGCGTGGCCCTCTTGAAATAGCCTCGTGAGAGTAGTAAGAAATGCCGGCGCGTTAGTCATCGCTGCCACCAGCGATCCCCTTAGATTCGGCCACTAGGTCCGCGAACTTCGCGTAGTTCACCTTGACCCCGTCGTCGAGGTCAATGCCGATCCTCATGTCGGCGTAGTGGCGGAGCTTCTCGTCATAGGCCAGTAGCTCCGACTGCTTTTTGCGAATCGATTCGATCTGCTTCTGGACCTTGGTCCGCGCGGCTGTGGATGTGGCAGCAGCAGCGTCCTTGTCCAGCATCTCCAAGCGAGCCGCGAACTTAGTCATTAGCGGGACGGCGTATTCGGCTCGCAGGCGGGCAAGCGTGCCCTCGTGGTAACGGTGCAGGTAGACCAGGGCCTGGAAAGCGCCTTGCTTACCGCTGGAGAAGAGCCAATAGATCGGGCGCTTCTTGTAGGTTTGCAGATGGTCCTTGAAGAACTTGTTGGCCAGGTAGCGGCGAATGGTCTCGTCCGGGGTCTCCCTGCCCTTGGTACCCAGGCTCTCGGCCAGCCACGCCATGTTCCCTTCCAGCGACTTCGCCCCCCAAACAGCTCGCAGAAACTCACGCAAGCGGCTGGCGGCGTCGTCCTCGAACCAGCGCTCGTCGGTGATCGGCACAATGCCATCAGCGTCTGCCGGGAAGGTCGTGTAGCGGCTGGCGTCGAAGCCGAGGTTGCTGTCGAGCGCGTACACCAGTCCAGGTTCGTCCAGACTGTAGCGGCCCATCGTACAGCCGATGGCGTAGGAAATCAGCCGCTGACAGTCCTTTTCGCGATCGGCACGAGCGAGGGTGATCTGATCTTCGGGTACTTCGGAGGTAAATTCATCTTGGAGTTCGTAATATCGAATGAGTTTGGCATTGTTACTTTCTTCAAGCGTCTTCAAACGATCGCGTCGCCGTGCTCGTACTTCAGCCATTTCAGAGAAATATACCATCAAACTTCCTGATGAATTTCCGTTCTGCTCTAGCTTTCGAAAGTTCCAACTGGTTTCGAAACTATCCCAGTCTGCTTTGCTTATTTCGATCAGCTCGCGCACAGTTTCAGAGACGTCCTCATTGGGAAGAAGTCCGCCCGGCATCGAATTGAAATCACCCACACCAAATCCAACTGTCGGGTTTATTGCTTTAGCAAAATAGTTAAAGACTTTGCTATTACAAAATGATAGCACTTGGTCTACCGAACTATTTTTCGGGAAGGCACTCATCCCTTTGATATTGAAAGTAAATCCGTTTTGAAAATATCTAAATGTATTATATCCAATGGTTATTTCAGACCATGAAATGCACGACCTAAAGTAATACCCATCATCATGCACTACAAAGTTTGGGTTCCCGTTCAAATATGGATACTTTGATATCACAGTATCTTTTATTCGTTTGCCACGATCTTGCCAGTCAACAAGGTATTCCTGATTGCCATACCAGCGAATCGCGCCTCCGCCTTTATTGTGTGGAAACCAACGTTTCCCACTCAACTGAGCAACTTCATCTGAGTCAGCGTCAAACATTACATTGGAAGTGGAGACCTCCCACCACAGTCGCAAAAATCTATCATTGTCGGACGTCATTAGTCCAACGCGCGCTTCTGCCTGCTCCGAAAGTGGAGAGAAGTTAGAAAACGCACTTATTGCGTTATTCGACAGCCAGTACGCCACCGGCGCACCAGGTATTTTTCTGAGTTCCCGCGCACTCGACTCGAAGCATTTGGTCGTCAGGAAAAGATCGCTGAGGTCTTCGTTGGTTGATACGCCACCTTGTTTTTCAAAAAGACGCTTGTACTGCCCTTTAAAATCAGGAATAGAAGTCGCCCGAAAAGTAAATGCACAACTGCCAAAGTCTGACCCGAAAACACCTC
The DNA here is from genome assembly GCF_001544475.1 of Caballeronia humi. Lineage (GTDB taxonomy): Bacteria > Pseudomonadota > Gammaproteobacteria > Burkholderiales > Burkholderiaceae > Caballeronia > Caballeronia humi. The sequence continues at coordinate 18,056 of NZ_FCNW02000043.1, read as the reverse complement.
GTCCATTGTGGGAGAAGGTTTCAATTGTTGCCGACGACAGCAGCCATTCGCGGAGATTCTTGAATGTTGACAAGAACATCCAGTTTGGAATATTGACAATTCCTACTAGACCAACCTGATTTGCCGCAATGCAGCTTCGCATCATAAAACAGGTATAGAGATCGCCCTTGGCAATTTTGAAGTTCGCGTCGATAAATCGTTTCAACTCAGGATCGTAATACTTTGATCCCATGTAAGGCGGATTGGCTACCACCGAATCAAACTGCATTCCAAGAATCAACGCTTGCCGCACCAGTGGCAAAGCATCGTGCGCTGCAGTCCGTGCATAGAGATCTCCTTCCTTTAGCGCCCGCTGTAACCCCTTAGTCATGGCGGCCAGTTGCCCATTCAACGCCATCGGAATCTGGATCAGTGTGCCAAAGGTCTTGGCGTGGGAAAAAGTATCTAATAGCGATTCCAGTTGGGCGCGGTGAATTCCAAACGGCGCCAAGTGCGTTGTTAGCTCATCCAGATCCAGCCCCTTGCTCGTCTGCAACGCCAGCACATTGAGCTGGGGCGGCTCATTGAATAGTCGCCGGTCGTCGGCGCGGGCCTTCATCAGAAGCGCGAACGCCGCCAGTTGCGCAGCACGGTCATCGATGTCCAGGCCGTAGAGGTTCTTCTCCAGGATCAGGCGAGGAATTGAACGAGCCTGATAGCCTCGCTCGAGGTAGATTGCCTTAAGGAGCTCATAGGCCTCCACCAGGATGTGGCCTGAGCCGCAGGCCGGATCCAACACGGTGATGGTCTCAGGATTCAGGCTACCGCCGTCTTCAACCATGCGGGTCTGAATTAGCGCGTCGAGCTGTTCCTGCACCTCGGGCGTCTGGTCGGCGGGATGGATGTAGTACGACCATTGGCTCACAAGCGGGGAGCCGGGGTTGGCCATTAGCCAGAGGCGGCCGACGCTGTTTTGCACTAGGTACTTCACGATCCAGTTGGGCGTGAAGAGCTGGGTGGCGGCTGGGATGTCCTCGCTCTTGACCACCTTGCCGATGACCTCGTCCTTCTTCTCGCTGATATAGAACTGGTAGAGCCAGCCAATCACCTCGATCTGCTGCCAGTCCTCCTCTGGCACCGCAGCCACCAGCTTGGAAATGATGGAGTCTGTTCGCAAAAGGTTTTCAGGCAGCAGCAACTCCGTCTCATCGTCAATGCGCTCGAAAAGGAACGGCATCGAGCGCGAAAGTTCATTGCACTGCGCTACGAGCAGCTGCTTATAGAGCTCGTTGTCTTGGTTGCCCGCCAGCTGCATCTCACGCGCGCGATCCTGGTTGAGCCCAAGCAGGGTCACCTCGCTCGCGTGACGCAGGATCTCCGGCAACCCGCCGTCTCGGCTCGACAACACTCGCCAGCCGTGGTCAAGATATTCGTGGATCTCCATGAACCGGAGCGCGGCAAAGCGGTTGAACCACGTGTAGGCCACCTCCTCCATGGTCTGCTCGAAGCCGCGCCGCTTGATGTGCGCGATGAGCTCGTCGCGCTGGCCCGAGAGTCGGGCGGGCCATTCGCGCCCGTCGATGATGGCGACGTCGCCCCGTACGTCCGCGCGGGAAGCACCATTGGCGGAGATGCCGAGCAGGTTTGCCCGCGCGGTAACGGCAGCGATGAAGTCGAGTCGAGCCTTCGGCGCGTAGGACTTGAGGTTGGCTTTGTTCATGGATTGCCCTGAGGCTGAGCCTTGTTGTCGTTATTGGATGCGGGCGCGGTGGCCCGAAGCGATGGCCGCAAGCAGTTCTGATCTGAGCTTCGCCACGTAGTCTTCAACCTCCTGCTTGGTCTCCAAGTAGGTCTTTGCCCCGAGATCGGCGGTGCGCACCACCCGGATGGGCTTGGAGGCCGGTGCTGCCGGCAGAGGTGGCGGCACAGGTGCCTCACCGCCCGCACCTGCCGGGGCGACCGGAGCTTTGGCCGCCACACTCGCTTTGGCGACTAACGCGATTTTCTCCATCGCCTCATCGAGCAACTCGCCGCCCCTGCCCTGCAGGAAGAGGATTCGAGGGATGCTCACCAGCCCAGCCAGCTGTGTCTTGAGGTCCTGCAAGGGCTTCAAGGCGGCGTTGCGAAGCCCAGCGTCAGCATGGGCCGCGTCGAGTGTCTGGTTGGCCTCCTTGATCTTGGCGTCAATTGAGAGCAGCGCCTTCTCGCGGCGCGCGCTCGCCAGCGCATCGTTGACCTTTTCGACCGAGGCAAGCAACGCCTCGATGCGATTGACCTGGCCGTACGGAGCAGGATTTGATCGAATTGTCTCGAGCTCGCCCAAGGCGGCGGCTGATCCCGCGTCCTTGACCAGCGCCTCACGATTGTCTGCGAAGCTGGCGAGCCCATCAAGCATGCGCGCCCACACCGGCGCCTGGGTCTTGTAGAAGCTCAAAACGTCATGCGTGTCTTCGGCCAAGTCCAGCCAGTCGTCGCGTGATGCGAGCATGGTCCCAAGGAACTCGTACGGATCCCGAACGGCCAGCTGCCTATCGATGGCGCCAAGTGTCGTGGCAATTGCCGCCGCGCCAGGATAGTGCTTCTGCTCAGCCTTGACCTTCGCCCGCTCGAGTTCAGTTTTGCGCTTACTGAGGTTCTCGCGGAACGCGGCGACCATCCCATCCTCGTCATCAGGCGGTATCAGCGAGAAGATCTCGCGATGGAGATCGCGGGCCTTCGCGCGGGTTGTGGCGTCCGCGGACTTGCGTTTGAGGATCGAAACCTGCTTGAAGCGGACCGCCTTGGTCAACGGCTCGACGGCGGTCTTGTGGTCCAGATCTGTCCCCTCCATCACAAGCTTGATCTCGCCGACCATGAACAGGCGGGCGATGAGCAAGACGGTTTCCAGTTCCGGGCGCCAGCCCCAAGGGGCGCCGGCAAAGCGGTCCACTACGTCGGAGAGCAGCACGCGGCTCGAGCTCGCGGCTACCGTCAGATACTGGCGCATCTCGTCGATGGCCAAGGCGTTGCCATCCTCACCACCGAGGGCCATGTTTTGCTGACCGCTGGTGTCGGCCGCGAGCACCGCTCGGATCTCGGCGGCCGGGTCGGCTTGGCGGACCTTGATGTAACCGAGCTTGGTGTAAGTGTTAGAGACAAGGTAGTTGAGCAGCTCGTCGAGCAGCAACGGGGGGCCTACCGGCTTGAGCGCGAGCTTCTGGCCCAGCGCGTAAAAGTCACCGCGACTCATGAGGTCAGAAAGCTGGCCGAGGATGCGCGTTCGCCGCTCGCGGTTCTCGTCTTTCCGGTCGTAGAGGATGCGCTTGAGCGATGGTGTGGCCGTATCGGCCTTGGGACCGATGTATTTCTCAATCTGCAGGTAGGTCCGCAGCTCCACGTCTACGCGCGAGTCATTGGCCATGCGCAGGATCGCCCGGCCCACACCTTCGGCACTTCGGCCGATGCACTTCGCCTCGGTCATCAGCTCGTAATCGGAGCCGACAGGCGAGAGAACCTCGAACGTGAGCTGCTGGTTGGCTTGACGCCATGGCACACTATCGAGCACCCGGTTGAACTCGTAGTCGCTCTTGGTGCCGCGGTGGCGCACCTTCGTCTGCCCACTCAACTCCTCGTCAAAGACGAACTCGGAGACCAGCCGCGAGATCTCTGTCGACGAAATATCTACAGCCTTGATCTCTTGCGAGACATCGCGCTCCTCGTTGGTCAGGAAAAACCACAGCTCGCCGTTGCGGCTCACTAGGCTCTGCCGCTCAAGACAGGCAAGGCTCTCCTGGATCTGGCGCTTCAATGCGAGCTTGTCGGCATCGACGCGGTCGAGGCATAGGGTCGCCAGGTTATCGACGGTCGCCTTGATGGCGTCGGCATAGCGGATAAGGAACAGCGCCCGCAGCAGCTTGACGTCCCACGGCTCCAGGGCCGGGTTCTCGCCGGCTTGGTCTATTGCTCGCTTGACCGACGAGTCAAGGAAGCTCTCAATCGAGGGATAGAAGTCGTAAAGTGGTACAAACGAGTCGATCCCCTTGTCGCCGTTGCCCACGGCCGCGGTCTGGAAGGCGTCGAGCATGGATCGCTCACCGCGCGCGAGGTGGCGGCCGGTGGCGCCGACCCTTCGGATAGACTCAAAGACCTTCTGTAGCAGCTGGAACTGATAGGGGGCAAACGGATAGTGCGCCGCGAAGTCCTCGGCATCTTTAAAGCGACGGAAGGCAACAGCATGGTCGGCGAACGACAGCTGGTTATTGATGATATCGCCCTTGGCCCTCCAGACAGCCTCAAGCTCGGCGCGGGCAGCCGGCGTCTTCTCGAGAAGGCGCTGTGTGATCACGTCGTCGGTGTTGGAACTCGACAGTGACAGGCGCGTATGGAAGCGCCCGGTGATCTTGGAGAAGTCATTGGTGCGCGCCTGGTTGGCCTCGCCCAGCGTCGCGTCGATGTCCTCTTGGCTGGTGACTATGACCCACGCCCTGCCCTTGCACAGCGTGCCCAGCTCCTCGATGATGGTTTGCAGGTTGAGCATCAACTGGGTGTTCTTGCCGATGAACTGGCCCACCTCGTCAATAAGGAAGACGATGCGATGCCCAGGACCCTTGGCGTCGAGGTAGGCGCGCACGAGCTCGGCAAAGCCCTCGATGTTGATCTTGTAGGTGTCACGAGCGTTGTCAAACCACCTACCGGCCGACTCCTCCGACATCTTGAGTGCCTTGCTCAGGCCCGCGATGACGTCGTCGCGAAGGAAGTCCACCGCGTCGCGCTCAGCTTCCCAATCGTTGCCGTTGGAGGCCTTGAATGCCTCCTTGAAGGCCTCAAAGCTGCCCTTCGTGATCAGGTAGCGTTCCATCTCGGCCACATGGGGTGCGTCGCCTGACAAGCCTTGCATCTCGTTGAACACCCGCAGGAAGACCTGCAAGATGGCGTCACGATCGCTCTTGGCGTCGGCCTTTGAGTCGATGTTGAACAAGATCACGTCGGTCTTGCCCGACACCGCGCGGCGGACGTCGCCGAGCAGCATCGGGTCCTTGATCTTGGACTCGAAGAATTCGACGGCACGCTTGCGTTCGTGCGCGCCCGGATGCGACGCCTCGAGGTTGGAAAGCAGGTAGGACAGGATCTTGATGAAGTGCGACTTTCCCGAGCCGAAGAAGCCCGAGACCCACACGCCCATGCGCGCAGTGATCGTGGGATCGCTGGAGTGGTCAACTGTCGCTAGATAGGCGTCGAAGAAGCGCCGCAGGTATTCAGTGACCTGCTTGGTGGTCACGTATTCATCGAGCTCTTGCCAGACGCTCTCGTCGTCACGCTGATCGGCCTTGATGACACCGTTGATAGGCCGGTTGATTGGCTTGACGAACAGTTCGTTAATTTTCATGGATCCCTTTTTTACGAGACCAAGCGGAAGGCCCGGTAGTAGTTATCATCGCCCAGCTTGTTGAACAACCGCAGCGACAGGCCGTCGTATCGGCCCGGGTACAGCATCAACAGCGGCGTGTCGCGCATGTGCGGGTGCAGCGCCGAAAGCAGCGTATGCGTGCGCAGCATCGGGTAGACGGCACCGACGCCCTTGACGACCAGCAGATCGAGGTGATCGGCGCCAACGAGCTCCACGATCCGCGCAGCGAGGCGATCCTCCTTGAGCACGGATCGCAGCGACGCTAGCAGGGACTCGTCGCCCTTCTTTAATTGCATATCGAATGCCTTTACCAACAGACTCCGCTCCTCGAGCAGGCCGATGACGCACTCGAAGAGGTCGATGACGGCAAAGCGCAGATCGGGCTTTTGCTTGCGCAAACCCGGCGCGATCACGTCCGAGAGCCACGAGCGCATTTGCATCTCGTGCTCCGGCGGGTAATCGAAAATCCAGAAGCCAATCTCACCGCCGGCGCCCCTGTTGTCGAGCACGTCGGGAGACGCGAGCCTGGGCAAGACGTGGTTGAGGCGCTCCTCAAAGGATGTAGTCATGCTTTGACCTCCATGCGGGCGAGCGTCTCGGCGTCCCCCAGTCGTTTTAGGTAAGCACGCGCTGTGGGGTGCAGCATCGGGGGTGTGAGGCCCTTGCGGCGCGTGGAATCGATGTATTTCGCTTCGACGAGGATGCGCACGACGACCTGAAAAAGTTTCTCGCGGGTCGATACGGCCCAGTGGCCCACGGTCTCATCCCGGTGCTCGCACTCAGTGAGAAACGCCTCCCACTGGCGATGGCTCAGCGTGTTCTCCAGCCGGTGCAGATCGGCGATATACACGTCGCGCAGGAAGTCGCTCAGAATTCGGTTGTGGCGGACGGCGGCAGCCAGCAACACTTGGCCACACAGCTCGCCTTCGCCCTCTACGACTAGACGTAGGCCTTCGTCGTCTAGCGTCTCAAGGCGGTTGCGGATGAGACGTGCTTGACGACGGGCGGTGGCCGGCTTCTTCTGTAGAAGATTCTCATCCTTTAGAGCGGCGTCCCATTGCTCCGGCGTCGGGCGTTCAAGTAACAGCTTCGCGATGCGGCGGCTCTCCGGCGGCATGAGCGAGCCTGCGGAGATCTCGGCGTTATAGAGCCCCAAGCGCCCCTTGATCTGATTCGTTTGTTTCACGGTCGGCACGGCGCTCCGCTAGATGTAGTAGCGGAAAGGAAGAGGCGGCAGGTCGTCCCGGATCGGCCCAGCCGTAAGGATCTCGCCAATCGCCTCCGCAAACCGAAGCGTGACAGGCATGGATGGCGTCATGCGCTCTCCTCGGTTTGCGGGACGCACCGGTATCCGGGCGACATCTCCGCACTCTCGACGCCGTATAGCGTCGGCGTGTTACGCAGCCACAGGTGATGTTCGTTCGGCGGCAACGAATGATCGGTGGAGCAGTCGACCTGCCATCGCCGGAGCGCATAGCCGACGACGGCGGCTCGAGCGCGTGCCCGCAACACGCCATCGGTCATCCCGTAGTCTGCGGCCACGGCTTCGGGGTGTTCAAGACCCGGGTGTGGCACCAACTCCAATTCGACGACCCGGTTCCATTGGATATCTTCCGCAATGCGCTCGTGGTCGGCGACCGCGTCGTTCACCTGCTCAATTTGCGTGATCCGCCCGACCACGAAGTCGCCGAACCTTCCGTTCTTGCGGTCGTAGGCGCGTACGTGCCAGCGCAAGCCATTCTCGACTAAAGCGAGGGGCACGATGGGACGCCGCGAAGCACCCGACGACAAGGACAAATAGGTGACTGTTACGGGGCTGCCTTGGTGGATCGCACGAGACAGCGACGCCAACGTGTCGAGCGGAGGTGGCGCCAGCAGTCCAGCGTCGGCGGTTAGCACCAGCCGTTTCGCTCGGAGCGATAGTCCGTCGCCGAAGCCTTGGCGAAGCCAAGTCAGTGCGCGGTCGGGAGAGAGTTCGAAAAGCGGCGCGAAGCTGTCGCCTAAGGCATAAATCTTGGCGCTCGGGTCGTAGGCCAAGTTGCGGGGTGCAAGCGATCGATACGCGGTCAGGTCCCGGGTGGCTGCTGCGGGAGCGATCCCGAACCGGTTTTCCAGATCCGCGCGGCGAAATTCGCCGCAAAAATATACTTTAAAGTCGATGAACGCCAGCCGTTCTCGCTGAGCTTGGTTTAGGGCATCAAGTGCGGTAGGAATGGACGGTTCGGGCATGAAGGAGTTGCGTTCTGTGGCGTACGGAAATCATATCTCATGAAGATTTTAAGTGCGCATCTTTTTGATGATCACGATCAAAACGATTTGAAGCTATAGTTGCTACCTCGCGTGAGCATCATCTCCTTTTCGATGCTCTACGCGCACAGCTCCCTGCGAAATCAGCCGATCCGCATCCGGGGGCGGCGACGCGCTGCTCCGATCCCCGCGTGCAGCCTTGGTGGGTCGTCCACGACCACACCAACGCACCTATCCTTCTCGACTCTCTTGCCTCTTGGCCTCGAGCTTGTCTTTGCGCTCTTTCAAGAATTCGTCGCGAGACCACTCATCGGGCGCGGGTACGGCGATCGGTAGACCGGCATGCCGGCGGAGCTCTTTGGCGAAGTTCGACACATGCAGTCCAAGGACGGCGTAGCCATGCCGACGCTCCCAGAAATAATCCGCATAGTCGGGCGGAGAGTCATGCCCTGCCGCATTGGCAATTTTGTGGTTCAAAACCTCAATCGTGTAATGGAGGTTGATAATCTCGTACATCAACTTCGGGGGTAACGACTTCCAGTTGACCTCCCACGAGAGCGGTTCGAAGGTTGGCATCTCAACGGTGGGCTCGTGGCAACCATCTTTACCAGCAGGCTGGCCGTAACTAGTTCCATCATCGCTGACAACGGCCACGCAGCCGTCGACCAATCGATCCAAATGGGCGACAACCAGGATCGCCAGATAGGTCATGTCTTTCTGACTCTGCGCGGTGTCTCGGATTCGTTCACGTCGTGATGTCAGCCACCCACCTAGCCAGACACCACCCAGTCCGGACGCGGCAGGGACCAGCCCAGAAACAACACCCCATACGTCAGCCATAGGGTTTGTCTTCAGCGTGTGAATCGTCCAGTTGCGACTTTCCACGCCTGCACATCGTTGTCGTCGATCCAGCTTGCTGCGAGTTCGCACGCGGCTCGCGTAGAACGCAATAAAACTGTCAATCCGCAATCGAGGCGCCAGCGGGATCTACGGCTGGGAATTGACGACTTTAATTCCAGTCCGAACGAAATAAAGTCGTCAATTCGCATAAGTCCGCATTAAATTCGTCAATTAGCGTCCTAGACTTCGAATTTTCTCCGTAAGTCACTGATCTAATGGACAAGATTCTGGAATATCAGCCGATCGCGCTGGACCGTCCCCGCAGCGCTCATCGTCTGGAAGCTCCAAGCTCGTTTTGCGTCTCAACTTTCCAACCTTCGAATTTTTCTTGGTAATCTAGCCGGCAGGCACCTAGCATCCAACGCGTGCGGCAGCCTTATAGCCGGCTTAGATCCACGGGTAACCCGGCACTGCGCAACACCTGCACAAGAGGCAGTTTCCAGCCACCGTGATCGTCATAGCCGATGTAACGCACACCGCTGTAATCAGAGGGAACCTCGACATTCCCCTCCCGCAGTGCACATACCTTCCCTCTTCCTAGCTTCGCCGCAAAATAACCAAGCTCGAAAATGACGTTCTGCCTGGCGCGAGGCTGGAGATTGGGAGGGACGACGTTCGTCACCTGAAGGCCCCCAACGTCGTCTGGTGTCAGTAGCACCACCGCAAAGCTGATCGCCTTCGCTTCACGTTCGAACTGCTCAATGATCGTTTCTCCGACGCTGATCTGTTCATCGAGAATGACCGCCTTCAGTCCAAGGCCGTCGATCCACCGCGCGACCTCATGTTTGGCACCCTTGGCACGTCCGTGGACGATGAACACTCGCGGCAAGCCAGTAGACCCGACCAGCGCGTCAACGCCGGCCTGTAGTGGTCGCGATCTCACGGGAGACTCGGGCGCGCCCTCTATCGCGGGCCGAAGGTCGACAAGTCCGTGACGGCGCAGGACGTCGTATAGATCCGCCTGCTTAACCGCCCAGTGTGTCGTGCTTAGCTCAGCTATGCCGCGTTGTCGCTGATTAATGTCAAGTTCACGGGCAAGCCCGGCGAGCGCGCTCTGAGAAATCGGAGGCACTGCCTCATCGAATTCGAAGTGCAGGTAATAGGCCGCTTGACGATGCTGGATTCGGGTAATGCGGCCCAGCCGGGCAGGCGTCGGATTCTCAGTGTTCGTCTCGCAAGCGAATACGGCTGGCATAGCCTTCAAACGCGCAGCCGCTGCATCATCGAGGGGCGTGAACGGCACCGTGACCGCCTCGACCGTCTCATTGAGATAGCGAGAAGCTGGGGTATCGCCTTGTCCTGAATTCCAATGACCCGGTTCGCTGGAAACCAGGAGACTGAAATAATCTGACTGCGTGAACTTCTCGGTTTCAGGCATTTTCCGAACCCATTTTCATTTCAGTTCGAGTTGCATCGGGAACGTTATGACCTGCATCAGTAGCCAGACCTGGTCGTAATCGTTTCTGCGCAGGATAAGTCTTCCGCCATGCGTTTCGGCGACCACCTGCAGCAGACCCACCACCTGTTCCTCAGACAGCCTGAAATCTGCAGAAGTCAGATTTACGTGACTGCCGTAGCGCGCGCTGGCCAATAGCAGGTGGAATAGAGCCTCCCCGACCCCAATGTGCGTCATTGTTGTTTTCCTTTTCCTGGCCTTTGCTGCCTTGCTAAAAAACCACATCGGCCGATGGACTAGCACCCAAACCAAAGTGCTTGGCGCGTTGTTCGGAGGCTGCGCGCTCGGGCGTTTCTGCATGCACGGATTTAAAGGCGGGGCAAAATAGGTTCTCAGTTGCCGACTCTGATCCGGAGCTGGCAGCCCGGTACCTATGATACCTATGATCGCGTCGGCATCTTGCACCGAAGAACTTCTCCATGGCTGCCCGCCCTCCGGCAGGCGCACTAGTCGTCGTTCGCATTGAGGTCCAAGTTTGCCTCCTGAATCTCAAACACTTTCATGAGGCGCGGCTTACCATCTTTTCCCGCCTCATATTCGCCTGTGACACGGACGGTCCTCCCATACATCTTTTGAGCCAGAGTGATGTTCTTTGCGAATACACATCGGATCGAATTTATGTCGTCCGCAACGTGTCGGAGGGAAGCACGACCTGTGTCCAGGTCCAACGCTCGAAGGTCTCCGACAAAGCTACCGCGATACCTCTTTCCAATTAGCGGGCTGCGCATATTGTCTCGGAGAATGACTCTCTCGCGTTGGCCCAAGACCGAACTGGCAGCATGGCTCCTCGGCGCATTGATCTCCACCGTATGAATTCCTTTCCTTCCAGTGGGCGCCAAATCGTGCGCGGCAACGATAGCCGCGTCTCTGAGCGCTGGGTCAGGAAGAGCGTTCGCGATCTCTGGACTGACGTCGGTGTCCGTCACGAACTGAGGAACCAGCGGCAAGCTCTCGACAGCATCGCGAACGAGTGACATCGCTTGCTCGTCAGCAGCTTCAAAGCCGAGGCGCGGCTGCGGCGGCGCTACCGAAAACCCTAAGTACAAGCTTCCAGCTGCCAGTCCCGTTAGACGAAGGTCCAAGTCTCTGGAAACCGCCCGTGCTTGACGTTCGTTCATCGGCAGGACGGATTCGACGAGCGTTCGAAGTCGCCGTTCCATCCGGGAACACAACCAATTTACAGCTCCAAGACTTGGGCTGTGATGAATTGCACCGGGCCCCTCTGCATGGATCACGAGATCCGAAGAATCGATCAGTCGCGCGACGGCAAAGTCGTTCTCGAAAAGCTCCGATATCTTTTTGAGATACGGGTTCGATGGTCCCCAGAACTGTTCGTGACTTACCTGACCCGTCTTCTCCAGGTACGACCAAGCAGCCGTAGCCTGTTCCATCCAGACGGCTGCCTGCTTCTGTACGTATGCTTTGTTGTTCGTCACCATATCGAGAGCCCCACAACGCCCCGCAAATCATTCGGCTGAAGCCCTTTAGCGTTCGCCGTTTTCACTCCAACATACTGGAAGAAGGCAGAGAAGTCATTCTGTCCCGGGAAGGTCGGGTAGAAGTCCACGAGGTGCTCGTCTTTCCATTGACTGTGCGATGTGTAGAAGAGCTCGACGAACCGTCCCATTAATGTGGGTGGATGCGATGCATCCAGGACGACAGTGGCTTCGATATCCGCTGGATTCGGCTTGTCGCTGAAGAAACTTCCACCGAGGATCAGTCGACCCTGTGGAACCGCATGCGTTGTGAAGGGCGCCCTCATTTGAGGCAGAACCTGCGCCAAGCCCATCCAGATTCGGTGCCGCAGAAGGTCACCTTCGAACCATGTCGGGATTTCGTCGAGGTTGCACGCGTGAACGCCGGGCGGTAGCAAACCAATATTGTTTAAGGGCGGAATTGCCACATCTTCCTCTTCATCTCGCAGGCGCACTGTAACTCGTCGACCGGTCATCTTAGTTCAGCGTCGGGTGCCGGAAGTGTAAAAGGCGCCGATGGCCGGCGCAACAGATGAAAGACATAAAGACGCGTAAGGCGGGGAACTAACCGGTCTAGTTCGATACGCAATCGGGCGTGGGAATATGCAGCCGTAGCGAACTTCCCCAGTTGTTCGTCCGACTGCATGAGCTACTGCTTATTGCCCCGTCTTATGCGTGGCGACGCCGGCATAGTAGCGAGCCACCTCTTCGACCACGCGCTGCTTTTCGGCCTGGACATAGATGGTCGTCGTCTGCAGCGACGCATGGCCCAGAACCTTCTGCACGACGTCCACCGGCACCTCGTCCGCGACTGACTGGGTGCCGAAGGTGTGTCGAAACGCATGCGCATTCGACTGCCCCAGCCTCACGCGTTCATCGAGGCTCAACGCATCCATCGTCTCGACCAGCTCGGTGACCATTCGACTAATCAGCCGGTTCAGTCCGTCCGCGGTGTAGCCCGCTTCATTCGCAGGCTCTCCCTGCCCGCCCTCCTTGCTCTGCCCCGCTCGATGTCGCCGGCGTGACGTGTCGGTCCACGGAATGACGACGGGGCTCAGCAGCGGCCCGCTCTGTTTGTCTTCTTCGGTCGCGCCGCCAAAATCCTGCCCCCGATCGCGCCAATGCGCGCGCAGCGCGTTCAGCGTCGCGGCGCTCACCGGCACGGTGCGTTCGCGGTGCCCCTTGCCGACGAGCGTCAGCTCCCAGACGGGTCGCTCGGGTGTTCCAAAGGATGAAGGGCGCAGATCCTCGCGCCGGGCGCTTGCGGCTTCTTCACGCCGCAGACCCGAATCGCCCATCAACAGAATCGCTGCTCGCACGGCACGCCACTGCACGCCGTTTCGGCCGTCGCGCCACTGTTCACCGGCCGTCGCCCCGCTCTCTTCTGCTGAGCGCACATCGAGCTCGTCGCGCAGCTTGCGCCACAGATCGGCAGGCAAGGCGCGTTCGATCTTCATCGCGTGTTCCCGCTTGATCACCGTCGGATCGTTGACCGCCTTCCACGGATTGCCGGCAAGATAGCGGACATCCACCCACCAGGCGAACGCGGCCCGAAGCGCTCGCACCGCGTAGCGTTGCGACTCGGAAGACAGCTCGCTCGATGCGAAGGGCCGCCAGCGCGGCGAGTGTCGCGGGAAACGCTCACCGACGAAGCGCGGGTCCGGGGCTTTCAGGAAGTCCTTGTACGCCTCGCAGTCGTCCACGCGTAGGTCACTCAACGCCTTGCCGCGCAGCACCACCGACCACAAAAGGAACCGCTCCAGCTCCTTGGTGTACGCGCGCAGCGTTTTCGGCTGATCGCGAAAGCGGTTCAGATACGCGCGCACCGCATCGAGATCGTGGTTCGCCTGGATATAACAGAAGGCCGTCGCGCGATTTTCGCCCGCGGCGCCGGAGAGAGCATGCGGCACGGCGAGCCGCTCGAGCGGCGCGAGCGTCAGTCGACCCGCCTCTGGATTACCGCCCGGACCGCCGCTTGGATCGCATCCCATCACCTTTGGGGCCCGCCTGACTTCCACCCATTCGGCCGCGATCAACGGGACGCCGTCCTGTTCCACGGAGGAGACGTCGGGCTCGATCGTTAGTTGCAGGGACGCCTGCTGCCTGCGTAGCCAGCTCACGATGGCGCATGCCCGGCCCGGGCCGATGCGCGGAATCGAGCGCCACCAGCTGCCGCCGCGCCGGTTGCAGAACGCGACCAGTTCACCGAGCGTCTGGATGCCCTCGCCTTTCAGACGCCGCGCCACGCGCGGACGCAGCCAGGCGCCGATCGGATGATCGGCCCGCGGCGGCAGCGCGGCCAGTTGCGCCGCCTCGGTCACCATGCGGAACGTGACCGCCGTGAGTTTCGCGTGGCCGTGCTGACGGATCGACGCCCGCAGGTGCTCGGCGAGCGCGGTCGAGCCGTGCGCCAGCGCCAACGCCACCAGCGCGTCGAGCATCGTGGTGAGATGCCGCTCCATCGCGCCGGGCGTCGCCGCGTGCGCATCCTCGTCGGGATCGTAGTAGGTGCGCGCAATCACCGCGGGCGGAATGCGCTGCACGTACGCGCGCAGCGCGGTGAAATCCTTGGTGGTGTAGCGCCGCTCGAGCGTAAGCTTTTCGGTGAGCTTTTCGGTGAGCTTTTCCGGGGCACGCGCCGTCGCTGCGGTGAGCCTTTCCGGGGACGAGGAGGCGCGCTCAGGCATCGCCACCCTCCTCATCGAACTCGTCGCCTGGCTCGTCGATTGACTCGTCGCGGCCGCGTCTTCCACCGTTCGTTGACGGCGGTGCCGGTGCGGCCTGCGCCATGAACGCCTCAAGCCAGGTTGCACACAGAAATTCGAACGCGGTGCGGGCCTCACGCGGCAGTTCCGCCAGTCGCGCGTTTTCAGCGGCGTACGCGGTGACATCGAAGTCGGCGCAGTTGTCCGATTCGGGGGGCGACCCATACATCACGCGCTGCACCAGCTTCACCGCGCCGTAGTCCGCGATGAAATCGAGCACCGGCACGAAGCGCGGCGCCGCACTGAGGGCGGTGCCGAAGGTTTCGGCGAGCGCGATCACGACCGCCAGTTCGAGCCGGGAGGGTTTCACCGGCAGCAACGGCACCGCATCGCCGGGCGCGGTCAGCCACGCGGCGGCGGCCCGGCGCTTCAGGGTGACGGCGGCGTCGACGGAGAGCACCGCCTGCGCGACGGCGGCGGTCGGTGCCTCGCTAAACCATCGCTCGTCGGGCACTGCATCGCTCGACTGGTCCTGCCTGTCGTGCCGCTCATGGTGATTCGGCGGAAAAGCTTGTGCCACAGGCCCCTGCCCGCTCTGGTAAATCGGAATTGGCTAATTCTACCCCGCAAACGCTATCCCGATAATACGATTTATCAGGCATGCGAACTAATCTTACGACAGGTCACTTACGCAGGCATGGTCCAGCAAGAATCCGAACGGATCTCGCTTTGCGACCCCGCGTCAGTCGACCGGGAAAGATTTGGACGTCCGCTTTCGAGCCAACGGCAGTCATCGAGTCCCTACGCTACGGTAGCGGTCTGCGCGACGAGCAAGTCACTTCACGGACTTCTATCTTGCTTAATCCGTCGTGCGACTACTTTCGGGCTGCTGCACAATCCGACTGATCAGATACCGAGTCAACGAGCCACTCGGCGCCCGGCAGTCCACTATGTGACCGCACCGCGCGCCGAGCAGCGCAATCCCCGCGGGCGACAGCACCGAGATACGTCCTCGTTGGTAGTCGGCTTCATCTGGATAGACCAGTGTCCATCGATAGACGTCTCCTCCGACATCGACGCACTCGAGGGTCGTATTCAATGTGATGACGTCCGGGGGAACGTCGGCGGAATCCACGAACACGGCCATCGCTTCCAGTTCCTCCAGGAGCGCCCGCTGCTGAGCGGAGGCGGTAATCAGATACCCGCCTCGCTTGAGCCGCGCGATGTCGGTCTCGGATAAAATCCGCGAATTGTCGGAGCGTGATCGCGAATCAGCGAAGGAGCCAACTTGAACTAGCGGCATATATGCCTCCTGGAAGCGTGAAGGTTACAAAGGTCCGTGCAACTGCCACCCGACCAGACGTCTAGCCATGAACCGTCCACGAAAATAAGGCGCTCGAGGCTTCCGTTTCGTATCACCTGGCGCACCGCAAGTGGGTTCACGAATACTCCGGGCCGTTCATCCGGAAACACAACTTGCATCAGCGGGGAAAGACGTTGCGTCACTTCGGAGAAGTTCGCTGCTCGCGCCGGTAAGGCCGTTCCCAGCCAATAGAGAAGCGCTGTACGCGTGTCTTCGGGATCGCGTGCCACATAACGCAAACCTCGATTGGTCGGCGACGTATTGATCGTCTTCATGAAACGGCCTCCTTTCCTTGCTCACCGTCTGCTTCGGCTGTGACTGTGTTCATGTGTCGCTTCGGGATGCTTTCTTACGTTGCTCTTCACCCAGAGCCGGCCCCACTCGATCGAATACATGAGTGCTTGCGCCGCGTCGTAGAAATAGTCGAGTCCACGAACGCTGTGCTTGCGGTGGCCTTGTCGTTCAACCAACAGGTCAGCCGAATATAAATGCGCATGCGCGGGGGGCGCAGTGGCTGTCAAAACGTAGCCCGCGTAGTCCACGCACAGCTTTGACGCTGAGCATTGGCCCGCTCGCAAACGCGCTGCTAGCGTTTCTGACGGGCCGCCTGCGGACGTTATGCGAGGATGTTGCACGACACCAGAACGCTCCGGCTTGCGCGACGGTTGCATATTCGTCATGTAGGAAATCACTCTCATGTCAGCGACGTCTTTGAATTCGAACGCGATAGCGACCACACCGCCAGAAAAGCGGCACGAGGCAGTTCGCGTTGGATAATGTCCCACGGCTTAACGAAGGCGAACTCGCATGTCGGGACAGGCGTGCCCGTACGACGGTCGCCGCTCCGTTAGAGACGGGGTTTGCTTGGAGGGGTGAGCCCGGCCTGCGTCTGAGGTTTGGTTGTCAGGCGAGCCGGGCGGAAGGAAGTGCTGACTTGTCCGCCGGACACGCGCGGCTCCGAGTGCATTTCGCTGTCTCCGATCCTTCACGCGTACCGCCCGCCGTTCCGACCATAGACGGAAGACGAAGCGACGCGAGAGAGCAATTCGAAGCAAAACGCACGACAAGGTCCTCTAATAAGAGCGTTCGATTCACGCTGGATGCAGACAGCCTCATTAAAGCGTGTTCGAAAGCATATTGCAAGCTTTCTGCGCCCATGCGCGACAATGTGGCCTGCCGGCCGCCCGCGAGGCTGCGGTGGCTTTGCGGTGGCTTAGTCGTCGGGATGGGTGACGCCGCGCACTCGAGACTCCAGGATCCGGCTGGCGCGAAACAGCACCACCCGTCGCGCCGCAACAGGGACCGCGGCTCCCGTCTTCGGGTTCCGCCCGGGTCGCGCACGTTTATCGCGCACCTGAAAGCAGCCGAACCCCGACAGTCCGACCGTTTCGCCGTCTCCTAGTGCCTGCATGATCAACTCAAAAAACGCGTCCACCAGCGCATGGGCATCTGGCTTGTCGAGCCCAAGCCGAGCGGTGAGCCGCTCGATCAAATGCGCCCTAATGAACGCCGGCTGGGCGACGTCCGCCGCCTGACTCGGTAGCTCCTCATGGAAGTTCAACTCGTGCGCCGTCTCGGCGGTTTTATCGCTCGGGTTCATTCGGATTCTGGACGTATCAAAAAGCGGCGGCATGATGCCTCTTACCCTCCTTTTGCTCAAGTTCCGTCGCGTCGCGCGGCCGAAAGATTAACGTCTTCACAGATCCTTCACCCCGCCTTCTTGTCGGCGTGGTGATGCAGATCCGGCGTCAGCCTCGGCGTCACCGGCGTAATACTGAGCGGCTGCCTCGAGCACACGCCGCTGCTCGGCCCGCACGTAAATCGAGGTCGTTTGCAGCGACGCATGGCCCAGAATCGTCTGCACCACATCGATCGGCATGTCGCGCGCGACCGCCCGCGTGCCGAAGGTGTGACGGAACGCGTGCGCGGAGGTGTTCGCGAGCTGCACCAGGTCAGCGGGCGAGATACCGGGCCGCGCGGCTAACTCGGTGGTCAGGCGTTGCAGCGCCTGACGCACCAGGTGACCGAACGCATCGGCCGTATAGGCGGCTTCGACGGCGCCGCCGTGTTTGTTCAAGGCACTCGGGGTAGCGGGAATCGCGAGCGGCGCGATCAACGGGGCGGAATCGAGCGGGGCATCGAAGTCCCGTTCACGGTCGATCCAGTGGTCGCGCAAGGCAGCGACGGTCGCCGCACTGACCGGCACGGTGCGTTGCTTGCGCCGTTTGCCAATCACCGTCAGGGCCCACACCGGAGTGTCGTTCGAACCCTCAGGCGAGGGGCGCACAGATGGGCGGACGGATTGACCCACGTAGGGGCGCAGCGCTTCCCGACGCGCGTGCGCCGCTTCGTCGCGCCGCAGCCCCGAATCGCCCATCAGCAGGATCGCCGCGCGCGCAGTGCGCCACTGCCGAGTTTCGGCCTCGTCCTGATCCGGAAATGTCCCGCCGCAGCGCTCATCCAACGCCCGGCGCAACTCGGTCCATAGCTTAGGCGACAACGCCCGCTCGACTTGTACTGCGACTTCGCGCGTGATGGTCACCGG
>NZ_FCNW02000042.1 GCF_001544475.1 Caballeronia humi | reverse complement strand
CCGTGTGAAAGTAGGTAATCGTCAGGCTCCTCATGCCTCAAACAAAAACCCCACCCCAAAAGTGGGGTTTTTGCGTTGCGGCGTACGTCTAAGTCGTGGCTTGGTGCGTCAAGTCGCGCAAGCTCAACTCCGGTCTATCTGCTAAGGCCTGCGATTGGCAGCTATGACGTGGTGTAGCGTCGTGTTACAGGGATGAGCTCTGAGCGACCACGGTCGGCTGTCTAGCGGTCAAGGGATCGTTTGGCAAGCGATCAAACGCGATGACGATGACGCAATCCAGCGCCAACCAGGTGCTCGCCCGAGCACGGAGCCATGGCGGCAGCGCTGCCGTTGACTTGATGACAATGAGACGACAACATCATCTTATTGCAGATGCTTGTCGAGCTTGGCCTGCATCTGCGCGAATGCGGCGGACGCACAACCTCCGAATCTGCTTCGACGGATAATCACGTTTCATTCATTGCGCGGTCACTCGTTCGTCGATCGGATGATTCGCCTTGCGCGAACTCAAACGCATTAAAATCGCAAGCAGGCCTGCCCGACGGCCGCCGCATACAGGTTCTCATGCTACGTCTAAGCGAAGTCAAACTCCCCCTCGATCACGCCGACGCAGACCTCGAGGTCGCCATTCGCGCGCGCCTCGAAAGTCTCGACGTCCCATCAGGTGACCTCATCCGATACACCGTGTTTCGTCGCGCTCACGATGCGCGCAAGCGCTCGGACATCAAACTCACGTACATCGTCGACGTCGAAGTGAAAGACGAAGCATCCGCGATCAAGCGTCTCGACGCCGTTCCGCACTGCAGCGTCACGCCTGACATGGCGTATCACTTCGTCGCGAGGGCGCCTGAGAAATCGGAAATGTCGCGACCGGTCGTGATCGGAATGGGGCCGTGCGGGCTGTTCGCCGGGTTGATTCTCGCGCAGATGGGTTTTCGCCCGATCATCCTCGAACGAGGCAAGGCTGTGCGCGAACGGACCAAGGACACCTGGGGCCTGTGGCGCAAGAACGTGCTGAATCCGGAATCGAATGTGCAATTCGGCGAGGGCGGTGCCGGCACGTTTTCCGACGGCAAGCTCTACAGCCAGATCAAGGATCCGAAGCACTATGGTCGCAAAGTGCTCGACGAATTCGTCAAGGCCGGCGCGCCGGAGGACATTCTCTATCTGAGCCGGCCACACATCGGGACGTTCCGACTGGTGAGCATGGTCGAAAAGATGCGCGCTACCATTCACCAGCTCGGCGGCGAAGTGCGGTTCGAAAGCCGCGTCGAGGATATCGAGATCGACGGCGGCAAAGTGCGCGGGCTCAAGCTCGCGAACGGCGAGACGCTGCGCTGCGAACACGTCGTACTGGCGGTGGGCCATAGTGCGCGCGATACCTTCGAGATGCTGCACGAGCGTGGTGTCTATATGGAAGCGAAGCCGTTTTCGCTCGGATTTCGGATCGAGCATCCGCAAGGCGTGATCGACCGGAGCCGTTTCGGAAAATTCGCCGGGCATAAGCTGCTTGGCGCCGCCGACTACAAGGTCGTCCATCATTGCAGCAACGGGCGCGCCGTCTACAGTTTCTGCATGTGCCCCGGTGGGACCGTCGTCGCGGCGACATCGGAGCCCGGCCGCGTCGTGACCAACGGCATGAGCCAGTACTCGCGCAACGAGCGCAATGCGAACGCGGGGATTGTCGTCGGCATCACCCCTGGGGATTTTCCCGGCGGTCCACTCGCGGGCATCGCGTTCCAGCGCAAGTGGGAAGAGCGAGCGTTCGAACTCGGTGGCGGCGACTATTGCGCTCCCGGACAACTCGTCGGAGATTTCATCGCGGGGCGGGCGTCGACGTCGCTCGGTTCGGTCGAGCCGTCGTACAAACCGGGCGTGCGACCGACCGATCTCAGTACCGCGCTGCCGGAATATGTGATCGAGGCGATCCGTGAAGCGCTGCCTCAACTCGATAAAAAAATTCCGGGGTTTGCGATGCACGATGCGGTGCTGACTGGCGTCGAGACGCGCACGTCGTCGCCGATTCGGGTGCGGCGCAAGGAGGACTATCAGAGCGTCAACGTCGAAGGGCTTTATCCGGCGGGCGAGGGCGCGGGGTACGCCGGCGGGATTTATTCGGCGGCGATCGATGGGATCGAGGTCGCCGAAGCGGTGGCGCTCAAGATGATGGAAACGCACGCGCTGGCTTAAGGCGCGGCGTGCGGACGTCGAGACGCGCACGCCACCGTTCAACCTCGCCGGCACTGAGTAAAAGCGGCGTCCCTCAAAAGGCCGAGCGCCGGCTATTCACCGGCACGCGCGAAATGCAAACACTCACGTCACCACCCCCACCTGCCAGGGTACGAACTCATTCTGTCCGTATCCGTGCAACTCGCTCTTCGACGCCACGCCTGACGCGCAATCCAGCATAATCTGAAAAATCGCTTCTCCGAGCTGATCGATCGAAGCGGTCCCATCGATCACCCCGCCGCAGTTGATGTCGATATCGTCTTCCTGCCTGTCCCAGAGCGCCGTATTCGTCGCGAGTTTCAACGACGGCGACGGTGCGCATCCATAAGCCGACCCGCGCCCCGTCGTAAAACAGATCAAATTCGCGCCGGACGCGACCTGCCCCGTCGCGGACATCGGATCGTAGCCGGGCGAATCCATGAACACGAAGCCCTTCGCATCGATCCGCTGCGCATACTCATACACCTCGACAAGATTCGTCGTCCCGCCTTTCGCGACCGCGCCAAGCGATTTTTCAAGAATCGTCGTGAGTCCGCCGACCTTGTTGCCTGCCGACGGATTGTTGTCCATTGCCGCGCCGTTGCGCGCGCAATAGCCTTCCCACCAAGCGATGCGTGCCAGCAACTTCTCGCCGACTTCACGACTCACCGCGCGTCGCGTCAGCAAATGCTCGGCGCCGTAGACCTCAGGCGTCTCGGAAAGTATTGCCGTGCCGCCATGCCGCACGAGCCGATCGACCGCCGCGCCCAGCGCCGGATTCGCGGAAATGCCGGAATAGCCATCCGAGCCGCCGCATTGCAACCCGACGACGATATGCGACGCCGGCACCGGCTCGCGCTTCACGCGGTTCGCGTCGGCGAGCATTTCCTTCACCAGCGCGATGCCGTGCTCGACCGTCTTCCTCGATCCGCCGCTGTCCTGAATCGTGAAGCTCTTCAGCCGCTCGCCTTCCTTCAGTCCGCTCGATTCGAGCACGCCAGCGATCTGGTTCGTCTCGCAGCCGAGCCCGACGAACAGCACCGAGTGGAAATTCGGATGCACCGCGTAACCGGCCAGCGTGCGCCGCAGGATCGCGAGGCCCTCGCCCTGCATGTCGATGCCGCAGCCGAGCCCGTGCGTCAGGGCAATCACGCCGTCGACGTTCGGATAATCCGCGAGCACTTCCGGATGCACGTCGCGGCGGAAGTAGTCGGCGATGGCGCGCGCGAC
Organism: Caballeronia humi; assembly: GCF_001544475.1. GTDB lineage: Bacteria > Pseudomonadota > Gammaproteobacteria > Burkholderiales > Burkholderiaceae > Caballeronia > Caballeronia humi. The sequence goes on along the minus strand of NZ_FCNW02000042.1, from coordinate 50,571 downwards.
CGTCGCCGAGCAGTTGACGCTCGTCAACACGCCGATGAAGTTGCGCGTCGCGACACGTCCGTCGTCGCGGCGGATGCCCATGAAGGTCGCGGGCGTCTCCACGAAGTCGGTCGGGTGACGATCAACGCCGAACTCGTGCTCACGTGCGAATTCGGCCATGCCGAGGTTCTGCGTGTGCACATGCTGGCCGCGCGCAATCGCCTCGCGCGCCACGCCGATGATCTGGTTGTAGCGCTTGACCGGCTCGCCCTTCGCGATATCGCGCGTGGCGATCTTGTGGCCGGGCGGAATCAGCCCGGTCACGACGAGATCCTCCGACGCGATGCGCGCGCCGGACATCAGTTGGCGCGTCGCGATCACGACGTCGTCGTTGGGATGCAGCCGAATGACTGCATGATCGGTAGGGAGTGTGGACATGATGTTCATACCGGGGTGGCAGCGCGGCGGTCGGAGGCCGCGGTGGAATCGTCGTCGTCGCGGGTGAGCGGCTCGATCTTGCCGACGATGACAAGATAGCTGAACGCGCCAAGGAAACAGAAGCCGCCCGCGACGCACAGCGGAATCGTGAACGAGCCCTTCGTCATTTCGACCATGAAGCCGGTGAACGTCGTGATGACGATGCCCGCGAGGTTCGATGCGAAATTCTGGATGCCGCCGATCGATGCGACGTGATCGGGCGTCGGCGCGACGTCGCCGGGCAGCGACCAGATGCTGGCCGCCGCGAACGCGAGGCTGCCGTACGCGATGCCGAAGAACGCGAGCATCAGGTGGATGTCGGTCGTGAACGCCGAGAGCGTGATGATCGACGAGAGCAGCATGCCGCCGACCATGCAGGTCTTGCGCGCCGCCGTGAGGCTCCAGCCGCGCTTGTAGAGCGAATCAGATACGACGCCGCCGAGCCAGCCGCCGGGAATCGACATCAGCGCCGGAATCATGCCGAGCGTGCCGAGCGATTTCAGCGAAAAGCCGTGCGTCTGCACGAGGTAGCTCGGGAACCAGGTGATAAAGAAGTAGATCACGAAGTTCAGGCAGAAGAAGCCGAGCATCATGCCCCACAGCGTGCGGTACTTGAAAAGCGAGCCCCACGTGACCTTGGTCTTCGGCGCGGCCCGGACGACCGGCGGTGCGTCGATGGCGCCCGTCAGATCGCCGCGCGACGGATTGCGATAGATCAGGAACCAGCCGAGGATCCAGACGGCGCCCAGCGCGCCGGTGATGATGAACGACGCTTCCCAGCCGAACGAGCTGATGATCAGCGCGACGACCGGAATCGAGAGCGCCGAGCCGACGCGCGAGCCGCTGTCGAAGATGCTGGTCGCGAAGGCGCGCTGCTCCGGCTTGAACCATTGCGCGACGAGTTTCGCGCACGACGGATACGCGCCCGCCTCGCCGATGCCGAGCATCAGGCGGCAGCCGAACATGCCCGCGACACTGGTCGCGGCGGCGGTGAGCGCGGTGAAGAGCGACCACCAGCCGACGGCGAGCGGCAACGCGATCCGCGCGCCGACGCGATCGACGAACCATCCAAACGGCATCTGCATGAGCGCGTAGGTCCAGAAGAAGCCGCTCATCACGAGTCCCATTTCAGCGGGTCCGATCCCCAGCGCCTTTTCGATCTGCGGCGCGGCGACCGCGAGATTCGCGCGGTCAATGTAGTTCACGGCGATTGCCAGAAAGCATAGAAAAATCACCACCCAACGCATCTTGCGCATCGTTTGTCTCCTCCAGAAGCGGCCATGTCTGTCATGTCATGTAATGGACCGGTACCGTGGCACCGGTTCGTCTTTGCTGCCGCGCTCGGCCCGCTTCTGTGGCGGGCCTGTGCGCTTTACTGCGTCAAGCGAGGGCCGCCAGGAGGCGCGGCTGATCGACGCGCACATTCAACTGCTGCGCGAGATCGATCACCGGCCGGAAGCGCCTTTCCTTCTTCTCTTCGTGATTGCGCGCGATGTCGGCGAGACGATGCACGAGGAACGGATTTTCGAAGCGATCGCGTACGTCGGCGAGATAGGCGCGCGCGGTATCGTGCTGGCCGAGCGCATCGAAAACGGGCAACACTTCGTCCTGCCACACGGCTTCTAGCGCATCGCGATAGGACGCGCCGCGCATTGCATCGAGGACGATCATGTCGGGCGCGCCGTTCTGCTTGAGCCACGATTCGACGAGCATCGTGTGGCCCAGGTTGAGCAGCAGCAGCTTGAGGCGCTCGAAGTGGGCGAGATCGTCGGTGACGACGATGTCTTCGTGTTCGCACGGCAGCGTCATGCCCGCGCGGCGCTCGATCGCCCAGAGCGCATACGGCTCGGCGATCGCGCCGACCGGCTGGATCGCCTCGGACACGATGCGATCCACCAGCGAATTGACCCATACGCAGCGCTGCGTGAGATAGTCGATGAATGCGTCGTCGGCGTTCCAGCCGCGTGCCACTTGCGTGACCAGATCGCGCAGCGTGTCGCCGTTATTCGAGATGAGCTCGCACGGCAAGAGCGTGATCGGCGCACCGCCCGCGCGATGGCGCTCGTGCAGCAGCACCGCGAGCTTCGCCGCGAAGCCGCGCGGCGTGCGACGGCCTTCGAGGAGATCGGCGGTATCGTCATCGAAAAGGGCGTAGCCGGTGTCGGCGGTGTTGGAGACGATGGTCTGCACGTCATGCGCGACGCGTTCGCGCAGGAGCGTCCAGTCGTCGTCGGCGTGCAGCGCCTCGGTGATCGCGTCGCACTCGACGGTCCTGTCGATCGTCTCGCCGTGACGGCGTCCGCGAATGCGCACCGGATAGCGGCCGGTCGCCCGCAGTGCGTCGAGGCGCGCGCGGCTTTCGGCGCTCGCCGTCGTCTGCACGACGGTGATCTTGCCGAGCGCCTTCGACGGCTCGCACCGCGCAGTCTCTGCGACGAAGAAGTCGACATGCGCCTGCAGGAAGCGGCTCGTGCCGAATTGCAAGATCGGATTGCTCATCGTGTTGGAGTGATTCGTATCGTTGAGGATCGTTGTTTTGGCCTTACCAGATTGCATGTTAGTGTCTATAAAACTAACTGGTCAAGCCACTTGTAAATGGTCGGCGAAGTACGCGAGCGCGCTTTACCGCCTGTCAACGCTTGCGCTGATTACAATCCACGTTTTCCCCGAGCTTTTGAGAGGAGCCGCGAAGTGAGCGTGAAACCTGTCGAGACGCGCCGTCTCTATCTTCAGATAGCGGACAAGCTGCGCGACCTGATCCAGCAGCAGGGATTCGCGCCGAATGGCCGTCTACCGTCGGAGCGCGAACTGGCGCAGACGCTCGGCGTGTCGCGGCCGTCGGTGCGGGAAGCGTTGGTTGCGCTGGAACTGGAAGGGCGCGTGGAGATCCGCATGGGCTCGGGCGTGTACATCAGCGCGACGCCGGCGGCTGCGGCCGCACCGCAGTCGACAGCGGAACTCGGCGAGAGTCCGCAGGAAATCATGACCGCGCGCCTCGTGATAGAGGGCGCGATCGCGGCGAGCGTGGCGCCATTCGCGAAGCCGAAGGCGCTCAAGGCGCTGCGTACGCTATATGAAACGATGGCACGCGAAGTGGCGAACGGGCAGGTGCCGATGGCCGCCGATCGCGCGTTTCACCTGGCGATCGCGCAACTGTCCGACAACGACGTGTTGGTGAGAACGGTCGCGAATCTCTTCGACGAACGGCATAGTCCGCTGTCGTCGAAACTTCGGGGGCACTTCGAAGGGGAAGATACGTGGGCGGCGGCGCTCGCCGAGCACAGGGAAATTCTTGAAGCGCTGGAAGATCACGACGCCATTCAGGCGCAAGCCGCGATGCAGCGGCACATGAAAGCCTCCTGCGCGCGACTGATGACGCGTCGCAAAGGGTAAAACGGCCCGCTTTTTGCGAAGCGGGCCGCCGGATGCTGTCGCCGTTTCAGCCTGACCGGGCTAGCCAGCCCGGTCAGCGTGCGTGATCAGCCGGGATAGGCCTCGTCGACCTTCAGGCCCGCGAGCTTGAAGATCACACGCAGCGTCTGCGGCGCGATTTCCCGCCGCGAGGCCAGCGTGGTCAATACGAAGTCCATCACCTTGGCGTACTTGAGCATCGTCAGGCACGTCTCGATATCAGTGCTGCCGTCGCGCATCGATTCTGCGAGGCGCAACATTTCCACCGATATTTCGCGGGCCATCTCCAGCTCGAGCTGCTGCTTCTCACTCCACGCGGGCATTGCGGTCAATGCCGCGAGCATTTCCTGAAACTGCTTCTCGGCTTTCTTGTCCGGGATCGCGTCCATCGCCGTCCTCTCATGTTCATGGCGTCGTACGAGTCGCATCGTCGCGCTATGCGTTAGGTGTTACGTAGCAAAAGCCAGTCGCGGGTGACGACATCGACATCGTCGAGCGGCGCGGGCTCGCCACCAGCTTGTCTTTCCTGATCGGTCGTCGGCACGTTGCTGCGTGTGCCGGCGTAGCATCGTCGTTCCCACTGGCCTTGGTCTGTCTGACGATGCACAAAATGTTCCATACTCATTGCCATGCCGTGTCACGGGCTTCGGGAACGAGAGCGTCTGTGCGCTTTTGGGTAAACTTCCCGTTTTGCAACTGAAAGACCAGCGGTTAGCGCACATTCGCGCGAACAAGCTCCGCTTTTTTACGCTTTCATCCTGCGTTCTACCGGTAAGGCACCCAACACGATGGCCAAGAAGTCTTCCGCGTCCCCGGCCGGCAACGCCGACGCTTCCACCAAACACGAAATCCGCCCCGGCCAGTCGATCGAACTGCTGAAGGAACTGCACATCCTGACTCGCGACGGCAAGATGAATCAGGACAGTCGTCGCAAGTTGAAGCAGGTGTACCACCTGTTTCATTTCATCGAGCCGCTCCTCGCGGACGTCCATGCACGCGAAGGTTCGGTGTCACTTGCCGATCACGGAGCAGGCAAGTCTTATCTTGGGTTCATTCTCTACGATTTGTTCTTCAAGACTCTGCGGGATCGGTCACACATCTACGGCATTGAGTTCCGTGAAGAGCTTGTGACAAAATCGAAAGAATTGGCTACTCGACTGGGATTTGACGGAATGTCTTTCCTGAATCTGTCGGTGGCCGAATCGATTACGTCTGATCAGTTGCCCGATTCGATCGATATCGTCACCGCGCTTCACGCCTGCAACACCGCCACCGACGACGCAATCCAGTTCGCCCTGCAGAAGAAAGCGAAGTACATCGTGGTCGTGCCGTGCTGTCAGGCGGAGGTCGCAAGCGTGCTGCGCAAGAACAAAAGCCACTCGCTATCGAAAAATGTGCTCACCGAAATGTGGCGCCATCCGCTGCATACGCGTGAGTTCGGCAGCCAGATCACGAACGTGCTGCGCTGCCTGCAGCTCGAATCGCATGGGTATCAGGTGAGTGTGACGGAGCTCGTCGGCTGGGAGCATTCGATGAAGAATGAACTGATCATCGCCCAGTTCAAGGACCTGCCGCGCGGCAAGCCTGCCGAGCGTCTCTCCGATGTGCTCGAAACGCTCGGTCTCGACGAACTGCGCGAACGTTTCTTCACACACTAAGTGGCCGATCAGGGCTTGGACATCCAGTCATTCCAGCCGTCGTGGCCGAGGCGGCGCAGTGTTTCCATGTTGCGTTCGTAGATGTCGGCGGCGTCGGGGAACGCATCGACGGCGCGCTCGATGCTCGACTCGCGCAGCACGTGGAAGATCGGATAGGGCGCACGATTCGTGTAGTTTTCGATGTCGTCCGGTTCGGTGCCTTCGAACTGGTAAGCCGGATGAAAGCTCGCGATCTGCAATTCGCCCGCGAAACCCATCTGCTTCACGAGTCGCTCGGCGAAGAAGAGGGCGTCGTTGTAGTCGGTGAAGTCGGCGAGGGCGTCGGGCACGATCAATAGCGTCGTATCGATTTGCTCCGGCGATGCGTCCGCGAGCGCCGTGAGTTCTTTCGACAAATCGACGACCACGTCCTCGATCGTCCGCGCCTCGCTCACCACGTAGCGAATCTGATTTTTCACATGTACGCTCTTCGCGAACGGACACAGGTTCAGCCCGATCACCGCGCGCGTCAGCCAGCGCTGGGTCGCTGCGATGATGGCTTCGCGGGTGCTGCGCTCCATCATGGTGCTTCCCTTTCTTTTTGCTCAGCGACGGATGGCGGGCACGCATCGGCGACGAGCAAGGCCGCGACGCGCGACGCCGCGCGCATCGGGCCTGAACCGGGGCCATAGGTCTGACTCGTCGCATAGATGCCATCGACCAAGAGCGCGAGCGCATCGGCGAGTTCGGCGGGGTTCGCGGCGCCCGCCGCCGTCGCGATCTCGACGAGCCGTCGCATCAGATACTGCTTGTTGCGCGCCACCGACTGCCGCGCTGGATGCGCCGGATCGGAAAACTCGCACGCGACGTTCACGAACGGACAGCCGCGATACTCGGGCGCCGACGCGCGCCTGACGAGATCGTCGATGCCCTGTACGAGCTGCTTCGCGGGATCGTCGGGATGCAGCGCGAAACTCGCCTCCACGCGTCGCCGGAACCGCTCGTCCATCCGGTTCAGATAAGCGACGACCAACTCCTCCTTCGACGAAAACTGCCGGTACAGGCTCATTTTATTGACGCCCGCGCGCTCGACGACCGCATCCACGCCGATCGCGCGAATCCCCTCGCGATAGAAGAGATCCTGCGCGGCGTCGAGCAGTTGTTCCTGCGCGGTGGCGCCGTCCGTGCGAACGGTCTTCTTGCCGGCGGTCTTGCCCGCTTCACCCGGTGCGCGTGCCAAAGTCATGTCCTTGAATTTCGAGAGGCGATACTTGACATGTTACCGATCGGTAACTAAGCTCGCAACCTATTGTTACTGTTCAGTAACGTTACATAGTGTCGCAGGGCGACATCCAAAACTGGAGCAGCGATGAATTGGGTAGCGAGACGGTTTCAGGGCCGATTGCATTACGGATGGATCGTGGTCGGCGTCGTGTTCTTCGTGCTGCTCGCGGCGGCCGGCACGCGCGCGACGCCGAGCGTGATGATGCTGCCGCTCGAAAAGCAGTTCGGCTGGAGCCGCGGCACGATCTCGCTCGCGATTTCGGTCAATCTCGCGTTGTACGGATTGGCCGGCCCGTTCGCGGCGGCGGCGATGCAGCGCTTCGGCGTGCGCCCGACGCTGCTTACAGCGCTCGCGACGCTGGCGGCGGGCGTCGGCGTGTCGTCGATGATGACGGCTCCGTGGCAGATGGTGCTCGTGTGGGGCGTGCTGGTCGGCGGGGCGACGGGCGTTGCGGCGCTGACCCTGTCGGCGACGATCGTAAATCGCTGGTTCACGACGCATCGCGGCCTCGCGATGGGCATTCTCACTGCGAGTTCGGCCACGGGCCAGCTCGTGTTTTTGCCGATTCTGGCGGCGATTTCGGAGCGCGTCGGCTGGCAGCCCGTCGTGCTGATCGTGGCCTGCGCGGCTGCGCTCGTGATTCCGCTGGTCGCGTGGCTGTTGCCTGAGCGGCCGGCGAATCTGGCGCTGCGTCCGATCGGCGAGACGGCCGAGCAACCGCCGGCATCGACGCTTCCTCAGCAGAATCCGATCAAGGTGGCGTTCAGCACGCTCAGCATGGCGAGCAAGACGCGCGACTTCTGGCTGCTGTTCTTCAGCTTTTTCATCTGCGGCGCGAGCACGAACGGCTACGTCGGCACGCACCTGATCGCGATGTGCGCCGACTACGGCATGACGCAGGTGCAGGGCGCGTCGCTGCTCGCGGCGATGGGCATCTTCGATCTCTTCGGCACGACGCTCTCGGGCTGGCTGTCGGACCGTTTCAACGCGCGCTACTTGCTCTTCTGGTACTACGGGCTGCGCGGGTTGTCGCTGATCTACCTGCCGTATGCGTTCGGTATCGATTTCTTCGGCTTGCCGCTCTTTGCCGTGTTCTACGGCCTCGACTGGATCGCGACCGTCCCGCCGACCGTGCGCCTCGCCACCGACGTGTACGGCAAGGACTCGGCGCCGATCGTGTTCGGCTGGGTCGTGGCGGGGCATCAACTGGGCGCGGCGTTCGCGGCGCTCGGCGGCGGCATGCTGCGTTCGAGCCTCGGCACCTACACCGTCGCGACGATGATTTCTGGCGGCCTGTGCCTCGTCGCCTCGATTCTCGTGCTGCGGATCAATCGTCCGGCGCAGCGCGTGGGCGTCGCGACGACCTGACCGGTGCTCGGGCAGACGTGGCGCGACGGGCTTCGGCGCGCGGCCGCGACCTTGGTTATCCTTGTCATTTTGCGGCGCTGATCGGCCTTCCGATTGGCGCCGTTTTTCAACGAACAGGGAATCATCCATGACCGAGAAGAAAGCGCCGACTGAAATCGATATCCACGATCTGATCGCCGGCCGATGGAGTCCGCGCGCGTATTCCAACGAGCCCGTGACGCGCGAGCAACTGCATCAGGTGCTGGAAGCGGCGCGCTGGGCGCCGTCGTCGAGTAATTTGCAACCTTGGCGCTTCGTCGCCTTCGACCGGCATCGCCACGAAGCCGAGTTCAAGACCGCATTCGATACGCTCGTGCCGTTCAATCAGGGCTGGAACGCGAACGTGCCCGTGCTGATTTGCGCGACTGCGCAGACGATTGGCCCCAAGGGCGACGTGAACCGCAGCGCGTTGTACGACACGGGCGCGGCGGCGATGGCGCTGGTTTTGCAGGCGCATGCGCTGGGTCTCGCGGCGCACCAGATGGGCGGATTCGATGCTGGTGCGTTCCGCGAAAAGTTCGCGGTGCCGGAAGACGTGCAGGTCATCGCGATGATCGCGCTCGGCCATTACGGCGATGCGAACGCGCTCGAAGACAAGTTGCGGGAGCGGGAAGCGGCGCCGCGCTCGCGGGTCCCGTTGAGCGAGATCGCGTTCGATGGGGCTTGGGGGAAAGGGTTCGAGTGAGAGCGCGCGTCCAGAGACGTCTGCGTCTCTGGACGACCCTCGACGAATCGTTACCCACCTGCACATTTCCGAGACAGAACCCGCCTCATTCCTCCGCCACTGCCGAAAGCGGCCGCGCGACCTCCTCCAGCGACTTGCGCTCGGCCGCGACGCCCCAGATCCCCGCGACAACCGCCGCCGCGATCATCAGCACCGATCCGATCATATAGCCCACGAACACCGCGCTGCGCTCGTGCGTATCGATCAGATGGCCGAAGAGCGTCGGTCCGATGATTCCGCCGAGTGCCGTCCCGAACGCATAGAACACGGCAATCGCGAGCGCGCGGATTTCGAGCGGAAACGTCTCGCTGACGGTCAGATAAGCCGAACTCGCCGCCGCCGACGCAAAGAAGAAAATCACCATCCACGAGAGGGTTTGCGTCGTGACGGTGAGCATTCCGTGCGCGAAGAGATAACCGGAAACGGTCAGCAGCACACCCGAAATCGCATAGGTAAAAGCGATCATGCGGCGCCGGCCGAGCACGTCGAAGAGCTTGCCGAGCACGATCGGACCGAGGAAATTGCCCGCGGCGAACGGAAGCACGTACCAGCCGATGTGATCGCCCGGCACGCCGTAGAAGTCGGTCAGCACGAGCGCATAGGTGAAAAAAATCGCGTTGTAGAAGAAGGCTTGCGCTGTCATCAACGTGAGGCCGACGAGTGAACGCCGCCGATGCGCGTGAAAGAGCGTATGTACGACTTCGCCGAGCTTCGTGTGCTCGCGCGCGTGCAGACGCAGGGGCTTGACGGGCGTATCGGGAATCGTGACGCCGTGCGCGTGGAACTGCGCCTCGATGCCCTCGACGATTTCCCGCGCCTCGTCTGCACGATTGTGCGTGATCAGCCAGCGCGGGCTTTCGGGGACCCACATGCGCATCAGTAGAATCGCGAGCCCGAGCACCGCGCCGATCAGGAAACACGCGCGCCAGCCCCAGTCGGGGGGCAAGAACGAGGGGTGGAGCAACACGATCGATCCCGCCGCACCGATGCCCGCGCCGACCCAGAACGTGCCGTTGATCGCGAGATCGGTCCAGCCGCGCACGCGGGCGGGCGTGAATTCCTGGATCGTCGAGTTGATCGCCGTATATTCCCCGCCGATGCCCGCGCCAGTCAGGAAGCGAAACAGCACGAAGCTCGCGAGATTCCACGAGAACGCGGTCGCCGCCGTCGCCGCGACGTACAGAAAGAGCGTGATGAAGAACAGCTTGCGGCGCCCGAGCCGGTCGGTCAGCCAGCCGAAACCCAGCGCGCCGAGCACCGCGCCCGCGATATACGCGCTGCCCGCGATCCCGACATCGGCGTTGGAAAATCGCAGCACGTGACTCGTTTTGAGTGCGCTCGCCACGGCGCCCGCGAGCGTTACCTCGAGCCCGTCGAGCAACCAGGTGATCCCGAGCGCCAGCACGATCAGCGTGTGAAAGCGGCCCCACGGCAGGCGATCGAGCCGGCCGGGCAGGTCGGTTTCGATGATCGTGGATGGGTCGTGGCTCGAATGATGCTCCGTCGTCGTTTGCGTCATTTGCGTGGGTATCTGGGTATCGCCGCGTATTCTTTCAGGTGAAGATACGGAACCGGCCAGAGGGCCGGCAAGCACAAATTACCGGCGTTCCGAGCAAGTTCTGTTCCGTCATGCAGGAATGCTGCGTGCCGGTTGATGCCTTCCCCGGAACGTGATAAAAACGCGCTCCACTTTTGCTCGCGACCCGGCTTTGGCCGGAGCCGCCACGTCCATGACCTATTGCGCGATCGATTTCGGCACGTCGAATTCCGCCGTCGCACTGCCCGCAGGCGAATCGATCCGGCTGGCGCCGGTCGAAGGCGAGGCGCTGACGCTGCCCACGGCCGTCTTCTTCAACACCGACGAGGATAACCAGTCCTACGGACGCGCGGCGCTGGAGGCGTACATCGACGGCTTCGACGGCCGCCTGATGCGTTCAATGAAGAGCATCCTCGGTTCGCCGCTCGCCGACCAGAGCACCGATCTCGGCGACGGCTCCGCGATCAAGTACACCGACGTCATCACGCTGTTCCTGCAGCATCTGAAACAGAAGGCGCAGGCGCTCGCTCCCGAGCCGATTACGCGCGCGGTGCTCGGCCGCCCGGTCTTCTTCGTCGACGACGACCCGCGCGCCGACAACCTCGCGCAAAAGCAACTCGAAGCGTGCGCGCACGCGATCGGACTGCGGGAGATCCACTTCCAGTACGAGCCGATCGCCGCCGCGTTCGACTACGAAGCGCGGCTGACGCAGGAAGGGCTCGTGCTCGTCGCCGACATCGGCGGCGGTACGTCGGATTTTTCGCTCGTGCGCGTGGGGCCGGAGCGCGCAATGCAGCTCGATCGCAAAAGCGACGTGCTGGCACACTACGGCGTGCACGTCGCGGGGACGGATTTCGACCGTCGCGTCGAACTCGCGACGGTGCTGCGCGAACTCGGCTACCAGTCGATCGACACGGAAGGGCGCGAGGTGCCGAACCGCGTCTACTTCGATCTCGCGACGTGGCACCTGATCAACACGGTGTATGCGCCGAAGCGCACGGGCGAATTGCAACTGATGCGGCATCTGTACACGGATGTGCGGCATCACGAGCGGCTGATGCGCGTCGTCGACCGGCGGCTCGGGCACGCGCTCACTGCGCACGCGGAAGAGGCGAAGATCGACGTGGCCGCTGGCGGCACGACCGAAATCGACATGGAAGAGGTGGAGGAAGCGCTGCGGATTGCGTTCGACGAATCGCAACTGATCGACGCGGGCCGCGACGAGATGCGCCGGATCGTGGAAGCGGCGGGGGAAACGGTGCGCCGCGCGGGCGTCAAAGCGGGCGATGTGGGCGCCGTCTATTTCACGGGCGGATCGACGGGGCTCAAGTTCCTGTCGGACGGGCTGGCGGCGGCGTTTCCGGACGCCCAGGCCGTGTTCGGTGACCGGCTTGCCAGCGTCGCGACAGGCCTTGGAATTTACGCGCGCCGCATGTTTTCGTAACCGAAGCAGATTCAGATAACAAAAAACCCCGCCGAGGCGGGGTTTTTCGTGTGTGAACCCAAGAGGCTTAGGCCGGCTTGATGTTCGCAGCTTGCTTGCCCTTCGGGCCGGTCTTCACTTCGAAGGTAACCTTTTGGTTTTCCTGAAGCGTCTTGAAGCCTTCCACGCGAATTTCCGAGAAATGGGCGAACAGATCTTCGCCGCCGCCGTCCGGCGTGATAAAGCCAAAGCCCTTTGCGTCATTGAACCACTTGACGGTACCGGTTTCCATGTTACTTGTTCCTGAAGAAGTTGAATAAGGCCGAAGCCCGGGTGTGCATGAAAATCAAGGAAGGGGCAATGGGACCAACCGGAGTACCGTGATGGGCGAACTACGAAAGACCAATTCACTCGCCACTTGAAATCCTGCAAGAAGCTTTATACGGCGAAACAATCGGAAGGTCAATAAATCCGACAACTCCGAAGGGACATTTTTGAGATTCGCCAACGCCCGTTCCTCCGAAGCTTGCATTTTTGGTTGCATTCCGCTAGCAACGGTGAATTTTTCGCTGTTTTCTGCCTCCTCACTCCTGCATTCGACGGGTGCAACCGCTAAACTACGCGGCTTTTAGCCGGTTGCACCAAGTGTGTCTGTGTTCGCCGGATGCCCGGCCCGCAAGGCTTCACAGCGATCCGCGCCGCTGCCGGTTTTGGCTTTCGAGATGAAGGGAAGTGAGTGACGAGGTCATTTTGACGGAACATCGGACTAACGGCGCTGCTGCTGCGGGCTTGGTTCGATCATCGGATCGGCGTGGCTTTTCGGCGCATGGCGGGGCGGGGAATTGCCGGGCCTGCGTCGATCGTCGCTAGGGTGATTCGCGCTCATCTACACCGAACTTGGCGCAATCTTTCCGGAATCGGCGGGATGGTGCGTTATGCACGCTATTCGCACGGTGCGCTGGTCGGTTTCATCCGCGCGTGAGCGAACTGAATCGCCATCGTGTCCTTCATTCCGATCGAAGCCGAACGTTCGATTCAGTACATGAGCACGTGGCCGTATCCGTGGGTGCAGGCGCTCATTTTCTACTACTGGGGGGTGCACACCGGGTATCGCCGCGAGCATCTCGACGAACGCGAAAGCCGCGACGATAGTCTGCACAAAGTCGGCGCGTGAGTTTTTTAGACGGTAATAGAGCCCGCCTGAGTGATCGAGGCGGGCTTTTTGTGCCTAGCTGAACACGTAATTCGTCATTGCGAGCGTTTTCTGGAACGTGCCGAGCGACTGGATGCCGAGCGTGAAATCGTCGCTTGCTGCGCCTAGAGCGCTGAAAACCGGCAGCAGATGCTCGTCCGTCGGATGCATCAGCACGGCGTGCGGCGCACGGCGGCGATAGTCGAGCAAAGCGTCGATATCGCGCTCGGCGAGGCGTGCCTCGAACCAGTCTGTGAATTCGGTCACGCGCGGGTCGGCGTCTTCCGGACGCGCGCCGAAATCGGCGGCGCGCAGGTTGTGCGTGATCTGCCCCGATCCGACGATCATCACGCCTTCGTCGCGCAACGCCCGCAGCGCGCGGCCCACGCGATAGTGATGCGCGGCGTCGAGCCGCGGCTGGATCGACAACTGCGCGACCGGCACGTCGGCTTGCGGGAACATCAGAAGCAGCGGCACCCAGGCGCCGTGATCGAGCCCGTGATCGGCCGTCGCGGCAGGAACGCCTTGCTCGGCGAGCAGCTCGGCGGCGCGCTTGCCCAATTCGGGCGCGCCCGGTGCCGGATAACGCAGTTCATAGAGCGCGGGCGGGAAGCCGTAAAAGTCGTGGATCGTTTCAGGCTGCGTAGCGATGCTCGCGACCGGCTGCGCCGTGCCCCAATGCGCCGACAGCATCAGGATGGCACGCGGACGCGGCAATTGATCGGCCAAAGAGGCGAATTCGGCGGACGGCATCGACGGGTCGATGGGCAGCGTCGGGGCGCCGTGGGAGATGAAAACGCTCGGAAGTCGGGACATTGCAGCAAGCCTCAAAGGGGATTGCTCTCACTATAGGCGCGGCCGTTCGGTTAATAAACGGCAGGACGAGCAACGAATTGTGTCGCGGGCGTTGTTAATCGGTCTCGCCGCGCATGCCGCGCCATTCGGCGGCGACGGGCGCGCGAACGCCGAACATGTCGATCACGCGCTCGACCGTGTGATCGACCATCTCGTCGATCGACGCGGGGCGATGATAAAACGCCGGCATCGGCGGAAAAATGATGCCGCCCATTTCGGTGACGGCGGTCATGTTGCGCAGATGCGCCAGGTTGAACGGTGTCTCGCGCACGAGCAGCACCAGCCGGCGGCGTTCTTTCAGCACGACATCGGCGGCGCGCGTGATGAGGTTGTCCGAGAGCCCGTGCGCGATGCTCGCGAGCGTCTTCATCGAACAGGGCGCGACGATCATGCCGTCGGTCGCGAACGAGCCCGACGCGATGCTCGCGCCCACGTCGCGCACGCTGTGGACGACGTCGGCGAGCGCCTGGACGTCGGCTTTGTCGAATTGAAGTTCGTGCTGGATGTTGAGCCAGCCGGCTGTCGAGACGAGCAAATGTGTCTCGACGCCCGGAAGACGGCGAAGCGTCTCGAGCAGACGCACGCCGTAGATGGCGCCCGTTGCCCCGGTGATGGCGACGATCAGCCGTCGCGGCACGGCAGCGGGCGCGTTCACGTCAGTCTGAAAATCAGGCGGCTGCGGCGAACAGTTGCTGCAATTCGCCCGACTGGTACATCTCCATCATGATGTCCGAGCCGCCGATGAACTCGCCGTTCACGTAGAGCTGCGGAATGGTCGGCCAGTTCGAGAATTCCTTGATGCCCTGGCGGACGCCTTCGTCTTCGAGCACGTTGACGGTCGTGATGTTGTCGACGCCGCATGCCTTCAGCACCTGGATTGCACGGCCCGAAAAGCCGCACATCGGGAACTGCGCCGTGCCTTTCATGAAAAGGACGACCTGGTTTTGATCGACGATTTGCTTGATGCGTTCTTGGGTGTCCATGACGTTCCTGCGGGGCGGTTTTGTACTGGGATTGAACGGAATTAGAGTGAAATGATAGCGGATTTCGCTCAAACGAGTTGAAGGCGCAGCGGGGCTTCCGGCGCGCGCTTCAGGCGGTGAAAACGCCGCCGCTGATGCGTTCGATGCCGGCGAGATCGGTCGCCGTGCGTACTTCGGTGAATCCGCGAGCGGTGAGCAGCGCGCGTACTTCGGCGGCCTGGTCGTAGCCGTGTTCGAGCCACAGTGCGCCAGCGGGCACGAGCAGAAACGGCGCGCTCTGGACGATCGCGCGAATGGCCGATAGGCCGTCCGCGGCATCGGTGAGGGCGGCGCGCGGTTCGAAGCGCAAGTCGCCTTGCGTCAGGTGCGGATCGTCGTCGGCGATGTAGGGCGGGTTGCTGACGATGACATCGAAACGTAGCGACTGATCGACGGCCTGCGTCCAGTCGCTTTGCACGAAGGTGAGTGGACCGCCGGAGCGCGCCGGGTGGAGGAGGTTCGCTGCGTTGCGCCCGGCGACTTCCAGCGCCGCTTCTGATCGATCCACCGCCCAGACTTGCGCGTCGTCGCGCGCGTGAGCGATAGCGACCGCAATCGCGCCGCTGCCCGTGCCGAGATCGAGCACGCGAGGGTTTTCGCGACCGTCGAGCGCCCCGAGCGCCGTTTCGACCAGCAGTTCGGTTTCGGGCCGCGGAATCAGCACATCGGGCGTCACGTCGAAATCGAGCCCGAAAAACTCGCGCGATCCGACGATCTGCGCAATCGGAACGCCAGCCGCGCGACGGGCCTCAAGTGCCTGATATCGCTCGACAAAATCCGCATCGAGCGCTTCCTGATCGCGCGTGATCAGCTCCGTGCGCCGCCAGCCGAGCACGTGCGTGAGCAGAATCCGCGTTTCGAGCGCGGGCAGCGGCGACGCGCGTAGCAACTCGGCGACCGTCGTCACTCCGCGTCACCGAGTGCCGCGAGCAATTCCGCCTGATGCTCGCTGACGAGCGCGCCGATCAGCTCGTCGAGATCACCGTCCATGATGGCTTCGAGCTTGTAGAGCGTCAGATTGATCCGATGATCGGACATGCGCCCCTGCGGAAAGTTATAGGTGCGAATCCGCTCCGACCGGTCGCCCGAGCCGATCAAACTCTTGCGCGTCGCGGCTTCCTTCGCGTGCTGCTCGTGCGCCTGCTTGTCCTTGATGCGCGCGGCGAGCACCTTCAGCGCGCGATCCTTGTTCTTGTGCTGCGAGCGGTCGTCCTGGCACTCCACGACGATTCCCGTCGGCAAGTGCGTCACGCGCACGGCGGAATCGGTCTTGTTGATGTGCTGCCCGCCCGCGCCCGATGCGCGAAACGTGTCGATGCGCAGATCAGCCGGATTGATCACGATTTCGCTGAGTTCGTCGGCCTCCGGCATCACCGCGACCGTGCACGCCGAGGTGTGGATGCGCCCCTGCGTTTCGGTTGCCGGGACGCGCTGCACGCGATGCCCGCCCGATTCGAACTTGAGCCGCGAGTACGCGCCCTGGCCGGCGATCCGCACGATCACTTCCTTGTAGCCGCCAAGATCGGACGCGCTTTCCGACATCGTCTCGACCGACCAGCGGTTGCGCTCCGCGTACCTCAGATACATGCGCAGCAGGTCACCGGCGAACAGCGCGGATTCGTCGCCGCCCGTGCCCGCGCGGATTTCGATGAAGATATTGCGCTCGTCGTTGGGGTCTTTCGGCAGCAGCATCGTCTGCAAGTCGCTTTCGATCTTCGCCATGCGCGTGCGCGCCTCGCCGATTTCATCCTCGGCGAAATCGCGCATCGACGGTTCGGTGAGCAGATCCTGCGCGGTGGCTTCGTCGGTGAGCGCCTGACGCCACAGCCCATACTGCTCGACGACCGGACCGATTTCCGCGTGTTCGCGCGAAAGCTTCCGGTATTGATCCATATCGGAGGTCGCGCCTTCGTGGCTCAACAGGCCATTGAGATCGGCCAGCCGTCTTGCAAGCTGGTCGAGCTTGCTTTGCATGCTCGTTTTCATCGGGCGGGTGTGGAGCGGGGCTCCGCAGAATGGTGCTAAAAAAGGAAGCGTCCGCGTTTTCTAATTGCGGAGCAATGGGAAAAGCAAGGAACAGGCCGCTAACGGTCTGAAGAACCTGAGTCGGACGGGTCGGGCAGCGTGCTGCCGTGCTTGTAGAAGCCGCCCATCAGGTCGATGAGCTGGTCGCGATTTTCACGGCTCGCGCGGTTGAGCGCGTGCGTCGGGCCATGAATCAGCTTGTTCGTGAGCGATTGCGAGAGCGCTTCGAGCACCGCCGCCGGGTCGTCGCCGCGCGCGAGCAGCTTGCGCGCGCGTTCGACTTCGGCGCGGCGCAGCGCGTCGGCCTGCGTGTGCATGTGGCGGATCACCGGGACGATGCTGCGCGCGTCGAGCCACTGCATGAAGTTCTGCACGCGCGTCTCGATGATCGCTTCGGCCTGCGCGACCGCCGCCTGACGCGACGCGTTGCCTTCTCGCACGATCGCGCCGAGGTCGTCGACGGTGTAGAGGAACACGTCGTTCAGCTTGCCGACTTCGGGTTCGATGTCGCGCGGCACGGCCAGATCGACCATGAAAATCGGTCGATGGCGACGCGCCCGAACCGCACGCTCGACCGCGCCCAGACCGATGATCGGCAGCGTCGATGCCGTGCACGACACGATGATGTCGAATTCGTGCATGCGCGCGGGCAGTTCGGAGAGCGGGATCGCGCGGCCGTTGAAGCGGCCCGCGAGCTTTTCGCCGCGCTCGGCGGTGCGATTCGCGACGACCAGCTCACGCGGACTTTGCGCGGCGAAGTGCGTGGCGCAGAGTTCGATCATCTCGCCCGCGCCGATGAACAGCACGCGCTGGCCCGATATATTTTCGAAGATGCGCTGCGCGAGGCGCACGGCGGCGGCGGCCATCGAAACGGATTGCGCCCCGATTTCGGTCGTCGTGCGGACTTCCTTCGCGACGGCGAAGGTGCGCTGGAACAACTGGTTGAGATAGGTGCCGAGCGCGCCGGCCTCGGACGCCGTACGCACGGCATCCTTCATTTGTCCGACGATTTGCGTTTCGCCGAGCACCATTGAGTCGAGCCCGGACGCCACGCGAAACGCATGCCGCACGGCTTCCGACTGCGGCAGCGAATACACATGCGGCGCGAGTTCTGAAACCGGGAGATTGTGGTACTTCGAAAGCCAGTGGACGGCGGCCTCGCGGGCGGCCTGGTCGTCGGTGGCGCAGTAGAGCTCCGTGCGATTGCAGGTGGAAAGAATCGCCGCTTCCGGCGAAACCTTCGCGAGCGGCCCCAGCCAAACGTCCTTCAGGGCGCCAAGTGCAGGTTTGATCTGTTCGAGCGGAAACGCCACCCGTTCGCGCAAGGCGACGGGCGCAGTGTGGTGATTGATTCCGATCGTGAGGAGCTGCATGTATTGGGCCTGATCTGATGGCCTTGTAGATAGCCGAATATTATAGCGTTTCCCGGTTTCCTTCATTTATAGACGGCATAAGGCATGAGCGGGGTGGACGGCGCCACGGCCAAAAGCGGTTCGACGGAAGCAAACGCTTCGCTCATCGGCTCGACTCGGTCAAGCTGGTAGCCGTAGGCGTAGAGCGGCGTCAGGCGGTAGCCGTGCTCCGCGCGCAGCCGCAGTTTCGTGCGCAGGCGGCACGCGTGGGTATCAAGCGTGCGCGACTGTATGTCGCTGCCGCGTGTCCAGACGATCTCCAGAATGTGCCCGCGCGAGATCGGCCGGGACAGGTTCGAGAACAGCAGATGCGCGAAGCGGTATTCCTTCGGTGTGAGCATCACGCGTTCGCCGCCGAAACTCACGCTCAGTTCCGATACGTTGAACAGATACTCGCCGAAGCGCTCCGGCACGCTCGGCCGCGCGGTGTGGCGGCGCGTGAGCGCGTCGATGCGGGCGATCAGCTCGGCGCAGCGCACCGGCTTCGTGACGCAGTCGTCGGCGCCGGCGCGCAGGCAATCGACGATATCCGCCTCGCCCGGCTTCGTCGCCATCAGCACGACCGGCATGTGCGGCACCGCCGAGCGCACCCGTGCGACGATATCCGCGTCGCTCAGCTCGCGCAGGCCGGCCGATGAAATCAGCAGGTCGTAGGTTTCGCGTTTCAGCAGCGTCAGGAACGAAAGCGGGGCGCGGAAGAAATGGCAATGGTGACCACCGGCCGACAACGCCGCGCCGATGAAGGCCGCGTGGTGTTCGTCCGGGTCGATAATGGCGATTCGCATGAGTTGGACGCCGCCGCGGGGCTGAGTGGCCGGGAGTCTGGCGCGCCTGTGGCGGCGCGCTTGCCATCACCAACCTGGCCCCCTAAACTCAACCGCTGCGCTTCGAGCGCGTTGCTACCTATAGTTGACGAGAGCGAAAATGCTAGTTGAACGACCTGTGCCAACCCATACGGTTTCTCTGAATTCGGCTGGGACGCGTCGCTGATGGGTTGGGCCGGTCTCGTCGTGCTGGGCGCGGTGATCGGGCTCGCGGGATGGTGGCTGCATCCGCTGCGGCGCTCGCGACATGCCGGACACCTCTTGCTGGCGCTCGGCGCGGGCGTCCTTGCCACCATCGTCGCGCATATGGCCGGCAACGTCGCCGGGCTGTATCACGATGGCGATACGCTCGAATGGCTCTCGTGCTCCCTGTTCGCGCTCGCCGTCGTGGCCGTGACGGTCGGTGTGGCGGCGCGGCGCTGAAATTTCCCCGTCGATGCGCGGTCACGAGCGGCGCATCGAAGCTTTCAAGCCTGAACGGCTCCTACAAGGGTGACCTCCATGAACGATCGACTCGACTCCCCCGGCGCAGCCACTTTCTCCGAACGCATCGCCTTGCTGCGCGGTGCGATGGCGCGCGAAAACCTCGCCGCCGTGCTGATTCCCTCGGCCGACCCGCATCTGTCCGAATATCTGCCGGAGCGCTGGCAGGGGCGGCAGTGGCTGTCGGGCTTCACCGGCTCGGTCGGCACGCTCGTCGTGACGGCGGATTTCGCGGGCGTCTGGGTCGATAGCCGCTACTGGACGCAGGCCGAAGCGCAACTCGCCGGCACCGGCATCGAATTGATGAAGATGATGGGCGGCCAGCAGAGCGCGCCGCACGTCGACTGGCTTGCGCAGAACGTGCCGTCGGGCGCGACAGTGGCCGTCGACGGCACTGTGCTCGGCGTCGCATCGGCGCGTGCGCTCGCCGACGCGCTGACCGCGCGTGGCATCGTCCTGCGCACGGATCTGGATCTGCTCGATGCCGTCTGGCCCGCGCGGCCCGGCTTGCCGGAAGGCGGCGTCTACGAGCACGCGGCGCCGCACGCGAGCGTCGCGCGCGGCGAAAAGCTGGCCGACGTGCGCCGCGCGATGCAGGAAAAGGGCGCGCAATGGCACTTCGTCTCGACGCTGGATGACCTCGCGTGGCTCTTCAACCTGCGCGGCGCCGACGTCAGCTATAACCCGGTGTTCGTCGCGCACGCGCTGATCGGCCTGGACGACGCCGCGCTCTTCGTCGCCGACGGAAAGGTGCCGAACGCGCTCGCCGGCTCACTCGCGCGAGAGAACGTGCGCGTCGAACCGTACGCCCGCGCGGGCGAAGCGCTCGCCGCGCTGCCCGCCGGCTCCGCGCTTTTGATCGACCCGCGCCGCATCACGTTCGGCACGCTGGAAAAAGTACCGTCGTCGGTAAAAATCGTCGAAGCCGTGAATCCGTCGACGTTCGCGAAATCGCGCAAGACCGCGGCGGAAGCGGAGCACATCCGCGCGACGATGGAGCAGGACGGCGCCGCGCTCGCTGAATTTTTCGCGTGGTTCGAGGACGCGCTCGGCCGCGAGCGCATCACGGAACTCACCATCGACGAAAAGCTCACGGCGGCGCGCGCACGCCGGCCGGGCTTCGTAACGCTGAGTTTCGCGACGATCGCCGGCTTCAACGCGAACGGCGCGATGCCGCATTACCGCGCGACCGACGCGTCGCATTCGGTGATCGAAGGCGACGGCCTGCTGCTGATCGACTCAGGCGGCCAGTACCTGAGCGGCACGACCGACATCACGCGCGTCGTACCCATCGGCACGATCACGGCCGAGCACAAGCGCGATTTCACCATCGTGCTGAAGGGCACGATGGCGCTCTCGCGTGCGAAATTCCCGCGCGGCGTCCGCTCGCCGATGCTCGATTCGATCGCGCGCGCCCCGATCTGGGAAGCGGGCGCGGATTACGGCCACGGCACGGGCCACGGCGTCGGCTATTTCCTGAACGTGCACGAAGGCCCGCAGGTGATCTCGCACTACGCGCCCGCCGAGCCGTGGACGGCGATGGAAGAGGGCATGATCACGTCGATCGAGCCGGGCATTTACCGGCCGGGCAAGTGGGGCATCCGCATCGAGAATCTGGTGCTGAACCAGCCGGCCGGAAAGACCGAGTTTGGCGATTTCCTCGAATTCGAGACGCTCACGCTTTGTCCGATCGATACGCGCTGCATCGACCTCGCGCTTCTGCGCGACGACGAACGCGCGTGGCTGAACGCCTATCACGCGACGGTGCGCGAGCGCGTGTCGCCGCATGTGTCGGGCGCGGCAAAGGCGTGGCTTGAAACGCGCACTCAACCCATCTGAACGGAGCGGCGACGCATGGCGATCAAGGCAGTGGTGTTCGATTTCGGCGGTGTGCTGATCGACTGGAAGCGCGAGTACGTCTACAGCCGCCTGATTCCCGATGAAACCGAGCGCCGCTGGTTTCTCGACAATGTCTGCAAGATGGAGTGGGTCGTGCAGCAGGACGGCGGCCAGACGATCGCCGATGGCACCACCGAGCTGATCGCGACGTTTCCCGAGCACGAGGCGCTGATCCGCGCGTTTTATGAGCGCTGGCACGAGATGCTCGGCGGCGTGCTGGCGGATGGCCTCGCGCTCGTCGATGCGCTCGACGGCGTGCACATGCCGCTCTTCGGCCTGACGAACTGGTCGGCGGAGACGTTCCCGTATGCGTGGGAGCGCTATCCGGTGCTGCAGCGGTTTCGGGAGGTGATCGTGTCGGGGCGGGTGGGCGTCGTGAAGCCTGATCCGGCGATTTTTGCGCTGATGCGTGCTGAGATCGAGCGGCATCTACCGGGCATCCAGCCTCACGAACTCGTCTTTATCGACGACAACCTGCACAACGCCGAAGCCGCGACGGCGCTCGGCTGGCACGGCGTGCATCACACGGACGCGGCGCACACCGAAGCGCAACTGCGCGCGCTCGGGGTGCCGATCTGACGCGTTGTTTCAGCGCGCGGCCGCCGGTCCCATCCGCTCGCCGATCACGCGGCACGCTTCGCGCAACGGCGCGACGTAGGTGTCGAACGGCGTCGCGCTCTTCCTGAAGAGCGGAATGCTGATGCTCACGCACGCGAGCGGCCGGCCGTTCGCATCGCGGATCGCGCAGCCGTAGCAAAAAATCTGCGCTTCATTTTCCTCGCGGTCTTCCGCGTAGCCGCGCTCGGCGGTGGCGTCGAGTTCGGCGTCCAGCGCGGCGCGATCGGTGATCGTGTTCGGTGTAAAGCGTTCCAGCGTGACGTTTTGCAACAGCGCGGCGCGTTCGTCGCCTGAGAGCGTCGAGAGATACGCCTTGCCGACAGAACTCGAATACAGCGTCACGCGCGTGCCGATCCGTGATGCCATCCGCACCGCGTGCGGACTCTCCAGCTTCTCGATGTACACCATGTCCGGTCCGCTTTTCACCGCGAGATGCACGGTTTCCTGCGTCGCGTCGCGCAGTTCGTGGAGCGCATCGGCGGCGGCGACGCGTAAATCGGAGCGCTCCCAGCTTCGGCTCGCGAGCGTCAGCAAGCGCGGCCCAAGCGAAAACGTATTGCCGCGCGCCGTCTCCACGACGAGCCCTTCCGCGATCAGCGCGCCGACGATCCGATACACCGTCGGACGCGGATAGCCGCACGCGGCGGCGAGTTGCGGGATGGACTGCGGCTCGGCGACATCGGCGATCAATTGCAACACCGCCATGAATTTCGAGAACGCGGCGGTGCCGGTGGCTTTGGCGGAATCGGGATCGGCGGCGGGCGGCATGGCATAAGGTGTGAGCGAAGGGAGCGGCGACGATTATATCGACGCCCTCCCGCGCTACGCCGTCAGATACCCGCCATCGACCGGCACGATCGCCCCCGTCATGAATGCCGCCGCCGGCGACGCCAGAAACGCCACCACCTGCGCGACGTCCTCCGGCGTCCCCCAGCGCTTCATCGGCGTGCGATCGAGGATCGGCTGCGAGCGCGCTTCGTCTTCCTGGAGTGCCTGAGTCAGCGGCGTCACGATCCAGCCGGGCGCGACGGCGTTCACGCGGATGCCGTCGGCGGCGTAGGCGATCGCGAGCGATTTCGTCAGTTGCGCAACGCCGCCCTTGCTCGCGCTGTACGCGGGCACGAGGCCGCCGCCAAAAAAGCTCAGCATCGACGCCGTGTTGACGATCGAGCCGCGCGTCGCCTTCAGCCGCTCGCGCGTGGCGGCGCACAGGCGCATCGTGCCGCTCAGGTTCACGGCGATCACGCGTTCGAACACGTCGATGGCGTGCTCGTCGCCGCGCCGGATCATGCCCGCGCAGTTCACGAGCACGTCGAGCGACGGGACGTTTTCGAGCAGCGCGGCGACGCTTGCGTCGTCGCTGACGTCGAGCGGTGCGACTTCGATGCGTGGGCCGAGCGCCTCGCGCTGCGCATCGGTCGGGGCGATGCCTGCGGCGATCACGCGTGCGCCGAGCGCCGCGAACTGCTCTGCGATGCCCGCGCCGATGCCTTGCGTGCCGCCCGTCACGAGAACGGTCTTGCCTTCGAACAGATCCTTTTGGAAAGTCATGTTGGGCAGTGCATTTTCAAATGGCCGGAACCGTCGCCACGCTCGCTTCCGAATCCTGTATCGGCGAGCGCACGACGAACATGTAGACGAGCGCCGCCGCGAATGCGACGGCCGCGCTGATCAGGAACGCATTGACGAACGAATGCGTCCGGTCGACGACGAGCCCCGTGACGAACGGCGCAAACGACCCGCCGAAGTAGCCGCCGAAGTTCTGGATGCTGCCGAGCGACGCCACCATGTGACGCGGCGCGGCCACGCTGACGAGCGCCCAGGCGGCGCCACTCGCCATGTTCACGAAGAACATCGCCGCCGAGAGGTACGTAATCGCGAGCGCCAAGTTCGGCGTGAACGCGGCCGGCACGGTGAAAAGCGCGGCGCCGAGGAGGCCCGTGCAGATCGGCCACTTGCGGCTGCGGATCGGCGCGACGCCGCGCTTCATCAGGCCGTCTGCGATAAAGCCGCTCGACAGCATGCCGAGCGTGCCGAACAGATACGGAATCGACACGATCCAGCCGGTTTTCGCGATGGTGAGGTGGCGTTCGTGTTCGAGATACGCAGGCAGCCACGTCAGGTACAGCCACACCATGTAGATCACGCCCATGAAGCCGAAAATCATGCCCCAGGTGGTGGCTTTGCCGAACAGGCCGCGCCATTCCGCGAACGTCATGCGGCGCTCGGCGCGCTGCTGCGGCTCGTCCTCGGTCAGATGCAGGACTTCCGCGGGTTCCAGCGCGATATCCGCGCGATTCCGGTAGACGATGTACCAGCCGATCGCCACCGCGATCCCGAGCACGCCCATGATCACGAACATGTCGCGCCAGCCGAAGTTGAGCAGCAGCACGGTGAGGATCGGCGGCGCGAGGGCCGGGCCGATCGTCGACGAGGTCACGAAGATGCCGGTTGGCTTGCCGCGTTCGCGCAGAGCGAACCATTCGCTGACCACTTTCGCGCCCGCCGGAAACTGCGGCGCCTCGCCGATACCGAGCGCGATCCGCGCGAACAGGAACTGGTGCAGGGTCGTGACAAGCCCGCCGCACAACTGCGCGACCGACCACACGAACATGCCGAGGCCGAGCATGATGCGCGCGCCGAAGCGGTCGAGCATCACGCCGATCGGCAATTGCGAGAACGCATAGGCGAACGAAAACGCCGACAGCAACAGACCCATCTGCGACGCCGACAGCCCCAGTTCCTGGCTAACCGAATGATTCGCGATGGACAGCGTGCTGCGGTCGAGGTAATTCACGATGCCCGCGAGCGTGAGAAAGGTGAGGGCGATCCACTGAATGCGCTTCAAGCGCGGTGATTTGGCTTGCACGGGTGTCTCCTCCGGTGCTCTTTTGAGTTTTTTAGCGGATGAACTGGTCGACGTAGTCCGCGCCCAGCCCGACCGCCTCGAAATGCTTGCGGCACATGTCGACTTTCGTGAACACGTCTTCGTAGCCGGTGTAGTTGCCTTGGGGATCGCAATAGAACATCACGCCGTTGACCTGGAAATACGTGATCATTTCCTCCACGTCTTCCGGCACGTACAGCGTGTGCGTCTCGCCGGGCGGCTCGAAGACGTAGCTGCCCTCGGTCGCGATCCAGTCGTGCTCCAGATAACGCCAGCGGCCCTTGAGCACCATGCCGTGCACCGCCTGCGGATGACGATGACGGCTCAACACGCCCGACTTGCGCACCCGCAGCAGGTTCATCCAGTAACCGGTGGACACGTTCAGGCAAAGCGGCCGGAACCAGACGTTCTCGGCTTGCGGAACCCACAGGCGCTCGTCCTTCGGGATCGCCGATTCGACGACGATCTCCTTGAGCGCCTCGGCGGGTTGGGGAAGTTGGTACGGCGTCATTGCGTCCGCCGCAGCTTGTGGGGCTGCCATCGCGTCTCCTTGTCCATAATGTGGATCGATGAATCAAATTATGGACACATGCTCCGCCTCGAAGGCGGGCAGTGTCAAGACACGATCGTTGTGCAGCGCATCATTTTTTGAGCAGGTTCATCAGCGCGTTGCCAATGCCTTTGACAGTGTCTCCCGCTCCCTTCGCGACGCCTTCCGCGCTGACGCCGAGCGCCTTCGCGAATCCCGCCGCGAGTTTTTTCGAGAGACTTTCGTTGAGCGAGAACTTCGGATCGCGGAGGTCGCCATCGAGGACGAAATCGAGCTTGATCTGCTCCTTGCGATCCTTCAGCGCCGCGATCGCGGCCTTGATCGGAATCGACATGAAGGTGTCGAGCGCGTTGCCGCCTTCGCTCAGTTGCAGGTGATTCAGCACCACCGTGCCGGGCGCGTGGATGCGGGAGTCGCGCACGGCGGCATCGAGCGTGAGGTCGATCGTGCCGCCTGTGACCGTCGCCTTCGCGCCGGATTTTTTCAGCAGATAGGGATCGAGCGTCGAGATGTCGACGTTGCGCAACGTGGTGCGCGTCTGCGAGTCTTTCGTTGCGATCACCATCCAGCCGCCGAACGTCACCGCGCCCGTGTGCGACGGACCCTTGATCGAGCCCGTCATCGAGAGGGACGTGCGTTCGGTGAGCGCGGGGAGATGAACGTGATCGACGGTCGCGCGCGCGTCGCTGATCAGCACGCGATAGGGCTGCTGTTGCTGCACGGAGCCGTCGAAGAACTCCATCGATCCGCGCTCGAACGAGACGTGATCGATCAGCTTTTCCTCGTTCGCGCGCTTGATGGCTTCGTCGTTGGCCCTGGCGTCCGCTTTTTGCGCGGCTTCCTTCAGGTCGGGCAGGAGGCGCACGCGGCCGTCGGGCGAGCGGTAGATCGAGAGGTAATAGTTGTCGACGGTAACGTTGCGCAGATGCACGCGATTGCGCAGCGCGTCGCGCAAGTCGAGTTCGAGGACGATGCGCTCGGCGCGCATGGCATCGGCGGTCGGCCAGCCTTCGGGGCCGCGCAGGCGCACGCGCGAGAGCGTGATCTGCGGGAAGCCGACGTCGATTTCCTCCACTGAGCCGAGCGGCCCGAGCGTCTCGACGATGCGCTGCTTCATCTCGTGGACGAGGAAGAACCATCCGCCGACCGCGATCACCAGCAACGCGACGACGATGCCGACTGCCCACGTTCCCACCCGCCGCGCTTTCGCTGCCGCCATTGCGCAAGTCTCCTTGTTGGCGCCGCGCTTCAAGGCGGCGTATTGCGCTGTACGGTCGCTATTTTTATGCCTGTTGTCGGTGCGCGCGCCCGCATTGGGCGCGCGGTTTTGTTAATACAAATCAGCGGGTTAGCGCGATCATCAGCGTGTAATAGGCTTGTAGCGCAGGCGCTTCGGTTTTGCCGCTTCCTCGCCGAGGCGGTTGCGCTTGTCGGCCTCGTATTCCTGATAGTTGCCGTTGAAAAACGTCACTTGCGAATCGCCTTCGAACGCGATGATGTGCGTCGCGATCCGGTCGAGGAACCAGCGATCGTGCGAAATCACCATCACGGAGCCGGCGAATTCGAGCAGCGCGTCTTCGAGCGCGCGCAGCGTTTCGACGTCGAGGTCGTTCGACGGCTCGTCGAGCAGCAGCACGTTGCCGCCCGCGATCAGCGTCTTCGCAAGATGCAGACGCCCGCGCTCCCCGCCGGACAGGCTGCCGACGTTCTTCTGCTGGTCGCCGCCCTTGAAGTTGAAGCGTCCGATATACGCCCGCGACGGCGTTTCGTACTTGCCGACCGTGAGTACGTCAGCGCCGCCGGAGATTTCCTCGAAGACGGTCTTGGTGCTATTGAGCGCGTCGCGGCTCTGGTCGACATAGGCGAGCTTGACGGTCGGACCGGTGACGATTTCGCCCGAATCCGGCGTTTCCTTGCCGGTGAGCATGCGGAACAGCGTCGATTTACCGGCGCCGTTCGGCCCGATGATCCCGACGATCGCGCCCGCCGGAATCTTCATGCTGAGGTTGTCGATCAGCAGGCGATCGCCGTAGGCCTTGGTGACGTTCTTGAACTCGATGACTTCGTTGCCCAGCCGGTCGCCGACGGGGATGAAGATTTCCTGCGTTTCATTGCGCTTCTGGTATTCCTGGCTGTTCAGCTCCTCGAAACGCGCGATCCGTGCCTTCGATTTCGCCTGACGGCCCTTCGGGTTCTGGCGCACCCATTCCAGTTCCTTCTTGAGCGCCTTCTGCCGCGCGGATTCCGTTGATTCTTCCTGCTTCAGGCGGTCCTGTTTCTGGTCAAGCCAGCTGCTGTAGTTACCCTTCCACGGGATGCCGTGGCCGCGGTCGAGTTCCAGAATCCATTCGGCGGCGTTATCGAGGAAGTAGCGATCGTGCGTCACCGCGACGACGGTGCCCGGATAGCGCGTCAGGAACTGTTCGAGCCAGTCGACGGATTCGGCGTCCAGGTGGTTGGTCGGTTCGTCGAGGAGCAGCATGTCGGGCTTTTGCAGCAACAGCTTGCAGAGCGCGACGCGGCGTTTCTCGCCACCCGACAGGTGTTCGATTTTCGCGTCCCACGCGGGCAGGCGCAGCGCGTCGGCGGCGACTTCGAGTTGCTGCTCGGGCGAGCCGCCGTCGCTCGTCGCGAGAATCGCTTCGTATTTGGCTTGCTCGGCGGCGAGGGCGTCGAAGTCGGCGTCCGGTTCGGCGTAGGCCGCGTAGATTTCGTCGAGCTTTTTCTGCGCGCTGAAGACGTCGCCGAGGCCGGATTCGACCGCTTCGCGCACGGTTTGCTGCGGGTCGAGTTGCGGTTCCTGCGGGAGATAGCCGATGTTGAGGTTCGGCATCGGCGTGGCTTCGCCTTCGATGTCTTTATCGACGCCCGCCATGATGCGGATCAGCGTGGATTTGCCGGAACCGTTCAGGCCGAGCAGACCGATCTTCGCGCCGGGGAAGAAGGAAAGGGAGATGTCTTTCAGGATCTGGCGCTTCGGCGGGACGATTTTGCCGACGCGGTTCATGGTGAAGACGTATTGGGCCATGTGTGTGCGGTAGGTGTTGGGTTGTCGGGGAGAGGGCCCGGATTGCGCGCGCTGGCAACGGATGCGCGAGCCCGGCGGATGCGATGCGTCGTCTGCTTCGCGCGTTGCGCCGATGCCAGCGGGCGGCGCGCGTTCCCGGAGTCGCGCGAACGGCGCCTGCGGGAGAGGAGTCATTGTACTTCGCGAGGACGGGCGGGGTGCGCCGAGGCTGCTGCGGATTCGAGCGCGGCGCTATTGCCACGCCGCCACGCCGCCACGCAGCCATGCCGCGAGCAGGTGCCGGAGCGATGGCGGCTGAAGCTGTCGGTGCCGTCGCGGCGTCGGGCAGAGGCGCGTCATCCACGACGACTCACGGTCTTAGCGGCTCATTCCCGCCGCTGAACCCGCTTCAACCCCGCCTTCAGCAACACGAGCGATGCGCCGAACAGCACGATGTCCTTGAGGAGGAAGCCGGTTGCGCCGCCCATCGCCGGGAAGCCGCCGGCCGATGCCTCCCATGCACCCGGCGTCGAGAAAATCAGCGTGGTGGTCGTCGCGAACGTCGCGAGCGAGCCCAGTGCGCCGGCAACCGCCAGACGCGGGAACCAGATCCCCAGAATCATCAGCGTGCAGATGGTCCATTCGGCGACGCCCAGCGCATGACTCGCGCCAAGCTTCCCAAAAGCGCCGAGCGTCCATGAAAGAATCGGGCTGTGGCTCAGCAGCGGAAAAAGCCCTTCGGCTTCATAAGGAAACCACTTCGAGTAGCCGAAGAAGAAAAAGATGACGATCATCGCGCCGCGAAGATACGAAATGTCCCACGTCGATTGCGAAAAGCGGTTCAAGGTCTGTTTGATTGACGACATCAGTGGCTATCCTAAGGATTAACGGTTATTAATTTGCTGCATTTATTTTTCCGCTTCCTCGTGATTCAGCATTTCTTCCGGTTTGGGGATCGGCAGATCAGGAATGCCGGCGCTTCATCCGTTATGCGAATGAAACGGGCAAAAAAAAGCGGAGCCCCTTTATCGGGGACTCCGCTTTCTTTGACAAGCGCTTTACAACAGTTCTTGACGCTTACACGTTAAAAAGGAAGTTCATCACATCACCGTCATGGACCACATACTCCTTCCCTTCCGCCCGCATCTTCCCAGCTTCTTTCGCGCCTTGCTCGCCCTTGAAACCAATAAAATCATTAAACGCGATAGTCTGTGCGCGAATAAACCCACGCTCAAAGTCAGTATGAATCGCGCCCGCCGCCTGAGGCGCGGTATCACCAATATGAATCGTCCACGCGCGCACTTCTTTCACACCGGCCGTAAAGTAAGTCTG
Source organism: Caballeronia humi (assembly GCF_001544475.1). GTDB lineage: Bacteria > Pseudomonadota > Gammaproteobacteria > Burkholderiales > Burkholderiaceae > Caballeronia > Caballeronia humi. Next base: position 20,585 of record NZ_FCNW02000042.1, on the reverse strand, counting down.
CAATCCAAGCAGTTTATAACCCGCCCGAATAACCCGGTTCAACCCCGGCTCTTCCATACCGATATCCGCGAGAAACTCCTGTTTATCGGCATCATCCAGATCGGCGATTTCCGCTTCGATCGCCGCGCACACCGCGACCACCGGCGCATTCTCCGTCTCAGCGTGCTTGCGCACCGCATCCAGATAAGGATTGTTCTCGAACCCGTTCTCCTTCACGTTGGCGACGTACATCGTCGGCTTCGACGTGATCAGGCAAAACGGTTTGATCAGCAGACGCTCGTCGTCGGAGAAATCGAGCGCGCGGACCGGCTTCGCCTGATCCAACTGCGCGCGAACTCGTTCCAGCACCGCGACCAGCTTTCCCGCTTCCTTGTCATTACCCGACTTCGCCGCCTTCGAATAACGCGTGAGCGCCTTTTCGACCGTTGCCAGATCGGCGAGCGCGAGTTCGGTGTTGATTACTTCGATATCAGCGAGCGGGTCGATCTTGTTCGCGACGTGAATCACGTTCTCGTCCTCGAAACAGCGCACGACGTGCGTGATCGCATCGGTTTCGCGGATGTTCGCGAGGAACTGGTTGCCCAGGCCCTCGCCCTTGCTCGCTCCCGCGACCAGCCCGGCGATATCGACGAATTCGACCACCGCCGGCAGGATGCGCTCCGGCTTGACGATGTCGGCGAGCTTCTGCAGCCGCGCGTCCGGCACCTCGACCACGCCGACATTCGGCTCGATCGTGCAGAACGGATAGTTTTCGGCGGCAATCCCCGCCTTGGTCAGTGCATTGAAAAGAGTGGACTTGCCGACGTTAGGCAAGCCGACGATGCCGCATTGGAGGCTCATGGAATCCTTCGAACTGGTGAAACGGCGCGGGCCGCGTGAGTTTCGCTGATCGCGCGTGCGGACCCGGGGCAAAAAGCCGCAGCGGACCGCGCGCAACGGGTGGCCACGTCGAGCGGCCGGGCAAAGCGCTATTGTAACGCCGCGTCACGCCGGCAATCCGGCCCCGATCGCGCCAAACCCCGCAGCTATAATGCCCAGATGACTTCCCATCCCCAGACTTTCCACGCGGTGGTCGTCGGCGGCGGGCTCGTCGGCAAGACGGCGGCGCTCGCGCTGACCCAGTCCGGCCTGCGCACGGCGCTCGTCGCCGCGCCCGCCGCGGTGCTGCCGGCGGGCGCGGCGTTCGATTCGCGCATCTATGCGCTGTCATCGAGTTCGCAGGCGCTGCTGGAACGGCTGCGCGTCTGGCAGGCGCTCGATCGCTCGCGCCTGGGCCCTGTCTTCGACATGCGCGTTTTCGGCGATACCCACGCTGAACTGCACTTCTCCGCGTTCCAGGCGTCGGTGCCGCAACTGGCGTGGATCGTGGAATCGTCGCTGATCGAAAGCTCGCTCGATACCGCGCTGCGCTTCCAGCCGAACCTCTCGTGGTTCGACTCGCGCGCGCAAGGCATGACCGTCGAGGACGCCGCCGCGCACGTCACGCTCGCGAGCGGCGAGACGCTGGAGGCGGATCTGGTTGTCGGCGCGGATGGTGCGCATTCCTGGGTCCGCGCGCAAATCGGTTCGAAGGCAACGCGGCGCGATTACCGGCAGACGGGCGTCGTCGCGAATTTCAAGGCCGAGAAGCCGCACGGCGAGACGGCGTACCAGTGGTTCCGCGACACCGAAATCATCGCTTTGCTGCCGTTGCCGGGCGATCACGTGTCGCTCGTCTGGTCCGCACGCACCGATCACGCCGACGCGCTCCTCGCCCTCGATCCGGCGCAGCTCGCGGCTGAAGTCGAAACGGCGACGCAGAACATGCTCGGCGCGCTTGAATGCGTGACACCGGCGCAGGGTTTTCCGCTCGCGCTGCAAACGGTCGACCGGCTGATCGCGCCGCGCGTGGCGCTCGTCGGCGATGCGGCGCATCTGATCCATCCGCTCGCGGGACAAGGCATGAACCTCGGCCTGCGCGACGTCGCCGCGCTCGCCGACGTTCTCGCGAACAAGGAAGCGTTCCGCGACCTCGGCGATCCCGTGCTGTTGCGACGCTACGAACGGGCGCGTCGCGAGGATATTCAAAAGCTCGTCGTCGCAACCGACGGCCTGCAAAAACTCTTTTCCGTGCCGGGCACGTTCGCGCGAGCGGTGCGCAACACGGGCATGGCGCTCGTCGGCGCGCAACCGCTCGTCAAGCGCTGGCTGGTCTCGGCGGCGCTCGGTTAATCACGCGGCGCGCCTTGGCTCAAAAAGCGGCGCGCCTTTCAGGAATCACAGGAATTCGCATGAAAAATACTCTTCGTTCAGCCGTTGTCGCCGCTGCCATGCTCGGCGCGATCTTCGGCATCGGTTGCTCGGCGCAAGCCGACCAGACCACCGACAAACTCAAGTCGACGCTGCAATCGCGCATGGGCGACGCGACCATCAAGAGCGTCGAGAAGTCGCCGATTCCGGGGCTTTATGAGATCAACCTCGGGACACAGATCGTCTACAGCGACGCGACCGGCAACTACGTGCTGCTCGGCGACCTCGTCGACACGCGCACGCGCAGCAATCTGACGGAAGCGCGGCTCGCGGAAACCAACAAGATCGACTTCGCGAAGCTGCCGTTCGAGAACGCGGTGAAGGTGGTGAAGGGCAATGGCAGCCGCAAGATCGCGGTGTTCTCCGACCCGAACTGCCCGTACTGCAAACAACTCGAAACGACGTTGAAATCCGTCGACAACGTGACCGTCTACACGTTCCTGTATCCGGTGCTCTCGCCGGATTCGACGACGAAATCGAAGTCGATCTGGTGCGCGAAGGACCGCGCGATGGCTTGGGAAGGCTGGATGCTCGACCACAAGACACCGGCGCTCGCGAGCTGCGACACCACCGCGATCGACAAGAACATGCAGCTCGGCAAGTCGATGAACGTGACCGGCACGCCGACCGTCTTCCTCGCCGATGGCCGCCGCCTGCCGGGCGCCGTGCCGGCCGACCGGCTGGAAAAGGAACTGTCGGCGGTTCGCTGAGTTCCTGAATCATCCCGACGAGAGGCGCGCAACGCGCCTCTTCTGATTTCTGGCCGCCGATTCCGGCCTGCCGTCGAAGCGAGCCGCAGCACGTGAGCCGCAATATAAAAAGGACAAGCACGATGAATCCGATCCAGTACACCATCGTTCCGAAGAATCCCGCCGCGCATCTGTTCGAAGTGACGCTGACCGTCGCCGAGCCCGATCCGGCCGGGCAGCGCTTCATGCTCCCCGTGTGGATTCCCGGCAGCTACATGATCCGCGAGTTCGCGCGCAACATCGTGACGCTGCAGGCGTTCAACGCGGCGGGCCGCCGGATTGGGATCGAGAAAATCGACAAGCACGCGTGGCAAGTGGCGCCGCACGACGGCCCGATCACGCTGCGCTATGAGGTCTACGGCTGGGACATGTCGGTGCGCGCCGCGCATCTCGACGACACCGTCGGCTTCTTCAATGGCACGAGCGTGTTCCTCGCGGTAGAGGGACAGGCTGATGCGCCATGCTCCGTCGATATCCAGGCGCCGCAGGGCGCGGCGTATCGCAACTGGCGCGTCGCGACGGCGCTCCCGGAGGCGCGCGGCACGAAGCGCTACGGCTTCGGCACGTATCAGGCGCAGAACTACGACGAACTCGCCGATCACCCGGTGACGCTCGGCGAATTCGCGCTCGGCAGCTTCAGCGCGCACGGCGTGAAGCACGACATCGTGATCTCGGGCCGCGTGACCAATCTCGATATGAACCGGCTTGCGGCGGACCTGAAGCGCGTCTGCGAGGCGCAGATCGCGCTGTTCGAGCCGCGCACGAAAAAGGCGCCGGTCGATCGCTATGTGTTCATGACGGTCGCCGTCGCGGATGGTTATGGCGGGCTGGAGCATCGCGCGTCGACGGCGCTGATCTGCAATCGCGGCGATCTGCCGGTGCAGGGCCGCGCCGAGATGACCGACGGCTATCGCACGTATCTCGGCCTGTGCAGCCACGAGTATTTCCATACGTGGAACGTGAAGCGCATCAAGCCGGCGGCGTTCGCGCCGTACGATCTGTCGCAGGAGAATTACACGTCGCTGTTGTGGCTGTTCGAGGGCTTCACGTCCTATTACGACGATCTGATGCTCGTGCGTAGCGGCCTGATCAACGCGGGCGACTATTTCACGCTCGTCGGCAAGACGATCGCCGGTGTGCAGCGCGGCAGCGGCCGGCTGAAGCAGACCGTCGCGGAAAGCTCGTTTGACGCGTGGGTCAAGTATTACCGCGCCGACGAAAACTCGCCGAACGCAATCGTCAGCTATTACCAGAAAGGCTCGCTGATCGCGCTCGCCTTCGATTTGTCGATTCGCGCGCAAACCGCCAACCGCAAGTCGCTCGACGACGTGATGCGCTTGCTCTGGCAACGCTACGGCCGTGATTTCTACAACGGCAAGGCGCGCGGCATCGCGGAATCGGAAGTCGAAGCGCTGTTCGCCGAAGCCACCGGCGCCGATCTGCGGAAGCTCTTTCGCGATGGCGTCCACGGCACGCGTGACCTGCCGCTCGACGCGCTCTTCGAGCCGTTCGGCGTCACGCTCGCAACCGATCTCGCGACGAACGGCACCGCCGGCAAGCCGTCGCTCGGCGCGCGCACGCGCGGCGGCGCGGATTGCACGCTCGCGGTCGTCCACGACGGCGGGGCGGCGCAGAAGGCGGGTTTGTCGGCGGGCGACGTGCTGGTGGCGATCGACGGGCTGCGCGTCACCGGGTCGAATCTCGACGGGCTGCTTTCGCGCTATCTGCCGGGCGCGAAGGTGGAAGTGCACGCGTTCCGACGCGACGAGTTGCGCCGCACGGAGCTGAAACTCGACGCGCCGGAAGTCACGCGCTACACGCTTTCGCCCGTCGACGGACGCGGCCCGGCGAAACAATGGCGCGAGCGCTGGCTGAAGGGATAAAACACGCTAAAGTGGCGGATTGTTCTACCCATGCAACAATCCGTCGCGAGTGCACAGCTTGTTCCGGTCGTCGGAAAAACGAAGAATGCATCCTGTCCCGAGCGCAAACGGCGCCCGAAACCAAACGAAGCACAGGAGCCATCATGACGACCATTCTGCAAATCAATTCCGCTGCACGTTCGCAAGGCGCCCAATCGACGCTGCTCGCCGACGAACTCACCGCAAAACTGCAACAAGCGAATCCCGGCGCGACGACCGTCGTCCGCAACCTGCTCGCCGACAACCTGCCGCACCTCGACGACGCTACGCTCGGCGCCTTCTTCACGCCGGCCGACCAGCGCACCGCCGAGCAAGCCGCGATCAACGCGAAGAGCGAAGCGCTAATCGCAGAACTGCAAGCCGCCGATGTCATCGTGATCGCAGCGCCGCTGTACAACTTCGGCATTTCGTCGCAACTGAAGACGTATTTCGACTGGATCGCCCGCGCCGGGATCACGTTCCAGTACACGGCGAACGGTCCGGAAGGTCTGGTCAAGGGCAAGAAGGTGTACGTGGTGTCGGCGCGCGGCGGCAAGTACGCTGGCACGCCGCACGATTCGCAGACGCCGTACCTCAAGTCGTTCCTCGGCTTCCTTGGCATGACCGACGTGAGCTTCATCTACGCCGAAGGCCTGGCGATGGGTCCGGACGTGGCCGGCGCCGCACTCGCCAGCGCACGTGAAGCGATTGCCGCGGTCTAAGTTGCCGCAGTAGCCGGCCGTAAAAAACCCGCCGGGACTTCGGACCGCGGCGGGTTTTTGCATTTTCAGGCGAGCAGTTGCGGATCGTCGGGGAGCCGCCAGTCGATCGGCGGGCGGCCTTGTTTTTGCAGAAAATCGTTCGCCATCGCGAAGTGGCCGCAGCCGAGAAACCCGCGATGCGCCGACAACGGCGACGGATGGGGCGCCTCCAGCACGCAATGCGCTTTGCCTGTGTCCGCGATCAGCGCGCGTTTCGCCTGCGCGTGCGTGCCCCACAGCATGAAGACGAGGCCGTCGTGGCGCGTTGCGAGTTCGTGGATCAGCGTGTCGGTGCATTGCTCCCAGCCGCGCTTCGCATGGCTACCGGCCTTGTCGCGCTCCACCGTCAGCGAGGTGTTCAGCAGCAGCACGCCTTGCTTCGCCCACGCATCGAGGCAGCCGTGCTTCGGCGGCTCGAAACCGAGACTCGCGTTGATTTCCTTGAAGATATTGCGCAGCGACGGCGGCGGCCGCACCGGCGACGGCACCGAAAACGCCAGTCCGTGAGCCTGCGGCGCGCCGCGATCCTCGCCGTGATACGGGTCCTGACCGAGGATGACGACTTTCACGTCGTCCGGACTCGTCAGACGCAGTGCGCGGAAAACATCGGCGGGATAGACGGTTTTGCCCACCGCGCGCTCCGCATCGACGAAAGCGCACAGCGCCGCGTAGTGCTTGCTCTCGATGAAAGGCTGCAAGTGCTTGCGCCAGGCGGACGGCAGCGCGTCGAACTGGCTTTCCAGCGTGGCCGTGGCCTGGGGAACGTCGAAAAGTGTCGCCTGGTTCATTTCGACGCGTCCGGTTTCCGCTCGCGCAAGCGATATCCGCGCTGCGCCTTGCTTACGTCGTCCGGTTGCAGGTCGGGAAACGCGCCGCGCAATTCGGCGGACAGCGTCGACAACGCGTTCTCGTCGCCGGATTTTAGTTCCAGCTCGACCTCGCTGATCGGAGATTTGCGGGTTTCGCCATCAATTTCGGCGCTCACTTCGCCAAGATCGAGCGCGGCTTCGATCGTGGCGCCTTCGTGCTCGATGGTCCAGTAACGGCGCTCGAAATCCGTGCGGAAGAGGGCGGTCAGCTCGGACGCGGCCTCTTTCAGGGCGCCGCAGGCGTCGTCTTCGCTGCAGGCGGCGAGGATCGCTTCGATTTCGAGCTTTTCACCCGCCACCGGCATTTCCCACTCGTGCCGGCTGTGCAAACCCGCCTTCGATTGCCCGATCGTCTTGTACGTCTGCAGCCACTGATCCGGCGTGCGGCGCAGGCGCAGCGCGCTTTTCGCTTTCGCGAGTCGCAGGTCGGGCGTGTCGAAATAAATGTTCGCGAGCACGATCGTCGTGCCCTGTTCGCCGGTGCGCTCGGTGAAGAAGCGCGCGACGTCGTCGTGCTGCAGCGCCGGCAGCGCCAGCTTGATCTCGCGTTCGATGCTCAAAATGACGGTCCGGAAGCGTTAGAAGAACATGCGGGCGAGTTCGGTGCCCGGATCGTCGGCGCGCATGAACGCTTCGCCGACGAGGAACGTGTGCACGTCCATCGCGCGCAGCCGGTCCACGTCGACGCGGCTCATGATCCCCGATTCGGTCACGACGATGCGGTCGTCCGGAATCGCTTCGAGCATGCCAATGGTTGTCTCGATCGACGTCTCGAACGTGCGCAGGTTGCGATTGTTGATGCCGATGAGCGGCGTCTTCAGCGTGAGCGACTGGTGCAATTCCTCGGCATCATGTACTTCGACGAGCACCGCGAGCCCGAGCGAATGCGCGTAGGCTTCGAGGTCCTGCATCTGCGACAGTTCGAGTGCCGCGGCGATCAGCAGGATGCAGTCGGCGCCCATCGCGCGCGCTTCGAGGATCTGGTACGGATCGATGATGAAGTCCTTGCGCAGCACCGGCACGCTGCACGCGGCACGCGCTTCTTCGAGATACGCCACGCTGCCCTTGAAGAACTGCACGTCCGTCAGCACCGAAAGACACGCGGCGCCGCCTTTTTCATACGAGCGGGCAATGTCGGCGGGGACGAAGTTTTCACGCAGAACACCCTTCGACGGGCTCGCCTTCTTCACTTCCGCGATGATCGCGGGCTTGCCCTCGGCGTGCTTCGCGCGCAACGCGCCGACGAAGTCGCGATGATCGCGCGTGCTCGCTTCCAGCCGCAGCTCTTCCAGCGGCGCGCTCTGCTCGGCGGTGCGGATTTCCTCGCGTTTGACCGCGATGATGCGGTCGAGAATGTCGCTCATGGTCTGAATCCGGTTACTTTGAGAATTGCTGCGTGAAGCGTACGAGTTCGTCGACTTTTTCGCGTGCCGCGCCGCTCGCGATCGCTTCGCGCGCCACCTGCATGCCGTCCGCGATCGATTCGACGATATTCGCCGCATAAAGCGCCGTGCCCGCGTTCAACGTGACGATCTCCCGCGCGACGCCCTGCTTGTTGTTCAGCGCGCCGAGCAACATCGCCTTCGATTCCTGCGCGTCTTCCACCTTCAACGTGCGATTCGACACCATTTGCAGGCCGAAGTCCTCCGGATGAATCTCGTATTCACGGACTTCGCCGTTCACCAGTTCGCCGACTTTCGTCGCCGCGCCGAGCGACACCTCATCCATGCCGTCCTTGCCGTAGACGACGAGCACGTGCTTTGCGCCCAGACGCTGCATCACGCGCACCTGAATGCCGACCAGATCCTCGTGGAACACGCCCTGCAACTGGTTCGGCGCGCCCGCCGGATTGGTCAGCGGGCCGAGAATGTTGAAAATCGTCCGTACCCCCAGTTCGCGGCGCACCGGCGCGATGTTCTTCATCGCCGGATGATGGTTCGGCGCGAACATGAAGCCCATGCCGGTTTCGGCAATCGATGCCGCCACTTGTTCCGGGCTCAGGTCGATATTGACGCCGAGCGCTTCGAGCACGTCCGCGCTGCCCGACTTGCTCGACACGCCGCGGTTGCCGTGCTTCGCGACCTTCGCGCCGGCTGCCGCGCTGACGAACATCGTCGCGGTGGAGATGTTGAAGGTGTGCGAGCCGTCGCCGCCCGTGCCGACGATATCGACGAAATTCGAGTTGTCCTCGACTTCGACGTGGTTCGCGAACTCGCGCATCACGGTCGCGGCGGCGGCGATCTCGCCGATGGTTTCCTTCTTGACGCGCAAGCCGGTGATGATCGCGGCGGCCATGACAGGCGACATCTCGCCGCGCATGATCATGCGCATCAGGTGCAGCATTTCGTCGTGAAAAATCTCGCGATGCTCGATCGTGCGCTGCAACGCTTCTTGCGGAGTGATGGTCATGGTGGATTCGCTCTTCGGGTCGATCTTCACGCGCGTTTGCCTTGCGCCGGGCTTTTCACGAAGTTCTCGAGCAGCGCATGGCCGTGCTCGGACAGGATCGATTCGGGGTGGAATTGCACGCCTTCGACTGCCAGTTCCCTGTGCCGCACGCCCATGATTTCGCCGTCGGGCGTCCACGCGGAAATTTCGAGACAGTCGGGCAGCGACTCGCGCTCGATCGCGAGCGAGTGATAGCGCGTCACCTTGAAATGCTTCGGCAGGTCGGCGAACACGCCCTTGCAGTCGGTTTCGATCTCGCTCACCTTGCCGTGCATGATGGTCTGCGCGCGCACGACGCGTCCTCCGAACGCCTCGCCGATCGCCTGATGGCCCAGGCAGACGCCGAGAATCGGCAGCTTGCCGGAAAATTCGCGCAGCACGTCGAGCGTGATGCCGGCGTGCTGCGGGTTGCTCGGCCCGGGCGAGAGACAAATGCGCTCCGGATTGAGCTTCGCGATGCCGTCGAGGGTGATTTCGTCGTTGCGGTACGTCTGGACGTCTTCGCCGAGTTCGCCGAAGTACTGGACCAGGTTATAGGTGAACGAGTCGTAGTTGTCGATCATCAGCAGCATGGTCTGTCTCCGGTCAGAAATCGCTATCGAGGCCGTCTTGCACTTGCTCGGCGGCGCGCAGCACGGCGCGCGCCTTGTTCTCGGTCTCTTGCCATTCGGATTCGGGGACCGAATCCGCGACGACGCCCGCCGCCGCCTGCACATACAGATTGCCCTTGTGGATGAGGCCGGTGCGAATTGCGATCGCGAGATCCATTTCGCCCGTGAACGACAGATACCCGACGGCGCCGCCGTACAAGCCGCGCTTCACGGGTTCGAGTTCGTCGATGAGTTCCATCGCGCGCACTTTCGGCGCGCCCGAGAGCGTGCCGGCGGGGAAGGTCGCGCGCAGCACGTCGTAGTTTGTCACGCCGGGCTTCAGCTTGCCCTCGACCGAACTCACGATGTGCTGAACGTGCGAATACTTCTCGATGATCATTTTGTCGGTGACGGCGACCGACCCCGTCACCGCGATCCGGCCGACATCGTTGCGCGCCAGATCGATCAGCATTACGTGCTCGGCGATTTCCTTCGGGTCGTTCAGCAGTTCGGTGGCGAGTTCGGCGTCGCGCTCGGGCGTATTGCCGCGCGGCCGCGTGCCGGCGAGCGGGCGAATCGTCACGATGTGATCGTCGGCGCGCTGTTCCTGGCGCACGAGAATCTCCGGCGACGCCCCGACGACATGAAACTCGCCGCCGAAGTTGTAGTAATACATATAGGGCGACGGATTCAGCGACCGCAGCGCGCGATACAGCGAGAGCGGATTGTCGCGGAACGGCTTGATGAGCCGCTGGCCGACTTGCACCTGCATCAGTTCGCCGGCCGCGATGTATTCCTTCGCGCGGCGCACGGCGTTCAGATAATCCTCTTTCTTGAACTCGCGGAAAGTTTCGGTGCGCACGCTCGGCGAGGTGACCGGCGGCTGGACCGTCGCTCGCAACCGCGCGCGCAGTTCGCGCAGACGCTGCTTCGCCTTCGCGTAGGCCTCGGGCGCGGCGGGATCGGCGTAGACGATCAGGTAGAGCTTGCCCGCCAGATTGTCGATGACCGCGACTTCTTCCGTCAGCAGCAACTGGATGTCGGGCAGGCCGAGATCGTCGGTCGGCGCGGAATTCGCGAGTTTCTTCTCGATATAACGCACCGCGTCGTAGCCGAAGTAGCCCGCGAGGCCGCCGCAAAAACGCGGCAGGCCGGGGCGCTGCGCCACTTTGAAGCGTTTCTGGAATTGCTCGATGAACGCGAGCGGATCGCCTTCGTCCGTCTCGACCACCTGGCCGTCCCGCACCACTTCCGACACGCCGTTCTGCGCGCGGACCATCGTGCGCGCGGGCAGCCCGATGAACGAGTAACGCCCGAAGCGCTCCCCGCCGACCACCGATTCCAGCAGGAAAGAGTTGGCGCCGTTGCGTTCGGTCTGAGCGAGCTTGAGATAGAGCGAGAGCGGCGTTTCAAGGTCGGCGAGCGCTTCGGCGATGAGCGGAATGCGATTGAAACCTTCGTTCGCCAGCGATTGGAATTCGAGTTCGGTCATGTTTCGATCCTTTACGTGTCGCGCGTGTTCGATTTATACGCGGCATCGGGCAAAAACTGGGGCGCTGCGGGAGGCTTTTTCCGCACGACGGCGATCTCGCGAGTGGCCGCATTCAGCCGATTGCGTCGTGGCGCAACGCGTTATCGGAAGACGCGCGATGCGACACAAACGCCAGACGCAGCGAATGATGCGGCTCGGGCAACCATCGAGCGAAACTCGACGACGGCCAAGCAAAACAAGCAAATCAGCGGGATCGGCGCGCGGATGCGCAGCGAAACAAAAAACGGTGCTGAAGCGCAGGGCTTCAGCGTACCTCAGGCGAGGTTAGCGCGACCAGCGACGCCAGGGCCAGGCTCCCCGGTCGATGCTGCTCAGACTCCGTTTTTTGTTCAGAAACATGAGGGTGGACTATTCAGTCGGTTCAGGTGTGGGCGGCGCCAGCGTAGCGGCGATCGCCTGTGCTGCGGCGTGCAGCGTGGAAACTATACCATCGGATTTCACTGATTGCACAGCTTTGCCGTGGTTGTAGCCGTAGGGCACGGTGAGCGTCGCCATGCCCGCCGCGCGGCCCGCGAGCGCGTCGTTTTCCGAATCGCCGACCGCGACCGTTTCACGCGGAAGCACGTCGAGCCGCTCGCAAGCGGTCAGCATCGGCAGCGGATCGGGCTTCTTTTGCGCGAGCGAATCGCCGCCGAGCACGACCTTGAAATAGCCGACGAGGCCGAAGTGCGTCAGCAATTCCACCGCGAACCGGTGCGGCTTGTTCGTCACGCAGGCGAGCGAGATGCCGAGATCGCGCATCGCTTCAAGCCCTTCTTTCACTTGCGGAAAGAGCGTGGAGTGCCGGCCGTTGATTTTCGCGTATTCGCTCTGGTAGATGGCGAGCGCGTCGTCGAATTGCGCGGTCGCCTGCGACGGCGAGAAGCGCACGGCGAGCACGCTGCGGATCAGGTTCTCCGACCCCTTGCCCACGTAGCCGACCACTTCTTCGCGCACGGTCGGCGTCGAGCCGATGCGCGCGAGCATCGCATTGAGGGCCGCGACGAAGTCGTCGGCGGTATCGACCATCGTGCCGTCGAGATCGATGATCGCCGCGCGAATCGGCTTGTTTGAAAACGAGGGCAACGCCTCCGCGACTTCGCTCATTGTTTTGCTCCTTCCTTCGCCAGTTCCGCCCGCATTTCGTCGATCACCTTGCGGTAATCGCCTTTGCCGAAAATCGCCGAGCCCGCGACGAAGGTATCGGCGCCGGCCGCCGCGATTTCCGCGATGTTGTCGACTTTCACGCCGCCGTCGATTTCCAGATGGATCTCGCGGCCGGTTCGCTCGCGGTAAGCATCAATCCGCGCGCGCGCCTCGCGCAGCTTGTTGAGCGCCTCGGGAATGAACGACTGCCCGCCGAAGCCCGGATTCACCGACATGATCAGCACCAGATCGACGCGATCCATCACGTGATCGAGATAGTTGAGCGACGTGGCCGGGTTGAACACGAGCCCGGCCTTGCAGCCGTGGTCGCGGATCAGCGAGAGCGACCGGTCGATATGATCCGAACCTTCCGGGTGGAAACTGATCACATTGGCGCCGGCCTTCGCGAAGTCCGGAATGATCCGGTCGACCGGGCGCACCATCAGGTGCACGTCGATCGGCACGTCGACATGTGGGCGGATCGCCTCGCACACCATCGGCCCGATGGTCAGGTTCGGCACGTAATGGTTGTCCATCACGTCGAAGTGGATCCAGTCGGCGCCCGCCGCGACGACGTTGCGGACTTCCTCGCCGAGCTTGGCGAAGTCGGCGGACAGGATGCTGGGAGCGATGCGAAATTGCGTCATGGCGTGGGCCGGTTGCATGCGGGAGGCGTCATTTTAACGCGCTGCGGCGTTTCGGGCGCCTGGCCGAATGGCCGGGTCGGCGCCGAAATCGGCTGCGCCATTGTGTTGCGGCTGCTGGCTGCATCAAGCAGAATGCGTCACCAAGCGGCGCGAGCAGGCAAAACGGCTCGCGTCTGAGCGCCGGCACGAATTGTTGAACTGTTGAATTGGAAAGACGATGAGCCAGTATGAATTCAGCGTATCGGTGCAGACGCGCTACCTGCCCGAACAGTCCGATCCGGATAGCCGCCAGTACGCGTTCGCCTACACGCTGACGATCCGCAACACGGGCGAGGTGGCCGCGCAGTTGATTTCGCGTCACTGGATCATCACCGATAGCGACAACCACGTGCAGGAAGTGAAAGGTCTCGGCGTCGTCGGGCATCAGCCGCTTTTGCCGCCCGGCGAGCAGTTCGAGTACACGAGCTGGGCCGTGATCGCGACGCCGGTCGGCACGATGCGCGGTGAGTATTTCTGCGTCGCGGAGGACGGGGAGCGCTTCGAGGCGCCCGTCGCGGAATTTGCGCTGCACATGCCGCGCACGCTGCACTAAATTTAATCAGCGACGTTTTGCCGAGTCGTTCGCCCGGTTCTTCTTCTTGCCCGACGCGGTCCACGCGACGATAAAGACCAGCAGGAACAGCGCTGCGAGCGACTCGAGCGCAAAAATAAGCATTGGATATTCGTCGAACAGATCTGACATGGCGGTTCTCATCAAGAGCGAACATTGTATGCGTTTCAAGCGGCCGGCCACAGGAGTGGCGGTCTGGGTGGCTTCCCTCGCGACCGCCGTGCTGCTGGCTTCGTGCGGCGGTGGCGGGGCGCTGAAGCCGGGCAGCGGAGCGGCGCCGACGGGCGCGCCTTCCCTGGCCGGGCAGCGTGCGGCGAATCGCCTCACGGCGGTGAGCTGGCAGCAAGTGCCGGGCTGGCAGGACGATTCGCTGATCGGCGCGACGGCCGCGCTGCGTCAGAACTGCAGCCGCGTCGCGCAGCAGCCGACCTGGCGCCGCGCCTGCGCGGCGGCCCAGCGTCTTGACGATCTTGATATGACCGCGGCCCGCGATTTCTTCGAGACCTATTTCACTCCGTTCCAGCTCGCGAATACCGATGGCACGCTCGACGGCCTAGTGACCGGTTACTACGAGCCGCTCTTGCGGGGTGCGCGCACGCGTCACGGGGTTTATCAGTACGCGCTGTATCGCTGGCCGTATCGGTTCAAGCAGGGCGCGGCACTGCCGGTGCGCGCGCAGCTTGAGAACTCGGGCGTGCTGAACGGCAACGAACTCGTCTGGGTCGACGATCCAATCGAAGCGTTCTTCCTGCAGGTGCAAGGCTCGGGACGTGTAGTGATGGAGGACGGCAGCGTGATGCGCGTCGGCTTCGGAGGGACGAACAACCAGCCGTACAAGTCGATCGGCCGTGAATTGCTGGATCGCCGGGAACTGACGCCCGCGCAGGCGACGATGCAGGGTATCAAGGCGTGGGCGAAGGCGAACCCGGCGCGCGTCGATGCATTGCTCGACGTGAATCCGCGCTTCGTGTTTTTCCGCGAGATGCCATCGACGGACATGATGGCCGCAGCCGGAACTGGCGATGGCCCGGTCGGCGCGCTCGGCGTGCCGCTGACGCCCGAACGTTCGATCGCCGTCGATCCGGCGGCGATCCCGCTAGGCACGCCGGTGTTCTTGCAGACGACGCGCCCGCTCAGCAACTCGCCGATGAATCGTCTCGTGTTCGCACAGGACACGGGCAGCGCGATCAAGGGCGGTGTGCGCGCCGACTACTTCTGGGGCCTCGGCGACGATGCCGGAGACCTCGCGGGCCGGATGAAGCAGGGCGGCCGGATGTGGCTGTTGCTGCCGAATTCGTAATTGCGACGAGCTGCGATTCGCGAAATGCATTGCGAATCGCAGCAGCAGCGAACACTCGCTACGCCAGATTCCGGCGATCCACCACCCGCCGCGCTTTCCCCACCGAACGCTCGATCCCGTTCACACCGAGCACGTTCACTATGGCGCTCACGCCGATCAGCGCCTTGATGTCATACGCGAGCGCGCCTTTAGCGCTTTCGAGCGCGGCCTGATCCGGCGCCGATTCCGGGCACGGCTCGACATTGAGCGTCATCACGTCGAGCGGCCCTTCCTTCGTCAGCACGATCTGATAGTGCGGCGCGAGTACGTGGCGCTTGAGCAGCAGTTCCTCGATCTGCGTCGGGAAAACGTTCACGCCGCGGATGATCATCATGTCGTCCGAACGTCCGGTGATCTTTTCCATGCGGCGCATCGTGCGCGCGGTGCCGGGCAGAAGCCGCGTGAGATCGCGCGTGCGATACCGGATGATCGGGAGCGCCTCTTTCGTCAACGATGTAAACACGAGTTCGCCGAATTCGCCGTCCGCGACGGGTTCGCCCGTAATCGGATCGATGATTTCAGGATAGAAGTGGTCTTCCCAGATCGTCGGGCCGTCCTTGGTTTCCGCGCATTCCGACGCCACGCCCGGGCCGATCACTTCCGACAAACCATAAATATCGACGGCATCGATGCCCATGCGCTTTTCGATCGCCGAGCGCATGTCGTTGGTCCACGGCTCCGCGCCGAAGATGCCGATGCGCAGCGACGTGCTCGCCGGGTCGATGCCCTGGCGCTCCAGTTCGTCGGCGATCGACAGCATATAGCTCGGCGTGACCATGATGATGTCGGGCCGGAAATCCTGGATGAGCTGGACCTGCTTTTCAGTCTGCCCGCCCCCGAACGGAATCACGGTCAGTCCGGCCCGCTCCGCGCCGTAATGTGCGCCAAGGCCGCCGGTGAAGAGCCCGTAGCCGTAGCTGATGTGTACTTTGTCGCCGCGCCGGGCGCCCGCTGCGCGAATCGACCGGGCGACGAGATTCGCCCACGTATCGATGTCCTTCGCCGTATAGCCGACGACGGTCGGCTTCCCCGTCGTCCCGGACGAAGCGTGAATCCGCGAAATCTGGTCCTGCGGCACGGCGAACATGCCGAACGGATAGTTGTCGCGCAGGTCCTTCTTGGTCGTGAACGGGAAGCGTGCAAGATCGGCGAGCGACTTGACGTCGTCCGGGTGGACGCCGGCCTCGTCGAACTTGCGCCGATACACCGGCGAATTTTGATACGCATGGTTCAGCGACCATTTCAGGCGTTCTAGTTGAAGCGCGGCGAGTTCGTCGCGGCTCGCCTTTTCAATCGGCTCGAGCGGCAGCGGGGTGGTCATGGGGTGTCTCCTTCAGGTCGTTTAATGCACAACTGCTTGCGTGGGCGCTTACAGGCATGCCCAGAATCGGCGTCAGACGGGCAGCAACGTGCCCTTGATCTGCGCCGACTTGCCACGAAACATCGCGACAGTCTCGCCTTCGCGATTCGTCACGCGGA
This sequence comes from Caballeronia humi, assembly GCF_001544475.1. Classification (GTDB taxonomy): domain Bacteria; phylum Pseudomonadota; class Gammaproteobacteria; order Burkholderiales; family Burkholderiaceae; genus Caballeronia; species Caballeronia humi. The sequence continues at coordinate 4,226 of NZ_FCNW02000042.1, read as the reverse complement.
TGTCGTAGATACCGGTGCGGCCATTGAGCGTCTGCTCGATGCCTTCCGCCGTCAGGCGGTCGCCGCCTTTGACGGCGCGCAGAAACTCGATCGAACAGCCGGCCGCGACCGTGTTGATGTTGTACGAGTTGCAGGCGAACGCGAATGTCGAATCGGCGAGCGTGAAGATGAGGCCGCCGTGGCAAATGTCGTGGCCGTTCAGGAAATCCGGGCGCACGTTCATGCAGAGGCGCGCGTAGCCCGGGCGCACTTCGAGCAGTTCGATGCCGAGCCCGCGAGTGCAGGCATCGGCTTCGTACATGGTTTTGGCGGTCGCTTCGGCGAGTTGTTGCGGCGTCACAGATGTCCTCCGGTGATTTACAGGCCTTCAAAACGCGGCGCACGCTTTTCCTTGAACGCCGCGACGCCCTCGGCATAGTCGTGCGATGCGCCGAGGTCGCGCTGCCAGTCGCGTTCGAGATCCAGTTGCTGATCGAGCGTGTTGTTGGCGCTCGCGCGAATCGCGTGCTTGATCGCGGCGACCGCGCTGGCCGGGTGCTGCGCCAGTTGCGCGGCGAGCTGCGCTGCCGTTTGCTGCAAATCCTGATCGTCGACCACGCGCCAGACGATGCCCCACGCCTCGGCCCTCTCGGCGCTCAGCTTTTCACCCGTGAGCGCCAGCCCGAGCGCGCGCGCCTCGCCGACGCGTCGCGGCAACAGCCAGGTGCCGCCCGAATCCGGCACGAGCCCGATTTTCACGAACGCCTGGATGAAGCTCGCCGAGCGCCCCGCGACGATCAGATCGCACGCCATCGCCAGATTGGCGCCCGCGCCCGCCGCTGTCCCGTTGACGGCGGCGATCACCGGCAGCGACATCGCCTGCAGTCGCCGCACAAGCGGATTGAAGAATTCGTCGATCAGGTCGCCGAGGTCGGTCATCGAATCCGGCGTGAAATCGAGATCCGCCAGATCCTGCCCTGCGCAAAAGCCGCGTCCCGCACCCGTAATGACGAGCGCGCGCGCGTTGCTCGCTTCGATTTCCGTGAGCGCGTGGCTCAGTTCGCCGTGCATCGCGCGCGTGAAGCTGTTGAGCTTGTCCGGCCGATTGAGCGTGAGCGTCGCGACGCGCGAATCGCCGTCGATGTGAAAAAGGATTGATTTTTCGGACATGGTGTCTCCTCCAGTCTACGAACCCGATGCAAAAGCCAGTGGATCGATACTATCCGCGACCCCTGGCACTTTCCATTCGGCCAGATGGCATAAGCCATCTGGCGTGCATCGGGCCTATGCCTTCTGGCCGACTTCCGCGGGCACGGCCTTCGGCGCAACATGCACCCTGCTCTGAACGACGCGGAAGCGATTCGCGACGAAAGCGGCATCGGCGAGTGCGGCGTTCGCCGCCGGGTTCGCGCCCGTGCCGTGGAAATCCGAGAACGCGGCCGACTGGTTGATGAACACGCCGCCCGTCAGGTTGATCGAGAGCGCGACGCCGCCGCGGATTGCCGCTTCGTGCGCGGCGTCGATCACTGCGTCGTCGGTGCTGTAGACGGAAAGCGTGAGCGCGCCGTGCTCGGCGGCGATCGAGCCGGCGAGTTCGAGCGATTGCGCGGTCGAGTCGGTCGCGATCACAAAGGAAATCGGTCCGAACCATTCTTTCGTGAACTTGGACGAATCCGTGCGAGCGTCGAGTTTCAGCACCAGCGGGGACTGAACGCGGGCGTCGGCGAAGGTGGGATGCGCGAGCGTCTGGCTATCGGCGAGCACTTCACCCAGCTTGCGCGCCTCATCGATGCGTTGGAGCACGCCGTCGTTTTGAATCGCGCCAGTGAGTTCGACGGCACGCGCCGGATCGGACACGAGCTTTTCGACCGCGCCCGCGAGCGTTTTCGCGACGTCGTCGAAGCTGAGTTGGCCTTCGCTCGTGCGAATGCCGTCGCGCGGCACGTAGATGTTTTGCGGCGCCGTGCACATTTGGCCGGAGTACAGCGCGAGCGAAAACGCGATATTGCGGGCGGCTGCTTTGAGATCATCGACGGAATCGATGACGATCTGGTTCACGCCGGCCTTCTCTGTATACACCTGCGCCTGATGCGCATTGCGCTCGAGCCAGGTGCCGTTCTGCGTGCTGCCGGTGAAGTCGATCAGCTTGATTTCCGGGCGCAGCGCGAGGTCCTGAACAAGCGGTCCATCGTTCGGCTCGGTTGCGAGCAAGGTCACGACGTTCGGATCGAAGCCGGCTTCGCGCAAGACGTCGCGGGCGATGCGCACCGTGATCGCGAGCGGCAGGATCGCGCCGGGATGCGGCTTGACGATGACCGCGTTGCCGGTCGCGAGATCGGCGAAGAGGCCGGGATAGCCGTTCCACGTCGGGAAAGTGCAGCAGCCGAGCACGAGGCCTGTGCCGCGCGGGACGACGGTGAAGCGCTTTTGCATCGCGAGCGGCGGGTTCTTGCCCTGCGGCTTTTCCCAGTGCGCTTCGGCCGGAATGCGGCGGAGTTGGTCCCACGCGTAGACGACAGCTTCCAGCGCGCGGTCCTGCGCGTGCGGACCGCCCGCCTGGAACGCCATCATGAACGCCTGACCGGTGGTGTGCATCACGCTGTACCCGATCTCGAAGCTCGCACGATTGATACGCGACAGAATTTCGAGACTGACGCCGACCCAGGCCTGCGGGCCGGCCGCGCGCCACTCCTTTTGCGCTGCGCCGGAAGCGGCGAGGAGCGCGTCGAGATCGGCCTTCGGATAGCGGATGTCGAGCGGGATGCCGAACGGCGACTTCTCGCTGCCGACCCACTCGCCGGTCGACGGCTGGTCGAGTTCGAACGTGCGGTTGAGGTGGCTTTTGAACGCTGCTTCGCCGTCTGCGTTCGCGGTTTCCCCGTACACTTTGGGGCTCGGCATTTCGGCAAACGGGCTCCAATAGCCGCGCGTTTCGATGGCTGTGAGCGCTTTGTCGAGCGTCGCTTCGTGCTTCGTGAATAGCGGATGTGTCATCGTCGGAATGGAAAGGTGAGAGGCGGGCCGGCCCATTAATTAACCGACCGGTTGGTTTGGCAATGTTAGCATTATCGAGACGGGCGCGAAAAGCGCTTTTTTCGATATGAATCCACGACGGACTTACATAGGAGGAATGGATGGCTTATGAGAATCTCTTGACCGAAGTGCGTGGCCGCGTTGGCGTGATCACTTTGAACCGGCCGAAGGCGCTTAACGCGCTGAATGACGCGTTGATGGACGAACTTGGCACCGCGCTTAAACACTTCGATGCCGACGACGACATCGGCGCGATCGTCCTGACAGGTAGCGAGAAGGCGTTCGCGGCGGGCGCGGACATCGGGATGATGGCGGGCTACTCCTATATGGATGTCTACAAGGGCGACTACATCACGCGCAACTGGGAGACCATCCGCTCGATCCGCAAGCCGATCATTGCGGCGGTCGCCGGCTTCGCGCTCGGTGGCGGCTGCGAGTTGGCGATGATGTGCGACATCGTCATCGCCGCCGACACCGCGAAGTTCGGGCAACCCGAGATCAAGCTCGGCGTTATTCCGGGCGCAGGTGGCACGCAGCGGCTGCCGCGGGCCGTATCGAAGGCGAAGGCGATGGACCTGTGCCTGACCGCCCGCTTCATGAACGCTGACGAAGCGGAGCGCGCGGGCCTGGTGTCGCGCGTCGTCCCCGCCGAACGCTTCCTGGAAGAAGCCATCGACGCCGCGACGATCATCGCTGGGTTTTCGCTGCCTGCCGTGATGATGGCGAAAGAGGCCGTGAATCGCGCCTATGAAACCACGCTGTCCGAGGGCGTTCACTTCGAACGCCGACTATTTCATTCGCTCTTCGCAACCGAAGATCAAAAAGAAGGAATGGCTGCGTTCGTAGAGAAACGGAAGCCGGACTTCAAGCATCGTTAATTTCTTTGAAAAACCGCTTGCGAAACGCGTAGGCGGGCACTAGAATTCCGTTCCTTCGCAGCTCACTGGGCGGCGAAGGGAGCGGGAAGGAGGGGTGGGTGCTTAAGTCGGAGAGCCTTGCTGGATGGGTGCTACGACGCGCTCGACAGGTTGGGTGGTTAAAAAAACCGGTTGACGAGTCACAAAACGTTCTTCATAATCTCGTTTCTCTGCTGCTGATGCAGCGACGCAGAACGAAGCGCTGAAGGTTGGGTGCGGGTTCTCGCGAATGTTCTTTAAAAACTAACAGCCGATAAGTGTGGGCGCTTGATGGCGACGCGGCTTCCAGGTTTTCGG
>NZ_FCNW02000041.1 GCF_001544475.1 Caballeronia humi | reverse complement strand
TCGGTCAACTGCGCGGTAAAGATAGGTCCATTTGCCACGGATCTTCACATAGGTCTCGTCGACTCGCCACGACTGACTGGCCGCCGCGGCGAACCGATTCCAGCGTTTGACAAACTCCGGCGTGTAGCGCCTCACCCAGCGCATGATCGTCGTGTGGACCGCGCTCCGCCATCATTTCAGCAAGATCTCGGAAGCTCAGCTTGTAGCGCAGGTTCCAGCGCACGCAAAGGATGATGACTTCGCGGTCGAAATGACGCCCATTGAACAACCCGTCGATGTCCTTCAGCTTGCTCATTGGCTCGTGCTGGTCAAAAGATCGAGCGTAACAGACCGACGCATCGGAATTGCACCACGACCCGTCCGACTTCCTCGGTCGGCGACACTCGTCCGCCGCGCCATCTTTCCATCAGTTGTAATCGTGCACTACGCTGCCGGCGCGTGTCTCAACGCGGTTTTCCACATGGCTGCACCTGCCTCCAGAGCTCCAAGGGCACAATCAGTAGCCACACTCCGGAAAGGCCATTACGGGCGTCGTCGCTGAATGGAAGAGTAAACCCGTATTTAGGGCGCAATGTTCGTCTTCCATTGTTTCCTTTGTTGCGCGAAGACGCTCATCTGGGGCAGGACTCGTCCCTGACCGCAGTCATGGCGCTCGGTGTCATCTAGTTGATATTTCCGGAATTTTTCCTGTCTTCGTTCTAAAGACAGTTCAACGTTGGATGAACATCGTTCAACGTTCGATGAATTTGACAATAAAGAACCGGCACACAATCAATCCCTCCTTGAAATTGTTCAAACCCGTCCATATAATTGGCACTCACCGCACGAGAGTGCTAACAAGTTTTTCCGACGGTCGGCGAGAGCCGCACCGAACGGGTGTCCCGCGTTTCTTCAGTCTCAATTCAAGAGAGGAGTGTGTATGAACCTTCGTCCTTTGCACGATCGCGTCATCGTCAAGCGTCTGGATCAGGAAACCAAGACTGCCTCGGGCCTCATCATCCCCGAAGCGGCAGCCGAAAAGCCGGATCAAGGCGAAATCCTGGCCGTCGGCCCGGGCAAGCGCGATGACAAGGGTACGCAGAACGCCCTCGACGTCAAAGTGGGCGACCGCGTGCTGTTCGGTAAATACGCCGGCCAGACCGTCAAGGTCGACGGGCAGGAACTGCTCGTGATGCGCGAAGAAGACATCATGGCCGTCCTGGTCAAGTAACGACGCTATTAGTAGGTTCGGCCCGAAGCGCCCCGCGGCGATCGACACAGCTCTCGCCGCAGCGCTCACAGAACCGATACAACTGAAACGAATCAAGGAGTTTGGATATGGCAGCTAAAGAAGTCGTATTTGGCGATTCCGCACGCGCAAAGATGGTCGAAGGCGTGAACATCCTGGCTAACGCAGTCAAGGTCACGCTGGGTCCGAAGGGCCGCAATGTCGTGCTCGAGCGCAGCTTTGGCGGCCCGACGGTCACGAAGGACGGTGTCTCGGTCGCGAAGGAAATCGAACTGAAGGACAAGCTCCAGAACATGGGCGCGCAAATGGTCAAGGAAGTGGCTTCCAAGACCAGTGACAACGCCGGCGACGGCACCACGACGGCTACCGTCTTGGCCCAGTCCATCGTTCGCGAGGGCATGAAGTACGTCGCGTCGGGCATGAACCCGATGGACCTGAAGCGCGGCATCGACAAGGCTGTCACGGCCGCCATCGAAGAACTGCGCAAGATCAGCAAGCCCTGCACGACGAACAAGGAAATCGCTCAGGTCGGCGCGATCTCGGCGAACAGCGATTCGTCGATCGGCGATCGTATCGCTGAAGCGATGGACAAGGTCGGCAAGGAAGGCGTGATCACGGTTGAAGACGGCAAGTCGCTGGAAGACGAGCTGGACGTCGTGGAAGGCATGCAGTTCGACCGCGGCTACCTGTCGCCGTACTTCATCAACAACCCGGACAAGCAAGTCGCGCTGCTCGAAAACCCGTTCGTGCTGCTGCACGACAAGAAGGTGTCGAACATTCGTGACCTCCTCCCGGTACTGGAGCAAGTCGCGAAGGCTGGCCGTCCGCTGCTGATCATCGCTGAAGACGTCGAAGGCGAAGCGCTGGCTACGCTGGTCGTGAACAACATCCGCGGCATCCTGAAGACGGTTGCCGTCAAGGCTCCGGGCTTCGGCGACCGTCGCAAGGCGATGCTCGAAGACATCGCGATCCTGACGGGCGGCCAAGTGATCGCCGAGGAAACCGGCCTGACGCTCGAAAAGGCGACGCTGGCTGAACTGGGTCAGGCGAAGCGCATCGAAGTGGGCAAGGAAAACACGACGATCATCGACGGCGCAGGCGAAGCCGGTACGATCGAAGCGCGCGTGAAGCAAGTTCGCACGCAAATCGAAGAAGCAACGTCGGACTACGACCGTGAAAAGCTGCAAGAACGCGTGGCGAAGCTGGCCGGCGGCGTGGCAGTGATCAAGGTCGGCGCTGCGACCGAAGTCGAGATGAAGGAAAAGAAGGCACGCGTCGAAGACGCCCTGCACGCAACGCGCGCAGCGGTGGAAGAAGGCATCGTGGCTGGCGGCGGCGTTGCGCTGATCCGCGCTCGCAAGGCCATCGAAGGCCTGAAGGGCCTGAACCCCGATCAGGACGCAGGCATCAAGATCGTGCTGCGCGCGATGGAAGAGCCGCTGCGCCAGATCGTCACGAACGGCGGCGAAGAAGCCAGCGTCGTGGTGGCTGCAGTTGCAGCCGGTGAAGGCAACTACGGCTACAACGCGGCAACCGGCGAGTACGTCGATCTGGTCGACGCCGGTGTCGTCGATCCGACGAAGGTGACGCGCACGGCCCTGCAAAACGCGGCATCGGTGGCAGGCCTGCTGCTGACGACCGACTGCGCAGTCGCAGAACTGCCGAAGGAAGATGGTCCGATGGGCGGCGGTATGCCCGGCGGCATGGGCGGCATGGGCATGGACATGTAAGACTGGCTCGCGCCGGTTTGCATGGACGGCGCGGGTTTCATGTTTCCTGAAACCCGCGCCAGTCGAAAAAAAACCCACAGCGATGTGGGTTTTTTTTATGCGCGAACGGTTTTACTTCGACTGCGCGCGCATCTGTTCGGCGACTGCCTTGTAGTCGTAGGTCGGATAGAACTCGGTCTTGTAGCCGCCCCACGCGGTGTTCTCGATCGCGCGGTTCACCTCACGCAGGCGATCGGCCGGCACGCGCAGCGTGACCACCTGGCCGATGCCCATCATCGCGTACCACGACACCACCTCTACGCCCGGCGGCGGAAACGCCTTGAAGTAGCCTTGCTCCTTCAACTGCTCGTTGATTTTCGGCAGCGGCTTCGACTGATCGTGTTTCCGGAAAATCGTCAGGAGAAAGGTGCCGTCGCCGGCGGGCGTGGCGTTGGGCGGGGCGTTTGTGCCCCTACGGGAAACGCGGCGCCCAGCATTGCGACGCAACTTAAAGCTCCGATCCACCTGCGCATCGAACCCTCCTCAACGGATAAATCGAAACGTTACTTGTGGTGCAGCCGCAAGCGTTCCATCAGATGCAATGCGTTCGGCTGCGCGGCGCCCGCGGCCGTGTTGTCGAAGACGCACCACACTTGCGCGCCTTTCTTCGAGCGCTGTTGCAGCGTGCGAGCGAGTTCATCGAGATAGGTGTAGTCGTACGACGATTTGTACAGTTCCGGCGAGCCGTGCAGCCGCACGTACACGAGCGACTCGTCCGCGCGATGCCCGATCTCGCAATCGTCGGGGATTGGATCGGCATCGACGTACGCGATATGCGCCGACTTCAGCAGCGCCGCCGCCTCGGTCGAAAACCAGCTCGGATGGCGCGCCTCGAATGCCACGGGCAGTGGCGTGCGCTCACGCAACGCCGTGAAAAACGCCTGCGCGACCTCCGCTTCGAACGCGAGACTCGGCGGCAACTGCACGAGCCAGCAGCCGAGCCCGTCGCCGAGTTGGCCTGCCGCCGCGAGGAACTCGTCGATCAACGCCTCGCAGCCGACGAGCCGCGCATCGTGCGTGATTGCCTTCGGCACTTTTACCGAAAAGCGAAACGACGCGGGCACGCTCAACGCCCAGTTGGCGTAAGTGTCCGCGCGATGCGGCTTATAAAAGCTGGAGTTGATTTCGACGCAGGTCAGCACCTGCGCGTAGCGGTCGAGGTGCGAGCCTTCGCCCGGAAAGTGGGAGCCGACGGCGCTCGTCAAACCCCAGCCCGCGCAGCCGACGCGAATCGCGCCTTGTTGAATCGCCTTGTGAAGGTGGGGCAGTCGATACGGCATGCGCTCTCAACGCCTCATCGTGGTCGGGTTAATGACGCGCCTCGCCGGGCGCGGAGGGCGGCGGAACTTCAGCGATGGCATCGGGGGCGGCGCCGTCTGCGCCGTCTTCCGCGGTTTCGTCCATGTCGTTCGAGCGCGCCCAGAAAAAGCGATCCGGCAGATACGCACCCATGCCGGGACGGAACGCGGCGCGCGTCGCCTGGAACAGATACTCCTGCGCCTCGCGCGCGGCTTCGGCCGGCTCCTGGCCGTTCGCGAGCAGCGCCGCGATCGCCGAGCCGAGCGTGTCGGTCAGGCCCATCACGCGATTCGGGCCGCGGTCCCACAAATCCTGTCGCACCTGGCCTTCCTCGCTGTACAGCGTGTTGACGTGCCGATGCGTGCCCGTTTCCGTCGCGAGGATGTATTCGCAGCCCTGTGCCAGCAAGTGCGAAATCGCGGCGTCAAGTGTTGGCGCTTCGGCGTCGCCGTCCGGCTGCGCGAGTTGCAGCAGTGTGGCGTGATCGGCTACCAGCATGGTCGTTTGCGGCACGAGCAGGTCGGCGAGCGATTCGCGCAGTTCGTCGGCGGAAAGCACGTGTTCATCGTCGAGGGTGAAATCGGGGGCGAGGATCAGCGGGATGTCGTCGTAATCCGCGACCACTTCCGCGATCGCGCTCACGACTTCCGCACGGGTCGCCGCACCGATCTTGAAGGCGGCGATCGGCATGTCCTCCAGCAACATGCGCGCCTGGGTCGCGACGGTATCGGGGTCGAGGCTCGTGACTTCGTCGGTGGTGGCGGAATCGCGCACCGTGTAGCCCGTCAGTACGGAGACGCCGTGGCAGCCCATGCTCGCGAGCGTCAGCAAGTCCGCTTGCAGGCCGAAGCCGCCGGTCGGATCGGAGAGGCCAAAGGTGAGAACGATCGGAGGTGTGTCGCTGGGCATCGCAAAAGCAGGCATGGAGTAGGAAAAGCGCAAAAAAGCGGATGATGCAGGCGCGGCGAACGGTTGCGCGCACCACGGCCAAAACGGTGCAAACGGTTCGATTATGCGGCCTAATGACGCGAGACGGGGCGCGACCGGGGTATGTTTGCGTACATTTCTCCGAGGATATGACAATCGGCCAAATGCCTGCATGCGCCACGCCGCGGCCTTCAACGCGCGGTATGATTTCGCGCGTTGCACCGTGCACTTGCGGCAGACCCTTGGCCGCCGGTCAAGCCCGTTTGCTAGGCATCGCGGCGGCAACACGGTACCATCATGTCCTTAATTTCAACCGACCATTCGACTCGGCATAAGCATGGAATACAGAAGCTGGATGTGCCTGATCTGCGGCTGGATCTACGACGAAGAAGCCGGCCTGCCCGAAGAGGCGATCGTGCCGGGCACGCGCTGGGAGGACGTTCCGATCAACTGGACCTGTCCCGAGTGCGGAGCCCGCAAGGAAGACTTCGAGATGGTCCAGATCTGAGCCGGTATTGCGAGCCGGCATCGATGCCGCGCCGCATGACTTCACTGTCATGCGGCGCGTGTTTTTTGGCGTCCCGCTTTTGTTGCGATGATGGAAACGTTGGCGGCCGCTGACGGCAAACGTTCGAACCCCATTCGATGCTTTTAGGCTTACGCTTCTGGTGTGGGCCCCTAGCCTGACGAATGCGGGCTGAAACAAAGCGGGCAAGTACCGGCTGGTCTGATCGGTCCGGCTCAACGATGATGCATTTCGACCCGCGTGCGGCCCGTGTATCCGCGAACCGGCAAATGAGCGCTTCCATGTCCATTCGACCCGACTTGCCCGATCTGTCCGCTGCGTTCGAAGCTTTGCCCAATCCACGCGGCGGTTCGGTGCGCAGCGCCGAGATGGCGCTCACCGACGCGCTGCACGCCTTCCAGCGCCAGGGCGATTCGGCCGCCGCGCTTCGGCGCGCGATCAACGCGCTGCACGCGGCGGGGTGGCTCCCGGCGCAGCGCTTCGCGGAAACGCTGGCGCTCGTTGCGCCGCTCGGCGACGAGACAGACGTGGCCCGCGCGCGCATCGCCGAGACGTTGCGGGTGTTTGGCGCGGCGGTCGAGCGCCGCAATCTGCGCGAACTCGCCTGCTCGACGGTCCTTTTCGACCACTATCGCGCGCTGCACGCGCTTCTTGCTGCGCACACGCGCGTGACCCCGGTTTCCTTCGACGACCTCGCGCTCGCCGGCCGCGCGATCCCGCCCGCGACATTGCGCGCGATCGCGCCCGAGCGTCTCGCCCGGGTGCGGGCGCATTACGAGGAGTCGCTGCTGGCGCTGCTGCGCGCGCCGTCGAACAACGGCGCGGATGCGTTTTCGCGCCTCGACGCGTGTCTCTCCGATTTGACCGGCCCCGATCCCTACGATTTCTGGCGTCTCGCGTCGGCGGCGGTGCGCGCGCTTCGCGAACGCTCGAAAGGCACACCGGCCGATGCCCCCGCAGCCGACGCCCGCCGTCTCTACGCGCGTTTCAACCTGGTTCTGGCAGATCAGGCGCACGCGTCGTCGTATGCGCCGAAGTCGCTCGTGCGCGCGACGCTCGCGCTTCTCTGGCGCGACTTCGCGCTCTTTGGCGCCGCGCCGGAAGACGCCGCACAAGTCGATGTCCTGCGCGACTACGGTCTGACGGTCGCGTGGCACGTCGCGGCGACGCCGGCGTCGGAAACGGTGTGGGAGCAGGGCGCGGCAGAGGCGGGCGAAGCCGCGACCCGCGACGCCGTCACGCGCGATCTCGGCGTGCTGCGGGTGAACGCGGCGGCCTACGAGGACTTTTTGCAGAGCGCGGAGGTGTCGATCGACGGGCTGGTCGAGCGGGGCGAAGCGGCGCGCGAATCGGGCAGCGCCGATACGGACGCCGCGCTCCACGCCGCCGATGCGTCGTACCGGCTGGGCGCGGCCGCGTGTTCGCTCGGACTCGGCCACGTCGCGCTGCTTGCTGACACGCTCGGGCTCGCGTGGCGGCGCATCGCGTACGAATTCCAGACGCATACGCTCGACACCGCGATCCCCGGGCGCGCCGCCGAAACGCTGCGCTCGATGCTGCATCAGGCGGCGGCGGGTATCGCGCCGGCGGAGGGGCGCGGCTCGGTTCTGTCGCTGATCGCGATGATCGAGCGGCAGACGGCGCTCTCCCGATAAGCGCTAGCGCTCCGCTTTCGGCGTCTGTTTCACGATGTCGTAGCGCAATAGCGTGAGCTTGCGCGCGACTTCGTGATCGACGATCGGCAAAGGGTAATCGGCGCCCAACGCGATTTCCGCGGCTTTCAGCGCGTCGGGTTTGGCACGCCACGGCGCGTGAATGTCCTTGTCCGGCAGGGCCGCCAGTTCCGGCACGTAGTGGCGGATGAATTTGCCGGCAGCGTCGAATTTCTCCGACTGTGTCACCGGATTGAAGATGCGGAAATACGGCTGCGCATCGCAACCGCTCGACGCCGCCCACTGCCAGCCACCATTGTTCGACGACAGTTCGAAATCGTTCAGCAGCGCCTCGAAATAGGCTTCGCCGCGCCGCCAGTCGATGCCGAGATCTTTCGTGAGAAAGCTCGCGACCACCATCCGCAGGCGATTGTGCATATAACCCGACTGGTTGATCTGGCGCATCGCGGCATCGACGAGCGGGTAGCCGGTGCGGCCTTCGCACCACGCGGCGAAGTTCGCGTCGGCATCGGCGCCGGTTTCCCACTTGATGCGGTCGTATTCGGGCTTGAACGCGCGATGATCGCCCGGCACGCCGACGTACGGAAAATGGTGCAGCACGGAAAAGTAGAAATCGCGCCAGATGAGTTCCGATAGCCACGTTTCGGCGCCGCGATTGCCGTGTCGTTGGGCGTCGTGGGCGGTGCGAGCGAGCGCGCGAATCGAGATCGTGCCGTGGCGCAGGTGCACGCTAAGGTAGCTCGGGCCTTTCACGGCAGGGAAGTCGCGCGTGCGGTCGTAATCGGCCATCCGGTCGCGGAAGTCGTCGAAGAGCGTGAGCGCGCCGCTCGTTCCGGCCGGCAGCGCGGGCGCGTGGTCGGCGCTGAAACCGAGTGCGTCGAGCGCGGGAATCGCGTGCCTGATCTTCGACGGCGGCATAGTCAACGCGTCGAGACGGTCCTCCGATGCATAGGGTTGAAGCGCATCCGGCGTCAGCGACGCGAGCCAGTTGCGTTTGTACGGAGTGAATACCGTGTACGGCTTGCCGGCGCCGGTCAGGATGTCGTCGTGATCGAAGACAGCCTGGTCCTTGAACGTGAAAAATGCGACGCCCGCGCCCGCCAGCTTCTTCGCGACCGCCTCGTCGCGCTCTTTCGCCGACGGCTCGTAGTCGCGATTCGCAAATACCGCCTGGACGCCGCATTCGGCGCTCAGCGCAGGAATCTCGTGCAGCGGCACGCCATGGCGCACGATCAGCCTGCTGCCCGCGTCCTGCAAGGCGCGATCGAGCTCGACGATGCTCGCGTGAATAAAGGGCACGCGGCGATCGTTTTTCGGCAACGGCGCGAGGATTTCGCGGTCGAAAGTGAACGCGCACAGGACCCGGCGGCAGCGTGTGAGCGCGTGATAGAGTGCAGCATGGTCTGCCACGCGCAGGTCCCGCCGAAACCACACCAGCCCCAGATCAAAGTCGGCCATCTCGCAGCGCCTTTGGTAAAATTTCGAATTATGTCCAAGACTTCCGATCGCATCAATTTGACGAATCAGTTCCTGATCGCCATGCCCAACATGGCCGATCCCACGTTTTCCGGGACTGTAGTCTACCTGTGCGATCACAGCGAACGCGGCGCGCTCGGCCTTGTCATCAATAGGCCGACCGACATCGACCTCCAGTCGCTCTTCAATCGCATCGACCTCAAACTCGAGATCGAACCGCTCGTGCACCTGCCCGTCTATTTCGGCGGTCCGGTGCAGACGGAGCGCGGTTTTGTCCTGCACGAAGAGAACGAGGGCGAGCCGTACACGTCGTCGATGAGCGTGCCCGGCGGCCTCGCCATGACCACCTCGAAGGACGTGCTCGAAGCGGTCGCGAGCGGCAACGGCCCCGAGCGCTTCCTGCTCACGCTCGGCCACGCCGGCTGGGGCGCGGGTCAGCTCGAAGAGGAAATCTCGAAGAACGGCTGGCTGACCGTCGAAGCCGATCCGCGCATCATTTTCGACGTTCCGGCCGAGGAACGGCTCGAAGCGGCCTTGTCGCTGCTCGGCGTCTCGCGCTCGATGCTTTCTGGCGAAGCAGGCCACGCATGACGGGTCACGCATGAGGCCGGCGGCGACCCTCCTGGCATTCGATTACGGCGAGAAGCGCATCGGCGTGGCCGTCGGCAATACCTTGACCCGGCAGGCGCGCGCGCTGCTCGTGGTCGAAAACCGCAATCGCGAATATCGTTTTGAAACGGTAGGCAAGCTGATCGGCGAGTGGAAGCCGGATGCGGTCGTGGTCGGCCTGCCGCTTCATCCCGATGGCACGCCGCACGAAATGACGCAACAGGCGAAGCGCTTCGGCAATCAGGTCAACGGGCGCTTCAATGTGCCGGTGAATTGGGTCGACGAGCGCTATTCATCGGTCGATGCGAAGGCCGAACTGAAGGCGAGCGGCGCGCGCACCAACGCGCGCGGCCGTTACGACGAAATCGACGCCGAAGCGGCGCGCGTCATCCTCCAACAATTTCTAGACGGACTGTCCGACGATCATGAGTTCCATTGACGCCGAAGCGCTCTATCGCGCGTTGCTCGATCAGATTCGCGCGGCTCATGGCGAATCGCTGAAAGCCGCCGATGGCGCCGTGCTCTGCGGCATTTATAGCGGCGGCGCGTGGCTCGCCGAGCGTCTCGCGAAAGATTTGAGCGTGAAGGAATTCGGCGTCGTGAACGTCTCGCTGCATCGCGACGACTATGCGAAAAAGGGCCTGCACAGCCAGGCGAGCCCGACCTCGCTGCCGTTCGAAGTCGACAACCGCAAGATCGTGCTGATCGACGACGTGCTCTCCACCGGACGCACGGTGCGCGCGGCGGTCAACGAACTGTACGACTACGGCCGCCCGGCATCGGTCGCGCTCGCCGTGCTCGCCGATCGCGGCGGTCGCGAGTTGCCGATCGCGGCGCGCTTCACCGGCGGCGTGGTCGACGTGGCCGCGGGGGAAGATCTCGTCCTCGCCAAACGCGACGACGGCACGCTCGCCTTCACGACCGAAGCGCGCAAAGACTGATCGCCAAGCCGCCGCAGCATCTTTACCGAACACCCCAGGACAGAAATGAACACCGCCACTCAGGGTTCTGCCGAAAGCAGCACGCCAGACCACGCGTCCGCGCGCCCATCCGACACGTTCCGATACGGCTTTCTCAAAGGCAATCCGCAGCTCACGAAGAACGGTGAGCTGAAGCACCTCTTGACCATCGAAGGACTGCCGCGCTCGATCGTCACGCATATTCTCGATACCGCCGAGCAGTTCGTGAGCGTCACCGATCGCGAAGTGAAGAAGGTGCCGTTGCTGCGCGGCAAGTCGGTGTTCAACCTCTTCTTCGAGAACTCGACGCGCACGCGCACCACGTTCGAAATCGCCGCGAAGCGTCTGTCGGCGGACGTGCTGAACCTGAACATCAATGCATCGTCGACGAGCAAGGGCGAGTCGCTGCTCGACACCATCAACAACCTCTCCGCGATGCACGCCGACATGTTCGTCGTGCGCCACGCGTCGAGTGGTGCGCCGTACCTGATCGCCGAGCATTGCGCGCCGCACGTGCACGTGATCAACGCCGGCGACGGCCGCCACGCGCACCCGACGCAGGGGTTGCTCGACATGTACACGATCCGCCACTACAAGCGCGATTTCACGAAGCTGCGCGTGGCGATCGTCGGCGACATTTTGCATTCGCGGGTCGCGCGCTCGGACATTCACGCGCTGACGACGCTCGGCGTGCCCGAAGTACGCGCAATCGGCCCGCGCACGCTGTTGCCGGGCAACCTCGAACAGATGGGCGTGCACGTCTATCACAACCTCGACGAGGGGCTGAAAGGCGTCGACGTGATCATCATGCTGCGCCTGCAGAACGAGCGCATGAGCGGCGCGCTGCTGCCGTCCGCGCAGGAGTATTTCAAGAGCTGGGGTCTCACGCCCGAGCGCCTCGCGCTTGCGGCGCCCGACGCGATCGTCATGCATCCGGGGCCGATGAACCGCGGCGTCGAAATCGATTCGCAAGTAGCCGACGGCCCGCAGTCGGTGATCCTGAACCAGGTGACGTTCGGCATCGCGGTGCGGATGGCGGTGATGGGTATCGTCGCAGGCAACAGTGACTAAGAAGAAAACATGAAGATCCAGATTCAGGGCGGCACGCTCCTCGATCCGTCGGCCGGCACCGAGCGGCAAGCGGACGTTTTCATCGCGGCGGGACGCATCGTCGCCATCGGCGACGCGCCCGCCGATTTCAACGCAGCCAAGACCATCGACGCGAAAGGGTTGTCGATCGCGCCGGGCTTCGTCGATTTGTCCGCGCGCCTGCGCGAGCCCGGCTTCGAGCACAAGGCGACACTCGAATCCGAAATGGCCGCGGCGATCGCGGGCGGCGTGACGAGCCTCGTCTGCCCACCCGACACCGATCCCGTGCTCGACGAACCCGGCCTCGTCGAAATGCTCAAGTTTCGCGCGCAGAAGCTGCATCAGGCGCATGTGTATCCGCTGGGCGCGCTGACCGTTGGGCTGAAGGGCGAGGCGATCACGGAAATGGTCGAGCTGACGGAGGCGGGCTGCATCGGCTTCTCGCAGGCTGACAATCCGATCATCGACACCCGCACGCTGCTGCGCGCGCTGCAATACGCGACGACATACGGCTACACCGTGTGGCTGCATCCGCAAGACGCGTACATGGCGCGCGGCGGCGTCGCGGCGAGCGGGGCGGTGGCGTCGCGGCTCGGGTTGTCGGGCGTGCCGGTGTCGGCGGAAACCATCGCGCTGCATACCATCTTCGAACTGATGCGCGTGACGGGCGCGCGGGTGCATCTGTCGCATCTGTCGTCGGCGGCGGGCGTCGAACTCGTGCGCGTCGCGAAGTCCGAAGGGCTCGCGGTGTCGTGTGACGTGACGATCAACCACGTCCACCTGACCGACGTCGATATCGGCTATTTCGACTCGCAGTACCGGCTCGATCCGCCTTTGCGCTCGCAGCGCGATCGCGATGCGATCCGCGCAGGTCTCGCGGACGGCACGATCGACGCGATCTGCTCCGACCACACGCCGCTCGACGACGACGAAAAGCTGCTGCCCTTCGCCGAAGCGACGCCGGGCTCGACCGGGCTCGAACTGCTGCTTTCGCTGACGGTGAAGTGGGCGCGCGAGGCAAATCTGCCGCTCGCGAAGGCGCTTTCGCGCATTACCTCGGCTCCGGCCGACGTGCTGAAGCTGTCCGCCGGACGGCTCTCGGCGGGCGCGATCGCCGATCTGTGTATCTTCGATTCCGCAGGCGACTGGCTCGTCGATCCGCGCAAGCTGAAGAGCCAGGGACACAATTCGCCGTTCCTCGGCTACGAACTGCCGGCGCGCGTGCGGGCGACGATCGTCGCTGGCCACCTCGCCTACGAAGCTCGCTGACGATGCGGCTCGCGTGGCGCAAGGCACGTCTCGTCGGTCATTTGCTGCACGGCGTGTGGATCGTCGCGACGCGGTTTCCGCGTGCGTCCGCGCGCGAGCGGCTCGACATGAACCGCGCGTGGTCGCTGAAGATGCTGCGACTCGCGGGGATGAAACTCGTCGTCCATAACGACGAAGCGCGGCTCGACAGCGGCGTGCTGGTGGTCGGCAACCACATTTCGTGGATCGATATCTACGTGATCAACGCCTGGCGGCCGACGCCGTTCGTCTCGAAGGCGGAAATCCGCAACTGGCCGATCGTCGGCTGGCTCGCGCAGCAGTTGGGCACCGTGTTCATCCAGCGCGAGAAACGCAGCGACGCCAAGCGGATCATGCACGAGCTCGCGAATCGTCTGATGGCGGGCGAGCTGATGTGCGTGTTCCCGGAAGGCACGACGTCGAACGGCGAGAAGCTGCTGCCGTTTCACGCGAACATGTTTCAGGCGGCGGTGTCGGCGTCGTGTCCGGTGCAGCCGGTTTGTCTCATGTACGAGGACGCAAACGGGCGGCAATCGTCGGCGCCGGCTTATATCGATGACATGTCGCTTGGCGAATCGCTCAACGCGCTGCTGCGCGGCGCGCCGCTGACGGCGCATCTTTATGTATGTGAAGCGCTCGCGCCCGGCGCGAACCGGCGGCTGCTGGCGAGCGAGGCGCAGGCCGCGATCGAAAGGGCGCTCTTCAGCCTGCGCGGCGACGCGGCTCCAGATGTCCAGCCGGCCGCCATCGACATGGCGCCGCTCAGTCTTTCATCGCGCAGCTGACCTGCGTGACGATGCGCTCCGCCGGGTCGGCTGCGAGCCGCACCGCCGACAGCTTGTTCCCCCAGACGCAGCCCGAATCGAGACACATCACGTCGTCGCGGATCATCAACCCGAGCGCGGCCCAGTGGCCGAACACGACCGTCACGTCCTGCGTGCGGCGTCGGGGGACGTCGTACCACGGCATGTAGCCGGGCGGCGCGGCGTCCGGGCCGCCGTTGTTCGCGAACTCCATCGAACCTTCCGCCGTGCAGAAGCGAATCCGCGACAGCGCGTTGTAGGTCACGCGCAGGCGGTCCGCGCCGGTCAGCGAGTCCTCCCAGCGATGTGGCTCGTTGCCGTACAGCGACGCCAGCGTCTCCTTCCACTTCGGCCCGCGCAGTGCCTGCTCGAGCTCGTGGGCGAGTTCGAGCGTCATCGTGGCGTCCCACTGCGGCAGCACGCCCGCGTGAACCATCAGCATCCCGTGCTCTAAGTGTGCGAGCGGCTTGTGGCGCACCCAGTCGATGAGATCGCCGGCGTCTTTCGCGCTGAGGATTTCATCGAGCGTGTCGCCTTTCTTCGACTTGCGCAGGCCCGCCGCGACCGCGAGCAGATTCAGGTCGTGATTGCCGAGGACGACCGTCGCGCGCGGGCCGAGCGCGATCACGTCGCGTAGCGTCTGGAGCGATTCGGGGCCGCGATTGATGAGGTCGCCGGCGAACCAGAGCGGGGTGTCGTCGGTGGGGGAGAGTTTGCGTAAGAGGCGCTTGAACGGCTGGCGGCAGCCTTGCAGGTCGCCGAAAGCGAGAGGAGGGACGGCGAGGGAGATTGAGTCGGTCATTGGGCAGGGTTCGTGGGGATTCGAGGCATGGCGGCCATTATGGAACAACGCACGCACCGCTGCCGGCGGCCTCGTCGCCGCTCCCGTTACAACTTTGCAACCGGCGAGTCCTAGCTGTTTCAAGTTGTTAGGTGTGTAGTTTTTGCACGGTACGGCTTTATAATCAGCGTCTAATCAAGACGGCGGAGTTGTCTGGAAATCGGTCGGATTTGCCACACATTCACGCCGCGCGCGATGCATTGCGCAATTTTTCCACGTCTACACGCACTGTTTTTGGCGGGATCGGATCGTCGAAAACGACTGCAAAGAGGGCTTCTATGATTCTCGTAACGGGCGGTGCCGGCTTTATCGGCGCCAACTTTGTGCTTGACTGGCTGCAGGGCTCCGAAGAAGCGGCGCTGAACGTCGACAAACTGACGTACGCCGGCAATCTCGGCACGCTCAAGCCGCTGCAGGGCGATGCGAACCACATCTTCGCGCGCGCCGATATCTGCGACCGCGACGCGATGGACGCCTTGCTCGCCGAGCACAAGCCCCGTGCGATCCTCCACTTTGCGGCGGAAAGTCACGTCGACCGGTCGATTCATGGCCCGGCGGATTTCGTGCAGACGAATGTCGTCGGCACGTTCACGCTGCTCGAAGCGACGCGCGCCTACTGGAACGCGCTGCCGGACGCCGACAAGCAGGCGTTCCGCTTCCTGCACGTCTCGACAGACGAAGTGTTCGGCTCGCTTTCCGCCACCGATCCGCAATTCTCCGAGATCACGCCGTACGCGCCGAATAGCCCGTATTCGGCGACGAAGGCCGGCTCCGATCACCTGGTGCGCGCGTATCACCACACGTACGGCCTGCCGGTTCTCACGACAAACTGCTCGAACAACTACGGCCCGTACCAGTTCCCCGAGAAGCTGATCCCGCTGATGATCGCGAACGCGCTCGCGGGCAAGCCGCTGCCGGTCTACGGCGATGGTCAGAACGTACGCGACTGGCTGTATGTCGGCGATCATTGTTCCGCGATTCGCGTAGTGCTCGCGCATGGCACGCCGGGCGAGACCTACAACGTCGGCGGCTGGAACGAGAAGAAGAATCTCGAAGTCGTGCACACGCTGTGCGACCTGCTGGATCGGCTCAAGCCGAAGGCGGACGGCTCTTACCGTGACCAGATCACGTACGTGACGGATCGTCCGGGCCACGACCGCCGTTATGCGATCGATGCCCGCAAGCTCGAGCGCGAACTCGGCTGGAAGCCTGCTGAAACCTTCGAAACCGGCCTTGCGAAGACGGTCCAGTGGTATCTGGACAATCAGGCATGGGCGGACGAAGTCGCTTCGGGCGAGTACCGGAAGTGGGTCGAGACCAACTACGCGCAGCGCGCGTGAGGGACTGACGATGGCGCGCAAAGGCATCATCCTCGCCGGCGGTTCCGGTACACGGCTCTATCCGATCACGCACGTCGTATCGAAGCAGCTTCTGCCTGTCTACGACAAGCCGATGATCTATTACCCGCTTTCCACGCTGATGGTCGCGGGCATTCGTGACGTGTTGATCATCTCCACGCCGCAGGACACGCCGCGCTTCGAAGCGATGCTCGGCGACGGCAGCCAGTGGGGCATGAACATCCAGTACGCGGTGCAGCCGTCGCCGGACGGGCTAGCGCAGGCGTTCATCATCGGGCGGGAGTTCGTCGGCAATGACCCGTCGGCGCTGATTCTCGGCGATAACATCTTCTACGGGCACGATCTCGCGAAGCAACTCGAAAGTGCGGATGCGCGGACCGAGGGCGCGACGGTGTTCGCCTACCACGTGCATGATCCGGAGCGTTACGGCGTGGTCGAGTTCGACCGCCAGTTTCGTGCGCTGTCGATCGAGGAGAAGCCCGCGAAGCCGCGTTCGAATTACGCGGTGACGGGCCTCTATTTCTACGACAACCGTGTCTGCGACATCGCCGCCGATATCAAGCCATCGCCGCGCGGCGAGCTCGAAATCACCGACGTAAACTCGCGGTATCTCGCCGAGAAGAAGCTCGACGTCGAGATCATGGGACGCGGCTACGCGTGGCTCGATACCGGCACGCACGACTCGCTGATCGACGCGGCCACGTTCATTGCGACGCTGCAAAAGCGGCAAGGGCTGGTGGTGGCGTGTCCGGAAGAAATCGCCTATCGGCAGGCGTGGATCGGCGACGAGCAGTTGCTCGCGCTCGCCCAGCCGCTCGCAAAGAACGCCTACGGTCAATATCTGCTCAATCTTCCGAAGGACCAAGTCGCATGGCCATCCAAGTAACTGCTACGGCGCTGCCCGAAGTCAAGATCATCGAGCCGAAGGTGTTCGGCGATGCGCGCGGTTTCTTCTACGAGAGCTTCAACGCGCGTGAGTTCGCGGATCAGGTGGAAGGCGGCGTCGAGTTCGTACAGGACAATCACTCGCGTTCTGCGAAGGGTGTGCTGCGTGGACTGCACTATCAGATCCAGCACGCGCAGGGCAAGCTCGTGCGCGTGGTGGAAGGCGAAGTGTTCGATGTCGCTGTCGATATCCGCAAGAGTTCGCCGAATTTCGGCAAGTGGGTGGGAGTGAATCTGTCGACGGAGAATCATCGGCAGTTGTGGGTGCCGCCGGGGTTCGCGCATGGGTTCATCGTGCTGTCGGAGAGCGCGCAGTTTCTTTATAAAACCACCGATTACTGGTATCAGGCGCACGAGCGCAGCATCGTGTGGAACGATCCGGACATCGGCATCGAATGGCCGATAGATTTCGAGCCGATGCTCGCGGCGAAGGATGCGGCAGGGCAGAGGTTTTCTGCGGCTGAGGTGTTTGCGTGAGACTTGCATGACTGAAAGAACCATTTTGATTACGGGAGCCAACGGCCAAGTGGGCTATGAACTCGCTCGGACCATGCAAGGTCTCGGGCGCGTCGTCGCACTGGACCGTTCGACGCTCGACCTCGCGAATCTCGACGCTATCCGGATGACGCTCGGTGAGCTTAAACCTGCGGTCATCGTGAATGCGGCCGCTTATACCGCCGTGGATGAGGCCGAGTCCCACAAGGACACCGCTTTCCTGCTCAATGCGGAGGCGCCTGGCGTACTAGCGCAGGAAGGCGCGAAGCTGAACGCGTTGCTGATTCATTATTCGACCGATTACGTTTTCGATGGCTCCAAGGAAGGCGCGTATCTGGAACACGACGAGACCAATCCGCAGAACGTCTATGGCGCAAGCAAGCTGGCGGGCGAACGCGCAATCGTCGAAGCACGCGGCGCACATCTGATTTTCCGAACGAGCTGGGTATATGGCATCCGTGGCAAGAACTTCGTGCAGACCATGCTGCGTCTGGGTGCTGAACGTGATGAACTGCGCGTGGTGGCGGACCAGATCGGCGCGCCAACCTGGTCGAATACGATTGCGACCTCGACCGCGCACGTGGTCGCGTCCGGGCTGGACGCGAGTGATGCGGATTACTGGAACGAGCGCTCCGGTATCTATCATTTGACAGCGGCAGGCGAGGCATCGTGGTGCGACCTCGCGCGTGCCACGTTCGAGATCGCAATGGGCGCTTCCTCGCCTCGTGTGGTTCCGATCGAAGCAAAAGACTATCCGACGCCGGCACGTCGGCCCGCTAACTCGCGTTTGTCGAATGAAGCGCTTGCGGCACGGTTCGGCATTCGGCAACCTCATTGGCGTGCGGCGCTGGAGCTGTGCCTTGCAAGGGACGGTGGTGTCGCACGTTCGAACTGAGCCGAAGCGCGTGCCGGACGGGGGCGGCGCCATGCGGGCAGCCGCGGTCGTAGTCTTCTATCAGCCGGATGCTGCTTGCTTCGCACGAGCCAACCGTCTCGCGCAGGTGATTCCGGTGGTCGTGGTCGACAACACGCCGGGTTCGAACGCAGCGCAGCGAGGCGAGCTGGCGCAGCAGATCGAGTATCTCCCCAGCGGCGAAAATGAAGGCATTGCGGCAGCGCTAAACCGAGGCGTCGCGTGCTTGCGGGCCAAGGACTACGAGCTCGCGCTGCTACTCGATCAGGACAGTGACCCTTCCTCTGCGCTGATCGAAGGGCTGCTGCTGGCCATGAGCGATCTCGCGCGCGACAGCCGCCGGAAAGTCGCCGTCGCCGGGCCGGCTTATCACGATGTCCGGCTCGGCACGGTTACGCCGTTCGTGCGCTTCGGCAAATGGCGTATCTCGCGCGTGCCGGCCCAGGGACACGAACCACTCGAGATCGATTTCCTGATTTCATCCGGTTCGTGCATCGATCTATCGGCGTGGCAGGACATCGGTTCGATGGACGTGCAGTTGTTCATCGATTTCGTGGATGTCGAGTGGTGCGTGCGCGCGCGTCGAGCGGGCTATGCCGTGCTCGGGTTGCCGTGGCTAGTCCTGGAACATAGCCTGGGCGATGAGCCTGTCACGATACTGGGCCGGCGGTTTGCCATGCATTCGGCGTTTCGTCATTACTTTATTTTTCGGAATGCATTGGCGCTGGCCTTGTATCGATCTTATATGCCGTTGTCATGGAAGCTGTGGGAAGTAGGGAAGTTTCCAGTTCGCTTCATTGTGTACACGCTTTTTTCCGGTCAGCCGCGCGCGCAATTCGCCATGATCTGCCGCGGAATTAGAGACGGGCTAAGGAATCGTCTGGGGCCGCTCTCCAGACTGTGAACATGTTGTCGCGTCTGGAGGTGCAGCGGTCGGTTGCTGTGTCGCGTGCAAATCCATCGACCTTGAACCGATTGAATGATGAAAGAGAAAGTCAACAAACTCGTAGCGTCGCGGTTGCTCAATGCTGTGTTCATGAAGCTGTCACCGGCTTCCCGCCGCCACCTCCGGCGAACAGTGAAGGCTGTCTATTGGGCTGCTACCCCGCATTTGATGTGGCAGCGGCTGCGCATGCTGCGCGTGCGCCGCGAGCTCGGCGGTGTCGCTTCGGTGAGCGTCTTCGGCGCGCCGGGCTCGCTCGCGCCGAGCTATCTCTGCTTCACGCCGGAAGATCCGCCCGCGGATGCGCCAGCCGCGCGCATCGCTCCGGAGAACGGACGTTATAGCCTCGAGACGGACTGGAGCAAGTATCGCTATTCATACGTTCCAACTCGGCGGCCGGACGATATCGACACGCGAATCGCGGCATTGCGCACCCGTCCGGTCTTCAGCATCGTGGTGCCCACGTACAACACGCCGCTGCTTTACCTCGGGCGTCTTCTGGCGTCCGTGCGCGCGCAGTGGTACGGGCACTATGAGCTGATTCTCGTCGACGACAACAGCCCGAGCGCCGCCGTTCGCGCCGCGGTCCAGGCTGCGGCGAACGATCGAGTCAAGGCCATCATGCTGCCCGACAACAGAGGCATATCGGGGGCGACGAACGCGGGCATCGAAGCGGCGCGCGGCGACTACATCGTGTTTCTGGATCACGACGACGAGCTCACTGCCGATTGTCTGTGGGAGCTAGCGGCCGCAATCGACGAAACGGATGCCGACTTCCTCTACAGCGACGAAGACAAGCTCTTGCCGTCCGACCGGTTCTCCGAGCCGTTCTTCAAGCCCGACTGGTCGCCGGACACGATGATGAGCACGATGTTCACCTGCCACGTCTCCGCAGCGCGTCGTTCGCTGGTCGTGGAATTAGGAGGCTTGCGCAGCGAGTTCGACGGGGCGCAGGACTGGGATCTCGTGCTGCGCATTGCCGAGCAAACGCCGCGCATCGTTCACGTGCCCAAAGTGCTGTACCACTGGCGCGTCATCCCCGGCTCAGTAGCTGCCGATCTGGCGGAGAAGCCCTATGCCATCGATGCAAGCGTTCGCGCCCGGGAGGCCGCCTTGCAGCGTCGCGGCGTCGAGGGTACGCTCGAGCCGCTCGCACACCTGCCGGGGCATGCGCGGGTGAAATATGGCGTCAAGGGCACGCCGCTGATTTCCATCATCATCCCGAGTCGCGACAACGGCGCGGTATTGAATCAGTGTGTACGGTCCATTCTCAAGGGATCATCGTATCGACAGTATGAGATCGTCGTGATGGACAACGGCTCGAAGCAACCGCAGACACTCGCGCTGCTCGCGGATCTGGCGCAGCAGCCGCAAGTGACTGTCGTGCCGCACGACTTTCCGTTCAATTATTCGGAGATCAACAACGTTGGCGCGCGTCAAGCAAAAGGGGAGATCCTGCTGTTTCTCAATGACGACACGGAGGTAATCTCACCGGACTGGCTGGACCGCATGGCGGGTTATGCGCAGCAGGCCCACGTGGGCGCGGTCGGCGCGAAGCTCATTTTCCCCAACACGCGTTCCGTGCAGCACTGCGGCATCGTCAATCTTGCGGCCGGTCCGGGGCACGCCTTCCTCGCCAGAGATGCCGACACTCCCGCGGCATTCTCACGCAACATCCTCGAATACAACTGGCTGGCGGTCACGGGCGCGTGCCTGATGATCGAGCGGGCAAAATTCGATGCGTGCGGTGGGTTCGACGAGACGTTCCCCATTGCCTACAACGATGTCGAGTTGTGCTTCAGGCTGGTCGAGCATGGCCTGTACAACGTCGTCTGTCCTTCCGTCGAACTGACTCATCACGAATCGCTTACGCGGGGCGATGACAGCCTCGATCCCGCCAAGCAGGCGAGACTGATCCGCGAGCGACGGCGCCTGTTTGCCAAACACCCGCGATTCTTCATGCGGGATCCGTTCCACAATCCGAATCTCTCGCCCGTCGATCTTCAGTTTCGCATTCCGGCAGGTTGAAATGCGGCAATGTTTCCAGAAGCTTCCACGCGGCCATGCGTATTTATTCGACAGGATTGAACATGCAACATGAGGTTCTCGAACAACTGGCCGCCAAAGTCGCGGAGGTGGAAGTTGTGTCGTTCGACGTTTTCGACACGCTGTTCGTTCGGCCGCTGTGCGACCCCGAGGACTTGTTTGACGTCGTCGGCAAGCGGTTCGACATCGCCGAGTTTCGCTCGTTGCGCCGGGCCGCGCAGACGAAAGCATTCCAGACGATGCACGCCAACGGCCTGAAAGAGATTACGCTCGACGGCATTTACGAGTCCTTCGGCAAGCTGCCGGTTGACCCCGCGCTGCCGAGACAGACGGAGTACGACCTTGAACTCGCGTTGACCATGCCCAACCCAGAACTCGTCGACTGGTTCGTCCAACTCGCGGGCAGCCGCCGCGTGGTCATCACGTCCGACATGTATTTGCCTCAGGCGTTCTTCGAAGACCTCTTTGCGAAGCACGGGCTTCCAAAGCTGCCGCTGTTCATCTCGTCCGCGCGCAACGCCACCAAGCGGGATGCCGGCGAACTGTTCGACATCGTCGCCGTAGAAATCGGTGTGACGCCCGACAGAATTCTCCATATCGGCGATAACGAACTCTCGGATATCCGCCGCGCCGCGGAGCGGGGGCTCGCGACGTTCCATTACGTCGATTCACGCCGCACGCGCCTGCCCGCGAGGGTATCGACGCCCGCCGCCTCAATTGCCTATGGCTTGCCACGTTCCTTCCCTGAGAAGATCGAGCCGCAGTCGTTCGAGGCGCTCGGCTTCGAAATTGGCGGGCCGGCCGCATTTGCCTTTCTTCACTGGATTCGCCAGTCGGCCGAGCGCGATGCCATCGATCTCGTGCTGTTCATGTCGCGCGACGGGTATGTACTCAAGCGCATCGAAGAGCGCGGCGATGGCGGCGAATTTCCGCGCTGCGAGTACTTCCGCAGCTCGCGGACAGCGCTGACGCTGGCCGCAACGAATGAGACGAATTTCGAATCGCGTTTGCCGTTCCTGTTGTCGGGTGCAGAGGAGCTGTCGCCGTTCGAATTGCTCGAGCGCATCGGCGTCGCGCCACCGGACGATCAGGTGATGCAAGATATCGGCCTGGGGCCGGAGGTCCGCCTGAGCGACGCAAACATCGAGTTGTTCCGATCGTTTCTTTGGTCCTGGCGCTGGGAAATTCTGAAGACCTGCCGGATCGTGCGGGCCGGGCTGCATAATTACCTGCAAGAACTCGGCGTGGCCGATGGAATGCGAATCGCCGTAGTCGACGTCGGATGGAATGGGACGACGCAAGAGGCCTTCGATCTGGCACTCCAAGGGCTTTACGATATCGAGTTGTTTGGTTATTACCTGTGTCTGACCGACCAGCCCGAATGCAATCGTCGTAAGAAAACCTTGAGGATGGCCAGCTTGCTATCGAGCGAATCGGTGGGAAGAGGGAAGGTCGACCAGGTGTATATGAATCGCGTCGCCGTCGAACTGTACTTCTCGGCACCGCATGCGGCTGTGATCGGCTACGACTTCGATACGTCGGGCCGGGTTCATTCGGTCGAGGATGTGGGGCGCGGCAACACGGAAGGACTCGGCGCGACGGCCGAAGCGATTCTTCGCGGCATCGAGCGCTACAGCGCCTATGCCAGCCGGGTCTATGGCAGTGTGGGCGTGGATCCCGTGCCGCTCGAAGTCGTCAAGCCGCTGCTCGACTTTGCAAGGTCGCCGTCGCCTGAAGTCCGCAAGCTGCTGTCGACGGTGACGAATTTTGATGCCTGGGCCAGCAGCCGCAATCGCGCCATGCGGCTCGACGAGTATCTGAACTGACCGGAAGTGCTGCGCGCTTTCCAATCAATCATATGAATCAGTCTGTGCCTTTTAACGGAACGCCGCTGCTTTCACTCATCGTGCCCTGCTACAATGAGCAGGAGGTCTTGCCCGAATTTATGCGGCGGGTTCTGCCCGTGCTGCAGGCTTTGCCGGGTATGAACTACGAACTGGTGTTCGTAAACGATGGCAGCCGGGACGACACGCTCGATCTACTGATCGGCATCGCGCGGGAACACGATTACGTGCGCGTCGTAGACCTGTCGCGGAACTTCGGCAAGGAAGCGGCGATGACGGCTGGCATCGACGAGGCGCGAGGCGACGTCGTCGTTCCATTCGATGCGGATCTGCAGGATCCGCCCGAAGTGATCCCGAAGCTCGTCGCCAAATGGCGCGAAGGCTTTGATGTGGTCATCGCGCGGCGAGTCGATCGCAGTTCGGATACTTATTTGAAGCGTAAATCGGCGAGCCTCTTCTACAAATTTCACAACACGATCTCGGACATCGATCTGCCGGAAAACGCGGGTGATTTTCGCCTGATGTCACGCGACGTCGTCAACGCACTGCAACGACTGACCGAGAGCCGGCGCTTCATGAAAGGCCTGTTCGCCTGGGTCGGCTTCAAAACGGCGATCGTCGAGTATACGAGGCAGTCGCGCGCCGCCGGTAAGACGAAATTCTCGGGCTGGCGGCTGTGGAATTTCGCCCTCGAGGGCGTCACGAGCTTCAGCACGCTTCCCTTGCGCGTGTGGACCTATTTCGGCTTCGTCACAGCCTTTGCCGCACTGTCATACGCGGCTTTCATGCTGATCCGCACGCTCATTTTCGGTAATCCTGTGCCGGGCTATGCGTCCATCGTGACGATACTGCTGTTCTTGGGCGGCGTGCAGTTGATTGGGATCGGCGTGGTGGGCGAATATATCGGCCGCATTTATATCGAGTCGAAGCAGCGGCCCGTCTATCTCGTGCAGGCGAGATATGGCATTGGAGAGAGGGCGGGCCGTGGCGGACATTAGCCGATTGATCCGCCGCTTCGTCGCCTATGGCTCAGTCGGTGCGACCGGAACGCTGGCGCAGTACGCGTTGCTCGTCGTCCTCGTTCGCTATTTCGCGATCCCGGCGCCACTGGCGTCGATGCTGGGAGCCGTGCTGGGCGCCTGCGTGAACTATGTGCTGAACCACCGGTTCACGTTTGGCAGAACGGCGTCTCACCGGCAGGCGTTGCCGCGCTTTCTGACGGTCGCGGGACTGGGGATCGTGGTCAACGGCACCGCGATGATTGTGCTGGTCGATCACGCGGGGATGAACTATCTGCTTGCTCAGGTGTGCGTGACGGCGCTCGTCCTGCTTCTCACCTTCGTCCTCAACTCCGTCTGGACGTTTCGCGAAGCGCCGAAGCGCAGCTGCCAGATAATGGATAAATGAATCAAATATCACGTTCGACTAAAACATGAATCGTCATAGGATGGGACCGCGCGTCGACATTCTGCATGCGTTGACCGTTGGCGTATGTACCGTGATCGTGAGCTGCTTCGCGGGTCTGATTCCCGCGGGCCATTGGCAGGACGAGTTCTTTACCTTTGCGGCGTTTCGCAAGGGCGGACTGCAATTCTACGTTGAGCGGCTCCTGACTTGGAGCCCGCGCCCGGTTTCCGAACTGCTCATCTACGCCTATGCGCGGGTGGTGGGTTTTTTCGGCAGGCCACTCATTACGCCCGTTCTCGTGCTGCTGTGGATGACGCTGATCGCTGGCGCTTCCATTGCGGTTGTCAGCAGCGCACGTGCGGGCAGGGCAACACGGCGCACGATGTTGGTTATCGTGGCCGGCGCGGTGGCGCTGTTCCTCCTGGGCCATCCCGTCTCCGAAGTCTTCTATTGGCCTCAAGGCTCAATGGCCTACATCCCGACGCTCGCCGTTCTGGTGATGCTCTTCGGCCTGTTCCTCGTCGGCGTCGATTCGCGGTCGCTGCGCGTGGCGTGCGCCGTGGCGCTAGTGCTCGCGGCCACGGTGTCCGAACTCGGTGCGATGTTCGTAGCGGCCTTCGCCGGGATGCAACTTGTCTCGCTCGTGGTGCGCGCGGCGTTACGGCGCGACTCGGTCTTTCGCAACCTGATGGTGCGCGCGACGATTCCGTGGATTCTCCCACTCATCGTGGCCGCGGGCGTGTTCGTGCTGATGAAATACGGCCGGTTGAATTCGGCTGCCGAGGTGTTCGGCGATCCGGCGATTGCGCATCACGCATACGCGAGCCTGATCCACACCGTGCCGCAGTACATCATGGAACTCGTGTCTCTGGATGGACAGACGCTGAACTCGCGCAATATCTGGCTGGGCGCTGTGGCCAAGACCTGCTATTTCGCAGGGGTGTACGTCGGAATTCGTTCGATCCGTCAATCACTCAAGGCAGAAAGCTGTGTCCAACTGATCATGTTCATCATCGCAATCGTGGCGGCGTCGTTCATGTCGCTGTTCGGCGCTTTCTATCAGTTCGGCGTCGTCTGTTGCGAACGGCACGACACGATGCGGCAATGCATGAGCATTCTGCTGCTCGGGTCGATTGCGGCAGTGCTGGCTCAACTCGGGCGAGGCGGTGCGAAGCAGCACGACGCCGACCAGAAGCCACGCGCTGCGCTCGCGTGGTGTCCGGCACTGATTCTGTGCGCAGTAATCGTGTCCTCACTGGCGTCGGGCAAATTGCTGGCGAACGACTACCGGCGCTATGGCCAGTTCGTCGCAGCGCGCAGTCAGACGTGGGCGTCGGGGGCGGCCAGGGGGCCGGCGATGGTCGTCACGCAGGTCACTCCGGGACTGATCGTCGGAGGCGTCGTGCGGCCTGCGGGCGAGTACGTTCGAAGCGACGAGACGCCGTGGTTCCTCGCTGGCATCCTCGATTTCTTCGGCAAGAAATCGATGACGCTGACGAGTCCGTGACGCGTCCCCGTCTTGCGGCGCTGCGGGCGCCGCACGAAACAGAAGAGAGGCGAAGCCGGCCTGAAGACAGAAAATCATCCAGTACAATGCTCCATTCTGCTCACGCGGCTGCAACGGAAACGACCAGGTCCGAGACGCGGTAAAGGCCGGAGGCGGAGTTCAATCGGAACCGAAACAAGGCGGTTTGGATTGAAAGGATCAATCGCCAACATCCATGGAGAACACGTTTTGGCAGACCAGATAAGGGAAGGCATTGCAGCCAACACGCGTTCAGCCCTGCTGCTCGGCGGAAACGGCTTTCTGGGGCGACATCTCGCGCGCGCATTGACGCAGCGCGGCGTCAGCGTGCGCATTTACGATCGCGGCTCGCACGACGATGCCGAAGCCGGCTACGCTTACTTCAGGGGTGACTTCGCCGCTGGCGAGCGACTCGCGGAGGCGCTCGAAGGCGTGGACATCGTCTATCACTTGATCAGCACGACGTTGCCGAGCACACCGCACACGCATGCGCTCTTTGACGTCGAGAGCAACGTCTGCGGCACCTTGCGTCTGCTCGATCAGATGAGAGCGGCGGGCGTCAATCGAATCGTCTTCACGTCGTCTGGCGGGACGGTCTACGGCAATCCTCGCACGGTTCCGGTTCCGGAAGATCACCAGCTTCAGCCGCTGTGTTCCTACGGCGTGACGAAGGTCGCAATCGAGGGTTATCTGCGTCTGCACGCGAGCCTGGGCGGCCTGAACGCGGCGGTGCTCCGCGTCGCCAATCCTTACGGGCCGGGCAAGGCGCGCATCGGCGTGCAGGGCTTCATCCCGACGCTGTTTGCGAAGATCGCGGCTGAGGCCCCGGTCGAAATCTGGGGCAACGGGTCCGTGGTTCGCGACTACCTTTATGTCGAAGATGCGGTGGACGCCATGCTCGAAGCTGCGTCCTGGACCGGATTCCGGCTGTACAACGTCGGCAGCGGCGTCGGCCACAGCCTGCTGGACGTCGTGCGGACGGTGGAGCGCGTGACGGAGCGCGCGGCAAACATTATCTACGAACCGGGCCGGTCTTTCGATGTACAGGAGATCTATCTCGACATTGGCAGGATCACGTCCGAGACGGCGTGGCGTCCAAGAGTGAGTCTCGATGCCGGTTGTCGGCGGTTTTGGGCTGCGATGAAATAAGGACGTACACCTCGTCATCGGGCAACGCATCAACTCCAAAGAATTTCAATGAAGAATTTTTCAGTTTCTCCCGTCGGTCTCATGCGCTCGACCGTCACGCATCGTAATCTGATCCGGCAGATGGTGGTTCGCGATGTGTTGGCGCGCTATCGGGGGTCGGCGCTCGGCATCGTCTGGTCGTTCTTCATTCCGATGCTGATGCTGGCCATCTACACGTTCGTGTTCAGTTTCGTTTTCAAGGCTCGCTGGCGCGTCGGCAGCGACTCGAAGACTGAGTTCGCCCTCGTCCTGTTCGCCGGTCTGCTGCTGTTCAACATGTTCGCGGATTGCGTCAACCGCGCGCCGCTGCAGATCGTCTCCCAGGTCAATTATGTGAAGAAGGTGGTTTTTCCGCTGGAGATTCTGTCGATCGTCGCGGTCGCATCGTCGATGTTTCAAATGCTGATCAGTCTGGTCGTGTGGCTCGCATTCTATGTCGCGGTGCTGGGCGCTCCGCCAGTGACGGCGCTGTTGCTGCCGTTCATCATTCTCCCGCTTACACTCCTAACGATCGGCGTCACGTGGGTTCTGGCCGCGCTGGGCGTTTATTTGCGTGACGTCGCGCAAATCACTGGCGTGCTCACAACCATGCTCATGTTCACCACACCGATCTTCTTTCCATCTTCTGCTGTGCCCCCACAATTGCAATTTCTTTTTGTCGTGAATCCGCTGGCGACCGTCGTCGAGCAAGCGCGCGATGTCCTGATCTGGGGAAAAGTGCCCGATCTCGCTGTCTACGGGATCATGCTGGCGATCAGCACGCTGATCGCCTGGCTCGGCTTCGCTCTGTTCCAGAAAACCCGCCGAGGATTCAGTGATGTTCTCTGAGCATTCCATCGTCGTCAGCGGCGTCAGCAAGTGTTTCCCGATTTATGACAGGCCGGCCGACCGGCTGCTTCAGATGCTCTATCGCGGCCGGCGGACGTTCGGCCGCGAGTTCTGGGCCTTGCGCGACATCTCGTTCAGCATCGCACGCGGCGAGACTGTCGGAATCGTGGGGCGCAACGGATCGGGCAAGTCGACCTTGTTGCAGATGATCTGCGGCACGCTTTCGACGACGAGCGGCAACATCGAAGTGAAAGGACGCGTCGGCGCGCTTCTCGAACTGGGGTCCGGATTCAATCCCGAGTTCACGGGCCGCGAGAACGTGTATATGAGTGCAGCCGTGCTCGGCTTGTCGCGGGAAGAAACCGAACACCGTTTCGATGACATCGTCGCTTTTGCCGACATTGCGAAATTTATCAATCAGCCGGTGAAGACGTATTCGAGCGGCATGGCGTTGCGGCTGGCTTTCGCAGTGCAGTCGCAGATCGATCCGGACGTACTTATCGTGGACGAGGCGCTCGCCGTAGGCGACGCGCGTTTCCAGGCAAAGTGTTTCGACCGCCTCAAACGTCTTAAGGACAATGGCACGAGTATCTTGCTCGTGACGCACTCGAGCGATCAGATCGTGAACCATTGCTCGCGCGCAATCCTGCTGGACTCCGGCAGCCTGATCATGCAGGGCGAGCCGCGCGATGTCGTAAACAAGTACATGGACGTCCTGTTCGGAGGCGAGCGTCAGGCGGCCGAGGAGGTGGCGCCCGAACTGATCGTGTCGGGCTCGACGGAACACGGGATCGACCATATACCGCTCAGCCTGGCGCAGGACGTTTTCGCCGACAAGGCGGGCTATAACCATCACGAATACCGGTGGGGCGACGGCGCGGCTTCTATTCTCGACTTCAGTCTCCGGGCGGACAGTCACGAGCCGCATATAGTCATGTCAGGGCAGTCCATTCACCTGTCCGCGTCAATACGCTTCAATCGCACGGTGGTGAGGCCGATCTTTGGCGTGACGATTAAAACCAGAGAAGGCGTCACGGTTGCGGGCACGAATAGCGAATTGCTTTCCGACGAGGTCCATACCCACGGACTTGGCGAGGCTGGCAGTGGCGTCGTGGCACATGTCAAGTTTCGCTGCGCGCTCGCGTCCGGCGACTACTTCATTTCGCTCGGCGTGGCGTCGCGAACGGAGGAGACCATCGTTCCGCACGATCGGCGCTATGACGCCGTTCACTTCACCGTCGCGCCTACCAACACCTTCTATGGACTGGCGGATCTCGAGATGAGCATGGACATCAGCGAGGCCGCCAGGCGGCAATAGTAACGTGGCCTACGTGGAAGTCGGGGACTTCGCGTTCGCATGAAAGGAAATCAAGTGACTGCGCTTCTTGAACAAGCCGGATATGTGCACGACGCACGTGCGAACATCTGGTCCAGGCCGGACTACGGCAGCATTGGCTATACCGACGGCGACGAGGCCGAAGAGCGTCTTCTTCGCATTCTCGAGAAGGCGACCGACCTGTCCGTCCTCTCGGCGGAACTCCGCGCCCACTGCACGGATTGGCCTTCCACGTATCACTTGTCGGGTACGCGGGCCAATATCCTGCGTCCGTGCGAACACCTGCTGCTGAAGGGCGATATCTTGGAAGTCGGCGCCGGTTGCGGTGCGATCACGCGTTACCTTGGCGAGAGCGGTGCGAATGTGTATGCACTGGAAGGCAGTATCCGCCGCGCCACGATCGCACGCACGCGCACGCGTGACCTGCCCAGCGTCACGGTGATTGCGGAGCGTTTCGACGATTTTCGCAGCGAACAGCGCTTCGACGTCATCACCCTGATCGGCGTGCTCGAATACGCCAATCTCTTCACGGGTGGCGACAATCCGCATCGCGCCATGCTCGAACGCATCCGCTCGCTGCTCAAGCCAGATGGCAAGATCATCATCGCCATCGAGAACCAGCTCGGACTGAAGTACTTCGCGGGCGCGCCTGAAGATCACCTCGGCCAGCCGATGTACGGCATCGAAGGCCGGTATCGCAACGATGAGCCGCAAACCTTCGGCCGCGAGGTGCTGAGGGATATGCTACGCGAGTCCGGCTATCCGCAGTCTCAGTTCCTTGCACCGTTCCCGGACTACAAGCTTCCGACTGCCGTCATCTCGGAAGCCGGCATGAAGCATCGAGCGTTCGACGCCGCGGCGCTGGCCGCACAGACGGTTCGGCGCGATCCGCAGTTGCCGCCGTTTTGCAACTTCGCGCTGGAACTCGCGTGGCCGCAGATCTTCGACAATGGAATCGGGCTGGATCTCGCCAATTCGTTTCTCATCGTCGCGTCGCCGAAGGATGCGCCGCTCGGCGGCCCCGATGCGCTTGCTTACTACTACAGCACCGACCGTCAGGCCACGTACTGCAAGGAAACGGCTTTCCGAGCTGTCGGTGCGGGCGTCGAGGTCGACTATACATTGCTTGCGCGGGCAGATCAGCGCGAACTGGCCGTCGAGGCAAAAGTGCTGCAATTCCGTTGCCCGGCGACCGCTGTCTATTCGAAAGGCAAGGCGCTTTCGCTCGGCTTCGTGCGCATCGTGAGTCGCGACGCCTGGTCGATCGACGAGGTCGGCGCGTTCCTTATCGACTACGTGCGTCGGCTCGCGCAACTCGCCGGCCGCGCGGAGGGCGAGCTGAGGTCGGATGCGGAAGCGGTCCTGCCGGGCAGGTTCTTCGATATCCTGCCGCAGAACATCATCATCCGGGACGACGGCACGGCGGACATCATCGACAAGGAATGGTCGGCCGTCGAGGACGTGCCGGTACAACGGCTTCTGTTCAGAACGCTGCTCTGGATGAGCGGCGCACCAACGGCGTTCGGAACCGAAACGGCGGCGGGCATCACGACCCGCCTCGCGCTGATCCGAGAAGGACTGCGCGCGGCGGGTTATCCGCTGACGGACGAGCGTTACGAGACGTTCGTCGAGTTGGAATGCGCGGCACAGGCGCAGGTGACGGGAACAGCGGTAGCCGAATCCATTTGCCGCTGGATCGAAGAGCCGCTGCCGCGATACACCCTTGCCCAGGCCCTGAAGGTGCGCGACGGAGAGATCGCCGAGCGCGATCGCCGGATCGGCAATCTGATGAATGCACAAGCGGCGCACGAAGCCGCTTACGCACAGCAAATGGCTGAGCGCGACCAGCAGTTGGCGCAGCGCGAGCAGCGACTGGCGGAACTTGATGGCGAAGTCGGGGTGCTGGCCGACCAGATCAAGGTTTTCAAAGAGCGGTTCCATGCGGCCAACGCGGCGCTCGTCGAGCAGAATTACAGGGTTCATACGCTAAGTGCAACCGTGGACGAATTGCGTCACGCGGGCAACGAACTTCAGCGCCTTCGCAACACCAAGCTCTTCCGGTTGCGAGCCGCTTTGACCTCGCCCGGATTCGGGCCGCGGCGGATCGCCAAAATCGGTTATCTTTCGGCTGCGCTTATCACGCCGCGGGCGCTCAGGACGTGGCTGGGACCGGCCGTGGCCCGCCTCAGGCGCTCAGCGGGAGCGACGCCTGCCGCGCTCGAATCGCATCGAAGCGCCGGCATGCCCAGCAAAGCAGTGGCCGGGCATGCGCCGCACACGGGCTCAGCTGACCAAGCAGTCCTGACCCCCCGCCACGAAACGGCCGGAATGCCGGCGGATTTCGACGCGGAGTTCTATCTTCGCGAGTATGCGGACGTGCGCGAGTCAGGCGCGAATCCTTACGAGCACTATGTCCTATACGGACAGAGCGAGGGCAGGCGGGCGAAGGCGCCCACCGAGAGCAATACGTCAGGGACGCCGGCCTTCGACGAGGCGTTCTATCTGCTGCAGTATCCGGATATTCGCCAGGCCGGCGTCGATCCTTACCAGCACTTTATCGCTCACGGCAAGGCCGAGGGTAGAACGGGTGCGCCTCCGATCGTTGAAATGCATCCGGGACCGACGGGGATGGTTCCGGGTCGCGAGACTGTGCTGGTCGTGACGCACGAGGCGTCGCGCTCGGGCGCGCCTATCCTAAGCCTCAACATCATGCGGCATCTGCAGGAGTTCAATGTGGTGTCGCTGCTGCTTGGCGACGGTCCGCTGATGGACGCCTTTCGGGAGGCCAGCGCCGTGACAGTCGGTCCGACTCGGATTCGCGGCAATCAAATTGCCGGGACCTATGTCGTCGACAAACTGCTCGAAACGTTCCAGTTTGGTTTCGCGATCACAAACAGCGTTGAAAGCTCGGTCGTGCTTAAGGGATTGGCGCAGCATGGCGTGCCGACAGTCAGCCTGATCCATGAGTTCGCGGCTTACACTCGGCCGCCACAGGTTTTTCCCGAAGCCATTCGCTGGGCGAGCGAGTCGGTCTTTTCGGCAAACGTGACGCATGAGAACGCAGTGTCGCTTCATCCCGATCTCGCCGACGCGCCGTTTCATCTACTGCCGCAAGGACGGTGCGAAATCGACGCAGAAGAAGGCGACACGGGAAGAACCCACGCCGATGTCGACGAAGACGTGCGCAAACTGCTTCGCCCTGAAGGCACCACGGCGGACACGGTCGTCATACTGGGGCTCGGGACGGTTCAACTCCGCAAGGGGGTGGATCTCTTCCTTGACTGCGCGGCGCGGGTGCTTAGAGCGAACCCCGACGGTGACTTCCATTTCGTGTGGTTCGGCAAGGGCTACGATCCCGAGCACGACCTGCAATATTCCGCCTACCTCATCGAGCAGATCCGTCGCTCCGGCCTGAAAGACCGTGTGGCGATATTCGATGAGACGCCGAGCATAGAAGCCGTGTATCGGCAGGCTGACATTCTTCTCGTGACGTCGCGGCTCGACCCGTTACCCAATGTCGCAATCGATTCTATGACGGACGGCCTGCCGGTGTTGTGTTTCGAAAAAGCGACTGGAATCGCAGATATCCTCGTGGCGGGCGGTCTCGGCGAAGCGTGCGTTTCGCCCTACCTCGATACTGATGCAATGGCGGCGCAGGTATCAGCGCTGATCCGCTCAAAGAGCTTCCGCGAATCGGTGGGCGAGCAATCGCGCCAACTGGCACTCAAGACCTTCGACATGCCTAAGTACGTGGACGAGTTGAAGCGGCTTGCTTCCACGGCGGCGACGGTTGTCGCCCAGCAGGAGCGGGATGTGGCGACGATTCTCGAGGCTGGAGTTGTGCGATTCGATTTCTTCGATGGGTCGGTCGCGGATAATCGACCTGCCGAAGCAAAGGTGCTGGAGCATGTCCGATCTTGGGCCACCGGCGTCTCCCGTCGCAAGGTTATGCCAGGATTCCATCCTGGCATATACATGGAGCAAAGTTCCGCCTGGCGCGAGGGCGTCGATCCGACAGGGAGTTTCTTGCGTGAAGGTCAGCCGGACGGTCCCTGGAAATACGAGGTGATCACTGAGCAAAGTCGCAGACTTGCGGTGCCTGAAGGTACGCGCGTGGGGTTGCATGTCCATGCATATTACGCCGACCTTCTTGCTCAGGTGACGAGCGGGTTGAACGAGAACAGAATTCGTCCGGATCTCTTCGTCAGCATCGGCGATACGACTGACCGGTCGCAGATTGACCGTGCGCTGAAGGCCTACGCTGGGTCAGTGGTGGATGTGAAGGTGGTCCCTAACGTGGGACGAGATATTGGTCCTTTCTTGAGCGAGTTCGGTGACGTGTTTGCTGGCGCGTACGACATCATCGGACATCTGCACACGAAGAAGACAGCTGATCTGAAAACGACGATCGTCGGCGAGAACTGGTACCGCTTCCTTATCCTGAATTTGATAGGGGGAGAAAACCAGATGGCAGATATCATCGTCGGACAGTTGGCGAACGACCGCTCGCTGGGTCTTGTCTTTGCAGACGATCCGCACGAAGTAGGTTGGGGAAAGAATAAAGCTTTCGCGGGACCGATCGCACGCCGGTTGGGTATCGATGTGCTCCCGAAATATTTCTCGTTTCCC
Source organism: Caballeronia humi (assembly GCF_001544475.1). GTDB lineage: Bacteria > Pseudomonadota > Gammaproteobacteria > Burkholderiales > Burkholderiaceae > Caballeronia > Caballeronia humi. The sequence continues at coordinate 20,377 of NZ_FCNW02000041.1, read as the reverse complement.
GTCGGGACGATGTTCTGGACCAAGGTGAACGCGCTCCGGCCTCTCTTCGACCTGAGACTTGGCTGGGGCGACTATCCCGTCGAGCCATTGCCCTACGATGGCTCGACGCTTCACGCACTCGAACGGCTGCTTCCATTCGTGGTGGCGAAGCAGGGATACCGGTTTGCGACGAGCAATGTGAGCGGCGTCAGTAGGTAGGTAGGCACCACGACGTCCAGCGTCGACGCCTCACGGCGATAATCGTTGAGGACGCGGCCCTCGTGACGGTTATTTCTGCGTTACCGCCGTCAGATAGCGCTGCCACTCATCCGGCGGAATAGCTTTGATCTTGCGATAGATGAATGCGCAATAACCTTGTGCAAGACGATATTTTTGCCCCGTCGGTTCGTAGCTCGCGCCGAGGCCCGAGCCGGACAGTAGCGATGTTGACAGGTATGCAACGACCTGCTGTTCCATCACACTGAGGTGTGTGCTGGGAGGATCGGTCACCACGACATACTCACAGTTCGGGAACGAGAGCGCGGGCCCATCGCGCCGGTCAACATCGCCAAGCCATGTGAAATGCGTCCATAACTGAGAGAATCTCGACTGGTCGCCCATCTTCGCGAGCGCGACGACGATGGATTGATTCAGCAGAACGCCGCTCGCCGCGATGCAGACGAAATGCCCATTTTCCGCGTGGGCCTCGACATCATGCACGAGCCGTTGGAGCTCCGGCATGTCGGCGCGCCGGGGCGGGCGCATGTCGATAGTTGGCAGGACGGCAGAGGTCGACAGGCGTCCGTCGCTCGCTGGATGAAACACGCTGGAGACCGCCGCCACCGAGCAGAGCAGGAGCACGCCCATGGCCACCATGCCGAGCCTCGGGCGCGCCATGTAGAGGTGTGCTACGGCCGTTGCGACAGCGAAGGAAAACGCAGGCAGCACGAGCAAATAATGCTGCAATCCTAAGCCTTGTACGCGCGTGAATAGAAGCAGGGTTGCGACAATCATGAACGCCACTGCAATCGCCGTGGCGCGCGTTCTTGTGTGGAACGCCATTGCGACGATCACCATCACGCAGAGGGCGACAGGGCCATATCCCAGGTACTTCGCAGCCTTGCTTATTTCACCCGCCATTGTGGTCCAGTAGGCGCTATAGGCATCGGTGTATCTGGCCCTGGCCATTATCACCACGCGCTCCCAATAGTAGGCGAAGCCGCACAGCGCGAGGAACGATATGAAGACGCTCATGCTTCTGAGCGCGTTCATCAACCGTACGCGCCAGCCACGACCAGCGTCGATCCTCAGCAGCTCGCGGATTCCAATAACGATCATAAGCGGAGGAACGATGAACAGATACCAGCGGCGGAACACGCAGAGCAGGAAGAGTAGTCCCGCGCACAACACGAGCGTCGCGGTGCGATGATGCGGTTCGTTGTCGCCCGGCCCTACGGAGTAGAGCATCGCGGTCACGGCCGCGATGAGCGCGACACCACCAATGTCCGGCATTCCGTATAAGCTCGAAAAGAAGTTCACGGGGAACAGCGACATTGCGATCACCGTCAGGCACAGTGCCATGCGTCCGTTCAGCCCACCGCCACAGGATCGGTAGAGTAGCCAGGCCATCGCCAGCACGGTAGGACCGGTGTAGATCATGGCGATCGCCAAGATCAGCACGACACGGTCGGTCGAACCAAACAGCGATTCGACCATCGCGAGGGGTATGGCCGGAACGAGGTTGTATTCGTCGTTGAGTGACGCGGCGACGGCATGCGCGCCACTGAGCCATCCATGGCCATGCAGGGCATCGGCGAGACTCGCGGCGAGATCGGCGTATCCCACGTAGTCCCAGAACCATATGAACTGCGTCATGGAGAACCACAGCAAAGCGTTCGCGACGACAAGCGCCCACACCGCGACGCCATTCCAGAACGTCGCTTCGTGCAGCAACTCGCCCCTGCGCAGAGGGGCGAGCGCCGCGCGCAGCCTGACCCAAAGCGCCGACGTAAAGAGCGCCACGACGAACACCTTAAGCAGTGCAACGGCGGCCGATGCTCCCGCGCCGCCCGGATGCGGCCCATGTCTGACGAGCGCGAAGCCGCCCAATAGAATTGCGACGACCCAGAAAGTACACTTGGTGAAAAGCGAAGGAGCTAATACGACAGTCATCGCGGCCGCAACGGCGACCGTCGCCGCTGCGGCGGCAGCTACGAAGTAGGCGTGCCCGACGCCCTGCAGTTGAAGAGATGCCCGGAAGTACGGATAGAGCAGGACGGAGCCTGCGAGAACGGCCAAAAGGGCCGAGATGCTAGCCCTGGCAATTTTCATCTTTTGTGGTTCTTTCAACGAAGTACTTGGGTCGGCGCTTCACTTCGAGATAGATGCAGCCGATGTATTCACCGACAACGCCCAGTGCGAGCATTTGCACGCCGCCCATGAAGAACGTTACGAGCGTCGTTGAAGCCCAACCTTGAGTTGGATGCCCGAACAGCTTGCTCGCAATGACCCAAATGGAAAGCACGCCTGCAAAGAACGAGATCGTGAGGCCTAGGATCGCGATCAGACGAAGCGGCGCGACAGAAAGCGAAGTTACACCATGAATGGCGAGCGCGAGCATCTTGCGGAAGGGGTACTTGGACTCGCCTGCGAATCGCGCAGAACGGTCGTAGTAGACCGACGATGCAGGGAAGCCGACCAGAGGCACCATGCCGCGGAGATAGACGTTGGTCTCGCGCAAAGACAGCAAAGCCTTGAGCGCCTTGGCGCTTAGCAGCCGAAAGTCTGCGTGGTTGTCGACCGATTCGACGCCCAGCTTCGACATCAGTGAGTAGAAGGCTTTTGCCGTCTTGCGTTTGAAGAGTGAATCCGATGAGCGATCCCGGCGCACGCCATAAACCACCTGGAAACCGTCGTGATAGTGTTCGACCATTGCGTCAATAGCATTTACGTCGTCCTGCAGGTCGGCGTCGATACTGATGCAGATTTCCGAAGTGACATGCTCGAGGCCTGCAATCAGCGCATTCTGATGCCCGACGTTGCGCGACAGTTTAATGCCCGTGAAGCCGCGGCTGCTTTTGCTCAGCGAATTGATGATCGACCACGTCCCGTCAGCGCTGCCGTCGTCTACGAACAGGACGCGGCTTGAAGCATCGATCCGCTCTTTCGCGGCGAGCTCTTCTAGTTTCGCTGCGAGGGTGGCTGCGGTGATAGGCAGGGATTCCTCTTCATTGTAGCAAGGAACGACGAGAGTCAACGCAGGCAACATAAAGGTCATCCCCTCAAAGCCCAGAACTTGTTTGCAAAGTAACCGATAACGGTATAGATGACGATTCCCGGCAACTGAGCGAGATAGCCCGAACAAATGAATAAGGTCGTTACGAGAAGAACCAGCAGGTTAGCCAAATAGGCGACGCCGGCAACAATGAAGAACCGGGCCATATTGAGTCGGCACATCTGCACTCTGAAAGTAAACCGGCTATTGAGCAGAAAGCTAATGAGCAGGCCCGCCGCATAGCCGAGCCCATTCGCTCCCACCGGGCTAAGACCGCAAGCAAGCGCTAGAAAGATCAAGCCCGTCGCGATTCCTGTATTCAACAGTCCGACCAGCACGTAGGTGACGGGCTCCCTAAGTGCCTCAAGCTTGCTCATGAAATCGCGCTTGCAAAGAGTTGAAGATTGTGCAGCACGATTTCACGTCGGGCCGCAAGTAAATCGAAGAGATTCTTTGGCATTTTGACAGTCGATTTTGTGCCCGCAGCGCATCGCGGCGAGCATCATGCGCATGATATCGCGACATATGCGCGCGATGTTTTCAAGGCGGGGCTTGCCCGGAGATTGCGGTAGCGTCGGCGGACAAACGGCTGTCGTTATCGCGACTGGTGTCTGACCGGCATCGAAGTTCAGCTCCGCGCTGCGTACACCGCATATTGCGCCCCGAGCGGGATGCCCGTCATGTACTGCTCGAATTTGCGGAACCATGACAGCGCGTGCGGAAAGAAAATCCGGTACTTAATGTCGACGCGGGAGAATCCAGCCGCCAGACACGAACGTTTCATCTGACTCGCGGTGATAAGCTTCGCATTCACGTCGAATTCGCAGGTGTTGACTGCCTTGACGGTAAGCGGGTTATACGGGTTGTGCTCAAAGATCACGAGCATGCCGTCAGGCGCCACGACGCGACGAAGATCGCTGAGTACAGCGATATGCTCGGCATGATCGATGTGGTGAAACACGCACATCGCGTAGGCAAGATCGAATTGCGCTGAATCGAAGGGCAGTTCGAAACCCTCGATGTGGACGAATTGCGCCTGTCCGCCGAAGCGGCTGGCAGCGATCTCTAACGACCGATCCGAGACGTCTGCGCAGGTTAGCGCAGCCTCAGGCAGGTATTTCCGGGCCCACGGCACGGAGTTACCAACACCCGCGCCAAAGTCCAGCAACCGCGAGACGTTCTTGCCGCGCTGTCTCATTTCCTCGGCAATGTCTTTAAGCTTGTATTCGGCGAAGAAGGCTGGTCCTTCGCCTGAGGCGGAAATGTTTTGCGCATGCAGAGACTGATACTCGTCTGCAAAGCTATCGAATTCTGCTTTGTCCATGTTAAGCAACGTTCCGCTCAATTGTGAGACTGAGGCTGCCGGCAATTAAACGCCGACCAGGCCATGCGTGCTTCGGACAACGGGTCGCCCAAACATCCGTAGCTCGTAAAATGGATATAATATCATCGACTGTCTCGGAACATCGGCGTGGCGACGGGCGTACTGGCCGCGAGCCCCGATACGATACGGAGGAATGTAGAATATCGCGGTTTTCGCCAGCCATCAGACCAGTCTGCTCATGTTGATCTCACCCTTCGGCGTTCGCCCGTCTAGGCGGAATTTGTCAGCGCTGGCGGAGTCCGTCGGCGGCGCCTTCTTGCTTTGTGGAATCGTTTTCGCACTGCAGCATCGTTACGGTTTCGCATGGGCGGACGAGGGCCTGCTTTGGTACGATTCCCAACGAACGTCACTAGGTGGAATCCCCATTCGCGACTACTACGGGTATGACCCGGGTCGCTATTACTGGGTCAGCATCTTCTTCCATCTGCTTGGGAACAATGGCCTCTACGAATTGCTCATCGCCAACGCGGCGTTCGGCGCGGTGGGACTGGCCGCGGTGTGGTTCGGTATGTGCGCGAGCGGAATGCGCTTCGGCTGGCGTCTTACCGCCGCAGTGATGCTTGCCATTGCGCTGGGCTACCCGCGCCACAAAGTCTATGAACAATCACTTTCGCTTATTTTGACCGCGATTGTTTTCTTTGCTTTGGCCAAGCCCGCAGACTTGAAGCGCTGGTTGATCTTCGGAATTCTGTCCGGCCTGGCCGCGTTCGTTGGTCGCAACTCTGGTGTCTATTTCGTCGGTGGCGCCGTGCTGAGTGGACTTCTGCTCGTGCTGACTCAAAGTCCCGGGCCCCATGCAAAGCCAACGGTCATCTACGCTCTCGGCGTCGTGCTCGGTTACTCGCCGATGCTGGCGCTGCTCGTATTCGCGCCAGGGCTCTGGACTGCGTTCTTGCAGTCGGTGCTCTTTCTTCCTCACTGGCAGTTGCCGTTGCCCATTCCATTCGTCTGGCGCGTCGATATCGGTGGACTCGGCCTAATCGATGCAACGCAGCAGGTAGCCATCGGAATCGCGTGCCTGTTCGTGCCGATTTTCTACGTCGGCGCTCTGGTTGGCGCGGCGGTTATCAAGCACCGCACCGCTTCATGGTCGATGCCCATGGTGATGACGGTCAGTGCATGCATTGCAGGGGTTGCCTTCCTATACCAATCGTTCGATCGCGCCGATTTCGGTCACATCGCGAATGGTTTTCTGCCAGCCTTCGTCGCGGTGGTCTCGGGCGCGGTCGTGCTCCTTGACTCATGGAAGCGGCGCGTGCCGGCTACTGCACTGTCGATCGGGTTCGCGGCCATGATGGCGGCGTGCTGGTTGCCCTATGAACCGGCGGTCGTGTTCACACGGGCCCGGCATGCCGATCCACAAAGCGTGGAAGATGTGCGCATCGATGGGGAAACGTTTGAAGTCTTTGCCTATCAGGCGCAGACGCTGCGGACCGTCAGACAGGCGGCTGAGCGATGCGGCGTGCACGGCTCGGGCTTTCTCGCTGCTCCTCACTTTCCCGGTGTTTACGCCTATCTGCATACGAAGGCGCCGTTCTGGGAGATGTACTATCTCTATCCTCGGCCTATCGAGTTTCAGACACAGCACGTGGCGGCAATTGCGAACACACGACTCATTCTTCTTGCACCGGATGCGACCATCGATGGCCTCGAACGTCTGAAGCTGAAGAATACCTACGGCATCCTAATGAAGGACATCGAGGCCAGATACGAGCCGCTCGATGTATCGCTTCCCAATGGCTTCCGGCTCTATGCACTTCCGGGTGCCTGCCGCCCGCGATGACGCTCTCGCAATCCTGAACCGCCGAGTTCGATCATGTTCGTGAAGAAGTTGCTCATTTAGCGTTGCCGTGAGACTGGGTAGGCATCATGGATGCAACCGAGCGCAGTCGCTCGCAGCTATGCAACGTTTGTTCGGTGCAGTTGTCGTCACCTGCGGGGTGACGCCGCCACAGCCGATGAGACGTGGTGGAAACCTCATTGGGTGAGCCTATACATCTCTCGTGCTGTCAGCGCGTTGGCCATACTTAGTACTACAGCCGTGTGCGACACGTGTCGCCGTCCGCTGAACGTAAATCGGCAAAGTAGTGGATGGTGTTAGCGCCGGTGTAAATGCGACGTTAAACGACGGCGCAAGGTCGAGCGAGACAGTCAACAACAAAGGGGCCGCGCGGGCCCCTTTGTTGTGTGCGTCGTCGATCAGAACGGCGGGTGACGTTCGTCGAACAGCAGTTCGCGTTGCCGGCGATCCTCGCGCAGAACGTGCTGTATTTCGGGCAGATAGCGCGCGCAAATGAGTTCGCGCAAATCATCGAGTATTTCGAACACGGCGAGCGCCTGTTCGGGCGTCCAATCGTCGGACACCACGAAGCTCAAGCCGCGCGTTCGGCCTGAGGGCAACGGCGGGGCTTTCACGACTCACCTCCTTTCGCAGATTTGCCGGGACCGCGCTTGCGGTCCGGTGCCTGGGACTGAAGAGCTTGAACAACGGCTCGGCATGGCGCTTCGCGCACGATAGACTACTTCCCGGGTCCGCTGCCCATATTTGAGCTTATGCTTGACCAGCTGCGGCTTCAGGTCAGCGCGTCGCTGACCGAATCTCGTTGAACGGGGCATTTTTTCGCGACGGCCAGATCCCGAGTCAGGACCGTGAGCGTGCCCACATCGAAAGAACCCCAACATCGTTTGATGTCGGGGCCCACCTGCGAAGCTCGCTGAATGGACCAGCTCGCCACTACAGGAGCTACGATTTTATCAGATTTAGTTTTCGCCGCCTTTCGTCGAGAGCCACGCGATCTGCTTTGTACGAGACCGAGCCACGCGGCAAACTCCCGTCCGGTCCTGACCCCTTCGCATCACCCACCGTGGCAACAGTGGCGGTTGCCGTCAGCAGGCCAACGCCGGGATCGCGGCGATTGCCTTGCATGCCTTGTCCTCTTTCATCCACGTGTGCAAACGTCGCTCAATATCAGCGATCTGTTTGTCGAGTCGATCAAGGTCATTCCAGATCTCGCGCAATGCTTCGCGATTCGCAAAATGCTCAAGGAATGAAGTGTGCTTCGGTTGCTTGTTGTCTCACCTGTGTCGGCATCCAGGGATGCTGGTCGGGTAGCAGCAGCGCATTCCTGCGCCACCGCCCCTGAGAACCGGACGCGCAAGTCACCCCGCATCCGGCTCAAGCCATTCTTCCGCACCATGGTGTGGCACCGAAAAACTCGACGGAACGTTTCGCAGTTCGACGGCGAGCAAAATACGTGGTCCACTCGGGGGTCAAATGAATTCGCCAGTCCCCGGACCTTGACGTGTTGCGTAATCAGGATCGTCATTGCGCGGAAGAGCCGACACCCGCAAGAGTTGTCATCAGCGATGTCCTTCGTAGCAAATTCCCAGGACGGGAGCCCCTCGGCCCGGAAGTACCGGTTCTTCACCTACCGTGCCCTGTTCATGGGATGCCGACGCCCTGCCCATTTCCAGAGCAGTTGCCCGATGTGCGAGTCTATCGATGAGAAGCTCGCTTTCGCCACGACGTGACGGTGATGCATGGCCCACTCCCGGATACCTGTCAGCACGTTATCCCCACGGAGCGACATTGATGGCGCTAATTTTAAATGTGACAGCGGAAAGGCACTACAAAATCGCGAGCTTTCCGCCGACCGCGGTGCATCGAAAGGTTTAACATCTATTCACCTATCCGCGTCATCGACGCATCGACCCGAGTGCAGCGCACTCCATTTGTATCAAGCCTCGCGCTCGATGGGTGCAATCATTCCTGAATGGCAGCGTCGCTGCCCATCAAAGCTAGCCGTGTCATGTCGGAAACTGAGTTCAACAAGAACCGCATGAACGCTAGCTTTTCCAGCAATACGCAAAACCTCATCGACTGAGAACAACCTCGCACGGACAGTGCGAACGTCAACTTTCCTTTCGTCTCCGGCAAACAGCCAAGCCTGACGCACGCGGTCCCGATTCGAGGCGACCGTGATGAGCAAGCTCTTGAGACGGGAAGTCACTTGCACCCTCGGTGCGGATTTCTTCATCTCTTTCTGTCGGCCTGCGCAGCCGAAAACAAAGAAGCGCAACAAGAATTGCTTGGCTCGACAGGCTTGTGCCTGCGGTCAAGTAGCCTTGCTCCGAAGAGGTACGGAGCAGGGATCATCAGGCGGCAGTGCTTCCCTGCGCCGGGTGAATCGAAAATCTGATCTCTAAGATCCTGGAAAGCAAAGCGTGCAGTATCCCATCCATCCGCGACGTCCTTTTGATAGGGGAGGGTGTCGCTTTTCAGATAACAGCTGTGAAAATCCAACTTAATTTCTCGGCCCTGTTGGACAACGCCGGGCTGCCGCAGCGGCTCACGAAGGAACTCACTGAGCTGTTCCACCAGCATCTACCGAAAGCCCATAGCAAGACTCGCATAACATCAAACGCGATCTCCATCAAAACCCAAAAGTACCGCGTTCAAAGTCTCATCGCGGGATTCCGCGAACTACGAAAGGGTGGCTTCGCGCTCCAGTCGCCATGGAACCTGTCAGAAAAGCACATCGGCTATTTGGTTGACCTGTGGGTCAGGGAAAAGGGGCAGGCGCCAGGTACGGTCGAGAACAAGCTGACCTACTGGCGAACGCTCGCCGTCTGGATGAAGAAGCATCAACTCGTAGGTACGGTGGATGACTACGTCAAACGTCCCGATGGATATCGTCGCTACTACGTCGCGCAAGAAGACAAGTCGTGGGAGGCGGCCAAGGTCGATGTCAACGACGTGATCGCACGCCTTTGCGACTGCGACCGATGGGTCGCGATGCAGGTTGAGCTTCAGGCCACTTTCGGCCTGCGCGCACAAGAGAGCATGCTCCTTCGCCCTTTGCAATGTCTACGTGTGTCGGGCCATCTCCATGTGATCGACGGCACCAAGGGAGGAAGGCCACGGCTTATCCCGATCGATGCCGAATGGCAGTACGACGTGCTCATTCGCGCGGCGAGGCTCTCCAATCCGCGCACGGGGTCGATGATTCCTGATCCATGGTCGCTCAAGAAGTGGTATCGCCACTTCTATCATGTCTTGCAGAAACAGGGGATCACGCGCAGTGCGAAAGGCGTTACGGTGCACGGCCTGCGCCATGCTTACCTCCAAAGAATGTATGAGGCGCTGACCGGCGTTCCCGCACCGATCAAACGGGCCGATCACCGCCCCGATCCTGAGCTTCATCAAGCGGCCATGCAGCGACTTGTCGAGGCGGCCGGGCATAGCATCGCGGCGAAGGCTACGGCCTACATTTCGACGTTTGCCACCGTCGAACGTCTATCCAGACCTGTCGTCTCGCCCGAGAAGGTCCTTGCGGCGGTTGTTGCTGCAAGGGGTGTCAAGTCCGAGGCGGCCAAGAGCCTAAAGATTTCTAGGCAGGCACTGTACCGTATCCTTGCAAAGTGCCAAGCGCCTACAGACGCAGCGTTTGCAAAGGTGGCTCCTCCAGATGCGACCCCTCTGGAGTCCGCTCCCTTGGATCCAATTCCCATAGATGCAACTCCCACTGGCGGAGCGCCATGTCCTCTCGACGCGAGCGCAGTGTTTCGGCCGATTGGCCAGACAGCGACAGGACAGATGCTGCTCGACGACGGGTGGGACTGACGTCCATCTATGCAGCTATGAAGTGAGCGAATCCCTGCGACGTATGCGATCGCCGCACACGTTGTCGCATGGTCGGCACACGGGGGATTCAACCAACCACGTCGCTGGCGGTCGGCTGCACGATCCTTACCTGGCTTGCCGCCGACCCGCTGTACCGCTGAGGAACCGGTGGGTGGTTGAAACTGTGTGGTGAATTGAGGCGGTGTCGCAGTCAGCGCGGCAAAAGCACGAGGAGCGCTATCTGGATAGCTTGCCCGGCTAAGAAATACCGCGTTTTTTGCGATCTTTTCACGTGCCGGCTTACATGCTCCTTTCCGTGTCGGTCAGTCCGCCTCTGCAGGCGCACCCTGTATTAGATTTTGGCGAAGGCTCACCGCCCGGGCGCCGCGTCTTGGATTCACGAGGGTCATGTCTTCTCGATCGGAGTTTGAGCACGCCGCCACATGATCAGTTGGAACCCGCGCGATTTCCGCGTCTCAGCGAGTTGCCGAAGTAACCACTTCCACAGGCGTTTGCTGCCGGCGTCGGCGTCACCATCTTCACGTGTTTATTCAAGGATGCGATGAGGCATCCCACTGGCAATAGCGCTAACAAAAGGGGGATGCACTTACGACGCATGAAGCACGGAAGAAATCGGTGATTGACGATCTGCCTGGCGAAAGTCGACAGCGTGGCTCGAACTCAATCCAGCAGGGCAATCAAATGTACGGCGCGTGGCGTACCGGGACTGCAGGCGTTCAAATGGCTCCCGGCAATTTCGAGGACCCGAGCCGTTTGCGGAATATGAGTGAGCGGGCGGTCCGAGCCGAAATCGCAAAAAACTTATGCTTTCGCTTACTAAACAAGGCGTTATCGATTGCAACCAATACCGAAAACAAGATGCAGACGGTCAGCGAAAAGACGAAAAGACTGCACACGGTCTCGGACAGCGCGGCCGTCGACAGCACGTGCATTGCCAACGACGGCGGGCTTAGCCTCGCACCGATGGATACTTTGCGGCCATCCCGTGTCTGCTCGAAGGATACCACTGGTCCTTCATCTTAATAGCGCAAGGTCGACCAAGCTCGGAGTGCCCCTGCTCAATTGTCCTGAGCTTGGCTCCATCTGATGCCCCTCCAGATGGCCACCGCTTGAACGACCCATCAAATGAAAGGACCAGCAAAATCCTCATCTTTGGGCGTCGTTGATGCTCAGGAAGAACTCTACGATCTTCACCATTACGCGGCGCTGTGCGCAAACGCAAGTTCGAAAGCATTCTCAACGATGGGAGAATCTAAAGTTGACAAAACAAAGTCGCACATCCGGCCACAACGACGCGATTCCGTTCGTTCCGAGTCAGGCCACTCTGGGTTACCCCAATCGATTCGCGAAAGAACCTCTGGTGGCTCAGCGGCGGCAGAAATATCTCGCTTTCGAACAAAAGCTGCATGCTGTTTTCGCTCCGCTACTAGGAGACCACTACTGCTTGCATGAGGAATTCACCGTCTTCACATCGAAAGGGGTATCCGGCCCTGTGATCCGCGCTGACTGTGTAGCCGTGACCCAATTCGGCGTGTTTATCATTTATGGCGTAACTCAAGGCGGCCGTCTTGACCCCGGCGCAGACGCAAACAAACTGCGGGTGGTTAACGAGTCGGGAACGCTCAAGATCGCTTCCAGCCCCCTTCACACTATTGTTCCCGCGATGTACTTCTTAGAATTCTTGCTTGCGCCTTTACAGTGCCCGATTGAAATCATCGTCGTTGTCGACAACGAAGCGACCGAACTCGGGGAAGGGATTCCCACTTCCCTACTTAAAATAAGTGAATTGCAACACTTCCTTCGCGTGAGGCGCGAGCGCGCTCATGTCAGGTGTGGCCAATTCAACGTTCATGAGCTCGGCGATCGTTTGCGCGCTGCCTGCAGACCGATAGTGGGTCGCGGTCAAAGCGCAAATCGGACCGAGGGCGCCAACTGATAAAGAACGTCCGGGCGCCCAAAAGGCAGCGATTTTCGGAGGAGCGACTGTCGGGCCAATCTCCTGGAATCGAGCCGAACCATGACCTCTAGGGGTCGACATTGAGGAAGCTGGGCATCTGGACGTGCGGGATCGATTTCGCAAAAATGGGCGCTTTTCTCAAAGAAAACAAACTAATACGAATTTTTTCATCCAGATTCAAGATCTGCTACCCGGGTAGCGCTTATCCGCTGCGGGTAGCTCAAGCAGCCGAGAAAGAAGATGCGACGGGGATGTAGCGACAACAAGGCGGGAAGCGTTGTAAGCGACGCAGCGACTCGCAGCGACCGCAGCCACCAGCAGCGTGCGCCCTTAGGAAGGGGAGAAGAGCGGTGAGCTCTCGATCAGGTGTATCGGGGAGGTCAGCGGTCTCGAAGAATGCTACTCATCGCGGGCGGGCGGGTTCATCGCGCAACTTTCTTTTTTGTCCTTGCTTGATACTCCGTCTTTAAAGGCATTAGCCTCCCGCTCGCCCAAATGACTACGCGCATTTCTTGAAAGACGCTATTTTTCGATCGCCATTCCGCCGCCATTTTGTCAAAAAATCGCGTATTGTTATGAAGAGACTTTCATGGAAACACGAAATCATGAGCGACAAGAGACTGAAATAATGGGGCAAAAAAGACCATACCGCCTGATAAGCAGGCGGAGTTGCCGGATCGTCGCCGACCGGTATCAGCAGGGGCTCGACGAGGGACGATGGACCACGCAAACCGGTGCACTGAAAACGCTTCGCGTCAGTCAGGCCGAGTTATCGTTTGCACTGCAACTACGCGCGCTGCCGGTGGAAGTCCGCGATTTGTTCGAAGACGAAATCGACGTCACCAGCCACACGGTCCGGGTGATTCGGGAAGTGATTATGCGTGATGGTCTTGCGACGGTGCTTCAACGCATTCAACGGAGCGGAGCTTGCGGGGGTAAATATACAAAGAAAACGGTGCTCAGCATCGTCAAGGGCAAGATATCTGAATCGAAGCGCGCTCTGCGCCGGTCTGGCCAGGACAGTAAAATAGCCGCGAGGTCGCTTGATTTACCTAAAAACATCCTAGACCGCTACCACCTCGGCGTCACAAAAGGTGAATGGAATACTTATAGCGAATGCGCTCGGGTGCTCAACGTTTCGCGACGTCACATCAGTGAGGCCGTTGCAATCGGTCAAATCCCAGACGCCGTCCGTTATCTTTTTTGGGAAAGCGACCTCACCTTCGCCATCGGAAGAAGACTTCTTACGCTCTGTGACGAGTTGGGCGCTGATGAGATGATCGTGCGGGCGCGAGGGGTCGAGCCGATGTACAAGGTTAAAGGTCGAACGGCTGAGAACATTCTGACCGAACTCAGGGCTGAAAACATTCGCCCGTCGAACTTCTTCCGCGTACGTATAAAGAAGGGGAGGGGGCCTAACCGCCTCGTCATCGAGTGCAGAGACGCTGAACTGCTACTTCGATACCGTCGTGAGATGGAACTCGCGATAAAAAAGGTTCTTCAGAAACGCATAAAGAACGAGGAACAGGTTGAACTCATTCGCGAGTTTCAAGGCCTTCTTCGCGCGAATATACCGGGAATGGCACGTCTGCCCAGTATTTTTGATCCACGTCCTGCCTGAAAATCCGCGCTGCCCGGTTTCGCTCGGCGGCGCAATGCGCTCGGTCGACCAGCGCGACCAGCCATTGTTTGGCAAATGATCGTGGGAAAAGCGCCTGCCCGGGCGCTTACTCGCGTCGACGCGGGCCGCATCCTTAACTGTCCCGAATCGCCAAGTCGTAACCCATGCGTGAAATCTTCACGCCGGATAAACGTGGCTAACGAGAGCCGGCGGTATGCCCTAAACCCGCCGAATTAAGGGATTTCGGCCCCCCCGATACACCAGATACACCGCCATACACTGTCGCCTGTCTGCTGCCGGGGCCCCGCGTTCGATCTTCGACACGTCAGCTCCTCGGCCACAAGCTCGACTCGATCTCTACAACTCGGCCAGTTGCCGCCGCATCCATCGGCACGACCGCGCTCCCGCCGACTTGGCGCGCTCGGCTTCATTGGTCGTCGCCACGCCTTGACTTCGATTTCTGACCGGCATGATGGACTTGTCGCAAGCAAATCTTCATCGCCATGACTATAAGAAAGCAGTTGTGCCGGCCGGCGATCGATCAACGATCAGTTAGCCCAATCGAACAACGGCGCATTCGACGTCGCCCTGGACGGGCGCTGTGGGACAGCGATTTCGCGCGCGAGACCGAACGCGCGTGGCCGCGACTTGTCTGGAGGGTTACCACATGCGCGGGCTAAAGCGTCGCTCTACAGAGGGCCAACGGTCCCCCTCATCGAAACTGCCATCGCGATGGGCAGACTCAGAGCATGGACATCTTGAAACGGTGATACGCCACTGCACACAGAAAAAGGAAAAATTCTTCACGAAGCTTTACTTGAACGAGTCGTACTGGCTTAACCGGCTCGATCGCATCGAACGCGAGACTTCCCTCATCCCGCTTCAGCAGCGACGCCTTGCCGCGTTACGTGAACTGCTCATCGAGCGGGTCAAGCACGACGAGAAGCGATCTGCTTGAGCCGAAAACGTAGCCGGCCACGAGATCCGAAGTGAGTGCGTGCGTCGATCCATCAAACGATCGCTATTTGCAACGATCCATCGCCGTTCCTATTGCCGTTCTTTTTGCCGTACCTATTGCCAGCATCAACACGAATATCCAGGACGATGTATTCAGCTAGTGATGTCCTATGGATCCTCCCGCAGACCTATCGATCGCATGCAACCTTGCGAGTCTCTATGAAAGAACAACATTTCGAATCAAGCCTCGCGCATGAGGAACTGCTCAATGACCGCGAACCCATTGACGAAGATCTTCTGGCCTACGCGACCCCCGATGACGGAACATCAGCGCGCGCGGGGAACCGCCGACATATCGCTCAGTCGTTGGCAAAGAGGATCGCTCCAACTCTGATGGCAGTGTGCGACAGCAAAGTCCATGTATGCCCAGACGTTCTTCTCGCACATGCTTCTGGAACGGCTAACCCAACGACGTGGGTCCACTGTCTAGTCATCACCGGTTTTAGCGTCTTTGTCATCGATTACTACGAGTGGCGCGGCACGATCAAGCCGACCAGCAACGCGGATGAACTCCTTATCGTTGACGATCTCGGGATAACAACCGTTCAAACGTCGCCAACGCGAAGGGCCAAGCCGGTCGTGCGTTACCTGCGCGCGCTGCTCTCTCAATACGGCGCTCCGGTCGAAAGCATCGCAATATGTGCTCAATCGGGGTGCTTCATACATCCGACCGTGCCTGACAGCGTCCTCCAGTTGCCAGAGCTCTATCACTTCCTGCGCGGGAGGTTGCATCGATTCCGCGCGAACCACTCACGATACTTAGACCGAGAGGCCATCGCTGCTCAGATCGACTCATGCTTGCACGATAGTTGCACGACCCCGTGCAATTGATCGATGCGACTAGCAAGTCGGACACGGCGGGGCGTAGGCGATGCAAGCGAAACTTGATCTCACGCCCGCGTATCCCGCGACGAGCGAGCAAGCATCAACGATCGGGTGGCTTCAGGCGCCGCTCGCCCGACGCCACACGAATGGCTCGCCAGCATTGTCGAGCACCGTAAGTCCGATGATTCGCGCTCGCCTAAGCGCATCAATTGACGGCGGCGGCTGGGCGCGAATGCTCAGCGGCGCTGAGCTGCGCGCGAAAGACCGCGTTTTTTCGCAGCATTTCACGGCGAACGTACTTGCAGGCGGACTATATTGGTCAAACACACCGCGTCTCGACGCATCGACTCCACAAGCCGACTCTTCCGTCCGCGCTTGAACATATTTCTCTCGCATTTTCACAACGCATTTCGCAACGGTCGTCGTTAGTCGCTTTACTCCGTTGATCTACACCTGAACCTAACAAAACCGCTCGCCATGCCGTCTCGGCTTGGACGCCATAGAAGTGGTGCCCAGATTGTGCCCGTCTTTTTTAGTCGCCGGAGATTGTTCCTCATGAACAGCCGAAGGCTCGTTTCTCACCAAATGGAGAGGTCTTATGAAAATTGCAGTATTGGAAGTCCGCTACGAAGGCGGATTGGTGCTGACCGATCGTGTTTCGATCGCGGATTCTTCTAGCATTATCATAACCCCGCGGGTAAGCGATCTTCTTGATGGTCTCGAGAAGAGCGACCGTCGCACCTCGATCAGAGTGAAGTACGAAGGCGTCTCCTATCGAGTTGAATGCAAACCGGCGGGCACATATGTCGTTGGCCCCAAAGTAAGCGTTGGCGAGCGACGGATACCTGAACTACGGATGATCGCTTCGCCTAACAGCGCTCAGAGGCGGCTCAATGGCCGCTTCGCGCATATGCTTAGCGCATGTTCGCTCATCGGCGCAGGTTATGTGATCCAGTCGACCAGGACTTGGGGTGCGCGGGCGCTGCTCGAAACTGCGACGCTTTTATTGTTTTCGGTGTCGCTGTTTGTCATCGGGCACCTCTGCTTCTCTGATGATGATGGATCAGAATAGGGCTGGCGCTCTCATGGCCATCCTCGTTGTGCCTTTATTGCATGGGTAACTGGCCGCCTCGGAGGCATTGCGGGCGTCGTCGCAACCCCAATTTCGGATAGGCAAACCGCGCCTCACGGCGCGGTTTGCCTCCGTGCCTAACGAAAGGGTCTTCTAGCTTGGCATCAAAGCGCAATCCAAGTTCCTCTGCAGCGCGCTGGCCGCGGCGCGTCCATGCTGTCACGAAAAATGCGCATCCGTGGAGCGAAGTTTGCCGATTTCGACGACTTGCGACCTGGAAGTCCTCGCGGATGAGTATCCCCGATGACCGACGCCAGCAGGTCGTTTGCATAAAATGGTGCGCGGCGACTCAAGGTCTTTCTTTCGC
This sequence comes from Caballeronia humi, assembly GCF_001544475.1. Classification (GTDB taxonomy): domain Bacteria; phylum Pseudomonadota; class Gammaproteobacteria; order Burkholderiales; family Burkholderiaceae; genus Caballeronia; species Caballeronia humi. The sequence goes on along the minus strand of NZ_FCNW02000041.1, from coordinate 3,237 downwards.
CCTGAAACGACGGGCAGCACATAGACGCTAGAGCCTACCGCCGGCTCTCGGGCCAACGACCGATTACCAGAGCACTAGTTGCGAGCCACGTTAACGCAAAGCGCGTTAAAGAGATGTCGCACTGTCTAATGTGGCAATCGGAGAGGCATATTCGGTTGGTCAGCAGCGGAGTTTGACTCGATTTTGAACAAAGTTTCGCATGAGTCTAAAGAGGCCGCCCACGATCGGTCACTCCGATCGGGCCGCTTCTGACGGAGTCGTTGGCATGAAACGCGGTCGTCACTCTGTATTCTCTAAGCGGAACGCTCAACCGAAAGGGCGTCGAAACGTAACGATCGTTGCGATGGCGTCGCGGGAATCAAAGTAACAAGCAAGTATGTAGGAAGTCGAGATGACGCGACCTCAGCCGCTGCGCCTCTTGCGCAGACCCAACGCATCAACGGAAAGAATAGAAGGTTCCAGCACTTTTTAAGTTCTGGGAAAGAGGAGCCGCACGAGCGGCACGAGGAGCGATGGCTATGGCCGCAAAGATGTGGTCTGCTGCAACAATGGACGGGCGAGAAGTCTTCGCCGACGAGGTCGCTGAGGGCTCGTCATTGAGGTGTAAGTATTGCGGTGCGGGCGTTTGTTACGTTCCGCCACACGCGCGCGAGAATAGAGGCAACACCTATGGGGTCAGGGGCTATTTCCGCCTGCTCCCAAAGTCTGCCCATGAGGAGGGCTGCGAGTTCAACGTCCGGGAGCAGCTCGAAGTGATTGCCCGCCGATCGCTCGGTCTGGTGCAGGCGCTAGAGCGGGGACAATATCGCTTTCGTCTGCTTGCAATCGGTGATATGCGCGATTTGAAGGTCTACCAAGCGCAGTCAACGGGCGGCCAGGCGGTCAATTCATCAAGTGTTCGCGGGGCGCTCTTCTCCTGTGACCCTCGTCGGTTGCTCTCAGCATACCTCAACACGGCTAAACGAATAATTCTGCTGCGCGCCTTGTGTGGGGACGATTTCATTTTGAAAGACCGGCTTGAGTTTGTCTTCAATGGAATGTCCGTGAGCTGGCACGAGTTCTATTACGAGGAAGAGCGATTCACTGCAGCTTATCGTTGGCTTGGTCAGGCAACGCTTCCTTTCCCGATTGCGCTTGTGGGCCGCGTCTCCGCCATCGAAACCATTAAAGGTCGAGGGCGGTTGTTGTACGTTTTGAAGTTCAAGACATCGACAGCCAGGCCGTATGCCCGTGACCAAACTGTAGGAGAGGTCATACAGGCTGCCGTATGGACTAGTCAGCTCGAATGGGTCAAATCGCTCAAGGAAAACGACGAAGTGCTTGTCTTCGGCCATTGGCGGCACGCAACAGCGCACACTCATACTCGCCTAGCGAAGCGCGGCGACGCATGTTTTCGAAAGTATCTGGAACGTCGCATGGCAATTTGGCTCCACGTGAAGTCGCAGGTCTCGAGAATATATCGAGGTAACGGACGGCGTACCGAAAGACTATTACGCTCCTAGACATGGGGCCGCGAAACTGAGGTCTGGGGCATAGAGTGTCCTTTTGGTGGTGCTCGACCGGCCAAGAATGCAAAGCACGAGCGGCGAACCGCAATCCCGAATTCGCTCGGTGGAAGATTGACAAACTTTCGAATCAGGCAAAATTCGAGACTGCATCGCTCACGCATGCGGGATTACGAACGATGCTGCGTTCGCTTCCGGTTCGACTGATCAAGATTTTCGCGATGTCGGTTATCAAACTGTGCGGTGCAACCCTATTTGCGAATACGGCAATCGATGCTCAATGGCTCGGTCGTTCGTTGAGCCGCGTGTTTCCGATTTCTAAGTTAAATGCCATAGATCGTAACCGGCATGTTATAGACGGTGCCTCACGGTCTCGCGCCCGGCAGGTCGGGCGCACGGTGTGACCATCCGAGACAAGGGGGCACCGGGGGAGCACTTCGGGTGGGCAGGCCGTTCTTATACGATGAGCTGCAAGCCCGTTTTAGCAGCTGGCCGCCCCTGCGACCCTCTCAGTTGCGTCGCGAGAGCGAATCGGAAGTTGTCGTGCTGTCCCGCTGGCTCCTAACTTGGCGGTTTCAAACTGAAGTGCAACACGGGGTTTAATGTTTAGCGCCTTGAGGCTGGCTGGCTGAGGCAAGTGTCGCAGCGAAGACCTCGAATGGCGAATGGAACGCGTGAGTTGCGCGCGGCCGGCTGTTCAAGCTGTCGGCGATAGCATCGAGTTCATCCTGACTGTAGACCGAGAGGTCGGTGCTTTTGGGCAGGTACTGGCGCAACAATCCGTTGGTGTTTTCGCAAGTGCCGCGTTGCCACGGGCTGTGCGGGTCGCAGAAGTACACGCTCACGCCTGTGGCGGCGGCGAGTTCTTGATGGCGCGCGAGTTCCTTGCCCTGGTCATAGGTGAAGCTCTGGCGCAAGGGTTCGGGAATCGAATTGAGTTTGGCCGAGAAGCCCGCCAGAGCAGAGGCCGCTGTTGCATCCTCCATCTTGGCAAGCAGCACCAGCCGGCTGGTGCGCTCAACCAGCACGCCAACGGAGGATTGATTACCGGCGCCTTTGATGAAGTCGCCTTCCCAGTGGCCCGGCAGCAGGCGGTCTTCGATTTCGGGCGGCCGCACGTGAATACTGACCATGTCGGGAATTTGCCCGCGTCGGTCTGTGCCACGCGCGCGGGACATGCGGGTGCTGTGGCCGTGGCGCAGGCAGGCAATCAACTGGCGGCGCAGTTCGCCTCGCGGCTGGGCGTAGATGGCCGTGTAGATGGTTTCGTGTGAAACCTGCTGGGTCGGGTCGGTCGGATAATTGGGTAGCCACGTCTCCTCTCAGAAACGCGGCCCCCGAAGAACTGTACGTGCGAGTTTCCCCGCATACAGCTCGAGCACAGCATTAAACGTCACACCGACGCCGGTCATACCAGCCTTCATACGACCTTCGCACACGTCACATCGTTGATTCGCCTCATTGCTGAGGCGAGAGACGCTGAACCGTAGCGCAACCGGTCACTCACAAGCTGCCCCTCGTTGAATCTAAAACGCTGGTCTGCGACAACTGCACCAAGCGGAAGTCTGCACCTTTTCAGGTCGGGGCAAAGCTCGAACCCCTGTGCGACCCATTACAGGCCGCCGTTCGCTTTCTCCGCCTTCTCTTACCCGCTTGACCAACAGCTTCCCTTGCGGGTTACCTGCCAGATACCGCGATGAACTGCGACGCTGGCGGACAATCGGGCTTACTG
>NZ_FCNW02000040.1 GCF_001544475.1 Caballeronia humi | reverse complement strand
GTACGTCTCGCCGTAAGTGGTGTCGTCGCCCCGGATGATGTTCTCGGCGTCGATCGGAAGCGGCGCGGTGCGGTAGTGGTAGGCGCGCACCCGTTGCCGCTCGGGAATCGTCCTGGCATGCGTCTCGATGGACTCGATCGACTCCGCGCCCGTGTTGGCCAATCCGGCCTGCGCGCGAATCGGCACCGTCAGACCGACCTTGCGTCGATAGTGCGTGAGGTCGTCACCGAAGCGCACCACCTCGCAATGCTCGCCTTCCTCCTGGACGAACCAAATGCCCGCACGCCGGCACAGGCGCGTAATGAAAGCGAGATCGCTTTCATGCCACTGCATGACGAATTCGCGCGGCTCGTATTGCCGATACAGCCTTAAGTCGAAACGCGCGCGAATCGCATCGAAACCGTGTTCACGCAGAATCTGCTCGATGATCCTCGGAAAGCTCAGGTTCAGGAAAAACCGGCATTTGGGCGTATTGCGCAGCAGCGCGAGGCGCGATTCCAGCACGATTTCATAGGTCGTCTGGTCGCGGTTGCTGGCTAGCTGGCTGAACGCAGTGATGACGCCCTGAATCTTGCGGCACGCAACCGTCGATACAGACACGCCGGCCAGACGCGACGGCTGAATCATGAAGGTAGCCGGGCGATTCAGATAATCGCCACGCGGCAGATTCGCAAGAGAATGGGTAAGCGTGATTGCAAAGCGCCTTGCTTCACCGATCGCTTCGACGCCAGTGAAGCACACGACGCTCATGTCCTTGGCACTGGCCGCGCGTGGCACGTCGAGAAAGTAGGCTTCGTGAAGTGAAAGAACAACGGACTGATGCGGGGCACGGCGCGCCACGCTGGATGGCTCGATAGTCGAACTCACGAACGAATTTCTCCCGTTACTTATTTCTTATGTAGCCGGGAGAATAGCTATCTGATGGAATTCTTCTCAACGCGATAACTCCGAATTTTGAAAAATTCCGCTATTTCCGATAGATGGGGTCGGCCGGCGTACCCGCGTAGCGACACCTCGGACGACTTTACGGAGACGAACTGGCTATATAGTCTCGTTTCAGCATACTTTGAGCATTTCGTCTACGGTTCACAGAAACCTATGCGCAACCACCGCTTAAATGCCGGACCACTTGGGCACGCCGTGCGATTTCTTAACACTGTCCAGGCACAAAAACCCATGCATCCCGCCGATAGCGAAATCTCCCCCGCCCTCGAATGCCGCCGCCTCAGCAAGGCCTACGGCAGCGGCCGCGTCGTGCTCGACGGCCTCGACTTCGCACTCGGCGCGGGTGAATTCGTCGCGATCATGGGCGACTCGGGCGTCGGTAAATCGACGCTGCTGAACCTGATCGCCGGCCTCGAAAGCGCCGACAGCGGCGAAGTGCTGATCGACGGCGCACCGATCTCGCGCCTGAACGACGACGCCGCCACCCGCCTGCGCCGTCAAAAACTCGGCTTTGTGTTCCAGGCGTTCCACGTCCTGCCGCATCTGACGCTCGCACAGAACGTCTCGGTGCCGCTGCTGCTCAACGGCATGCCGCCCGCGCCCGCGCTCGCGATGCTCGCCGCAGTCGGCCTCGACGGACGCGGCGACGATCTGCCGCGCCAGCTTTCCGGCGGCGAGTTGCAACGCGTGGCGATCGCGCGCGCGCTCGTGCACCGCCCGCGCCTTTTGCTGGCCGATGAACCCACCGGCAACCTCGACCCGCAGACCGCCCACGAAGTCCTCGCGCTCCTGAGAGAAGAAACGAAGGCAACAGGCGCCGCAACGATGATGGTCACGCATTCCGAAGCGGCGGCGGCATTCGCCGACCGCGTGCTGATCCTGAGCGACGGCGCGCTGCACGCGGCGGCATCGCTTGCGTCGTTCAACGCGTCGCGCGACCGATGACGCCGCTCGCCGCAGCGCATCGCACGCTCACCCGCTGGCTGTTGCGCGCGCAATGGCGCAGTCATCGGGGACGCGCGCTCGTCGCCATCGCGACGATCGCGCTCGGCGTCGGGCTCGGCTACGCGGTGCAACTGATCAACAGCGCTGCGTTCAACGAGTTTTCCGCGGCGGCGCGGAGCCTCTCGGGCCAAGCGGACTTGCAGGTGCGCGGCGCGCAGCCCTTCATCGACGAGCGCGTTTATCCCCTCCTCGCGACGCGCGCGGGCGTCGCGCTCGCGAGCCCCGTGCTCGAAGTCGATGCCTCCGTGCCGAAGCACAATGCACCGCTGAAAGTGCTCGGCATCGACGTGTTCCGCGCGAAGCAAATCGCGCCCGACCTGACCGGCGTGCCGTCGCCGCAAGCGCCCTTCGATGCCCTCGCCGACGACGCCCTCTTCCTCTCGCCCGCCGCGCAGCAATGGCTCGGCGCAGGCATCGGCGGGAACATTACGCTGCTGAGCGGCACGTCGCCCGTGCGGCTGCGCGTGGCGGGCGGCATCGTGCGCGCATTGCCGGGGCAGCGCATCGCGGTGATGGACATCGCCGCCGTGCAATGGCGCTTCGGCATGGCGGGCAAGCTTTCGCGCGTCGATTTGCAACTTGCACGCGGCGTCGATCGCGAAGCGTTCCGGCGCGCGTTGCAGCAGGAACTCGGCGGGCGCTTCGTCGTGACCGAGACGCGCGATGTCGAAAGCCGCACGGATCGCCTCTCACGCGCTTACCGGATCAACATGAACGTGCTCGCGCTCGTCGCGCTCTTCACCGGCGCGTTCCTCGTGTTTTCGACGCAGGCGTCGGGCGTCGTGCGGCGCCGCGCGCAGTTCGCGATGCTGCGCGTACTCGGCATGACGCGCGCGCTGCTCGTGCGGCAGATCATGTTCGAAGGCGCGCTGCTCGGCGTCGCGGGTGCCGTGCTCGGCATCGCACTCGGCTATGCGGTCGCGGCGCTCGCGCTGCGCTATTTCGGCAGCGATCTCGGCGGCGGCTATTTCCCTGGCGTGCAGCCGCGCGTGGGATTCGAACCGGTGGCGAGCGCGGTGTTTCTTGCGCTCGGCATCGGCGTGGCGTTGCTCGGCACGCTCGTTCCCGCGCTCGAAGCGGCGCGCGCCCGGCCCGCGCCCGCGCTGAAAGCAGGCAGCGAGGAAGCCGCGCTCGCGCCGCTCTCGGCGCCGTGGCCCGCTTTGGCGTGTCTCGCGCTCGGCGCGGCGCTGACGCAGGCGCCGCCGGTCTTCGATGCGCCTATCGGGGGTTATCTGGCCGTTGCGCTGCTGCTCGTCGGCGGGATCGCGCTGATGCCGCGCCTGACCGCGATCGTGTTTCGAACGTTGAGCTTGTGGTATGCGAGGCGGCGTACAAGCGCGGTCGTCACGCTCGCGCTCGCACGGCTCGCGAACGCGCCGGGACAGGCATCGATCGCGATGGGCGGCGTGCTTTCGAGCTTCACGCTGATCGTCGCGATGGCGATCATGGTGGCGAGCTTTCGCGTCTCGGTCGAGGACTGGCTAGCGCATCTGCTCTCCGCCGACCTGTACGTGCGCATGGCATCGAGCGGCGACACCGGCGGCCTGCGCCCCGACCAGCAGACGCTGCTTGCATCCACGAGCGGCGTTGCGCACGCGGCGTTCGCGCGCACGTCGCAACTGACGCTCGATGCATCGAAGCCGCCCGTCGCGCTGCTCGCGCGCGAGATCGATGCCGCCGACCCCGGTGCGCATCTGCAACTCACCGGCGCGGCGTTGCCGCCGTCGGCGTGGCAGGCGGGCGAGACGCCGGTGTGGGCATCGGAGGCGATGGTCGATCTGTACGGGTATCGCATCGGACAACGGCTTTCGTTGCCGATCGGCGGCGCGGGCGAGCGCTTCGTCGTCGCGGGCATCTGGCGCGATTACGTGCGGCAGACGGGCGCATTGCAAATACGCCTCGCCGACTACCGGCGCTTGACGCACGACACGAGTGCAACCGATGCAGGCGTGACGCTCGACGCGGGCGCGTCCGCATCGCAGGTCGTCGATGCGATGAAGAAGCTCCCCTTCGGCGATGCCCTCGAATTCGCGCAACCCGGCGACATCCGCGCGCGCACGCTGACCATCTTCGATCGAAGTTTCGCCGTGACGTACCTGCTGGAAGCGGTGGCAATCGTGATCGGCCTGTTCGGCGTCGCCGCGACGTTTTCCGTGCAGACGCTCGCGCGTTCACGCGAATTCGGGATGCTGAGGCATGTCGGCGTGACGCGGCGGCAGGTCCTGGCGCTGCTGGCCGCCGAGGGCGGCTTGCTGACGGTGCTCGGCATCGCAATGGGCTGCTTGCTCGGCTTCGCGATCAGCCTGATCCTCGTGTTCGTCGTCAATCCGCAGTCATTTCACTGGAGCATGTCGCTGCATGTGCCGTGGAGGCTGATTGCGGTGATCGGCTGCGTGATGCTGGCTTCATCGTGCGCGACGGCGGTGATGGCGGGGCGCCGCGCCGTATCGGTCGATGCCGTGCGCGCCGTGAGGGAGGACTGGTGATGCGGTTTTTTTTGCTGATATCGATCGCGTTTTTTTCGATGACAACGCTTGCGGCCGATTTTGCCGAGGTCGTGCCGAATCGCGCGGTAGTCCTGCCGCAAGACACCGGCGCGCATCCGGACTTTCGCACCGAGTGGTGGTACGCAACCGGCTGGCTGGAGACGCCCGACAAGAAGCCACTCGGTTTTCAGATCACCTTCTTCCGATCGAATCCGGGCAAGGGCGGCGCGAACCCCAGCGAGTTCAAGCCCGCGCAGCTGATCATCGCGCATGCGGCGTTGAGCGATCCCGCGCATGGACGGCTCGTTCACGATCAGCGCATCGCGCGGCAAGGTTTCGGGCTCGCTTACGCGAAGGCCGGCAACACCGACGTCAAGCTCGACGCGTGGCGCATGGTGCGCAACGCGGACGGCCGCTACGAAGTGACCGCCGATGCCGCCGGCTTCGCGCTGCATCTGACCTTCATGCCAACGCAAACGCCGATGCTGCAAGGCGAGCGCGGCTACTCACGCAAAGGACCGCTGCCGCAGCAGGCGAGCTACTACTACAGCGAGCCGCAACTGAAAGTAAGCGGCAGCGTGACGCGGCCTTCGGGCGAACGCGTCGCGGTCACAGGGAGCGCGTGGCTCGATCACGAGTGGTCGAGCACGCTGCTCTCCGCCGATGCCGCCGGCTGGGACTGGCTCGGCGCGAATCTCGACGACGGCTCCGCGCTGATGGCCTTCAAGGTTCGCGCCCGCGATGGCCGCGCAGTGTGGGCGCACGCCGCGCTGCGAGATCGTGACGGACGCACGACGCAATACGGCCCCGGCGAAGTCGACTTCACGCCCGAGCGCCAGTGGCGCTCGCCGCGCACGGACACGACATATCCGGTCGCAATGGACCTGCGCGTCGGCGCGTTGCGCTGGCGTCTCACACCGCTCATCGACGATCAGGAACTCGATTCGCGCGACTCCACCGGGGCGCTCTACTGGGAAGGCGCGGTCACGCTTGCAGGCGTCGGTGACACCATCGACAGGCGTGGACACGGCTATCTCGAACTCACCGGCTACGCGAAGGCGCTTGAGGTCGAAAAGCGCTGACTAGTTCAGCGCGATCGCCGCAGCCGCGCCAACCGGCGATCCTTCGATCGCAACCGAAGCGCGACCATCCGGCCCGACGGGCACGTCGCCCACGAGCGTCGTGCGATAGAGCTGGCGATCGAAGTCGAGATCGAAGATATCGGTTGGTGCAAGATGGGCGGTGGAACGGTTGTCCCAGAACGCGACGCTGCCCGCCTCCCATTTGAACCGGACCGTGAATTCCGGCCGTGTCACGTGCTCCCACAGCAATTCGAGCAACACCTGACTTTCGCGCGGCGTCACGTCCGCGATGTGCTTCAGGAAGCCGGGGCTCACGTACAGCGCGAGCTCGCCCGTCTCGGGATGCACGCGCACGAGCGGATGCTCGGCGACGAGCGCGCGCTCTTCGACCGCCTGCGCGAACGCACCCGTACCGCGCGCGCCGGGCGGCGGCGCGAAGCGATGCACGCCGCGCAAGCCATCGACGAATTGCCGCAGCGGCGCCGACAGCTTTTCATACGCGATGACGAGGTTGGTCCACTGTGTGTCGCCACCGTACGGCGGGATCGTGACGCCGCGCAGTATCGATGCAAACGGCGGATTTACGGCAGCGGTCACGTCGGTGTGCCAGCCAGTCCAGGGCCGCAGGAGAGCCTGCCCTTCGAAGCGCGTCGCTTTCCTGAACTTGGAGATCGAATAGATCTCCGGATGACCCTCGACGTGTCCGAAGACCGGATGCCCGACGGTCAATTCCCCGAACTGCGCCGAGAACGCGACGTGTTGCTCGTGACTCAGGAACTGCTCGCGAAAAAACACGACGCGCCATTTGAGCAACGCCGCGCGGATCGCCGCGACTTGCTCCGCGCTCAACGGCCGCGTGAGATCGACTCCGCCGATTTCCGCGCCGATATGCGCGGACAAGGGGCTGACCTGAATCACTTCATCGTTCGACAAAACGGCTGCGTTCACTGCGAGTCTCCTTGAACCTTGACGCGTGCGGGACGATCAGCTTCCCTTCAGCGCCGGGTCATCGTTGAAAAAATAATCACGCCATGATTTCGGCTCGTGACGGATCACGCCAACCTTGTGCAGAAAAGTGCCTAGCTGCAAGGTGTTTTGCGGGATGGTGCCAAAGCTGACTTCGCTGTCGCTCAAAATCTTCTCGACGAAAGCGGGTGACAGTTTCGAACCGTCCTGCCGGATATAGATGGCGGCGGCTTGCGGCTTGTCGGTCTCGACGAGTCTGGCTGCGTCAGCGAGCGCCGCGCGCACCGCCGCGTAAGTCTTCGGATTGTCGCTGCGCCATTTCGCCGATGCAGCCGCAACGCTGCCCGTCGACGGTCCGCCGAGAATATCGATGGAGCTCATCACCCTGTGAATCTTCGGGTTCTCCAGCTCCTGATACTGATAGGGCGCATTGGAGAAATGCAGGTCGATGAGCGAGCTGCCCGCGAGCATCGCGGTGGTTGCATCGGCGTGCGGCATGCTCACTTCCAGCCGATCGAGGCGCGCGTATTCGGCGTCGCCGTACGCTTTTGCAGAAGCCATCTGCAAAAGCCGTCCCTGTTGCGATACCGCCACCGACACCACCGCGATGCGATCCTGCTCGCCGATATCCTTGATGCTCTTGATACGCGGATTGTTCGACACGAGATAGACCGGCACGGCGCCGAGCGCGGCGATTGCACGGAAGTCCTGGCGGTCGCGCGTGCGGTCCCAGATCGTCAGCAACGGGCCGATGCCGATCGTCGCGACATCGGCGGCGCCGGAGAGCAGCGTGTCGTTGACGGCCGCGCCGCCCGAGAGCGTGGTCCACTGCACTTCGATGGGCAGGCCCTCTTTGGCGCCGTGCTTCTCGATCAGCTTCTGGTCCTTCACGACCTTGAGCAGCAGCGAACCGATGCCGTATTGATCGACGATTTTTACCGTGCCTTCGGCGTGCGCCCGCACTGCAAGCAGCGCGAAAACGACGAGCCATGCAAAACGCAACGAGCCCTTGATCATGCGATGTGCTTCTCCGATATGCGGCGGCCTTCGACCTTAAGGCAATGCAGTGGCCATCCCAACCAATCAATAGGCATATCGATAGCTGGCGTCGAGCCTCAACTCAATGCTGCACGCCCCAGCGCCGCACGGTGACGCGTTCGAACGTATCGAAGACGAGATGCTCGACCGCAAGCCCGATCACGATGACCGCCGCGAGCCCCGCGAAAACGCGATCCGTATACAGCTCGTTACGGTTCTGAAAGATGTACCAGCCGAGCCCACCCTTGCCCGAACTCGCGCCGAACACGAGCTCGGCTGCGATCAGCGTGCGCCACGCGAAGGCCCAGCCCACCCGCAGGCCCGCGAGAATCGAAGGCAGCGCGGCAGGCACGAGAATCAGCAGCACATGCTTCAGGCCCGTGAGACCGTAGTTGCGTCCGGTCATGCGCAGCGTCGCGGGCACGGCCTGAAAGCCTGAATACGTGTTGAGCGCGAGCGGCCACAACACCGAATGCACGAGCACGAACAAGAGGCTTCCTGTGCCAAGCCCGAACCACAGCAACGCGAGCGGCAACAGCGCGATCGACGGCAACGGATTGAACATCGCCGTGAGCATCGAAAGCAGGTCGCGGCCGAGGCGCGTCGATACCGCGAGCGACGTCAGCGCGAACGCAAGCACGACGCCGAGCAGATAGCCGCGCAAGAGCACCGACATCGAGATCGCCGTCTTCTGTATCAGCTCGCCCGATGCCACGCCCTGCACGAAAGCGACGAACGTCGCGCTGAATGTGGGCAGCAGCAAGTCGTTCCCGAGCGTGCGCGCCGCCACTTCCCAGATCGCGATCAAGACAATGGCGATAGCGGTCTTGCGCAGCCATGTCTGATCAGCGAGACGCCGCGCGAACGGCAAAGGCGCTTCGTGCGCTACGTCGGGCAGCGCCGTCGGCTCGACTTCGTATTCAGCGCGCACGGGCGGCGCGGTCCAGTGTGGCGTGCTCATCGAGCGATCTCCTCTTCGAACAGCAGCCTATGAATGCGCGCGACGCTCTGCTGGAATTCGTAGCGCCCGGTGCTGTCCTGCGTGTATTGATGACTGTTGAGTTCGGCACGCACGCGGCCCGGATGCGGCGTCAGCAGCAGAATGCGGTTACCGACGATCAGCGCTTCTTCGATCGAATGCGTGACGAAGAGCAGCGTGAGCTTCGCTTCGTCCCAGAGACGCAGTAGTTCTTCCTGCATGCGGCGCCGCGTGAGCGCATCGAGTGCTGCGAACGGTTCGTCCATCAGGAGCACACGCGGCTGCATCGCGAGCGCGCGGGCGATCGCCACGCGCTGCTTCATGCCGCCCGAAAGCGTGTGCGGATAGGCATCGGCGAAACGCGCGAGACCAACCTTGTCGAGATAATGCAGCGCCCGTTCGCGTGCTTCCGCGCGCCCCATCTTGCGCGCGACGCGCAACGGAAACGCCACGTTCTGCAGCACCGTTTTCCACGGCGGCAGTTGATCGAATTCCTGGAACACCACGATGCGGTCAGCGCCCGGTCCGCGCACGACTTCGCCATCGAGTTCGATGCTGCCCGCAACCGGTTCGATGAAGCCGGCCACTGCTTTGAGGAGCGTGGACTTGCCACAGCCGGAAGGACCGAGCAGCACGAAGCGGTCGCCGTCGTAGACATCGAAGCTGACGTCGTGTGTGGCGCGCACGATGCGTTCGCGCGTGCGATATTCCAGCGTGACGTTTTTCGCGGCGAGCAGCTTTTCGCTTGCGGCGGGCACGCGCTCAGGCGGCGTTTCGGGTTCTTTGGCCTGGGCGGGGACGGGATAGAGCGCGGTAGGAATGGCGGCCATGCTCGTTGGACTCATCGGCAAAACCCAACGATAGCGTCGCGTGGCGGTCAAGCGAACCAATCATTGCGCATATCGAAAACAGCATGGCGCATAAGCGGCGGTTCATCCGCTCATGCGCCAGCGATCCGTAAGGCTAGCTGCCGGTGCGCGTCGCTGGGTCGGTGAAGAAGTAGTCCTGCCACGACTTCGGCTCGTTCTTGATCGCCCCGACGCGATGCATGAACTGCGCGAGTGCGAATGTGTTCTGCGGCGCGACCTTGAACTGCACCAACGGGTCCTTGATGATCTTCAGCAGCAGAGTGCGGTCGATTTTCGCGTTGTTCACGCGGATGTAGATGTCGGCCGCAGCATCGGGATTCTGCGTGACGTAAGTAGCAGCATCCGAGAGCGCATCGACGAATGCGCGGTACGTCTTCGGGTTTTCGTTGCGGAATTTCTCGGTGGCGTAGAGCACCGTCGCCGAACTCGGGCCGCCGAGCACGTCGTATGAATTCAGTACGATGTGCGCCCTCGGATTGCCCGCGAGTTCCTGCTGCTGAAACGGTGGCGTGCCGAAATGCGCGTTGATTTCCGTGCCGCCCGCGATGACGGCCGCGGCTGCGTCGGGATGCGGCATCGCTTGCGTGAGCTTGTCGAGGCGGTCGAACTGCTTGTCGCCCCACTGTTTCGCGGCCGCGTATTGCAGCACGCGCGATTGCACCGACACACCGACCGCCGGTAACGCGATGCGATCCTTCTCGGTAAAGTCGGCGATCGTCTTCACGTTCGGATTGTTCGAGACGAGGTAGTACGGCACGTTGCCGAGCGACGCGACGCCCTTCACGTTCTGCCGTCCATGCGTGCGATCCCAGATCGTGAGCAACGGACCGACGCCTGCGCCCGCGATATCGATCGAACCCGACAGCAGCGCATCGTTGATCGTCGCGCCGCCGGAGAGCTTGGTCCAGTCGACCTTGATATCGAGACCTTGCTTCTTGCCTTCTTTCTCGATGAACTGCTGGTCGCGCGCCACGTTGAGCAGCAGATACACGACACCGAATTGCTCCGCGACACGGATCGTGCCTTCCGCATGTGCCGCCGAAGCGGCCGTAAGTGAAGCGGCACCGATCGTCAGCGATACGCACGCCGCGACCGCGCGGCGTGAAAAACGTCGTAGCAGGAACTGCATTGAAACCCCGTTGTATATGTTCTTGAAAGCGTCTTCAGAAAGGCACATCGCCTTCGATGGTCGTGCGATAGAGTCTGCGGCGTTCTTCGTCGGGCGTGCCGGCCGCAAGGTGCATCAGCGAGCGGTTGTCCCAGAACACCAGATCGTGCTCGGCCCATCGATGGCGATAGATGAACTCGGGCTGCACACTATGCGCGAAGAGTTCCTCGAGGAGCGCGTTGCTTTCGTCCTCGGGCATATCGACGATGCGCGTCGTGAAGTGCTCGCTCACGAAGAGGGCCTTGCGTCCCGTTTCCGGATGCGTGCGCACGATCGGATGCACGACAGGCTTCACCTGCGCGATCTGCTCCGACGACAGATTGGGCCGCCACGGGCTGCGCCTTTGAAGTTCGGCATATTTCGCGAGATAGGTGTGCTCGGCGCGCCGGCCTTCCACCGCATCGCGCAGATGCTGAGGCAGCGCGTCCCACGCGAGATGCATGTTGGCGAATAGCGTATCGCCGCCGACAGCCGGCAATTCCTGCGCGTGCAGCAACGATCCGAGGCTCGGCTTTTCCTTGTACGATAGGTCGGAATGCCAGTAATGGCCCGCATCGCCGAGGCCAATCGGCTGGCCGTTCTCGACGATATTCGACACAATCAACACCTCAGGATGGCCGCTCAGCGCAAACTGGTGCAGCACGTGAATCTGCAGCGGACCGAAGCGCTTGCTGAAAGCGATGTGCTGCCCGGGCGTGATCCGCTGGTCGCGAAACACGAGCACATGATGATCCAGATGCGCGCGATGAATGCGTATGAAATCGTCGGGGGAAAGCGGCTTTGAAAGGTCGAGACCGATCACTTCGGCGCCCAGCGGCGCGTCGAAAGGATGAATCTCGATGATTTGATCGGGTGAATCGGCGAGTGTCGTCACGGCAGAGAAAGCGGCAATGAAACGGCCAATCTACAAGCGACTTAACAATGCGGCAACCAACGAAAAGCGAACCACATATTCGTTAAGCAGATAAAGCGCGCGATGTGGCTCAAAGGGGAGCGTTACAATCCGCTTTACTATGCCCCCCGCCCTCTCTTCCGATTCTCTCGCCGACGCCCTGCTCGAACAGCTCGCGCGACCCATCGTGTTCGTCGATCTCGAGACGACCGGCGGTAACGCGACGACTGATCGCATCACCGAGATCGGCGTCGTGGAAGTGAGCCGCGCGGGCGTGGAACGCTGGAGCGTGCTGGTCGATCCGGAAACGCCGGTGCCGCCGTTCATCGAAAGGCTGACCGGCATCGACGACACCATGCTGCGCGGACAGCCCACTTTCGCCACGCTAGCCGATGCGCTCGTCGAACGCCTGAGCGGCAAGCTCTTCGTCGCGCACAACGCGCGGTTCGACTACGGCTTTCTGAAGAACGAATTCCGGCGCGCGGGCCTCACGTTTCGCGCCGACGTACTCTGCACCGTGCGGCTTTCGCGCGCGCTCTTTCCCTCCGTGCAGCGCCATGGCCTCGATTCGCTGATCGCGCGCTTCGGCCTCGCGCCCGAGGGACGCCACCGCGCCCTCGCCGACGCCGATCTGCTCTGGCAGTTCTGGCAAAAGATCCACGAACAGTACTCGCAGGAACTCGTCGATGCGGCGGTTCGCGCGTTGATCCGCCGCGCCGCGCTGCCCGCCGCGCTGCCGGAAAGCGCGCTCGATGCGCTGCCGTCCACACCCGGCGTCTATATCTTCTACGGCGACGATGAGTTGCCGCTTTACGTCGGCAAGAGCATCAATTTAAAGCAACGCGTGATGTCGCATTTCTCGGGCGATCATCGGCTCGCGAAAGACCTTGCTATCTCGCAGACGATCAGACGTATCGAAGCGCGTGAAACCATCGGCGAACTCGGAGCGTTGCTACTCGAAGCCAGACTCGTCAAGGAACTGCAGCCGGTACACAACCGGCTGTTGCGGCGTGCCACGGGCGCATGCACGTGGCAATGGCCGCCGGGCGCGCACGCGCCAGTGCTGATTCACGCGAAGAAGCGCGATTTCTCGCGCGAGGACGGGCTTTTCGGCATCTATCAGTCGCGTGCGAAAGCGCAGGCGCATTTGCGGCGTCTCGCCGAAGAACACGGTCTTTGTTACGCGACGCTTGGGCTCGAAAGGATTCCGCCGGGCAGTTTGCGAGGCTGCTTCGGTTTTCAGGTGCATCGCTGCAAGGGCGCTTGCGTGGGCGCCGAAACGCTCGCCGAACACTCGACGCGTGTGCGTGAAGCGCTCGATACATCGCGCGTCGTGCGCTGGCCACATGCGGGTGCGATCGCGATCGCCGAGCGCGATGGCGAGACTCAGCGAATGGCGTGGCACGTCGTCGATCGATGGTGCTATATCGGCTCGTGTGCGGAGGTTTCGGACATTGCGCCGCTCGTCGCTGCGTCCAACGAGGCGCGCCCGTTCGATGCCGATGTCTATAACATGCTCGCGAAGCGCCTCGTCTCGGGCGAGCTGGAATGGACCGCATGCGATGTGAGGCCCGCATTCGAGCTTGCGCCGCTGGAGATGCCGTTACTTGTCCCGCGCTCGCGTTCAATTGTACGCAAGTTACCTCGCAAACTTCGCCCGCGGGAATGCGCGGCGCAACTCATGCTTTCATTCGGCTGATAAAACCGCTTATTGGAATTTAATTACGTTATTCCAATCGGTAATCGACGACGAATAGAAGACATAAAGGCGCTTTTTTCCGATTCGCACAAGCGTCTTAAACCGCGCTTTTTCTTTGGTACGAACTACGACAGTCCGTGGCGAAGAAATGCGAGTTCCTGTCTATGGCTCATCGCGTCGATATGCGACTATGCGGTCGTTCCCGCTGCAAAAGGCGGGAATAGTCGAACGAATTGCCGATTGCGCAGGTACAAAGCGCCGGGCATTTCCCCGACGATAACTGCAGCGCATGGCATGCAAGCATAACTTCGACCGGGCGGCGCGAGAGGCGCATCAGCCGGCGCATAAGGAGGACAACGATGTCGTTTCTAAAAGGGCTGATCGATAACGCAAAGAATTTGTTGCCCGACAGTCTTTTTCTGAGCTTCTCGCATCGGCAAAAGATCGGCCGCTTTCCGAATCTCAGGCGTCCCTCCACGTTCAATGAAAAGATTCTTTATCGCTGCCTGCATCCGGACCCGCGCTATGTCGATCTCGCCGACAAGCTCGCGGTGCGAGAGTACGTCGAGCGCGCGGTCGGCAAGGAGCACTTGATCCCGCTGATCGCCATCATCGATTCATTCACCAAGGAGTTTTTCGACGCGTTGCCCAATTCATTCGTGATGAAGGCGAATCACGGAAGCGGTTTCGTCAAGATCATCAGGGACAAATCGGAGACTTCGTTCGAAGAATTGCTTGCGCTCGCGACGAAATGGCTCAAGACCGATTTCTATCGTATCGCGCGCGAGCGGCATTACCGGAACATCGAGCCCAAGGTGTTCTTCGAAGAAGTACTGCTCGATTCGAGTGGCAACATTCCGCCCGACATGAAAGTGCATTGCTTCAACGATCCTTCCGGCAAGACCACGTTCTATACGCTCGTGATTTCGGATCGCTTTACGCCGCATCCGCGTGGCGATTTCTACGACGCGCAGTGGAACCATCTCGACATATCGATCGGCCACTATCCGCGCAGCAAGACACCCGCGCCGACGCCGGCGCACCTGGATACGATGCTGGAAATCGCGGGCAAGCTCGCGCGCAATTTCGAATACGTGCGCGTCGATCTCTATGCGCCCGATGATGAAATTTTCTTCGGCGAGTTGACCTTCACACCGGGTGCGGGTGTGTATCGGCTAAGGCCCGAGGCGATCGACTACAACTGGGGACGTCTCTTCCACGCGAATCTTCAGCAATGACATCGTTAAAGCCAAAGCGGCCCGTTCATTCGGGCCGCTTTGCTTGAGCGTTAGTCGGAGTGACGCGTCATTGCTTGCACGGGCGCCGGAATGTCCCGCCGCTCCGATGGCCTCGACGCGAGCGCTTCGGCACTTGACTGCGGCACGCGGAAGCCCGCTTCGAGATACGTGATGATATCGACGCAAAGCATCATCAAGAGCCCCATGTAAAGCATGCTCAAGCCGCGTATTTCATCGTAGAACCCGAGCGCCACGTATAACGGCACGTTGATGACAAGCGCGATCTTCATGTATTGCTTGACGAGCGGCGGCAGCTTGCCCCAGCCCGCACGCGCGATCACCGCGAACAGCAAGAGATTGACGATGTTGAGCGCCTTCGGCGTCATGATCCCGTAGTTGTATTCGAAGCGCAGATAGGTGGCCGGACGCGCGAGCTGACGCAAGTTGTTGACGAGATGAAACAGCACAACATCCCCGCCATTCTGCGTGTACTGCATCTTGATGACGATGTTGATTGCCGCCGCGATCGCTACTAGCACCACTTGAAGCAACAGCGTCTTCTTAACCGAAAGATGCGTGCGCAGGAACGGATACAGCACCATCACGAAGAACAGGAACGACTCCTTGTTCCAGGTCGCGAACGCGGTGAGTACGATCAGCAACACGACGCGTCCCCGCATCGCGAGGATCACCGCCAAGGACATGAAGAGCAGCTCGGCAATATCGTAGAAATAGCCGCCCTCCGTCAGAATGAGCGGAAATATGACAGCGAACACAAGCGGCGCGAGCGTGGCCCCCACCCGGTTCTGGTTGAACTCAAGACACACCGCGCGCATCGCGAAGAGCGCACAGAACAGCGTGCCGAATGCGAGCGCGTACATCATGTAGTAACGCAGCGCGTATTTCGGATCCTTGGCGTCCGTCGCGTTCGGATAGATCCATGAGATCGGATGGTGATATTTGTTGTCGTCGGACAACAGCGTATTCACGTGGTTTTTCACGCGCTCAGGCAGCACGCGCTCCGCGCCATTGACGATCGCGGGAAACAGTTGGCGGTAAACAAATGGACGCTCGGCTGTTCCTTCGAGCATCGCGGGGAGCGAGAAGCGCGGCCAGTTGTCGCGAAACTGCCACTTGGTGAAAAAGCCGTTGAAGGCCGCGGACGCCACGAGGAAATAAACGACTACCAGCAGAAACCTTTTTATAGCGGGATGGGAGAGCGGTTCGTTCAGCACAGATTCCTCCGTTCCAACTGCGGGTCAGGGAGCATGCCCATTACGGGCATCGGCATGCTCACGAGCATGATTCGGCGGGATCATGCTACGCGGAAAAAATGCTGCAGGGCAGTAGGGTTTGGAATTCTTGCCTAATGGCTGCGTCGATTTGAGAGTGCGACACCGCACAATGAATCAATGCGCGTGGAGTTAGGGATTTACCTTGTCATTACAACGATAGGGCATCCACAAGATTTCAAGAATAGACGCTTTTCGCGCCGAGAAAATCAGGGATTAAAGCGATCGCTTTCTTGCCAACTTTCTAATGATTTATAAGAACGCGCATTTTGCTATAGACGTGGGCGGACTCGACCGTTAGTTGCAATTCAAACGATGGAAACAGCCGTCGTTCGCCCGACGGCCGTTCGCCACTTCAAATACGTTCGATCAATACCGTCCCGGACGCGACCGGACGAAATCCCAGCCAGTAGATCAGGAATCGCCCAGCGAAGATCCCGGCGACAACACCCGACACCAGGCCATCGAGTACGACGTAGATCGAATCCACTCCGGCGTGCGTCGTGGCCAATTCAAAGCCGAGCCAGAATTTCGAAGCGAACGTCACGATCATCAGCACCAGCGGAACGATCGATCCCGGCAGCGTTACCGTCCGGCGCACGCGATCGACGGTCATTCCGCTCGCCTGCGCGATCGCCGCGCCGGCCGCGATGCCGATTACCGCGCCACCGATCCACGCGAGCCCGGTATGCCATCCGGCGGCCGGTTCGCGCAGCATATGCACGATGCCCCACGCGGCGAATACGGCAGGCACGATCGCGAGCTTCGACAGCGGCGCCGTGCCGCCCTTGAGCGCCTTGAAACCGCGCGAGATCAGAAATGCCAGAAGTGCCCAGACCCAAACCGGCGTACCGCTCAAAATTGCTTGAACCGACATGACTTTCTCCTGTGAATAGCTCGGCGATTCGTCTTAACTTTTCGCTGCGCCAATATCTTTACGATGGAAAGATATTGAACTCAAAGCGACCTCGCGTCAAGATATCTTTCCATTGTAAAAATTAATGAATGTTCTGAGGCGATTCCTATGCAGAGAGAGGAGTGAGCCAGCGCAACTGTTCCAATCGAAGACTACTAGCCTTAAAACTCACGCCGCCGTCGCCCGCGCGACGCCACTGAAGTCGAGCAACGGCGGCGCGACCGGCCGGCTCAGATGGTAGCCCTGCACGTAATCGCATTTCGCGTCGCGCAGGATGTCGAGTTGCTCTTCTTCCTCGACGCCCTCCGCCGTCACCCGAATCCCCAACTCGTGCGACATCTCGATAATGCCGCGAACGATCGTGCGCGTTGCGGCATCGCGCGCGAGCTTCGCCGTGAATGACCGGTCGATCTTAACGGTATCCGGCGCGAAATCCGCGAGATACCGCAGGCTCGAATAACCGGTGCCGAAGTCGTCGATGGCGACGCGCACGCCCAGGCGCTTGAGCCCCGCCAGCGTTTCCTGCGCGAGCGTCGGATTTTCCATCAGTGCGCTTTCGGTCAACTCGATTTCGAGGCAGCGCGCGGGCAGGCCGTGCTTGCGCAGCGCGCGATCGACGACCTTCACGATCGCGTCGCACCGCAACTGCCGAGCCGAGACGTTCACCGACATGCACAGTCCGTCCGCGCCCCGGCTGCGCCATTCGGCGAGCTGCGCGAGCGCGCGGTCCAACACCCACGCGCCAACGTCGACGATGAATCCGCTTTCTTCGAGGATCGGAATGAAAACGCCAGGCGCGACCAGGCCGCGTGCGGGATGCATCCAGCGGATCAGTGCCTCGACACTCTTCATCGATACGGAGCCCGGCTCGTGAATGCCCTGGTAATGCAGCAGGAACTCGCCGGACGCGAGCGCCTGCGGCAAGTCGCGCTCCAGTTCGAAATCCTCGATGGTGCCGGTCGCGTCCTTGTCGGCGAAGCGAAAGCCGTTACGACCCGCCTTCTTCGCCGCGTACATCGCGATGTCGGCGCTCGTCAGCAGCGCTTCGTGGTCGAGGCCGTGTTCCGGATAGAGCGAGATCCCGATCGACGCCGTCACGAACGCGCCCGCGTGATCGTTGCGCGCGCTGCTCGACAGCACGTCGAGCAGCGTCTGCGCGAGGCATCCGAGCCGCGCCTTGTCGGCGGTGCTGCTAATCAATACGGCGAACTCGTCGCCGCCCAGCCGCGCGACGTAGGCGTCGGCGGGAAGCGTTTCCGTGATGACGCGGCCGATATCCTTCAGCAAGCGATCGGCGGCCGTGTGTCCGAGCGTGTCGTTCAGGACCTTGAAGCGGTCGAGGTCGATGAACATCAGCCCGAACGCGGCACCGACTTCGCAATGCGCCTCCATCTGTCGCACGAGCGCGCCACGGTTCGCGAGGCCCGTCAGCGAATCCGAGTACGCGAGCTGATCGAGCGCCGCGATGCGCTCCTCTTCCGCCGTAACGTCCTCGCTGATGCCGACGATCCGCACCACCGTGCCGGCCTCGTTGCGCACCGGGTACGCCGTGCTCTGTATCCATCGGATGGCGCCGTCGGTGCGGCGGATGCGGTACTTGATCCGCCCGTCCGCCGATTCCGCGACGATGCGGCCCATCTCGGCGCGTAGCGCATCGAGATCGTCGGGCAGGACGAGTTCGAGCCACGCCGACGAGTTCTCCTGCAACACCAGCGGCGCGATGCCAAAGACCCGCTCGACCCCGGCGCTGACGTAATGGAAGTACCGG
Organism: Caballeronia humi; assembly: GCF_001544475.1. GTDB lineage: Bacteria > Pseudomonadota > Gammaproteobacteria > Burkholderiales > Burkholderiaceae > Caballeronia > Caballeronia humi. The sequence goes on along the minus strand of NZ_FCNW02000040.1, from coordinate 36,650 downwards.
AAATCGGCGCTGTACGAATAGAACACGAGCCGCACGTGCGCTTCCATTTCGGACATCAGTTCGTCCTTGGTGCGCAGCGTGGCGAGCAGTTCATTCTGTTGCGTGACATCGACCGATGCGCAAAGCATGGCCGTGACGCGCCCGTCCGCGCCCGAAAGCGGGATGAGGCGCGAGTCCCACCATTTCGGGCGGCCGGTCGTCGTCGCGCACTGGCCGGTGAAGGACGTGCGTTTGCCCGCGAGCGCGCCGGCCCACGCCGCTTCTGAAGCGGTGCGGTCGGCGCCGGCCCAGAAGCCGAGCCAGTTCGCGCCGGCAAGCTGGTCAGGCGACGCGGCGTTCATCAGTTCGGCGCCGAACTCCGAAATACGCAGCATCTTGCCGTCGATATCGAGCAGTTTCAGGCATTCGCGGTTCGCGTCGAGCAAACCGGCGCTGAGCGCGAGCGCCGCCGTGCGTCGGCCGTGTGCGGCGCGCAAAATCCCTTGCGCCAAGGCGAAGGCGGCAGCGCCTGTCACGGCGGCGATCGCGTAACACTGGATCGGCCCTGCTTCGAACGCGAAGAGAGCGAGGACAAACGCTAACGCCGCGGCGCCGAAGCTGGCGGCCGCGGTGATCGCGAGCAGGACGAACGGCATCTGAACGCCGCGCGAATACCGGTCGAGAAAATAGGACAGGAAGAGCTGATTGCGCGCCGACGCCCCGCCCGGCGCGGCGGCAGCGCCTTTCGCGGGGTGGACACGCGAACTGCTCATGCGTGATCGGGTCTTCGTTGTCACGCTCGTTCTCCAGCAAGTGTTACCTGAACGGCCCGGCGAAAACGCACACGAAGCCACAGCAATTCATGTGTTAACGTCGGCTTGCGGAAAAACCTGAATCGCGGCTTGCATTTGCCGCGAGAAAAGCGTGATGGGATGTGCAGTGGGATTCAGTTCCGCTGCAACCCCTGGCGGACGAAGTCGAGGAACTTGTCCTGCGCCGAGGTAATTTTTTCGTAGCACTCGTCGTAGGAAGACCCGCGCGCTTTCTCCGTGCCGTACATGTCGCGGCACTGCGCGAAGAGCGCGATCGTGGCGCCGTTGCCCTTGTTCACGCGGGTTGCCGAGAAGCTCACGCGGCCGTCGCGCGTCGGCAAGTCGGTATCGATGGCGACGGCATCCGCGTGGATGATCGGCGTATCGGAATGCTGCTGCACGTAGGTTTGCGCAAGCTTCCACACCGCGTCGCATTGCTGCGCGTCCTGGCACTGGAGCGTTGCGTGGCGCTGCGCCGCTTCGAGCGAGGTTTCGTTGCGCGAAAACTGGTTCTCGCGTTCGGCCGCAGTTTGCGAAGTCCCGCAACCGGCGAGTGCGAGCAAGGCGAGCATGACGGGGAGTGTCTGTTTCACTGCGTGGGTTCCGTGAATTGAGTCCCGTGCATTATAGAAGCACGCTCCACGCGAACCCATTACGTGCGTCGGAGGTTTATCGCGGCTTGAGCAGCACCTTGATCGAATCGAGCGAATCGGCGACCTTGATCGCTTCGTCCCACTCTTCAAGCGTAAAGCCGTGCGTCACGATCCCCTTCGACGTCACGAGCCCGCGCGCGAGCAGATCAATCGCGATCGGATAGCAATACGGCCCGAGATGCGCGCCACGCACATCAAGTTCCTTGCGATCGCCGATGATCGACCAGTCAACCGTCGTATCCGCGCCGAACACGGAGAACTCGACGAAGCGCCCGAGCTTGCGAATGAGGTCCAGCCCTTGCGATACGCCCGCGGGCACACCGGTCGTCTCGATATACACGTCGCAGCCGTATTGATCGGTGATCGACTTGATGATCGCGAGCGCGTCATCCTTCTTGGGGTTGATCGTGATGTCCGCGCCGTATTCGCGCGCGAGTTCGAGCCGTTCATCGACGAGATCGATCACGACCAGTTTCTTCGGCGTCTTCAGATGCGCGACCTGCGTCATCATGAGACCGAGTGGCCCCGCGCCCGCGATCACGACGACGTCGTCGAGCTGGATGTCGCCGCGATTGACCGTGTGGATCGAACAGGCGAGCGGTTCGATGATCGCGGCATCCTCGATCGAGATGCCGTCGGGAATCTTGTGGACGATGGCGGTCGGCGGAAAGCGCATGTACTCGGCCATGCCGCCGTCCGCGACTTCGCGCTGGAACCCGAAGATGTTGTGGACTTCACACATCCAATATTGCCCCGATTTGCAATAGCGGCATTTGCCGCACGGCACGATCTGCTCGGCGATCACGCGCTCGCCTATGTCCACGCCAAAATGTTCGGCCGCACCCTCGCCCAGTTCCTCGACATAGCCGAAGAATTCATGCCCTGGAATCACCGGCGCCTTGACCCACGGGTTCGGCCCGCCCCAGAACATCTTCGCGCCCGACCAGCACTTGCAATCGCTCGCGCAAATGCCGCACGCCGCAATGCGGATCACGAGTTCGTTGCGCCCCGGACGGGGACGCTCGACGCGTTCGACGCGATAGTCCTTCGGGGCACGGCAGACGATGGCCGTCATCTGCGTCGATGTGTCGTTCGTTGCGCTCATGGTGATCTCGTTGTGGTGATGAAGTCAGGGACGGTTTCAGCCCGCCTGGAATCCGCCATCGACGGCAAGGCTCACGCCGTTGACCATGCTCGAATCGTCGCCGAGCAGGTAGGCGATCGTGCGCGCTACCTCTAGCGGCTGCACGAAGCGCTGAAGGGGAATGCGCGCGAGCATCGGCTGCGATTTGGCGGGGTCGCCCCACGCTTTCTCGGCCATCGGCGTGAGGGTGACCACCGGGTTCACCGTATTCACGCGGATGCCGTGTACGCCGAGTTCGACGGCCATCACGCGCGTCATCGCGTCGAGCGCGCCCTTCGATGCGCAATATGCCGCGTGCATCGGCAAACCAACCGTCGCGGAGAGGCTCGACACGTTGACGATCGCCCCCTTCACGCCGCGCTCGATCATGCTGCGCGCGCACTCCTGCGCGACGATCAGCGCGGCGCGCACGTTGACGGCCATCGTGAGGTCGAACTTGTCGGCGGTGGTATCGAGGAACGGTTGCAATTCGGCGATGCCCGCGCAGTTCACGAGCAAGTCCACCGGTCGCGCCGAGCGGGCCGCTTCGCGGGCGGCGTTGGCGTCGGCGAGATCGGCGCAGATCGTCTCGCAGCCGATCGCATCTTTCAGTCCGGCAAGGTCCGCCGTCGATCGGCTCAGCGCAATCACACGCGCGCCGCGCTCCGCCATCAGCAACGCGGTCGCATGACCGATGCCCTTCCCCGCGCCCGTCACGAGCACCGTCTTGCCGGCGAATTCCGTGCTTCTGTCACTCGTCATCGTTGAGTTCTCAAGGTTCGTCGCACAGGCGCTGCGCGGTGTCTTCATCGGTGACGAGCACCGACGGATAGCGTCCGCGCAAAGCCGCGCGCGTCACATGAAACTTCTTCGCGCCGCCGCTCACGAGCACGACGCGCTGAATCTTGCGCAGGTCGTCGAGCGTGATCGCGATCGTGCGCCGGTTGAGCGGATGATCGATCAGTTCGCCATCGGCATCCATGAAGTGGCCGAGCATGTCGCCGACTGCGCCCGCCTTCTGCAACGTCTTCAACTGCTCGGGACTATCGATCCCATAGGTCACCACGAGCGATTCCGTGAGATCGCCGCATGTCAGCAACGCCATGTCGGCGCGGCGCGCGAGCTCGTAGGTCTCGCGCACGGTATCTTCCTGCAGGATCACGTCGCGCACCTTCTGGCTGCTCACGTAGATCGGCGCTGCGAAGATGAAGCCGTTCGCGCGGCAGATGTTCACGAAGTCCGAAACGATGTCGAACGTGTTGATGCTCGGACAATGCGCGAGCCCGCCTTGCAGCGATACCGCCGACACCTGCCCGTAGTTGCGCTGCGGCATCGCGCGCAGCACCGCGCGGATCGTGCGGCCCCATCCGAGGCCGATGATTTGCCCTGCAACTATCTGCTTCGAGAACCAGTTCGCAGCACCGATGCCGATCGCCGCCATGTTCGCCTCGACGTTCGCGCCGCTCGGCACAACGACGGCATCTTCCAGCCCGAAGCGCCTGACGATCGCCTCTTCCAGCGCGACGCATGGTGCGATCTTGCTGTTGATCGTGATCTGCACGAGGCCCGAGTCGCGGCTTGCCGCAAGCAGGCGATTCACGCGCACGCGATTGCTGCCGATGCGCTGCGCGATCTCCTGCTGCGTCAGGTTGCCGACGTAGTAGTGCCACGCGACCCGCGCCTGTAACTCTTTCTCGGCGGCGATCGATTCGTCGGGTTCCGCGACGACGACGGGCGGTGCTGTCTTGCTCATGGGGTATGTTGGTATGGAAAAAGCCGCTGAGTCTACTTCACCGCGCCCATCGTCAGGCCCTGCACGAGACGCCCGGAGACGGCCAGCGCGAACACCACCATCGGCAGGACGATCAGCGTGCCGGTCGCCATGATCTCACCCCATGGCAACTCGTAGCCGCTCATGTAGCTCGTCGCGGCGACGGGGGACGTGATCGCCTCCGTGCGCGTGAGGACGAGCGCGTACAGCAGGTCATTCCACGAGAAGATGAACGCGAAGATCGCCGATACGACGATGCCCGGCATCGCGAGCGGGAGGTTGATGCGCCAGAACACGCGCCACGGCGAAGCGCCATCGAGCCGAGCGGCTTCGTCGAGTTCGACCGGAATGTTGCGGAACTGGTCGGTGCAGATCCAGACGACGATCGGCAGCGAGAACGTCAGATACAAAAGGATCAGCACGATATGCGTATCGACGAGATCGAGCTTTGTCGCGATCAGGAAGAATGGCACCGCGAGCACGACCGGGCTAACCATGCGGTTCGAGATGAACCAGAACCACAAATCTTCCTTGCCGCGAAACTCGAAGCGCGCGAGTGCGTACGCGGCGGGCGTGCCGAGCAGGATCGCGAGCACCGTCGTGCTGCTCGCGATGATCAGCGAATTGATGAGACTGTGGCCGACTTCATGTGTGAAGAGTGCTTCCGAGTAGTGCTGCAGCGTGGGCGTGAAGAGCCATACCGGCGGATACGCGAGTGCATCGGACTGGCTCTTGAGGCTCGTCGTGACCATCCAGTAGAACGGAAACACCGACGAGAGGAAGACGACCAGAAGGCCCACGAAGTGCCAGCCGGTCGCGCGCCGGCGTGCCGCGCGCGCGCGCTTCGCGCGCTTGCCGACGTTGCCGTTCGATGCCTGCAGCGGTGCGGTGCTCACGCGGCCTCCCGATAAACGAAGCGAATATAAAGACGCGACAGGACGATCGTCAGGATCAGTAGCAGCACCGCCTGCGCGGACGCCATGCCCTGATCGAAGAGACGAAAGCCCACGCGCTGGATATAGATGCTGATGAATTCGGTCGCGGTGCCGGGGCCCCCGCGCGTCATCGTGAAGACGGCGTCGAACATCTTGAGCATGTCGGCGGAACGCAGGATCAGGATCGCGGTGAGGCCGGGCAGCAGGTAAGGCCGCTGCAGATGCCACAGGATCTTGCTCCACTTCGGCGTTTCGAGGCGCGCCGCTTCCTCCGCTTCCTTCGGCACCATCGCGAGGCCGGCGAGCATGATCAGCGCGCAAAACGGCGTCCATTGCCAGATGTCCATGATCATCACGGAGACGAACGCGAGTGTCGGATCGGCGAGCCAGTCCTGCGGCGGAATGCCGAGGAGGCCCGTCAGGTAGTTCGCCACGCCGAACTGGCGGTTGAAGATCAAACGACCGATCAAGCCCACGACTGCATACGTCGTCGCCATCGGGATCACGAGACTCACGCGCGCCGCCGCGCGCATCCACGGGAGCGCCGTGCGATGCAGCATCAGCGCGGCGAAGAGACCGAGCGCGACTTCGATCGGCAGCGTGAGGCAGAGGAAGAGTGCAGTGCGTCCGAGCGCGCCCCAGAACGACGGATCGGTGAGCGTCGCAATGTAGTTGTCGAGCCCGATAAACGGCGTGCCCGAAGCAAGGTCAGCCAGCTTGTACTGATGAAACGAGTTGTAGAGCGCGAGCAGAAGCGGATAGATGCCGATCACGGCGAGCGCGAGGATCGCCGGGATCAGGAACCAGAAGGCGGGCGAACGCCGCCTCATGCGCGAGCGGTGCGGACGCGGGAGCGCAGCCTTCGCGCCCGCCGCCGATGGAGCTGTACCGTTCGCCATCTATCGCCTCCTGGTTGATATCGCTGACGCTTGCCTGACTTACTTGAGCAGCGGCTTCTTGCCGTCGTAATAGCCTGCTTTCTTCAGGATGTCCTCGGTCTTCGTGCCGATGGTCTGCGCGCCTTCCTTGACCGTCACCTGTCCGAGCATGATCTTGCTGCCCCACTCACCGATCACTTCCGACACCGCCGGCCATTCCGGGAAGCGCGGACGATAGTCCGGCACACCGCCCTGCCACGATTCGACCATCGGCTTAACGAACGGATACTTGTCCTGCACGGCCTTGTCCTGATAGACCGCAGTGCGCGCGCTCACGCCGCCCGCTTCGAGATAAGGCTTCGCCATTTCCTCGGACGTGATCCACTGGATGAAGAGCCACGACGCCGCCTGCTTCTTCGCATTCGACTTCGCGTTCACCGCGAGCGAGAAGCCGCCGAGCGCGGGCTTGAGGCCGGCCGCGCCCTTGGGTTCGGTCGTGATCGCGAGGCAGTCGCCAATTTTCGACTTGCTCGGATCGGTGAGCGTCGGATAGAACGCCGACCACTCGGTGATCATCGCAACCTGCCCCTGCGCGAGCGCGTTCACGGCTTCGGCGTGGTCGAAATCGACGATGCCCGGCGGCATGTACTTCATCAGCTTCTGCCGGTATTCGAGCCCGGCCTGCGATTGCGGCGACATCAGGTTCGACTTGAATTTCGCATCGAGCAGCGACCCGCCGTTGGGCCACAGGACGCGCATGAAGCTATCCGCCGATTGCGTCTCGCCGCGCCGCGATTGCAGCGCGAACGCGAACTGGTTCTTGTCCGGCTTCGTGAGTTTCGGCGCATACGTGTTGAGCAATTCGTCCCACGTCTTCGGCGGCTCGCTGAAGCCCGCCTCTTTCAGCATGCACTTGTTGTAGAACATCAGGCCCGAGTAGTTATCGAACGGCAGGCCATACGTCGTCTTGTTCCAGGAGCCGAACGAATCGAGCAGAATCGGGAAGAAGCCCGGCAGATTGAGCTTCGGATCGGCGAGCTTCGGGTTGTCGGTGAAGGTCTTGATCGGCACGAGCCACTTGTTGCTCGCGAATTCGCCGATCCACACCACGTCCACGAGCACGATGTCCTGATCGCCGCCACCGACGAAGTTCAGCACTTCCTTCTCGCGCGTGTTCTCGTAGGGAATCACTTCCCAGCGCACCTTGATGCCCGTCTCCTTCTCGAACTGCGGGATCAGTTTCTGCGCCGCCTTGTAGCCCGGACGGTCGAGGAAGATCGCCTTGATGGTCGTGCCCGAATACGGTTCGGCCGCTTCCTTGAGCGTCCACGCATGAGCGTTCGATGCAGCGAGGAGTGATGCCGTGGCCGTCATGAACATCACGGCGGTGGTTTGCTTGAACATCGTGAGGCGGGGCGTAAAGCGCTGATTCATTCCTGTCTCCTTGGTTTTTCTCGAGCGGTGGATGCGTTCGCGCGCTGCATTTTTCCGGGGGCCGGCGACCTGACCGGACGTCGTGGCGACCTTTTGCGTTTCACTTGTAATTCCGGTTTTACAATTGTATATTTTGACGCGAAGACGTTGTCAAGAACAAAATCGAAAAGCATTCGATGCTGCGCTGCGGTGTGAAGCAGCCAGCGCGACAGCCAACGGACCCTCTCGCTCGCCAGAGCGCAGGACCTTTGCAGGAGACGATGCATGAGCGCAGTCCATTTGCAGCAGATCCGCAAGACTTTTGCGGGTACGGAAGTGCTGAAGGGTATCGACATCGAGATTGTCGACCGGGAGTTCATGGTTTTCGTCGGACCGTCGGGTTGCGGAAAGTCCACGCTGCTGCGCACCATCGCGGGTCTGGAAGAGAGCGATTCAGGGCAAGTCCTGATAGGCGGCGAAGACGTGACCGACCTCGAACCGTCGCATCGCGGCGTCGCGATGGTGTTCCAGTCGTATGCGCTTTATCCGCACATGTCGGTCTACGAGAACATCGCGTTCGGGCTGCGCATGCTGAAGCTGCCTGAAGCCGAGATCAAGGACCGCGTGCAGCGCGCCGCACAGATTCTCCAGATTGGGCAATTGCTCGAACGCAAGCCGCGCGCGCTTTCGGGGGGGCAACGGCAACGCGTGGCGATCGGCCGTTCGATCGTGCGCGAGCCGAAAGTCTTTCTCTTCGACGAACCATTATCGAACCTCGATGCCGCGCTGCGTGTGCAGATGCGGCTCGAACTCATCAAGCTGCACAAGCAACTCAACGCGACGATGATCTACGTCACGCACGACCAGACCGAAGCGATGACGATGGCCGATCGCATCGTCGTGTTGAATCACGGCAAGGTCGAGCAGGTCGGCACGCCGCTCGAGCTTTATCGCACGCCGCATAACCGCTTCGTCGCGGGCTTCATCGGCTCGCCGAAAATGAATTTCATGGACGTGCGCGTGCTGCGCGCCGACAACGCCGCCGTGACGATCGAATTGCCCGGCGGTACGCCTCTCACACTGCCGTTCACCGGCCAGGCGGTCAAGGCAGGCGAGGCGCTCACGCTCGGCATCCGGCCCGAGCATTTCGTCGAGTCGGGCGGAGGCGATATCGATAGCGGACTTGCCGGCGAGGTCATGGTGATCGAGCATCTCGGCGGTGAAACGCTCTTGCACGTGCGTTTGCCGAACGATCTCGTGATTCAGGTGAAGGGCTCGGGAGAATCGACGGCGGTCGACGGGCAGCGCATCAACGCGGGCTTCAGCATTCGTCACGTGCACCTGTTCCGCGAGGACGGCAGCGCGCTGGAACGCATGCGGCCGGTTGCGCAGACGGCGGCCGTGTGATCAGGTCGTCTCGCGCACGACCAGTTCGAAGCTGACGTCGATCAGGTTCTTCCCCGGCGCGCCGCCAAGCCGCTCGATCAGACAGCGTGCGGCCGTTGCGCCGATGCGTTTGCCGTCGACGCGCACAGTGGTAAGCGCGGGCGTCGTGTCGGCGGCGAATTCGAGGTCGCCGAAGCCGCACACGGCGAGGCGATCCGGTATCGCAATGCCGAGCTTGCGCGCTTGCGAAACCACCCCGAGCGCAAGCAGATCCGAGCTGCAAAAGATCGCATCGACGGCCGGTGCCTGCGTGAGAATGCGCTGCAATCCCTCGCGGCCGAGCGCAACCGAACTCGGCGGCGAGACGATCACTTCGACCACATCCATATCGAGCGTATCGACGAAACCGCGCCGCCGCGCGAGCGCGCGATTGTCGCTGGCCGACACTAGCGCAGGACGCTTCATGTCACGCGCGATGAAATGCTGCGCCACCGCCACGCCGATCGCGTAGTGTGAAAACCCGACGAGCATATCGATCGGATGCTCGGTCATGTCCCACGTTTCGACGATCGGAATACCGATCCTGAGCAGGCGCGCGCGCAGCGTCGCCGTATGCGCGACGCCCGTTAGCAGCACGCCTTCGGGACGGCGGCTCAGCACGGCATCGAGAAGCGTGTCCTCGTCCTCGTCGCTGTAGCCCGAAAGGCCGAGCAACACCTGATAGCCCGCGCGCGACATCGTGTCGCTGAACACCTGCACGCTCTCGGAGAAGAGCGAATGCGCGACCGTTGGCACGATGGCGGCGATCAGCCGCGATTTCGCCGACGACAAGCCGCCCGCCAGCCGGTTCGGCACGTAGCCGAGTTCCTGCACGGCCTGGCGCACGCGCAGAAGCGTTTCTGGCGCGACTGTCTGGGGTGCGTTGAACACGCGCGACACGGTGATCGGCGAGACGCCCGCCGACGCGGCGACATCGGTGATGCGGATGCCTTTTGGCGCACTGCGCGAGCGCCTGACCGATTCGGACATCGACGTCACCGCGCCGATGAAGACGCCGCGATCGCCAGCGCCGCCTTGCTACGCCGCATCAAAATCAGCGTGACGATCGCGAAGATCATAAGGCAGGTCGCGGGAATCAGCATTGGCGCCTTGACGCTGCCGCTCGTTTGCCGCACCCACGGCACGAGATTCTGCGCGATGAATCCACCGACGTTGCCGATCGAATTGATCGCCGCGATACCGGCCGCAGCGCGCGCGCCGGTCAGGAACCTGGGCGGCATCGTCCAGAAGCACGGCAGCAGCAGGTACATGCAAGGCGCGCCGAGACACAGCGCGGCGAAGCGCAACGTATTCGTCGGCAGGAGCACGCTGCCGAGAAAGAACATCACGCCCAGCAATGCTGCCGCGAGCATCGCGCCCATCGTTCGGTTGCCGGCGCGCAGCTTCGCGGGCAACCACGCGAGCACGATCGTCGCAGCAAGCCACGGCACAATGTTGAGCATGCCGTTGGTCGTGTTGCTCACGCCGAATCCCTTCACGAGCGTGGGCAGCCAGTAGCTCACGCCATACACCGAGATCGACAGCATCATGTAGTAAAGCGCCATGCCGATCACGCGCGGCTCGGTCAGCACGCTCAGCAGATGCGAGCCGCCGCCCTCCTTGCGCCGTGCGAGCGCGCGCTCGGTGTCGAGCGTGTCGGCGAGCCATTTCCTTTCGGGGTCGGAGAGGAACTTCGCCTTCAACGGCGATGCGGGCAGATACAGCAGCACGACCACGGTCAGCAGCACGGAAGGCAAGCCCGTCACGATGAACACGAGTTGCCAGCCTTGCAGGTCGAAGAGGCCGCCCTTGTCGAGCAGATAGCCGCAGATCGGCGCGCCGACCATGTTGCCAAGGCTGCTGCCAAGCGTGAAGTAGCCGAGCATGCGCACGCGTTGACGCGCGGGAAACCACAGCGTCATGTAATAGATGACGCCCGGATACAGCCCCGCTTCCGATGCCCCGAGCAAAAAGCGCAGCACGTAGAACATCGTGGCGCTCTTCGTGAACGCGAGCAGGATCGTGACGACGCCCCACGTCAGCATGATGCGTGCGATCCAGCGCGGCGCGCCGTACTTGTGCAGCATCACGTTGCTCGGAATCTCGAAGATCAGATAGCCGATGAAGAAGAGCGACGCGCCGAGCCCATACGCGACTTCGCTCAAGCCGAGGCTTTCGAGCATCTGAAGCTTCGCGAAGCCGACGTTCGAACGGTCGATGTAAGCGACGAGATAGAGAAGCCCCAAGAGCGGCATCAGCCGCAACGCGAGCTTGTTCATCAGACGCGGCTCGTCGATCGTTTGCGTTGTCGTGTTCATGTGTCTCCTCCGCGCCGCGTTATTGCCAGGCTCTGGAAATCAGCTCCGTTTCGCTTTCCAATCCTTGAACGCCGCAAGCGTTTCCTCGTTCGGCGGATACGTGCCGCGCAGAATGCTGCCCGCCTCCACACGGCCGATGATGAATTCCTCCATCAGTTCCTGTTCGGCGGCATCGCGCGCGACTTCCTCCGCGAGATGACGCGGCACGATCACGACGCCATCCACGTCGCCCACGACGATATCGCCCGGATATACCGCCACGCCGCCGCACGCGACCGGCACGTTCATGTCCACCGCGTGATGCTTCGCGAGGTTGAGCGGCGCGCTCGCGCCCGCGCAGAAGAGCGGCAAGCCGATGTCGCCGATCGTGCCGCTGTCACGCACGCAGCCGTCCGACACCATGCCCGCGACGCCCCGCACTTTCAGGCGCATCGTGAGGATCGATCCGGTCGATGCAACGGTGCGGTCGCCGCGACAGTCCTGCACGAGCACGCTGCCGGGTGGCGCGCTTTCTACTGCCTTGCGCTGCGGATGATCGGGGTCCTGGAACACGCCGACGTGATCGATATCCTCGCGCGCCGGGATATTGCGCAGCGTGAACGCCGGGCCGACGAGATTCGGCGCACCCAACGCGGGCTTGACGAGAGGCGCGACGCCTTGCAGGAAAACATTGCGCAAGCCGCGCTTGAAGAGCTGCGTCGTGAGCGTTGCGGTGCTGACGTGGCGAAGCTGTTCGATCGTCGCATCGCTGACGATAAGTTCAGTGGAAGTCATGGAGTCGGTTCCATAAAGAAGATCAGTGGATCTCGGGCTCGTCGCCGTGCGTTGCCGCAGCGGCCGGTTCTTCGAGGAAATCGAAATCGCAGCCCTTGTTCGCCTGCGTCACGTGCAGTTGATGCATCACGCCGAAGCCGCGTTCGAAGGGACGCTTGGGCGGCGTCCACGTCTCCCTGCGCGTGGCGAGCTCCGCGTCGCTCATGTCGAGATGCAGGCGCCGCGCGTGGACATCCAGCTCGATGAAGTCGCCATCCTTCACCAGCGCGAGCGGCCCGCCCACGAACGATTCCGGCGCGACGTGCAACACGCACGCGCCATAGCTCGTGCCGCTCATGCGCGCATCGGAGATGCGCACCATGTCGCGCACGCCCTGCTTCAAGAGCTTCTGCGGGATCGGCAACTGGCCCCACTCCGGCATTCCCGGGGCGCCGACCGGACCCGCGTGCTGCAGCACGATCACGGAATCCGCGGTGACGTCGAGGGCTTCGTCGTCGATGCGCGCGGCCATGTCCGCGTAATCCTTGAACACGACGGCAGGCCCGCGATGCTTAAGCAGATGCGACTCCATCGCCGCCGGCTTGATGACGGCGCCATCGGGCGCGAGGTTGCCGGTCAGCACCGCGAGGCCGTCGCTCGGGACGAGCGGATTGTCGCGGCGGCGGATCACGTCGTCGTTGAAGATCTCCGCGCCCGCGATGTTCTCGCCGAGCGTCGTGCCGTTCACCGTTTTCTGCGTGCCATCGATCAGTTCGCCCAGTTCCGCGAGCAGCGCGCGCAACCCGCCTGCGTAGAAGAAGTCCTCCATCAGGTACTTGCCGGCGGGGCGCACGTTCGCGATCACCGGCGTGATGCGCGCGAGTTCGTCGAAACGGGCCGTCGTGAGCGGCACGCCCGCGCGGCGCGCGACCGCGACCAGATGCACGATCGCGTTGGTCGAGCCGGACATCGCCAGCACGGTGGTGATCGCGTTGTCGAACGACTTCGCGGTGAGGATGTCCGACGGCTTCACGTCGGTCCACACCATCTCGACGATGCGCTGACCTGTGAGCGACGCGAACTGCGCGTGGCGCGAATCGACCGCGGGGATCGACGAGAAACCGGGCAGCGTGAGGCCCAGCGATTCGGCGGCGCTGGTCATCGTCGATGCGGTGCCCATCGTCATGCAATGTCCGGGCGAGCGCGCGATGCCGCTTTCGACGCCCTTCCATTCTTCCTCGGTGATCTTGCCCGCGCGCAGTTCGGCCCAGTATTTCCAGGTGTCCGAGCCGCTGCCGAGCGTGCGGCCGTTCCAGTCGCCGCGCAGCATCGGACCGGCGGGCAGGAAAATGGCCGGAACGTCCATGCTGATCGCGCCCATCAGAAGGCCGGGCGTGGTCTTGTCGCAGCCGCCCATCAGCACACAGCCGTCGAACGGATACGAGCGCAGCAGTTCCTCGGTTTCCATCGCGAGGAAGTTGCGATAGAGCATCGTGGTGGGCTTCTGGAACGGCTCGGCGAGCGTCATTACCGGCATCTCGACGGGAAAACCGCCCGCCTGCCAGATGCCGCGTTTCACTTCCTCCACGCGCTGCTTGAAGTGCGTGTGGCACGAGTTGATTTCGCTCCACGTATTGACGACCGCGATCACGGGCTTGCCCATGTAATCCGACGAGTGATAGCCCATCTGCGCGGTGCGCGAGCGATGCCCGAACGAACGCAGGTCGTTCACGCCGTACCAGCGGTAGCTGCGCAACTGTTCAGGGGTTTTGCGTGCTGAGGTCACGTCCGTCTCCGGTTGGTAACGCTATCATCGTCGCGGATGGTAGCGCTGTCATCGGATCGAGTCGCTCGGGGTTTGTACGGTGAGACTGCCTTCCTCGCATTGTGTTTGCGCTTATCATCGAGACACCACCACGCACGCAGGAGCCAACCGCATGTATATCGCCATGAATCGCTTCAAGGTCGCCCTCGGGTCCGAGTCCGCGTTCGAGGAACTCTGGACGTCGCGCGACACGCATCTGAAGGAAGTGCCCGGTTTCGTCGAATTTCATCTGCTCAAGGGTCCGCAACGCGACGACCACGTCCTCTATTCGAGCCACACGATCTGGGCGAACTACGCCGCATTCGAAGGCTGGACCAAGTCCGACGCTTTTCGCGCCGCGCATCGAAACGCAGGCAATGAAAGCCGGTCGCTCTATCTCGGGCATCCCGAGTTCGAGGGCTTCGAAGTCATTCAGACGGTGAAATAGCCTCCCTATGCGTCTGTTGCAGCGCAATGCGGCGGCCTGCGTGCTCGCTCTCGTGACGGCGGGTTGTGCCTCGGTGCAAGCGCCGCCTTGCGCGCGAGGTGAACAGAGCGCGGTCAGCGACCAGTTGTACTTCGGCACGTCGAGCGCGAACGGCGCGGTCACGCCGGCACAGTGGGCGGCGTTCCTGCAGTCGTCGGTGACGCCACGCTTTCCCGCAGGACTCACCGTGTGGCCGGCGTCCGGCCAATGGCGCACCGCCGATGGGGCGATCATCCGCGAGAATTCGTACGTGTTGACGCTCGTCCACCCGGACGACCACCCCAACGACGCCGCCGTCCGCGCCCTCATCGCCGATTACAAGGCGCGCTTCAGCCAGGAGGCGGTGCTGCGCGTCCGGTCGCATGCGTGCGCGTCGTTCTGAACGACAGCGTTGATCGCAATCTTTCTCACATACCGGTGAAAATCGCTCGCTTGGCGAAGCCACGCGACGCGCCTACGATGGCTCCCAACGTCGAGCGAAGCTCCCGAATCTTGTCATTTCATTCCGGCATGAACCATTTGACGCCTGGACGGCGATACGATGGCTTCGTCTCCCGACTCTCTTGCACACGAAGCCCATCATGAATCCGCTCAGCATCGTCCAGTTGCTCGTTCTCGCAGCCCTGTGGGGCGGCTCGTTTCTCTTCATCCGCATCGGTGTGACCGACTTCGGCGTCGCGCCACTGATGGCGCTGCGCGTCGGCATCGGGGCGCTCTTTCTCTTCGCGATGCTCGTCCTGCGCCGATCCTCGGGCGAGGCGTTGCGCACGATCCGCGCGCGCGTGTGGCCGCTGCTCGTGGTCGGCGTGCTGAACTCGGCGGCGCCCTTTTGTCTCTTCGCGTATGCTGAACTGACGCTCTCGGCGGGCGTGACCTCGGTCATCAACGCGACCACGCCGCTCTGGGGCGCGGTCGTTGCGTTCCTGTGGCTGAAGGACCGGCTGAGCGGCCTGCGCGTCGCCGGCCTCGCGATCGGCTTCGCAGGCGTGCTCGCGCTCGTCTGGGACCAGGTCGCGACACCGCACGGCGCAAGCGCGACGCCCGCGACGACGGCGCTCGCCGCCGCGGCCGGACTCGGCGCGACGCTCTGCTACGGGATCGCGGCGAGCTACACGAAGCGGCATCTGATGGGCGTCGATTCGCTGACGGTCGCCGCCGGCACGATGCTCTGCGCGACCGTTCTTCTGCTGCCGTTCGCGATCTACTACTGGCCGGCGGCGCCGGTTTCGCTCGATGCCTGGGGCTCGGTGATCGCGCTGGGTGTCGCATGCACGGGCGTCGCGTACATGATGTTCTATCACCTGATCTCGGTGATCGGTCCGGCGCGCACGATCACGGTGACGTTCGTGATTCCCGTCTTCGGCATCCTTTGGGGCGCGATGTTCCTGTCGGAACACGTGTCGCTCGGGATGGTCAAGGCTTGCGTGATCATCCTCGTCGGCACCGCGCTCGCGACGGGCGTCATCAAGCGGCTGCCGGGCATGGGCGCACGGCCGGCGTCGGCTTCAGCGAAGCAATGAGCACGAACAAGGCCTGACGCCGGCGCAAAAACCCGTCCGCGGTCGATGACCGCATCGCCTCCATGATGGATACTTCGGTTTCCGTCCATCTGGAGGCAGTATTCATGTCCGCCGTTTCGGCATTCAAGCTCGTCCTCGTCTCGCTCCTCGCCATCATCGCGCTCGAGCTCGTGGCGAAGCGCCTGCGGCTCCCGCCAGCCGCCGCGCTTCTGGTCGGCGGCGCCGCGATGGCGTTCGCGCCCGGCCTGCCGCCCGTCGATCTCGATCCCGATCTCGTGCTCATCCTCTTCCTGCCGCCGTTGCTGATGGACGGCGCGTACTTCTTCGTCTGGGGCGACTTCAAGCGGCATCTGCGCGGCATCCTGCTGCTCGCGATCGGCGCCGTTGCGTTCACGACGTTCGTCGTCGGCGTGGTCGTGCATCTGGTCGCGCCCGGCCTGCCGTGGGCCGCGTGCTTCGCGCTCGGTGCCGTGGTCTCGCCGCCCGATGCCGTCGCCGCGAAGGCCGTGCTGGAGCGCGTCGCGCTGCCGCGCCGCCTGATGGTCGTGCTCGAAGGCGAAAGCCTGCTCAACGACGCCGCCGGCCTCGTACTGTTCCGCTTCGCCGTCGCGGCCGCGCTGACGGGCGTGTTCAGCGCGCCACAGGCCGCGCTCAGCTTCGTAGGGCTCGCGCTCGGCGGGATCGCGGTAGGGCTCGTGGTGGGCTACGTGGTCGTGCGCCTGTTGCGCGCGCTCGACGACGACTATCTCGTCATCACGCTCTCCGTGATGTCGGCGTGGATCGCGTATATAGCCGGTGAAATGGTCCACGTATCGGGCGTGATCGCGACGGTGACTTGCGGCATGATGCTCGGCTGGCATCAGCACGAGGTGTTCTCCGCCGCCGTCAGAACGCGCGGCGAGGCGTTCTGGCATGTCGTCGTGTTCGTGCTGGAGGCGCTCGTGTTCGTGCTGATCGGCTTGTCGATGCGCAGTATCGTCGAGCGGCTGGGCGGCGGCGAGAATGCGTTCGCGGTGCTCGCGCCTGCCGTGATCGCGGTGGTGGTGACGGTCGTGTTATCGCGCTTCGTGTGGGCGTTCTGCGCGGAAGGCATCCGCGCGACGTATGCGCGCCTGACCGGTCGCGGAGCGAAGAGAGCCGACTGGCGCTCCGCGACGATCGTGAGCTGGGCGGGCATGCGCGGCGTCGTGACGCTGGCGGTGGCGCTATCTTTGCCCGAGGAAATGCCCGGACGCGATCTGATTTTGTTCGCGGCGTTCGCGGTGATCCTCGTCACCGTGCTGCTGCAGGGCACGACGATCGGGCCGCTGATCCGCCTGGTGAATCCGCCCGACGGCGGCGACGACTACCCGCCGCAACTCACCGAGCCGCAGGCGTGGGCGCGGCTCGAAGCGGCGCAACTCGCCGCGATCCAGCCGCTCGTGCACGGCCCCGACGGCAGCGTGATCCATCCACGGCTGCTTGAGCAATACACGTATCGCGCGCGGCTCACGCAGCAATTCGAAAACGCGACCTCGTACCCGATGGACTTGCGGGGTGCGCATTACGACGTCGTTCTCGCCGCGATCAAGGCGGGGCGCACGGAGTTGCTGCGCATGCATCGCGCGGGGCTGATTCACGATGAAGTGCTGCGCATGCTGGAAGGCGATCTGGATCTGCAGGAGGTTTCGGCGAGAAACGCGCGGGGCTGATTTTCTTCGAGGTTCGTGTCGATTTCGGAGGCGTTCGAACGTCGAATGTTGAAGTGCCTCGCCGCGCACCGATCCAACATCGAAGGAGCAGCCATGAAGCTTTACGCCCACCCGTTTTCGTCCTACTGCCAGAAAGTGCTGATCGCGCTCAGAGAAAACGATACGCCGTTCGAATACCGCATCCTCGAGGATGACGCAACCCGCGAAGAGCACGCCGCCCTGTGGCCGCTCAAGCGCTTCCCGCTGCTCGTCGATGATGGGCGCACAGTGCCGGAATCGAGCATCATCATCGAGTATCTGGCGCTGAATCATCCTGGGCCGGTGCGGCTGATTCCCGACGACTCGCGCGACGCGCTCGATGTGCGCCTGATGGACCGCTTCTTCGACAACTACATCATGACGCCGATGCAGACCATCGTCTTCGATCGCATGCGCGCGCCTGAAGATCGCGATGACACGGGCGTCGCCAATGCGCGGTCGATGCTGGAAGTAGCGTACCGCTGGCTCGATCAAACGATGCACGATCGCGAGTGGGCGGCAGGCGACGCATTCAGCATGGCCGATTGCGCCGCCGCGCCTTCGCTCTTTTACGCCGACTGGACGCATCCCATCGCCGAGGAATACGGCAACGTGCGCAGTTACCGGCAGCGACTGCTCGCGCGGCCATCGGTCGTGCGCGTGGTGGACGACGCACGGCCGTATCGATCGTTCTTTCCGCTCGGCGCGCCGGATCGCGACTGAGCGATCAGTCGATCCCTTCGTGCTTCAGCGCGAGTTGCACCGCGGGCCGCGCACGCATGCGCTGCGCGAAGTCCGCGAGGCGCTGCGGCATTTCGATGCCGACCTTTTGCGCCCACAACAGCATCGTGAACAGGTATGCGTCCGCGACGCTCGCCTCGGCGCCGAACAGATAATCGCCTTTCATCATCGTTGCAATCAGATTGAAGCGCTGACCAATTTTTTCGCGCGCGGCGGTAGCTTCGGCGTCGGCGCTCGGCTTGAATACACGGCCGAACTGCTTGTGAATCTCGGTCGAAATGAACGCGAGCATTTCCAGCAAATGCAATGACCCTTGCTCGCCCGATGGCGCGAGCGCGGGCTTCTGCTGTGCGACCCATGACAGGATCGCGATGTTCTCCGTCAGACGCTGACCGTCATCGAGTTCCAGTACGGGCACGTAGCTCTTTGGATTGATTTCATCGAACTTTTGCCCGGCCTCGGTGAGCTTCGTCTTCAGATCGACGCGGACACGGTCGAAAGAAATGTCGGCTTCGTGCAGTGCAATATGGTCCGCGAGACTGCAGGCACCCGGCGAGTAGTAAAGCTTCATGGCATGTGCCTCCTTGGTTGTTTGCGTGCCATCACAGCAGCAAACGCCATGCCCCGGGGCTCATCGCCGAATATGCAAACATCGCGCGCAGCGCTTTTATTCCATCGATTTCACATCGATTTACTCATTCGAAAAATCTTCCCGGCAGCGGGAATAGATCGGTCACGTCCCAGGTTATCCCAGGTACCAACCCGTTAAATTTCGAAGGAGTCGAAGATGAAATCCATTCAAATCGTTGCACTGTCCGCCGCGCTGATCGTGTCGTCGGGCGCGTTCGCTCAAAGCTCGTCGCAAGGTCTCACCCGCGCCGAAGTGCGTGCGCAACTGATCAAGGCTGAACAGAACGGATCGCGTCTCGTCACCGATGCGTCGTACCCCGATGTCAGCCCGATCTATCAGAACCAGGTAACGCACCGCACGACCGCCGACAACAACGCATACGGCGGTGCATCCGCGGGTTCGAGCATGAGCGCCCAAAGGAGCATGACGGGGCAATGCGTCGGCCCCGTGAGTTTCTGCAATATCTACTCGGGTTCCTGAACCCGGCCACGCGTCACATCCATCCATCGACCGGAGACTTGCCATGAAAACCTTTTTGTCAGCCGCAGCAGCAGTCGTGTCCCTCCTCGCCGCGCCGGCATTCGCGGCGACGCCAACCGACGCGCCGCTCACGCGCGCCCAGGTGAAAGCCGAACTGGCTCAACTCGAAAAAGCCGGTTATTCGGTCGGCGGCGAGGACGCGCACTATCCCGAGCAATTACAGGCCGCCGAAGCGCGGATCGCCGCTGCTCCGAACGCGGGGCAAAGCGCTTACGGCGCCGCCGCGCCGGGTTCCTCGGCGTCCGGCACTCGCGCCGATGCCGATAAAACCGGCCCGCGCGCGACTTTCTTCGGACAGTGACCGCCGGCCTCAAAAAAATGTCGAGGCACGCGGAATAAATGACGGCGTAACACTGTTAGTGCTATTGAGCCCCTTTTTCGATCAACGACCGTGAACTCCACCTCGCAGGTTTCCGAAGCGGACATGCAGGCCTACGCCGACGGCCTGCTCGCGCCCGAGCGCGCCGCGCGCGTGCGCTCTTATCTGGCGCGGCGGCCCGACGAGGCGCGGCGCCTCGCGTTCTACGGGCGGCTCAACGTGCAGATGCAGTCTATCTTCGACACGGCGGACGCCTCGGGCATCGAGTTCACCCTGCGCCGTCCGCCGATGCGCGATCGCGTGCCGCTCGCCGTCGCGATCATTGCGTGCCTCGCGCTGATTCTCGCGACCCTTTTCGCGACCGTGCGCGTGCCCGACGAAGCGCTGGAACGCGCGACGATGGAAGCGCTGATGATCGACACGCCGTTCACGCCCGCCCCTGCCGATACGCCCGATCTTTCCGCAGCGGGTTTCCGCGCGGTCGGCGTGCACACGGTAACGCTCGGCGCCTTCTCGACGGCCGACGCGATCACCTACCGCAACGCACGGCAGGAGCGGCTGGTGCTGCTGTCGATGCGCGGTCATGCCGCTGCCGTGCGCACGCAATGGAGCGCGAGTAGAATCGGCGGCGCGCGGCTCTTCGAATGGACGTCCGCGGGGGGCGTTCGCATGATCGTCGGCGGCCATGCGGGGACGCACGGCCTGATGCGCGCAGCCGACCTGCTGACCGAAAGACAATCACATCGATGAACACCGCGAGGAGACCACCTCTGCCCGCCGAACGTGTTCGATGCAAGGAACGCCGATGAGTGTCCGGGACCAGCTCATGGATCACGCGCCGCGCCTGCGCCGTTATGCGCGTGCGCTGATCCACAACCGCGATCTTGCCGACGACCTCGTGCAGGACACGCTCGAACGCGCGCTGCGCAACACCGACAAGTTCCAGTCAGGAACCGACCTGCGCGCATGGCTTTTCACGATCATGCACAACGTCTTCGCGAACCAGGTGAGCCGCGCAGGGGCGCGGGCCGTCCACGTCTCCGTCGACGACGACGCCTTGCCGGAGAGCGAATTCGCCGTCGCGGGCACGCAGTCGCAGTCGCTCGAAGTGCGCGACCTCGACTATGCGTTGCAGCGCCTGCCGGTCGAGCAGCGGCAGGTCGTGCTGCTCGTCGGTCTGGAAGAAATGAGTTACGCGGAGGTGGCGCTCGCGCTCGACATACCGCTCGGGACCGTGATGTCGCGTCTGTCGCGCGGACGCGAACGCTTGCGCACGCTGATGGCCGGCACGCAGCCCGGTGCGAAATTGAAGGTGGTGCGATGAACGAACAACACACTCCCATCAGCGAAGAAGAAATCCACGCCTACGTGGACGGGGCGCTCGCCGAACACCGGCGCGCAGAGCTGGACCGCCTGCTCGAAACTGACAACGCGCTCGCAAGCCGCATCAGCGACTACTTCGCGCTCAACAACATGCTGCACGACCGCTACGACCGCGTGCTGCTCGAACCCGTGCCGCAGCGGCTGATGCCGCCGGAGCCTGCACCTGCGCCCGCGCCGGTCGCGAAGAAAAGCTGGCTGTCGGCGGCGAACTGGCCGCAATTCGCGGGGCTCGCGGCGGCGCTCGTCGTGGGGATCGGTATCGGCGTGGGCGGGATGACGAGCCAGCCCGCGCGCGACATGCTGCTCACGAGCGCCGGCGATATGCCCGCCCGGCATGTGAGCGCTAGCAAGGAAGAATCATTCGCGCGACAGTCGGCGATTGCATACGTCACGTATGCGCCGATGGTCACGCGTCCCGTGGAAGTCGGCGCCGACCATGAACAGGAACTCGTGAAGTGGCTCTCCAGCCGCCTCGGCACCGACGTCCACGCGCCGATCCTCACACGCGTCGGCTTCAGCCTCATGGGCGGGCGCCTCCTGCCTGGCGAGGATGGCCCCATCGCGCAGTTCATGTATCACGATGCAAACGGCGAGCGCATCACGCTCAACGTGTCGCATCGCAAGGTGAGCCGCGACGTCACGGCGTTCAAGCTCTTTCAGGACGGCTCGGTTAATGTGTTCTATTGGGTCGATGGCGACTTCGGCTACGCCGTATCGGGCGCGATCGACCGCAAGGTTCTGCTCGATGTCTCACACGATGTCTATGAGCAACTGACCGCGCGGAACGCACAAAAATCTGCACCCTGAGAGGGCGTGATCGTGCCGCGTGCTGCGCGTCATGCATCAAGTTCGTGCACAACCTGCGGTTAAAGCCCGCTAATACAAGGCCGCAGCGCATGGCACGCTTATCGCTATAGAAGCTGGGCAAGGAGCCGGCGCATCACCCGGTTTGCAAAGACAATCTGGAAATGGACGACTAGGGTTCCGGTTCGCCGCATGTCGAATGCGACGGATGCTGGTCCGAGAGTTGTCGACCTCAAAGGTGCTCGAGGTTACACGGCGGGATAAAAGCCCGGGAGAGAACGCGATCGATGTGTCGCGCCGCTCCTGCCGTCGATAACCGCCCCTTCGAGGTCAACCTCATGCGCAAGCTCTCCCGCCTTCTCGGCATCGCCGCACTCTCCCTCGCTGCGTTCGCGTCATCCTCCTCTTCCGCTTTGGCCGCCGGCCGTCAGGACTTCAAGGTCTGCTGGACCATCTACGCGGGCTGGATGCCGTGGGGCGAAGCGAAAACACAGGGTATCGTCAGCAAGTGGGCAAAGAAGTACGGCATCAACGTGGATGTCGTGCAGCTCAACGACTACATCGAATCGATCAATCAGTACACCGCCGGCAAGTTCGACGGCTGCGCGATGACCAACATGGATGCGCTGACGATTCCGGCCGCAGGCGGCGTCGATTCGACCGCGCTCATCGTCAGCGACTACTCCAACGGCAACGACGGCGTGCTCATCAAAGGTAAAGCCAAGAAAGTCGCCGATCTCAAGGGCCAGCAGATCAACCTCGTGCAGTTCTCCGTGTCGCATTACCTGCTTGCACGCGCACTGGAATCGGCAGGCATGAGCGAGCGCGATCTCAAGGTGGTCAACACGTCGGACGCCGACATCGCCGCCGCGTTCGCGACGCCCACGGTCAAGCAGGCCGTCACCTGGAACCCGATGCTCGCCGACCTGAAGGCGCAGCCGAACGTCACCGAAGTCTTCGATTCGAGCAAAATCCCCGGCGAAATCATGGACATGATGGTCGTCAACACGAAGACTCTGCAGGATAACCCCGCACTCGGCAAGGCACTGACCGGCGCATGGTTCGAGATGGTCGCGCTGATGAACGCGTCGAGCGCGAACAGCACGGCCGCGATGAATGCGATGGCGAAGGCCTCGGGCACCGATCTCGCGGGCTTCAAGGGCCAGCTCTCGACCACGGCGCTCTTTAACACGCCGAAGGCTGCGCTCGACTTCGCGACGAGCCCGAACCTGCCGCGCACGATGACGCGCGTCGCCAGGTTCTCGTTCGACCACGGCCTGCTTGGGCAAGGCGCGCCGAGCGCGGACGCGGTCGGCATGGCCTTCGATAACGGCGTCGTGATCGGCAGCAAGAGCAACGTCAAGCTGCGCTTCGATCCGACCTATGTGCGCATGGCCGCCGACGGCAAGCTCTGACTCCAAGATCCACGATCCACGAGGAGAGGCCGCACGATGCGACTCATCAACCGACACCCGAGCAAGAGCGGCGCACTGATGCTGCTTTTGATGCCGTTCATCGTTCTGGTGGCGGTGTACTTCACCAGTTCTTCGCTGCGTCTGAAGGACAACCCCGACGACAAGGTGCTGCCGAGCGCCACGCAAATGAGCGACGCGATCCACCAGTTCGCCTTCACGGAGGACAAGCGCACCGGCCAGTACCTGCTATGGGCCGATACCGCCGCGAGTCTGAAGCGCCTCGGCATCGGACTCGTGGTGAGCGCGGTCATTGCGCTCGTCGCGGGCATCGTGACGGGCAGCATTCCGCTCGTCACCGCGACGTTCTCGCCGTTCATCACGGTCGTCTCGATGATCCCGCCGCTCGCGGTGCTGCCGATTCTCTTCATCGTGTTCGGTCTGGATGAACTCTCGAAGGTCGTGCTGATCGTGATCGGCATCACGCCGATGATGATCCGCGACTTGCAGCAACGCGCGCGCGAGATCCCGAACGAACTGTGGGTGAAGGCGCAAACGCTCGGCGCCACGAGCTGGACGCTGATGCTGCGCGTGATCGTGCCGCAGTTGATGCCGCGCCTGCTCGTCGCCTTGCGTCTCGCGCTCTGTTCGGCGTGGCTCTTTCTCATCGCGGCGGAAGCGATCGCATCGGTCGATGGCCTCGGCTATCGCATCTTCCTCGTGCGCCGCTACCTCGCGATGGACGTGATCCTGCCTTACGTCGCGTGGATCACACTGCTCGCCTGGCTCATCGACGAAAGCCTGCGCCGCCTCACGCAGTGGGCCTTTCCCTGGTACGGCGGAGGCGCGCGATGATCGAAGTTCGCAATGTGTGGAAGGAATACAGCGATCAGGTCGTGCTGGAACGGCTCAATCTGACAATAGACGAAGGCGAATTCTGCTCGATGGTCGGTGCGTCGGGTTGTGGCAAGTCCACGTTTCTGCGGCTGTTGCTCGGACAGGAACGCGTGACGCGCGGCGAAATCCTGCTCGACGGCAAGCCGCTGCCGGGCGAACCGGATGCGCATCGCGGTGTGGTCTTTCAGCGTTATTCGGTGTTCGAGCATTTGAGCGTGATGCGCAACGTGATGCTCGGGCTCGAACTGCCACAGGCGAAGCTCACCGGGCGGCTGTTCGGTTCGCGTCGTCGCGCCGCGCAGGATGAAGCGGTGTCGATGCTGGAGCGCGTGGGGCTCGCCGCCGCGCTCGACAAGTATCCGCATCAGTTGTCGGGCGGCATGCAGCAGCGTCTCGCGATCGCGCAGGCGCTGATGATGAAGCCGCGCATTCTGTTGCTCGACGAACCGTTCGGCGCACTCGATCCGGGTATCCGGAAGGACATGCACGAACTGCTGCTGAAGCTCTGGCGCGAATCGGGCCTGACGATCTTCATGGTCACGCACGATCTGAAAGAAGGCTTCACGCTCGGCAGCCGCGTGCTCGTGTTCGACAAAGTGCGTGTCGACCCGCAGGCGCCCGGCGCCTATGGCGCGCGCATCACTTACAACATTCCGCTCGATCACAGCCGCGATGCGGCGTCGTCGATCCACGTGGCGCGTGCCGCCGTGGAAGGTGCCGTGCGCGCCGACGTGATCGCGGCTTAAAAGAGGACAAGACATGGAACTGCTATTCGAAGAGAACGCTCCCGGCGGCGGACATGCATCGCTGATCGTGAAGCGCGGCCAGTCGCTGCGCGTGACCGACGTGCACGGCGGCGCGAACGTCAGCGTCATGCTGTTCAACGCGACGGAAAAAAGCGAACGCCTGAACCTGCCCGACTCGCTCAAGTGCCAGCACACGGCGAAGCTCACCGCCGGCCACTGCCTCTATTCCGACATGGGGCGCGTGCTCGCCGCGATCGTCGCGGATACGTGCGGCTGGCACGACAGCATCGGCGGGGTCTCGAATGCGGATGAGGTCAGCGAGAAGTACGGCGCGGGCCGCTATCAGGAACTGCGCAACGCGTTTCATCGCAATGGCACGGACAACCTGCTCGTCGAACTCGGCAAATGGAATCTCGGCCTTTCCGATCTTCTGATGACGCTCAATTTCTTCAGCCGCGTCGACGTGACCGATGCAGGCGCACTCGCTTTCGTCAGCGGCAATTCGAAGGCGGGCGACTACGTCGAGCTCTATGCGCCGATGAATACGCTCGTCGTGCTCACCGCGATCCAGCATCCGCTCGACCCGAATCCCGAGTACGCGCCGAAGCCCGTGAAGCTCGCGGTCAATGCAGCCGACAGCAGCGTGGCCGAAATCTGCCGCACGTCATGCGATGAAAACGTGCGCGGCTTCATCAACACCGATCGCTTCTTTCTTTGAGCGGAGACCCGAACATGACGACATTCCTCACCGCCAGCGACCGGAAACCCGAAGACGCCATTCATCGTGAGACGCTCGCCGCTGGCGAACCGTGGCTCAAGGAAGTGAAAGCGGGACAGACGCTGCGCATTCGCGATGTCGAAGGCAATCAGGCCGTCGATACGCTCTTCTACAGCCTCGACAACCCGCGCGAGCGATTCGACCCGCAACGCACGCTGCGTCGCCAGAAGAGCCTCTATCTGACGACCGGCACCGTGCTGTATTCGAACCTCGGCAATCCGATGCTGACGATCGTCGCGGATACGTGCGGGCGCCACGACACGCTCGGCGGCGCGTGCGCGCAGGAGAGCAACACGGTGCGCTATGCGCTTGAAAAACGCTACATGCATAGCTGCCGCGACAACTTCCTGCGAGCGTGCGCGCACGACGGCCGCCTCGCCAAACGCGACCTCAGCCCGAACATCAACTTCTTCATGAACGTGCCCGTCACGGCCGAAGGCGGACTTACGTTCGAAGACGGCATCTCGGCGCCCGGCAAGTATGTCGAGTTGCGCGCGGAGATGGACGTGATCGTCCTGATTTCGAACTGCCCGCAGTTGAACAATCCGTGTAACGCGTACAACCCGACGCCCGCCGAACTGCTGATATGGGACTGACACGGGCGCGCGCATGGCTTTATCAGGTGCTGCTCGTTCGATCGGGCCGCCTTTTCATACGCACGCGCGATGAGTTGAAGAAGCACTGAAGCCATTTTGCCGGGGACGACCCCGGCATGCATCCCTCACGTGGCGGGACGGCCCGCCCACGCATCCAGTCACCTCTCATGTTCGAGAAAGTCCTGATTGCCAATCGCGGTGCCATTGCGTGCCGCATCCTTCGCACCCTGCGCGAACTCGACGTCACGGGTATCGCGGTGTACAGCGAAGCCGACCTCGCGAGCCGCCACGTGAGCGAGGCGCCCGTTGCGCATTCGCTTGGCGAAGGGCCTGCGTCCGCGACGTATCTCGATGTCGCGAAGATCCTCGCGATCGCGCGGCGCGACAACGTGCAGGCGATTCATCCGGGCTACGGCTTCCTCTCGGAGAACGCGGACTTCGGCGAGGCGTGCGAAGCGGCCGGCATCGCGTTCATCGGGCCGACCCCCGCGCAACTGCGCGCCTTCGGCCTGAAGCACACGGCCCGCGCGATCGCCGCGGAGCAAGGCGTGCCGATGCTCGAAGGCACCGGCTTGCTCAATGACGTCGATGCCGCGTTGCAATCGGCCGTGCGGATCGGCTACCCCGTCATGCTCAAAAGCACAGCGGGCGGCGGCGGTATCGGCATGCGCGTGTGCTGGAACGCGGACGAACTCGCCGCGCAATTCGACGTGGTGAAGCGCCTCGGACAGAACAACTTCAGCGACGCGGGTGTCTTCATCGAAAAGTACATCGAGCGTGCGCGGCATCTCGAAGTGCAGGTGTTCGGTGACGGCCGGGGCAACGCAATCGCGCTCGGCGTGCGCGACTGTTCGGTGCAGCGGCGCAACCAGAAAGTGCTCGAAGAGACGCCTGCACCCTCGCTGCCCGACGGTATGCCGGACGCGCTCTGCGAAGCGGCGCTGCGGCTTGCGAGAGCGGTCGATTACCGGTCGGCGGGAACGGTTGAATTCGTCTATGACAGCGGCGCGGAGCGGTTCTATTTTCTGGAGGTGAACACGCGGCTTCAGGTGGAGCATGGCGTGACCGAGCAGGTCTGGGGCGTCGATCTCGTGCGCTGGATGATCGAGCTTGCGGCCGGCACGCTCGCGCCGCTCGATGAACTCGCCGCGACGCTGAAGCCGCGCGGCCATGCGATACAGGCGCGCCTCTACGCCGAAGACCCGGGCCGTGACTTCAAGCCGAGCCCCGGCTTGCTGACCGACGTGTCGTTCCCCGCAGCCGATGGTCGCGCGCTGCGCATCGATACGTGGATCGAAGCCGGTTGCGAAGTGCCGCCCTACTTCGACCCGATGCTCGCGAAAGTGATTGCGTGGTCGCCGACGCGCGACGAGGCCCGGCACGCGCTAAACCGCGCGTTGCAGGCGACGCGCATCTACGGCGTCGAGACGAATCGCGAATACCTGCGCCAGATCATCGACGACACGCCGTTCGCTTCCGGCGAACCGTGGACGCGTTGCCTCGAAGGCCTGCGCTATCGTGCGGATACGGTGGAGATCGTGAGCGGCGGCACGCAAACCACGGTGCAGGATTATCCGGGCCGGCTCGGCTATTGGGCCGTCGGTATCCCGCCCTCGGGTCCGATGGACGACCGCGCGTTGCGTCTCGGCAATCGCCTGCTGAACAACGCCACCGACGCCGCCGCGCTCGAAATCACGATGAGCGGCCCGACGCTGCGCTTCAACACGGACGCCGTGATCGCGATCACGGGCGCGACGCTCACAATTACGATCGACGGCAACGAGCGGCCGATGAACACGACCGTTTTCATCGCCGCCGGTTCGACGCTCGCGCTCGGCACGATTCGCGGCGCGGGCGCACGCGCCTATCTGTGCGTGCGAGGCGGGTTGGATGTCGCACTGTATCTCGGCAGCCGCAGCACATTCACGCTCGGCCAGTTCGGCGGGCATGGCGGACGCGCGTTGCGCGCAGGCGACGTGCTGCATCTCGCGCCGCTCGACAATAGGCAAGCAGGCGAGACGCTGCCCTTCTCGCCCACGCTCGAACACGTTCGCACGCTGCGCGTGATCTACGGCCCGCATGGCGCGCCCGAGTATTTCAGCGAGCGCTATATCGAGCGGTTCCTGGATACAGAGTGGGAGATTCACTTCAATTCGAGCCGCACCGGTGTGCGCCTGATCGGTCCGAAGCCCGAATGGACACGCGAGGACGGCGGCGAAGCGGGCTTGCATCCGTCGAACATTCACGACAACCCGTATGCGGTCGGCGCGATCGATTTCACCGGCGACATGCCGGTGATTCTCGGACCCGACGGCCCGAGCCTCGGTGGCTTCGTGTGCCCGGTGACGATCATCGAAGCTGACCTGTGGCAAATCGGGCAACTGAAGGCGGGCGACAAGGTGCGCTTCGTTCCGGTGCGCATCGATGAAGCACGCAGTGCGGCAGCCGCGCGACTTCGCGAAATCGATACGCTCGAAGCGCAGCCCGCGTTGACTCATGCGAAGCGCGGCACGCTCGCGTCGCCGATCGTGCTCGACATCGGCGCGGATCATGATCGTCTGGTTGCGCGACTCTCTGGCGATACGCATCTGCTGCTCGAACTGGGCCCCGCCGAACTCGATCTCGTGCTGCGCTTTCGCGGCCATGCGCTGATGCAGTCGCTCGAAGCGCTTGCACTGCCTGGCCTGATCGACCTCACGCCCGGCATTCGTTCGCTGCAACTGCACTATCAACCGGAGCGCCTGCCGCTCTCGCAATTGCTCGATACCGTCGAACGCGCGTGGCAAAGCGTGCTGCTGCAAAAGGACTTGCGCGCGCCGTCGCGGATCGTGCATCTGCCGCTATCGTGGGACGATCCGGCGTGCCGTCTCGCGATCGACAAGTACATGACGACCGTGCGCAAGGATGCGCCGTGGTGCCCAAGCAATCTCGAGTTCATCCGCCGCATCAACGACCTCGATTCGATCGATGCCGTGAAGCGTATCGTCTTCGATGCAAGCTATCTCGTGATGGGTCTCGGCGACGTTTATCTCGGCGCGCCGGTCGCGACGCCCCTCGATCCGCGCCATCGGCTGGTCACGACAAAGTACAACCCGGCACGCACGTGGACGGCGGAGAACTCGGTCGGCATCGGCGGGGCTTATCTGTGCGTGTACGGCATGGAAGGCCCGGGCGGATACCAGTTCGTCGGTCGCACGCTGCAGATGTGGAACCGGTATCGCGCGACCGCCGATTTCGCGGGCCGTCCCTACCTCCTGCGCTTCTTTGACCAGATACGCTTCTACGAAGTCCCGGCCGATGAATTGCTGCGTATCCGCGCGGATTTTCCGCTGGGTCGCTATCCGCTGAAGATCGAGGAGACAGAGCTGTCTCTCGCCGATTACGAAGCGTTTCTGGAACGCGAAGCTGCTGGCATCGATAAGTTCCGTACGCGCCAGCAAGCCGCGTTTCAGGCGGAGCGCGAACGCTGGCGTGAAGCGGGACAAGCGCAAGTGGAGATCGAGGAGCCCGTCGCCGCCGAGACCGATTTTGCACCGCTCGAAGACGGCCAAACTGCCGTCGATAGCGAAATCGCCGGCAATCTGTGGCAAGTACGCGTGAAGCCGGGCGAACGCGTAGCGGCTGGCGACGTGCTCGTCATCATCGAATCGATGAAGATGGAAATATCCGTTTGCGCGCCGTGCGCGGGCACCGTGAGCGACGTGCATGTCGTACCTGGCGCGCCCGTCAAGGCGGGACAGCGTGTTGCCGTCATCGATAGCATCTAAGGAAAATACATGCCCTCATTCGATCTGCGTCTCTCCACGTTGCGCGCCGCCTATCGCGCGAAGGACACCACGCCCGCGAAGCTCATCGGCGAGTTGCGTGCGAAGGCGGCCGCGCTGAACCCCGAGTTCAATCTCTTCATCCATCTGCTCGACGACGCAGAGATTGCACCCTACCTCGACGCGCTCGAAGGACGCGACATCGATTCGCTGCCGCTCTACGGCGTGCCCTTCGCCATCAAGGACAACATCGATCTCGCCGGTGTGCCGACGACGGCCGCATGTCCCGCGTTCGCCTATACGCCCGACGAATCGGCCACGCTCGTGGCGCAGTTGATCGCGCTCGGCGCCGTGCCAATCGGCAAAACCAATCTCGATCAGTTCGCGACGGGCCTGAACGGCACGCGCTCGCCCTATGGCAAGTGCCGCAACAGCGTGCATCCGGATTACCCGTCGGGCGGATCGAGCGCGGGGAGTGCATTGAGCGTGGCGCTCGGCGTCGCGAGCTTCGCGCTTGGGACCGATACCGCCGGCTCCGGTCGCGTGCCTGCCGGTTTGAACAACCTCGTCGGCCTGAAGGCGACGAAGGGCCTGCTCTCGACAGCGGGCGTCGTGCCCGCATGCCGCACGCTCGATTGCGTCACCTTCTTCACCGCGACCGCGAGCGAAGCGGGCGAGCTGTTCGCACTTACCGCAAAGGAAGATCCGCGCGACCCTTATAGCCGCGCAAATCCGCTATTCAACGATGCAGGCGCGTTCGGCACGCTAAGCCCGTTCCGCTTCGGCGTGCCTTCGACGCTCGAATTCGCGGGTTGCAGCGAGAGTCCCACGCTTTTTGCAGAAGCGCGCGCGGCACTCGAAGCGGCGGGCGGGACCGCCGTCGAGATCGACTTCGCGCCGTTCGTCGAAGCGGCGAAGCTACTTTACGAAGGACCGTGGGTCGCCGAGCGCTACAGCGTCGCGGGCGAATTGATGGAGGCGAACCCGGATGCCGTGTTGCCCGTGATCCGCGACGTGCTGGCAAAGGCACCGGGGACCACCGCCGTCGATGCGTTTCGCGCGCAGTACCGCTTGCAGGCGTTGAAGAAAATCTGCGATGCAACGCTCGATCGACTCGACTTCGTCCTGACACCGAGCTATCCGCGCCCGGTCACGCTCGATGAACTCGCACGCGATCCGATCGGACCCAATTCGCTGCTCGGCTATTACACGAACTTCATGAACCTGCTCGACTACGCCGCTGTTGCGACGCCAACCGCGTTCATGAAGAACGGGCTGCCGTGGGGCGTCACTGTGTTCGGTCGCGCGTTCACGGATCAATATCTGCTGAGCGTCGCCGATACGTTGCAGCGATCGTTCGCGTTGCCGCTCGTCGGTGGCGCGACGCTGGTCGCCGAGGCGTCGACCAGAAACGCACGCAATGATCGCGTGCGGCTCGTCGTGTGCGGCGCGCATCTCGATGGCTTGCCGCTCAACGGACAGTTGCGCTCGCGCGGTGCGAGCCTTGTCGAAAAGACGACGAGCGCGCCGCATTATCGCTTGCATGCACTCGCTGCGAATGCGGGCGAGACCCTTCGCCCGGGCATGGAGCGCGTCGCTCAGGATGGCGCTGCGATCGACGTCGAAGTGTGGGAGCTGCCGAGTATCGAGCTTGGATCGTTCCTTGCCGGCATCCCCGCGCCGCTCGCGCTCGGCAAAGTGCAACTCGCCGATGGAAGCTGGCAGACGGGCTTCGTTTGCGAAGGCATCGGCCTCGATGGCGCTACGAACATCACGCGCTTCGGCGGCTGGCGTGCGTGGCTCGCCGAATCGAAAGGAAGTTGAATGCAGTTACTTCATATGACCGCGATGCCATCTCATCGCCAGCATCTCGTCACGGTCGAGGAAATACACTGAAGCCACGCAGTCGCGCTCACTTCCAAACATCGCGCGACGCGCACGTTTCCCCATCCGTCGAGGAGTCCATCATGAAGACATTGATCCGCGTTGCAGTCATCGCTTTAGCCGTCTCACCGATGCTTTCGTTCGCGCAGTCCAACGAACCCGTGACGCGCGCGCAGGTCCGCGGGGAACTGGTCAAGCTCGAACAAGCCGGGTACGACCCGTCGGAACGTGACCCGTACTATCCAAACAACCTGCAGGCGGCCGAAGCGAAGGTCCAGGCTGGCGAAACGGTGAAGCCGGGCGCGATGAGTTATGGGCCGTCGGTGGAAGGTACATCGGGTGCGGGGCCGGCTGCTCAGGGTGTATCGCAGTAAGGCAATGGAGCTTCAGGGCGGCCTCCAAGGCCGCACCTGAAAACTGACCGTCCCGCCATTTTCGCGCCATCAAGCCGTTGGTGCCGACCCTCTACCATGCAGTCTGGTTTGCCCGCGTCACGGGTCACGCACAATCTCGAACGACCGTTCCCTTTCAAGCGCGATCCTTTAGACGCGTCCCTTGCGAGCACGCGAGCCGCAACGCTCGTATAGTTATTACGGACAGCACGCAACGAGGCGCCCGCATGAAAGTCCTGATCGTCGAAGACGAACACAAGGTGGTCGATTACCTGCGCTCGGGTTTAACCGAGCAGGGCTGGGTCGTCGATATCGCGCTTGATGGCGAAGAAGGCACGCATCTCGCTACCGAGTACGACTACGACGTGATCGTGCTCGACGTCATGCTGCCCAAGCGCGACGGCTTCGCCGTGCTCAAGGCGCTGCGCGCGCAAAAATCGACACCTGTCATCATGCTTACCGCACGCGACCACATCAACGATCGCGTGCGCGGCCTGCGCGAAGGCGCCGACGACTATCTCACGAAGCCTTTCTCCTTCCTTGAACTCGTCGAGCGCCTGCATGCTTTGGCACGCCGTACGCGCGCTCAGGAATCGACGCTGATCTCCGTCGGCGATCTCTATGTCGACCTGATCGGCCGGCGCGCCACGCGCGACGGATCGCGGCTCGACCTGACCGCGAAGGAATTCCAGTTGCTGAGCGTGCTCGCGCGCCGCCACGGCGACATCCTCTCGAAGACCGCGATCACCGAACTCGTCTGGGAAGTCGATTTCGAAAGCCATACGAACGTCGTCGAGACCGCGATCAAGCGGCTGCGCGCCAAGCTCGACGGCCCGTTTCGCACCAAGCTGCTGCACACCGTGCGCGGCATGGGCTACGTGCTCGAAGTGCGCGAAACGCGCGAGATGCGTGAAGAGCCGAGGGCATGGTGAAGCATTCCATCTCACGGCGCCTCGCCGCGATGTTCGCAGTCGTGGCGCTGTTCGTGTTCACGATGGTGGGCACGGGGCTCTTTCTCGTACTGCGCGCGCAACTGGAGAATCATTTGCGGGAATCGCTCGATACGCGCGCCGAGATTGCGCGGCTGATCGTGCTGCACGCGTCCACACCGGACAAGTGGAAGATGGCGAAGGAGAAGCTCGCGGACATCACGCCACGCGACGGCTCGACCCTCTTCGCCGCATCGAGCGACGATGCGCGCTTCACCTACGGCACGCTGCTCGCGGGCAGCATCGAGAAACGCGTGCCGGGCGGCTACGTGCGGTTGCGCCCGAACGGCCGCGCGTACGACATGCTGATGACCGCGGTCACTATCCCCGCGAACGGCGAGCGTCCGCCGTTGCAGCTTCAGGTCGCGATCGACTGCTCGCCGAACGTGCGCACGATGCGCGTCTTCGGCTTCGCGCTCGCGGCTTTGACCGCGCTCGGCACGATCACCGTGCTGCTGCTGAGCTATTCGGTCGCGAAGATCGGACTCGCGCCGCTTACACGGCTGACGAAGGATGCATCGAACGTCAGTCCCAACAACCGCTCGCAGCGCCTGAGCACGCGCTCGTTGCCGTATGAGCTGGAGGACCTTGCAAAGTCGTTCAATGGCGCGCTCGAACGGCTCGATAGTGCCTACGCGCGGCTCGAATCGTTCAACGCTGATGTCGCGCACGAGTTGCGCACGCCGGTGACCATCCTCATCGGACAGACGGAAGTGGCCTTGACCCGCGACCGCTCGATCGACGAATTGCGCCACACGCTGCAATCGAATCTCGAAGAGTTCGAGCGCGTGCGTGCGATCATCAACGACATGCTGTTCCTCGCGCGCGCCGATCAGGGCGAGCGCGCGACGGGTCTCGTCGAAGTGTCGCTGGCGGCGGAAGTGACGCGCACGCTGGAGTTCCTGGAGATACCGCTGGAAGAGGCGCAGGTGCACGCGGTATCGACCGGCGATGCGCGCGCATTCGTGAACACGTCGCTCTTCGGACGCGCGCTCATCAATCTCGTGATGAACGCAATCCAGCATTGCGCGCGCGGCGCGACGATATCGGTATCGATCGGGCGCGAACGCGGGCGCATCAGCATCGCGGTGGCCAATCCCGGCGAACCGATCCAGCCCGCGATGCTCGATCATCTGTTCGACCGTTTCTATCGCGCGGAAAGTTCGCGCACCAACAGCCGCGAGAATCACGGGCTCGGGCTCGCGATCGTGAAGGCGGTCGCGGAAATGCATCGCGGAACGGTGTCGGCGAGCAGCGCGCAGGGCGTCAACACGTTCGCTTTTTCGGTGGCGCGTTACGGCAACGAACAAAGGACGGCCGCGCCGCCGGCTTCTCCTGCACAGGCCGCGACGATCGGTGGCGACATGCGTCAACGATCGGTCGGCTAGGCCTTACTCGCAGAAAAACTCATCCGCGGCTGTGTCCTTGAACTGCGTGAAACGTCGATACGTCTTGCCGTTGACGGTCACCGTCGCCGACGATTCCGCGCTCGAACTCGACGTCTCCGCAATGGACTTCGTTACCGGATTACCAAACGCGCTGACAGCGCTACTAGCCTGCGGCGGCTGATAGCCCCACTTCGAAGTCAGCGTGTTCATGTCGATCTGCTTCGGCGCCCAGCCGACGAGCTTCGGCCCGTTCACGACCGGCGACAATTCCACCGCGACGATCTGCGTGCCACGCCGCGAGACGAGCAGGCACTTGCCGCCATCGCCGGTTCTGAGCGGGACTGCTCCGCTCGAAGACGGCAGCAGCGTGAGCGGCGGCGCACCCGGCATCGGCTGCTGGCCTGCGGGGCTCGCCGCCCACAAGACCGGACCTGTCGGCGCGGTCTGTGCATTCACGCCCGCCGCAGCCATCAGCGCAAGCAGCATGAGCATCGGACGACTCTTCATACGGATGCCTCGATTTGAAAACGAGGGTTGGCTTTCCGGTCCAGCAACAACGACCAACCCTAAAATTGGAGAGAAGCTCTAATACGGCGCCTCATCTCCGCGACGCATGTTGTCATTGCGCCTGACAAGCGTCTCACGTCTTACTTGACGAGCGAGACTTCGATCTTGCGGTCTTCGACCGGGATCGTCTTCACTTCGGCCACTTCGCTTTGCAGCGGGCGTGCCGGAGCCTGGTCCTTCTTCACTTCAGGCGCGCGCTGCGACTTCATCTGCACCGCCGGATCGTTCGCCGCCGTCACCGGCAGGCCGAGGCGCGCGCGCACGATCGGATCACGATATTTTTCGTCATCCGAGAGCGTTGCGCCATCGCCCGTCTTCGCGAGCGGTGCCGTCGTTCCCGGGCACAGGTGGCCGGTCGCCTCCACGGCGCGTCGATTCGAATCGCTCTGGCACAGGAGGGCGAGCGCTACGTCGGTCAGGCCCATCGCGCGGAATTCGCGTGCATCGAGGCGGCGTACGCAAGCCTGATCGACCATCGTCGTGCCGCCGGTCGCGCCGAAACCCGTCACCGAAATGCCGAAGCTCGCCGAGCCCATGCAGGTGTCGGACAGCGTCGTCGTGAGCGAGGGCGCCGCGATCGACGGCGTCGTGCGCACCGAGTACGAGCTCTGGTTGTAGTCGACGGTGGCGCGCGTATCGTAGGGGCTCGATCCCGGCGTGGTGGCCTTCGTAGTGGCGTCGGGCGTGCTTCCCGTCGAACCCGTGGTACCCGTGCCCGAACCCGAGGTGCCGTTCGAAGCGGTCATCGCGGGCATCGTCACGGAGACGTTCACGTTCGACGATCCGCCCTGTGCGTTGGCGCTACCGATGCCGCCCACCGAAGACGAAGCCGAATTCGTGCTCGCCGACGAGTTGGCCGAGGTCCCGATGTTGTTCAGGCTCGATCCGCCGCCCTGGCCGATACCGACCGACGAAGAGCCGGACGTCGATCCCGACGACGAGTTGGCAGTAGTATCCGCGTGCGCGGCATGTCCGATGCAAAACAGTACGGCGCATGCGAGTTGCAATGTGGTCTTGGTCATGATGCTTCTCCGGAAGGAAGGGGAACGCGACGCAAAGGGCGATCCCTTGAAACGGTTTGAATTTTTATGGTTTTGCGGCGAGGCGGAGCCAGGTCGACGAATAACGGACCGGGCGCCGCCTCTTTACATCGAAAAACGAGGGCTTTAGCGCCAGCCGCCGCCCAGCTTGCTCCAGGCATTGGCTGCTGCATCCGCGCCCGAGCCGCCGATTGCCGAT
>NZ_FCNW02000039.1 GCF_001544475.1 Caballeronia humi | reverse complement strand
GCAAACGGCTGTCAGTCGGATAGGCAATCGCTTTTTGTTGGACCGTCGTATCGACAATCACGCGCTCGAACTCGGCCGGCCTCACTGCTTTCATTTCCACGGCCGCTGCAATTGTCGTCGCGAGCAACTCCTCGACACCAGCTTCGCCCAGCGCCTGCCGAAAGCGCACGAGGTTGGTCGGATCGCACGGCATGTGCGGTTGAAAATACTCCTCGCCGCAGAAAAACTGGAAATACACGTCTTGTGCCCAGCGCTCACAAACCGATTCGTCACTTTCGTTGTAGGCGTGCTTCAGATAGAGCAGCCCGACCATCAGCCGGATCGACAGGCGCGGACGTCCGGCAGCGCTAAGGCCCGCACCCGCCAGCTTGGGCGCCGTGCCAAAAAGATCAGTCTCCTCGCTCGTCCGGCCTTCGCGAGCACGTCGCTCGAAGATCGGTGTCAAGGTCGCTTCTATCGACCTCCATGGCATCCGGTTGGCCAGTACCGCCAGCGGATGCCGCAAATCGATCATCGCGTCCAGGCGGCTGCGGAAGAAATCCGGTGTGCTCATCGGCGCTTCTCACTCCCAGAAGATAGGCCCATTTCATATTGAAACTGGGAGTTTCGCAACTGCTTATCTGCACCTATCCGCACGCTGCGCTTGGCTTCGCGCGATTCTGCAAGACCGACGAAGTAACCGATTCCGTTCCGAAGCCGCCGCTGTCGATGCCTGAACCACGCAAAAGCCCTCCGCCGGCCACCGATCCGGCTGGCGCGGGTTCAGCGCCAGCCAAAAAGCCGACGGGTTTTTGGGAGAGGATTGGGAAAACGCTACGTAAGGTATAACGGTGCGCTGATTCGCGGAGTTAATTCGTACTCGATGGCAATAAAAGAGGTCGGCGTGAGGGATCACCGTCACGCCGGCCGGCCGTCACAAAAACATCAGCCAATTCAACAAGAAGATATTAATGACGAGCAGCGTCAAAGCCGTAGGCACCTGCACCTTGATCACCGCATTCTTATCCGGCAATTCCAGAAGCGCCGCTGGCACCATATTGAAGTTCGCGGCCATCGGCGTCATGAGCGTCCCGCAATAGCCTGAAAACATCCCGATCGCCACCATCGTCGCCGGATTGCCGTGAAATACGCCGACGAGAATCGGCACACCAACGCCACCGGTCATCACAGGAAACGCGGCAAATCCATTGCCCATCACCATCGTGAAAAGCGCCATCCCGATGCAGTACACAGCCACCGCTACGAGCCGGTAATCGAGATTCACATAAGCCGTCGTGATATGCGCGACCGCCTTCCCAACGCCCGCATCGGAAAACACGAGCCCGAGCATCCCCAGCATCTGCGGCAAGACCGCCGCCCAGGAAAGCGCATCGATCAACCGTCGCGTTTCCTTCATCGACTGCCCGACGGTATCGCGTGTCATCACGCACGCGATCGCGAGGGCGATCACGCAGCCGATGCCGAAGCCGATCAGCGTCACATTCTTCAGCTCGATCAGCGGCGTGCCACCGAACACCAGATACTTCGCGCCGAGCGTCACGATCACGGTGACGACGGGAATCGTCAGCGCGGGGACGAACAGCTTGTTGCCGAGGCGCATCGCGCTCTGGCGGCGCGTCTCGACGGACAGCATCTTCGGCTTCGCGCCGGTCACGCCGCCGAATCCGGCGATCAGCGCCATCGCGATGACCAGCACGCCGACCACCGTCGGCGGCAGGAAATCGCCGATCAGGAAGATGAGCGCATACACGAGCCAGAACGAGCCGGCGGTGAGGCGGCGCGGATGCGATTTGTCGGTGATGATCATCCCGCCGACGACCACCAGCACGATGCCGACGAGATAGAACAGATAATTGATCGTGAGCGTCATGCTTTTTCTCCGGCGACGTTTTTGGTGAGCGCGCCGAGTTCCTTCGCGAGTTGCCGGTCGAGCAGCCACAGCCGGAAGCCGTGGACGATGAACGCGCAGATCGCGGTCGGAATGCCCCAGAACGCGACGTGCAGCGGCTCCACGACGATCCCCGCTTCCTTCAGGAACGTGACCATCAGCACGATCGCGCCGAACGCGACGAAAATGTCCTCGCCGAAGAAGAGGCCGACGTTGTCGGTCGCCGCCGAATACGCGCGCAGTTTGAAGCGGATCTTGTCGGAGAACTTGCCGTAGCGCGCTTCGGTGGCGCCTTCGGCCATCGGCGCGAGGAGCGGACGGACCATCTGCGGATGTCCGCCGAGACCCGTCAGGCCGACTGCCGCCGTCAGTTCACGAATCAGCAGATACACGATCAACAAGCGCCCCGCGGTTGCAGCCTTGATGCCCGAAATCCAGATCTGCGCGCGCTCGCGCAGGCCGTGGCGTTCGAGCAGGCCGATCACGGCGAGCGGCAGCAGAATGATCAGCGGAATATTGCGTGTCTTCATGAAACCCGAACCGATCGCGGCAAGAATGCGATCGAGCGGAAAATGCGCCGCGAAGCCGGTGACGATCGCGGCAGCCGCCACGATCAGCATCGGATTGAAGCGCAGGACGAAGCCCACGATGATGACGGCCACGCCTATCAGCGGCCATAGATTGACTGCGGTTCCCATAAGATCTCCAAACGTCGACGTCATGTTCCCGATGCGTACGGCCGAGCGCGCCGCACCGGTATGCGAAAACGGCTCTATCGGCCGCTGTTTGCTAAAACGCCTCGCGTGTTGCGCGAGGCGTTCAGTGCTCTCTCAAACCCCAATCAGTTGCCGTGCGCCGCGCGCACTTCGATGCCCGCCGCCGTCAGCGCCGAGCGGATTCGACGCGCGAACGCGAGTGCATGTTCGCCGTCGCCGTGCAGGCAAATCGTCTGCGCGTTGAGCGGCACCCACTCGCCGCTCACGGCCTGCACGCGCTGCTCGCGCACCATCGCGAGCGTGCGGTCGAGCACGACGTTTTCGTCGTCGAGCAGCGCGCCCGGTTCCTTGCGCGGCACCAGAGAGCCGTCGGCGCGATAGCCGCGATCGGCGAACACTTCCTCGATCGCGACGATCCCCGAGTTGCGCGCCGCCTCGACGAGCCCGCTGTTCGCGAGCCCAAAAATCATCAGCGACGGATCGAAGTCGTGCACGGCCGAGACGATCGCATCGGCGATTTGGGGATTGCGCGCGGCCTGGTTGTAGAGCGCGCCGTGCGGCTTGACGTGCGCGATGCGCCCGCCTTCCGCCTGCGCGATCGCCGACAGCGCGCCGAGTTGATACAGCACGCCCGCGTAGATTTCGGACGCCGGCAGGTCCATCTCCTTGCGGCCGAAGTTTTCGGGATCGTTGAAGCTCGGATGCGCGCCGATCGACACGCCCTTCGCGACGGCCCAGCGCACGCAGTCGCGCATCGCGGTGGCGCCGCCCGCGTGCCAGCCGCACGCGATGTTGGCCGAGCTGACGAGGTCGAGCAGCGCTTCGTCCGAGCCGCAGCCTTCGCCGAGATCGGCATTGAGATCGATTTCCATGACTGTCGTTCCAGTATCGTGGGTCACTTCGCGCATCGCTCCTCGTGCATGGCGATGGCGGTCTCCACCTGTTTCACGTACATCCGTTCATCGGCGAGCGCGTGACGCGCCTCTTCCACCGATGTCTCAATAAAGCGCACGCCGCTATTCAGCCGCGCTTGCGCGAGCTTCCACAGATCCGCCTTGATCACGGCGCCGATCTTCGGATAGCCGCCGGTCGTCTGCGCGTCGCCCATCAGGACGATCGGCTGGCCGTTCGGCGGCACCTGGATCGTGCCGGGCAGCACCGCGTGCGACAAAAGGTCGATTCTGCTCTTGCGTTCGAGCGGCGTGCCGGCGAGACGAAAGCCCATGCGGTTGCTGTTCGGCGTGATCGTCCATTCCTCGGTCCAGAAATTCGACAGCGCTTCGGCGGTGAAGCTGGCGTATTCCGGGCCGCGCAGCACGCGAACCGGAATCGACCACGCGACGCCCGGCGCGTGCCGTCCGCGCCGCAACGGTTCATCGACGAGCACGAACTTGCACCACGCCGGGGCCTTCACGCCGAACGCGGGCTCGGCCGGCGAAAACGCGATGCCCGGATGCGGCTGCGCCACGCCGACCGGCAGCCGGTCGCCGTCGCGTAGCGCTCGGCCGCCGAGCCCGCCGAAGCAGGCGCCGAGGTCGGTGCTGCGCGAGCCGAGCATCGGCAACACGTCGATGCCGCCCGCCACGCACACATAGCCGCGCATCCCGCGCTTGGCCGCACGCAAGGTCAGTTCCTGTCCCGCCTGCACGGGCAGGCTCCACCACGAATAGACCGGTTCGTCGTCGAGCGTCGCGCCGAAATCGGTGCCGGTGATCGCGACGCGCGTCGCATGCTTGAAGCGCAGCACGGTCGGTCCGAACGTCACTTCGATGCCCGCCGCATCCGGCTTGTTGCCGACGATCCGGTTGCCGATTTCGAGCGACAGCGCATCGAGCGCGCCGCCCGAACTCACGCCGAGATGGCGATAGCCGTGGCGCCCGAGGTCTTGCACGGACGTCAGCACGCCCGCGCGAATCACGTCGATCATGCGCGTACCTCCAGCGCGGTGAAGCGCACGCGGTCGCCGGGCTGCATGAGCGTCGGCGGGTTGCGGGTGGGATCGAAGAGTTTGAGATCGGTGCGCCCGAGCAACTGCCAGCCGCCAGGCGACGCCGCCGGATAAATCCCCGTCTGCGCCCCGCCGATCCCGACCGATCCGGCCGGCACTTCGAGGCGCGGTTCGGCGCGGCGCGGCATGTGAAGCGATGTGTCGAGGCCGCCCATGTACGCGAATCCCGGCTGGAAGCCGAGGAAGAACACGACGTACTCGGCCTGCGTGTGCCGCTTCACGACTTCACCGACCGACAAGCCGACGTGCTTGGCGAGCGTCGCGAGATCGGGGCCGTCCGCGCCGCCGTAGCGCACGGGGATCTCGATTTCGGCCGATCCGGCGTCGGTATCGGCGACGGTGTCCCAGCCGTCGTCGAGCTGCTGCGCGAGGCTTTCGTAGTCGGCGGCGAGCGGATCGAAGACGATCGTCAGATTGTTCATGCCCGGCACGACCTCGACGACGTGCGGCCACAGCCGCGCGCTGTCGGCGAGCGCCCACATGCGGCGCTGGCAGTCGAGCGTGGCGGGCGGCGACGCTTCGCACACGAGAGCGGTGTCGCCGAGCGGATGGATTCGGGGTCTGGTCATGCCGTCTTTTCAGGTTAGCGCGACGCCCGGAAAACCGCACGTCGCCGTCGCAGAGAGTACATTATCAATAATTTATCAACAAATTATCTATCAGAGTTTGCTCGAATCGCCCCGAATCGTCGTGCGATAAGGTCGATACGCTACACTCGAACGCACAGATAACCGGCCGAAAACCATGTCGCGACATCCCACCAAGATCGTTTCCTCCGAGCATCTCGTCTCCGAATCGAGCGCCGAACTCTCCGAACTCGAGTACGGGCTCATCATGGCCAGCAATGCGTTCAATCGCTGGATGGTGCGCTGCATGTCGGCGGCGGGCGCGAAGGACATGACGGCGGTCGAGGTGTCGCTCCTGCATCACGTGAGCCATCGCGACCGCAAGAAAAAGCTCGCCGACATTTGCTTCGTACTGAACATCGAGGACACGCACGTTGCTACGTATGCACTGAAAAAACTGGTGGCGCGCGGCTACGTCAAGAGCGAAAAGACGGGCAAGGAAGTGTTCTTCTCCGCGACGCCCGCCGGACGGGACCTCTGTGGCAAGTATCGCGAAGTGCGCGAAAGCTGTCTGATTACGACACTGCGTGAAAGCGGCCTGACGAACGAACAGATCGGCGAAGCGGCGCAATTGATGCGCAATGCGTCGGGGCTTTACGACACCGCGGCGCGCGCGGCGGCATCGCTTTGATGCGCCGACCGCTTCGCGTCATTTGCTTCAATAAATAGCAGATTCCGTGACGATCGCGTCGAGCGGCACGTCGTGGGCCTCGTGCGGCAGCGCGTCGCACTTGCCCGATTCATACGCGACGCCTATCTTCACCGGCTTTTTCTCCGACGGCCACGCGGCGAGTGTGCGATCGAAATACCCGCCGCCGTATCCCAGCCGATAGCGCTCCTTGTCGAACCCGACACACGGTATCAAAAGCAGGTCCGGCACGACCGCCTTTTCTTCGAGTGGCACCGGAATGCGATAGCGGCCCGCCTTCATCGGCGCATGCTCGCGCCATGCGTGAAAGATCATCGCCGCGTGACGCTCCACGACCACCGGCAAAGCCACCTGGCGCGACGCATCGAGCTTGAGCCACACGGCGAGCGCATCGCGTGCATCGAACTCCCCGGCGACCGGCCAGTAGAAGCCGATGCACGTCGCCGGATGCTGCGCGATCGCGGCCATCACACGGCGCGCGAGCGCTTCGTTTCGCGCGGCGTGATCGGCTTCTTCGCGTTGCGCTTCGCGGGTCGCGAGGAGCGTCGCGCGCAGCGCGCTTTTCGGTTCTGGAGAAGGGTTGCGTGCTATGCTTTCGACCAATTCGCGCTCCTGAAATAACGATGTCAAAACGCCTCAATCGAGTATATCGCGCGGTCGCTCCGGCACTCGCGGCAGCGGCGCTCGTCGCTTGCAGCACAGCCTCCGCGGTGCGTCCCGACGCCGACTACATCCCCTCATCCGACGACCGCATCTTCATGCAGTTGCGCGAAGCCGCGCGCACGAACGATGCAGGCAAAGCCGCGCTGCTCGCCTCGCAGATTCCGGAATATCCGGCGCCTGGCTATATCGAGTACTTCACGATCAAGCCG
The DNA here is from genome assembly GCF_001544475.1 of Caballeronia humi. GTDB lineage: Bacteria > Pseudomonadota > Gammaproteobacteria > Burkholderiales > Burkholderiaceae > Caballeronia > Caballeronia humi. The sequence continues at coordinate 49,003 of NZ_FCNW02000039.1, read as the reverse complement.
CAGCTTTTCGACTCGCAAGGCCACGCCCGCGTCGATGCGCCCGACGAGCCCGTGCTCTCGTTCCTGCAGCGCTACGACGGTCAGGCGATTGCCGACCGCATGCGCAACGACTACCTCGTCGTGCTCGGCGGCCGTCACGACTGGCGCAACTTCGAGCAGCAGTATTCCCGCTTCGTGCTCAATGACGACACGCAGGTGAAATGCTACGCGCTCGGAGCGCGCGCGGCGCGCGGCGAGAACGTCGCGGATGCGGCGCGCGCGCTGCTCGTCGATCCGAAATGGTACGGCGACGGTTGCGTCGATCTGATCGGCGCGCTGGCTCGCACGCAGCAATTCTCAAGCGACGACGTCTGGCAGCAGATTCGTCTTGCGTACGAGCAGAACTATACGGGCACGGGCGCGAAGATCGTCGATGCGCTCGGACAGGAACGTCCGGACCCGACGCTCTTCGACAACGCGACGAGCACGCCGCCGCTCTACCTCGCGCGCGGCGTGATGCCGAACACACCGGCGCATCAACTGACGCTGCTCGCGATCACGCGCATGGCGCGCAACGATCCTGCGATGGCGGCTGCCACGTTCAGCTCGGTCGCGCCGAGCCTGACCGCGCCCGAGCGCGCGATCGGCTGGGGCACGATCGGTTATCAGGCGGCGCTGAAGCGCATGCCTGCCGCAGCGGACTGGTATCGGCTGTCGGTAAATGCGCCGTTATCGGTTCCCGCTTACGAATGGCGCACGCGGGCTGCATTGCTCGCGGGCGACTGGAACATGGTGCGCTGGTCGGTCGAGCAGATGCCGCCGTCGCTGCGCAACCAGCCGGCGTGGGTCTACTGGCACGCGCGCGCGCTCAAGCAAGCAGGCGACGGCGCCACGGCCGCGCAGGAATTCCAGTCGATCGCGGACCGCTTCGACTTCTATGGACAGCTCGCCTCGGAAGAACTCGGCCAGAAGATCACGATCCCGCCGCGCACGACCGTGAGCGACGCCGAAATCGCGCAGATGCAGTCGGTGCCGGGCTTCGCGCTGTCGCAGCGTTTCTACGCGCTGAACCTGCGTCTCGAAGGCAACCGCGAATGGAACTGGCCGCTGCGTTCGATGACCGATCGTCAGTTGCTCGCCGCTGCACAGTACGCGCGCCGCATCGAACTGTTCGACCGCACGGTGAACACCGCCGACAAGACGAAGACCGAGCACGATTTCTCCTTGCGCTATTTGTCGCCGTTCCGGGAGATTGTCGAGCGCGATGCGCAGAACACCGGGCTCGACGTCGAATGGGCGTACGGCCTGATTCGGCAGGAATCGCGCTTCATCATCAATGCGCGTTCGGAAGTCGGCGCGGGCGGACTGATGCAACTGATGCCTGGCACGGCGCAACTCGTCGCGAAGAAGATCGGCATGGGGCCGGTGTCGCGCGCGCAGATGAACGACATCAACACGAACATCCTGCTCGGAACCAACTATTTGTCGATGATCTACAATCAATTCGACAATTCCCCCGTGCTCGCGACGGCAGGCTACAACGCCGGGCCGGGACGTCCGAACAAGTGGCGCGGCGATCTGACCGGGCCGGTGGAAGGCGCGGTTTTTGCTGAGACCATTCCGTTCACCGAGACCCGCGACTACGTGAAGAACGTGTTGTCGAACACCGTCTATTACGCGGCGCTGTTCGAAGGCCGTCCGCAATCGCTCAAGGCGCGCCTCGGCTACATCGCGCCGTAAGCCTTCACGCTTTTTACGCCTTTCAGGCAAGGCCGCGCGTTCGACACCACGCGCGGCCCCGCAGCAAGACCCGCGAGCCGTCGCCACCAGCAGAGGCGAATATGCGACATCAGAAAGTAGCGCTGATCGGCGGTTCGGGTTTCATCGGCAGTCATCTCGTCAACGCGCTCGTCGAAGTCGGCAAGGACGTGCGCGTCGCCACGCGGCGGCGCGCGAACGCCGCGCATCTCACCCTGCTCCCCATCGATGTGATCGAAGCCGACGTCCACGATCCGGCGCAACTCGCCGCGTTCGTCGCCGAGGCCGATGCGGTGATCAACCTCGTCGGCATCCTGCAGGGGCGGCGCGGCGATCCGTACGGTCCCGAGTTCGCGAAGGCGCACGTCGAACTGCCGCGCAAGATCGTCGCGGCGTGTGAGTCGAAGGGCGTGGGGCGTCTTTTGCACATGAGCGCGATCGGCGCCGATTCGAACGGCCCGAGCATGTACCTGCGCTCGCGCGGCGACGGCGAGAAGGTGATCCGTGATTCGTCGCTCGCCACGACGATTTTTCGCAGTTCCGTAGTCTTCGGTCCCGAGGACAATCTGCTGAACCAGTTCGCGTTTCTGGAGCGCGTGTTCCCGGTGATCCCGCTCGCGTGCGCGGACGCGCAGTTTCAGCCGGTGTTCGTCGGCGACGTGGCCAAGGCGATCGTCAACGTGCTCGATCTGGATGCCGCGAGCGGGCGCGTGTTCGAACTCGCCGGGCCGCAGGTCTACACGCTCGCGGAACTCGTGCGTTTCAGCGGCGCGACGATCGGCAAGCACGCGAAGATCATCAAATTGCCTGAGAGCCTCGGCCGCGTGCAGGCGATGACGCTCGAACTCGCGCCCGGCGAACCGATGATGTCGCGCGATAATCTCGATTCGATGAAGACGCCGAGCGTCGCGAGCGGACCGCTTGCGCCGGAGCTCGGCATCGACGAGCCGGCGAGCATCGAAGCGATCGCGCCGATGTATCTCACGGGGCAATCCCCACGCTCGCGCTTCAACGCATTTCGCGCGACGGCGCACCGTTAGCCCACTTTTTTTGCGCGTGTTTATGAAACTCGTTATCGGTGACAAGAACGTCTCTTCCTGGTCGATGCGGCCGTGGCTGGTGCTCAGGCACTTTGCAATTCCCTTCGACGAAACGCTGATCCGCCTCGGGCGACCCGAGTCGAAGGCGCAGATCCTGGAGCATGCGCCGTCGGGCAAGGTGCCGTGCCTCGTCACCGATTCCGGCGACGCAATCTGGGAATCGCTCGCGATCATGGAGACGCTCGCCGAGCAGCATCCGGAACACGCGATGTGGCCGCGCGACGCCGCCGCCCGCGCGCGGGCGCGCAGCATCAGCGCGGAGATGCACGCCGGTTTCGCCGATTTGCGCCGCGACATGACGATGACCATTCAAACGCACGCGCCGGGTACCGGACGCACGCCGGAAGCGCTCTCGGACATCGCGCGGATCGAGGCGATCTGGCGCGATTGCCTGAGCATGTACGGCGGGCCATTCCTGTTCGGCGAGTTCGGTATCGCGGACGCGATGTACGCTCCTGTCGTGATGCGCTTCAATACCTACGCGCCCGAACTGAGCGACGTGTCGCGCGGTTACGTCGAGTGCGTGACGAAGGTGCCGGCGGTCGCCGCGTGGATCAGGGACGCGGGCGACGAACGATGAATATCTACGCCGTCGGCGGCGCGATCCGCGATGAACTGCTCGGCGTGCCCGTCGTGGACCGCGATTACGTCGTCGTCGGCGCGACGCCCGAGCAGATGGCGGCGCAGGGGTATCGGCCGGTCGGCAAGGATTTTCCGGTGTTTCTGCATCCCGTGACGCAAGAGGAATACGCGCTTGCGCGCACCGAGCGCAAGACGGCGGCGGGCTATCACGGCTTCCAGTTCTACTATTCGCCCGACGTCACGCTGGAAGAAGACCTGGCGCGCCGTGATTTGACTATCAACGCGATGGCGCGCGAAGTCAGCCCCGACGGTACGCTGACCGGCCCGGTGATCGATCCGTTCGACGGCCGCGCCGATCTGGAGAAGAAGCTGTTCCGCCACGTCGGCAATGCGTTCATCGAAGATCCGGTGCGCGTTCTGCGGGTCGCGCGCTTCGCGGCGCGGTTCACGGATTTCACTGTCGCCGGCGAGACGCGCGCGCTGATGAAAAAGATGGTCGCGGCGGGCGAAGTCGATGCGCTCGTGCCCGAACGCGTGTGGCAGGAAGTGTCGCGTGGATTGATGGAGCGCACGCCGTCGCGGGTGTTCGCCGTGCTGCGCGACTGTGGCGCGCTAGAACGCATCCTGCCGGAAGTCGATGCGCTCTGGGGCGTGCCGCAGCGCGCCGACTATCACCCCGAAGTCGATACCGGCGTACACGTGATGATGGTGCTCGACTACGCGGCATCGCAGAACTTCGCGCTGACCGTGCGCTTCGCCGCGCTGACGCACGATCTCGGCAAGGCGACCACGCCCGACGATGTCCTGCCGCGCCACATCGGCCACGAGGGGCGCAGTGTCGATTTGCTGCGGCCGCTGTGCGAGCGGCTGCGCGTGCCGAACGAGTGCCGTGACCTGGCGCTGCTCGTTGCGCGGGAGCACGGGAATATTCATCGCGTGATGGAGATGGGGCCGGCGGCGCTCGTGCGCCTGTTCGAACGATGCGACGCGCTGCGCAAGCCGGCACGGTTCGCGGAGGCGCTGCAGGCGTGCGTCGCGGATGCGCGCGGACGGCTCGGGTTGTCGCAGCAGCCGTATCCGCAGGCGGAGCGGTTGCGCGAGGCGCTGGTGGCGGCGCGCGCGGTGGATGCGGGCGCGGTGGCGCAGCAGTACGCGAAGGAGCCGGCGAGGATCAAGGACGCGGTGCATCATGCGCGCGTCGAGGCGGTGAAGGCGGCGCTGGAAGAAGCGGGACCGGTGTGATTCAACGCACGGCGTTGAGAATCAAAGCAGCCGCGCAATGAACGACAACAGCATTGACAGAATCAACGTCGACATGAACGGAAACGGGTATTCGCGCCCGAACAGCCGCAGCGTGAAATCCCCCGGCAGCCGCCCGATGCCGAGCTTGCGCAGCCAGGGCCAGCAAGCCGACAGAATCGACAGCGCGACGAACGTGGTGAGCAGCCAGCGGATCATGACGGCGAGCCTATAACTTCACAGCGTGTGCGATCGGTCGCCGGTGGCGAACGCAGAGAGCGTGTCTTCGATGCCGCGCGAAAACGCGATCACCTTGAACAACTCGCCCATCTCCGCCTCCGACAACAACTTCTGAACCGCGTTCGCCGCGGGCAGGAAGCGCTTGACGTCGACGGGATCGATGTCGGAGAGCACGTCGGTGATGCCCGCGTTCATCAGAAACCGCGCCTGCGATGTGAATCCGAGCAAATCCGCGCCTGTCTCGACGCCCGCTTCCGCGATCCCCGTGAATTCGACATGCGCCGTGATGTCCTGCAAGCCCGGATACAGAAACGGATCGCCGTGCGCCCGATGCCGGTAGTGACACATCAGCGTGCCGGTCGCGCGTTGCGCGTGATAGAACTCGTGCCGCGGAAAACCGTAATCGATGAAAAACGCCGCGCCGCGCGTGAGCATCGTGCAGACCGTCTTCGTGAACGCGAGCGCGGCTTCGTGCGTTTCCGTCACGTATTCGACGAACGGTTCGTCGTTGGCCGCATCGATGGCGGCGTCGATCGTGGCGACGAGCGGGTCGCCCGAAAGCGGATGGTCGTCGAAGGCGAAGCGGCCGTTCAGTTCCACCACGCCGCGCTCGTGCCACGCGCCGAGCTTGCGCACGACGAGCCGCACCGGCATCGCGTCGAGCACTTCGTTGCCGATCACCACGCCCGCGAACGCCGGCGGCAGTGCGTCGAGCCATTTCACCTTGGCGGCGAGTTCGGGCGCGTCGGCTTCGATCGTCGCGCGCTGGCGCTCGCGCAGTTCGCCGGACAGATCGACGATCGAATAGCTGTCGAACGGGACGTCCAGGTCGCGCAACGCCTTGAGCAACCCCGCCGCGAGCTTGCCCGTGCCCGCGCCGAATTCCATCACGTCGCGCGTGCCGCTCGCTTCGAGCGCCTGCGCGACGGGCCGCGCGAGCGTCGCGGCAAAGAGCGGCGAAAGTTCCGGCGCCGTCACGAAATCGCTGCCGTCTTCCGCCCGGCGCCCGAATTTCATCGCGCCGCCGCTGTAGTAGCCGAGGCCGGGCGCGTAAAGCGCCAGTTCCATGTAGCGGTCGAAGGGCAGCCAGCCGCCCGCGTCGGCGATTTTGTCGCGAATCAGCGTCGTGAGCGCCTCGGACTGCGCCAGCGCGTCCGCGCCGGGAGCAGGTAAACTGTCGGATTGTCGAGCATTCGGATTCATCCCGATATTGTAAATGAGCGCTTCTCCTTCAGTTTTAACCCCCGGCCGGCCGCGCGTCGTGCTCGTCACCGGCGCGGCGAAGCGCATCGGGCGGGGCGTCGCGCTCGGTTTCGCGTCGCGCGGCTGGGACGTCGCCGTGCATTACGGCGAATCGGAGCGGGCAGCGCACGAAACCGTCGCTGAGATCGCCGCGCTCGGGCGCCGCGCCGTCGCGCTGCGGGCGGATCTGGGCGTCGAAACGCAGGTGGCGCGGCTCGTGCCGGCGTGCATCGAGGCGCTCGGCGGCCTGAATTGCGTGGTGAACTGCGCGTCGCGTTTCGACGAGGACACCGCGCAAGATTTTCGCTACGCGAAATTGCTGGAGATGACCGCGATCAATCTGGCCGCGCCGCTGACGTTGGCTCGCGCGCTCCACGAAACGGTGCCGGATGCCGCGATCGACGACGAAACGCAACGCGGCGTCGTGATCAACGTGCTCGACCAGAAGCTGTACAACATGAATCCGGACTACCTTTCGTACACGCTGACGAAGGCGGCGCTCGAGAACGCGACCGTCGCGCTCGCGCAGGCGCTTGCGCCGAAACTGCGCGTCGTGGGCCTGGCGCCCGGCTTGACGATGGTGTCCGCGAACCAGACGCCCGCGGATTTCGAGATCGCGCATCGCGTGACGCCGCTCGGCCGCGCATCGCGTGTCGTGGACATCGCGGAGGCCGCGTGCTACTTGGCGACCGCGCACGGCGTGACGGGTACAACGCTTGTCGTCGATGGCGGCCAGCATCTGGTGCCGAGTCCGCGCGACGTGATGTTCATGGTCGGCGACAAGCGCTCGACGTAAGCGAAAAACACGCAACACCTACTGGAAAAGACCATGCTTGCCGCACTTTCGCATCCCCGGCTCGCCGACTGCCGGCGGCTCTTTCTGCGCAACTACGAAGTGCGCATCAACATCGGCGTGCATGACTTCGAGAAGCAGGGCGAGCAGCGCGTCGTGATCAACGTCGAGCTGTTCGTGCCGCTCGCGTTGTCGACGCCTGTCGAGGACAAACTGCGCGAAGTGGTCGATTATGACTTCATGCGCTCGACCATCGCGCAGCGTGTCGAGCGCGGGCACATCCATTTGCAGGAAACGCTTTGCGACGACGTCGCCGCCGCGCTGCTTGCGCATCCGCAAGTGCGGGCGGTGGTCGTATCGACGGAAAAGCCGGACGTTTATCCCGACTGCGACGCCGTGGGCGTCGAGGTCTTTCGCATCAAAGAGGAACAAGCATGAACACGCCCGCTCAGGCTGAAGCTCACATGCAAGTACCCGAGCGCGCCGCGCTCACGCGCCGCGAGCAGAAGGAAGCCTACGAGAACAACAAGCTCTTCAAGCGGCTCGCGCGCCAGGTCGGCCAGGCGATCGGCGATTTCAACATGATCGAGCACGGCGACAAAGTGATGGTGTGCCTGTCCGGCGGCAAGGACAGCTACGCGATGCTCGACATCCTGATGCGCCTGCGCGAGCGCGCGCCGATCGATTTCGAGATCGTCGCGGTCAATCTCGACCAGAAGCAGCCGGGTTTTCCGGAGCACGTTCTGCCCGGCTATCTGGCCAAGCTCGACATCCCGTTTCACATCGAAAATCAGGACACGTACAGCATCGTCAAGCGGCTCGTGCCTGAGGGCAAGACCACCTGTTCGCTGTGCTCGCGGCTGCGTCGCGGGATTCTGTATCGCGTGGCGGGCGAACTGGGCGCGACGAAGATCGCGCTCGGCCATCATCGCGACGACATCCTGCAAACGCTGCTGCTCAACATGTTCTACGGCGGAAAGCTGAAGGGCATGCCGCCGAAGCTGCAATCCGACGATGGCAAGAACGTCGTGATCCGGCCGCTCGCCTACGTGAAGGAAACCGATCTGGAGAAGTACGCCGAGCTGCGCGAATTCCCGATCATTCCGTGCAACCTGTGCGGCAGTCAGCCGAACCTGAAGCGCGCGGAAATGAAGGCGCTGATCCGCGACTGGGACAAGCGTTTTCCGGGCCGCGCGGAGAATATGTTCAACGCGCTCGGCAACGTGGTGCCGTCGCATTTGATGGATCACCAGCTTTTTCCGTTCGCTGGACTACGTGCGACGGGCGAAGCCGATCCTCAGGGCGATATCGCGTTCGACGAAGAACCGTGTGCGAGCGAACCGTCAGGCGCGCCCAAGACGGTTTCAATCGTGCCGTTCGATGATCTTTGATGCAATCTCCAGCAGCATGCGGCTTGATGTGTCCTGCTGGTCTTTCCAATTCTTATAAATACGTGATGCGATGAACATTGTGATTCTGGCGGCGGGCATGGGAAAACGCATGAATTCCGCCCTGCCGAAAGTGCTCCATCCGCTGGCTGGCAGGCCGCTCCTGTCGCACGTCATCGAGACCGCGCGTTCGCTCCAGCCGACGCGGCTCGTCGTCGTGATCGGGCACGGTGCCGAGAAAGTACGCGAAGCCGTTGCCGCGCCCGACGTGCAGTTCGCCGTGCAGGAGCAGCAACTCGGCACCGGCCACGCCGTGCAGCAGGCGCTGCCGCTGGTCGATCCATCGGTGCCGACGCTGGTGCTTTACGGCGACGTGCCGCTAACGCGTGCCAGCACACTGAAACGACTCGTCGATGCCGCCGAGAATGGCCGCTACGGCGTGCTCACGGTCACCCTCGACAATCCCACCGGCTACGGACGCATCGTGCGCGATGCGAACGGCGCGGTGCAGAAGATCGTCGAGCAGAAGGACGCGAGCGCCGACGAACGCAAGATCGCCGAGATCAACACGGGCATCATCACCACGCCGACGGAGCAACTGTCGAGTTGGCTCGCCTCGCTTCGGAACGACAACGCGCAGGGCGAGTTCTACCTGACGGACGTGGTCGAGCGCGCGCTTGAAGCCGGCGTCGAAATCGTCACCGCGCAGCCCGACGAAGAGTGGGAAACGCTCGGCGTGAACAGCAAACAGCAGTTGGCCGAACTCGAACGCGTGCATCAGCGCAACGTGGCGAACGATCTGCTCGTCGCGGGCGTGACGCTGCTGGACCCGGCGCGCATCGACGTGCGCGGTACGCTGGAATGCGGCCGCGATGTGTCGATCGACGTGAACTGTGTGTTCGAAGGGCGCGTGACGCTCGCGGACAACGTGACGGTCGGTCCGAACTGCGTGATCCGCGACGCGGTGATCGGCGCGGGCACACGCATCGATGCGTTCACGCATATCGAAGGCGGCACGACCGGCGCGAACGTCGTGCTCGGGCCGTATGCGCGGCTGCGTCCGGGCGCGAAGCTCGGCGACGAAGCGCACGTTGGCAACTTCGTCGAAGTGAAGAACGCGGTGCTCGGGCACGGCTCGAAGGCGAATCACCTGTCGTATGTCGGCGATTCCGATGTCGGCGCGCGCGTGAACATCGGCGCGGGCACGATCACCTGCAATTACGACGGCGCGAACAAGCATCGCACCGTGATCGAAGACGACGTGTTCGTCGGCTCCGATACGCAACTCGTGGCGCCGGTGCACATTGGGCGCGGCACGACGATCGCGGCAGGCACGACGGTATGGAAGGACGTCGGCGAAGGCGAACTCGTGATGAACGGGAAGACCCAGGTGAGCCGCCGAGACTACGTGCGGCCGACCAAGAAGAAGGCCTGAGCTTTCACGAATATCGATTGATCGCAGCAGCAGCGGCACCCACAGCGTGCGTTGCAAACAAACTTAGAGAAGGACGAGAAACCATGTGTGGAATTGTCGGCGCGGTCGCGCAGCGCAACATCGTATCGGTGCTGGTCGAAGGACTGCGCCGGCTTGAATATCGTGGTTACGACTCGTGCGGCGTCGCCGTCATGAGCAACGGCGCGCCGAAGCGTGCGCGCAGTGTCTCGCGCGTATCCGATCTCGACGCCCAGGTGCGCGACACGCGTCTCGACGGCGTGACGGGCATCGCCCATACGCGCTGGGCGACGCACGGCGCGCCCGTCACGGACAACGCGCACCCGATCTTTTCGCGCGATGCGCTGGCGCTCGTGCACAACGGCATCATCGAGAACTACGAGTCGCTGCGTGAAATGCTGCGCGGCAAGGGCTACGAGTTTGTCTCGCAGACCGATACCGAAGTCATCGCGCACCTGATCCACAGCATGTATCGCGGCGACCTGTTCCAGACCGTGCGCGAGGCCGTCAAGCAACTCCACGGCGCGTATGCGATCGCCGTGATGCACAAGGACCAGCCGCATACGGTGGTGGGCGCGCGTCAGGGTTCGCCGCTCGTCGTCGGCGTGGGTAACGGTGAGAACTTCCTCGCATCGGACGCACTCGCGCTCGCCGGCAGCACGGATCACTTCGCGTTCCTCGAAGAGGGTGACGTGGTGGAGATCACGCTCGACGGCGTGAAGATCGTCGATCGCGAAGGCGTGCCCGCGGTGCGCGAAGTGCGCGTGGTCGCGGCTTACGGCGGCGCGGTGGAACTCGGGCCGTATCGCCACTTCATGCAGAAGGAAATCTTCGAGCAGCCGCGCGCGATCACCGACACGATCCCGCAAGCCGATCATTTCGATGCATCGATCTTCGGCGAGAACGCGAAGCAGGCGTTCGACGGTATCGACAACTTGCTGATCCTCGCGTGCGGCACGAGCTACTACTCGGGGCTGACGGCGAAGTACTGGCTCGAATCGATCGCGAAGATTCCTACGCAGGTCGAGATCGCGAGCGAGTATCGGTATCGCGAATCGGTGCCGGATCCGAAGGCGCTCGTCGTGGTGATCTCGCAATCGGGTGAGACTGCGGATACGCTTGCTGCGTTGAAGCATGCGCAATCGCTCGGGCACAAGCACACGCTGGCCGTGTGCAACGTCGGGACGAGCGCGATGGTACGGCTGACGGAGCTGTCGTTCCTGACGCATGCGGGGACGGAGATCGGCGTTGCATCGACGAAGGCGTTCACGACACAACTCGTCGGGCTGTTCGTGCTGGCCGTGACGCTCGGCAAGATGCGCGGGTTCGTCGATGCGAAGCAGGAAACGGCGTATCTCACGCAGTTGCGGCACTTGCCGGCGGCGCTGAACAGCGTGCTCGCGCTGGAACCGCAGATCATCGCGTGGGCCGAGGAGTTCGCGCGCAAGGAGAATGCGCTGTTCCTCGGGCGCGGACTGCACTATCCGATCGCGCTCGAAGGTGCGTTGAAGCTCAAGGAGATTTCGTACATCCACGCGGAGGCTTACCCAGCGGGTGAGTTGAAGCACGGACCTCTGGCGCTCGTGACCGAAGCGATGCCGGTCGTGACAGTGGCGCCGAACGACACGCTGCTCGAAAAGCTGAAGTCGAACATGCAGGAAGTGCGGGCGCGTGGCGGCGAGCTTTATGTTTTCGCCGATGCGGATACGCGCATCGTCAGCGAAGATGGGATTCACGTGATCCGGATGCCGGAACACTACGGACCGCTCTCGCCGATCCTGCACGTCGTGCCGCTTCAGTTGCTGGCTTATCACACTGCGTGTGCGCGTGGGACGGATGTGGACAAGCCGCGGAATCTCGCGAAGTCGGTTACGGTGGAGTGAGGCCTTTTCACCGTCCGTGAGACTACAAACGAAAGCGATCATGCCGGCGTTCCGCCGGCATGATCGCTTTGGCGTCTACCCCACGATTGTTTCACCTTCCGGCACACACACGCCGCCTGGGTGCCGCATGTAGCACTATCGCAATCCACTCCCTCGCAACACTGCCGTCGCACTAGAATCAGAGCAATGCGACTACGCGACACCCCGCGCTGAAGCGCAATCCGCAGCCCGTCCCCGATCGACCGCGTTTCCCAACCGAGGCCCGGAAGATGACACCTTGCTTCGCACGAATTCGCCCGCACCGCAAGCGACGATGCTTCATCGCGCGGCTGGCGAACGCCCTCGTCATCGCGATCCCGCTCACGCTCAGCGCATCGGCCTACAGCACGCACTTGCCGCCCGAGCGCTGGCGCGTCCTCATCATGCAGGGCGGCGATCCCTACCTGCCCTCAGCCGTCGCGCAGGATCGCGGCATTCGCGACGTCTTCTCGCGTGCCACCGATGCCTCCACGGAGTTCATCACCGAGCCGCTTCACACGCTCGAATCCAGCAGTCCGGTGCCGGATGCTGTGGTCACGCAGTATCTGAACAACAAGTTCGCGAGCCGGAAGCCCGACATCATCATCGCGTTGCGCCAGCCGGCGCTCGAATTCCTCGAGCGCAACGCGGACACGCTCTGGCCCGATGTCCCGATCGTCTTCTGCGGCATTCCGGACGATTATTTCGGCACGCGCACGCTGTCGGCGCGCGTGTCGGGCGTGCGCATCGCGTTCGATGTCGCCGGCACGCTCGATCTGGCCCGGCGCTTCCAGCCGAACGCCGACCGCATCGCGTTGATCGCGGGTACGTCGTCGTACGATCAGGCGTGGCGCGGGCGCGTGGAGAGTGTGGTGTCGAACCGCTTCAAGGACCTGCCGATGATCTGGATCTCCGACGCCCCGATCGAAGACATGCTGGAGCGCGTCGCCCAGTTGCCGCCGCAGACGATCATCCTGTACTCAAGCGTGTTCCGCGATGCGCGCGGCCGGACTTTCATCCCCCGCGATCTCATCTCGCTTTTCTCGGAGCGCGCGCATTCGCCAATCTACAGCTTCTTCGATACGTATCTCGGCGCGGGGATCATCGGCGGATCGATTTCGAGCTGGGCGGAGCAGGGGACGCTCGCCGGACAAATGGCGTTGCGCATTCTTCGCCAGCCGAGCGCGCGTTCGCCGGTCATCATGCCGGCGCCACCCTCGACGGTTTCCGTCGACGTGCGGGAAATGGAACGCTGGAAAATCGATGCGAGTCTCGTTCCGGCGGAGACGCGGTTTCTGCATCGACCGGATTCGCTGCTGGAGAGGTATCGGGTGGAGATATGCGTGGTGATTCTGGTGCTGATCGCGCAGGCGAGTGTGATCGGAGCGCTGATGCTGGAGCGGCTGCGTGTGAGGCGCGCGGAGCGGATGGCGGCGCGGTGAGAAGCGCGGTCGCCGAAAAGCACTATAGTAAGAACCTACCTGCCCTCGAAAAGGTGACGAGCATGAAACTGCGAACAATCCTCACCGTCGCGACGGCCTTCGCGACCATCGCCTGTTTGCCGCCGGCCCACGCCCAACTCGGCGATCTCCTGAAAAACAACGGTGGCGCGACAGGCGCGGCGGGTGGATTAGGCGGCCTCGGCAGTTCGCTGTCGGGCCAGTCGCTCAGTTCCGGCAGCCTCGGCAATGTCACCGGCATCATCGAATACTGCATCAAGAACAACTACCTGAGCGGCAGCGGCGCATCGTCGGTGAAAGATTCGCTGATGGGCAAGCTGGGCGGATCGTCGTCGTCGGACAGCGGCTACACGGACGGCGCCAAAGGCATCCTCAGCAGCAGCAGCGGGCAGAAAGTCGACTTGAGTGGCGGCGGACTGAAAGAGCAGGTCACGAAGCAGGTCTGCGACAAGATTCTCGCGCAAGGCAAATCGATGTTGTGAACTGAAAGGCGCTAAAACGCGTCTATTTCCGCCCGACGAGATACACGACACCGAAAGGCCCATAGCGTTCCGAGTGCGACTCGTCGGAAGCCAGATGAAAGACATCGCCCACCTGAAACCGCCGCTCCGTCTCGCGTGCGCGAATCGTCAATTCGCCTTCGACGATCAACGCCTTCGCCTCGAACGGATGCGTATGCGTATCGAGTGACTGGCCCGCCTCGCGCGTGACCGTCACGATTTCCTGAAATCCTTCGCTCGCCAGTTCGGCGAGAAATTCATCGCGTGTCATGGGTTCTTACAAAGAAAGAGGAGAATCCGCCTGAGGACAAAGCCTCGACGGGATTCTCCCCATTGCACACGTCACTGGCCAAAAAAGATATCGCATTGCGTGCCGCGCACGCACGGCTTCGATGTCATGCCGCCCGCCACGCTGCGGGTAGCCGGCGCGCCGCCATACGAACTGTCGGCCGGCTGGGCGGGCGCGTTCGCGTCCTGTTGCATGCCGGGTTGCGCCATCTGCTGGCCGGTCGTGTCGGCGCCCTGCATCGGCGGCTGGGCGGTGCGATACGTTTCCTGCGCGGTTGCAAGGCTTCCGACAGCTACCAGGGAAGCGACGAGCGTCGTCAATACCAAACGGGCTTTCATAGCGACTCCTTTCATCAAGCGCTGATCACAGGGGTCCCGCACTGGCGATCGGCGGGCTCGGTTCTCCGCTTGCAAGGCGCGTGCCGCGAGAAAGGGGCAGATTCGCGTTGAACGGAGACGCGTCGGTCATCGGCCGGTCACACCGGCGTGCCGAACTAGTTGGACTGTTACCGCGAAAATTGCAGAGCGGTGCGCCGGTGAGATGCCGGCTTATAGGGACGCAAGGTCCGGGTATCAAGCTACACAAGGTCAGTAAAGCCGCACTGCATTTTGGTTATAGCGTGCCGATGCACGAATTGACAGCACAATCGCACCGCGCGTCGCGATGCGCGCCGAGTCTGGCTTGCAGATGACATTTCCGCCATTCGACATCGATCCCGGAGCGCGCGACGACATCGGCCGGGGTAACACTAAAATGGTGAATGACCGCCTTCGAACACGGCGCAAACCGCGAGGAAACATCATGACCGTCACGATTTACCACAACCCGCAGTGCGGCACGTCGCGCAACACGCTTGCGCTGATCCGCAACGCCGGCATCGAGCCGCGGGTCGTTGAATACCTGGTCGCGCCGCCGGACCGCGCCACGCTCACCAGCCTCTTCGCCCGCGCGGGCATGTCGGTGCGCGACGCGCTGCGCGAAAAGGGCACGCCGTACGCCGAACTGGGCCTCGGCGACCCCGCCCTCACCGACGATCAGCTCATCGACGCCATGCTGGCTCATCCGATCCTCATCAACCGTCCCTTCGTCGAGACGCCGCTCGGCGTGCGGCTGTGCCGTCCGTCCGAACTCGTGATCGATATCCTGCCGTCGCCGCAGCAGGGGCCGTTTGCGAAGGAAGACGGCGAAGTCGTCATCGATGAAAAGGGCCAGCGCGTGCGCTGAAGTCCCGCGCGACGGCCGTTACGACGCGTTACCTTTATGGCTTCGCTGTAGCACTTGTATCGGATATCGCACTCTAGACTGCGTTCCGTGGTCACTGACATTGCACTCGGTGCAAGGAGAAGCGATATGAACAAGAAGATGATCGGGGCGGCTTTGGGACTGGCGGTGCTGGTGGCGTCGACGGCGGCATCGGCGCATGTGGATCTCGCGGTCGGGATCGGCGTGCCGGCCTATTACGCGGCGCCGCAGCCGGTGTATGTCGCGCCGCCGCCGGTAGCAGTGGCATACGGCGGCTACGGCGATTACGACGGCTGGCGCGAACGCGAATGGCGCGAGCGTCGCGAATGGCGTCGCGAACGCCACTGGCGCCATGAAGAGCGCCGCGAGGAACGCTGGCATGATCGGCATGGCTGGTAAGGATTGAACGAACGGCGACGAGACTATAGAGTTCGTCGCCGTTCGCGCTTTGAGGGCCCTTGACGACGCTTCGAGCAAGACGCTGCTACGATCCTGACTTGATTCCAAGCCGGACACGCGCATGCCTTCATCTCCCGGGTCCCGTCCAACGCCGCTATGTCACGGCGCCGCGCGATCAGCGTGCTTGACGCCCTTTGCCCTCGCCGCTTTCCTTCTTATCTCCGCCTCCGAAACACTCCACGCGCAGGAACTGTCGCTGATGGGGGGCGTATCGCGCGGTATCGGCGAGCACACGTATTCCTGGGCGGGGTCCTACGAGGAAGGTCTGGGCGAATATTTCGCCGCCAGTTTCACCTGGCTCAACGAAGGCCACGTCGCCAATCATCATCGCGACGGCAATCTGATCCAGGGCTGGGCGCGCCTGCCGCTCGCGAACCGGCGCTTCGTGCTCTCGGCGGGCGTCGGCCCATATCGTTATTTCGATACCTCGACCGATTCTGACGGCGGCAGTTATTCCGACCTGCACGGGTGGGGCGTCGTGTACAGCGTGCGCGCGCAGTACTACATGGCGAACCGCTGGATCGCGCAATTGCAGCTGAACCGCGTGCAGGTGCAGCGCGGGCCGAATACGTCGGCGGCAATGCTCGGCGTGGCCTATCAGCTCGACGCCCCCGATACCCCCGGCCCGCGCGATTGGGCCCCCGACCGCACGACCCGCGTCACGACCAACGAAGTCACCGCCTTCCTCGGTCAGACGATTGTCAACAGCACGGGGTCGGAAACATCGCTTGCCACCGCGCTCGACTATCGCCGCGGCCTCATGAAATACATGGACGTCACGGTCGGCTATCTGCACGAAGGCAACAGCGATCTCGTGCGCCGCGACGGTCTCACGACCCAACTCTGGGCGACGCGCGCCTTCTTCAGCGATCGCTTTACGCTCGGCGTCGGCGCGGGCGTCTACATTGCGCTGAACCAGCGGTCGAACACCGACGTCACCGGCGACAACGACACCGACGACCGCTTCGCCGGCATCGTCTCGATGTCGGCGGCGTACCGTTTCGGCGAGCACTGGACGACGCGCGTCACATGGAACCGCATCGTCACGCGCTACAACCGCGACACCGACGTGATTCTCGCGGGCGTCGGCTACCGGTTCTGACGACCTTCGATTGACGGCGGCGCTCAGTCGTCATCGGGGATGGCGCGCGCCTCGCGTTCTTCGGGCGGCTTTTTCATCCATTGCCGGTGCAGCGCCTTCTCGACGACCCGCCCGGCCGTCAGCAGCAGGATCAGAATCATGGTCGCGATCAGCGCGACGCTCCACAGCCCCAAACCGCACACGATTCCTACTGCAGCCGTCACCCAGATCGACGCGGCCGTGGTCAGCCCGCGAATCCGGTTCAGGCTCGGATTCTGGATGATGACGCCCGCGCCCAGAAAGCCGATGCCCGTCATGATCCCCTGCACGACGCGCGACACGTCCGCGTTGGCGGTGAGCGGCTGCATCGAAAAACCCTGTGCGGACATCGTCGCGAGACAGGCGCCGAGCGACACGAGGCCGAGCGTCTTCATGCCTGTGGGCTTGCCGTGCAGATCGCGATCGAGCCCGATGATGCAGCCGATCGCCACCGCCGACAGCATGCGGATCACGACTTCCAGCAGGATGGGGAAAGGCAGCATGTTTTCGTGATCGCGTAAGGCGTGTCAGAAGAGTAATTGTCCGTCGAGTTTGACCTCGTTCATGACGAAGAAGGTTCGCACTTGCCGTACGTTCGGCAGGCCGAGGATCTTTTCGCTATGGAAGACGTTGAACGCGTTGAGATCGCGCACGCGCACCTTGAGGAAATAATCGACATCGCCCGCAACCAGCACGCACTCGAGCACTTGCGGCAGCTCGCGCGCGGCGCTTTCGAAGAGCGCAAAGCTCTCCTGCGTCGAGCGGTCCAGCACCACGCCGACCAGCACCAGCACGGGCCGCTGCACGGCAGCCGGGTCGATGCGCGCGTGTACGCCCTGAATTACGCGCAGGTCGAAGAGGCGCTTCGTGCGGTTCCAGCACGCCGCCGCGCTCAGACCGACGAATTTTGCCAGTTCGGCGTTACTCAGACGGCCGTCGTTCTGAAGCGCGCGGAGGATCTTGCGATCGGTGGCATCGAGTTCGGTCATCGTGATGATTCTTTTGTCACACAGTCTTGAATAAAACGATTCATTCGACAAGATGCGTTGAAGCAAATATTCTACTGCAAGTGCGAATTTTGTACGAAGCACATTCCGCGCACTAATTCCTAGAATGAGGTTCCTTCTCACGACCCAAGGACCTCACTCATGGCACTCGATCTCGAAAAGCGCTTCGGCCGCGTCACGCTCGGCTTCTTTCCCTCGCCGGTTCACAAGCTCGAACGGCTGTCGAAGGCGCTCGGCGTCTCGGTGTGGGCGAAGCGCGATGACGTTTCGTCGGGGCTCGCGTTCGGCGGCAACAAGATCCGCAAGCTCGAATGGCTCGCCGCCGATGCCGTGAAGCAAGGCGCCGATACGCTCGTCTCGATCGGCAACATCCAGTCGAATCACACGCGGCAGGTCGCGGCGGTGGCCGCCGTGCTCGGCATGCGCTGCCGGCTCGTGCAAGAGGAATGGACGCACTGGGACGATCCCGTGTACGACAAGGTCGGCAATATCCTGCTATCGCGGCTGATGGGCGCCGAGACGCTGCTCGAAGGCGAGGGCTACTCGACCGAGGTGAAAAAGACGTGGGAACGCGCGCTGGAACAGGTGCGCCGCGAGGGCGGCAAGCCGTACGCGATTCCGGCGGGCGCGTCGGATCATCCGCTTGGCGGCCTCGGCTACGCCAATTTCGCCGACGAACTCGCGCGCCAGGAAAACGAGACGGGCGTGTTCTTCGACACCGTGATCACCGCGACCTGCACCGGCTCGACGCAGGGCGGCATGGTCGCGGGCTTCAAGGCGCAGGAGCGGCCGCGCCGGCTGATCGGCATCGACACCGCCTGCGACGAAGCGATGACGCGCCGCGCCGTCACGAAAATCGCGCGGCAGACGGCGGAGCTGATCGGCATCGACAAACCCATCGACGACGCCGACGTGATCATCGATCCGCGCTTCGCCGGTCCGGACTACGGTTTGCCGGACGAGGCGACGATCGACGCGATCCGCACGGCGGCGCGGCTGGAAGCGATGCTGACCGATCCGGTGTACGAGGGGAAATCGATGGCGGGTTTGATCGCCATGGCGAAGGCGGGCGAGTTCGAGCCGGGTGCGAACGTGCTGTACGTGCATCTTGGCGGGGCGCCGGCGTTGAACGCGTATCACAAGGCGTTTGCGTGAGATGACGGGTCGCTTTTTTGACGCGCTACCTTAACCGCTGCACTCAATACAGCAAGGACCGCCCGTGCCCCAGCATCCCAAATTCACGATGGTCGACAACGCGCCGACGCCGGTCGGACCGTTCTCCCACGCGGCGGAAGCCGACGGCTGGGTGTTCCTGACCGGCCAGATGCCGACCGATCCAGCCGACGACAACGCACCGCTCCCCGAAGGCGTCGCGGCTCAGACGCGGCGCGTGATGGACAACCTGATTCTCGTGCTCGGCGGACTCGGCCTGACGCTGGACAGCGTCGTGAGCGCGCGCATCTTCCTGACCGAGTTCAAACGCGATTACGACGCGATGAACGCCGTCTACAAGTCATATTTTGTACCGAAGCCGCTGCCGGCGAGGACTTGCATCGGCGTGACGGGACTGGCGCGCGATGCGCTCGTCGAGATCGATTTCGTCGCTAGACGGCCGTAGTGCGGATCACGTACGTCGGGTTTTCGCCTTCGGCACGGCGTTCGCGTCGATCCATCGGAAGGTGAGATTGATGCGCTCGCCGCGCGCCTCCGGCTCTTTCGGCACGCGATGCACCCATTCGAGCTGCGTGCGCCCGCGCATCACGAGCAGGCTGCCGTGCGAGAGCGGCAGCGTGTGCGTCGCGTGCGTGCGGGCGTGGCGGAATTCGAACGTGCGCGTCGTGCCGAGACTCACCGAGGCGATCACCGGCTCCGGCCCGAGTTCGCGTTCCTTGTCGGCGTGCCAGCCCATGCTGTCCTGGCCCGAGCGGTAGCGGTTGAGCAGCACGCTATTGAAGCGCCCTCGCGACGCGTCCTCCGCGCGCTGCCGCAATTCCGCGACGGCGGGCGTCCACGGCTGCGGCACGTTGCGGATGCCCGAGTACGTGTAGACGGCGTCCGGCTCGCCCTGCCACGCGGTGAGGCGCGGCAGCGGCACGCGGCCGCCGGGCGTCGTCATCGTGTCCTGCCGCCAGCAGACTTCGTCGATCAACGCCGCCATCAGGTCGGAGGCGGTGTCGGCGGGAAGCCAGTCCGGCTGCCAGTCGATGTCCGGCTTGGGGATGTCGTCGAAGAGGTCGAACATGTTGAGAGACGTGAAATCCGGCCGCGTCGCGCGGCGAGAAGAATCACGATAGCAGACGCGCGCCGGCGAGTCCCCTTGCGCATCGATTATCCCGAAATTGTGCCATCGTCGATTTTGAGGCCGGTCAAGCAGGCGCCGGATGAGCATTATTAGAGGCCTGCGCCGGATTGTCTCCGCCGGAAACCGTGTGCTACAGTCGGCCGCGTTTATCTCAATAAGTGCGCCGGCGACGCCGCGCGCATCCAGCGGACCACGGGGACCCCATGAACACGACGAACGGTGCCAACGAGGGCACGGCGCCCGCGCGCCGCGTGCTTCTCGTCGACGACAGCGCCGACGCGGCGGAAGCCCTTTCGATGCTGCTCGAAACGCTCGGCCACGACGTGCGCACAAAGCACGACGGCGCGAGTGCGCTCGCCATCGTCGATGAATTCAGGCCGGAAGTCGTGATCTGCGACATCGGTTTGCCGGGGATGGACGGCTTCGCGGTTGCACGCGAGCTGCGCAAGCTGCCGTCGACGCGCGATGCGCTTCTGCTCGCGCTCACCGGTTTCGGCGGCGCCGACGACCGGGCGCGCGCGACCGCCGCGGGTTTCGATCATCACATCGTCAAGCCGGTTTCGTTCGCCGATCTCGAAACGCTGATCGACCGCTCCTTCGGGCCGGACCAGAAGCGCAATTTCTGACGCATCCGGTCACTCGACGCGCAGCTTCGCCATATACGGAAGGTGATCGGACAGCCACGCGGTGTCCTGCGTCGGCGTGATCCATTCGACGGGTTTCATGCCACGGATGAACATCTTGTCGAGCGCGAGCGCTGGTGAAAACGCCGGAAACGTCCGTCCCGATTCGCCGAGCAGCGTCGCCACCTCGTGCATCCCGAGTTCGCCGAAGAGCGGCACGGAATCGTTGCGCCAGTCGTTGAAATCGCCCGCGAGCACGAGCGGGCCGTCCGGCGCCTCCTTCGCGATCCAGTGTGCGATCCAGTTCATCTGACGCAAACGCGCCTGGCGCGTCAGCGCGAGGTGCGCGCACAGGAGCGTGATCGCGCGGCCGGCGAACGTCGCGCGCGCGACGAGCAGTCCACGCCGCTCGAAACGATGCGCCGAGATGTCCCAGCGGCCGGAGAGATCGAGCGGATGCGGCGACAAAATCGCGTTTCCATGACGCCACGACGGCTTGAACACGTTCGGCCCGAGCGCGATCTGCAATTCGAGCGAGGTCGCGATTTCGGTCGCCTGGCAATGCCAGATGTCGTCAGGCGGGGCGTCGAGCGGGTTGCCGAAGCCGGTGGCGAGCATCGGCTGCGGCATGCGCCGGGCCATCGCTTCCTGAAGGAAGTAGGCGTCGGCGTTGGTGGACTGGACCCAGCGCTGCATCGCCTTCCAGGCCTGGAGCCCGAGCGGCGAGCGGCCCTTGTGCAGGTTCCAGCTCACCGCGACGAATTCGGGCGGTTGATGGCCGGTCGGAAAGCTGTGCGGTAAAAGTTCGGGGTTTCGCATGCGTTTGGTGTTTTTGAGCGGCGCGGCCCGCGGGACACTCAGGCCGTCATTGAGCCGCCGCGGTGTTCAGGCTGGCCCGCACCCGATACGCCAGCGAGGGATTCTTGTCGACGATCGTCCAGTTCGACCATTCGCCGGGCTTGAGCATGAGACCCGGATGCGACGCGTTCACGACGCGCGGCTGCGGCGGCAGCTTGCAGCCCTGCGCTGTCGTGCGCGACGTGGTTTCTTCGAGCGTCTCCTGGGCTTCGATCGCGAGCGTGATGTCGTCAGCGGACGCGTGGACGGGCGAGACGGTCAGTGTGCGTTGCAAGTCGATGTCGCCGGCCGGTTTGTCTGCGCAGCCTACGCTGTTTTTCACGACGTTGTGATGCGTATCGGTGCGGGCCTGGCCGACGTTGGTCGTCGCGGAGAACGAATCGATCTGCTCGCCGTCGCGCAGCACCTGAAGCTCCCACTTTACCGGCTGCGACGCGGACGACTGTGCCTGGGCGTTCGGGAGCCCGGCGAGCGATGCGGCGAGGAGGAGCGGGGCCAGCAGGCGGGCGGCGGGGTGTTTCAGCATCGAAAGGTTTCTCCTGGAATGCGGGGTGGCGAGGCGGGTTTTCACGCCGGGCGGCCCGCGGGTCGGGAACGTGTTTCTGACACCGCGATGCTCGACGGGTTCAGCTTTCCGCCAGACAGCAGGATTTGCTCCCGGGCGTGGCGAGTTTGGCCGGGTGGGAATGCGTCGATGATACAGAGGGTTGAGGTGAGGCGCTTTTGACACATTTGTTGACGAAGCTGTCCCCATAACGTCAGTAGACTCGTGAGTTCGCGCATCCCGGGGTGCTCCCGGATGCGCGAAAGAACTGTCGCTGTCACTAATACTGACAAGTAGTGTGTTGTCGGCGATGCTAAATAAACCTATACTTTTTATAGGTAAGCATGACGACAAACCGGGATTGGGAAGCGCTAATCCACAAGATCGCGCAAGGTGGCGGAAGAGTTGAGTTTACCGACCACGCCTGGAAGCAGATGGACGCTCGCGACATTTCCTCAAGCATGGCCATGGACACGCTTCGCAATGGGCGCATTATCCGGCCGCCGCAAGTGAATGACGCGACTGGCGAGACAAAGTGCCGAATGGAACACTACTGCGCTGGCGAAGAGGTCAGAGTAGTCGTCGCTGTCACAGGCACCGGTGCAAACACGGCGGTGGTTATCACCGCATTTACGACTAGCGAGTGAACAATGTTTCAATTCACCGATGGTGGCCTCTCTAATGTCTGGCTTGCAAATGGCTACGAGGAGATTGATACGCCTTACGGAAAGGGCGTCTCCTTCCACGATCTCGATGGCCTCGTTAAGGCCGTCTGCATCGCGCTGACGCGAAAAATCACACCGCTTGCCGGCGCCGAATTCCGCTATCTGCGTCAAGCGCTCTGCTTGTCTCAAGGTGCGGTCGGCCAGTTGATGGACAAGACCGACCAGGCCATCGCAAAGTGGGAGAAGTCCGTCGAGCCCGTCCCGCGGTTGGCGGATTTCGCCATGCGCGCCATCTATCTGCAACACGCGGACGGCGACGAAGCCATCAAGAATCTGGTAACTGCGCTGAATGTGACCGAGCGCACGCTGCATTTCGTCATGCGCGAGACTCCGCGCGGGTGGCGTCATACCGAGCAGGCCGAGCAGCCAGCCAGCACTGACGTGTGATTGCGCGGCGCGCGTCCCTCGAAACCCCTCCCAAATTAGCAGCACCCCCCCACGACTGCTCGCTTGCCAGCCCTTTTGTCGTCGATACACTGACCTCATCGACTACAGAAAACGACGGGGTGTGACATGACGACAGCCGTGGTCAAACAGGAGCTTGCGGTCGCATCGTTCAGCAAGGTTTTCAGTCTCGACGACGTCGAAACCGCGCTGAACGATCTCTCCGAGGGCTCGAGCGAAGCCCTTCGCGCCACCTACGAAAAGATGCTCAAGGTCGGCAACCTGCGCTTTTGCGTGAAGCCGAACCGCATGCCGTCGATCGACGATCTCGTTGGCAACCTGCCCAACTTCGAGGAGCCGCTTGCCGACATCCGCAAGCAGATCGCGCTCTGTCTCGAAACCGAGGATCGCCTCGAACTCATGCCGATCCTGCTGCTCGGCGAGCCCGGCATCGGCAAGACGCATTTCGCGAAACAGCTCGCGCGGCTGCTCGGCACGACCAGCCATTATGTCGCGATGAGCTCGCTCACCGCTGGCTGGATCCTGTCGGGCGCGTCTTCGCAATGGCGCAACGCCAAGCCGGGCAAGGTTTTCGACGCGCTCGTCAACGGCAGCTACGCGAACCCGGTCATCACCGTCGACGAAATCGACAAAGCCACCGGCGACGCCCAGTACGACCCGCTCGGCGCGCTCTATTCGCTGCTCGAACACGACACGGCGGAAACCTTCGTCGACGAATTCGCCGAGGTGCCGATCAACGCGGGCAACGTCGTCTGGATCGCGACCGCGAATGACGCCCGCGCGATCCCCGAGCCGCTTTTGAACCGCATGAACGTGTATGAGATTCCGCCGCCCGATCGCGACGGCGCTCGGCGCATCGCTCAGGCGATCTACGCCGAGATCCGTGACGCGCACGCGTGGGGCCGGCGCTTTCCGGAAACGCTCGGCGACGCGCCGCTCGACGCGCTCACCAAAGCCTCGCCGCGCGCGATGCGCCGGGCGATGCTCAATGCGTTCGGCAACGCGCGCATCGAATCCCGGCACCAAGTGGAGGCGCGCGACATCCAGATCGACCACAATTCACGCAAGAAGGCGATCGGATTCTGAAAGCCCGTTGTTTTAAAACTTGCCGAAAAGGCCGTCGAAAGGCGGCTTTTCAGGCTCAAAACAGTCGATTTCTTGCCTTTTCTGAAATCAGTGCAGAAAACGATCTAATTCATGTGCGGTTGTTGTGCAACACGCAATAGTCCAGAAAGTAGAATGCATTGGATGAACCTGCGACGGAAAAGACATGGACCAGATCGAATGCGTAGTGATTGGAGCGGGCGTGGTCGGACTAGCGATCGCCCGGGCGCTCGCGGCGCGCGGCCGCGAAGTCGTGGTGCTGGAGGCGGGTGAAGGGGTCGGGATCGGCACGAGTTCGCGCAACAGCGAGGTGATTCACGCGGGCATTTACTATCCGCGCGGGTCGCTGAAGGCCGAGCTTTGCGTGCGCGGCCGCGCGATGCTCTACGAATTTTGTCAGTCGCACGGCGTGCCGCACCAGCGCTGCGGCAAGCTGCTCGTCGCGACCGCGCGCAACCAGGTGCCGCAACTCGCGGCGATCGAGCAAAAAGGCATCGAGAATCACGTCACCGGGCTGCAACGTTTGAGCGCCGCCGAGGCGATGTCGATGGAGCCGCAATTGCGATGCGTGGAGGCGGTGTGGTCGCCGGAAACCGGCATCGTCGACAGCCATCAGTTCATGCTCGCGCTGCAAGGCGACGCCGAGCGCGACGGCGCGAACATCGCCTTCCACACGCCCGTTACCGCGATCGACGCGCGCGAAGGCTGCTTCATCATCGATACCGGCGGCGCCACGCCGACGCGCCTGCGCGCCACGCACCTCGTCAACAGCGCGGGCCTCTTCGCGAACGACATCGCGCGCAAGATCCGCGGCCTCGACGACCGCCACGTCCCGCCGCTCTACTTCGCGAAGGGCAACTATTTCAGCGTGAGCGGCCGCGCGCCCTTCGACCGCCTGATCTATCCGATGCCGAACGAAGCCGGCCTCGGCGTGCATCTCACCATCGATCTCGGCGCGCAGGCGAAGTTCGGGCCGGACGTCGAGTGGGTGCAGTCGATCAGCTACGACGTCGATCCGCAGCGCGCGAACGCCTTCTACGCGGCGATCCGCGCGTACTGGCCAGGCCTGCCCGACGGCGCGCTGCAACCGGCCTACGCGGGCATCCGCCCGAAGCTCTCCGGCCCCGGCCAGGCCGCCGCTGACTTCATGATCCAGGGCAAGTCCGCGCATGGCGTGCGCGGGCTCGTGAACCTGTTCGGCATCGAGTCGCCGGGGCTGACGGCGTCGCTTGCGATCGCTGATCGCGTCGTCGAGATGATGCGTCTCACCTGACTTGTTGGCGCCTTTATCTATGACATTTGGGCTTCATGAGGCCGCTTCCGGTTGATATGCTGGGGTATCGCCGTCGTCAGAACGGCGCGTCGTCCCCCCAATACATGGAGCGAGTCATCATGAAGACATCCCGTCGTACGTTTCTCATATCGAGCATCGGCGTGGCCTCGACGCTGGCACTGAGCCGCACCGCCTTCGCCGCCGATGCCGCCAAGGTCGAGGAAAGCGATCCGACCGCGCAGGCACTCGGCTACAAGCACGACGCCAGCAAGGTGGACAAAGCCAAGTACACGAAATTCGTCGCCGGCCAGGATTGCGGCAACTGCTCGTTCTATCAGGGCAAAGCGGCCGACGCCTGGGCGCCGTGCCCGATGTTCGCCAATAAGCAGGTCGCCTCGAAGGGCTGGTGCAGCGCCTACAACAAGAAAGCCTGAAGCAGAGGGCCCTGACCCGCGGCGATCCGCCGGGGCCCGAAAGACACGGTTTCTCCAAAAGCCGGCCTGAGAGAAAAGAAGCGCGCCGACCTGACGGTCGAGCGCGCTTTTTTCATTGCTTGATAACGATGCGCGCCGTAATTACACTCGCCAAGGCATAAATCCGTCGAGCGCCGGATTCGCGGCTGATGGACGATCCAACCGAGGCACGGCGCCCGAAGGGCGGGAGCATTCATGGCAACTGTGAATCGAAAGACTGTCAGGCCACCGAACACGCGCGCCGTCGCGGCCGCCGTGATCGGCAACGCGCTCGAATGGTATGACTTCACGGTGTTCGGCTTCATGACGGTCGTGATCGCGCAGCTATTCTTCCCGAGCACCAGCGACTACGCCTCGATTCTCCTCACCACGGCGACCTTCGGCGTGGCCTTCGTGATGCGGCCGGTGGGCGGCATCGTCCTCGGGCTCTATGCCGATCGCGCGGGGCGCAAGGCGGCGCTGACTCTCGTCATCGGGCTGATGACGCTCGGCATCTTTCTGCTTGCGATCGCGCCGCCCTATTCGGCGATCGGCCTCGGCGCGCCGCTCATCATCGTGTTCGCGCGGCTGTTGCAGGGCTTCTCGGCGGGCGGAGAGTTCGGCAGTTCGACCGCGCTCCTCATCGAAGCCGCGCCGTTTTCAAAGCGCGGTTTCTACGGCAGCTTCCAGATGGCGAGCCAGGCGGCCGCGCTGCTGCTCGGCGCGGTAGTCGGTGCCGCGATCTCGCGCGGGATGTCGCCCGAGGCGCTGCATTCATGGGGCTGGCGCGTGCCGTTCATTCTCGGGCTGGTGATCGGGCCGGTCGGTTTCTACATCCGGCGCAACATGATGGACACGGAAGCCTTCCTGCACGCGAAGAAAACCGCCCGCCGCGCGACGCTCGGCGAAGTTTTTCGCGAACACAGCCGCGAAGTGCTATGCGGGCTCGGCTCGGTGATCGCGCTGACGGTGACGGTCTACGTGCTGATCGGCTATCTGCCGACGTTTGCGGTCAAGCAACTCGGGCTGCCGTTCGGGCAGTCGTTCACGGCGCTGATCGTCGGGAATCTGTTGCTGACGGTGCTTTCGCCCGTCGCGGGCGCGTGGTCCGATCGCATCGGCAGGAAGGGGTTGACGCTGTGGTCGCTCCTGATCACGCTCGTGATCATCTATCCGCTCTTCGCGTGGCTCGCGGCCGAGCCGAGCATGATGCGGCTCATTGTCGTGCAGGCGCTGCTGTCGATTGCGCTATCCGGCTATTACGGCCCGTTCGGCGCGCTGATCGCGGAGCTTTTTCCGGCGCATATTCGCTCGACGGGTTTATCGCTCGCGTACAACATCGCGGTGATGCTTTTCGGCGGCTTCGGGCAGTTCATCGTAACGTGGCTCATCCGCTCGACCGGCTCGCAGCTCGCGCCGGCGCTCTACGTGATGGCGGGAATCGCGCTGTCGCTGATCGCGGTGGCGTGCATTCCGGCGACGCGCCCCGCCGATGTCGACGAAGCGCGGCAACTGAGCCGATAGTCAACGGACTGGAACATGAAAGTCATCGAAAGCGAGAATTTCACGGCTGAACGCGCGTGGGGCGCGCTCGACGTCTGCGTGATGAACGGCATCTCGTGCCGCCTTCACTGGACGGACAAGCCGTACAAATGGCACGTCAACGACGGCGAGGAAGTTTTCGCCGTAATGCACGGCGAGGTGAAGATGCACGTGCGACGCGACGGCCGCGAGGAAACGCTGATGCTCAAGGCCGGCGATATCGTCCACGCGCAGGCCGGCGACGAGCACTACGCCGAGCCGGTCGGCGAGGCGCGCATTCTGGTGATCGAACAGGAAGGCAGCGTTTAGCGAGCCTTACCGCGTCAGCCCGGCTACGATCAGCAGTTCGGCGAGCGCTTCGGTCATGCCGCCTTCGTGCGCGGCGGCGCGTTCCTGCAATTGCTTGACGAGCGATGCGTCGAGCTTGCAGGCGAACGGCACGAGACCTTTTTCCTGATCGAGCTTGCGCTGTTCGCGGCGGTCAAGCTTCGGCTGCGCGCCTGCCTGGCCGATACGCGCGGCGCTGCTCTGCTTCAGATCGTTGGCGAGCTTGAGCGCCTTGTTTTTTTCGAGGTCGAATTTCTTCACAAGAAGCTCCGGGGTTTGGGGTGGAAGGGAAGCCGCGTATTGTACGAGCTTATTCTCGCGGTCTAGCCGTTACGCGGGTCTGCTCGCGTCGGCGAGGGCGTCGATGCGCTCGCGCATGCGCTTCCAGTGCGTCCCTTCCCAGAAGACGCGGCGGCAGACGTCGCACGTCACGAAGCGCGTGTGCCGCTCGCGCACGCCTTCGGGCACGCGGCCGTCGAGATCGTGCGGATGCGCCGGACGGAGCGGCGCGTTGCACATCAAACAAAGCCGAAACGCGCGCACATGCGGCGCGAGATTCAGCCGGTCGGCGATTTCGCGATACTGCGCATCGCCTTGCAGCGCGCGCACGTAACAGCCGTGCACGACGCTGCGGCGCTTCAGCAATTCGCGATCGCGCGTGAGCACGACGCGATGCTCGTCGAGCGCGAGTTGTTCGATTTCATCGTCGGGGAAGTTGTTGTCGTAGCGGGTGTCGAAGCCCGCGAGCCGCAGCAGTTGCGCGAGCGCGCCGAGATGCGCATCTGCGATGAAGCGCAATCCGGCGCCGCGCAACGGCGGCCTGAGCAGCAGCGCCCCGGTTTCCATGCCGCGCGGCGCCGCGTGCTTCGGATAGACGCCGATCGAATCGCCGTCGGCGATCGGCGCGTCAAACCCGGCCGGCTCGCCGTTCCGCAGGATCAACTCGACTTCCGTGTGCGGCACGCCGAGCGCCTCGATCATGTGCTTCGTCGACGATCCCTTCGCGCACGCGCAAACGAACGCCTTCTCGCGTTGCGGTCGCGCGAGGAATTCGTTCAGTTCGTGGTGGAAACGAAAGTGTGCGTGAACCATGTAACGAGTATCGCATCGCCCGGCGCTGCATGCTTCAGGTCGATGTGATCTACTGGCTCCGGCATTTTCTTCATTGAAAGGAGCATGGCATGGACATCGGTTTCATCGGACTGGGCGAAATGGGCAGCGCGATAGCGGGCAATGCGCTGAAGGCGGGGCACACGGTGCGCGTCTGGAACCGCTCGGCCGCGCGCACGAAGGCGCTGGCGGATCTGGGCGCGTCGGTCGTCGATACACCGGAGCAGGCGTTTTCCGGTGACGCCGCCTTTTCGATGCTCGCCGACGACGTCGCATTGCGCTCGGTCCTGATCGACGGTGGCCTGCTGAAGCACGCGCCGAAGGGCCTTGTCCACGTCAACATGGCGACGATCTCCGCCGCGCTCGCCGCCGAACTCACCGAGTTGCACGCGCAACACGGCGTCGCTTATGTGGCGGCGCCGGTGCTCGGCCGGCCGGACGTCGCGGCGGCGGGCAAGCTCAACATCCTCGCCGCCGGCGCCGACGACGCGATCGACCGCGTGCAGCCTGTCCTCGACGCGATCGGCCAGAAGACGTGGCGCGTCGGCACGAATCCGCAGCACGCGAACGTGCTGAAACTGGCGGCGAATTTCATGCTGGCATCGGCGATCGAGACGTTCGGCGAGGCGGCGGCGCTGGTCTCGGGCCACGGCATCGAAACACACGCGTTCCTCGACATCATCACGAACACGCTGTTTCCGGGGCCGGTGTATCAAGGCTACGGGAAGATGATCGCGGAGCGCCGCTACGAGCCGGCGCTCTTCAAGGCGCGGCTGGGGCTGAAGGACGTGCGGCTCGCGATGGCGGCGGCCGAAGCCGTCGATACGCCGTTGCCGATCGCGAGCCTCGTGCGCGACAGCCTGATCGATGCCGTCGCGCACGGCGGCGGCGATAAGGATTTCGCGGTGCTCGGCGAAGTCGCGGCGCGCCGGGCAGGGCGCTGAATTGTCAATAAACGTGGAATGAATAGGCGACTGCGTCTGCAGACGGCATAATCCGGTCCTATCTCAAAAATAGTCCGCCGCGATGAATCTGCATATCTGGTCGCTTTTTGTCGCCACCGTATTCGTCCTGTCCGCGATCCCCGGGCCGAACATGCTGCTGGTCATGACGCACGGCGCGCGCCACGGATTGCGGCGCTCCAGTGCGACGATGGCGGGCTGCTTATCGGCGTTGATCCTGATGTTCTCGGTATCGGCGGCGGGGCTCGGTGTCTTTCTGGAAGCGTGGCCCGCGATGTTCGACACGCTGCGGTTCGCTGGCGCTGCGTATCTGGTCTGGCTCGGCGTGAAAAGCTGGCGGGCGAAAGTGTCTGAAGCCGAAGTCGACATCCCGGCCACGGAGAACACCGGCAGCCTTGCGCTCTTCCGCAACGGCTTCCTGATCGCGAGCAGCAATCCGAAGTCGATCGTGTTCGCCGCCGCGCTTCTCCCCCAATTCATCGATGCGACCCGTCCGACGCTGCCGCAATTTGGCGTGCTCGTCGCGACGTTCGCTGTGATCGAAGTGAGCTGGTATCTGATTTACGCGGCACTCGGCACGCGGATCGGCGCGAAGCTGAAGAGCGGGAATGTCGCGAAGGCGTTCAACCGGCTGACGGGCGGCATTTTCGTCGGCTTCGGAGCGATGATGGCGCTGGTGCGGCATTGATGCGTCTCGAAACAGAGCTCGTCGCAATTTGTGTGAAAAATCCGCGATATCGACGTGAATCGTGAAACGTCCGACGAATTCTCTCGTGGATCGTGTCTTGCTACTAGATGATGTGTTTCATTCGCTTTCGAACATACGTACGCGGAATCCGGGTGCACAGTGCCCTTCGAACAACGTCTTGCGTCGATCGAAGAAGAATAGCGACAAAGGGAGGCGCCACATGTTTGCTTTAGGACGAGCGGTCGCCTCAGCCATAGCCGCGCTTCTGCTTTGCGTCGGGCTCCCCGCCTTCGCCGACGACACACCCACGCCCTGCGACGCGCTCAAGCACATCGTCGCGGCGGCGCCCGGATTTTCCTCGCTTACGCCTGACGACGGCCGCGCCGTCGCGCTCCCTCATGGCGACGACGCCAAATGCGCGTCGTCACACGGCAGCTACCAATGCGTGTGGACGTCGCACAGCGGATCGACCGTGGATGCACTGCAGGGCGTCGCGGCCGACATCGCGTCCTGCCTGCCCGACGCCACCCACGACCAGAATTCTCCTTCCCGCCAGCACTTCTATCTGGGCGCGCGCGGCCAGCGCACTCAGATCGTCGCGACGACGGCGGGCGCCAACAAGCTAAAGCTCGTGATATCGGGCAACAAGTGAGACTGCCGTGACCAAACGCATCCTGATCGCCGACGATGACGACGACTCCCTGATCGGGTTGTCGAACCTGCTCAACGGAATGGGCTACGAGGTGGCGCTCGCGGCAAACGGTTCGCAGGCCGTCGATGTTGCGCAGCAATTCGCGCCGGAGGTCGTGATCCTCGACCTCGGCATGCCGCAGATGAACGGGCTCGAGGCGGCGCGCGCGTTGCGGACCTTGCCGAATGGACGCTCGCTGTTGATCGTCGCGCTGACAGGATGGGGCCAGCCGCAGCATCACGAAATGACGCAGGACGCCGGTTTCGACGTTCATCTCGTCAAGCCGGTGTCGGCGGATCAGTTGGGCTTCATCTTGTCCATGACACAACCGTAGCTGACGTTGCAGGAGCGAGACAGAACGTCGCACGATGTTGCGGCGCACCAATGATTTTGGTACAGTCGTTCTTGTCTCCTCCATGTCTCCACTGATATGGATTCAACCCGCCCTCGCAGGCGGGTTTTTTTTCGACTGCAGCTTCTTGCGCCTTTCGGCGAAAGAAAAAGCCGATGCGCTTTTCAGCGAATCGGCTTGGCGGTCGAAGCAATCGCGCCTGCGCGGTTCTTACCGCTTCAACCCCGCCTCTTCATCCGCGCCGATGTGCAGATTCATGCACTGGATCGCCGCGCCCGAGGCGCCCTTGCCCAGATTGTCCAGCCGCGCCACGGTCACGAAGCGCTCGTCGTTGCCGAACACGAAGATATCGACGCGATTTGTGTCGTTGCACGCCTGCACATCGAAGAAACCGTCGTCGAGATTGCTTCCCGCGTTGAACGGCAGCACGCGGATGAACGGCTCGTTCGCGTAGTATTCGGCGAGCATCGATTGCACGTCCTGCGGCTTGGCGGCGCGCGCGAGCTGATTCGGCGAGAAATAGGTCGTGACCGCCAGCCCCTTCAGGAAGTTGCCGACGATCGGCGTGAAGATCGGCGCGCTTTTCAGCCCCGAGCGCACCGCCATCTCCGGCAGATGCTTGTGCGTCAACCCAAGCGCATACGGACGCGGGCTCGTGAGCTTCGCGTCGCCGCCCGCTTCGTAATCCGCGATCATTTTCTTGCCGCCGCCGCTGTAGCCCGTGATCGAGTACGCGTGCGCGTCGAAGTCGGCGGGGACGAGGCCGCCTGCCACCAGCGGCTGCATCGACAGCACGAACGCCGACGCATGGCACCCCGGCACCGCGATGCGCTTGGCCGTGCGCAGCCGTTCGCGCTGGGCGCGGGTCAATTCCGGAAGGCCGTACGCCCAGTCGTCCTGCGTGCGGAACGCGGTGCTCGCGTCGATCACGCACGTATTGTCGTTCTCGACGAGCGACACCGATTCGCGCGACGCCACGTCGGGCAGGCACAGGAACGTCACGTCCGACGCGTTGATCAGACGCCGGCGCTCTTCGACGTCCTTGCGCTTCGCTTCGTCGATGCGCAACACCTCGATGTCCCGCCGCTCCGACAGATATTCAAAAATCTTCAGGCCGGTGGTGCCTTCCTGTCCGTCGACAAATACTTTCGTGGTCATCTCGATCTCGCTGGTTCGGCCTCGCCGCGCAGTGCGCGCGGGGAGTGGCAAAAGCGCCATTTTAATGCGCTTCGAAGTCAGCGGTATGGCGGGCAATCAGAACCGGCCGATCGGCTGACCCCGGCGATGCCTACTTGCCCGTCCAGCGCGCCGTCACGGCCGCGACGCGCGCGCCGAATGCTTTCGCGGTTTCGAGGTCGCCGGGCGGCGGCGCTTCGTCCGGCGACGCATCCGCCGGCGATTGCGCGAGCAACCCCGTAAAGCCGCCGACGAAGTTCAGGTCGTTGCGCGTCGCGGCCTTCGTGTTCGACGGCATCATGCCGGTGCCCGCCCAGAGCATGCCGTGCTGCATCGCGAGCGTGACGAGGTAGGTGATCGTGTTGAACTTGTCGCCGTTCATGGTCGCGGAATTCGTGAAGCCCGCCGCGACCTTGTCCTTCCACTTCTGCGCAAACCACGGCTTCGAGCTGGCGTCGGCGAATTTCTTGAAGTCCGCCGACGGCCCGCCCATGTAGGTCGGCGCGCCGAAGATGATGCCGTCGGCGGCGTCGAGCTCGGCCCAGGCGGCGTCGTCGAGATCGCCGACCGCGACGATCTTCGACTCGGCGCCCGCGTCCTGCGTGCCGGCGAGCACGGCTTCGGCCACTTTCTTCGTATGGCCGTAGCCACTGTGATAAACGATGACGATTTTCGGCACGGCGTTGTCCTTTGGTTTGTGGTTAGGGGCATCCTGCGCAGTGTGGCGGGTGCCTGCGCTGCGGGAACGGCGCAATGCAAACGATTACACAGGATCACTGAGCAAGCGAGTATAACAAAGACAAATTGCGTATATCCGGCGCGCTGGAGGACGGCAGTGCGCGCCCGTCAGCGCCCGTAAGTGAAGACGAGCTGCGCGCTGGCGAGCGTCGTCGTGCGGATTTCGTGCTCGAACATCAGCGCCGGACGCCCCTGACGCAGCCGCAAGTCGCTGGAGTTGAGCGCATACACCGTGATCACATAGCGATGTGCTTTTCCGGGCGGCGGGCAGGGGCCGGCGTAGCCGTCGGTGTCGAAGTCGTTGCGGGCCTCGACGGCGCCCATCTTCCGCAGGACGCCCGATCCGCTCGCGTTGGCCGGCAGTTGCGTCACGGTCGCGGGAATGCCGGCCGCCGCCCAGTGCCACCAGCCGCGGCCGGGCGCGTCCGGATCGAAGATCGTTATCGCGAAGCTGCGCGTCTCGGCGGGCGCGCCGTGCCAGGAGAGTTGCGGCGAGTGATTGCCCCCCTTGCAGTCTGTCTGATCAAAGAGCAATGTGGGCGGTACGGCCTTGCCAGCCGACAGATCGGCGCTCTTGACGGTAAACGCCGCTTCGGCGTGCGCCCGGGGCGCCTTGTATACGATCACGGCCGAACACAGCATCGCGAGGACCATCGTGGAGCGGCGCGGACGAGGCGCGGCGAGACGCAGGGCCAGACATGCCAGGGGCATAGTGCGGTTTCTCCGTATGAGGCGCCGGTGCTCCCTAGCACCGTTACGCTGATCGTAACGATGTATTTTGTCTCAGAAATGGGCTTTATGCGGATTTCGAGTTTAAGATTGCAACAAAGCATTAAAATTTTTTGCTCGTCACGTAAAGATCGCGCACGGTTCTTGTATTGACCTTGGCGTGACGCGGACGGCTCGATCGCAAAGTTTCACATGGATCAAGACATGGAAAACAACATGACGACGCTTATCTGCAAGGCGTCCGGTCAATTGCAGTGGATGGAGGAATAATGAGCCAGCGAATCAGGGTGATAATCGCCGACGACCATCCGGTGATTTTATTCGGCGCGGCGCAGGCATTGCTCCGTTTTCCGGAGGTCGAAGTCGTCGGGCAGGCGCGCCAGTCCACGGAACTCATTCCGCTCTTGCAGAAAACCCCCTGCGACGTGCTCGTCTCCGACCTCGCCATGCCAGGCGGGCAATTCGGCGACGGCATGCCTTTACTGGGCTATATCGGGCGGCAGTTTTCGAACGTGCGCATCGTCGTGTTGACGATGCTCGAGAACCCCGCGCTGCTCAAGCGTCTGCGCGAAGTCGGCGTGAACGCCGTGATCAGCAAGGCGGACGACCTGAGCCACATCGGCCTCGCGGTCGTGCAGGTCATGCGCGGGAAGGAATATATCGGGCCATCGGTTCAGAAGGCGCTCGACAGCATGGGCTTGAGCGCGAGCGGCGCGCAGCGGGACGTGGTTTTGTCGAAACGCGAACTGGAAGTGGTGCGGCTTTTCGTTTCCGGCATGACGATTACTGAAATTGCCGCGCAATTACGCCGTAGTATCAAAACGATC
The DNA here is from genome assembly GCF_001544475.1 of Caballeronia humi. GTDB lineage: Bacteria > Pseudomonadota > Gammaproteobacteria > Burkholderiales > Burkholderiaceae > Caballeronia > Caballeronia humi. The sequence goes on along the minus strand of NZ_FCNW02000039.1, from coordinate 13,823 downwards.
AGCACGCAGAAAAACACCGCGATGCGCAAACTCGGCATCGAGCGCGATTCCGAATTGTTTCAATATGCGCAGAGTAATGGTTTATTGAATCTATCGGCGTATGTCGGCGACGGGAATCTCGATACGCCACTGCCTCAAAATCCCGAAACCCGATAATCGATTAACTTGTTAATGCGTAATGAAAAAGCCGCTGGTCCCGTCGAGGACCAGCGGCTTTTTCGATTGAGCGATCGCAAAAGCTTATTGCGGCGCGGCTGTTGCGCCGCCATGCGCCGCCGACCATTCCGCCGGCGCGTGCAGGAATTTCTCCACTTCGTCGAGCGTCTTCGCTTCGAAATAGCCCGCGTCCTTCGCGACGCGCAATACGTCCCACCAGGTGGCGAGCGCGTGCAGGTCGACGTCAATGTCTTTCAGCACCGACACGCTTTCCTTGAATATGTTGTAGTGGAACAGCACGAAGCAGTGGTTCACCGTCGCGCCGGCCGTGCGCAGCGCGTTGATGAAGTTGATCTTGCTGCGGCTGTCGGTCGTCAGGTCCTCGACCAGCAGCACGCGCTGGCCTTCCGTCAAGAGGCCCTCGATCTGCGCATTGCGCCCGAAGCCCTTCGGCTTCTTGCGCACGTACTGCATCGGCACCATCAGGCGGTCCGAGAGCCACGCCGCGAACGGGATGCCGGCGGTTTCGCCGCCCGCGACCGCGTCGATCTGCTCGTAGCCGACGTCGCGCAGGATGGTCGCTTCGGCCATTTCCATCAGGCCGCGGCGCACGCGCGGATACGAAATCAGCTTGCGGCAGTCGATATAAACCGGGCTCGCCCAGCCGGACGTGAAGATGTACGGTTTTTCCGCGTTGAAGTGCACCGCCTGCACTTCCAGGAGCATTTTGGCGGTGGTGTCGGAGATCGTCTGGCGATCGTTGCCTGTCATGGGCGAATCCTTGGACTTTGAGTGGCGCTTGAGCGCGGAGGCGGCCCGTGGGCCCGTGGCGCAGCGTGTACGGAGGACGAAACCGAGGAGCCGGAGCGTCTGGGTTTGTCGGGACGTTTGCTGCGCGCGTAGCCCGCGATTTTACCCGACTGACGCCCCTCAAGCGAGCGCCGGCCGGCCTGTAACGACGCTGAAAGCGCGCGGCGTCCGGCAATTTTTTGCCGGTTGTGAGCGATAAGCGCGCCACGTACACTCGCGGCACTTCTCACGTCCCGGGCGCCCGCCGAGCGTCCGGCTGCTTCCGATGACTTCCTCCGCCGTCGCCGCTTCTTCCCCCGATCGTCACGCCGTGCGCGCGCTCGTCGCCTCGATGCTCGGCTACGCGATGGACGGCTTCGATCTGCTCATCCTCGGCTTCATGCTGCCGGCGATTGCCGCCGACCTGCATCTCACGCCGACGCAGGCCGGTTCGCTCGTCACGTGGACGCTCGTCGGCGCGGTGGCAGGCGGGCTGATCTTCGGGACGCTCTCCGATTACTACGGCCGCGTGAAAATGCTGACGTGGACAATTCTCCTCTTCGCCGTCTTCACCGGCCTCTGCGCGCTCGCGCAGGGTTTCGGCGATCTGCTGTTCTATCGCACCGTCGCGGGGATCGGGCTCGGCGGGGAGTTCGGCATCGGCATGGCGCTCGTCGCCGAGGCTTGGCCGGCACGACAGCGGGCGCGGGCGTCGTCGTATGTGGGGCTTGGGTGGCAGGCGGGTGTGCTCGCCGCCGCGCTCCTCACGCCGCTGCTTTTGCCGCTGATCGGCTGGCGCGGGATGTTCGCCGTCGGCTTGCTGCCAGCGGTCGTGTCGTTCGGCGTGCGGCGGCGCGTGGAAGAACCGGCGCTTTTCACTGAACGCCGAAGCGTTAGCCGCAAACTCCCGCTCCGGCGCCTCTTCGACGACGCCCGCACCGCGCGCGCGAGTCTCGGCGTCGTGATCCTGTGCTCGGTGCAGAACTTCGGCTACTACGGCCTGATGATCTGGCTGCCGAGCTATCTTTCGAAGACGTTCGGCTACTCGCTGACGAAGTCCGGTGTCTGGACGGCCGTGACCGTCCTCGGCATGGCGCTCGGCATCTGGCTCTTCGGCATCGCCGCCGACCGCTTCGGCCGCAAGCCCGCGTTCCTCGTCTATCAGATCGGCGCAGTCGTGATGGTTTTCGTCTACTCGAATCTGACGACGCCGTTCGCGCTCCTGATTGGCGGCGCGCTGATGGGCGTGTTCGTGAACGGAATGATCGGCGGCTACGGCGCGCTTATCTCCGAGCTCTATCCGACCGAGGCTCGCGCGACCGCGCAGAACGTACTGTTCAACATCGGCCGGGCGGTTGGCGGGTTCGGGCCGGTGGCCGTGGGCGCGCTCGCGGCGCGCTATTCGTTCGCGGCGGCGCTGGCGCTGCTCGCGTCGATCTATCTGCTCGACATCGTCGCGACGCTCTTCCTGATCCCCGAGCGGCGCGGCGCCGAACTGCTATAACCACGGCTTTCTTCGCACCAAAGTACGCTGGCTAAGGGTTTCGCCCATCGTCTTCGATCAAATGCTGCTTCGCGTCATTCAATGCGCGGGGTGTACACTAATTCTCCCAAAAAAAGCTCCGTCCGCCGCTGTCATCCACATCGGCGAGATGCCGCGCCTTACCAGGCGTGCCGGGCGCCGCCGTACGATCGATCCACGATTGACACCCCGCGGCCGCGTCAAGGCAGCGAGGCCCCTATTCGAAAAATCACCAACGTCTCTAGGCTAATCATGGACGAACAACTGAAGCAAAGCGCCCTCGCGTATCACCAGAATCCGAAGCCCGGCAAGATTTCCGTCACGCCGACCAAGCCGCTTTCCAACCAGCTCGACCTCTCGCTCGCGTATTCGCCGGGCGTCGCGGCCGCGTGCATGGCGATCTTCGACGAACCGCTCGACGCGCAGAAGTACACCTCGCGCGGCAATCTGGTCGGCGTCGTGACGAATGGCACGGCCGTGCTCGGGCTCGGCAACATCGGGCCGCTCGCCGCCAAGCCGGTGATGGAAGGCAAAGGGTGTCTGTTCAAGAAGTTCGCGGGCATCGACGTGTTCGACATCGAACTCGCCGAGACCGACCCGGACAAGCTCGTCGAAGCGATCGCGATGCTCGAACCGACGCTCGGCGGCATCAACCTGGAGGACATCAAGGCGCCGGAGTGCTTCTATATAGAGAAGAAGCTGCGCGAGCGCATGAAGATCCCCGTCTTCCACGACGACCAGCACGGCACGGCGATCATTGCGTCGGCGGCGATTCTCAACGGCCTGAAAGTGGTCGGCAAGAAGCTCGACGAAGTGAAGCTCGTGTGCTCGGGCGCGGGCGCGGCGGCAATCGCTTGTCTGGACCTGCTCGTCGACCTCGGCCTCAAGAAGTCGAATACGCTCGTCGTCGATTCGAAGGGCGTGATCTTCGAAGGACGCGGCAATCTCGATGCATCGAAGGAGCGCTATCAGGCGACGACCGACGCGCGCACGCTCGCCGATGCGATGCACGGCTGTGACGTGTTCCTCGGCTGTTCCAGCGCGGGCGTGCTCAAAGCCGAGATGGTCACGACGATGGCCGACAAGCCGCTGATCCTCGCGCTCGCCAATCCGGAGCCGGAAATCCGCCCGGAAGAAGCGAAGAGGGTGCGCCCGGACTGCATCATCGCGACGGGCCGTTCGGACTATCCGAACCAGGTCAACAACGTGCTGTGCTTCCCGTTCATCTTCCGCGGCGCGCTGGACGTCGGCGCGACCACGATCACCGAACAGATGAAGCTCGCGTGCGTGCGCGCGATCGCGGAACTCGCCGAGGAAACCGATCAGGGCGATGAAGTCGCGAAGGCCTACGAAGGCCATTCGCTGGAATTCGGCCCGGAGTACCTGATTCCGAAGCCGTTCGACCCGCGCCTGATCATCAAGATCGCGCCGGCCGTCGCGCAGGCCGCGATGGATTCGGGCGTCGCGACGCGTCCGATCCACGACATGGACGCCTATCGCGAGGAACTCGGCACGACCGTGTATCGCACGGGGATGGTGATGCGGCCGGTGTTCCAGGCGGCGAAGTCGGCGCCCGCGCGCATCGCGTTCGCGGAAGGCGAGGACGAGCGCGTGCTGCGCGCCGCGCAGTTCGTGCTGCTGGAGAAGATCGCGAAGCCGATCATCATCGGGCGTCCTGCGGTCGTCGAGATGCGGCTGAAGAAGATGGGCTCGAAGCTGAAGCCTGGCGTCGACTTCGAGATCGTCAATCCCGAGGACGATCCGCGCTATCAGAAAAGCTGGCAGGAATATCACAGCATCGCGGCGCGCAGCGGCGTGACGCCGGAGAGCGCGAAGGCAGCGCTGCGCAAGTTCAACACGCTGATCGGCGCGATCCTCGTCCATATGGGCGACGCCGATGGGATGATCTGCGGCCTGATCGATACGTATCAGGATCACCTGAAGTTCATCGAGCAGGTGCTGGGCAAGGCGAAGGGCGTGCAGAACTTCGCCGCGATGAACCTGCTGATGCTGCAGGGGCGCAACCTCTTCATCAGCGATACATACGTCAACGAAGAGCCGACGCCCGAGCAACTCGCCGACATGACGATTCTCGCGGCGAGCGAAATCGAGAAGTTCGGCATCCAGCCGAAGGTGGCGCTCGTGTCGAACTCGAATTTCGGCAGCGTGCCGACGGCTTCCGCCAAACGCATGGCCGCGGCGCGCAAGCTGATCGCGGAACGTGCGCCGCATCTCGAAGTCGATGGCGAGATGCACGGCGATGCGGCTTTGTCGGAGGCGGTGCGCAAGTCCGCGTTCCCGGGCACGTCGCTGCACGGCGAGGCGAACCTGCTGATCATGCCGAACGTCGAGGCGGCGAACATCACGTACAACCTGCTCAAGATGGTGAGCGGTGAAGGCGTGACGGTCGGGCCGTTCCTGCTCGGCACCGACAAGCCGGTGCATATTTTGACGCCGGCGGCGACGGTGCGGCGGATCATCAACATGACGGCGGTGGCGTCGGCGGGCGCGCGGGTGGGGAAGAGCGCGATGTGATGTGATCGATGTCAGCGGCACGTATCGATCGCGTGATGGCGCGTGGCCGCATCGGCGGCTTTTCGTCGACGGGTCATGGCGATGCGGCGTCCGCGCACGGGTCGGCTGCGTGTTCTAAGCTGATTTGAAGCCGAAGCAAAAAAGGGCGGTCCGCAACACGGACCGCCCTTTTTACTTGCCAACGCTAACAAATAATCAAGCCACCTGCCGCGCCTCGCCGTTTTGTCCTTCGCGCCAGCGAGCCAGCAGCGCGTTCCACTTCGTCTTCGCGGCCTGCACGTTGTTGTCCTTCACGTGACCGTATCCGCGCATCGAATCGGGCAGACTCGCGAGTTCGATTGCCAGCGCGAGTTTCGGTAGCGTCAACCCGGCGATCAGCTCCTTCACGAGCCCTTCGTACTCGACGATCAACGCCCGCTCCATCCGCCGCTCCTCCGTCTTGCCGAACACATCGAGCGCCGTTCCGCGCAGGAACTTCAGCTTTGCGAGCACGCGCATCGCGGGCAGCACCCACTGGCCGTACTGCTTCTTGACCAGATGCCCTTTCGCGTCCTTCTTCGAGAACGCGGGCGGCGCGAGATGGAACTTGATCTTCCAGTCGCCTTCGAAGCTGCCCTTCAGCTTCTCAACGAAAGCCGGATCGGCATAAAGACGCGCCACTTCGTACTCGTCCTTGTACGCCATCAGCTTGTGCAGATTCTTCGCGACGGCTTCCGTCAGCGGATACTGCCCTTCGTTCGAACCAAGCTCCGCCTCCGCCGTGCGAACCTGCGCGACCAGCCGGCCGTAACGCGCCGCATACGCTTCGTTTTGATAGTCGGCGAGATAGGCGAGGCGCTTTTCGATCAGCTTGTCGAGTGCCTTCGGCGTATGCAGCGCGATGATCTTGCTCGTGCCGCCCTGCGCCGCGCCGCTGCCTTGCGAATTTACGATACGGCGTACGGCCTCGACGTCATGCGCCGCGCGACGGCCCCATTCGAACGCCGCGAGATTCTTCTCGACCTGCACCGCATTCAATTCGATCGCGCGCACGAGCGATTCGTGACGCAGCGGCACCCAGCCGCGCTGCCACGCGTAGCCGAGCACGAACGGATTCGTGTAGATCGCGTCGCCGAGCAGCGCGACGGAGAACTGGTTCGCATCGACCATCGCGACGTGCTCGCCCGCCGCCGCGCGGATATCCGCCTCGGCGCTCGCGCCGGGGAAGCGCCAGTTCGGGTTCTTGATGAACTCGGCGGTTGGCGTCTGCGCGCTGTTCACGACGACGCGCGTATGGTTCGGCTGCATCCGCGAGCCGCATTCGTCGCTTGCCGTCACGATTGCATCGCAGCCGATCACGAGATCGGCCTCGCCCATCGCGATGCGCGTGGCGTGGATGTCGCCCGGCTTGTTCGCGATCTGCACGTGGCTCATCACGGCGCCGCCTTTCTGCGCCAGGCCAGTGACGTCGAGCACGGTCACGCCCTTTTGCTCCAGGTGCGACGCCATGCCGAGCAGCGCGCCGATCGTCACGACGCCCGTCCCGCCGACGCCCGTCACGAGCACGCCGTAAGGCCGCGCGATTTCAGGCAGATCGGGTTCCGGCACGGCGGGCATCGCGTCGCCCGCGACGCTCGATGCCTTCGGCTTCTTCAACTGTCCGCCTTCGACCGTGACGAAGCTCGGGCAGAAGCCGTTCAGGCACGAATAATCCTTGTTGCACGTCGACTGGTTGATCTGGCGCTTCGTGCCGTACTCGGTATCGAGCGGCTCGACCGAGAGGCAATTCGACTTCACCGAGCAATCGCCGCAGCCTTCGCAGACTGCCTCGTTGATCACCACGCGTTTCGCCGGATCGGGATACGCGCCGCGCTTCCTGCGACGGCGCTTCTCGGTCGCGCAAGTCTGGTCGTAGATCAGGATCGACGTGCCGGCAATCTCGCGTAGCTCGCGTTGAACATCGTCGAGCTTGTCGCGATGATGCACGTCGATGCCCGGTGCCAGCCCGACGTTCGCCGAGTACTTCTCCGGATCGTCGGTGACGATCACGATCTTCGACGCGCCTTCGGCGGCGAGTTGATGCGTGATCTGCGGCACGGTCAACACGCCGTCGACGGGCTGCCCGCCCGTCATCGCGACGGCATCGTTGTAGAGAATCTTGTAAGTGATGTTCGTCTTCGACGCGATCGCCGCGCGGATCGCGAGCAGGCCAGAATGGAAGTACGTGCCGTCGCCGAGATTGGCGAACACGTGCTTGTCGTTCGTGAACGGCGCCTGGCCGATCCACGCGACGCCTTCGCCGCCCATCTGGCTGAATGTGCTCGTGCTGCGGTCCATCCACACTGTCATGTAGTGGCAGCCGATGCCGGCCATCGCGCGCGAGCCTTCCGGCACGTTCGTCGACGTGTTGTGCGGACAGCCCGAGCAGAACCAAGGCTTGCGCTCGGCTTCGACGCGCGGCTTCGCCAGCGCGCGTTCCTTCGCCTCGATCACGGCGATGCGCGTCGCGATGCGCGCGCGCACCTCGTCGGGCAGGTCGAGCTTGTCGAGCCGCGTCGCGATCGCCTTCGCGATGATCGCTGGAGACAATTCGTAATGCGCCGGCAGCAGCCAGTTGCCCATCGGCACCGACCATTCGCCGCCCGCGCCGTCCTTTTCGTCGAACTTGCCGTACACGCGCGGACGCTGCGCATCCGGCCAGTTGTACAACTCTTCCTTGATCGCGTATTCGAGAATCTGGCGCTTTTCCTCGACGACCAGAATCTCCTCCAGCCCGTGCGCGAACGCATGCGCGCCCTGCGCTTCGAGCGGCCACACGCAGCCGACCTTGTACAACCGAATGCCGATGCGGGCGCAGGTTTCGTCATCGAGACCGAGGTCCGCGAGCGCCTGACGCACGTCGAGATAGGCCTTGCCCGCCGTCATGATGCCGAAGCGCGCGTTCGGCGCATCGATTTCGATGCGGTCCAGCTTGTTCGCGCGCACGTAGGCGAGGGCGGCGTACCACTTGTAGTCGAGCAGACGCGCTTCCTGCACGAGCGGCGGATCGGGCCAGCGAATATTGAGACCGCCGTCGGGCATCGCGAAATCGGTGGGAATCACGATTTTCGTGCGATGCGGATCGATATCGACGGACGCCGACGATTCCACCACGTCGGTCACGCACTTCATCGCGACCCAGAGGCCGGAGTAGCGGCTCATCGCCCAGCCGTGCAGGCCGAAATCGAGATACTCCTGCACGTTCGAAGGAAACAGCACCGGCAGGCCGCACGCCTTGAAGACGTGTTCCGACTGATGAGCGAGCGTCGACGATTTGGCGGCGTGATCGTCGCCGGCGAGCACCAGTACGCCGCCGTTCGGGGCCGAGCCTGCGGAATTACCGTGCTTGAAGACGTCGCCGGAGCGATCGACGCCCGGGCCTTTGCCGTACCACATCGAGAAAACGCCGTCGTATTTGGCGCTCGGGTACAGGTTGACTTGCTGCGAGCCCCAGACTGCGGTGGCCGCGAGGTCTTCATTGACGCCCGGCTGGAACACGACGCCGTGCGCGGCGAGATGCTTCTTCGCCTTCCACAACGACTGGTCGAGACCGCCCAAGGGGGAACCGCGATAGCCGGAGATGAAACCGGCGGTATTGAGCCCGGCGGCCTTGTCGCGTTCCTGTTGCAGCATCGGCAGGCGGACCAGCGCCTGGATGCCGCTCATGTACGCGCGGCCGCGTTCGAGCGTGTATTTGTCGTCGAGCGTGACGGATTTGAGCGCGGCTTCTAGCGAAGCTCTTTGTTCTGCGTCTAGCGGGGCATTCATTATGTGTACTCCTCCACCCAGTTTGGGATCACCAAAGCATTCTGCGGACTTCGGCGTCTTGTGGACGCTTCGGCCGGGATTGTGAGTGTGACGACTTGCAGACTTTTCCGGCAGTGGTAAAAACCCGCTGAAAAATCCTCGCGTTAGCTAAGTTTATGACCGTTTGACGAAGTTTTCAGGTGCCTTTGCGCACGGATGTTACGAGGTGTAAATTCGACCGATTTCGGGAACCGGACGGTAGACTCCTGTCTAATCACCCGCTTGCGCAATTTTGCGTACCGTAGTTCGGAGTCACGCTTTACGAAGCAGCACTAGCAGTACATAAAGCAGCACGCAGTCAGAAGGAGAAACAATGAAACAGCGCCACATCCAGAGCTTCCTGATGGTTTCGGCCGCGTTTTTCGCGATGAACGCGCCCATTCGCGCCGGCAACACGAATCCGTCTCAAATCACCGCATCGTCCGCGAAGCAGGTGGCGCAAGTGCGCGTGCCGTCCGCCCAAAGCGGCAACGCGGGACGCACCGCTTCCGAATCCGACGACGAGTCGGACGATTGATTCCCTGCGGCCTGTCCGGTGCCGTTACCCCGAGCATGGGCCGTCAAAAACAAAAAAGGCGAGGATCGTTTTCGATCCTCGCCTTTTTATTCGCCTCGCGGTATCAGCTCGCCGTCGTGTCTCTCAGCACGCCGCGCCGCATCTGATCGAGTTCGATCGATTCGAACAGCGCCTTGAAGTTACCTTCACCAAAGCCCTGATTGCCCTTGCGCTGGATGATCTCGAAGAAGATCGGCCCGATCTGGTTCTCCGTGAAAATCTGCAGCAGGATTTCGTCGCGCACGCCGTCGATCAGGATCTTGCGCTTCTTCAAATCCGCCACCGATTCGCCGTGGTTCGGCACGCGGCGATCCACCAGTTCGTAATAGGTATCGATGGTGTCGAGCAGCGCGATCTTCGCGTCGCGCAGGCCGTCGACCGTGCTGTGAATGTCGTCGGTGCCGAGCGCGATGTGCTGGATGCCTTCGCCGCGATACGCGTCGAGATATTCCTGGATCTGGCCCGCCGTCTCCGAGCCTTCCTCGTTGATCGGAATACGGATCTTGCCGCACGGCGAACTCATGGCCTTCGACTTGACCGCCGTCACCTTGCCTTCGATATCGAAATAACGCGCTTCGCGGAAGTTGAACAAGCGCTCGTAGAACTCGGCCCATTCGATCATGCGGCCGCGGTGGACGTTATGCGTCAGGTGATCGATATAGGTCAGACCGTGGCCGACCGGATTCGGCTCGGCGCCGGCGATCGGTTCGAAATCGACGTCGTAGATGCTGATATCGCCGATGCTGCCCGGCTGCGCGCCGTTCTTGCCGCGCCAGCGATCGACGAAATAGATCAGCGAATCGCCGATGCCCTTGATCGCCGGGATGTTCAGCTCCATCGGGCCGGTCTTGTTGTCGAAGCCCCAGGCGCCGAGTTCGAGCGCGCGCTTGTAGGCCTGCCCCGCATCGGCGACGCGAAACGCGATCGCGCAAATCGACGGCCCGTGCTGGCGCGCGAAGCGTTGCGCGAACGAATCCGGCTCGGCGTTGATGATGAAATTGATCTCGCCCTGCCGATACAGCGTCACTTTCTTGTGACGATGCCGCGCGATCGCGGTGAAGCCCATCTGCTCGAACAGCTTGCCGAGCGCGACGGGATCGGGTGCCGTGTACTCGATGAACTCGAAACCGTCGGTGCCCATCGGGTTGTCCCAGCCCTGGAATGTCATGCGTGTCTCCTTGGAATCTTTGCGTGGAAATATTGAAAAGAAGTGTACTGAAGCACGCGCGGCGAATGCTTGCGAAATAAATCGCCGATGACTACGATTGCGCAAGTTACTGCCAAGGATTTGAAAGGAGGAGACAAAAAATGGCTGATATCGAACTGGATGCGATCGACCGCAAGATTCTTGCGATCCTGCAGGAGAATGGCCGGCTGTCGAATCAGGAGATCGCGGATCGGGTGAATTTGTCGCCGAGTCCGTGTTTGCGGCGGATTCGGCGGCTGGAGGAAAGCGGCGTGATTCGCGGTTATGTCGCGTTGCTCGATTCACAGAAGCTTGGGCTCGGGCTGCTCGCGTATGTGAACGTGCGGCTGGAAAAGCGCGGCGGGACGTCGTTCGCGCCGCGATCGTCGAATCCCGCGACGCACGCCGATTTATTCCGCGAGGCGGTGCAGGATTGGCCGGAAGTCGTCGCTTGCGATGCAATGACGGGGGATATGGATTACCTGTTGCGCGTGCAGGTGGAGGACATGGCGCACTTTTCGCGTTTCGTGCAGGATCATTTGCTGCACCATCCGTCGGTGATCGACGTGAAAACGAGCTTCTCGCTCGAACGCATCAAGGAAACGACGGCGCTGCCGCTGTTATAAAGCCATCGCACGCAGAAGCTCAAAAGCAGAAGGGCGGTCATTGCCGCCCTTTCTTGTTTCGGTCCCACTCACAGTGCAATTTCGTTGCATGGAGCCGGAGTAAGCGCTAAAGCGCCAACTCTGGCCGATACAACCCCGCGCTGATTCTTAAGCCGCGTCCGCTGTCGGCATGAACACCTGGAACATCTGCGACGCGCGACGCGCCTGGCGCTTGATCGTGTAATCGAATACGGCGGCCTGCTCCTGGAGCATCTCCGCGATGAGGCTGCTCTGATCGGCCGGCGTGAGCGACAAATAGGCATCGGCCTCGCCGTATGCGTACTCGATCTTCATGCCCGATTTCTTCGCGATGTGCATCATCGTCGAATTGCGCGACAGGCAGTGCATATAGAGCGTCGAAACCTGCGTATTGCGGCTGCGGATGGCGGCGCGCTCGAAGAGCTTGGTGCCGATGCCCTGGCCGCGTGCGCTTTCCAAAACAGACACGCCGAACTCGGCCGTGCGCTTGTCGCCTTCCGCCGGCAGATAGGCCAGATGGCCGACGCCGACCAGACGCAGTTCGTAATCGAACACGCCGAAGACCGTGTCGCGCGCGAAATCCATATTGCGGACGTAATTGTCGATCACGTGGTCCGGCACGATCTGGCCAAAACGCAGCAGGCGATCGTCTTCGTCAAGTGCGAGGAAATGGGTGAGGAGACGTTCGCGGTCGCCCGATGACAACTCGCGAACGAGAACCGGCGTTCGACCTGCCTCAGGCAGCGCGCGCTCGGCTACGAGGGTGGGTGCGGCAAAGCGGTTAAGAGTGATGTTCACGATGGGTTCTCCTTGAATCGTCATGCGACGTGCTGCATCGCAAAACGAATTTTACCCGAATAGTGAAATCGGGATACGGGAAAACCCTTAAAAAGACCCTGAGACCGGCTTCTAAAAGAACGTTTAGTACAAAAAATGTCGTGAAATATCAATTAATTGGGGCCGGTATCTCCAAATGACATCGAATTGTAAATTCGACATGCTGTACCGCAACAATTCATGCGTCGCCGTTCAGGCCGTTCTCGATCACGTCCATGACTTGTTCCGCGAATTCGCGATATCCCAGCTTGCCGCCCGGCTTCAGCCACGTGAACGTCCAGTTGATCATGCCGAACACCATCATCGTGAGCGCGGTCTGGTTTTCCTTCGTCGCGCGCGCCGGGTATGCGCGCGCCAATTGTCGGGCGAACGCGGCGACGATGTCGCGCTGACGGTCGAGCACGATCGTGCGTTGCGCGTCTTCAAGGTATTTCACGTCGTTCAGCAGCGCGACATGGCGGCTGTGCGACGTCTCGTACTCCGCGAGAAACGCGCGCACCAGCTCGGCGAACGCCTCGCGCTCGCTCAAACCGCGCCGCTGGCTCGCGCCTTCCACCTCGGCGATGATCAACATCAGCCGCTTCGTGTAGCGGTCGAGCAGGTCGAAGAGGATCGCTTCCTTGCTCGCGTAGTAGTGGTACAGACGCGCTTTCGACGTGCCGCTCGCGGCGGCGAGATCGGCCATCGAGGTGCTCGGATAGCTCGTTTGCGCGAATTTGGCGGCAGCGAGTTCGAGAATCTGCTCGCGCTGGGTGTCGTGGTCGGGCGCTCTTGTGCGGGCCATTTATCTTCAGTGGAATTGCTGGAGGGTTGCGCTTATTTGCGCCGGAGTTCGGCCTGGGCGACATTGCCCGGCTCGCCGCGAAGTTTAAGCCGTCCCGCGGCTGCGAGCTCGCGGCATCGCCAGAGTGCGATCGAATCGCTGACCAGGAAGCCGAAGTCGCCGCCCATCACCGCGCCCGCGATGCGCCGCGCGTCTTGCCAGTCGGCGGTGAGCGCGTCGAGGATCGCTTCGTCGATGTCGGCGAAATTGCCCGAGACGAACGTGTTCTCGTGCCACCCGCGCGTTTCGGCGTTCATATGCTTCGCTTCCTGCCATTCGAGCGCGAGCCGCCCGATGCGCAACACCGAAATCGGCGCGGCGCTCGGCAGTTTCGCGAGCAGTTCTTGTGCGGTGAACATGCCGACCGCCGTGATGCCGTCCGCGCGGCCGCGGCGGCGCTCGTGGCCGTCGGCATCGATGGTCATGGGCAGGTCGCGTTCGGATAGCTTCGCTTCGTTCAGACGCTGCGGCGCGTTGCGCAGATGATAGGCGACCCGCCGCAGCGCGAGCTGATCGGACGCGCTCTGGCCGTGCCACACGACGATCTGCGCGTCGCTGCGCACGAGGCTTTGCAGTTGCGCTTCCTGCTGCTCGAACTCGGCCTCGAAGTCGATGCCCTCGCGCGTCAGCACATGCCGCCAGAACGTGGCGCGCGTTTCCGGCGCGTCGTCGACGCCCTTCAACGTCCCGACCGCGAGATCGTCCTTCAGCGCGATCACGCGCTCGTCGCGTTCGGCGAGCTTGAGCGCTTCTCGAAGGGTGTCGGCGGCGTGATCGCCGTTCGTAACGTGGATGATGCTCATCGTGAAAGTGGCCGGCGAACGAAAAAGGGACCGCAGAAAGCGATCCCTGAGTGTAAGCCAACCGATATCCCGCTCAACGTTCGTCGTAACTCACGACGACGCGATCGCTCACCGGATGGCACTGGCACGTCAGCACGTAGCCGTCGT
>NZ_FCNW02000038.1 GCF_001544475.1 Caballeronia humi | reverse complement strand
GAAGGAACGGTGCTGAATATCGCGAAGGATTATTCGCACATTCTCGCGCCCGCTACCGCTTACGGTAAGAACATCGCGCCGCGCATCGCGGCGCATTTAGATGTCGCGCAAATCAGCGATATCACCGCAGTCGATTCCGCCGATACGTTCGAGCGCCCGATCTATGCCGGTAACGCAATCGCCATCGTCCAATCGAGCGATGCGATCAAGGTGATCACCGTCCGCTCCACGGGTTTCGATCCGGTGGCGGCCGAGGGCGGTAGTGCATCGGTGGAGAAGATCGGAGCGGCGGCGGACGCGGGCATTTCTCAATTCGTGTCGCGCGAACTCACGAAGCTGGATCGTCCGGAACTGACATCGGCGTCGATCATCGTGTCGGGTGGTCGTGGTTTGGGCAATGGCGAAAACTACACGAAAGTTCTGGAACCGCTCGCGGACAAGCTCAACGCGGCGCTCGGCGCATCGCGCGCAGCGGTCGATGCGGGTTTCGTCCCGAACGACTACCAAGTTGGGCAAACCGGCAAGATCGTCGCACCGCAGTTGTACGTGGCAGTCGGCATCTCGGGCGCGATCCAGCACTTGGCCGGGATGAAAGACTCGAAGGTCATCGTCGCGATCAACAAGGACGCGGAAGCGCCGATCTTCGGCGTCGCGGATTACGGACTGGCTCAGGACCTTTTCGAAGCCGTTCCGGAGTTGACCGCACTAATCTAAACACGCTCTTCAAGGACGGACCGATGCGCAAAACTCGAATCGCGATCGTTGGTGCAGGGCTCGCTGCCACGCCTCATGCGCTCGCGCTAAAAGAATTGAACGACGAAGTGCAAGTGGTGGGCGTGGTCGGCCGTTCGCCGGAGCGGCTGAAGCACTTCGCCAGCACGCACGGCTTCCCGGTCAGCGAGTCATTCGACGCAGTGTTGAACGATCGAAGCGTCGATGCCGTGCTGGTGCTTGCGCCACCCAACACGCATCTTGAGCTCGTCGAGCGGGCCGCGGCCGCACGCAAGCACGTGCTGCTTGAAAAGCCGCTCGACATATCGATGACTCGCGCAGAACGCACGGTTCAGGTTTGCCGCGATGCCGGCGTGCGACTCGGCGTGGTGTTTCAGAATCGCTTTCGTCCCGCTGTCCAGCGGCTTGCGGCGCTGGCGACGAACGGCACACTCGGACCGATCGCCTTTGCGGGCGTCGATCTGCGCTGGTGGCGGCCACAGTCCTACTACGATGAGCCCGGCCGCGGCACGTATGCACGCGACGGCGGCGGCGTGTTGATGACGCAGGCGATTCATTCGCTCGATATTCTGCTGTGGCTGGCCGGCGACGTGTCGGAGGTGGTAGCCGCAACCGCAACGACGGCCTTGCATTCGATGGAAGCGGAAGACTTCGCAAGCGCCGCACTCACGTTCGAGAGCGGTGCTGCGGGCCAGATACTCGCGACGACGGCCGCGTTTCCCGGCTTTCCCGAGCGCATCGATTTGATCGGCGAGAACGGGACGGCCGTGCTCGAAGGCGGTCACCTGCGCGTGTTCTTTCGCGATGGCAGAGTCGATGAATTCAAGGACCCCTCGTCGTCCGGGTTCGGCGCAAAGCCGATGGACTTTTCTCACACGGCCCATCGCGATCTGCTGAAGGACTTCGTGGCCGCCATACGCGAAGATCGCGCGCCGCTGGCAACCGGTGATGATGCGCTGCGCGTGCAGCGTCTGATTGAGCGCATTACTGCCAACACGGAACGCCGCCCGTGACGCACATCGACGGAAAAGCCCAAATCGTCGCGATCCTCGGCGACCACATCGCTCAGGCAAATTCGCCGCAGCTTTTCAACGCTCTACGCGACGATGCAGAACATTTTGCAGGCGCATCCTGCCGGCACGATCGACCCCGTGTTCGCAGCGAACGGCCAGATGGACCTCGGTGCGCTCCAGGCGATCAGGGAGAGCAGCCGGTCGGGCGAGATCAAGGTGCTCGGGCTCGACGGGCAGAAGGAGGAATTCGAAGCGATTCGCGCAGACGGAACAACGGTCTGGGCGCGTTTGAATGAAACGCTGGACATAGTCCCGACGAGGGTTTCCTTCGGACCGCGCGGCTAACGGTCGTCCCCGCCGCGATGGTATCGTGCATGTCAGTGCTGCCGAACGGCGAGACCACCGAGGCGGCCAGATCGCGCAACCGCAGCGATGAAGGCATGCATCGAGGAGGCCATGATGGATGAGTCGAGCGCGATACCGGCGGCACGCATCACATGTGTATTGCTCGCGGCTCTGTGGATTCCGTGTGCAGCGCAATCACAGCAGGAGGACCGCGACGCACGCCGGGCGCGGCGGGACGCTGAACTGACCGAATTGCGAGCGAACGGGTATCAGTCGACCCTCGAAGACCGCGACTATCCGCAGAACATACAGGACGCCCAGCGCAAGATAGAACAAAAAAAAGCGTTGGCCGCTCCTGCTGGATCGGCTCCCTAGCGGCGGCGAAAGGCGCTGTCGCATTCTCGGGCGCATGCGCTTCGTCGAGACATCTCCGCAGTTACAGCCATGCCTGCAAGGCAAATCGAAGCTGCGCCATCGAGTAACACCTCCCTCGTTCACTGTACCAAGACACAACAGCTCACGCGCACTGTCCCGCAGCCAGCAACGCTGACTAACGCGTATTCGTTGGCGCGCCACGCATAGCGCGCCGCCCGGCGAGGCCGTGTTCAAAGCGATGGCATGCGATTTGCCTTATTCGTCGCGCAGCACATCCATACCCACAAGACACAAAAGACGCGACCAGCATCGCGTCGACTGCTCACCAGGAGACAGGGATGAAAACACGTGTAGGTTCCATTACGCTGGCAGCGACGTCTGCGATCGGCATCGCTGTGGCCGTCGGTCTGACGTTCAGTGCGGCGGCAGGCGCGGCCGCCGATTATCCGCCGGTGACTTATGACCGGCTCACGCAGGCACAAGGCGATCCGGGATGGCTCACCTACTACCGTACCTACGACGGTCACGCCCATTCGCCGCTCAAGCAGATCACGACGTCAAACGTCAAAAGCCTCAAGCAGGTGTGGAGCTACAAGTTTCCCGCCGAGCTTAAGCAGGGCTTCGAGGCGACGCCGCTCGTCAACGGACGGCTGATGTTCGTCACGACGCCCAAGGACAACGTCTATGCATTCGATGCCGCGACGGGCAAGCAACTCTGGAAATACGAACCGAAGCTGGGCGCCGAATCCTTCAAGACCGCGTGTTGCGACGTGATCAACCGGGGCGTCGCGCTCTACGGCAAGAACGTCTACGTCGCGATGCTCAGTGGCGAGGTTGCCGCGCTGGACGCGCAGACCGGTGCGGTCGTGTGGAAGAAGCAGATGTTCGAGCCGGGCGTTGGCTACGCGTTCTCGCTGGCTCCGCTTGCGCTCGACGGTGCGCTAGTCGTCGGCAGCGCAGGGGGCGAGTATGGCGCGCGGGGTTTCATCGCGGCGCTCAATCCCGACGATGGCAACGTCCTGTGGAAACGCTATACCGTGCCGGGCGCGGGCGAAAAGCATGGCGATACCTGGCCTGACGGCACGCAGGAACACGGCGGCGCGCCGGCGTGGTTGACGGGCACCTACGATCCCGCATCGAAGACGTTGTTCTGGGGCGTCGGCAACCCCGGACCGTGGCTTGCGGATCTGCGGCCGGGCGACAACCTCTACTCGAACTCGCTGCTGGCGATGGACCCGAAATCCGGCGACATCAAGTGGCACTATCAATACACGCGACACGACACCTGGGATTACGACGGCGTCAATACGCCGGTGCTGGCGAAGATCAACTACGAGAACAAGGACTACGATGCTGTCATTCACGCGGACCGCAACGGATACTTCCATGCGATCGATCGAAGCAATGGCAAGCTGATCTACGCGAAGCCGTTCGTCAGAGCGACTTCGGTCACGGGCTACACGGCGGAGGGCGCGCCGATCCAGGACGAAACGAAGTACCCGAAAGTGGGCACGACTATCGAGACCTGCCCGAGCTTCCTCGGCGGCAAGAATTGGTGGTCCACGTCGTACGATCCGGAAAAGCATCTTGCCATTGTTCCATCGCTGCATGCGTGCATGACGTTGTCCGGCAAATCGGTCACGTACATGAAGGGGCTTCCGTATCTGGGCGAGGGATTCGAGATCAAGCCCGAACCGGGCAGCCAGGGCTACGGCGAATTGCAGGCAATCGACGTCAACACGGGCAAGAAGGTCTGGAGCCACTGGTCGAAGTTGCCGTGGAACGGTGGCGTCGCGACGACCGCCGGCGGCCTTGCATTCAGCGGCTCGCTGGACGGTCATCTGCTGGCCTTCGATGAAGCGACCGGCAAGGTGCTCTGGCAAAGCCCGAAACTCGCGAGCGGCGTTATTGCGCAGCCTTCGGTGTTCGAGATAGAGGGTAAGCAATACGTGGCGATTCTGGCCGGTTACGGCGGCGCCAACCCGATCTGGGGCGGCCCGATGGCGAAGGCCGCCGAGAAGATTCCGGTCGGCGGAACGCTGTACGTGTTCGCGCTTAACCACAGCTGATTCGCGACATCGCGCGCTGTCTCGCCCGTGCAACGCGGGTGAGACAGCGTGACGCCTCGAGCCTCGTGTCCCAAGCCTAATTCGGAAGTCCCATCATGAAAACTTGTCTGCATCAGGCTGCAGCCGCCAGCCTGCTAGTGTTTGGCGCTGCACTCGTTCCAACGACGTCCATTGCCGGCGTGCGCGTATGTACGTTTCCCGGAAGCCCATCGGCCGCGCTGGACCGTGCCGTCGCGCGGGAGGCGTTCAAGACCGCGGGCATCGCCGCATCGATCATCGAAGATGGAATCGGGGAGGGCGACGATGACGGCGTTTCCCTCAAGGAACTCCACAAGACGCTCGGGCGCAGTTGCGATGCGATTGCCGGCTTCCCGCAGTCGTCGGTCGCCGATGGCTCGGGCGACGCGGTGGTCTTGTCCCGGGATTATCTGCGCTCGGGCTACGTTAGCGTGACGACCGTCGATCCGGTCGCACAGCGAGGGCGCGCAAACGTGGTTGCCGCCACGTACGCGAGCCCTGCGCAGCTCATCGCGGTCCAGGAACAGGACGTCAAGCTGGACCTGGAAAATACGCCCGAGCGAACGGTGGAGGCGGTCGCGACGGGGCATGCAACACGCGCGATCGTGTGGTATCCGGCGGTGGTCGCCTATACGCTCGACCATCCGAAACAGCGCTTCAACGTGTCAGCGACGACGTCTCCGTATGCGGAGTGGCGGCTCGTCTTCGCATTCGGTGCGAAGAACGCCGCACTTCAGCCGCGCATCGATGCGGCGCTCGCGAAGATGGCCGCCGACGGCCGGCTCGCTGCGCTGACCGATGCGTGGGCGTTGCCCGACAGCGCGCGTACAGCGCAAGCGTCATCGACGAAATACGCGTATCTCGACGGCCCGGTGCGTTCGACTGGCATCCGCCGATCGGGCGTTCTGGCGAGCGCCACGTCTTCGGAAACGGGAGGTTTCGTGAAGGTGGCTGCTGCGGGCGGCGATGTTCCTTCCTTCGACAAGGGCCAGGTCGCGCATGGCAAGAAGCTGTACTCAAGCGCGTGCGCGAAGTGTCATGGGGCCGATCTGGGCGGCGTCAATGCGCCTGCGCTGCGGGGCCCATCGTTCGCGCCGGCGAAGGACGCCCATCTCACGATCGGCGGCATCTATGGCTACATGGCGACGAACATGCCCGCGGACCGGCCGGGCAAGATGAAGGACGAGGAATACGCGGACATCATGGCGTTTTTGTTGTTCTCGAACGGCTATAGCGCGGGCGGTTCCAAGCTCACGGCCGACGCCGCGCGCGCTTCCGCGACACCGCTTAACGCCGGCAACTCGCAATAGACGCCGTGGGCGTTGGACAACCCCGCTAGCCGATGTTTGGCAGCGGGGTTTTTCAATTCCTGAATCGTATCGGTGATGCCGCCGCGCATGCCTGAGGTGGCATGTGCAAGCGGCCGTTGGACGCGCTATCGAACGGCGATATACATCGTTATTTCAAAGCCGAAGCGCAAGTCGGTGAAGGCGGGTGTGGTCCACTGCATGGTTGTCTCCCTGGAATAAAAATTTGCTTCGAAGTCCGTGCAAGAGGCACGGCCGGTCTCTCAATGCAAACTCTGTGCCGAGCGCTGAAGATCATTGCATTGCTCGTGCTTTGCATCGAAGCGCCGAAGCGACATGCCGACGCGCTGTTTCATCGTGGAGCAACGCTGTTCCCGGATGCAACGCCACAGCGCGACACACTTCAAACCGTGCATACGCCCTTCGGAAGTACGTTGGCGTTACCCCACGACCAGCCTGCGTCACTGTACAACCCACAATAAGAGCTTACAATTCGTTTGCCCGAAAGTCGTGGCCGCAGGTCATCAACGCCAGTTTGCGCACTTTTCGCTACGCAGCGTGTTATGACTTGTGATCTTTTGCGTCGTCCCAAGCAGTTTTGCTACTTCCTTCTGAAGGAGAAGAGATGAAATCAATCAACACCTTTCTCGCCGCTGTGGTAGCCGTCAGCGCTATCGTCGCTACCGTTCCCGTTGTTGGTGCGCAAGAGGCTGGCGCAACGAAATCGTCGGTTAGAGCAGCGGATCGGCAACTGGCGAAGAAAGTTCAGACGACGTTGTACAAGCAAAAGGGCCTGGAATCTGCCGACGTTCACGCCGTCGCTCGTGGCGGCAAGGTAACGTTGGTGGGAATGGCTCCCGATCAGACGCAGATAGATCTTGCAGCGAAAGTTGCTGAGGGGGTTCCGGGCGTGTCGTCGGTCAAGAACAATTTGACCGTCGAGGAAGCGGGACATTGATGTTCGAGCCCACTGCATTTTTGTGACTGCATCCCACGCGGTGCGATGGAGTGGGCGATTTAATTAATCAATGATTTTCATCTGCTTAGCGAGACTTTAGCTCGATTGCACGCTGGCGAGCGGTTCCGGCTCTGCGGCTCCCTTCCATTCGCCGTCCACCATGACACCCAGCCATGAATGACATCGCCGATCTCGTGAGCCGCACGGCCGTCGAACTTCGCCGTTTGATCGGAGCGCGAGAGATCTCACCGGTGGAGTTGCTCGACGCCTGCATCGCGCGCATCGAAGCGATCAACCCGGCCGTGAACGCCGTGACGGCAACCTGCTTCGAAGCGGCGCGCGAAGCTGCGAAGGCCGCGGAGCGCGCGGTATTGAATGGCGAGCCGCTCGGACTGCTGCACGGCCTGCCGCTCGGCGTGAAGGATCTCGAAGATACGGCTGGTCTTCTCACCACCTACGGTTCGCCGATGTCGCGCGGCCACGTGCCTTCGCGTGACGTCGTGCTGGTTGAACGCCTGCGCGCCGCCGGTGCGATCCTGGTGGCGAAGACAAACGTGCCCGAACTCGGCGCGGGTGCGAACACGCGCAACGTGGTGTGGGGAGCGACCGGCAATCCCTTTAGTCCGGAACTGAACGCGGGCGGCTCGTCGGGCGGATCGGCGGCGGCGCTTGCCTGCGACATGCTGCCGGTTTGCACCGGATCGGACACGGGCGGGTCGCTGCGCATTCCCGCGTCGAAATGCGGCGTAGTTGGCTTCCGGCCATCAGCGGGACTCGTGCCCAATTCGCGGCGGCTGCTCGGCTGGACGCCGCTCTCGGTCGTCGGTCCGATGGGACGCACGGTCGCCGAAACCGCGCTGCAACTCGCCGCGACCGCCGGCCTCTCGACCAGCGATCCGCTGAGTTACGCGGTCGATTCTCTATCGTTCGCGACGCTCGAACCACTTGATCTCTCGTCGCTGAGCGTGGGCTACACCGAAGATTTCGGCAGTTGCGACGTCGACGACGCGATCCGCTCCACGTTCCGTTCGCGCATCGCCGCCATCGCGCCGATGGTTCGCAAGTGCGAGGAAGTGGCCTTCGATCTGGGCGATGTCCATCGCGCGTTCGACGTGATTCGCGCGGAGAGTTTCGTCGCGGGCCTGCGCGAAGCCTATGCGCGCGATCCGGGTGCGCTCGGGCCGAACACGCGCGCCAATTACGAGATGGGCGCGACGATGTCGCTTGCGGACAGCGCGTGGGCGCAAGCCGAGCAGACACGCATCTTCCAGCGTTTCCAAAGCGCGTTCGAGCGTTACGACGTGATCCTTTCGCCAACGACGCCG
The DNA here is from genome assembly GCF_001544475.1 of Caballeronia humi. Lineage (GTDB taxonomy): Bacteria > Pseudomonadota > Gammaproteobacteria > Burkholderiales > Burkholderiaceae > Caballeronia > Caballeronia humi. The sequence continues at coordinate 50,871 of NZ_FCNW02000038.1, read as the reverse complement.
GTTACCCCGTTCCCGTGGCAGGAACTGTACGCGGCGCAGATCAACGGTCGCGCGCAGGAGAACTACTACCGCTGGCTCGCGCTCACGTACGTGGTCACGCTCACGACGCATCCGGCGCTCTCGCTGCCCTGCGGCGTCGATCATGCGGGCATGCCGTTCGGCTTGCAGATTGTCGGGCCATTTCGTGGCGACCGAAAGACGCTCGCGGTGTCGCATGCGTTCGAACAGGCGTTCGATGCCGTGCCTGCGCTGCGTCGCCCGCGTCCAGATTTTTCAAAGCTCACGCAGCCGACGCCATCGCTCAAGTCGATCGTTACTGCGCCGCCTGTTCTTGATTCGACGGGTGAAAACCAGGGCGGCGCGTCGGCGGTGTGAATCGCGTTGATCGACATGAGCGGGTATGTGGATAACGCTGCCGAATCGCGTTGGTGGTGGTCTCGCTCCAGTAAAAGAACCACGTGCGGGCCGGGCAGGTTGAGGGGATAAACTCACTCAGGGAAACCACTTAGGCGAAAGCGTTGGTAAGCCCGATCAAAACTCGTTAATCTGGGTAACCGTTTTCCCAAACACATATTGGGAAAATCCTCTTATTCCCAGATACGCGCCTCGCGACCTCGCGAGCCGCGCGGAGACACTCATGCCAAGAGTTGCGAGCCGACGCCGCTTAACCGCCCAAGCGCTACTTTTCATTGCTGCGATCGTCGAGATAGTCGCGAAACGCCACGCACGTCTGCTCGCACCGCGACATCAAAGCGCCTTCTTCGCGGGCTTGGCAGCCAGCGCGGTCGATTCGCGCACGACGAGGCACGGCTCGATGGTCACATGCTCGATCGCTTCCTTGCCCGCGAGCGCATCGATCAGTTTCTGCATGGCGATCTCGCCCATCATTTCGCTCTGCGTGTCCACGCTCGTCAAAGTCGGTGCCGATATCTCGCCGTACGGCACGTTGTCGATCCCGGTCACCGACACGTCGCGAGGCACGTTGATGCCGAGCGCGGTGGCCGCCTTGATGAAGCCGAATGCAATGAGATCGTTGTAGCAAATGACCGCCTGAGGACGGCGCGGCCCGAGCATCACGCGCGAACACGCTTGCTCGCCCGCGCGGGTAGTCGGCGCGTGAACATCGTGCACGTCGAGTTCGAGGCCGGCCTGAGCAAGACAATCGCGTACGCCCGCGATCCGCTCGTCGTTGATGCGCGCCTGCCCGAAGCCGAGATAGGCGAAATCGCGATGGCCTAGATCAAGCAGATGCCGGGTCAGCATGAAGGTGGCGAGCCGGTTGTCGATGCCGACGCTCGCTATGGGCAGCGTCTCGCTGCGCCTGAGCAGCACGACGGGCTTGTCGAGATCGAGCAGCCAGTCCGACGCTTCTTCGGGCAGCCTCGAACTGAGGATCAAACCGTCGACCCGGCGCGCGAGCGCCTCGACGAGCGGTCGCTCGCGCGCCTGGTTTTCATCGACGTCGACGAGCAGCAGCGTGTAGTCGTGCTTGAGCGCCACGCGGTTCGCGCCCTTGACGACGTTGGTGAAGTGCGGATTGCTGATGTCGAGAATGGTGAGGCCGATGGTGCGCGTCTGCTTCGTGACCATCGAGCGCGCGAGCGGATTCGACTGGTAGCCGAGCTGCTCGATGGCCGCCTTGAGCTTCGCTTCGACCGGCTCGGTAAAGCGCTTGGTGCCGTTGATGTATTTCGACACGGTTGCAACGGAGACGCCCGACAGTGCCGCAACATCGCGAATGGTCGCCGAAGTTCTTTTCATAGGGGAAACGTTCAATACGATGGGATGCGCGGCGCGCCGCGTGAATTGTTCGAGTGTACGACGTAACTTGGCATCGCCGTAAGTAAAAGTAGCCGGTCGGTCGGGAATTGGATCGATAAGGACCCGTTAATTAGGATGACGATTCAACGAATTTTATTTGACTCAAAGGAGAGGGCATGATGATGAAGCGAACGTTGTTGAGCGCGGCAGTTGCGATGATCGTCACGGCTGGTTGCGGTGGCGGACATGACGACGCAGGCACGCCGACGGCTGCGAATGCGCACGCATGGATGAACACCTCGTTGCCGCCTCAGCAGCGCACGGCGTTGCTTCTTGCGGCCATGTCACCGCAGCAAAAGATCGCGCAGCTCACCGGGTCGCCGGGCGTGGTGCCGGAGATTCCGTCCTGCTACGGCAGCCGGCACATCACGGGTATTCCCGACCTGCAGATTCCGACGTTGCGCGTGACCAACGGGCCCGTCGGCGTCGGGCAAAACGATTGCGTGTCGCCTGATCTGCCGGGGCTGCCACTCGCTTCGCTGTCGAGCCCTGCTTCGGCGAAGGCAACGGCGCTGCCGTCGGGCATGGCCGTGGCGGCATCGTTCGATACGGCCGTCGCGAGCCAGTTCGGCGATGTGATCGGGCGCGAGTCGCGCAATCTCGCGCTGCATGTGCTCGAAGGTCCCGGCATGAATCTGGCGCGCAATCCCACGCTCGGCCGCAACTTCGAGTACTTCGGCGAAGACCCGATCCTGAGCGGCATGATGGGCGTGGCCGAGATCAAGGCGATTCAGTCGCACGGCGTGATCGCGATGGCGAAGCATCTCGTCGCGAACGAGCAGGAAACGAATCGCATGACGATCAACGAGAACATCGACGACAAGACCTTGCATGAACTGTATATGGTGCCGTTCGAGATGGCCGTGAAGGACGGCGGCGTGGCCTCGGTCATGTGCTCGTACAACTCGGTGAACGGTGCGTCGATGTGCGAGAACAAGCACATCCTCACCGACGTGCTGCGCGGTCAATGGGGCTTCACGGGCTATGTGCAGTCGGACTTCTTCGCGGCGCACAGCACGGCCAATACGATGCTCGCCGGCCTTGACAACGAAATGCCCGGCATCGACGTGCCGCCGCTCACGACCTGGTGGACGCCTCCGAAGATCAACGCTGCGCTGACAGCGGGGCAAATCAAACAGTCGGACATCGATACCGCGCTCGGCCGCCGTTATACGCAGATGTTCAAGCTGGGCATCTTCGACCGGCCGGTGACGCAGACGGCCATCGACGCAACTGGCGACGGCGCCATCGCGCGCGCGATCGGCGAGCAATCGGCGGTCTTGCTGAAGAATTCGAACAACGTGTTGCCTTTTGACGCCAAGACCGTGCATTCCGTGGCGCTGATCGGACAGTCGGCGTATGCGAACAAAGCGGTCGCTGGCTGCTGCGGCGGCAGCTCCGACGTGATCCCGCTTTATACGGTCACGCCGCTCGAAGGCGTGCAGAATACGCTGAAACAACTCGGATCGAGTGCGACCGCGAACCTCACCATCATCGCCGACGATAACAGCAATCTCGCCGACGCCGTCGCCGCCGCAAAGAAGGCCGACGTCGTGATCGTGCTGGCCGGAACGATTGCCGAGGAGGGCGCGGATCGACCGAGCATCGAGTTGTCGAACCATCAGGATCAGGTCATCACCGCCATCGCCGCCGCGAATCCGCGCACGGCGGTCGTGATGAAGGACAACGCGTCCGCGCTGATGCCGTGGATCGATCAGGTTCCCGCCGTGCTGGAAACGTGGTTCCCGGGTCAGGAGGACGGCAATATCGTGGCGGGTCTCGTGTTCGGCATCGCGAATCCGTCGGGCAAGTTGCCCGTGACATTCCCGAAGAACGCGGGCGACTGGCCGGCGAACACGCCTGCGCAATATCCTGGCGTCAACCTCAACGGCGTTCCGACGGTCACGTACTCAGAGGGATTGCAGGTCGGTTATCGCTGGTACGACGCGCAGAACGTCAAGCCGTTGTTCGCGTTCGGTCACGGGTTGTCGTACACGAGTTTCAAGCTGTCGGCATTGCAGGTGACGCCGCAAGCCTCCGATGGCACGAAGCCGATCACCGTGCAGGTCGATGTCGAGAACAGCGGCAAGGTAGCCGGCGCCGAAGTTCCGCAAGTTTATCTGTCGTTGCCTGCCGGCCTCGGACAGCCGCCCAAGCGCCTGGTCGGATTCCAGAAGGTGCTGCTCGCGGCGGGGGAGAAAAAGACGGTGCAGATCGTCATCGATCCGAACGCGGCGAGCCATCCGCTCGGCACGTGGGATACGACCGCGCAACAATGGAAAACGGCTGGCGGGCAGTATCAGGTAATGGTCGGCAACGCTTCGGACAATCTCACGTTGAGTTCGACGTTGTCGGTGGGCAAATAGGCGAGGGTAGTCATCGGGCGCTGCAGCAGCGTTGCTGTGGCGCCCGGTGCCGACGAGGTGATTGTTCAGCCTGAGGGAACTGGGAATAAAATCGCGCTGTCGCCGGTACTTCAGTCAGACGAAGGGGAACCGAAGTGCAAACAATCCTGCGTAACCTGCAGCTTGCGTCGGGCGTGGTCCTGCTGACCTATCTTTCCCTTCATCTGATCAATCACGCGCTAGGCATCTGGTCGCTGGATCTTGCCGAGCACGGGCTGACGCTTGCCATTCGACTGTGGTACGGCACGCCCGGCACGATCCTGCTGTATGGCGCCGCAGGCGTGCATTTCACGATGGCGTTGCGCACGATCTACGAACGCCGCCACTGGACACTTCCGGCGACCGAATGGATCCGCCTTTGGGCAGGTCTCAGTCTCCCTCTGCTTCTTATCCGCCATGCGGTCGGTACGCGGCTCGCCGCATCGCTCTACAACTTTGAACCGGACTATGAAAAGATCGTCGTGTCGCTGATCAACAGCGGCACGCAAGGCTTGCAGCTTGCGTTGCTGGCACCCGGCTGGGTGCACGGTTGCCTCGGATTGTGGCTCCGGTTTCGCCACTATGATTTCGTGCGCCGCGCCAAGCCCGTGCTGGTCGCCGTACTCATTGTTCTACCGCTACTTTCCGCGATCGGTTTTGTGCGGATGTCGAGCGCCGTCGTTGCAAAGAATACGCTTCATCTGACATCCGATCCGACGTTCGTGGAGCACCGTGCCGATTTGAATGCGTGGCGCGACAACCTCGTGACGGTCTATCTGTCGGCGGTCATCGGCGCTTTCCTGGCGGGACGTCTGCGCAACCGCTTGCACCGGCGCGCAGCGCACAAGGATTCGCTCGATAGCTGATGCGCCGGGTCACTCCTTCACGCGTGAGTACGCAATGACCTCGCCCTCGACCCGCACTCTCACCCGCTCACCGATCCTCGGACTCAGATGTCCCGCGACCCGCGCCGACACGACGCTGGCGCTGTTCACGAGGCGCAGGCCGACCGTGGCATCGTGTCCATAGAACGTGAGGTTGTCGACGGTCGCTTCATGTCCCTGATCGATGTCGGTGCCGCTGCAAAAGCGGATCTGCTCCGGCCGGATCATGACATCGACGAGGCCGGCGTGCGCGGCTCGGCCGAGCGTCAGCCGCCCCATCTCGCATTGCACCCGATCACCATGCACCACGCCCGGCAGTAGCACGGCATCGCCGATGAACGTCGCGAGTTCAGGCGTGGCAGGGCGGCGGTAGAGCGCTTCGGGCGTGTCTGTCTGCACGAGACTGCCATTCGATAGCACGGCCACGGCGTGACCGAGCGAAAGCGCCTCCGACTGGTCATGCGTGACGAGGACCGCCGTGGCGCCCGCCGCCGCCAGCGCGCTCGTCACGGCTTCGCGTGTCTCGATGCGCAACGCCGTATCGAGCGACGAAAAAGGCTCATCGAGCATCACGAGCGAAGGAGCAGGCGCAAGCGCCCGGGCGAGCGCCACGCGTTGCTGCTGGCCGCCGGAGAGCGCCTGCGGCGGACGGTCACCGTAGGAGGCAGGCAAGCCGACGAGTTCCAGCAGTTCATCCACACGATGCCGCGCGCGACGCTGGGCACGCGGAAGGCCGAACACGATGTTCTGCGCCACCGACAAGTGCGGAAACACCGCTCCCTCCTGCGGCACGTAGCCGATTCGCCGTGCCTCCGACCGCACGTGCACGCCATCGCCCGCGACGAGCCGTCCATCGATCTCGACCGTACCGCCATCGGCGCGTTCGAAGCCGCACAGCACGCGCAGAAGCGTCGTCTTGCCGCTGCCCGATGGTCCGAGCAGAGCGAGTAGCGTTCCGGCCGCAACAGACAGATCGATGCCGTGCAACACCGCATGTCCATCGAAGGATTTCGTGAGGCCGCTGATGCGAAGATCGCTCACGTCGATGCGCTCCGCCCGAGCACGGCCGATTTGCCGAGCAACGCGAACAGCGTCACCGATGCCCCGAGCGAGATACCGACGAGCAACGCCGCATATGGCGCGGCGGCGGCGAAGGCAAGGGTGGAGGTATCGCTCCACACTTGCGTTGCGAGCGTGCGCGTGCCGATCGGTGAGAGCAGCAGGGTCGAATTGAGTTCGGTGACGACCGCGATAAAGACCATCGTCGCAGCGGCGCCGAAGCCGGGGCCAGCGAGCGGGAGGACGATGCGTCGCGCGGTCTCGCTCCAGCCGATGCCGAGCGAGCGCGCGGTTTCCTCTAGGCGCGGCTGCGCCTGTGTGAGCGCAGCGCGCACGCTCACGAGCGCGAGCGGCATGAAGAGAATCGCATACGCCACGACCAGCAGTGCGGCGCTCTGATACAGCGGCCGCAGCGCATGCACGGCAAGCGAAACGATCGCGAGCGCGACGACCAGACTCGGCAAGCCTTGCGCGAGGAACACGATGCGTTCGAAGATCGTCGCCGGCCGGCTCGGGAAACGCACGAGCAGGAAGGCGAGCGGCACACACAGCAGCGTCGTAAAGACGGCGGCCGAGAGGCCGTATCCGAGCGATGCGGCGGTCGAACTCAGCAGCAGTTGCGGCGAAACCTCGGCAGGCGTGACAGCCGCAGCGCCGCTTTGCGTGAGCCAGTAGCCGATCATGCCGAGCGGCACGCCGAGCGTGACCACACTCAACGCCACGAAGCCCGCGACGACGGGCCAGCGCCACGCGCCGAGGTCGTAGCGCAGCGCGGCACGGCGCGCGCCGCGGTCGAGCCGTTCATAGCGCGTCGCGCCACGCACGCGCATTTCGAGCGCAAGGCACACGAGACACATCGCGATCAGGATGCACGCGAGCACGGAGGCGCCGCCGCCATCGAAGCTCGTGCGATATTCCGCGTAGATTTGTGTGGTGAAGGTGCGAAAGCGCAGCAGCGTGAAGGCGCCGAACTCGGACAGCACACCGAGCGCGACGAGCAGCATGCCGCCCAGAAGCGACGGCCGCAGTTGCGGCAGCACGACCCGCGTGAACACGGCGACGCGTCCGCAGCCTAGCGCGCGTGCGCTTTCTTCGAGCGCCGGGTCCATGCCGCGCAACGCGGCGGCGACCGGCAGGTAGACGAGCGGAAAGTAGGCCGTCGTGATGACGAGCAGTGCGCCTGCGAAGTCCTGCAAATCGAGCGAGAGCGATACCCACGCGTAGCTCGTGATGAACGCGGGCATCGCGAGCGGCGCGACGGTCAGCGCCGCCCACAGATCGCGACCGGGCAGGCGAGTGCGCTCGACGGCCCACGCGGTCGCGGTGCCGATCACGGCCGAGGCGAGCGTCGCGCCGACGGTGATCATCAGCGTATTGACGAGCAGCTCGCCGACGAGCGGCCTGAAGATCAGATCGAACATATCGTTCCAGCCGAAGCTCGCGGCCCGGTAGAGCGTGAACGCGAGCGGCATCAGCACCAGCAACGCACAGAGACCCGCCGCCGCGAACAGGCTGCGCGGCGCGCGCTTCCTGCCGCGTGCTGAAAACACAGCCGATGCGGCGTCGCTCATTTACAGCAGACCTGCCTGGCGCATCAGCTTCGCGGCCTTGCTGTCGTCGCCGAGTTGCTCGATGGTGAGCGCGGGCGGGCTCAGCTGATCGAAGGGCTTGAGCAGCGGATCGGGCGCGACACCCGCACGCAGCGGATACTCGAAGCCGACATGGCTCTTCGCCATCAGATCCTGCGCGCGTTCGCTCACGAGATAAGCGAGAAAGCGCTGGCCGGCCTCCTGGTTCTGGCTCGACTTCATCACGGCCGCGCCCGACACGTTCACCAGCGCGCCCACATCGCCGTGGCCAAAGTGATAGATCGCGCTGCGCGTCGCGCTGTCGCCTAGCTGCACATGCAAGCGCGCCCAGTAGTAGTTGTTCACGACGCCCGTCGCGACGCCGCCGCGATTGACGGCGGCGACCACGCCCTCGTCGTCGTCGAAGATCTGCGCGTTGGTCTTCAGGCCCTTGAGCCATTGCAGCGCGCCGGCTTCGCCCTTCATCGCGATCACCGCGCTGACCACCGGCAGGAAGTCGCCGTCGCTCGGCGCGATGCCGATCTTGCCCTTCCACTCGGGCTTGGCGAGATCCATCAGCGAGACGGGCAGTTGGGCGGCGTCGATCTTCTTCGTGTTGTACACGAGCACGTTCTCGCGCGCGACGACGCCGACCCAGTTGCCCTGCGGCGCGTTGTAGCGCGCGGGAATCGCGGCGAGCGTCGCGGCGTCGGTCTTCGCGAGCAGGCCCTTCTCGTCGAGCAGCATCAGTTCGGGCGAGTTCTCGGTGAAGTAGACATCGGCGGGTGTGGCCGTGCCTTCGGCGACGAGTTGCGCCGCGAGCGCCGGACCTTCGCCGTTGCGCACCTTCACGCTGATGCCGCTTTGCTTCTCGAAGTCCTTCGCAAGCATGTCGACGACCTGTTCATGCTGCGCGTTGTAGAGCGTGAGCGATGCCGCGCTCGAATCGAACGGCAGCGCGGCGGCGGCCGCGAGCAGGGCGATGCTGCACAGCTTCGCGCCGAGTTGGGACTTGGTTTTCATGGTGGTCTCTGTTAAGGCAGCCTGGTGTCGCAGCCGGTCAGGTCCGGAACAGTCCCGCGCCGATGAACGAACCCTGCCGCGCGCCCGGCGGACACGCGAAGATGCCGCTGCCGACGTGCGTCGTGAACTGGTTCATCAGATCGAACTTCGCGAGCTTTTCGTTGATCGGAATGAAGGCGCTGCGCGGGTCGCTCTGATGCGCGATGAAGATGAGCCCCGCGTCGTACTCCGTCTCCTGCCGCCACGGCGGCCAGCGCTCGACGTAGAAGTTGGTGCCGTCGTTGTACGAATACGAGCGGCGCAACATCTGCGCGCCCTTGTTCGACGCCTGATTCGAGAGCCGCACATGTGAGTTCTCGGGAATCAGCGGATTGCCGTCGTGATCGAGCGAATCGAGATCGACGGGATCGAATTCCTTTTTCTTGCCAAGCGGCGCGCCGCTGTATTTCTCACGGCCGAACACCTGTTCCTGGAAGCCGCGCTCCATGTTGTCCCAGTGTTCTAGCGTGATACGGATGCGGCGTACCACCGTGTACGTGCCACCCTGCATCCACGGCGCATCGGCGGCGGCAGCCCAGACGAACTCCCGCATCTTCGCGGCGTCGGCGGTGGGCGGGTTGTTCGTGCCATCCTTGAAGCCCATCAGGTTGCGTGGCGTCTCGCCGCGCGCGCCGCTCAAGAAACCCGCCTGACCCCAGCGCATCTGCGCGGCGCCGTAGCCCATGCGCGCCAGTTGCCGCGCCGCGTGAAACGCGACTTGCGGATCGTTCGCGCAGGCCTGGATCATCAGGTCGCCGCCGGCTTTCTGCGCGATCAACTGGTCGCCGTTGAAACGCGGCAGATCGACGAGCGCGGACGGACGCCGGTCAGCGATGCCGTAGCGGTCGTGGCCATCGCGGGTGAAGAGGCCGGGGCCGAAGCCGAACGTGATCGTGAGGCCCGCCGCGCCGAGGCCGAGCACGTCGCCAGAATCGGGCGCGGAGAGCTTGTCGTCCGCGGGGAGCGGCTTCGCGGTCTCGCCGCGCGTCATGCGCGCGGCGGCATCGGTCCATTCGCGCAGGAGCGCGATCACGTCGTCGCGCTTCCCGGTGACGAGATCGAGCACCGCGACGTACGTGTGAGCCTGCTGCGGCGTGACGATGCCCGCCTGATGGTCGCCGAAGAACGGCTCGACCGCGTGTTGCGGATCGGCCGCCGTGCGCGCGAGCGCCGGTCGAGCCACCGCGCTCGCGCCCATCGCCGCGCCTGCAGCGACGCCCGCCTTGAGAAATCGCCGCCGTGGCGGATACTGGTCGTGTGTCATGACTGTCTTGCTTCGTTAGCGCTACTTCGCCAGCACCAGCGTGTTCACGTCGTCTTCCACGTAGTAGAAGCCGTCGCCTTCGGGCGTCATCGCGAGGCCGAACAGATCGCCGTTGCCCGGCGGCGTCTGCGCCTTGTCGGTATCGATCCAGCGCGCGTAGATCTGCTTGCCCGACTCCGGATCGATCTCGACGATCTGGCCGTTGAGCGCGTTCGTCACGAGCAGGTGGCCATTGGGCGCGAGGATCATCGCGAGCGGGCGATGCAGCAGGCCGTCGGCGGTCAGTTGACGGCCGACGCCCGCGCTCGTGTCGCGCGTCATCGGTTCGTCGATTACGTTCACGCGATTGCCGATCGCATCCGAGACGAAGAGCCGCTGGTTGTCCGCCGACAGCGCGAGACCCGTCGGGCCGACGAGGAACACGCCTTTGTCGGCCTGCGCGCCGAAGTTGCTGCCGACCACCGTCTCCTGCTTCACGACCGGCACCTGGCCTTGCGGAATATCAAGCTCGAGACGCAGCACGGTGGCCTGTTTGAAGACAGGCGGATTGCCGTCCGCGCTGCCCACGCCGAACCCCGCCATGCTGATGAAGAGCGTCGCGTGATCGCCGTTATCGACGACCGCCATGTTGCCCCACGGATCGTTGATGTTCGGGCTGACGATCGTTTTCGCGACCTTGCCTTGCGAGTCGAGCACGATGAGGCAACCCGCGCCCTTGGTGCCCGTCGTGCCGTCGTTGCTCGGCGTGCTGCCGATGATGACCCAGCCGGACTTGAGCATCGTCATCGCGGTCGATAGGCCGATGCCGCCCGGGCACTCCTTGAGGTCACGCGGCACGGTCGCGAACACCGTCAGTTGCTTCGTGTCCGGGTGATAGTTGACGATGGTGCTGCCGGTGCCCTGGAGGTTCGCTGCGTTGTTGAAGTTGCCGATCAATACGTCGTTCTTCTTGATCGTGCCTGCCGAGACGGGCGCGACGAACAGCGCATACGGATTCTGGTCGCCGTTCTCGGGGACGGTATTGATGAGCGTCGCGTGACGTTTGATCGTTTCGAGAAAGCCTTGCGGTTCGGCATGCGCGATGCCCGCAATCGATACGGCAAGGGCAGCCAATGATCCGGCGATGAGTCTGGCTCTGGCTTTGATCTGTTTCATGAAAGTGTCTCGGTGCGTGCGCACAAAGCGTCGCGGCTCAGAAAGTGATGTTGGTGCGCACGCCGATGACGAACGTGTTGCGCAGCGGTTGCGTCGGATCGTTCGGGTTTTGCCCGGCGCCGGCGTTGAATGTGTACTGGGCGTCGCCCTGGATGATCCACCACGGCGTGACCTGATACTGATAGGTCGCTTCGAGCGCGGTTTCGCTCGTGCGCACGCCGTACGGTCCGCCCGTGAGCGCGCGGTTGTCGAGATCGAGATCGTGCGCGTGATTGCCGACCTTGATGTAAGCGAGCGCGAGGCCGACGCTGTCGTTGTCGCGTCCGGCGAAGGGCGCTTTCATCACGACGCCCAGGTTGGCGCTGATGCTGACCAGATTGCGATCGCCCGGCGCGCCCATCACGCGCGCGAACACGCCGACGCTGCGCGCTTCGTCGGGATCGGGCCGCCAGACCATCTGGTCGGCGACCGCATAGAAGCTGTAGTCGCCGTGATGCGACTGCGGGATGCCGCTGCTGGCCGGACTCGCGAGCGACAGGCCCGTGTTGTCGAAGCGCTGGTCGTCGAAGCGGCCGCTGTTGTACCAGACGCCGATCTTGTAAGTGCCCGGCAGTCCCTTCGACGGCGCGCCGACCATCTCGCCCTCGGCGGGCTGGTTGATCGCATACTGCAACTCGCCGATCCACAACGCGCCGTTGTGCAGGTTGAAGTTGGTGCCGTGGATATTGTCCGGATTGTTGCCGAGCGGGTCGCCGTCATAGACGCCGGCAAGCGCGGTGAGAGACGGCGTGATCTGTCCTCGCACGCGCGCGCCGAGCGCGGAAAGCGGGTAAGCGGGACCGCCCGACGGCATGTCGTACGACGGCAGTCCAGGCCAGCCGAACATCGTGTTGACGAAGGTCGCGGCGTACTGGCTGACCATGAACTCCTGGTCGATACTCTGCTGCCCGACCTTCACGTCGACGCGCTTGTCGAGGAACGACTGCTGATACCACAACTCCCACAGGCGCGTGGTGGCTTCGGCTTCGATGCCGCTCGCCGTGTTCAGCGTGCCGAGATTGTGCTCGCTCAGATTGCGGCCGTGGATCTGCAGCATGCTCACGTTGAACGTGCCGCCCGGCAGGCTGAAGGCCTTTTGCGTATCGACACCGAGTGTGATCGTGGTGAGGCCGTCGTAGGCGCCGCCGGTTTTCAGACCGCCGCGCAGGTTGGCGAGGTATTCGGACGTTTCCGTCGCCTGCAGCGTCACGCCATACTGGCCAAGCCAGGGACGCAGCCCGCCCATGTCGCCGAGCAGCGTCGAGCGCGTCCAGACGCCGGTCCACTGGCCGGCCGGTTGCGCTTGAATGTTGAGGTCAGCTTCGGGTGCGTCGGACGGAGTCGCGTCGGGGTTGGCGGCGGCGAACGCCGTCGATGATGCCAGCGCGAGACACGCAAGGCCGGTGTTGATCCGCGCACGCCGGCGCGATGCGCGTGCGGACGCGTCACACCCGACCGGCCTTCTCTGCAATCCGCGCAAGGCGAAGAGAACGGGCTTCATTGGAGTCCTTTTGTTTTTGCACCGATGATCGACCGGGCGAAGCCTCTTGTGAGCGAGCGCCTTGCCTGCCTTCCCTTCAGTGTGAAGTGAGTCAGAAGAGCATTCCGGGGCAGATCGTAGTCGCCGATAAATCACGCGTCAATCTAAATGCGAACGATTCGCATTAGATTTACTTGGCGGTGTCGGAGTGATTACAGAATGCTGACCCTGCGTGGAGAAACCACGGGCGATACCGACTAAACCGGTAAGGAAGGCGAAAGAGTAGGGCGCGAATGATCAGACCGTACGGGCTTGTAGGAGGCTGTAGCGATGGCGACAAGAGACGCGAAGAAGTTGAATTGTCGTTCGAAGATGTTTGGAGAAGCTGACGCTCATGCCGTCGCTAGTGATGCGTTCGGGCGCCCGGCGAGATCGTCAGCGGGCGCGGCGAGTCGGGCTCGGGACGGCTCGGGCGGAGATATTGCGATTGAGGAAGCGGCGCCGTGTCAAGTCGCTGCCGAGACATCTGCGTGACAGATACCGCCTAGGCTGCGTGCGAATTGAAGTCGCGGCTCTCCGCATCCGCTTGCGTATCGACGGCCAGTGCGGCCGCGAGCGCCGCCGCCTTCTTGGTCTTCCCCGCGCGCGACGGCGGCTGGCAGGCCCCGCACACCACGTTGCGCTGCAAATCATGTTTGTGCGCGATGAACTTCCCGGTGCAGCGGCAGCAGCGCGTCATCTGCAACATGCCGGCGTCGAAAAAGCGCACCAGCGTCCAGGCTCGCGTCAAGTCGAGTACCGCTTCGACACCGCTATGGTCGCAATGTTCGAGATACAACTGATACCCCTTGGTCAACGCATCGAGATGGGAGCAGCCGGCTTCGTGCTTCAGGAACAGGTACGTGTTGTAGAACAACGATGCGTGGATGTTCGCAAGCCACGTCATGTACCAGTCTGCGGAGAAGGGCAGCATCCCCTTCGGCGGCGATGCACCCTTCACCTCGCGATAGATGCGGATCATGCGATCGCGCGACAGTGTCAGTTCGCTCTCCAGGACCTGCATCCGCGCGCCGAGTTTGATCAGGGCGATCGCGCGAAATACTTCTTGGGCGTCTTCGGTCAGGCTCTTTTTCAGCAACGTGGTCATGGCTAGTCGTCTCAGGCGAACTGTGCGGCGGGCTGGCCAGCCAGCAGGATTGCTGCGTGCGTCGGCGCGATGTCCGCGTGCTTCGCGGGTTGCGTCAATGCGGACAGCATCGTGAAATCGTTGAAGCGGAAGAAGCACAGCAACTGGTCAGACGACGCGAGCTTCACGATCTGCGGAAGCGTCAGGCCGGCGAGCAGTCCCGCGAGTTCGGATGAAAGCCCAAGGCGGAACATGCCGATGGCTTTGTCTTCGCGCAGCAAGCGTTGCGCAAGCATGATGTACGACAGGTTGACTTCACGGATGGATTCCAGCGTATCGAGATGATTCATATGTCTCAGCTTTAAAAAGCCCCGAACGCGACCGTAATTATTGCCGGTATCTTTTGCCGTTTAAATCAAGCTGTCGCGTTATTTGTTGTCTTCTGAAAACCACCGTTAAAACAGTGGGTTACAGCTAATATTGAGATAGTAGAGAGGATTTATAAGCGCATCAATACGTATGAACTATTTATTTGACCGGTGGGATAAGAACAACGGTAAATAATTCGTGCGGTAATCAAACCGAACGAACATTCTTTTAGGTCCGAAGGCGGATGTTTAAAGCGTCGAGCGGGCGCGTGCCTTTGCGCGGCGGCCACCGGGATGACTTAACTGTCGGACAGCTCGACCCGACGGTTATAAACGGGGAAGGGATTTTATTGCGGACTAGGCCGGCGGCAGTTTGCTCCGACTAGTCAGCCTGCCGCCGTGCAACCTCACGCCTGCGCCACCGCTGCAAACGCGCGGAAGTTCGCAGGTGTCGCGAAGGCGCGATACTGCTTCTGCATTTCGTCGGTCAGAACCTCAATCATCGTCGTCCCTTCGATCCACAGTTCGATCACGTCGAAAAAGTTCTGTCCACGCGTGCATCGCACTGCGCGCCAGCCTTCGCGATCTCCGATCGCATGAACCTCGTCGGGCGTGAGTTTGCTCGCCACGGCGATATGAAACGCGCTGTACTGCGCGTTCGCGCTCGCGCCAGGAACGAACGAACTCCCGTCGCTGCCCGGGCAAATCACGCGATCGCTCGGATAGGTCTCGATGATCGTCCCGCGATCGTCTCCCGCGATCGCCATCCACGAGTCGGGGAACGACGGGAACGGCGCATGAAACCCGCCCCACAATTCAGCGATGACGCGTGCGACGTTTTGCGGAACCCGGGCCGGGATTGAAGCGTGAAAGAGCATGAGCGACCTCCGTCGAGTGATGGGATGTTCCTAGGGTGAGTGCTTCCGCATCAAGCCTTGCCTGCGGACTTCTTCTTCTGACGCATGCGACGGCGCGCATCATCGAGCAGCGCGCCTATCGCTTCCACCGAAGCCGTTGCTGCTTCCCGGCCATCCATGTCCCAGTAGTCCTTGAACGCCGCCCACGCGCTCGCCGAATAGAGCAGTTGCAGCGCCGCGCACAGGCGCTTCCGTTCGGCGTCGGGCATGGGCCCGATCTCGCGATCGACCAGTTCTTCGAATGCCTTCTGACGCGGCGCATTCGCACGGCGGCGCGCCTGCCGGCCGAGCGGCGATGCGAGCATCCCGCGAATGAGCGACTCGCGCGCATCGAAGTTCGCGAAGTCGGGGCCGAGGCGCTCGGCCAGTTCATCGAAGGTGCCCGGAAACTGGTCACGGTTAATCGAGTGCGGCGCCCATTCCCAGAAGGCTTCCAGCAGCGCTTCCTTGTTCGGAAAATAGCGAAACGCCGTGCTTTCGCCGACGCCGGCTTCGCGCGCGATCTGGCCGAAGCTCAGGTTCGCGAGGCCGTCGTGTTCGATACAGCGCGCGACGGCGTCGAGAAGGCTTTCGCGCGTCCGCGCCTTGTTGCGGTCGCGCAGGCTCGGGGGCTGAGTTTGGTCGATGGAGGAGTTCATGGGGGTGATACTCTCAATTTGGAGGCGTCACCGTCAATTGGTAGTTCCACCGCCTTTTTACCCTCAGACCTATGATTGCGCGATGCCGCGAGGAAGCGTAAGTTCAGCGACCTGCCCGAGCACAAATACAAACACTGGAGAACAGCCCATGTCCCAACCCCACGTACGGCGCCTGCGCAGCCAGGAATGGTTCGACGATCCCTCACACGCCGACATGACGGCGCTCTACGTCGAGCGCTTCATGAACTACGGCTTGACGCGCGACGAACTGCAGTCGGGTCGTCCGATCATCGGCATTGCGCAGACGGGCAGCGACCTCGCGCCCTGCAACCGGCATCACATCGAACTCGCCGCGCGCACGAAGGCCGGCATCCGCGACGCGGGCGGCATCCCGATGGAGTTTCCAGTGCATCCGCTCGCCGAGCAGAGCCGCCGGCCGACCGCCGCACTCGATCGCAATCTTGCCTATCTGGGCCTCGTTGAGATCCTGCACGGCTTTCCGCTCGATGGCGTCGTGCTCACCACCGGCTGCGACAAGACCACGCCCGCCTGCCTGATGGCGGCGGCTACCGTCGATCTTCCGGCGATCGTCCTGTCCGGCGGGCCGATGCTCGACGGCTGGCACCAGGGCAAGCGGGTCGGCTCCGGCACGGTCATCTGGCACGCGCGCAATCTGCTCGCGACGGGCGAGATCGACTACGAAGGCTTCATGGAGTTGACGACCGCCTCGTCGCCGTCGATCGGGCATTGCAACACGATGGGCACCGCGCTTTCGATGAACAGCCTCGCGGAAGCGCTTGGCATGTCGCTGCCGGGCTGCGCGAGCATTCCCGCCGCCTATCGCGAACGCGGCCAGATGGCGTACGTCACGGGCAAACGGATCGTCGATCTCGTGCGCGAGGACGTGCGCCCTTCGCACATCCTGACCAAGGAAGCGTTCGAGAACGCGATCGTCGTGGCGTCCGCGCTGGGCGCGTCGACCAACTGCCCGCCGCATTTGATCGCTATCGCGCGGCATATCGGCGTCGAACTGAGTCTTGATGACTGGCAGCGCGTGGGTGAGCAGGTGCCGCTGATCGTGAACTGCATGCCGGCGGGCGAGTATCTCGGTGAGAGCTTTCATCGCGCGGGCGGCGTGCCCGCCGTGTTGCGCGAGCTCGTGCAGGCGGGCCTCGTGCATCGCGCATGCAAGACCGTGTCGGGCAGCACGATCGGCGAGATCGCTGCCGCAGCGCCCGCGCCGGACCGCGAAGTCATCAAGACGGCCGACGAACCGCTCAAGCACGGCGCGGGCTTCATCGTGCTGTCGGGCAATTTCTTCGACAGCGCCATCATGAAAATGTCGGTCGTGGGTGATGCGTTTCGCCAGACCTACCTCAGCGAGCCGGGCGCGGAGAACACGTTCGAGGCGCGCGCGATCGTCTTCGACGGTCCCGAGGATTACCACGCGCGCATCAACGATCCGTCGCTCGAAATTGACCAGCACTGCATTCTCGTGATTCGTGGCGCGGGCACGGTGGGCTATCCGGGCAGCGCGGAGGTGGTCAACATGGCGCCGCCAGCGTCGCTCGTGAAGCAGGGCATCACGTCCCTGCCGACACTCGGCGATGGCAGGCAGAGCGGCACGTCCGCAAGCCCGTCGATCCTCAACATGTCGCCCGAGGCGGCGGTCGGCGGCGGGCTGTCGCTGCTGCGCACGAACGACCGCATTCGCGTCGACCTGAGCGCGCGCAGCGTGAACGTGCTGGTCGAAGACGAAGAGCTCGAGAGACGCCGCCAGACCGTCACGTTCGATATTCCGCGTTCCCAGACACCGTGGCAGGAGCTGTATCGGCAGACGGTGGGCCAGCTTTCCACGGGTGGATGTCTCGAACCCGCGACGCTCTACCTCAAAGTGATCGCGGAACGCGGCAATCCGCGTCACTCGCACTGAAATGAAATCGTAAGATAAAGCAGGTTTTTGGCGCGGCCGAAGGCAATGTCAGCATATGAGACCCGAGGCGAGCGCTTGCGCAAGCGCTTGCCTGTGCCTAAGCTCTATGCGCGACGATAGAAGAAGACGAAACTCCGTCGCTTAAGGAGGAGACATGCATGCGGACATAACGCGGGCTCGGTCCGTTGCACGATGACGGCGCCACTCCTGAACTTGCGCGGCATTCAGAAGCGTTTCGGCGGGGTACACGCGCTGAGGGGCGTCGACTTCGATCTCGCGGCGGGCGAGGTGCACGTCCTGCTCGGCGAAAACGGCGCGGGCAAATCGACGCTGATGGGCGTGTTATCGGGCGCGGTTCTCCCGGACGCCGGGGCCATCACGCTGGACGGCCGTCCCGTGAGTTTCGCGAGCCCGCGCGAAGCCCACGCCGCAGGCATCGTGATGATTCCCCAGGAGCTCGACCTCGTGCCGGGCCTCGACATCGCGGGCAATCTTTTTCTCGGCAACGAGATCACCAGGAACGGCGTGCTGGCCGCCGCCGACATGCGGCGCCGCGCGCAGGACCTCCTGGCCCGCGCGGGCGTATCGCTCGATGCGAGTCTTTCGGTCGCAAGCCTGCGCATGGGCGAGCGACAGCTCGTCGCGATCGCCAAGGCGTTGTCCGCGAAGGCGCGCATCCTGATCATGGATGAACCGACCGCCGCGCTCTCGGCCGTCGAGGCGGATCATCTCTTCACCGTCGTGAAGGAGCTTTCCGGGCGCGGCGTGGGGATCGTCTACATCTCGCACCGGCTCGAAGAAGTCACACGCATAGCGCACCGCGTAACCGTGATGCGCGACGGCGCCGTTGTCGGCACCACGGCCCCCGATGCACCGCAGGCCACGCTCGTGCAACTGCTCGTCGGGCGTCCGTTTTCCGACCTTTTTCCACCGCGCTCCGAGAAGATCGGCGCGCCGATCCTGCGGCTCGAACACGCCGCCTTCGATCCGGACATCGTGCGCACCGGCTGGCAAGCGCCGCGCGACGTCTCGCTGACGGTGCACGAAGGCGAGATCGTAGGGCTCGCCGGGCTGATGGGCGTCGGCCGCACGGAACTGCTCTCGACGCTGTACGGCTTCGGCACGAGCGGACGCTGGCGCGGCCTCGTCGAAGTGCGCGGCAAGCCGACGGTCCTCGGCGACATTGCGGCGGCGCGGCGCGCGGGAATCGCCTACGTCACCGACGACCGGCGCGGCACCGGTCTCATCCTCAATCACACGGTCGGACAGAACGTGCTCATGTCGACGTTAAAGCGCGTCACGCCATTTGGCCTCGTGTCGCGCGCACTCGAAAAGCGGCACGTCGCGCGCGCACTGGACGACTACGACGTGCGTCCGCGGCTCCCCGGCGCCAGGGTGGTGAATTTGTCGGGCGGCAACCAGCAGAAGGTCGTCTTCGCAAAGGAACTCATGAACGCCCCCGGCCTCCTGCTACTCGACGAACCGACACGCGGCGTGGACGTCGGAGCCAAGGCGGAAATCTACCGGCGCCTGCGCGGCCTCGCGAACAATGGCCTGGGCGTGCTCGTCGCGTCATCCGAACTGCCTGAGCTGATCGGCCTGTGCGACCGGATCGTCGTCATGCACGCGGGATGCACGATCCACGACTTCGGCCCGAATCCGAGCGAGGAAGCCGTGCGACGCATCAGCGAAGGCGAGGGGATCGCCGCATGAACACGACACCGACATCCACCGCCAAGACCGCCGAGCGTCCGCGTCCCAGCCTGCTCGCGTGGCTGGTGCGTTTTCAGAGCCTGCTCGGGCTCATTCTCGTGGTCGTCGCGGGCATCGTCTTTTCGCCGCGCCGCCACGGACACATCCTCTTTCTCGGCGCCGACAACGTCGCCAACATCATCCGCTCGATCTCCGAGACCGGCATCCTCGCGCTCGGCATGACCTTCGTCATCATCGCAGCCGGGATCGATCTGTCGGTCGGCGCCGTGCTCGGCCTCTGCTCGGTGCTGACCGCGACGCTGCTGGTCAACGAAGGGTGGGGGCTCTGGAGCACGTTGTCGCTCGTCATCGCGACCGGCGTGATCTTCGGCGCGGTCCAGGGATTGATCTCGGCGCGCCTGCGCATTCAGGCCTTCATCGTCACGCTGGCGGGGCTCCAGGCCGCGCGCGGACTGTCACTGATCGCGTCGAACAACGCGTTCATCAACATCAACTACGGCACCGGGCCCGGCAGCGCGCCGCCCGCGTTCGGCGTGCTCGGCGAGCGGATCGGCGGCGTGTTTCCGGTTGCGACGCTCGTCTTCGTCGTGCTCGCGGTCGCGGCTGCGTTCCTGCTCAACAACACGCGTTATGGGCGCTACGTCGTCGCCGTCGGCGGAAACGAGAAGGCGGCGCGCCTGTCCGGCATCCCGGTCAGCGCGATCAAGATCTCGGTCTATGCGCTGACGGGCTTCGCGTCCGCGATCGCGGGCATTGTCCACGCGGGACAGTTCTCGTTCGGCAGCCCCAACGACGGCACCGGCTACGAGCTCAACGCAATCGCCGCGGTCGTGATCGGCGGCACGGACCTGTTCGGCGGCGCGGGTTCGATGGTGGGCACGATTGCGGGCGCGGTCATGCTCGGCGCGCTCGCCAACATCCTGCAACTCAACGACGTCAGCGCCGCGATGCAGTTGCTCGCGACCGGCGCGATCATCGTGATCGCGGCGGCCTTGCAGACCTACGTCGTCGGACGCGGCGGCGGGAAGCGGTAAACCCTCGCGCGCGGCTTGAAGCGCGTGGCGTATGCAAAAACGAAAAGGAGACAGGCACATGAAAACCCTTCCGAAAGCGACCTTGCTCGTTGCGGGCGTTGCGCTCGCGTCCGGCGCGTGGGCGGCGGGCGGCAAGCCGCTCGCGAAAGAGTGCGGGCCGAACAACGACTACGTGATCGGCTTCAGCCAGGCGAACTTCAAGGAACCGTACCGCGAGCACGTCAATCACGAGCTCGAACGCCTCGTGAAGAACTATCCGAAGTTCAAGCTCGTCATCGCCGATGGTCAGGCGAGCGTGAACACGCAGGTCTCACAGGTCGAGAACTTCATGACGCAACGCGTCGACTTGCTGATGATCTCGCCGTTCGAGGCGGCGCCGCTCACGCCGGCCGTGTCGGCGGTCTACAAGGCGGGCGTCCCGGTGATCGAACTCGACCGCAAGACGACCGGCGAGAACTACACGGCCTTCGTCGGCGGCGACAACCGGGCGATTGCTAAGGAGGCGGGCGAATGGGCCGCGAAGACACTGCTTCCGGACGGGGGCGAGGCCGCGGTGCTCGAAGGGCTGCCGAGTTCGTCCCCGGCTATCGAACGGCTCGAAGGGTTCAAGGCGGGCATCGCCGGCAATCCGAAGATCAAGCTCGTCGCGGTGCAGCCGGTCAACTGGATGGAGGACCAGGCCGTCACGGTGTTCTCCGCGATGCTGCAGGCGCATCCTGACATCAAGCTCGTGTACACAAGTAACGATCTTGCGGCGGCGGGTGCGTACATCGCGGCCAAGCAGGCGGGCAAGGTCGGGCAAGTGAAGATCATCGGCACGGACGGGCTGCCTGGGCCGTCCGGTGGTATCCGCGCGGTGGCGGACGGTCAGTGGGCCGCGACGTTCACCTATCCGACGGGCGCGGCTCAGGCGCTCGAACTCGCGAAGAAAATCCTGATCGACTGCGCGACGGAAGTACCGCGCAGCGTCATCGTGCCGACCCAGCGCATCGATCAGGCCAACGCGAAAGCGCTCTACGGCAAGGAAAAGTTCTAGGCGGGCTCATTTCAAGCTCGGGCCGCCGGATGGTTCAACCGGTGGCAGAATGATTGCCTTGGCCGACGTGATCGCTTTCCATCGATATCCTTCACGCGGCCCCGACAAAGCGAGCGGAAATGAACAAAGCACCTGCCAGCTTGCCGCTGGCGCAGAGCACTACGATACCGCTCGCACCTGCGGGCCACGTCGTCCTCGCCGATGCCGACAGCGACAGTTACCGAACGCTCCGCCGCCGGCCGATGTCGCGCGCCGAGCGCTTCGAACTCGGCCGGAGCCTGCGCGATCGCGTTCCCCGCAGTGCGCTCGGCGACTGGAAAGCGCCGGCGAACCGGCCGGACCCGGTCGAGCTCATCCGTCATTCGCACGAAGGCAGGCTCGACTGGCTGATTCCCGTGCGAGTGGGCCGCATGGTCGCGTCCCCGTACGGGTTCCTGCGCGGCACGGCGATCGTCATGGCCGAGGACGTCGCCGCTTTGCCCGCGACCGGCATCACCCCGGTGATCTGCGGCGACGCCCACCTGGGCAACTTCGGCTTCTACGCGTCGCCCGAACGTGACCTCGTGATCGACCTGAACGACTTCGACGAGTCCCATCCGGGCGCGTGGGAGTGGGATCTGCGGCGGCTCGTCGCCAGCATCTGGGTGGCGGGCCGGCACACCGGTGCGACCGAAGCCCAGTGCCACGATTCGGTCGCATCGTGCGTCGCCGCGTATCGCGCGGAAGTGCGTTTTCTTGCGAACGAGCCGCTGCTGTCACGCTCCTATCAGCGGATCGACGTCGACCGGCTTCACGAGACCGCGACCGACACCGCGTTGCGCGGCGAGATTGCCCGCGCGGCGAAGCGCGCGCGGTCGCGGACGAGCGATCGCGCGTTGCCGCGCTTCACGACCGAACGCGACGGCCGGCGTTGCATCGTGGACGAACCGCCGTTGATCACGCACGTGCCGGAAGCGGAGGCGGAACAAATCGCCGTGGCGCTCGACGAATATCTCGCCACGCTCGCGCCGCACTGGCGCCGCGCGCTCGGCGGCTACACGCTGGTCGATATCGCTCACAAGGTGGTCGGCGTGGGCAGCGTCGGCTTGCGTGCCTACGTCGCGCTGCTCGAAGGCAGCAGCCCGGACGATGTCGTTTTTCTCCAGTTGAAGCAGGCGCGGCGCTCCGTGCTCGCGCGCTTCGTTCACGGCGACTCGGCGTGGCACGCTCATCAGGGACAACGTGTCGTCGAGTATCAGCAGGCGTTGCAGACCGTCAGCGATCCGTTGCTCGGATGGACGACCATCGACGGATTGCAGTACTACGTCCGGCAATTTCGCAACATGAAGGGCACGATTCCGCTCGACGCGCTGGACGCGGCGGCACTGACCGATTACGCCGGCATCGTCGGCCACTTGCTCGCGAAGGGGCATGCGCGCACGAGCGGTGCATCGATGATCGCGGGCTACGCGGGATCGTCGGACAAGCTCGACAAGTCGCTGTGCCGCTTCGCCCATGCATACGCTGATCAGACCGAAGCCGATCATGAGGCGCTGGTAAAGGCGGTGGCGCGTGGGGTTCTGCCGGTCGAACCGGTCGCGCAGGGGACGGGGAAGAGCGCGTTTCGGCCTTAGGTTGCGGGATGGCGGCTCGTAGCACCGCAGCCGATACCGAAACGCGCGACACGGATTGACCTCAAGCCCAAGGACGCACGACAAGCCTCAATTGTCCACTGATGCCCGGCCGATTATTGTTCGCGAACTTCATGGTCAACTCATCCGTGGACGATGCGCTCGCAAATTGCATCGTCTTGGTCGATGGGCTGTCCGGCGCGCTCGCCCACCAGTACTTCACGTCCCAGCCAGCCGCCGACGCCTTGGGTGGTGTGACTTCCAGAAACGCGGTATCGCGATAAAGGTCCGCGCCTTCGAAATGCCCGTTCGGCCAGAAGACGCGGTCGATCTCGTAGTCCGGAACCTTCACCGCGAGCATCATGGCATAGGCGAGGGTCTGGTTTTCCCGGTCGACGCTGGCGCGCTTGGACAGAAACACGGAAGAAAGATAGATCCTGCTTCGATCCGGGCCGCCGTTGCTGAGTTCCTCGTGGGTACGGCAGGCGGGCGAATCCTCGATCGCGGTACGACGGGTCAGGAACCAGCGCTTCCCACGCGGCGCCGCCCTCAATTCGACCTGATAGAGCGCCTCGACCTTCGCTTTGTTTTCGAGTTCCGCAGGCAAGGAGACGCTGTCCACATCCAGCCAGATATCGACGCGAACGTCGCCGAAGAGAAACCGCACCAGATTCTGATAAGCCTCCTCGGAATTGACGATCCCGAACGCGCCCGAGTGCGAGCGGAACGCGTATGCCGTCGCCGCAGGCGTGGTGATCTGGCCGTTGTCATACCCGCAAACCGATGCGTTGGCGATCTTCACGAGACCGTCGCTCCCGTGGCCGACAAACGCCCGGGCAAGCCCTTGTCCCGCCTCGTAGTCACTGCGATTCGTTCCGACCATGCAGAAGATGCGGTCTATCGGCAAGGCGTCGTTCGGAACGAGATCGACTCGATCGTACTGGTTTTTTATAGAAGTCATGTCTAGAAACGAGGCCATCTTGGTTCGGTTGAATGTGTCGATTTCGTCCTTCGTCAGCCAGCGAGGCACGTTCACGTCCAGCATTTCGATGCCGTTATGCGGCGTCGCGAAGGTGAAGAACTTGCTCACCGATTCGCGCGCGTCTTTATCGCCAAGCGCCTTGTTTTGAAGGAACGCGCGAGCCACGAGTCCGCCCATCGAATGAGCGACGAGATAGCATTTGAAATTTTTCTTTTCTATGCCTTCGCGCTTACACACCAATTCCCGCACAGCGAGAATCAGCTCGCTCAAGCCTTTCGCGTATTCGCTGATTTCCCGCGGCTTGCCATCGCCGAAATACTTTGAGCCATCGTCGTAGTAGCGATAAATCACAATCGACGCATTGGGTATTCCTGCACTCGGCTTGCCTTCGGCGTCCGCTGGCGGCTCCCAGCCTGGATCGACGATGTCCGCACCGTTCTGGTAGACGTGTTGATACTGAAACTCAGTGACCAACCGTACGAGAGGCGATTCGAATACGAACTTGGCGGGCTTCGCCTCCTTGTTCGTCACCGCGCGATACACGGTCGAACCTACGTTGAATCCGCAGAACGGGTCGGCGGCGGTCTCGTTGCGCTCGCCTTCGGTCATGGCATAGCCGCGAACGTAAATGATCGGTACACGATTGGACATGGGTCCTCCCGGTGAACGGTATCTGAGTGAACCTGCAGGGCGCGGCGTCGGCATCGTCTTCGCAGCGACAAGCCTCACGCCCGTCATAAACGCACAAGTTAATCCATTTTTGAAAGCGAATTGCAAATATTCCGTGGTTCGGCTCGAATTCAAACCACTTCTGCCCGATCGTTCTTCGATCCAGGGAGCCGCGCGGCGGCTCGTCCACGGCGCAACAGTGCGCGTACGCAGGAAGCCAAGGCTTCTCCGCGTGGCGCGAAGGGCGTCGCCATTTGACCTCGACCGTGTCGGAGACATCATGTACAAGCACAGTGCGACCTTGCTGGCCGCTGCCAGCCTCACATTAGGGGCATGCGTGGACATGCCCAGCGTTTCTCATCAGACGCTGGGCAACGCCGATACGCTCGCCACGAAGGCGGATTCGCGGCTCATCTATTCCCGGACAGTCGTGACCGACCCGCAGTCCGGCAAGATCCGGCCGTCGGACGTTGTGTGCGCTGAACCCAGCCCGGATGTTGCGAAAGCCTTCTCGACCGCTTTCGGCGCATCCGCCGAGGCCGAAGCCAACGCGCTGCCGGCGCTGACCGAAGCAGGCGACATCAAGGGTTCGCTGGCGTTGTCCCGCTCGCGCAGCGAAGCCATCGCTCAACTCGGCAAGCGGCTCGGGACGATCCAGTTGCTGCGCAACGGACTATTCAGCGCATGCGAGGCGTATGCCAACGGCGCGATCTCTCCGATGAGCTATGCGTTCCTGCTCAGCCGATTCGGCGACGTGATGGTGACGTTGCTCGCGGTCGAACTCGTCGGCGGGGATGGCGTTTCGCCGGATCAGACGAGCACGACCGCCTCGTCCGACAGCCGCCCGGCCGACAAAGTGGCCGATGCCGGCGCGGCACCGGCTGATCCAGCGTCGGCTCCTGCTCTTGCTCCTGCGGTGAACAAGAACATGGTCCCCGCCACCGTGAAAGTGGCGAAGCAGGTGACGGCTGTCAGCAAGGCTGGCTCTGCGCAATCGACGGATGCCAAGCCTAACGATACGGCTGCCAATGCAAAGGACGGCGCCGCAACGCTACACGCTGAAACCTCCGGGACGTCGACGCCCGGACAGGCGACGCGAGGCACGCTCAGTGATGCGCAGTCATCGGATATCGTCAAGTTGCAGCAAGCGTTCCTGCGTGGAAGCGAGGCAGGTCCGCTCGTTCTCGCTTGCTCGGTCGCGCTCGAGCGTGACTCGACAGCAAGCGCCAACTCAGGCGCGCTTCCTGGATCGTCAACGGAACTGTCATCGGTGTGCGGGAAGTTTCTCGAGCGGTACGGGAACATGGTCATCGATACGGTGACCGCGGAGAGGCTTGCTGCGGCGCAACTGAGCGCAAAGGAACATGTGTCGTCCGCTCAACCTCAGACGCAGTCCCGGCCCGCAATTCAGCCACGTCCCGCGGCGCCCGCGACGGGTGCTCCACGACGCGTCGCCGTGAATTGAGCAATTGAGCGACAGCGAATAGTACGAGTGGACGGCGTGGCACTTCTAGTCTTTGGCTGGAGACCGGAAGCCGGTTATCCCATAGTGAAAATAGCAGGGGATAACTGGCCTGGTCTGCGCGCATGGCACGCCGCGCCGCGCTGAAGACATCGAATGTTGCTTGAGACGCCTGACTTCAAGTTTCCGGGGAGCCCCCGATGCCAAAGAATATCGTGCTGCTTTCGGACGGTACCGGAAACAGCTCCGCCAAGGCGGAAAAGACCAACGTATGGCGCATGTTCGAAGCGCTCGATCAGACGGGCGACGATCAGATCGCGTTCTACGACGATGGCGTCGGCACCTCGACCAACAAGTATCTCGCACTGGCCGGCGGTGCCTTCGGCTGGGGCCTGAAGCGCAACGTCATCGACATCTACAAGTTCGTTTGCCGCAACTACGAAGCGGGCGACCAGATCAGCGGCTTCGGCTTCAGCCGGGGTGCCTTTACGATCCGCGTGCTCATCGGCCTGATCGACTCGGAAGGGCTCGTCATCGCCTCGTCCGAGGAGGACCTGGATCGCAACGCGCGAAGAGCTTATCGTCACTACCGGTCCGAACGGTTTCCGTCGAAGAGTCCGATCGTCAACGGCTTGCGCGGCTTGCGCGATGGCATCTTGCGGGCAACGGATTTCGTGAGCCGGCGTGTCCCCTACGCGCAAGTCGGGAAACAACGCAAGATCCCGATACGCTTCGTCGGACTCTGGGATACGGTTTCCGCGTACGGCGTGCCAATCCTGCCGTTGAAGCGCGCGATCAGCGCAACGATCTGGCCGATGATGTTCGGCGATCTCAAGTTGTCACGGCGCGTGGAACGGGCGTGCCACGCGCTGTCGCTCGACGACGAACGATCGACCTTTCATCCGCTGCTGTGGGATGAAACGGACGAGCCGCAAGTCGAAGAAGGCGAGGGAGTCGAACAGGATGAAACCGCAACGCCACCGTGCGCTGCGCACGAGAAGATCAAGCCCGGCCGTATCACGCAGGTATGGTTCCCCGGCGTGCATTGCAATGTCGGCGGAGGTTACCCGGAGGACCGCTTGTCGCTCGTTTCGCTCCACTGGATCATGAGCGAGGCGATCGCCGTCGGCATTCGTCTCTTGCCATCGGCGGTGGCACTGGTCGTCGCGGCGCAGTCGCCCTTTGCGCGCATCTACGACTCACGCAAAGGGATGGCGGGAGGCTATCCGTACCTGCCGCGGCTCGCATTGGGCTGTATTGCTGCAGGCGGGAAACCATACTGGCCGATCATGCACTGGAGCGTGCCGCTGCGCATCGCGTTCGGCAGCGACAGGTATGCGCCCGTCGCGGTGCGCCAGAGCTTTCAGGTGTTGGACCCGAGCGGCTTTCTCGTAGCCGTTCCCGAGCATGCGCAGGTGCAGGCGCCGCCGTTGTTGCGCCCAAAAAAAGCAGCGGCGCCGCTCGACGGCATGGACCCCAATGGGCTCCATGCGAGCCATCTCATGCTGGACGAGGCGCTCGGCGCGCTGCGGACGCGCAGCAACGACGCGATGTCGCTCGCCTGGGACACGGTATTCTGGCGGCGGATCGCCTACCTCGTCACACTGTCGTTATCGATTCTGCTGGTGCTGTTTCCCCAGCTTGCCGGCGCGATTGAATGGATCGAAAAACTGTTTCCGGCGGCGATCATCGAGTCCGACGCAGCGCATCTGGAAAGCGACATGCTCAACACGGTGCTGACGGCGATCAAGGGGGTCCTGCCTTCGTGGAGTTCTTCGTGGACCAACGCGTTCGGTGCACATTCGAGCGTCTTCGCGATTTTGCTCGTGGCCTGGCTGTGCTCGCTTCAGTTCGGCACCACCCTCAGAAAGCGCGTGCATGATCGCGCGTATCTCTCCTGGCACGCAAACCGTTGCCGTGACTACCTGGAGTGGCGTCGGCGATCCGAAGAAGGCAGCCGCAACATGACGCTGCTCGGGGCGCTCGTGTTCGCGCTTCCGGCGGCCATTGCGTGGTGGAACCTGGGCGCGCGGCAGTTGACGACATGGGAACTGACGGGCGCCGCCGCCGTGCTTTCCTGGCTGGTGCTCTGGCGAGCCTCGCGCGTGAGACGGCTCGCCCGGGTCTGGCGCGAGGTCACGCGCCCCGATGCGACGCCCGTGGCGCTACAGCGCGCCATGCAGGGCGGTTTCGCGTTGAGTCTCGCGCGCAAGCTTCGCGAGAGCGACACGTTCCGGGCCATGTGCCGCTTCACGGCGTTCAAGGTCTTGCCGGGCATCTGTCTTCTCGTCATTTTGGGCGGCGGCGTCGCCGTCCTGAATCGGGCGGTATTGGACGGCATGAGCGCGGTCGGCAAGGTGTGCCAGGCCGGCGGCGCAGTCACGCAGCCATTTCATACGTCGGACCTGTGCTGGAATTCGGGCATCCGGCTAGAGTGAGGCGCACGTTATGAGATCACGCTCACGACCGAGGGCGACTGGCTCGACCGGACCGAGCGCACGGATGTTGGCGGATTCGGCACGGATTCCGTAGCGCATTTCTTCGCAGCAGGACTGAAGCGCTGGTGGTTCGAAGACTGGTTCAAGCCGATCGCGCGCATCGGCGTGAAGGGCCACGACGAATACGTGCTCGAACCGTGGGCGCCGCTGGAGCTTCACCACTACGCGAACGACCGTCGCACGCTTGCGTCCTCTCCGAACGAGACGAAGCCGAAGCGGTGCAAGCTCACCGGCGGCCACTTCGATCCGCTGCAGCCGGAGGAAGCGACCTGTCTCGTGGCCGGCGACGAAACGCCTGCCGATCGCAAGGTGCTCGTCGCGCAGATCACGGCGCAGACGGCGGGGCCGCTCTTTCTGTACGTCAATGATGCGGCGCTGCCGCTCTTCAACAAGATGGGGCTCTTCTACCCCAACAACCATGGCTGCGCGCAGGTGACGGTCCAACAGGTCGTCGACGAGCGCAATCGCCAGTGGGTCGGACAATCCACGGCATGCAGCAAGTCGATGTCGACGAACGCAGTTGTATCAGGCAGCCATGCCGCGCGATGAAACATCAGCCGTCACGCCCCCAATGCGCACGTCGCGAGGAGATGGCGCGCTTCGATCATCTGCGCGCAGTCGTGTCCTTCGGTGAATCCTTCGATCACCGGTTCGAGGCACGCCCTGGCTTCGTCGCGACGTCCTTCGGCGCGCAGCATGGCGGCGATCGCGACGCTGGCGCGCAGTTCGAGCAGCCGCAGGTTCTGCGAGCGCGCCTCGCCGGCCGCGGTGCGCAGCCGCTCGATGGCCGTACCCGGCGCGGCACGCGGGTCGACGCTCTCCACCACGCCTTCGGCGTAAGCGAGATCGACCAGGCCGGTCTGCTGGCCCGTGCCCAGGCAATCGGCGCGGGCGGCTGCAATGCTGCGCCGTGCTTCGTCGTACCGCCCGAGGTGCGCGAGCGCCTGCGCGCGCCACGCGTGAACGTACCCGAGATCGTTGTGCCCGCCGTTGCTCGCGAGATGCGCGATCGCCTCGTCCAGCCGCGCCTGCGCGCTCGCGTACTGCCCTTCACGCGCCGCTGCGACGCCTTCGTAGACCATCGCCCACCCCTTCCAGAAGGGCAGGCGCTGGGTGTCGCACAAGTCGATGCAGCGGCGGCACAGCTCGCGGGCCACGCCGATATCGCCGACTTCGACGAACGGACGCGCCGCGACGCTCAACGCCTGCGACAGCACGAACGGGTGCGCGAGCGCGTCCGCGTGATCGATGGCCATGCGCGCAAGCCTGCGCGCCTCGTCGAACCGTCCCGCCGACAGCTGGCAATAGCTCAGCCAGCAGCAGGCGGTCACCTTGGCGTCGTTGAGGCGCCCGTAGCCCGTGTAGCGCGCGACTTCGTAGGTGTCGTTGACGTACTGGAGCAACGCGACGCAACGTGCGAACTGTGCCTGCTGATACAGGATCGGTCCGACTGCCGCGTACGCCACGATCTTGCTGTCGGTGTCCCCGGTGCGTGAGGCAAGTTCGATCAGTCGTTCGGTCGTCGCGAGGGATTTGCGGGAGTCCGCGGCGGCATAGGCGAAGTTGTTGATGCCGACCAGCGCGAGCACCAGCAGCCGCTCCTGCGTCACGCCTTCCAGGACCATTTCGGCGCGCGCCCACAGCGTGGCGACCTCGGGGCACGCGTAGCCCTTGAGCGCCCAGTGACACGCGGCGCCCGTGACCAGCAAAGCGACCTCACAATCGGCCCGTCGCGTAGAGCCGACCTGGCCGACGAGCGCCAGCCCCGAGTCGACGTGCACGAGCGCCTCCTGATGCCGGTTGCGCGCAATCGCGGTGCGCGCCGCCACGTTCCATTGCTGCACCGCACGGTCGATCATGCCCGCGCACGTCAGATGGTGCGCCAGCAGTTCGGGACTCGCCTTGGCGCGCTCGCCGAAATCCTCGGCGAGCGCCCGCGCGATGCGCGCGTGGATGCGCACGCGCTGGCTCTTCAACAGGCTGTCGTATGCGACATCCCCGACCAGTGCGTGCTTGAAGCGGTAGAAAGCATCGTCGCCCGAGCCGCGCCGGAAAATCAGACCGCTCGCCTCCAGCGACAGAAGCGCCTCGGCGAGCCGCTCGGCATCGACCGGAGCGATCGCGGCGAGCAACGCATGATCGAATTCGCGCCCGATGCAGGCGCCGATCTGCGCGACCGCTTTCACCGGCGCCAGGTGGTCGAGGCGTGCCATCAGCGAGTCGTGCAGCGTGAAGGGAATCGCGAGCGGCGCGACGGGCCCCTTCGTTTCCCAATGATCGCCCGCGTCGCGGAGAAAACCGGCTTCGAGCACGGTTTGCGTCAGTTCCTCGACGAAGAGCGGCACGCCATCCGCACGCTCAAGTATCTGCTCCAGTACGTCGTGCGGAATCGGCTTGACGGCGGTCAGCTCCTCCGCGAATTGAGCAGCCTGGCGCCTGGCGAGGCGGTTCAGATGCAGCAGCGTGACGTTGCCGTGCGCCGTCCACGCCGGTGTGAATTCGGGGCGGCAAGTGATCAGCACCAGAATGGGCCAGTGACGAATGCGTTCGATGAATCGCGCCATGGTCTCTAGCGTATCGGCGTCGGCCCATTGCGCGTCTTCGAAGATCATCAGAAGCGGTTGTCCGCGTGAAAGCCTGAGCGGCTGCTCGACCAGTGCGTCGATGGTCACTTCACGCAGCCGCTGTGGCGAGTCCATGCGCGGCGGATACCGGCCTGTGGGCAGCGACAGCAGCGCGGCAAACAGCGGTGCGACGTGTTCAATCTCGCTCGCTTCCAGTTTCAGGGCGGCTTCCAGTTTGTCGAGGCGCGTTTCAGCCGTATCCTGACGCTGAAAACCGCACGTTTCGGAAAGGTGTCCAATGATCGGATGAAAAGACGAGCCGCTCTGAAACGGCGAACACTGATAGAGCAAGGTCAGATGCGGCTCGCCGGTCAGGCGTTCGCGCAGCACGTGCGCGATGCGGCTCTTGCCGATGCCCGGCTCGCCCGCGAGCAGCACGGCCTGGCCTTCCGATTCGCGCGCGGTCTGCCAGCGCGAGACGAGCAGATCGACTTCATGATCCCGGCCGACGAACGGCATGCTGCGATCCGGGCGGATCGCGCTGAAACGGCTTTCCCGGTACGCGAGGCCCACCACGCGGTCGACACGCACCGGGGCGCCGATGCCCTTGAACGCATGTTCGCCGAAATCTTCGAGTTCGAACGTGGAGCCGAGGAGGCGCCGCGTGCTGGGTGCGATCATGATCTGATCGGGACCGGCGAGCGCGCACAGCCGTGCCGCCAGATTCGGCGTCGCGCCTACCGCGGTGTCGCATGCGGAAGGGTCTTCGCCTTCAACATCGCCGACCACCACCGCACCGGTCGCCACGCCGATGTGCGCGCTCAGTGGCGCGACGGCGGGCAGGCGGCCGACCTCCGCGATGATGTCGAGCGCGGCGCGCACCGCACGTTCGGCGGCATCTTCTCGCGCGCGCGGAAAGCCGAAGTAGATGACGAGACCGTCGCCCAGATACTGCGCCACGTGGCCTTCGTAGCGCGCGACGACGCGGCCGCACGCATCCTGATAGGCGCGCATGACCTCGCGCAGCTCTTCGGCGTCCATGGCCTGGGCGAGTTCGGTCGAGCCGGCGAGATCGCAAAAAAGCACGGTGAGCTGGCGGCGCTCGCCGGGCGGGCGGCCGGCTTTGGCTGGCGGCGGCGGTGGCGCGGGTCTCGCCGTGACAGCCTTGGAGCTTGCGAGCGCATCCAGCAGACGCCGCCTGTGGCCGAGCAGAACGCCGAGTTCAGTGAGGTCGCGTTCGGTCAGAAGCGCAAGCGAGTCCATATCGACGCCGTTGGCCTGGAACACTTCCGCGTAGCGCTCGAGGCCGAGTCCGGCGAGCCAGGTCGAAAGCGAATCCATGACGCGGCTCCTGTGTGCGATGTGCGCGGATGTTGCTGCCAGCCCGCTTCGACTCTAACCACTTAGTTGGTGCCGAGTCAACGCCGGGACATAGTCGAGCAGGACTCCGTGCTGTGGCCGCACTATCAGAGATGCTTAGTGTGTTCGACTGTTGTGGATTCCGGTGCTTTCACTTAAGGCAGCCCCAGCGAGAATCTGGCGCAGGGGCGCAACACAGGTATAGGATTGACCTCGATGACGAAGGCGCGGCCGGCTCAATGCGGCCGTGCGCAACCCGGCGCGATCCTGCCTGCATCCGCACGAGCAGGCGCGCCGTTCGCTCGCAAGGACGGGGATGTACATATTGCTCACCGGAGCGCCGGGGCTCTTTCGGGAAGGTGTCGCCGGGCTGCTGGGCCGTTTCGGCGAAGGCGTCGAGGTGTGCGAGGCGAACAGCCTGGCGGCACACGCGTCGCAAGGGCGCGTGCCTGACTGCGTCGTCATGGACGGCGACGATCCGAGCCGCGACAGCAATGAGCGCGAAGCCGTCCGCATTCACGCTCGCGCGGCGCCGGTCGTCGTGTTGCTGAGCCACCCAGGCCGGGCGGAGGTGGGCGCGCTGATTGCGGCGGGCGTATCCGGATGCATCGAGAAGTCGGCTTCGTCCGGGATGCTGTTCGACGCCTTGCGACGCGCGCTCGCGGGCAGCGTCTTCTTGCCTGAATCGCTGCGTGCGGATCGCGCAGATCAGAGGTGCGCTTTGCCTGTCGATACCGGCGCTGAAGCACGGTTGTCCGGCACGCCCGCGCCCATGCCCAACCTGCGCTTGACGCCCCGGCAGATCGACGTGCTGGCGCTGCTCGCGCGCGGCCGTTCGAATAAGGTGATCGCGCGTGAGCTTGAGATGGCCGAAGCCACGGTGAAAACGCATCTCTCCGCCATCTACAAGGTTCTGAACGTGACGAGCCGCGGAGAAGCGAGCGCGGTGGCGGCGCGCCTCGAAAGCATCCGCGATGCGCAGGTCGGTAATGCGGTGTTGGGGCGGATCTCGATGGAGCATCTGCTCGCGGATGTGGACAGCCAGCACTTCCGCCCGGGCGAGGTGCTGTTTCGCAAGGGCGACCCGAGTGGAGAGCTGTTCTATCTGGTCCGGGGCACCGTGCTGCTCAGTGATATCGGCATCGTGCTGAATGCGGGCGCCGTGCTGGGCGAGATCGGGCTCTTTACACCCGAGCGCCGCCGCACCGCGACGGCCGTCTGCAAAACCGACTGCGAAATGCGCATCGTCGGCGCCGCGGATGCGGTCCGCCTTTACTACCAGGACCCCGAATTCGCGATCTACCTGATCCAGCTTCTCGCGAGCCGCCTGCAGGCCGATAGCTCCCGGCGCGGCTGATTCAAGCACCCACTTCCAGCGCCAGCAGATTGAGCGCGATCAGGATCGCGTCGCGATTTTCGATCGTGAGCGCAATGCCGAGCGTCGTCGCGAGCCAGCCGCCGATTTTCGTCGTGCCGAAGTCGGCGGGCGTCTCCGTCTTTTTCTTTGTCACGCCGAGCTTGCGCGCGCGATAGTGATACGACGGAATCTCGTGCTCGCTCGCGACACTCCTCAGCCCGCCTTTGCATCGCCGGTTCGCGCCGAGCGTGGCGGACAGGATCACCCGGTCGGTGACGTCAAGCGAACCGACGAAGAGACGCGCCGACGCGCGCACGCTGGCCTCGGTGAGACCATGCTCCGCCAGCGCCGAGGCGATCGGATCGGCGAGGGAGCGCGCATGGGCGTCGATCCTGGCGGCCATGTCGTCGACTTCGAGCGACACATTGCGCTGTACGCTCGCGCTGCGCAAGCAGTCGATGAGATAGCGCCGGAAATAGGCGCATAGCGCGTAGACCGTCGAAGGCGCGCTCTCGGCGCAGGCGTGCGACACGGCACGGTCCGCATCGAGTCGCAGCACCCGCGAGAAGATGAACTGCGCGATGAGTTCCTCCTTGTCCTCGGGCAGCGCGCGCAACTCCGACGGATGGTAGCTGCGCAGCGCGAAACGCACGAGCCGATAGATTTGCGCCATCTCGGCTTGCGTGAGACTCGCGCGCCGATGCCAGAGATCGAGTAGCGTCGCGGCGTCGAGCACGAGGCTCGCGCCGGGGTGCTTCAACGCTTCCATGATGAACTCCGCAACGCACGCGATACGCGATGACCGCTAGTGAGGCCGCGCTTTGCTATGAATCCGATCGCGTCACCGGCGAACGCAGGCGAGCCCGTGTTTGCAGCGGATGCTTCGGCAAGCTCGATCTTCTTCCCGACACTGGCGAACGATGTCATGAGGCCCCCTCTTTCCAATGAACCATCCGCGTACGGAAATGACGCCGCGCATGCGGCGGAAGCGACGCGCACGCGGTGCGCGGCCGCTTCATGCGTTCAAAGGTAGGAGGAACAGGGGCGTCGCGAAATCGGCCGAACCGGCTACATCGAAAGTCGTAGATGCGCCCGTTCGGCGCGGCTTTCGGATGGGCGAAGACAGGCACGGTGGCCTTCACATAGGAAACGATGAGCAGGTGGCGAATTTGCAATCTGCACGTCGTATTCGCGCGCAGTCTGCCCACACGACGCGCGCGCTTTCAAACGCGAAACGAGCGTTCGTCTTTCCGAAGCAGACCGCGACGACTCGCATCGACCAGGATGACGAACCGTCAGCGCGGCATGTATCCCCGGCGCATCCCGCCATCGCGCGGCGACTGCCTGGAATATGGAACGATCGATACCGAGGTGACCACGATGACTATCCCACTCAACGGCAACGCTGCGCCACTGGACGAAGACGGTGTCGGTAACGCGCTGGATACGTTGGGAATCAACGCCCCCGAACTGTGGGCCGTGCTCGCGGTCGAGACGCGCGCGTGCGGCTATCTTGCGGACGGAAGGCCCGCGATTCTCTTCGAACGTCACAAGTTCCACGCCGAGACGAAAGGCCAATTCGACGCGAGCCACCCCGACGTCAGCGCTCCCACTGCGGGCGGCTACGGGGCAGGCGGGGCTCACCAGTACGATCGCCTCGCGGAAGCCGCGGCGCTCGACGAGACTGCGGCACTGAGGTCCGCGTCGTGGGGCCTCGGGCAAGTGATGGGCTTCAATTTCTCGTCGGCGGGTTATTCGAGCGTGCAGGACATGGTGTCGGCGATGACCCGCTCGGAAAGCGACCAGTTGCAGGCGACCGCCCGGCTGATGGTCGGCAACGGATGGCAGAAGCCGCTGCGTCAGCACGACTGGGCCACCTTCGCCAGAAACTACAACGGACCCGACTTCCGCGCCAACAACTATGACGTGCGGCTCTCGGGCGCCTTCAGCAAGTTCGTCTCGGGCGGCACACCGGACCTCACGTTGCGGGCGGCGCAGGTCTATCTCACCTACCTCGGACTGGAGCCTGGCGCCATCGACGGCGTGATGGGCCGCTTCACCCGCTCCGCGCTCAACGCATTCGAGGCTCAGAAGCAGTTGCCTCTGACCGACGGCGTCGATGTGAACCTGCTGGGCGTGCTCCGGCAGGCGGCGCAGGACAAGCGCGCCCGTCAGTGAGCACGGACGGCGCCGCCGGTCGAGCCGTACCGGCGACGCGAAGGAGACCATCATGATCGAGACACCTGAACCGAACGACCCTGGCGAGCGGCAGCAACTGTCGGCCGAACTCGACCGCTGCGCGAACCTCATCGCCCATGCGGCACACATGGGCATACCGGTCCGCGACGCGGATATGGCCGCCGTGCGTGCCGCTCGCGAGGCGCTCGAACTGGGCGCCCCAAGCAGACCGACCCGCGACGCGTTCCATGCCGCCATGCATCGCATCGCGTGCGACGCGCAATACCCGGACCCGCGCATCGCCGAGGACCTGAACCGTTGCGGTGATCTCGTCTCCTACGCGGCGCAGGCGGGCAAGCCGATCTGCGAAAGCGACATCGCATGCCTTTCGGTTGCGCGCGCGGCGCAGCACGATGTTGCCTGGGACGCGATGACCGAGGCGCTGTTCTATGCGGGGATGAGCCGCATCGCGCGCGTCGTCTCACCGATCATCGCCGAGACGGCGGGCGCGGAAGCGCGCAAGGGCGCGCGGCAGGCAATCAAGCTCTACACCTGGGCCTCATTCGGGCTGGCGTTTCTCGTGGTGTCGCTGTCCTGCCTGCTGTTCGTCGTCGATCAGATCTCCACCGATGTGTCGAAGGTCGTCGAACAGAACGACGCCATGGCGCTGTCGATGCATAACCTCTTGCAGGCACATCGCGCGAACATCATCGCGGCGAAGGATAAGGGCGAAGACGCCGTGCAGCAACTGCAGAACTCGCAGCCGGCCTTGCAGATCAAGCAGTCGCTGCAACAGTTTGCGACCAACAACCGGCAACTCTATGCCGACGTGAAGCGCACCGAGGCGATTCGCCAGTTTTTCTTCATCGGCGAGGCGGATAGCCCCTACAAGCCCAGATGCGCGCCGAGCCGATCGCTTGCAGACAAGCGCGACAGCGAGCTGAACGTGAGCCTGGGAAGGCCGATGGGCGCGGCGGGCAAGGCGGACCCGACGGTCAACTGGAACTGCGACGCCGACAACCGCCGACGCGCACTCGAAGTCGATCTACCGCTGCTCGGGACCGGATCGTGGAAGGAGTCCGCCGGCTCGCGATCGGAAAGAACGTGGCGACCGGAGGATGCGGTCGAGCAGGGCTTCCAGAAGATAGCCGTCTATCAGGATATCCGCGCGATGGCGACGAACGATCGCGACGTCATCCTCGCCTTCGTCGGGGCGATCACGAGCTTCCTGCTGCCCGTGCTGTACGCATGGCTCGGCGCGTGTGCCGCGATCCTGCGGCAACTGAGCGCGGATACGTCGGCGAGCCTGTTTCATCCGGAGCATTCGACGGTCGCAAACCGCGCGCATATCACGACGGCCGTGATCGTCGGCATCTCGATCGGCCTGTTCAGCAAGCTGCTGCACGAAGGCGTCGAGTTTTCGCCGCTCGCGGTTGCGTTCGTCGCGGGCTACGCGTCGGACAAGTTCTTCGCATTCATCGACCGGCTCGTGAGCGCCATCTTCCCGGCGCGCGTGCCTGGCCGGACCGAAGCGGCGCCCCTCGCGCCTAAGAAGCCGCAGCCACGCGCGGATACGGCGAAGGCCGCGCAATAAACGACGTTGATTCCTTCGATGACGTCAACGTTGCTGTTCCTGTCAACTTAAGTCAACTCTGGAGCAAGCCATCATGAAATCATTTGTCTTCGCAGTCGCTGCCGCGTCGGTGCTTGCGGCTCCCGTTGCTTCGTTCGCGCAAACGGACTCGTCGTTGACGAAAGCGCAAGTGCGCGCCGAGCTCGTTCAACTGGAAGCGGCGGGCTACATGCCATCAAGCGGCGACGGGCAGACCTATCCGGAGAATATTCAGGCAGCGCAGGCGAGCCTGTCAGCCAGCGGGGCCGCAACCGGCTATGGGGGAGCGGCGGGCGGAGCGTCGGCATCTGGCGGCGGCACGGGATTCAAGCCTGTTTCGGCTGCCGAGATGAGGAAGATCTATTCGGGAGGGCAGCGCTGAGGCGGGGGGTGCTCTTGCTTGGGCCAGCCCGCCAACACGCGGATCGCGACGCGCACCACCTCGCCCGGCACGCCCCCCAGGTACGAGGTAATGAGAGGGCCATCGAACGAAGCGAAACAATGCGATCCAAGGCAAAAGAGCGGGCTGGCTACGCTGCGCCCGCTCCGCGCCCCGCGTGCGCCAACGCCTGCGCCAGCCTTGCTCCGACCTCCGCATTGTGTTTCACGAGCGCGATGTTTGTCGCCAGGCTGCGCCCACTCGTCAGCGCCTTGATGTGAGCCAGCAGGAAGGGCGTCACCGCCTTGCCCGTGATTCTCTGCGCCTTGGCCTGCGCGAGCGCCTGCTGGGTCAGCGCGTCGATTTCTTCGAACGTCATCGCCGCCGCCTCCGGCACTGGCGTGCTCAACACCACGCCGCCTGCGAGGCCCAGATCCCACTTGGTCCGGATGAAGCGTGCCTGCTCCGCCACGTCGTCCAGCCTGAAGTCCGCGCGAAAGCTGCTGTCGCGTGTGTAAAACGCAGCAAAATTGTCTTGCTCGCAACTCAGCACCGGCACGCCGTGCGTTTCCAGGTATTCCAACGTGAGTCCGATGTCCAGGATGGACTTCGCACCGGCACAGACCACCGCCACCGAGGTCTTCGCCAGTTCCTGCAGGTCGGCCGAAATGTCAAAGGTTTCCGGCGCGCCGCGGTGCACGCCGCCAATGCCGCCGGTAACGAAGACCTCGATGCCGGCCAGGGCGGCACAAATCATCGTCCCGGCCACCGTCGTGGCGCCGAGCCCGCCGCCGGTCAGCACGGCCGGCAAGTCGCGGCGGCTGACCTTGTGTACCCGGTCCGCGCGGCCGAGCAGTTCCAGCTCATCGTCCGAAAGGCCGATATGGATTCGCCCGCCGATCAGCGCGATGGTCGCGGGCTCGGCTCCCAGGCCGCGGATCAACGCCTCCACGTCGCGCGCGGTGCGAACGTTCTCTGGGTAGGGCATGCCGTGAGCGATGATGCTCGATTCCAGCGCCACGAGCGGCCGGCCGGCGGCCTGCGCCGCGGCCACAGGCGCGCTGCAGGTCAGCCAGGAGCGTGCAAGGTCCGCAACCATGTCGATGCCCTCCGCGGTGTGATTCATTTCAAGTATGCGGCACAAGGCTCGTCGACGGCTCGCTTTGCAAGCGCGGGGGGGCACCGTTGCCACCGGGCCTGTTGCTTCAAGTGCGATCGCCTTCAGGGCGTACGCATCTTCGAAGAGGCGTCTTGTCGGGGCTGCCTGAAAATGCCGAAATCGATACGGTTCAATCGTTCGATCAAATCTGGACGAAGCTGACGTTCGAATGTCAGCATGAAGGCTTGCTCACACCGCTCGGTCTGTGCACGCACGCTGTTGCCAATCCGGAGTACGCTGGCCGGTACGGCGGATCGCCGTTGCAATGAGATGGCAATTATCATGAAGGGTTGAACGGGCCCGTCGTCGAAATGTGGTTGCGCGCGCGACGCACGGCGGGCGTTCCCGAGGCTGCCAGCTTGTACGTCGCGGTGCATTTTCCAGTGTCGCTGTATGCCCCCTCGATTGAGCAGCGCTCGATCGCCGACGGCGAGCCGCCGCAAACGCCGCGTGCAACCCCGTTCCAGGTGTGGCCACTAGTCGAACCGATGTGTATCGAGGGGATGTCGAGCACCTGATGCGCGTTGCGCACACGGCGCTCGTGGTGCAAAAAGGACAGACGTTCACGCTCTGAACGTGTTCGATAGTCGATTTCGGGTCGGGAGGTTCCATGCCACCGCTACGCGCAATCAATCTGCTCCAGTCGGAGGAAGGCTCCCGTCTTCATGGTCCGGAACTCGACCGATGGCGCCGCTGGGGGCCCTATCTGAGCGAGCGGCAATGGGGCACGGTTCGTGAAGACTACAGCGAGTACGGCACCGCCTGGGACTTTTTCCCGCACGACCATGCGCGCAGCCGCATGTACCGCTGGGGCGAGGACGGCATTGCCGGATTCGGCAACGACCCGCTCGACTGGTGCATATCGCTCGCGCTTTGGAACGGGCACGATCCGATCATCAAGGAACGGCTCTTCGGGCTGACGAATGCGGAAGGCAATCACGGCGAGGACGTGAAGGAGCTTTACTTCTATCTCGACGGCACGCCGACGCATTCGTACATGAAAATGCTCTACAAGTATCCTCATAACGCATACCCGTACCAGGATCTGATCGACGAAAGCCGGCGGCGCGGCGCCGATCAGCCCGAATATGAAATCCTCGATACGGGCGTGTTCGACGATAGCCGCTATTTCGACGTCTGCGTCGAGTATGCGAAGCACACACCCGACGATATCGTGATGCGCGTCACCGTCGAAAACCGCGCGGATCAGCGCGCGGCACTTCATGTGTTGCCGCAATTCTGGGCCCGCAACAGATGGGCGTGGTCCGGCAAGCCCGGCAAGCCATCGCTCACGCTGGAGCCGAATACAGAGGAAGGCGCGCGGGTGGTCGCGCACAATCCCGCTCTCGGAACGATGATCGTGACGGCGTCGGCGCAGCAGCCTGTCGAGTGGCTCTTCTGCGAAAACGAAACGAATGTGCGCCGCATTTTCGGAGTCGATGGAGCGGGGCCCTTCAAGGACGGTATCAATGACTACCTCGTCGACGGCGACGAGCAGGCAATCCGGCGCGACAAGGGCACTCGCGCCGCCGCACACGTGGCTCTGGGGTTCGCGCCTCATGAGCGCTCGGTGCTGTATCTGCGCTGGCGTCCCGAAGCGGCTCCGGATGCCGTGTCGCTCGACCTGGAAGGGCTCTTCGCGCGACGGCAAGCGGAAGCCGACGAGTTCTATGCGGCGCTCCAGCACGACATCACCGACGCCGATGCGCGGCTCGTTCAGCGTCAGGCGCTCGCCGGCATGCTGTGGACGAAGCAGTACTACCAGTTCGACGTGACCCGCTGGCACGACGGTGACCCCGGCCAGCCGAAACCACCGAAAGGACGCAGGCAAGGTCGCAATGCGGACTGGCGGCACATGTGCAACGGCGACATCGTGTCGATGCCCGACAAGTGGGAGTACCCGTGGTATGCGTCGTGGGACCTGGCGTTTCATGCGGCGGCGTTCGCCATGATCGATCCCGACTTCGCGAAGAAGCAATTGCTGCTGCTCGTGAAGGAACGCTATATGCACCCGAACGGGCAATTACCCGCCTACGAGTGGGCGTTCAGCGATGCGAATCCGCCGGTTCATGCGTGGGCAACATGGCGCGTGTACGAGCTCGACCGCGAGATTACAGGCGTTGGCGATCACGAGTTTCTCGAAGTCATGTTCCACAAGCTCTTGCTCAATTTCTCGTGGTGGGTCAACCGCAAGGACGCCGATGACCGCAACATCTTTCAGGGCGGCTTTCTGGGGCTCGACAATGTCGGCATCTTCGACCGGTCGTCGCCGCTGCCGACCGGCGGCCGCATTGATCAGGCCGACGGCACTGCTTGGATGGCCTCGTACGCGCTTGACCTGATGCAGATCGGCCTCGAACTGGCGATGACGAATAGCGCGTACGTCGAAATCGCGGTGAAGTTCTTTGAGCATTTTCTGTATATCGCGGAAGCGGTCAGTTGTGGCGAAGGCTGCAACACGGGTTTATGGGACGGACATGATGAATTCTTCTACGACGTACTGCACCTTCCGAATGGAACCCGTGTGCCGATGCGCATTCGTTCGATCGTCGGACTGATTCCGCTCTTCGCCGTCCACGTGCTGGAGGAACAGGTGTACGGCCATCTGCCGGGACTGCGCGAACGGTTAGTGTGGTTTCTCGATCATCGGCCGAATCTGGCAAAGCTGGTGTCGCGCTGGACCGAACCCGGCAAGGGCAAGACCACGCTGCTCTCGCTGTTGCGCGGACACCGGATGAAATCGCTATTGCGCCGCGCACTCGATGAAAACGAGTTTCTCTCGGAGCACGGCGTGCGGGCGCTGTCCCGTGTACATCGCGATTCACCGTACGTCTTCGATCATGACGGCGTGAGCGTCTGCATCCAATACCAGCCTGCTGAATCGGACTCGCGTGTTTTCGGAGGCAATTCGAACTGGCGCGGACCGGTCTGGATACCTGTCAACTACCTGCTGATCGAATCGCTGTATGAGTTCTATCGCTACTACGGCGATGAGTTTCGCGTCGAATATCCGACGGGATCGGGTAACAGCTTTTCGCTGAGCGAGATTGCCGACGACCTTGCACGGCGCGTCACCACGCTCTTTCTCAAAGATGCACACGGCGCACGTCCCGTGATGGCGGCCTATCCGATGCTGCAAGCCGACCCACGTTCACAGGATCTCATACTGTTCCATGAGTACTTTCACGGCGACAACGGACGTGGCGTCGGCGCTTCGCATCAGACGGGCTGGAGCGGGCTCGTCGC
Source organism: Caballeronia humi (assembly GCF_001544475.1). Taxonomy (GTDB): domain Bacteria; phylum Pseudomonadota; class Gammaproteobacteria; order Burkholderiales; family Burkholderiaceae; genus Caballeronia; species Caballeronia humi. Next base: position 8,315 of record NZ_FCNW02000038.1, on the reverse strand, counting down.
GCTGCTGCTCCATCCGCGCATGATGAAGCTGTCCCACGTAGTGCCTGTTGCTGCGTCGGTGGCCGCGCCAGTGGACGAAGACACCGCAGCCGCCATGGCGCGGTAACGTTTTGAATGCTGGAAGGCCGTTGGCGCACAATGCGCGATGAATTCTGTCCAACCCGTGAGTCGAGGAGCAACCGATGGCTACCGAATCTCCCGCAGGCGAACTCGGCCTTGCCGCGCCCGCGTTTTCGCTGCCCGCAACCGACGGGCGAACCTGTACGCTTGACGACGTGCGCGGCGCGAAGGGGCTCGTCGTGATCTTCATGTGCAACCATTGTCCGTACGTGCAGGCTGCCTTGCCGCGGATCGTGCACGAAGCGCGCGAGTTGGCGGCATTGGGTATCGGCACCGTGGGGATCAACTCGAACGACGCCGCCGCCTATCCGGAGGACTCGTTCAAACGCATGGTAGCGCTCGCGGTCGAGCGGCAGTTTCCTTTCCCGTATCTGCATGATGAGGCGCAGCAGGTTGCGCAGGCGTACGGTGCGGCGTGCACGCCGGAGTTCTTCGGTTTCGACGCCAACTTGCTGTTGCAATACCGCGGCAGGCTGGATGCTTCACGCAAGGTTCCGGTGCCCGGCGCGCGCCGCGAACTGTTCGAGGCAATGCAGCAGATCGCGCAAACCGGCGTCGGCCCGGATATGCAGTATCCGGCGCTCGGATGCTCGATCAAGTGGAGGAGTTCATGAGGCGCCGACGCATCGGGCGTCCCGCCTGTACCATTGGCTCAGACGCTGCCTGTCCCTTTGTCCGCCAGCGGCAACCTCACGCGGAAAATTGTTTCGGCCGGACTCGAGCCGGCTTCGATCGTACCGCCATGCCGGTTGACCACGATACGATAGGCGATGTGCAACCCCATCCCCAGGCCGTGCCCCTGCGCCTGGCTATCCGGCTTCGACGTAAAGAAAGGCTCGAACAGGTGCGGCCCGACCTCCTTCGGAATACCGGGCCCGGTGTCGGTGATCTCGACCACCGCATGGTCCGCATGGCGACGCGTGCGGACAGTCAGTTCGCCGTGTCCGTTCATCGCCTCGACGGCATTTTCGATGATCCGGGTCCATACCTGGTTGAGTTCGCTGCCATACACCGAAAGACGCGGCAGGCTGCGGTCGTAGTCGCGCACTATCACGATGCCCGGGTTGAGTTCATGCGCCATCACGGTCAAAGTATCCTCGATGCCGTTGTGAATGTCGACTTCCTGCCGCGGTCCCTGATCCATGTACGAGTAGGACTTCACGGCCTTCACAATATCGGAGATCCGGGCCGCGCTGCGCATCGCCTCATGCATCAGCGAGCGAAGCTCCAGGATCTGGGCAATCCACGAAACGGCCGCATCGAGTTGCTCCGCGTTCAGGCGGGCAGCCAGTTGCGCGAGGGCATCGGATGTGATTCCATGCGCGATCAGGCATGGGGCCGTCAGCCACGGCTTTGCCACGCCATGGGTAGCAAGCCAGTCACCGAGCAGCGACTCCGCTTCGCCTTGCCGTAGCGCATTCTCTGCGCTTGTGCCGGCCTGCGTTGCGCCGCGCGCGGCCAAGGCCCTAAGTTCATCGACGGCCTCGCGAGGAACTGCGCGCGAGCCAAGCGCCAGGGCTGAATCCTCTAGCCTCGCAATTTCGCCAAGCATGTGGTCGAGTGCCCGCGTCATGGCTGACGCAGGATTATTCAGCTCGTGCGCAAGCCCGGCCGAGAGCTTGCCTAGGGCGGCCAGTTTCTCGCGATTGCGCCCAGCCGTTTCGAGCGCGGTGAGCCAGTCGGTCATCACCCGGGCGACAATGCGTGTAAATGAACCGCACGACACGAATAAATCGCGGAAGGCTACTTCCGGAAGCCGCGCAAGACGGCAATCGGTTGCAGCACTGAGGGTTGCTGGATAAGGGATTGACGCAACCATGCACGGCGTTCCGAAGATTTCGGGTGCGACAAAGCGCTCAGAGGAAAGCTCGCCTTCGGCACGTCTCCTTGTCCGGGCCTCTCCTTCAAGAAGAAGGAGCAGACCGGTGCTCATTTCGTTTTCACGGAGCAGCACGTCTCCCGCCTTGGCGGCGAATTCGGTCAGGTTGTCGGACAGCCATTGCAGACGTTCACGCGGGAGGTCCGCGAAGACCGGTATCCTGCCCAACTCGTCGAGTTCGATCATGGTTCGCTCCCGCCTCACGACGGAGATACAGGCGAAGCGGTGTCGTCATCATCCGGCCGTTTCCCCTGAGCGCACCGACGACCCGAGGCCTTTGCGCTGAATGCCACCTGTCCCGTCAGCCCCTGATTGCGCATCACGGTGAAAAAGCAGACGAATGCCCCCACACGCCATCGTGGGGCGCTGGACGCCGCCCGCCTGCACCTATCATATGCATTCTGGGCGATGCCAGATATGCGATTGACATTAGACGCCGTTCAATCTGGGGTCACCCTGTTTCAAGCAAAGTGACGGCAGGTAGGCCTCGGATTGCTGCGGGTCTCGGCGGTGTGCGGTGCATCTTGCTGCATGTTGGAATCCTTGCAGGCCGCAAGACCGATCTGGCAACCCCGGCTCAAAGTGCTAGGCTTGTAGAGTCATATGTGCACTGCGGCGGGCCGCATGAGATCGGCCGTTTCACGGGCGACCCTGCGTTCGATCATGTCCAGTCCGTCGACCGGAATCGCTCATCGAGTCTGCAAGAAACATGGACAAGCCCGTCATCATCGCGGTCGACGACGACCCGGAAGTGGTTGACGCGGTCGCGCGCGACCTGCGGCTTGGATACGGCGAGCACTATCTGATCGTGCGTGCCGGATCGGGGCAGGCCGCGCTCGAAGCGGCTCATCAACTGCGGTTGCAGAACCGCTCGGTCGCCCTGTTTCTCGTCGACCAGCGCATGCCGCAAATGAGTGGCATCGAGTTTCTTGAGCAGGCGATCGCGCTGTTTCCCGAAGCCAAGCGGGTGCTGCTGACGGCGTACGCCGACACCGACATCGCGATCCGCGCGATCAACAAGGTGCGGCTCGACTATTACCTGCTGAAGCCGTGGCATCCGCCGGAGCTTACTTTCTACCCGGTGCTCGACGATCTGCTCGAAGCATGGCAGGCAGCGTGGCGCAGCACTTTCAAGGGGATTCGCCTGATCGACCATCGCTGGTCGCCGCAAGGCCATCAGATGCGCGACTTCATGGCGCGCAATCATATTCCATATAAATGGCTGGACGTGGCGAGCGGCGGCGAGGCCGACGCATTGCTGAGTTCGCTCGACGCTGCCGCGAGCCAGCTGCCCGTGCTGATTTTCGAGGACGGCTCGGCGCTGAGCCGTCCGACGATCGCTCAGATTGCCGACAAAGTGGGACTGATCACCCATTCGACAACACCCTTTTACGACATGCTGATCGTGGGCGGCGGACCGGCAGGGCTGGCCGCCGCCGTATATGGCGCGTCGGAGGGCTTGAAGTCGGCGATCATCGAGCGCCAGGCGCCGGGTGGACAGGCAGGCACCACTTCGCGCATTGAGAACTATCTCGGGTTCCCCACCGGGGTGAGCGGCGCGGAACTGTCGCGGCGCGCGCTCACCCAGGCCAAGCGTTTCGGCGCCGAGATCATCGTGACACAGCGGGCGGTCGGCACCCGAGTCGAAGGTCCCTACAAGTTCGTCACCCTGACCGACGGCTCGGAGGTGAGCTGCCATGCGCTCCTGGTGGCGAGCGGCGTGGCGTACCGGAAGCTGGACGCGCCCGGCGTGGAGCGTCTCACGGGAGCGGGCGTCTACTACGGTGCGGCGATGACCGAAGCAGTCTGCTGCGCGAATCAGGATATCTATGTGGTCGGAGCGAGCAATTCGGCCGGTCAGGCCGCGATGTTCCTCTGCAAGTACGCGCGCAATGTCGTGATTGTGTGCCGTGGCCCGTCGCTCGGTGCAGGGGTCTCGCGCTACCTGATCGACGAGATCGGCGAGACCCCTAACGTCAGCGTGCGTCCTCACACCCTGGTGTCCAGCGTCGACGGCGAAGGCCATCTGTCGGAAATTGCGTTGTGCGATGTCAACACCGGCGCGATCGAAGTTGTCCCGGCCGGTGCCCTGTTTATCTGCATCGGTGCCGAGCCGTGTACCGAATGGCTGGGCAATGTCGTGGAGCGCGACGACAACGGCTTCGTGGTGACCGGGCGGGCGTTGCTGACGGACGGCAAGCGCCCGCGCGGATGGTCACTGGCTCGCGACCCCTTCCTGCTGGAGACGAGCGTGCCTGGCATCTTTGCGGCGGGTGACGTGCGTGCCGGCTCGATCAAGCGAGTCGCGGCAGCCGTGGGCGAGGGCTCGACCACCGTGCATCTGGTTCATCAATACCTGGCTACTTTATGATCGACCTTGCCAAACTGCGTGCAGTGCCGCCATTCGCGGAACTATCGGACGAACGGTTGCAGTGGCTGGGCGACCACCTGGCGGAAATCCACGTAAAAGCGGGGGACGTTCTCCGACGGGAAGGCGACACGAATCCCGTTTTTTTCGTCGTGCTGGAAGGGGAGTGCCAGGCCACGAAGTTTTCCGGAGCGAAGCAGATACCTACTAACCGGTTTATCGCGCCAAGCTTCTTTGGGGGCGCGGCCCTGCTCGCGGGTACGCCTGCGCCAGGCACGGTCGTTGCCGCGACTCCTTGCCACATGGCGCTGCTTCCGGAACGCGCGTTCAAGGAACTGCTCTTGTCCTCCGAGGCCTTCAGCCGAGCGATTTTCCGTACATCCCTCGATCGCCTCACCACCCTGGAGGCAACCGTGCGCAACCGGGAGAAGCTGGCCGCACTGGGCACTCTCGCGGCGGGGCTCGCGCATGAGCTGAACAATCCGGCGGCGGCGGTGGCGCGCACGGCCGATTGCGCGGTCGAGACACTTGCGATGCTGAACAATGCGGCTGTCGCGCTCAGTCGCAGCACCATTCCGCCGGACGCGATGAGCGCGCTCGATAGCCTCGGCGCGAGCAAGGGACCGGCGCACGGCCCCGCCGGCGACGCGTTGCAGCAGAGCGAGGCCGAGGACGCGCTTCTCGACTGGCTGGCGAAGTTCGGCATCGCGAGGCCATGGCTTATGGCGCCGTCCCTCGCGCGAACAGGGATCAGGCCCGCGGACCTCGAACCGCTGGTGACCCGCCTGAACGAGGAACAGTTTGCGGCCGGCATCCAATGGCTCGCGGCAACCCTGGAACTGCGTTCGCTGGTGGAGGAAACGCGGCGCGGCGCGGTGCGCATCTCCGAAATCGTCAAAGCGATGAAGTCCTACTCGTACATGGACCAGGCGCCGCAGCAGGCGGTCGATCTCCACGGCGGCATCGAAGATACGCTCACCATCATGCAGCACCGGCTCAAGCACGGTGTCACCGTGCGCAGGGAATATGATCGCAGCCTGCCGAAATTGGTGGTGTATGGCAGCGAACTCAACCAGGTATGGACCAACCTGATCGACAACGCCATCGACGCAATGGAGGGCAAGGGAGAGATTGTCATCCGCACTGGCCGCGACGCGAACGATGCCGTCATCGAAATCACCGACAACGGGTCCGGCATCGCGCCGGAAGTAATGCCGCACCTGTTCGAGCCGTTTTTCACGACCAAGCCGCTGGGCGAGGGCACGGGTCTGGGTCTCGACATCTCCTACCAGACGGTGGTCCAGCGGCATAGCGGAGAGATTCGCGTCGATTCGCGTCCGGGCCGCACCACGTTTCAGGTCCGCCTGCCGCTTGCTCCGCGAGGCTCGGTAAGCAAGTAGAAGAGGAGCGCCATTGCGCCATCGCCATGTTCTTCGGCAACGCGCCCAGCTATTCAACGTTGGGTAACAGTAGACAGCGCGGCGCGGCGCATCGTCACGATCGCAGCGACGGTGGCGCGGCGACGAATGGGACGATTATCCGGCATGGCACGCAGGTCCATTTTCGCCAATAATGGCCCCACATCCACCACCGGACGAGGGCCGCCATGCGGTACAGTCCCGACGCCATCCGCACCGTCGCCCTGGTCGGGCATGCCGGATGCGGCAAGACATCGCTTGTCGAAGCGCTGTTGCACCAGAGCGGCGCGTTACACGCGCCCGGCAGCGTGGAGCGCGGCACCACGGTCTGCGATTTCGACCTGTTCGAGCGCAAATATCACCACTCACTGAATTCTGCTGTCGTCCACCTGCACTACCGGGACACGCGCATTTATCTGCTGGACACGCCCGGATATCCAGACTTCTCCGGGCTGTCGATCAGTGTCCTGCCCGCTGTGGAAACTGCCGCCATCGTCATCAATGCACAGACCGGCATCGAAATGACCACCCGGCGCATGATGGCGTGGGCAGAGGAGCGCAAGCTCTGCAGAATGATCATCGTGAACGGTATTGATGGCGAAAAGGTCGATCTTCCGGGGCTTCTAACGCAAATCCAGGCGACCTTCGGCAAGGGATGCCTGCCCATCAATCTGCCGGCACAACGCGGCAGCCGGGTGGTGGATTGCTTTTTCAACCCTGTCGGCGACGCCGATTTCCTGTCGGTGGCGGCTGCACACGATGCGCTGGTCGATCAAGTGGTCGAGATCGATCCCGGCTTGATGGAGCTTTACCTGGAGCAAGGGGAGGCCATCAGCCCGGAGCAGCTGCACGAGCCGTTCGAGCGGGCGCTGCGCGAAGGTCATCTGATGCCGATCTGCTTCACGTCAGCGGCCAACGGCGCCGGCATCGCGGAATTGCTCGACGTCTTCGTCCGGCTCCTGCCCACTCCCCTGGAAGGCAATCCGCCGCTCTTCTATCGCGACGCTGGCGGTCGCAAGGAAGTCGTGCGAGCCGAGCCGGTCGCGGACAAACACGTACTGGCCCACGCCTTCAAGATTGTCATGGACCCTTACCTCGGCAAGATGGCCGTGTTTCGCATCCATCAGGGCACGATCAGGCGCGATACCCAGCTTTATATCGGTGACGGGCGCCAGCCATTCAAGGTGGCTCATCTAATGATGCTTCAGGGCAAAGAGCACGTGGACGTCCCGCAAGCCGGGCCAGGCGATATCTGCGCCACGGCCAAAGTCGACCAGATCGGCTTCGATGCCGTGCTGCATGACGCCCCCGAGGACGGCAACATCCACCTGACCCCGCTCCACTTTCCCACGCCCATCTATGGTTTGGCGATCGAGCCTGCGCGCCGAGGCAACGAGCAGCGCCTCTGGGAGATTCTGCAAAAGCTGAGTGCGGAAGACCCGTGCCTGCGCATCGAACACCCGGTCGGCACCAACGAGACGGTGGTACGGGGCCTGGGCGAGTTGCACCTTCGCCTGATGCTCGAGCGACTATCCGAGCAGTACAAGCTCGAGGTCGTGACGCGGCCGCCGACGATCGCCTATCGGGAAACCGTCGGTGCCAGGGCCGAGGGGCATTATCGCCACAAGAAGCAAACCGGGGGCGCCGGGCAATTCGGCGAAGTGATGCTGCGCGTGGAGCCACTTCCGCGAGGCACCGGTTTCGAGTTCGTCGACGCCGTCAAGGGCGGCGCTATCCCAGGCCAGTTCATTCCCGCCGTGGAAAAGGGCATCCTGCAGGCCATCGACAGCGGACCGCTTGCCGGCTTTCCGATGCAGGATGTGCGCGTCACCGTCTTCGACGGCAAGAGCCATCCCGTCGACTCCAAGGAAGTCGCATTTGTCTCCGCCGGGCGTAAGGCCTTCATCGATGCCGTGCTGAAAGCCCAGCCCATCCTGCTTGAGCCTATCGTGGACATCGAGGTGATGACGCCGGAAGCCTCGATGGGTGACATCATCGGCGACCTGTCAGCCAAGCGCGGGCAGGTTCATGGCACACGCACGGCCGCTGGCAACGCCGTGGTCGTTGTAGGAAAGGTCCCTTTGTCCGAACTCAACAACTATCAATCTCGACTGAACGCCATCGCTGGCGGACACGGCAACTACAGCATCCAGATCAGCCACTACGATCCGGTGCCGCCCGCTCAGCAGGAGCGGATGGCGTCGAAACTAAAAAAGCAGGGCGACGACGGGACGGCATGAGCGGAACCGCCAAGGTTGCCCTTATGCGCTTGGACTATTTGAAGCCGTCACGATTCAACCAGCCGCTCGCCATTCGCTGCCGCTGAAGTGCGGCGTAAGGCTGAATCTTCGTTGTGTTCGAGGCACGGTCACATCAATCGAAGTGAGTCACCTTATTTAACATAATCTTAATTAGCGAATTTTTTGATTTAGCTCCCAAGTTCAAATGTCGCGTTTCTGCCAGATAGATGGAATGGCCGCCTCCCGCCTTAACGGTCCGTCCGGCGCGGTCTCGCTTCCGGAACGTGCGA
>NZ_FCNW02000037.1 GCF_001544475.1 Caballeronia humi | reverse complement strand
GTGGCGCGGTATGCGCCGTCTGATTGACATTCAGCTGGGATATGAACTCGCGCAGGACGAGTGTGGGTAATTGCAAGGTCGCGAAGGGATGTTGGTGCCCGCATTGTTGACGAGGATATCCAGCGTAGGAAGTTCGGAGAATACGCGCTCCAGTTGTTCATCTTGTAAAAGGTCGCATACGACAGGCGTGCAAGCGCCACCGTTTCGATGTATACGAGCAGCGACTTCGTCCAGTTCCCCTGCATTCCTGCTAACCAGATAAACGTGAGCGCCGGATTCCGCGAGCAAAGAAGCGATGTCCGCGCCAAGGCCACGGCCCGCACCAGTCACAACAGCGCTCTTACCTTCAAGACTGAAAAGTCCGTTAGACATATGTCCCTCTCAGATTTCGAAATTCAGTCAATCGATTGCTTCGCTGACTGCGTCCACACCGTGCGCCCGCCGACTTGCGAAAGCCCTCTCGGGGGCAGCCGAGCAGAGTCGCGCACGACCAGCCGACCTCCGACGATGTGTGGTCCGGTCGATAGATCGCGTCCATTACAGGCGTCAACGAGGATCGCAACCGCGTTGTCCACCATCTTTTCCACGGGCTGTGAGAAGGTGGTGAGACGATAGGCGGGTGATGCTGCAAGCTGAGTGTCGTCGAAACCCACGATGGAAAGCTCTCTGCCCACGTCGAGACCAAACTCGCTACGCGCGACATCCATCGCTGCCATCGCCATTTGATCGTTCGCGCAGAAGATGGCGTCCGGACGCGTGCGTGCTTTGAGAAGTTCTCGGGTGGCACGAGATGCCACCTCGACGGTGTAGCTTCCGTGGACCTTGAGCGGCGGCACGGCGCCTGCCTGAAGAAGCCGCTCACGGAACCCTGCCTCTCGGTCACGACTGGTCGATGACGAGTCGAGGCCTGCCATGAAGACAAAGCGACGATGCGAGCCAGCAAGCAAAAAGGAGCCAATGCAGGCTGCCCCCGCTCGGTTATCCCCTGTCACACTCGATACCGCTTCGCTGTCTGTCTTTCGGTTAACCATCACAACAGGCAGGCCGACCTCCCCACATTCTTCCGCGAGGCGTGACGAGAGTTCGGCGGATACGAGGATCAGCGCATCGAGCCGATAGCGCAGGATCTCGTCAAGAATCGGGTCGGCAGACGTTCCGTGCCATGCCGTGAACAGCATCACTCGATAGTCGCGCCCGGAGAGCGCCTCGGACAACGCATCGACCAGCGCGGCGTAAAACGGATTCCTCAGGCCTGGTACGACGACGCCGACAATGCGCGACCTTCCAGTGATCAACGAACTCGCGATCAGGTTTGGCCGATAGCCCAACTTGGTCGCGGCGGCGAGCACCTTCGCACGCGTCTGAACGGAGACGCTCGCGCCGGGAGTGAAGACGCGAGACACCGCCGACTGTGAGACGCCCGCCGAACGAGCGACCTCGTGACCGGTGACGGGACGCCTGAACTCACGTGGCCGTCTCTTCTCGAAGATGTCGTCAATCGCGAATGGCTTCATTTTACTGTGCATCCGTGAGGTATCGCATGGGGAGCGATGTGCGTTGAGCGATCGCTGGCTTCTCGACCACCTCCATTCGCCGAAGTAGGGGTTCTGTCCCGTTCGGCGGTAATTGAATTTCGACTGCCCGCGGCTCAGCCGTCGTGCGTATTGCTCGCAGGAATAAACGTCGACGTTGACGGAGCCTTGCGATCGCTGGCGACCCTCGCGAAGAGGGCGCATACGAGCGTGATGCCGGCCGCAATCATCGCGAATATCGCTACCGGGGTGTAATCACCGTACTTCGCGAGCAGCGCCGTAGCGATCAGCGGGGTCGGCGCACCCGCTACCAATGCACCTAACTGGAACCCAATCGTCACCCCGCTATAGCGCACCTCAGGGCTGAACATTTCGGCAAACCATGCGGCCATCGGCGAGAACACAGCGGCATGAGCAATCGTGAGCACCATGATCTCCGCGAGCAGGATCATTGTCGGGTTTCCAGTCCCCACCATATGGAAGAACGGGAAAGGCGCCACCACCGCCACCGCCGCGCCGAAGATGACCACTGGTTTGCGCCCAACCCTGTCAGATAACGCGCCAAAAAATGGCTTAGTCAACAGCTCAAGCGCAGCCGCAATCAAGATGGCGACGAGCACCGTTTTACGAGGCACGCCCAGATGGCTCGTCATATACGTCAGGCCAAAAGTCGTAAATACATAATACAAAATGTTATCCGCAAACCGGAGACCGGCGGAAATCAGAATCGCCCGCGGGAACCGCAGGAAGGCTTCGACGATCGGCAATTTCACGGTTGCGTGGTTATCAAGCACCTTTTTGAACGCGGGTGGCTCTTCGATGCGAAGTCGGATCACGAGACCGACCGCTACAAGCAATGCACTGCACAGGAAAGGAACCCGCCAGCCCCACGCTAGAAACTCTGCTTCGGGCAGTCGACTCGCCAGTTCCATGCCGCCCACCGCCATACACAACCCCGCGGGAAGTCCCATCTGGGGAAAGCTTCCGTAAAGACCACGTCGGTTTGGCTTTGCATGCTCGACCGCAATCAGCGCGGCCCCGCCCCATTCGCCGCCTACGGCCAACCCTTGCACGATGCGCAGCAGGATCAGCAGAATCGGTGCAGCCAGTCCGATGCTGTGATATGACGGTACAAGACCGATGAGCGTGGTCGAAACCCCCATCGCCACCAGCGTCGTGACCAGCACGAACTTTCGTCCGACACGGTCGCCGAGGTGCCCCGCAACGATGCCTCCAAATGGCCGTGCGATGAAACCGACCGCAAATGTGCCGAACGCCAGCAGCGTCCCGGTCAACGCGTCTCCGCTGGGGAAGTACAGCTTGCCAAAGACGAGTGCAGAGGTGATTCCGTAAAGAAAGAAGTCAAACCACTCAATGGCACTTCCAATGAAACTGGCGATTGCAATCGTCAACATCTTTGGTGACGAATGCCCTGCCGCAGTTGAGCTCTTGGTATCCACAATCCGCCTCCTAATGCATAGTTATGCAGAATATTTTAGAAACCTATCTACAGTGTGTGTGAGGTACTGTCGATCACGCGTCAGGAGGGTCGGGCAGCTGCTGGCCGCCGCGAATGATGAACTTGGGATTGAATTCGAGCAGCCCGGTCTCGATACGGTCCTCTGAGATGCCCGCATAGTCGCTGAAAATGGCGCTCACCTTCTTAACCAAGGTGAGCTTCGCGTCGTCAGATCGACCCGCGCGGATGTTGCACATGATGAGCGTGTCGCCGCCGGGTTCTCCACCCACGTAGCTGCTTTCGGACGGCAAGTCATTGAAGACCACGCTGATGATTTCGAGCGGGGATTTGATCGTCTCGTTCACGGCGACGGTGATCGCTTTGGCGATCTTCCGCTTGATGTCGACGTCCAGTCCAGCGCGCGTGTTGCAAACAATGATGGGCATTTCCGGCAACTCCTTTCGAGGTTAATTAAGGGCGGCGCTTTCTTCAGACTTCGCGAATACGTATGCAATTGTTGAAAAGCTGCATCGCCGTGTCAGCGCCAAGACGCGGTTGCATATACATCTATAGGAGCGCAGTATGTCCGAGCAAAGCCGATGGCCGCAACAAACCGCGCGATGCCTCGACTCCTCGCCACCCTTCTGACGCGCCGCTCCGGACCGTCACAACAGGGTTGGTCTGGAGTAGATGTATCTACAACGGATGTATATGCAACAGTCTAGTAGTATTCGGTGTGTCTTCAACCTAGTGAGAACCCGTACCGGCTTCATCTTTTCCTCGACAAGCTTGTGCGGTAAGCGCTGCGTGCGCGCGCCAGGAGATACAAAGGCCACGGGGCATATCGCTGAACCGGGTCATCGACTCGACGTTTCCTCCCAGGAAGTGCTAGGATAGATGCATATACACTGATCAATCGTTCGAGAGGATTGTCGATGTTTACTGAATGCTATTGCACCCAGTTCAGGCGCTCAGCGAATGCGCTGACGAGCATTTACGACGAAGCTTTACGCCCGGTGGGCCTGAAAATCACACAGCTCACACTGCTACGTGGCCTCGATCGTCTTGGTTCGGCAACCTACAATGAAATTGCAACCGAGTTGTCGCTCGACAAGACGACAATCTCGCGCAACATCAAGTTGCTGATTGATGCAGGATGGGTTGAGGTATCGGCTGATGAGGATGCGCGCTACAAGCTGGCGAAGCTCAGCCCCACCGGTGCCCGCGTATTGAAAGAGGCCGAGCCGCACTGGCGCACGGCGCAGATTCAAGTTGAGAAGGAACTCAAGAAGTACCTGAAAGGGCCTGCCAAGGATGTGCTTCTACAGGCACTGGAGACGCTGCAACACGTAGGCGGCGACCGATAGGAGGAGTCACTTGGGGAGTCAAGCGGAGCAGTCATGCTCCGCTTTTTTCTTTGCCTCGGCGTTATACCTTCCCGGCGAGCTTGTAACGCGCAGCAGGCTTCGCATTTGCAAATTTGGGCGTCATCGCGCGCCGATCGGCTTCCCAGCGTGCCCAGTCACCTCCATCCTGCAAGGTGGGGATCGTCACCAGTTCGCCTTGGTCGAGACCTGCAAGCGCCGCATCGACAAGGTCTTCGGCTGTCATGGTCGTCGGTGCTTCCTTCTGCTTGGCATAGCCTGCCACATCCCAAAACTCCGTAGCGGTGGCTGCGGGCAGCACCGTCTGGACACGCACGCCCTTCGGTGCGAGGTCACGTTGCAGCGCATGGCCGAAGCTCAACACATACGATTTCGAGGCGCTATACACACCGTTGAGCAGCTCTACGGCGATGCCTACCACCGACGCGATGTTGATCACCGTGCCCGAACCTTTCTCTGCGAAAGCGGGTGCGATGGCATAGGTCAGGCGCGTCAGCGCCGTAATGTTCAGATCGATCATCGCTTCCATTGCGTCAACGTCGCTGTCGAGCACGGAGGCGACCGAGCCCACGCCCGCGTTGTTGACAAGCATCGAAATGCTCTTGTCTTCGCGTAAAAGCGCTTCGACCTGTGCAAGACCCGATTTGTCGCCGAGGTCAGCAGCAACAGTTTTGAGCGACCTACCGGTCTCTTCGCTCAGCCGATTCGCGAGTGCGCCGAGCCGCTCCGCGTTTCTGGCGACCAGGATCAGGTCGTAGCCGCGCTTGGCCAGTCGGTCTGCGTATAGCGCGCCGATTCCGGAAGATGCGCCGGTAATGACCGCTGTCCCTTTTTGCGATGTCGTAGAGGATGTCATGTCGTATCTCTTCAGTGTGTTCGACAGGATTTGCCGAAGCCTTGCTGCCTATTGTGAGGGGCACGGCAATCATCCTCAATGACATATATCCAATGATTCGAGACATCCACCGAAGCGCGCTGCTTCTGCAAGATCGATTGAAACTTTGCTTAAATAAGACGGAATATAGTAATCAACCTAATGAACCCGAAAAAAGGCTCGTCTGCGCGCGTGAGTCCGTTTTATGATAGGTTCAAGTTTTTAAGTCATGACGGACCCACTCGTGCATCTCGTAGGCTTTCTTGTCTATCCCAACTTTCAAGCACTCGGGCTTGCGGTCGGCAGTGTTTTTGAATATGCCAACCGCATCCATGGCCATGATGTTTATCGTTTCCGCGTTGTCTCTGAGTCGGGCGGTCCCGTCATGTCGTCACAAAGCTTCTCGGTCAACACGGATCGCCTGCGTGACTGGACCTACGACACGTTGATCGTCGGAGGCGATAACGACTGTGAGAAGCCTCCGGCCAGCGTGCTGGACTATCTACGGGGCGCGTCGAAAGATGTGAGACGAATCGCGTCGATTTGCACAGGCGCATTCGTGTTGGCGGAGGCAGGACTCCTCGCCGGCAAGCACGCGACGACTCACTGGCTCCATGCTCAAGCCTTCAGAAGCCGATACCCTGACGTGCTGCTCGATGAGGACCGTATTTTCGTGGTGGATGGGCATATCTGGACGTCGGCCGGAATGACTGCCGGGGTCGACCTGGCGCTTGCCATCGTCGAGCAGGATCTCGGTCTGGAGACTGCGCAGCGCGTCGCTCGGAAGCTGGTCATGTATCAACGACGTGGAGGTGGTCAATCACAGTTTTCAGCGCTGCTGGACCTGAATGCGAAGTCGGATCGTGTACAAACTGTGCTGGCCTACGCCCGGGAAAATCTGCGCAGCGAACTGTCACTGGAAAAGCTCGCGGACGTGGCGCGGTTGAGTCCGCGCCAGTTCAGCCGCATTTTTCGCGCGGAAACCGGGCAGTCACCCAGCAAGGCGATTGAACGGCTACGCGTCGAAGCGGCAAGGCTCATGATGGAGACTGGCCACCATCCCATCGAGGTGATTGCGCGCGAGACTGGATTCGGGGATCGCGAGCGTATGCGCCAGGCGTTCCTCCGCGCGTTCGGACAGCCTCCACAGGCAATACAGCGCACGGCCGGTGCAAGCCGTCTTGCGCACGCGTAGAAGACGCATTGGCAAGACCGACGTGCTTACGCTTCGTCCTCTGACCAATCCGGGCTATAGCCTCCCAATGTCGGATGGTACATTTCATCGCCTGAGTGCTGGGTGAACTCCACGTTCAGACGATCCTCGCGCAAACCCAGTATCTCGATGCACGCGCCGCATAGCGCCTTTGCAACCTGCATGCGCAACTCAGGTGTCCGTCCGCTTCGGATGTCACACATCAACACGGCGACGGGAACGGGTTCTCCGTCTACGATCCTCCAGACGCCACCTTCGCCCACTTCGCGAATCGCGATGCTGATGCGTCGAATGTCGACCGTCATCATGTCGGCATACACTGAAGCCATTTTTTGCGCGAGCGCCTTTTTGGCGTCCACCGGATACGTGTCGTTCACGTCCAACTGAAGATACGGCATGTGGAACTCCTGAAACAAAGCGGAACTCGACCGTGGCGTTCGCCGGGGTCGGTTGTCTTCACACGTCCACTTTAGCCCGTCGGTCTGGTTCAGCGAGAATCTCAACGAGGGACTTGATCTGTAGGACCGCGTGCCGAAGATCTTCTGAAAGCGGAACCGGCCTGTGCGTGATACGGTCGACGTAGGCGTGAACGAACGTGCCATGCGCAAACGACTGATCACGGTCATTTCTGAACAGGCTGATCTCATACGTTACGCTGGTCGTCCCTACTCTGCTGACGCACAGCCCACAGGTGACGAGGTCCGGGAAAACGACCTCGTCAAAGTACTCGCAACTCGTGCGCACGACCAAGCCGACAGTCTCACTACGAACCGGGTCCAGAAGGCCTCGTTCGACGAGCCATCCATTGACCGCGGTATCGAACCACGTGTAATGGACAGCGTTGTTCACATGCCCGTAGATATCAATGTCTTTCCACTGGGTGTTGACTTGACAAAACCAGTGAAAATCGCTTCGAGGCCGTGGCTTGGTCCGTGTCATGAGCGCCTCCTCAGCGGCAGTTACGCGGGAACAGCCGTGCCGTACGGCACATCGCGGTTGCCGAAGCGACGCACACGGATGTTGGCTTGCTCACCGTGCGCGATCATGCCCTCGATGGCACACAGCCGCGAGCAGTACGAGCCGATCAGCGCGCTCGCTTCATCCGTCAGTACCTTCTGATACGTGCAAGTCTTGATGAACTTGCCGACCCAGAGACCACCCGTGTAGCGCGCGGCTTTGCCGGTCGGTAGCGTGTGATTCGTGCCGATGACCTTGTCGCCGTAGGCAACGTTGGTGCGCGCACCGAGGAAGAGCGCGCCGTAGTTCTTCATATTTTTCAGGAAGTAGTCCGGATCGCGCGTCATCACCTGAACGTGCTCGGATGCAATGCGATCGGCTACCGCGACCATTTCTTCGAGCGTGTCCGCCACGATCACTTCGCCGTAGTCGCGCCACGAAACCCCTGCCGTGTTTGCCGTCGGCAGAATTTCGAGCAAGCGTTCGACCTCGGCGATGGTGTCCTTGGCCAACTGTAGCGAGTTCGTGAGGAGAATGGCCGGCGTATTGAAGCCGTGCTCTGCCTGACCCAGAAGGTCCGTCGCGCACAGTTCCGCATCGACGCTGTCGTCGGCGATCACCAGCGTTTCAGAGGGCCCTGCGATCAGGTCAATGCCGATGCGACCGAACAATTGACGCTTCGCTTCCGCGACGAAGGCATTGCCCGGTCCAACCACCATTGCAACCGGATCGATCGTCTGCGTGCCCAGTGCCATCGCGGCGATGGCCTGGACACCGCCGAACGTGTAGATCTCGTCAGCGCCGCCAAGGTGCATGGCGGCAACCACAGCCGGATTTGGTTTACCACCGACCGGCGGCGATGCGGTGATGATGCGGGGAACGCCAGCCACCTTGGCCGTCACGACGCCCATGTGTGCCGAGGCGACCAACGGAAACTTTCCGCCGGGGACGTAACACGCCACGCTGTCGACCGGCATGTTCCTGTGGCCCAATACCACGCCCGGTAGCGTCTCGATTTCGACGTCACGAATCGACTCGCGTTGCGCCTGGGCGAAGTTGCGCACCTGTGCCTGCGCGAACTTGATGTCCTCAAGCTGGCCGGGAGACAGCGTGCGGACACAGCTCGCAATCTCGTCGTCCGACAGCCGGAAGCTCTCGGGCGACCAGTTATCGAACTTCGCCGAAAGTTCGGCGACTGCTGCGTCGCCGCGCGATGCAACGTCGGCGAGGATGCCCGTGACCACGTCACGAACCTTGGCGGCGTCTTGCGAGGACTCTTCCGCGCTGCGGCCATGTTTCAAGTATTGGATTGCCATTTGCATTTTCCTTTTTTGCGGGGTAGTTGGGAGCAGCCTGCTATCCGAATCAATGGCCTGCTGCGTTGATGCAAATGTAGCGCAATTTTTTATGCAAAATTTTCGCAAATGCTCCACACTTACCCTAGAGGCCCGCATTCACGGCGTGAGATAGCCTCGCCTTGTACAACCTGACGATGCAAATTTATGCAAACCACGAGCCGGTCAGTAGTTCGCTCGAAGGCTTCGAAAGTCCGTCTTGAGGATGTTGCCGAGCGCCTCGGCATTTCTGTTTCTACCGTATCTCGTTCTCTGGCGGGACACCCCGCCATCAGTAGCGACACCCGTAGCGCGGTGCAGGCGGTCGCTGCCGAGATGGGTTACAGAATTCCGTCACAAGGTCGACCCACGCGTAAGTCCGCAACGAAGCTGATCGGGGTGGTGGTCGGCGCACTGCATAACCGGTTCATGACGTTGTTGTTGACGCATCTCCATGACGCCCTGAAGGAGTTCGACTACCAGATCACACTGATGATCGACCCGATGAACGACTCAGAGAACATGCTCGCGTTTCGGCCCCTGATCGACGGCTATCTCGATGGGATGATCTTTGCCACCGCGACGCTCGACTCACCCGTAGTGGCAGAGATGCAGAGACGAGGCATTCCTCTTGTACTCGTCGTTCGGTCCGTCGACGATGTGAGGGTCGACACGGTCGAGATCGACAACGTTTATGCTGGCGCCCTCGCGGCCGAGCATCTCTACCAACTGGGTCATCGCCGAATCGGGCTGGTCATGGGTTCGCAGAACACGTCGACAAGCAGAGACCGCGTCAAAGGGGCCTTGCAGTGGCTAGAGGGAGCGGGCATACCGCCGACAAGTGTGCCATTGATTTATTGTGATTACACCAGCGAGGCGGGATATTCCAGCGCCATTGCGATGCTGAGCGACGATAACCGCGTCACCGGCATCGTCGCCGGGAACGACACGATCGCGCTCGGTGTGCTTGAAGCGGCAAAAAGGCAGGGCATCGCGGTGCCGCAACAACTTTCGATCATCGGGTTCGATGACATGCCCCTGGCTGGATCGCCTCTAGTCGGATTGACCTCGATCCGACAGCCGGTTGAAGCAATGGCGCGCACCGCCGCCCGCCGACTCGTTGAGCGTATTCGAGCCGGTGGGATGGGCGCACCCGCCCATGATGTCTTGCCCATTCAACTGGTCCGTCGCGAAACGACGGGGCCGCTCGGCTAACCAATTGACCGGCAGCCGGTCTTCTTGGCGTCAGCCATCAAGCGCAACGGGCGCGCGTGCCTTTGCCGGGATCGAACTCAGCTTCCATTGCTTCATCGCGAGTTCAAGCACGGCAGCCATCATAGGCTCTGCCTGACGACGCGCGCGGGCGGGATATTCTTCTTTCGCCATGACGACGGCTGTGGTGCCTATTTCCACCCCGCAGTGCTCGCCCGTCGATGGTTGCGTTTCGGCTTGCCGCGTGACCGGGCGCACGAATTGTTGCATATCCGATGAAGTCACTGGATCGGCATCCTTCTACCGAGAGCAGTGCCGATGATGCAACTCATCGCAACGGATACCCGCGCGGAAGGGGTCTTGATGCGCAAGCTCGGTCGCGCCTTCAGCAGGAGTGGATTGGAACGCCGACACGCCACTCCCGCCCGCTTGCGGATCGGCACGAATCAGAAGTACGGGCCAACGTGCGATCCGCACAAACTCTTCGGCGACGCTGCCGAACGCCATCCGTCGCCATCCGCTGCGCCCCGACGTTCCCATTACCACAAGATCGACTTCAAGAAGTTGCGCGCATCGTTCCAAACGAACCGCTATCGTTTCATGGATGTTGTCGGTCTCCACCAATTTTGTATGGCACGGCACGCCCGCCTGCAATGACCTCGTCCGCGCACCGTCGAGCATGCGCGCGCCCGCCTTGATCAGTTCGTCGCGATGGGTCACGGGATACGAATAGGCCTTGGATTTATCGAGCACGAACGTCACCCAGACGCGCGCCTGCGAGTTCGCGGCCAAGCCGATCGCTTCCGTTACAGCCCGCTCGGACGCCTCGCTGCCATCGAAAGCCACCAGAATTTTGCGGTACATGGTCATTCTCCGTCGATATCCCGAAGCTGACGCTCGCTGCCGCGCACGAGCACGAGCATGAGCGGTGTCTTCGTGATGCGCGCCACACGGCTTGCAACGCTGCCGAGCAGCCAACGCGCAGGGCCGCGCCGTCCGTGAGTGCCGAGCACGAGCAGATCGGCGCGCCAGCCTTCGGCCTCGCGCGCGATTGCGTGTGCGATGTCATCCTGGTCGGGGCACGTCTCGATCAAGGCGGTTTCCATCGACACTTGCGCGACGTCCGGCAGATGTGCAAGCAAGGCCTCCGCCCTTTGCAGCCTGGTGCGGCCTTCCTCGACGATCGCCTCTTCGAAGAGCGTGACGGGTACGAAGTCGCCATAGCGCACGGCCCGGTCTATCACGCTGATTACGCGGATGGCCGCTCCCGCCGGGGCAAGCCGCGCGCCGGCAAGCAGCGCGTCCCCCGATGTCCGGCTGCCGTCGACTGCGAACAGAAGCCGCATAGGCGGGCCATTTCCGGGGACGTCCGTCTGCGCTGGCACGACGATCATCGGACAGCGCGCCAACCGTCGCACCGGCTCCCCGACCACGCCTTCGACCCAGCGCAACAGTCCATGATGCTGGCGCGCGCCGAGCACCAGCAAATCGGCATGCCAGTCAGCAGCGGCTGCGACGATCGCATGCGGCACATCGCCACCCAGCTTCACGAGGTCGATCAACTGCGTGTCAACGGTGGCCGGCGAGCCGGCGAACGCTTCCCGCGCGGTCGCAAGGGCGACTTCGGTATCCTCCAGCAACTCGACATGCGCAGCGCTCTGGTCGAAACCCGCGAGTGGCCCGAGCGGTACGAGGTTGCGCGGATTCTCGACGACGCCCGCGATGCGCACTGTCGTCCCGCTTCCCGCCAGCCGACGGGCGAAGGCAGCGGCGTGCGCGGCGGCAAACGAGCCGTCGACGCACAGCAGAATGCGGGCGAAGCCACGCGGCGAAGCGTCTCCTGCCGAGTTGTTCATGGGGTACTCCCTTGACTGCCCGTCGCTACGAGGCGCGAGGACCTGAGAATCCGAGACGCTCCAATGCGCTCGCCGCCGCACACGCTATCCAGACTGCATGCCGATCGTCCTCGTGACCTTCAGTCCGATCCACACCATGCCTTCGCGCAAACCGGCCAGGATGGCGTCGCGTTCGTCGTCGAAGGGCCCGCATTCCCTGAAGCGATGTTCGAAGCTCGCACCGGACGCATCTCCATGTTCGACTCGCACTTCGCACGCGTATCCGTCCGGCACTTCGAGCGTGTCGGCGTGCACGCTCCATTGCGCGCAGTCGATTGCACCCTTCAGCGTCATGGCGGTCACCGGGCCTCGACTTCGAGGTTATCGATTACCGCGTGCACGCCACGCGTGGACCATGCGGCCCCGCGCGCTGCATCGCGTTCGGCGCAAGTGCCGACCGTCCCCGAAAGCGTGACAGTGCCGCCGGATACATCGACGGCGATGTGATGCGCCTCGCGCTCGGCGTGCCGCACAAGGGCGCGAGCGATCTTTTCGCCGATATCGCCCAGGGCGAAGCCCGGCCGCACGCGAATCAGGTTGTCTACCGCGATCACGCCCCGCATGTGAGCGATATGACGCGACGCCATATCGCGCTGGAAGGCTGAGTCCACCTCCCCGCGCAGCGTGACCTTGCCTTTTTCGACCTGGAGCGTCACTGCGTCAGCGCGCAATCCGACGGTCCAGTGCAGGACCGATTGCGCCGCGTGGACGATCTCCTCGTCGTCGCGCACTTCGGCGTTTGGCAGACGCACTTCCATATCGATGACGACGGCCCTGACGCCAAGGACACGCCGAGCCGCAGCCGCCGCGGCAAGCTTCTCCGAGAAACTCGCTGGATGACCGGAGAGCGTGACGACGCCGTCGCAAACCTCAACGCCGATATGAGCCGACTCGACGTCCGGTGTCCAGTCGAGTTCGTCTTCTACGTCCTGCTTGAGTTTCATATCGGTTTTCATTGACTGCCTCCGGTTCTCACGACCAACCTTCAGTTGACGTCATCTTGACTCGGCACCCGTGCCGCCAATTGACCTGCATCAAGCGCCCGCGCCCTCAAGCAAGCCAACAGCACCCACTTGACCTGAATCAATTGCGCGGCGCGGCGCGCCCGTAAAGTCGATGCAGTCCGAGTGCCGATGTCCGCACTCCTGTCCCACCTACCGGAGACGTGCGATGAGTTTCAAAAGTATCGTTGTCCACCTGGATGCAAGCGAACGCTCTCATGCACGCATGGAACTCGCGTTGCTCCTCGCGAAGCGGTTCGACGCGCATCTGACCGCGCTCTACGCCGTCTTCACGCCCGAGGCGCGCTCGTTCTACGTGATGGCGGGTTCGGCCGCCTGGTTCGAACGGCACGAAGCGTCCCGCCGCGAGCGGCGTGGCGCCATCGAACGGCTCTTCCATGCGGAAGTGGCTCGTGCCTGCATCAAGGGCGAATGGGTCGAGGCGCAGGGTCACGCGAATCTCGCCGTGCCGCGCAAAGGCCGCTGCGCGGATCTGATCATCGCGGGACAGGACGATCCGAACGACCCCGAGTCGTACGTCGGCAATCACTTCCCCGAGACGCTCGTGATGTCCGCCGGCCGGCCCGTTTTGCTCGTGCCTTACGCGGGCTTCTTTGCAACGGTGGGCGAGCGCGTAATGGTCGCCTGGGATGGCAGCCGCGAAGCCACCCGCGCCGTGCACGATGCGCTGCCGCTCCTCAAGAAGTCAAAGCACGTCACCCTCGTCTCCATCGATTCAACGAGCGGCGACGCTCCGGACGCGCGCATTCCCGGTGCGGAGATTGCGACGAGCATCGCGCGTCACGGCGTGAAGGTCGAGGTCTGCGCGATGGAGGAGTCGTCTGGGCTTTCACCGGGCGAGCAAATGCTGTCGAAGGCGGCCGACATGAGCGCGGATCTGATCGTCATGGGTGGCTACGGCCACGCGCGCTGGCAGGAACTCGTGCTGGGCGGAGCGACCCGTACCATCCTTGCCTCAATGACGGTGCCCGTTTTGATGTCGCACTGAACGCGTCTTGTCTGCGGACCAGCGAGGTCATCCATGTATAGCCGAATCCTTGTACCCATCGATGGCAGCGCTATCGCGAGCCATGCGCTCGACGAGGCGCTGAAAATCGCACGCGCGCACGGTTCCGAAGTGCAGCCGCTCTTCGTGATCGACAATCCGCCCATTGTCGGCGACGCGAGCGCCGCCTTCTATGTCGATATCCGCAGCGCGTTTGTGAAGGAAGGCGCCGCAGTCGCAGCCGAAGCAAATGCGTGCCTGAAGCAGGCAGGCGTGCCAGGCGCGCCGCGCGTGGTCGAAGTCGAACTGACGGGCGACGATATCGCGCACCGTATTCTCAAAAGCGCGGAGGAATATCACGCGGATCTCGTCGTGCTGGGCACGCACGGACGGCGCGGCTGGCGGCGGCTCGTGCTCGGCAGCGTGGCAGAACACTTCCTTCGCCTCGCGCGCTGCCCGGTCTTGCTAGTCCCGGCACGCACGGCCGAAACGCGCGCCGGGGATACGCAGGACGAGTCGGACGCGCAAAAGGAGCCGTCATGAACTGGAAAACCGTACTGGTCCACATCGACGACGGTCGCCGCAGCGATGTGCGCGTCGAGTTCGCCTTCGATCTCGCGCGCCGCTTCGATGCGCATGTGATCGGCCTCTATATCGTGTGCCAGGACTTGCTCCGGCCGCTTTTCAATCCGAACGAGAGCCTCCATCTCGCGACGAACGCGAAGCAGCACGCCGCCTGGCGCGAGCGCGCGCAGGAAGCGTTCGAGGCGGTGGCGCGGCGCGCGGGCGGCAGCGCGGAATGGCGAGCGCCCGTTGGCGCCGCACTCGACACCGCGATCCTGCACGCGCGCCATGCCGACGTCCTGGTGCTCGGCCAGAATGACCCCGACGATCCCGCCGCCTTCGTAGCGAGACATTTCGTCGAGGACGTCGTGATGGCGAGCGGCCGGCCGGTGGTGATCGTGCCGCGCTCGGAGCCGATCAAGACCTTCGGCGAGAACGTGCTCATCGCGTGGGACGACAGCCGCGAAGCGGCACGCGCCCTCGCCGATGCGCTACCGGTCCTCCAGCGAGCGCGCTTCGTCGAGGTCGTGAGCGTCGAGCGTCATCGCGACGACGAAGCGCCCGCCGGCATCGAAGTTTCCGCGTACCTCGAACTACACGGGGTGCGCGCGAGCTTCTCTTCGATGCAACGCAGCGCGGGCCTTGGCGCAGGCGCGACGCTGCTCGCGAAGGCAAACGACGTGCGCGCCGACCTGCTCGTGATGGGCGCTTATGCGCACTCGCGCGGCGTCGAGCGCGTGCTGGGCGGCGTCACACGCACAATGCTCGAATCGGCCACGCTGCCGGTGCTGATGTCCCGCTGAGCGCGGCGCGCTGCCTTCTGGCTCCGGCAGAGTTCGACAACGATCGCATCGGGGCGCCATGCATCCCACAGAGACGCCTCGCTGGATCTATCCTGGGGCCGACTGGTTCGTCGAAGCGTTCGGGGCCAGCGTCGTTCGCGCATGGCTGGAACGCCACGCAGCGCCCGGCTGGTGGCAGCCCGTCACGCTCGATGTCGCCCTGCCTGACCCCGCCTGCGAACGCCGGGATTGCGGTGACTCGTGCGTGTGCCTGTTGCGGCTCGAAGCAGAGATGGCGCTCTATCATGCGGCGCGCAAAGAGCCCGCTGACGTGCTCGAAATGAAATGGTCATGCGGTGTGACGTCGCGTTCGCCCGCTGCGCTCGCCGGGCTTCGCGATGCCGTCGAACGGCATTTCAGGCTCACGGCCAACGCGAATCGCGTGGCCGTCATCGATCCTACCGGCGCCGCCGATGCGTCGCTCGCCACGTTGCATGCGCTCGGCACGACCACCTTGCGCGTCGTGTCCCTTGGAGACGGCAAAGAGGCCGTATCCACCATCACGACAGCCCGGCGGCTCGAATTCAGGCGAATCGAAGCCGTGGTGTCTGTCACGCCCGGCCTTCAACGCGAAGTCGAGAGCCTGATCGAACGCCTGATTGCCGCGGCGCCCGATCGTATCGTGCTTCCATCTGCATACATGGGCCACGTAGCGCAGCGGCTCATCGGCGCCGGTCGTTCCTGCGTTGCGCGAAACGTGTTTGCATCGCGTTCAGGTCAAAGTGCAGGTAGCCGGCGTACAGAGCCCTTGAAACCGCCCTCGACAGGTTCCGTGATCGCGCTGGGCCAGCGCTCGATCGGCCGGGTCGGGCCGCTTTCTTATCAAAATCACCGTGCGCCGGGCGCGTATCTCGCCGCGCTCGAACAGGGAGCGCTGCCCATCGAACGCGGCTTGCTGCTGACGCACGACGACATCGTGCGCGGTCTCGTGATGGCAAGCCTTTCCGCCGATTTCTCCATCGATATCGCGATGGTCGAGGCCGCCTGCGGTATCGACTTCCGCCGCTATTTCCGCGCCGAATGGAACGCGCTGCGCGATTTCGAAGACATGGGCGCCCTTTCAATCGATGCGGCACATCTCGCCCTCACGCCGCAAGGACGGCTTGTATGCGACGATGTTTGCCGCGTCTTCGACCAGCGTGCCCGCATGCTCACCGAAGCTTGTGAGCGCCCTCATCTGCTCTGAACGGCACTGGTACGAAAAGCGGCAATCGGCGAGAATCGACGGCATGCGTCCAGTGTGCGGCACGCGACGAAACCAAAGAGGCTTTCATGGGCGTTCACGGCAAACAGCGTTCATGCGCCGCGCTGCTATCGAGCGGGCTTGTCGCGCTGCTGGCAGGCGGCGCCGTCTTGGCATTCGCCCGGCAGCGCAGCGGGGAGACGCGTGCGCAATCCACGCTCAACGAGGCGCGCATGCAGGCGATCGTGCGCTCGTCGATGGAAGCGATCATCACGATCGACGAAGCGCAGCGCATCGTCATCTTCAATCCGACCGCCGAAAAGCTGTTTCGCTGTGCGACGGAGGACGCGCTCGGCGCGCCGCTTTCCCGCTTCATCCCCGAACGCTTTCGCGAAGCGCACGCCCGGCACGTTGCGCAATTCGGCATCACGGGCGTCTCGGACCGCCAGATGGGGCGGCAGCTCGTGCTGTTCGGCCTGCGCGCCGATGGCGAGGAGTTTCCGATCGAAGCGTCGATCTCGCAGATCGACGACGGGAGCGGCAAGCTCTACACCGTCATGCTGCGAGACGTCACCGGGCGCGTCAAAGCCGACGAAGCGCTCAGGCGCTCGCGCGAGGAACTGCGCGAGTTGTCGGCGAATCTGCAGAACGTGCGCGAAGAAGAAAAGACCCGCATCGCGCGGGAGTTGCACGACGATCTCGGCCAGCAATTGACCGCGCTGAAAATGGACCTGTCGTCGGTCGAAGCGGCGCTCGGTGAGAAGACGCGCCCGGTATCCGAGATCGTCGGGCAGTTGCGCGACATGCGCCGGCTGGTGGACAGCACGGTCGCCTCGGTACGCAGGATCGCAGCCGATCAGCGCCCCATCATGCTCGATGACCTGGGGCTCTTGCCCGCCATCGACTGGCTCGCCGACGACTTCACGAACCGCTATGGTGTCGACGTCGAACGCCGCATCGACGCGGTCGATATCCTGTTCACACCGCCCGCCGCGACCGCGATGTTTCGCATCGTGCAGGAAGCGCTGACCAACGTCGCCCGCCACGCGGATGCAACGCGCGTCACGCTCGACATGCGTATCGACCAGCGAGATTGCGTCCTCACCGTCACCGACGACGGACGCGGCAGTCCCGCGCCGCACGGCCCGCGCGGCAGCGGCAAGTCGTTCGGCCTGATCGGCATGCGCGAGCGAGCGCGCATGCTGGGCGGCTCGGTGTCGATGCGCACGGCCGAAGGCGAAGGCTTTGCGCTCACGGTGACGTTACCCCTGCAACGCGTGCAGCAAGAGGAAGGGCAGCCATGACGATCCGCGTCCTGATCGCCGACGACCACGCGCTGGTGCGCGACGGCCTGCGGCACATCCTGACGAACGCGTCCGGCTTCGAAGTCGCGGGAGAAGCGAGCGATGGCGCGGGCACGCTCGCACTCGTGCGCTCGACAGCGGCGCACGTGCTCGTGCTCGACCTCTCGATGCCAGGCCGTAATGGCATCGAACTCATCAGACTGATCCGGGACGAACAGCCCGCATTGCGCGTCCTGGTGCTCACGATGCACGCCGAGCAGCAATACGCGGCCCGCGCGTTCAAGGCCGGCGCGGCGGGCTATCTGACCAAGGAGAGCGCGAGCGCCGAGCTGGTGGCCGCCGTCACGAAGGTGGCGGCGGGCGGCGTGTACGTGAGTCTCGCGATGGCCGAGCGCTTCGCGCAAAGCCTGAATGAACCCGCCGATACGCTACCGCACCAGCGCCTGTCCGACCGCGAGTTTGACGTGTTCCGGCGTATCTGCGCGGGCGAAACGATCACCGAGATCGGCGAAGCGCTGTGTCTGAGCGGGAAGACCGTCAGCACTTACAAGGCGCGCATTCTGGAAAAGATGCAGATGCCGCACGAAGCCGCGCTCGTGCGATACGCGGTGCGCCACAAGCTCTTCGAGGACGATGACGAGTTGTGACGCGGCACCTCTCGTGTCAGGAACGCCCTACACGGCTTCCCGAAACCCTACGCGAGCTTCCGCCGTTGCCGATTTAATTTCGAGATGGCGTGTCCAATAATGAACCTCATGGACACGACCACGCTCCCCGCCCCGCTCAAGGTCTTCATCGTCGAGGAATCGCCATTGGTACGCCGACGCATCGCTTCGATGCTCGGCGGCATCCACGGGGTCGCTATCGTCGGCGCGGCGGAGGACCCGCTCGCCGCGATCGAGGGCATCGCGGTCTGCGGCGCCGACGTGGCTTTCGTCGACCTGCGCCTGGCGGGCGGCAGCGGACTCGATCTTCTAGCGGCCATTTCGCAACGCGCGCTGCCTGTCGTGACGATCGTCTTCACCAACCATTCGGGTCCGCAATTTCGCAGCGCGTGCCTCGCTGCGGGCGCCAGCTACTTCTTCGACAAAACGACGGAATACGACGCCGCACGAGCCACCCTGGAGCGTCTTGCGCGTAGCCGCCTTGCGCTCGCCAACGATCACTGATCTCGAGGAGCAAGACATGCTGTCCGCGATCGACAGACCTGTTTCAACTCAGGCGGACGACACCGCTGAACATGTCAATGGCGGCCGCTGCTCGGCCTGCTCGATGCAGCGGGTCTGCCTGCCGCCGGGCCTGTCGGTGGCCGAGTTCACGCGGCTCGACGCGATCATCTGTTCGACGCGGCTCGTCAGGCGCGGCGAGGCGCTGTATCGCGCAGGCGATCGCTTCCAGAGCATCTACGCGGTTCGCACTGGCTGCTTCAAGACGGTCATGATCCATCGCGACGGGCAGGAGCAGGTGACGGGCTTTCATCTACCGGGCGATGCGCTCGGCCTCGAAGGCGTATTCGACGATCGTCACGGCAGCGACGCCATTGCGCTGGAGGACAGCACCGTCTGCATCATTCCGTTCGATCTGCTCGAACTGCTGTGCCGCGAGGTCAAGGCGATGCAGCATCATGTCCACCGGCTGATGAGTGGGGAGATCGTGCGCGAGTCGGGGCTCATGATGCTCCTCGGCACGATGAGCGCCGAACAACGCGTCGCCGCGTTCCTGCTCAATCTCTCCAGACGGCTGAAAGCGCGCGGCTACTCGCCCGCGAGCTTCGTCCTGCGCATGAGCCGTGAGGAAATCGGCAGCTATCTGGGGCTCAAGATCGAAACCGTGAGCCGCATGTTCTCGAGGCTGCACAAGGCGGGCATCGTCGACGCGCGCGGCAAGGAAATCCGCATCCTCGATCACGAACGACTGGCACGCCTGTAGCCACTTGCTCACCACGAACGCGAGACATCATGAAATCTCTCTTTCCTCTCGGCGCTGCGCTTTTCGATAGCCCGCAGCCGCGGCCATCGTCCGGCGACGCGTGCGCATTCATCGAGCTTCCCGAACCGGGGCGATACGGCGGCCGGCCGCTAATGGAAGCGCTGTCGCTGCGGCGGACCACGCGCGAGTTCGCACCGGACGAATTAAGCGCGGTTCTGCTCGGCGATCTTCTGTGGGCCGCCAATGGCGTGAATCGTGAAGCCGGAGACGGGCGGACTGCACCCTCGGCGCTTGGAGTGCACGAAATCGACGTGTATGCGGCACTCGCCCGCGGACTGTATCGCTATGTTCCGCAGACACACCGTCTGGCGCTCGCGGTCGCTCAGGACCTGCGCGGGCTCACGGGCTATCAGGATTTCGTCGGCGAAGCGCCGCTCGATCTGGTGTACGTCGCGAACCACGCGCGCATGGGCGACATCCCGGCGTCGCACCGAGAATCATTTGCCGCGGCGAGCGCGGGGGCGATCGCCCAGAACGTCTATCTGTTCTGCGCGTCCGCAGGGCTCGCTGTTGGAGCGCGCGGCTGGCTGAACCGCAGCGCGCTCGCCAAGCACATGAGGCTCGGGCGCGACTGCGTGCCTGTCCTTGCTCAGACCGTCGGGCATTTTTGCACGGGGATATCGCAATGATCCCGGACAGCGTCAAGCTGTGCCATCGGAAAGCACGCTGCCGACAAAGCACGCTGGCCCTGGTGGCGGCGTTCCTGTCCAGTTCGACGATCGTCCACGCACAGCCCGAGCCGACCAGCCTTGTTGATCAACAACACTGCATGTTCTGCCATACCGACAATGCGGCATTTCTGGCGCCGTCGTTTCAGCAGATCGCAGAACGCTATCGCGATATGCCCAATGCGGCTTCGATGCTGGAACACAAACTGCGCATGGGTGGCCGCGCGCACTGGGGTGATACACCGATGCCTCTGGCAGCCGAGAGGGGCGGCCCGCTCTCGGCCGAAGATGCCCACACGCTCGTGCAGTGGGTATTGAGCCATTGATTATGAACTGGAGAAATTTGATAAGAGTGACTGTGAAGCTGGTTACGTTTGATCGCGCGGGCCCGAACGCCTTTGCCGTGCTATGGCTTGATCGCGAAACGCAACGCTGGTCGCGCGAAGGTCACGAATCACTTGATTAGCCGGCCTGGGGGGCGTGGTGCGCGAGGTGCCGCAAGGACTTGCCATCTGCGATACAACTGGAAGCAGAATCATCAAGATGCTGGGAGCGCTTGGATTCGAAGTATGTGCACCCGCCGACGTCAGCGAAATGCAAGGACCGGCCGGCTAATGGAAGTGCGGGTGCCGCGAGTGCGCTTGCCGGACGGCTCGGTACGGATCGCGCAGCCGGATTGGGTCGGCCAGCTCGACGGCTTCACGTTGCTGTTCGGAGCCCTGGTACTGATGCTGGCCCAGCAAATGTCGTTTGCCGCTGTGGCGCATCGTCAATCTGTCGTGGCATCGAGTGTATGCCATCACGTAGAGCACGTCGAAACGTTTGCTGCAATGCCTTCCCCAAGGACCTGCCGCACGCCGTTGGCAAAACCGATGCTGCTGGCAGCATGCGATGCCAACGCCAGTGAGCGCCCGTAACAAAGCCAACAGCATGAGCTGATGTGTTGGATCGATACCACCATCCCATTCCCTGTCGATTGATACCATGTCAACTCCAAACGATGCCCTGAAATGCGGAAACAGCGAAGAATCAGACAGTTAGCCTCTCCTCCGCTAGGGCGATGCTCGACTGGCGCGGTCTGTGCATTCGTCCGGTCACGGAGAGTCAATCGCCGACTGCGCTCAACAACAATAGAAAGGACGCACGGATTCACGCCATTCGAGTCGAAGGACGTTGTTGCAGACTCGAAGGTTGGCGCCATCTGCAAAGCGCGCCACCGCTCTCCTCCGAGACAAATGGATATCCGAGGGGATCGCGATGAACGCCAAACTTATGCTATGTACCGCCGCTCTCGCCGCGGTTGCCGACCTTGGCCACGCAGAGTGGAGTTATCCGCACGCTGACACGCAGAACACGGGTTTCGCCAAGGTCGTCACGGCTCCCGCAACGAAGACACTGCGCGCAGTGACGGTGGGCCCCCTTGCCTCAGGTGCCGCGCCAGTCGTGGGGCCCGACGGAACGGTCTATATCGGCAACCTCAACGGCCAGGTGCTGGCGTTTCATCCCGATGGCACGCCGGCCTGGACCCGTCAGTTGCCCGCGGGACAATGGGTGACCTCCTCGCCTGTGGTTGGCACGGACGGAGCGGTGTACGTGGTCGCCGAGACACGGTTTCTCGTCGATGGAGCCTCGAGCCTCTATCGCTACGAATCCACGCTCCACAAGTTTTCTTCAAGCGGAGGATGGCTCTACCAAGCGCCCTTTCCACAGCGCTGGGGCAATACCAAGTACAGCAGCCGGGGCGATGCCAACGCACCGCCGAATATCTGGAGAAGCAACGGCGTCGAGGCCATCATCGTGCCGGCGGTCTATGGCATACCGACGTACACCTCGCTGCGACTGATCGCATTCGCCACCAGCGGCGCCGTACTGGGCGACAGCCTGGTGTCGGAACCGACGCCCGGCACGGTGTCGGGCGAGGCGACCTGGCAGGATCTGCTTGATCTGCTACCTCCATGGGGCTTTGACGCTCCCTCTCAGCCTTTGTCATGCACGGATTTCTCCGTTTGCCTGCCCGACGACACGACCTGGCCGCTCTCCAACGTCGCAATCTGGCAGAGCAACAAAGGAGAGGCGCCGACCGTCGTGGTCTCCGACGCGAGGCAGGATGTCGTCGGTTACACGTTCGAACCAATACAAGGTTTCACCGAGCGGTTCCGCGTACATGACTCGAATCGCGTTGCGTCCTCCGGTCCCCTCATCCTGCCCGACGGCCATACGGTCGTGGCGGCGAGCGGTGAAAAGTCGAACAGGCTTGCGTTCGCCGGGCCGAACTTTACACCTGTGGCTGACTCCACCGGCAGTCTCGGCGTCGTTGCGGCCGTTCCAACACGTCTGCCGGACGGCCGGCTTGTCGCCGTCGAGCATAAAGGAGGATTGGCTGCATTTTCCGGCGGAAACGTGCTGAGCAACCATGTCGACCTTGTTGGTGAGTCTATCGCTGCCGCGGCCTCCTCATGCAACTTGGTGTATGTCGCCACCGCAGGCGCTTTAACCACGTTAAACATCGAGACGTTACAGCCGGTGGCGACACTGAAGTGGCATGGCGGTGGACGATCGTCGCCGGTGATCAGTTCGACGGGGTACGTATATGCGGCGGCGGCTACCGGCAACGACGCGACGAACTTCATGTTCGTGTTTCCGCCGCTAAGCCCCCCGGCGACCAGTTTTCACGGCACCGCATGCGAGGCAACGACAACGACGCTTGGCGGCTCAGCAAGGAGATAAGTTTCCTACCGCCTCAGTTCGTCTGATTCGCCTCGGCTGCGTGTAAGCCGTCGTCGAGCGGCCGAACCCACACTCCTCTTCGTTGCGGTAGACCCAGCCAGTCCGTTGGTGATTCGCGGACATTTCCGGGCCACTTACTACTCGCGAATATGGTGTTCGATGCTCAATTCTAAGCCTATGGGTTCTTGTTCCGCGTCGCAACTCGTGCAAGACGCGCGGCGTCACGGGGATAAAGTCGTAGCGATCGATGTTGCTGTGAGCGGATAGGATTCCGTGCTGGAGAGGCGAACAAGTTGCTCGAAGCCCGTCGTCCGGCTCGGGCCTTCACTTCTGGAAGGGATGCGCGACGGAGCTGCAGAGCGCATTTGAACTGCCCGCGCCGTGAAACCATTCACCGGAGCGAGTGACCTAGCGCCGCCGCGCAACTCGACCGACATGATCTTCCGGTGTGGGCTGCCGCCAATGCGCTGCAATCCCCGAAAAGTCGCCGCGAGGCACTATGACAATCGGTCGTCGCTGTTCCCGACAGTGACATCCTCGCTGATACCAGCGTCAACGACGAGACGCCCGCCCTTGAGGCGCCGTCAAAAGCTGGGGAAATCGTCAGCGATTACAACTGGTCAGGCCTGACGCTCGGGCGACATCCGCTTTCGCTGCTGCGTCCCACACTTCTCGAGCAGCGGCTCGTGCCCGCATCGACGCTGCGCACTTACCGCAACGGCCGTCTGGCGCGCCGTTGCGGCCTCGCCACCGTAAGGCAGCGACCGGGCACTGCCAAGGGCGTCATGGTCGCGACGCTCCAGGACGAGACTGGTAACGTCAACAGGATTATATGGCCGTCGTTGCTCGAAAAGCAGCGACGCGAGGCATTGGGCCCAGCGTTGCTCGCGGTGTAGGGTATTTGGCAATGTGAGGGAGAAGTCCGACATCTTGTCGCCCAGCGCCCCGTCGACATGTCGCACCTGCTGGGCGGGCCGACGGCGGTAAGCCAAAGAGGGCTGCGATTCACCCCCTGCACGTCCAGCCTATGTATCCTCTCGAAGTTGCCTCATGGGAGAGCGCCTATGAAATACCCGCTGATTTTGGGATTCTGCATCGTCGCTCTGGATGTATTCGTCTGGCGCTTGCGAATGCCGCCGAATGAGTTCGTACGGCTCTTCGTTCGGCTAGCGCTCTTTGCGGCACTGAGCGCGGTGCTCTTTTCCGCCGGCCTGAGTCCTGTCACGCAAGCGCCGGCCGCGGACGCAGCCGGGCCGCACTGGCTGGGACAGGTGCTCGAAATAATCTGGTGGCTGATGGGCGCACGGCTACTTACTCTCTCGCTCGATTCACTGCTGCTGCCGCGCGCCTGGAGAAGGCAACGACTATTCTCGGACGTATTCGGCGCCGTGATATTTCTGGCCGCGGTCGTGGCCGCCCTCGGTTTCGTGCTCGAACTGCCAGTGCGTGGCCTCGTCGCCACATCGGGCGCGCTCGCCATCGTGCTTGGTCTCGCTATTCAAAGCACGCTCAGCGACGTGTTCGCAGGCATCGTGTTGAATACCACAGAGCCCTATTCTGTCGGTGACTGGGTAGTCATCGATGACGTCGAAGGCAAGGTCGTCGAAATGAACTGGCGCGCAACGCACTTGCTGACCGGTCAGGGCAATACCGTCATCGTGCCGAACGCGGTGGCATCGAAGACAAAAATCTTCAATAACAGCAGGCCCGCAAATGTTCACGGAATTTCGCTCCTCCTCGAGATTGACCCGGAGGCGCGTCCTAGGACGGTGCTCGATGCCTTAGGCCGTGCCCTGACCGGCTGCAACGCCATACTTGATTCGCCGGCTCCTAATGTCCGCATGAAGCGCACCACACTGAACTCGGTGCAATATGAGGTGGTCGCCTTCGTCGACGACATGAGCAAGAAGCAAGCTGTGTCTAACGAGTTGTTTGACCTTTGCTACCGACACCTTGCCGCCGCCGACGTGAGTCTTCGTGCACTTGGCGTCCCTCCATCAGCAGTTACCGCGCGTGATGCAAAAGAAGGACTGTTGAAGCGAGTGAGCCTGTTTGAGAGCCTGGCTGAAGACGAAGTGGCGCAGCTTGCCAAACGCCTGTCCCGACACGAATATCAGGCGAACCAGCAGATTCTTGCGCCTGAGACAGTGCCTGACAGTCTTTCCATCGTGCACTCCGGGGTACTTTCGGTCACATTTAACGAGCCGTCGGGCGAACGGGAGATTGCCCGAATTGGCCCCGGTGAAGCATTTGGGGAGGCCGGCCTGCTCGCAGGACTCGCGATGCACGTGTCTATCTCTACAGTCACACCGTGCGTGCTTTATCAACTGAGCAAAGATGACATGACGCCGTTCCTGAAGCAACACGTCGAGGTTGCTAAGCAGATGTGTCAGTTGTTGGCCTACCGGCAGAACAAGCTCGGGGAACTGACGTCGCCCATTCCCACCGAACCTGAGAAAGGACATTCGGTGTTTCAATGGCTGTTCGATAAGGTTCGGCATCTTCATTCGCTGCACAACGATTCCTGAACGAGCGATGGCAGTTGTCACCTGCGCCCCGCACGAAGCCTTAAGACGACTGTTATGCGTATGACTGGTGACGTGCGACGTAGACGAACTTGCCGCAAGCGATGTGTCGTAAGCGAGCGAAGCGCCAGGCCGAGCGCAACACCCTCGTTATCAAGCAGCTAAGGGCTCCCCTCACGAATCTTTTTGATTCGTTGAACAACCGGGGCCAGCGAAGGCGGCGTGTTTCCCGGTAGCGGGGGTTTTTTTCACGCCGAGGGCCGCCACGCTATCCAATCCGCTCAGCACGTTGACGCAGAAACCGCCACCTTGTCCTCATTGTAAATTTTGAACCAGGGCAGTCCATCCGAAGCTGCTATTCTTGCGTCTCCCGGCCGTCGTATGGTCGAACCGGGTGCATCGCGCACCGGGAACAAGCGAGACAGGATTTCGAATGGCCGGTTTTATGCGCTACTTTTCCCACGATCTGGCGATCGACCTTGGCACCTCGAACACACTGGTCTATCTTCGGGGCAAAGGCATCGTCCTCGACGAGCCCTCTGTCGTGGCGATTCGTCAAGAAGGCGGTCCGAATGGGAAGAAAACCATTTTGGCAGTGGGCAAGGAAGCAAAGCAGATGCTCGGCAAAGTGCCGGGCAACATCGAAGCCATCCGGCCGATGAAGGACGGCGTGATCGCCGACTTCGACATCACGCAGCAGATGATCAAGCAGTTTATCCGGATGGTGCATAAGCCGCGGCTCTTTGCGGCGTCGCCGCGCATTGTCATCTGCGTACCGTGCGGCTCGACCCAGGTTGAACGACGTGCAATCAAGGAGGCCGCGCACA
The DNA here is from genome assembly GCF_001544475.1 of Caballeronia humi. Lineage (GTDB taxonomy): Bacteria > Pseudomonadota > Gammaproteobacteria > Burkholderiales > Burkholderiaceae > Caballeronia > Caballeronia humi. The sequence continues at coordinate 32,921 of NZ_FCNW02000037.1, read as the reverse complement.
GTGCCGGCGGCTCGCAGGTCTACCTGATCGAAGAGCCGATGGCCGCCGCAACCGGAGCCGGCCTGCCGGTGTCGGAAGCAACCGGCTCGATGATCGTCGATATCGGCGGAGGTACCACCGAAGTCGGCGTGATCTCACTCGGCGGCATCGTGTATAAGGGCTCCGTGCGGGTCGGCGGCGACAAGTTCGACGAAGCGATCGTCAACTATATCCGTCGCAACTACGGCATGCTCATCGGCGAACAGACCGCCGAAGTCATCAAGAAAGAGATCGGCTCCGCGTTCCCCGGCTCGGAAGTGAAGGAGATAGAAGTGAGGGGGCGCAACATGTCGGAAGGCATTCCGCGCAGCTTCACGGTTTCCAGCAATGAAATCCTCGAAGCCCTCACCGATCCGCTTAACCAGATCGTATCGGCGGTCAGGATCGCGCTCGAACAGACGCCGCCCGAACTCGGCGCCGATATCGCCGAGCGCGGCATCATGCTCGCGGGTGGCGGTGCGCTATTGCGTGACCTCGATCGCCTGCTCGCCGAAGAGACCGGACTGCCGGTGCTCGTGGCCGAAACCCCGCTGACCTGCGTCGTGCGCGGATCGGGAATGGCACTCGAACGCCTGGACAAATTCGGCAGCGTTTTTGCTTACGAGTGAACGCGGCGGCAAAGGCATCACGCATGGTCTCCTGCCTTGCCTGGAGCGCCTTTGCCCGGGCAAACCTCGAATATCGCGTCGTCTATAATCGACGCCTACAGTCTCAACAATGGCGGGGAGCCGTAATTTATGAGTCAAGCGCGCGGGCGATACTCGGGAACTCGTGACAGTGGCCAGCGGCCATCGCGCCACGTCAAAAAATCGCTTTCCAATCGGCAGAGCCAGCCCTACGTAAAGGGACATTCTGCGCTAGACCAAGGTCAGACGGCTTCCATTTTCAAGACGCGATCGTTTCAGTTGTTGGTCGAGGCGGTGGGCGCCGAAAATATCGCGTTAGGACTTGAGTCCAACTTGACGCGAGTAGCGGAACTGATGAAGGGCGAAAAATTCACGCCCGAAACGGCCTTTCACATGGAGACCACGCTTGGGCTGCCACATGGTTTCTTCGACCAGCCCAATCCTGTGTTAACGCCGGAGATAGTCGCTCGATTGAAATCGCCGCTGGACTTTGTTCAAGCGGAAGCCGAATCAGAAGAAGTGTTTGAATTGCCTTCCGAACCGGCTTCCGCTCAAGTGGTCAGCCAGCAGTCATCCATTAAAGAACATTTGCCCGAGGAATCGGAAATGCCGAAGAAAGCAGCGGGCGCATCGCCAAGGGCCGTGCAGAATAATAAGAACACAACAGTCGTGCAACCTGTGCCCAGCAAATCGCCAAGAAACGGGCGCATAAAATCCGGGACGTCGCCAAAAGGCGGCCACCAGCAATCGCTCGCGTTAAATGACAGCGCGGCGGTGCAAAACATCCGACGTGCCAATCTTCACGTTCTTACAACCCGCAATGGATCTAAAGTAAGGCTCGCTGCGGTCATGGCGATTACTGGTTCAAACATGGCCCATCGGCTACACGGCAAGAGACGCATGGACGATGCCGAAGCGAATCGTTTCACCGAACGCTTGGGTTTGCCGACCGGCTGGTTGGACACTCCGCGATCGGAAATGGAAATTCCAGATTCAGTGTCGCAGTTGCTTCTTCCTACATCCCGCGGTAAGGCATCTCAAACGCAACGACCACTCGTTACTGCAATAGAAGAAAGTGCGGAAGCCGACGTCGATATCGAGAATGTGCGCCCCTCGCCCGCTCCGGCGAGCACGTCAGTCGAACACAGCCCTCATATTTCAGCAGGTGGCGGAGTTGACAAGGCCGTGATCGTGGGCGAGCAAGCGCGTACCAGCGAATCCCCCGCTGGGCTTGACGCTCCCGCAATCGCAGAGAAAAGCGCCGCACCGCCAGCAACACCCGAGCAACTTGCTGCCGCTTCTGACGCGCATCGTCATTCGCTGTCGCATCGCCCCGCCGCCTCCTTGACCAGTCTGGCAAATCTCGACGGAATCGAACCGATCGCGGAGGCGCTGATCAAGACCTTGGCGGGCAAAGCGCGCGCAGGTAAATTGGACGAGTTCAAAGCGCTGGAGCTTTTGCAGCAAGCGGTCTTGCTGTGAGCAGACGGCTTGGTGGAACATGCAGTGGTCCGCCACGAACCGTGAAGTAAATCGCACTTCCGAAAATCATGCTCACGCTCGCGCGACGTAGTAATTTCACGGGCAACATGGAAACCGCGCGAACCCGATCCGACGCTCGCTCGGCGAGCATGACGGTCGGCGCGCTCAGGTTTCCATTGCTCTGCGCGCGTCGAAAGTAGGGCAGGCAATCGCGATAGTCCCAGCCGCGCGTTCTCAGTTCCTTCCCCTCGCACGCCCCACTCTGGTCGCATGACACCGCTTAGCCGCATCAGTGTGATGCGTTACTATCCCCTGCCTCGGTTGAAAGACGTCGCTCTAGGGTTTGGAGGATGCCAGCGGAGTCGGCTCACCATTTCGATAGTTATAGATCGTGATTGGTGAGTCCGTCAGGTCGCGGTTCTTGTCAAATCGATAGTGTCCTGAAACGCCGCGAGCGTCGATAGCCGCCAGTGCAACGCGATACTGTGCCGGTTCGATCGAGTTGGCCTTCTGCATGGCGCGCGCGACGATATTCACACCATCGTACAAGGCCGCGCTGTAGGTCAACGGTTCCGCGTTGAAGCGCTGCTTGTAATCCGCCTTGAATTGACGGCCCTCCTGCGTCTGATCAAGAACGGGACCGCCTTGCGGACAATACACTCGCGTATCGACGGCTTCGCCGCCGAGTTTTGCCAGTTCCGCATTGCACATGGCGTCGCCACCGAGCAGGTAGCCATTCATGGCAAGGCGCTTCATCTGCCTGCGCAACGCGCCAGCCTGAGCGTAATAGCCTCCGTAGAAGACGGCTTGCACGTTCGCGCCCTTGACGCGGGTGAGAATGGCGACGAAGTCGGTGGCCTTGTCGGTTGTATATTCGCGATCCACGATCTCAATGCCGTTGGCCTTGGCCGCGTTGATGAACTCATCTGCGACACCTTGACCATACGCAGTGCGGTCGTCGATCACGGCGACACGCTTGACCTTGAGCTCATTTGCCGCGAACTCCCCCATGCGGCTACCAAGCTGCGTATCGCTGGCGGAGATGCGAAACACGAACGGATAGCCGTGCTGCGTGATCGACGGGTTCGACGCGACCGTCGCCATCACGATGCCCGATACGTTCACCAGGTTTGATATCGGGATCGCAACGCCCGAATTAAAGGGTCCAAAGATCGCCTTCACGTCGGCGTCGACCAGGCTTTGCGCAACCGTCATACCGGTCCGCGGATCGGCGGCATCGTCCTGCGAAACCAGTTCGAACCGCGTCTTCTGACCGCCGATCACAAGCCCCTCGGCATTCAGACGTTCGATAGCCATTCGGACGCCGTTTTCGTCGTCCTTGCCGATGGCGGCCTGCGGGCCGGTCAAGGGTCCGGTCAAACCGATCCTGACCACCTGTTCACCCGCCGCCGCGCCCGTGGACATCATGCTCAAAGCGGCTGCCGTCAACCAGCTCGCACCTGCGTACGGCTTTCTCATCGCGCTCTCTCCTCACATCGTTACGCGCCAAACCGCCCGTCACCAAAGGTGACGCAACCACCGCGCTTCGGCACAGAAAAACATCGCCTTGGGCCCCCGCTGTCCGGATGCCTTCGGGGGCATCGGGCGGCCGGGTTGACAGCAATTTTGTGTAGCCAAATTCACCAATAAAATGCACCATTGTTGAAACACATTTCGGCGATTCCCGAAGTAATCGAGAGGCGGCACGATGCAAGTCCAGGACACGGATCTCAAGCTGTTGCGGATTTTCGATACCATCGTGCGATGCGGCGGCTTCGCCGCGGCGCAGCCGGTCCTCAACGTCGGTGCGTCGAGCATCAGCGAATACATGTCGCAACTGGAAACCCGTCTCGGACTGAGATTGTGTGAACGCGGACGCGCCGGTTTCCGCCTCACCGAAGAAGGCGCGGAGCTGCACGCCGCCGCGCAGCGTCTGCTCGGCGCGGTCGATTCGTTTCATCTGGAGGCCGGCGCATTGCGCAATCAGCTTTCTGGCGTGCTGCGTTTCGGCATGATCGAGGCGACGTTGACCGACCAGCACTCGCCTCTGCCGGTGGCGATCCGCGAGTTCGGCCAGATGGCGCCCGAAGTTCGCCTGCATGTACAGATCGAAACGCCGGGCAGCATGGAGCAGCACGTACTGGACGGCCGTCTGCATCTGGCAGTAGGGCCGTTTCCCGCGCAGATTCCCGGCCTCGACTATTTGCCGCTCTATCGCGAGGAACAAGGCCTCTATTGCGCGTCGACCCACCCGCTATTCGAGCGGGCGGGCACTCATGTGCCCGTATCGGCGCTCAGCAATCAGCGGCTCGCCGCCCGCGCCTATCTCGGCAGCCAGGAGGTCAAGCTCCTGCGCATGACGCAGGCTGCGGCTTCGGTCGATAACGTCGAAGGCCGCGCGATGCTGATCCTGTCGGGCAACTACATCGGCTTCCTGCCGCCTCATTACGCGCGGCCTTGGGTCGAGGGCGGCCTGTTGCACCGCATCGATCCCGAGCACTACGTGACCCATCTGGAATTTCAGATCATCACGCGCAAAGGAGGCGAGCCGACGCGTGTCGTGCAGGCCTTTTGCAAGCAACTGCGGGCTGCTGCCATCGACGCGAACCGCGCCAGGCGAGGCGGCGAATAGCGGGTGCCTGTGCCTCGCCCCGCCGAACGCGGTGTACGTCAGGTCGGCACAACCGCCTCCCGTTCAGCGGAAAAGATTTCGTTTGACCTTGCGTTGATGCATCACGCGGCCAATCGTGTTCAACAGCAATTGCGCCGCCAGGATCGAAGTCGAACCCGAGTGGTCGTAGTCAGGCGCCACTTCGACAAGGTCGATGCCGATCACATCACCCTGTTCCGCCAGGCCCGCGAACAGTTCAAGTCCTTCGTAATAGAGCAGGCCGCCGTGGCTCGGCGTGCCCGTGCCGGGCGCAATCGACGGATCGAAGCCATCTATATCGATGGTCAGGTAATAGCGCACGCCCTTCGGGATTCGATCCAGGACGCCCTGAATGCCGAGGCGCCGCAGGTCGCGCACCGAGATGATGTCAGAACCCATCTCGCGCGCCTGCGCATAGCCTTCGCGCGCCGTCGAGGACACGTTGCGGATGCCGACCTGCGTCATGCCGGATACAACGCTCTTTTCCGCTGCACGCCGCAGCGGATTGCCATGGCCGTGACGCACACCATGACGCTCGTCGACGAAATCGAGATGAGCGTCGATATGGACGATATGGAACGGCTCCTGGCCTTCGAACGCGTTGATGCACGGAATGTTGATCGAGTGATCGCCACCCATCACTACCGGCAAAGCCCCCGCCGCCAGGATCTTGCGCACGCCGTATTCAATGTTCGCGTGGCTCTTTTCCGTGTTGGTGTGAACCATGTCTGCGTCGCCGATATCGACGATGCGAACTTCGTCGCTGGGCAGATAGACGACGTCGTCCTCGAAATCGTATGCGCCCCCGTGTCCGAATGAGAAAAGCGTCGATGCATCGCGAATCGATCGCGGACCGAACCTTGCGCCGGCGCGCCATTGCGTACCGCAGTCGAAGGGCGCGCCCATCACCGCGACGTCCGCGTCGATTTTGTCCCAGTCGAGGCACAATGGGGACTTCGCGAACGTGCAGATTCCAACAAACGGCAAATTGAGCCGACCGGTTTCGTAGCTGTTCTCAGACATGATGGTCCCGTCACGTTAATGGTTCAGATAGGTTCGGCGCACAGGACGTAGCCTTCCACGCCGCTGCAGCGCCGCCCGTCGTGGCGGGCCTGCGATGCATCTGAAACGGAGTCTAAGCAAGGAAATCCAACGAAAAAATGCCTGAAATAAGAAATAGACTTCGGGAATGAACGAAGCAAAGCTCTACGCGCTTTGGCCTCCCAAGTCGTGGACGGGAGATTGCGTCGTTACTATCGTCGACGCAGCGCAATCGCTTTCCCAACTGCCGATAAGCTTCCGGCGACTCGGCTGCTGTTTGAATGCGAACACGCCGTCGTCATCTGCCGGGCCTTCGAAAAAAGGCGGCAGCACCATCACAGCGTCGGCGCCGCAATCAACTGCATGGCGCGTGCGCTCGACCAATTCGTCAACGAACAGCGCATATGCCTGAGCAATGATCCGCGCGCGTCCGTCGACCACTTTAGCGCCGAACGCGACGATCGCCTCCGATTCGTCGGTTAATGCCAGGAAACTGGCATGAATTCACGTTGACGTATTCGATTTAAACCATTCTTAGGCCAATCCAGTTGCGCGCAATATCACGCAAGATCGCCCTCAATGATCAGCAATTCGCGATACGAAGCCTTAAGCGCGAACGGCATGGCTTCCTGATAGGCAGGATCTTCATAGCACGCGCGGGCGAGCTCGATTGACGGAAACTCGACTGCCAGAACGCGCTTTGTCGAGCGCGCCTCCTGGAGCACGGCAGTAACATCAAGCATGCGAACAGAAGCCTGATAACGCGCTGCGATGGGCTCCCACAGCGCCGCGTAACGTTCCTGAGCGGCATGATCTTCGACATTCGAACCTAGAATGAGCCAATAGCCTTTCATCAAATCTCCTCACGACAAAGCGCTGTTTAGCTTGCGCACTGTTCGGCCAGGTTTCGGCGTTACATATCCAGTACCAGATCTGAGGTGGGCCTGCTGCAACACATCAGCCGGAGACCTTTATCGATCTCACGTGGACGGATGCCGCCGTTGTGCTTCATCTCGACCGTGCCTTCAAGCACCGTGGTCTTGCATGTGCCGCAAATGCCCTGGCTGCACGACGAAGGTAACGGCACGCCGGCCTTGCGTGCGGCGGCGAGAACTGTCTGCGACGATTCGATTGTAAAGGTCTTTCCTGAGCGGGCGAGACGCACGGAAAAGCAGGTTTGCGCACTCGCCTCTTCCGGCGCTGCTTCGACGACTTCGATCGTCTCCGCAAAGTCGAAGCTTTCCTGGTGATATCGCGCGGGATCGTGGTTTCCATCGAGGAGCAGTTGCCGAACTGCATCCATGTATCCCTCGGGACCGCAGGTGAAGACCTCACGTTCCTGATAGTCCGGCACGCGCGCTCTCAACAGATCGAGACTCAAGCGTCCCATCGGACCCTGCCAGCCGCCCTGCTCTCCCTGCGCTTCGCAAACGTGAATCACGCGAAACGCGCTGGACATTTGCGAAAGCGCGTCGAGTTCCTTTGCAAAGATGATGTCGTCAGGCGTTCGCGCGCTATGGACGAACACCACATCGCGATCCTGTCCGAGGTCGAAGGCCGCCCGCGTCATCGCCATCAAGGGCGTAACGCCCGAGCCCGCTGAAAGATAGAGCGCCTTTCGCGCCGGCCCGGCCGACGGTGTGAACACACCCGCAGGTCCGAATGCAGACAACGTCCTTCCCAAGGTCATGTTGGTGTGCAGCCAGTTCGACATCACACCGCCCGGCGTGCGCTTGACTGTGATCGACAACGTGTAGGGGCGCGTCGGCGGCGACGAAATCGTGTAGCAACGGCTTACCGTCTGACCATCGATTTCGGCGCTCACCGTGATGAACTGACCTGGCTCGAAGGAAAGAGGTTGCCCTTCTTCACTTGAGAACACGAACGTGCGGACGTCATGCGTCTCATCGAGCACGCGGCAACACACCAACGTTCTTTGCTCGTGACTGGGCCATTGCGCATCCGCGCGTTCCCATGTCGAGGCGAGACCGAAACGATCGACCGTTTCGGGTCGTTTCTGAAGAATGCGGGGTTCGACAACGCTATTCATATGGCCCTCACACACCGTGTTCTTTGAGGCGCGCGTCATACCAGCGCGAGAATTCGTCCAGCGGGGCTTCAGTGAACTGCGAGAACGGTCCTGGGCGATAGGCCGGATCCTGCGTGCCCTTGTGCGTATTGGCGACCAACTCCGCGTCCTGATTGGTCGTCGCCACCCAGACTTCGGTCAGCTTCTTCAGGTCGTAATCGATGCCCTCAACCGCGTCTTCGTGCACGAGCCAAACGGTGCGTACGAGCGTCTTGTCGGGCGCGAGCGGCAGGATGTACGCAATCACCGCGTGGTCGCTCATCACGTGCGTCCACGAATGGTGGCCCCACATGTGCACGTCGCCCAGATCACGACGCTGAAGGTTACCAAAGAGCTTCGTGCTTGCCACCTTCGTGTCGATCGTCTGGGACTCGTTGGCCCCGGCGATCACCAGACGCTGCGTGCGGAAGTTCGTCTGCACGCCTTCATCCACCGACTCGAACCGTTCGCTGATCCAGCCGTCTTTCTCCCACGCCGCCTGCGTCGCCGCGTTGCGCTCCACGTAGTCTTCGTAGGCTTTCAACGCGTCCTCGCTTTGTCCGTCGGGACAGAAACCGAAGTCTTCCGCCAAAAACGAATTCACAAGCTCCGGATGCGTAGCCGAGCAGTGATAACACTCGCGATTGTTTTCCATCACGAGCTTCCAGTTTCCGTTCTCGATGATTTCCATCTCGTACGCTACCTTCGTGCGCGTCAGGTCATAGGGCACGAAGCGCGGTGCCATCACTGTTTCGAGCTTTGCGAAATCCGTCGGCGGTTCGTCGGCGAGGCACACGAAGATATGCGCACCGACCGTCTTAACATGAACCGGAATCAGGCTATGACAACCGGGATCGAAGTCCTTGCCCATGTGCTGTGTGTGGCGCAGGCTGCCGTCGAGATCGTACGTCCATTGGTGATACGGACAGACGAGCATGCCGACGGTCGCCTTGCCCGGCTGCTTCATGATGCGCGAGCCGCGATGGCGGCACACGTTGCGGTATGCGCGAATGTTTTCGTCGTCGTCGCGCAGGATGATGACCGAAGCTTTGCCGATATCGACCGTATGGACGTCGCCCGGCTCAGGCACATCGGCCGTCACGCCGACCAGAATCCAGAGCTTGTGAAAGAACAGCTCGACATCGGTTTCGAACACGTCCTGGCGGCCAAATAATTCGCCCGGCATGCCATGACCGGCCTCGCGGCTCTCGAGCAATTCGCGATGAGTTCTGATGGGGATGATGGTCGACATGGGGGCCTCTTGATGGGTGCGCGCCGCAGCGCTGTCTTGAGCATGGGACCGAGTATTGATTTGCCAATATGCACCGTCAATGCGCTTTATTTACCGTTTGCCATTCCTTTAAGTCATGCGAAAATCGCGTCCTGAAAACGGATAGGCTGATGTCGGAAACGCACTGCAACATGCGAGCCCATCCCTGTTCTCCCGCGTGCGCGGCTGCGGCGACGACATCAAGATCAGAGACAACGATGAAGACTTTCCGAGCAACGAAGGGCTACCGCAGAATCGTCCCGTCGCTTACCGCCTTGGTCGAATTCGAGGCGGTAGCTCGCCTCAGTAGTTTTACCTTTGCCGCGACCGAACTGGGCGTGACACAGTCGGCTGTCAGCCGTCAGATCCGGTTCCTGGAAGAAACCCTCGCTGTCCGGCTCTTTCGCCGCGGGCATCGTTCCATCGAGTTGACCACCGAAGGCGAGGCGCTGTACCTCGTCGTGGCCGAATCGATGCAGAAGATCGCAGGCGTGTTCGACCGTCTGGCGACGACCGGGGTCGAACAGCGCGAACTGGTGCTCGCCTCCACCGCCGCGTTCTCGCAGTTCCGCCTGCTCCCTCGCCTCGCCAACCTGAAGAAGCTCGATCCGCCGCTGCAGCTACGCTTGACCACGCAGATGTTTACGGCCGACCTGCGCCACGTCGAAGTCGATGTGGCGGTGCGATACGGCGACGGTCAGTGGACGGATGGCACGTCAACGCTGTTGTTCGATGTGGAGATCTTCCCGGTCTGTTCGCCACAGTTCCTGAAGGAAAACGACGTGCCGGTATCGCTCGAACAGCTTGCTGGCATGGCGCTCGTCGAATCCGATTCGACGAGCGAGGGCTGGATGGACTGGACCGAATGGTTTCATGCGGTGGGCTTCCGTCCGACGCGCCTGAACAAGGTGCTGCGTTGCAGCCTGTACACCGATGCGGTACAGGCCGCGCGGTACGGGCAAGGCATTGTGCTCGGCTGGAGCCGCCTCGTCGATCACTTACTCATGACAGGAGAACTCGTGCGTCTGGGTGTTGCCACCTTGACGCCCGCCGAGTCGTTCTTCGTCGTGGTGCCGCACGGGCGCACGATCTCGCCGGTAATCACGCAACTGATCGAGTGGCTGCGGGGCGATCCGGCCACCCGCGACTAATGCGCGATCGAGGGAGGCCTCGCAGCGCACGTACGATGCGCTATCGAATGATTTGAAGTCATGCGAGCAGGAAAATAAAGGCCGTTGACCCGCTTTTTCATCATCCTGATACTGCCTGAACATCAAGTCAGGAGACAGTTTCATGTCGGGGATTTCCGCGCTTCACGCGGCCATGCCGGAGACGGCAGACGGCGTCATCTGCTTGCCGCCGGGTCTGCTTGATCGCGTGCGTCACTACCGGCTGGAGAGGGTACGTCGCGAGCTTCGCAAGCGCCGCGTGCCGGCGATCGTCCTGTACGACCCCGTCAACATCCGCTATGCGACCGACACCTCGAACATGCAGATATGGTCCGGACGAAATCCGACCCGCTACGTGGTGGTCGTAGCCGATGGACCGGTAGTCGGCTTCGAGTTCCACAATTGCGAGCACGTCTGGAGTGACGTGCCCCTCGAAGCGGAAATCCGCAGTGCGGTGTGCTGGAACTACTTCAATGCCGGACCGGAAGCGGCGGTGAAGGCGAGGCAATGGGCACGCGAGATCGCGGACCTGCTCGGTCAGCACGCACCGTCCGAACGGCAGATCGCGGTCGACCGTCTCGATCCCGAAGGTTTGCATGCGCTGAGCGAAGCAGGCATTCGCGTGGTCGATGGACAGGCGATCATGGAAGTCGCCCGCACCATCAAGTCGGACGACGAAATCGTTGTGATGCAGGCCGCGATTGACGTGTGCGAACGCGGCATTGAGCGCATGTATGACGTGTTGCAGCCAGGCATGACGGAACAGGAGCTGTGGGCACACCTGCACTTCGAGAACATCAGGCTCGGCGGCGAATGGATCGAAACACGGCTGCTGGCCTCGGGAAACCGCACGAATCCGTGGATGCAGGAATGCAGCCCGAAGGTGATGCGCAAGGGCGAGCTGATCGCGTTCGATACAGACCTCGTCGGTCCTTTTGGTTACTGCGCCGATATCTCGCGCACTTGGACAGTCGGTCACGTGCGTCCGACCGATGACCAGCGACGCCTCTACGCGGCCGCGTACGAGCAACTGGACACGAACATGGCGCTCATCGAGCCCGGTATGACGTTCAACGAGTTCGCCGAACGAAGCTGGACGATGCCCGATCACTTTTTCAAGAACCGCTATAGCTGCCTGGCGCACGGCATCGGCATGGTCGACGAATATCCGTCTATCTCGTACGTCCAGGACCGTGGGTATGACGGCGTTTTCGAAGTCGGCATGACGCTGTGCATCGAGAGCTATATCGGCGATGAAGGCGGCAAGGAAGGCGTGAAGCTCGAACAGCAAGTGCGTCTGACAGAGAACGGCTGCACGCCGCTTTCCACGTTCCGCTTCGCAATGGACTGGCTTTGAACGGGATCGAGGGCATGCGCGGGTTCGCCAGGAGCCGCGCATGAAGTTCTTCGCGTCATCGAAACGCGAGGCAAACTCGAACAAGATAAGCCCGCACGCGATCCATCACGTCTGCCGGAACGTCCACATCATGCACCTTGATGTGACTACCTGGAATGCGCACGCCAGCCTGCGCAGTCGCGTCCCGCAGACTCCGCACGGAAGGGCGATAGCCACCAGCCAGCGTGCGGCACCAGCATCAGGAGATGCTCATGCTGTGCGCCCAGGCGGCGGATCTCGTCGGTCACGGCTCGATGAAATGGCCGCCACAATTGTTGGACGCGATCGTCCACGTCGGCAACGGTCAGCGGATCATCCGCTTCCTATAGTGACTCGCCGCGCGACGTGTGCGTGCGGCACAGCCCCGACGAAGCACGGCTCCCCCGTCGGCGCCGCTCATGCGCTCAAATGGTTGTTTCAACTGCCAGATTGCGGATAGCATTCGCTTATATCTGCATGCACCGATGTGTGCATTGTTAGAAATTTGTTCGAGACCGGGAGCGGCTGCCATGCGTATCGTCGTATTGGGAAGCGGTGTCGTTGGTGTGACGAGCGCGTTTTATCTCGCGCGTGCAGGCCACGAAGTTACCGTCATCGACCGGGAGCAGGGGCCGGCCCTTGAAACGAGCTTTGCGAATGCAGGACAGATTTCGCCTGGCTATGCGGCACCCTGGGCGGCTCCCGGCGTGCCGCTCAAAGCTGTGAAATGGATGTTCCAGAAGCATTCGCCCCTTGCGATCAGGCCGGACGACGAAGACAAGCAGTTCCAGTTGCAATGGATGTGGCAGATGCTTCAGAACTGCACGTCCGAGCGCTATGCCATCAATAAGAACCGCATGGTCCGGCTTGCGGAATATAGTCGCGATTGCCTGAAGGCGTTGCGCGCTGAAACAGGCATTCAGTACGAGGGGCGCACCGGAGGCACGCTGCAGGTCTTTCGCTCGCAGCAGCAGTTCGAAGGCGCGGCGAAGGATATTGCCGTGCTCAAGGAGGCCAACGTGCCATATGAATTGCTGACGAGAGCCGAACTCGCTCGGGTTGAACCCGCTCTTGCGGCCACGTCGCATAAGTTGACCGGTGGACTGCGGTTGCCGGGCGATGAAACCGGCGACTGCCAGTTGTTCACAACCCGCCTCGCTGCCTTGGCGGAACAATCGGGCGTTACGTTCAGGTACAACACCCAGGTCGACGGTCTCGTTGTCGAAGGCGGCAAAGTCGTCGGTCTGCGCCACGGCACCAAGCTGATTCATGCAGACGCGTATGTCGTGGCATTCGGCTCATATTCGACGAACTTCCTCGCCGGCATCGTCAAGATTCCGGTCTATCCGCTGAAAGGCTATTCCATCACGGCGCCCATCGTCGACGAATCCTGCGCGCCGGTCTCGACTGTCCTCGACGAAACATACAAGATCGCCATCACACGTTTCGACAAGCGCATACGCGTTGGCGGCATGGCTGAAATTGTGGGCTTCGACAAGCGTCTTCGCGAAGCCCGGCGCGAAACGCTAGAGATGTGCGTCAACGATCTCTTTCCCGGTGGTGGCGACACGTCAAAGGCCACGTTCTGGACTGGACTGCGTCCGATGACGCCAGACGGCACGCCGATCGTCGGCCATACCGCGGTGCGCAACCTCTATCTGAATACGGGACACGGCACGCTAGGATGGACCATGTCTTGCGGCTCGGCGCAGCTTCTCGCGGATCTGATATCAGGCCGGCGGCCGGCTATTCAGCATGACGACCTGAACGTTTTCCGCTATGCCAAGGAGTTGCCCGCTCCGGCCGATTTCGCACTCAACTAGCGTTGACGCCGGGAGAGAACTCACCTTGGCGATCGTGTTGGCCTTGATTGCCGTCTGTCACCTATACAGCAAGGCGCGAATGCTCTCCCCGCTCGACAAGCGTAAGCCCACCGAGTCGCTTCCGTGATAACACCGCTCACCGAAAGTCGGCGGTAAAGACATGACGAAATGATGGGCGGAGACGGGTCCAGAGCACGCAATCGGAAACTGTTGAAGCCGATTTCCGCGGCCATTGATCTGCGAACAGCAGGAGGCGATCAGTCGCCGCCGGACGCGACGCTGTGACATTCGGCGACATAGCTTTTGCATAGCCTGTAACCGGCGAGCCCACTACATTAGCTTCACCCGACGCGATAGCGGCTTTTTCCCGCAGACGACGCGTCAATCCCAACCCGTCAATCGCCCATCATGTTCACCACTGGAAAAATCGCGCTCTATGTCACGTTGTTCGTCGTTGGCGTCTCGCTGATCGAGGCGTGCATGCTCACCCGCAGACAGCGCGACAGCGCCACGCCCTTCGACTGGTATGAAGTGTGGATTTCGCTCACTGACCTGGCTGGCCGCAAGCTGCTTGCCTTTTTGCCGCTTTCGCTGGCGGCGCCCGTTTTCGCGCTTGCGTGGGATCACCGGATCTTCACCGTCACGTTCAACAGCGCGCTGATGGTATTCCTGCTTTTTATCGGGCAGGAGTTCTGCTACTACTGGTACCACCGCGCGTCGCACCGCATCCGCTTCTTTTGGGCGACGCATGCGGTTCATCACTCGCCGAACCAGTTGACGCTGTCGTCGGCTTACCGGCTCGGGCTGACCGGGAAACTGACCGGCTCGGCGATTTTCTTTACGCCGCTGGTATGGCTCGGCGTGCGTCCGGACATCGTGCTCGCGACCCTCAGCTTCAATTTGCTGTATCAGTTCTGGCTGCACAACACGTGGACCCCGAAACTCGGCTGGCTCGAATACGTGTTCAATACGCCTTCCGCGCATCGCGTGCACCACGCATCGAACGTCGATTATCTCGATGCGAACTTTGGCGGCGTACTGGTCGTCTTCGACCGCCTGTTCGGCACGTATGTCGAAGAACGCGCCGATGAGCCGTGTCGCTACGGCTTGACGACTCCGACGCGCTCCCGCAATCCGCTCGTCGTCGAATTCGAGCACTGGGTGAGCCTCGCGCGCGATGTCGCGTCGGCTGGCAGCGTGTGGACCGCCGTCCGCTACGTGATCCTGCCGCCGGGTTGGCGCGCGGACGGTCTTTGCGAAACAACCGAATCGCTGCGTCAAAAGAATTCGGCGGTTCCAGCAAGCCCGGGCCGGTGAAAGGATTTCGCGCCGATCGAGTGTAGTTCGCGTGACTAGCCTTGTTATACGGCGCCGCGGTCCAGTTCCCGCTCAGGGCATTGCGAAAGCACACAACTCGGAAAGCGTACTGCTACTTTCCTACAAGTGTCAGATCGATCTTGCCGACCGATTCTCCAAGTTCACATTGCCCGTACCGAAAGCCGATAAGAAATGGTGCGCGGTTGATCAACGAGAAATCTCAATCCAGATCGCGTGGCGAGTGGGTGGCCGGCAGGCGGAACCACGACGCGTCCGAGATCGAAGAAGCTGTTTGCTGGCTCCACGCCCAGTGCGAAGTTCCTCCCGCACCACGGTGACTGCGCCCTGCCGCCGTTACTGATCCAAAGCAAGGCATCCGGGAGGTCTTCGGCATTCCAGTCGAGCAGGACATCGGCGCCGCTGGCTGGGTATCTCAGAACAAAAGGGGGCTGGCACCCTGCCATCTGCAGGATTTCTTCAGTTGCTACCGTGAGAGGCAGTCGGGTCACATCGATGCTGCCAGTTTCGGTTGGAAGTGCCGTGAGCGAAGCGGCGGCGCGGTCCGGCAGGATTTTCGACACCCCGGGCTCAGTCGGAGCCGGGTAGGTATGGATGGCCTGATGAGAGCATCCGACAATTTCCACGCCTTCGGCGGGAACGGCAAATGTCGGATGGAGGGCGATCGGCAACACGGCCTCTCGCCTGACACGGACGGTAAGCGAGACGTCCAGCGTCGGTTCGTCGGGATCGGCTTCGATGACGCGCTCAAGGCTCTCGATCTCGCCGTTGTCCGGATAGTCGATTCGGAGACGGAACATATGCGAAGTCTGGTCCACTAGTTGCCAGGGATGGTTCGATCCATAGCCGTGATTCCAGTTGTCGGATGGATCCAGTCGCTCGAAACCTTGCGGCAGGCCGATGGGTGGATGGACGGCACCAAACGGGAGGCATGGCCACTCGCCGCGCAACGCCCGCATAAGGCCGGGCCACTGCGCGTCGTCGTCCCACGGTGCAACCCATAGAGGCGATATGCTTCGACCCCGGCCGAGTTCGAAGCGGACGGGCCCGAGCATTGCGCCCAGCGACTGGATCGTTGCGTCGCCGTGCTCCCACTTCAACGTCCAGCGGGTAATTGCATTCATTGCTCCTCCTCCAGCGGTCTTGCACCAGGCTGGCGATACGGGTCCGTTGCGTTCTGAAACGGCTGTCTACTTTACCTTCGCTGCGGCGGCTACCTTTCGCACTCCCTCTTGCGGGTCTTCGTTCGAGTTCATGAAGGTGGTGACGACGTCGGTAATTGCGCCTTCGGTGGCCGAGGACTGAACATCACCAAAAGCGAAGGAAGGAAAGAACGTGCCGGACTTAATCGTCGATTGCTCATCTGCGTATGACTTCTTGGCGCAGGCGTCGAACTTGTCCATGGAGACGTCTTGCCGGACAGGAATGGAACCCTTGTAGAGACTGAACTGTTCCTGAAAATCGTTGGACATGATCGTCTTGGCAAGCGCAAGCTGCCCAGGAGACGCTTCCTTTTTGCCGTTCTGCTGGAAGAACACAAACGAGTCGACCGTGTAGGTGAAGGCATTCGACGTACCGGGCGTCGCCGTGCAGACATAGTCGACGTCGGCTTTTTTGCTCGCATTTGCGAACTCGCCTTTCGCCCAGTCTCCCATGAACTGCATCCCACCCGTTCCGTTGATCACCATTGCCGTCGCGAGATTCCAGTCCCGGCCGGCGGAACCCTTGTCGAAGTAACTTTGAATCCTTCGCACGATCTGGAACACCTGCAACATCTGCGGCGAAGTGAGTGCTTTCTGGTCGAGATCGATCATGGCCTTGCGATAAAAATCCGCACCCTGGGAAAGGACAACCGCTTCCCAGATGGTCATGTCCTGCCAAGGCTGGCCACCACGCGCGACGGGCGTAATGCCCGCAGCGCGGAACTTGTCGGCGAGCGCAAAGAACTCAGGCCACGTTTCAGGCGGCTTACCCCCCACTTTATCGAGGTCGGCTTTGTTGATCCACAGCCAGTTGATCCGGTGCACGGAGAATGGCGCGGCCACATAGTGACCATCCGACATCATGGTCTTGTTGATTTGCGCGGGCAGTTGAGCTTTCCAGCCGGTAGCGGATTTATCTATGTCGACCAACACGCCCTGATCAGCCCAGTCCTGTATCAACGGCCCCTTGATCTGTGCAGCCGACGGTGCGTTACCTGACATGACCTGCGTCTTCAGCGCCGTCATGGCGGCCGCACCGGCTCCTCCGGCTATGGCGAAGTCTTTCCACTCGTAACCCTGCTTGTTCATGTCGTCCTTCAGGACTCTGATCGCCTTCGATTCACCGCCCGAGGTCCACCAGTGAAGCACAGAAAGCGATTCGGCGGCACCGGCGACCTGCGCGGCCGTGGCGAGCGCCGCCGCGACAATTGCGGCTGACATGAGAGTTCGTTTCATTGCCGTCTCCGTTCATTTTCTTTTTGCATGGCAGACCGACGCACGCCCATCGCGGCGTGCGTCAAGTCCTTTTGGGGTAGCACCTACAGATCGAAGCCGAGCTGGGCTTTACCGAGGGGCGTCAGTTCGTCGGCCCTGGCGCGTCCGACAAAGTCGACTTCGAAATGATCCGCCGGGAAATCGGGCGGACTCTTGCCCTCGAGGAAGCTGGGCAACTGGCGCTTGAGGTAGGCATCGTTCTTGGCACAGGCGGGCGCCGATGCGATATACATCACGTTGCTATAGCCTGCACCGCGATGCGCATCTTCAACAGCGTGTATCACGTCGCTGTGCCAGAACACGGTGTCGCCCGCCTGCATGTGGGGAATCGATGACAACGCGTCGAAGAGCGGCGCATGAAATTCAGGCTTGATGGAGAGCGCGCGGCCGGGCATCGCGCCGCACAGGTCGTCGTCGGCGACGTCGTCCTGAAGGGCGCGCAACAGGATATAAGCCATCGAATTCGCAATGGGCACGAGTTGCAGCGTACCGTCGCCGGGACCTTGCGGCGTCAGGGCAGTCCACCCCTGAAAGGTGCGGAACATCGAACACACGGCCGGCGACGCGATCTCCTCGACGTCCGGCCGGAAGGCGGCGTCGAATGGATCGTATCGACGCCAGTTGCCGTCGAATACATGCCGGTACACCTTGCGGAAGTTTCCCTCGATCCACCGTTCGACCGATCCTCCGTCGCAATGCGCTGACAACCCCAATGATTCGGAACCGGGCGGCCGCCGACGCATCCGGTCCGCATAAACCGGCACGTGCTCCGGATCGAAGTGAACCCGGCCTTCACTCTCATTGCGCCACATCCGGTTCAGAAATACTCGCGCCGCGGTCAGCGACGGCGCCTGCCGCGCAAGGACCTGCGGCTTCGACCAGTACACCCCGTAAATCTGCGGCTTGCTCGATGCAAGCTGACCAAAGTATTTGTCTTCGGCCCGGTTCTGAAGACGCGTATCCAGATCGTTGCGCTCGACGTACTCCGCGATATCGCGGTCCCATCCTTCCACCACCGACCGATCGAACACACCGCGGATCACGCAGGCGCCGCGCGTCTTGACCAGCTCGATTTGCTTCGCACTTACACGCTGCTCCGCGATGTCGGAGAACAGTATTTCGGGGATCACGTCTTCGCCGCTATTCCGTTGTTCAGCAATTCTGTTTGCTTCGGCGCGGACCGCTTCTTCCACTTCGGCGAATACTTCGGAATAGTTTGGAAGCCGGGCGCGAAGCTCCTGTTTCGCCTGCCGGATAGCTGCCGGCAGATCGTCAACGTTGAGTGCCATGGTCGTCTCCTTGTGGGTCGTCTATGTGCGCAGCATAGGCCGACCATGTCCGCAAAAGTGATGGTATCCGGACAATTACTTTGCGTCTTCTGCCATGAGAGTGAAATATAACGGCGACCCTGTCGATCGAGCGCGGACGAACTCATCGCGGAATCTGGTTTATCGATGATCAAAGCGCCCGCATTGCTGCCAAGCCAATTTTCACCGCGTTCGGCGGCTCCGGCGCGTACGCTCGTAAAAGTTATCGGGTTTTGTACGAACCCATCGGACGAACGTCTGAATGGCCTCGTTCGACAACAATGCCTCCACAGTGGGATAACGCTCCGCTAGCTCTGCCTCGGAGAAGAGCGCATGAATCTGCCGATGACAAATCCGGTGCATCGCCTCGGTGTGCCGACCGCCCTTGGTCTTCGGCACCAGATGGTGCAAGCTCCGCTCGCTTGTTGGAATCGGGCGACCGCATAGCGGGCAGACTTCGCTCATCGTCTGCGGCTGATACCAGGGTTCAGGAGTCTTCTTTGCCATCGCCTCGCTGTATTGCACTGCGTTCCCAACCGCAACGTCTAAGAGATGCTCAGAGCGACCATCGAACGCGCTCAACGCCAACATCCAACCACGGAATGCCGGCTAAAGCGGCGCTCCCGCTACACCGGTCAAATTGCTAAAGTCGCCTTCAGGGAACAAGAAGTATTTTCCCCGGCCTGTGCTGCAGGCCCTCGATCATTTGATGGGCAAGTCGCGCTTCGCGAAGCGGAAGCTCTTCGCCGATGCATGTCTCCAGTTGGCCCGTCATGACCCATTCGGCGAGCCTTGCGAGCGTCATCGTGTTGACGGAAACGAGCAGGAAATCCGCGCGCGCTTCACGCGATGCCACGCGATCCGCGTCGGGCTTTTCGACGATGGATACGATGACGCCGCCGCGCCTGATCAGCGGATAGCACGTAGCAAGCGCGTTCCCGCCGACGGTATCGATGACAACGTCGAACGTTCCCGTGTAAGCGTCAAGAGATTGCGAGCGCTCCACCACTTCCTGCGCGCCACTTTGCCTGACGCGATCGAGGTCCTTTTGGGACGCTGTGGCAACGATGAAGGCGCCCGCGATCCGTCCAAGCTGCACGGCGTAGGCGCCCACGTTTCCAGCACCTCCATAGACCAGTACCCGCTGGCCGGGTGCGACTCGCGCGAAGTCATGCAGCATTTGCCAGGCCGTGACTGCTATGACAGGCATCGAAGCGGCACGCGCGAAGCTCATGCCGTCCGGCATTTTCGCGATCATGCCGGCATGGGCTGAAGCGAACTGGGCGTATCCGTTCGTGAAGCGCGGATTGGTCACGCCGAACACGCGATCACCGATGGCGAAGTCTGTTACGCCCTCGCCCAGTTCGACCACCGTGCCGGCAATGTCAGATCCTGGAATCAATGGCAGCGGTTGCGGAAGCACGCTTTTTCCCGCCCGGATCCATGCATCCCAAGGCCCGACGCCGGCGCACGCAATTTCCACTAGCACTTCATTCGGCCCGGGTCGAGGCTGTTCCAGTTCGACCCACTCGAGCACGTCGGTTCCGCCGAACTTTGAAACCTGAACCGCATTCATCATCGTGGTCATGTCGTTCCCTGGTGGTGGTGTCTGACCGCCCGCCGTGCCGCGTATGCTGCCTCGCTGACGATTAGCATGATAGTCCTCCGCAACCAAACACGAGACCAGTGGTCAAATCGCTACCCCGACATCAAGCTGCACGGCCTGCGCGACTTTCTTGCTCAGCGGTGGTTCGATGTCGAGCCCGAGCGCGCCGACGTGCTGTACACGCTCTGCACCACGCATGCGGCGGCGGGTCCCGTGTAAGGTGCTCGCTGGCTGGCCCACCGCTTGCACCGATCCAGTTTTCCGCGCAAACGCTAATCACATGAGCAAAGAGTGGAGCCTCGATGACATCGCGCCTCAGAATGGCCGACGCGTCATCGTCACCGGCGGGAACAGCGGCATCGGTTATCACGCAGCCGCGATCCTGGCTCGCCATGGCGCGGATGTGGTTCTCGCTTGCCGGGACGAGCAACGCGGCGCAGCGGCCGTCGCTCGCATGCAAGGAGAGATGCCTGGAGCAAGACTTGAGCTTGAGCAGCTTGATCTCGCAAGCCTCGCCTCGGTGCGCGCGTTTGCTGACCGGCAGCTTTCGCTTCGCCGACGGCTCGACATCCTGGTCAACAACGCTGGCGTCATGGCGCCTCCCCGACGCCTGGAGACGACCGACGGTTTTGAACTTCAGTTCGGCACCAACGTCCTCGGGCATTTCGCGCTGACCGCTCTTCTTCGACCCGCGCTCGAACAGGCCGCACAAGCATCACCGGAACGTCCGCGCGTGGTCACGATCGCCTCCATCGCGCACAAGACCGGCCGCCTCAACTTCGACGACCTCCAGGCGACGCGCCACTATGGGCCGATGTCATCCTATCGGCAGTCGAAACTGGCCAACCTCATGTTTGCGTTCGAGCTGAACCGACGCTTGCGCGCGTCCGGATCTCGTGTGATGTCGGTTGCCGCGCACCCCGGCGTGGCCAAGACGAACCTGTTTCGCGACGATCGTTCGGCCGCAAGCAGGACAGTCCGATCCGCCCTTGGCAGCCTCATCGGTGCGCTCTTTAACAGCGATTTCTCCGGCGCGCTCTCGACGCTCTATGCCGCGACCGCTCCCGATGTCGTCGACGGTGGCTACTATGGACCGCTTCGCCTGTTCGAGACACGCGGCGAACGGGTCGGACCGGCAAAGATCGCGTCTCAGGCACGCGACGAAGCCGATGCGAACCGACTGTGGCGCACGTGTGAGGTGTTGACGGGAGTCGTGTTCGAGTAAGGCTGACGCCAGGAAAATCAGGCTGACCAGGCCGTGACGGCGCAACTGGACGCAGAAGAGGTTTGCCCATGGTGAGACTTGTTGCTTTGACCGCATTCGCTCTTGCCCTTTTCGCCGCGCCCTCGTTTGCCGGCAATGTCGGCTTCATGGAGGTGAAGATCGGCAACGGCACAGAACCGCCGCTGACGGTTGGAATCTGGTATCCCACCAACGCGCCGGCAATCGTGCACTCATGGGGGAACAACACACAACGCGTCGCAGAGAACGCTCTGATCGAGGGTCACGACCTGCCGCTGATCGTGATGTCGCACGGCGGCGGCGGCTGGTACGACAGCCACTATGACACGGCCCTCGCCCTGGCTCATGCCGGCTTCGTAGCGGCGGCGGTGAGCCACGCAGGCGACACGTTCGACGACCAGACCCAAGTGCTCCAGCTATGGCGTCGTCCGATTCAGCTTCGCCGATTGGTCGACTACATGCTCGCAGAATGGTTAGGTCGTAACCATCTGGATAAGGCACGCATAGGTGCGTTCGGTTTTTCTAATGGTGGGTTCACCGTGCTCGTGGCCGCTGGCGGAGTGCCAAACCTGTCTGAGATGGCCCCGTATTGCCGCGCGCACCCGGATCATGACCTGTGCCAGGCGCTGAAGACAGCCGGCGTCGATCTCAACCTGAGCGTGAGCGTGCCCGCTAACGCCTGGGGCCCGGACCCGCGTATCAAAGCCGTGGTGATCGCGGCTCCCGCTTTCGGATTTACATTCGGACGCGCGGGTTTGCGCGGCGTGCGCGTCCCGGTCCAGCTATGGCGAGCAGCCGATGATCAGCATCAGCCGAATCCCTATTACGAGGAGGCGGTACACGCGAACCTGCCGCGATCACCCGAATATCACGTAGTCGCCAACGCGGGGCATTACGACTTTCTGCCACCTTGCGATGCGCGCCTGACCCGCAAGTCACCAGCGCTTTGTGCCAGTGGTCCTGGGTTTGACCGGTCGGGGTTTCACGAAAAATTCAATGCCGAAGTCGTGCGGTTCTTTAAGGCGGAGTTGCGATGAGTCGTTGAGCTTCACATCGATCCGCAGAAGTGGTCACCGCTCATCTATAACTTGCGCCGCTATCCACGTGCGAATTTTCTCATGCATCCGTCGAGGCGCCGCGATCGACTTCTGCTTAGTCCCGCACTGGACACGGCGCTTGCCGTGTCCGAAAGCGCTAATACCTCAACGGATCACGAACGGATTGCCGGTTGGCGCGCCCGTATTGATCCAGACACTCTTGGTTTGCAGGTAGGCGTTGATTGCGTCGACGCCGTTCTCCCGGCCCAGTCCCGAGTCCTTGTATCCGCCGAAGGGAGACATGTAGCTGACGGCGCGATAGGTGTTGATCCAGACGGTGCCCGACTGGATTCGTTCGGCCATGCGGAATGCACGACCAATGTCGCGAGTCCAGACACCCGCGCCCAGGCCGAACCGCACATCGTTCGCGATTTCTATTGCGTGATCTTCATCCCTGAAACGAATCACCGAGAGGACGGGCCCAAACACCTCTTCCTGTGCGATTCGCATTTTGTTGTCGACATTCGTGAAGATCGTCGGCTCGATGAACCATCCGTTACCACACTCGGGCCGCGCTGCTGGCTTGCCTCCGAGCACGAGCGTCGCTCCTTCGTTTTGAGCGATCCCGATATAGTTCAGAACCTTCTCGTACTGTGGACGCGTGGTGATCGGCCCTACTTGGGTGTCTTCGCTCATCGGGTCGCCCATCTGAGCGGTTTGAGCCAGCTGCACTACGCGGCTGACTACTTCGTCGTAGATGCCGTCTTGAACGAGCAGCCTGGAGCCCGCGATACAGGTCTGGCCGGTGGCGGCGAAGATGCCTGAGACCGCACCGTTCACCGCATCGTCGATGTTCGCATCATTGAACACGATGTTCGGGGACTTTCCACCCAGTTCCAGGCTCACGTGCTTGAAGTCTCGCGCGGCTTGTTCGTTGATACGCCGGCCCGTGGCATCCGCGCCGGTGAAGGTGATTTTCTTAACGAGCGGATGATCGACGAGCGCGCTCCCCACTTCGTTGCCGAAGCCGGTAACGACGTTGACCACGCCTGGCGGAAAACCGACCTCGTTGAGTAGCTGCACGAGTTCCAGGGTTGAGGCGGAGGTAAATTCCGATGGCTTGATCACGACCGTGCATCCGGCGGCAAGTGCGGGTGCAAGCTTCCACGTAAGCAGCATCAGCGGCGAGTTCCACGGCGTGATGACGGCGACGACCCCCAAGGGCTCCTGCCTCGTGTAGTTGAAGTAGCCTTTTTTGTCGAGTGGGATGACACTTCCCTGAACTTTGTCGGCCAGGCCCCCGTAATATCGGAACCATTGTGGCAAGTAGCTCATTTGAGCGTGCATCTCGGAATAAAGCTTGCCGTTGTCCCGAACTTCGATAGCAGCGAGGCGCGAAGCCTCAGCCGCAAGGCGATCGCCGAGGCGATGCAGAAGCAGGCCCCGCGCGCTTGCACTGAGCTCGCGCCAGGGTCCTGCCTCGAACGCACGGTGCGCCGCGCTGACGGCCCGCTCGACGTCAGACGTATTGCCACGCGCCACCTCCGCCCACGGTTGACCGGTAAAGGGGCTTTCGCTTGCGAACCACTCGCCACCATCGGGGTCGCAGTTCTTGCCGTCGATATACAGCCGATAGCGTTCCATCTGTCTCTCTTTGCAGTAATTCGGTGGATCGGTCAGGGGACGTTCAGCTTGATCGAACGACCACTGGAATCGGACCTGCGCCCGCGCGATCACCGGTTGGGCGCGGCCTCGCCTAGAAAGGCGCGAATCCGAGTTCTTCGCGGAAGCGGTTCTTGACATACACGCCGTCGCGGGGCGGCAGCACTCGCGGGGGCTCATCCGCTTTGATGAGGACTTGCGCCACAGTCGGTCCATTGCGCGACAGGGCGCGCTCGGCAACACTCGATACATCTCCTTGAATCTCAACCGTGAACGAGTCGCGGATGCCGAAGCCTTTCGCGACTGCAACGAGATCAGTCCCGAGGCTGGTATGGCTGCGCTGCATTCCCGTCTCGCCGAAATGACCGTTGTCGAGGACGACGAGAGTGAGATTCTTGGGCTGCTTGGCGCCGATCGTTCCCAAGCTGCCTACGCCCATCAGTTGCTCGCCGTCGCCCGTAATCACCAATACCGGCTTGTCGGGCTGAGCGAGCGCGAGTCCAAGGCCGAGCGACGATGCGCCGCCCATTGCGCCCCATAAGTAAAAATTCCGAGGGCGATCGCCCGCGGCGAACACATCATACGAAGCCGATCCCAAGCCGGTAACCACGAGAGCATCGGGCATGGCCTTGAGCAAAGCCGCGACGAACTCACGGCGGTTGATTACAGCGGTGGAAGGCGACTTAGCCATTGCTTCTCTCCCATTTCTTACGTCCGATCAGGCTCTGCGACAGCAAAACCGCGACTTGCTCACCCGCTTCGAAAGCGGCA
This sequence comes from Caballeronia humi, assembly GCF_001544475.1. Taxonomy (GTDB): domain Bacteria; phylum Pseudomonadota; class Gammaproteobacteria; order Burkholderiales; family Burkholderiaceae; genus Caballeronia; species Caballeronia humi. The sequence continues at coordinate 7,940 of NZ_FCNW02000037.1, read as the reverse complement.
TCGAAGCCCGCGCTCACGATCTCGCCGACCGCGTCCGGGTCGTCGGCTCTGAATACGGTGATGCCCATCAGTTCGAGCGCGGCTTGCGTCTGCTTGCCCATCGGGCCTTGCCAGGGATTGAACTCCGCGTATTCGCCGCGCATCGTGACCAGCGTGAAGAACGGGAAGCGGCAGCTTTGCAGGAGCGAAAACATGTTCACGCAATTGCCGACGCCGCTGCTTTGCATCAGAAGAACCGCGCGCTGGCCGCCGAGCCAGGCACCGCTCGTCACGGCCACGCCTTCCTCCTCGGTGGTGAGCACCACGTCTTCGATATCCGGATCGGCGATCACACTGCGGATCACATGCGAATGGCCCGCATCGGGGACATAGGCGACTTGCTTGACGTTGCCGGCTTTGAGGACCTGATAGATCTCCTGTTGCCAAGCGGGCGCCGAGGGCGCTTGTGTATTCATGGGGTTGTCTCCTGAGACGGGTTTAGTTGAGACATCTTAGTTCGTGATGTGATAGCCTCAGAAATAGAATATTTTGATGTCTCCATACGATTTTGGTATCGGAGCGGGTATGCGAAGGACAGGCAAACGTGGACATCAAGCAACTCAGGGCTTTGCTGACGATCGCCGAGACCGGCAGCGTGACGAAAGCGGCTACCTTGCTGCATCTTGTGCAGCCTGCTGTGTCGAGACAATTGCGCCTGCTGGAGGAGGATGTCGGGACGGCGCTCTTTGCTCGCGGGCGCTACGGTATGGAGTTGACCGAGTCTGGCCAAATATTTGTTGAATACGCGCGCCGCGCGCTGGCCGAGCTGGATCGCGCTCGATCTGAACTGCAGCCCGCCGGAGGCGTCGCAGGCGTCGTGACGATCGGGCTGCTGCCGAGCACCTGCGACCTGCTGGCGGGCGTTTTGGTCTCCAATGTGGCGCGCGACTATCCGGCAGTCCGGCTACGGATTTCCATGGGATATACGGGCAATCTGCAAAACTGGCTCGAACTTGGCGAAGTCGATGCCGCGCTCCTGTACGACCCGAAGCCTTCTCCGACCATGCAAGTCCAGCCGCTGCTCGAGGAACGGTTGTGGATCGTTGGACGTCCGGAGGCAGGCTTTCAGGCTGATGTCCCTGTCGATCTCAAACAGGTCGCCGGCGAGTCGATGATTCTGCCCAATGCTCCGCACGGGATACGAAGTCTGGTCGAGCAAGCGTGCGCTTCAGCGGGCATTGAGCTATCGATTGCGGCCGAGACGAATGCGATGAGCGTGCAGAAAGGGCTTGTCGTAAGCGGCCTCGGTCTCACGATTCTGCCAAGCATCGCGATCGTTGACGATGTAGCGCGCGGGATCTTGAGTGCCGCCCCGCTCTCGGACGCCAACCTTCTGCGCAAAATCGTTCTGGCTTTGCCGAACTCCCGTCGCATACCGGTCGCTGTTCGTTGCGTCGTCGAATTGCTGGTCTCCCAAATGAGCGACGCGATCAAGCTCGGGAAGTGGACAACGGCGCGATGGCTCGCAGATGAACCAGCACCGCCTGAGGCGAAAATATCGCACCTGAAAGGTTGAGCTGTCGACATAGGTTCACCCTATGTCCGGCACATGTAACTCGTATTTCCGTTCAAAAGCGCCTTCAAATAAAGTCCAGCTAATGGATACTTATTTGCTGGCGTGCCAGCGACGGAGACAAGCATGACCGATACCCCAGCCTCGTCCATCGGACGTACGGAAAGCGCCGCGGATGTCGTCGCGGCCGCATCGGCGGAGGCGCTCAGCGCGACGCTCGATTACGACACGGTTCCCCTCGAGGGCGATCCTCTCCCCCTCCTGTGGCACTGGATGTTCTTCAAGCCGATGGTGCGCCAGTCCCTCATTGCCGCCGACGGCCATCCCGCCAAAGGCAGCTTCCTCCCTGACCTCGGCTTGCCTCGCCGGATGTGGGCGGGCGGACGGCTGCGCTTCCATACGCCGTTGAGAATCGGCGACCCGATTATCCGCGACTCGCGCATCGCCGATGTCAGCGTAAAGGAAGGCCGCAGCGGCAAGCTCGCCTTCGTCACGGTCAAGCACGACATACGGACCTCGGATACGCTCGCGATCGAAGAGGAGCATGACATCGTGTACCGCGAGCTGGCACTGCCGGGCGCCCCCCTCCATCGCCGATAAATCCGCCTGCGGATGAACAGTGGCATCGCGCACTCGTTCCCGACGAAGTGCTTCTCTTCCGCTATTCCGCAGTGACCTTTAACGGCCATCGCATTCACTACGACAAGCCGTACGTCACCGGGATCGAAGGCTATCCGGGTCTCGTTGTGCATGGGCCGCTCATCGCAACGCTGCTGATGGACCTCATTCGACGCAATCGGCCTGAAGCCCGCGTGCTCGACTTCGCCTTCAAGGCGATTCGCCCGAGTTTTGCCGGGAACGCGCTGACGCTTTGCGGGCGTCTTTCGCCGGACGGAAAGACTGCCGAACTCTGGGCCAAAGACCATGAAGGCTGGCTCACGATGTCCGCGCGCGCCACGCTAGCCTGAATCCCTATTTCCAGGACCGAGAATCGTCATGATCAACACTTCAGCAGATCCCTATCAAGACCTTCGGGAAGCCGTGCGCGACCTGTGTCAGGAATTTCCCGCAGAGTATTTCCGCAAAGTCGACGACGAGCGCAGCTATCCGGAGGCTTTCGTCGAAGCCCTGACAAAAGCGGGCTGGCTCGCTGCGCTCATCCCGCAGGAATACGGCGGCTCGGGCCTCGGCCTGACCGAGGCATCGGTCATCATGGAGGAGATCAATCGATCTGGCGGGAATTCGGGCGCATGTCACGGCCAGATGTACAACATGGGCACGCTGCTGCGTCATGGGTCCGCCGAACAGAAACAACGCTATCTGCCGAAAATCGCCTCGGGCGAGTTGCGTCTGCAATCCATGGGCGTGACCGAACCGACGACCGGAACAGACACGACTAAAATCAAGACCACAGCGCAACGCAAGGGCGATCGCTATGTGATCAACGGTCAAAAGGTCTGGATTTCCCGCATTCAACACTCGGACCTGATGATTTTGCTCGCTCGCACGACACCCCTTGCGGAGGTGAAGAAGAAGAGCGAAGGCATGTCGATTTTCCTCGTCGATCTTCGCGAGGCGGAAGCCAAGGGGATGACTGTGCGCCCAATTCCCAACATGGTGAATCACGAGACGAATGAGCTGTTTTTCGACAACCTCGAAATTCCGGCGGAGAACCTGATCGGCGAAGAAGGAAAAGGATTCAAGTACATCCTTGACGGCCTGAATGCCGAAAGAACGCTCATTGCAGCCGAGTGTATTGGCGACGGCTACTGGTTCATCGACAAGGTCACTCAATACGCCAAGGATCGCGTGGTGTTCGGGCGTCCGATCGGCCAGAACCAGGGCGTTCAGTTTCCGATTGCGCGAGCGCTCGTCAACGTCGAAGCAGCCAGCCTGATGCGTTACAAGGCGTGCGAACTGTACGACGCGCATCAACACTGCGGCGCTCAGGCAAACATGGCCAAGCTGCTTGCCGCCGATGCTTCCTGGGAAGCCGCCAACGCATGCCTCCAGTTTCATGGTGGCTTCGGATTCGCCTCCGAGTACGATGTGGAGCGCAAATTCCGGGAGACGCGTCTCTATCAAGTGGCGCCCATTTCGACGAACTTGATCTTGTCGTATGTTGCCGAGCATATTCTCGGCCTGCCCCGTTCGTTCTAAGGGGCACTCCACTATGCGCCCACTCGATGGAATCAAGGTTGTCACGTTTGAGCACGCGATTGCAGCGCCGTTTTGCACCCGGCAACTCGCCGACCTCGGCGCACGCGTGATCAAGGTTGAACGGCCCGGCACCGGCGATTTTGCACGCGGTTACGATGAGCGTGTCTCCGGCCTGGCCTCGCATTTCGTCTGGACGAACCGCTCCAAGGAAAGCATCACGCTCGACGTGAAGCAGGCTCACGCGATCGAGGTCGTCCACAAGCTGCTCGCGGACGCAGACGTCTTCGTGCAGAACCTCGCCCCCGGCGCCACCCAGCGCCTCGGCCTCGACTACGAGGCATTGAGCGAGCGGTATCCGCGCTTGATTGTCTGCGATATCTCTGGTTATGGGCTCGATGGCCCGTTTCGCGACAAAAAAGCGTACGACTTGCTGATCCAAAGCGAGTCGGGTTTCCTGAGCATTACCGGGTCTGAAGGTGAGCCGGCGAAAGCCGGCTGTTCCATCGCCGACATTGCGGCTGGCATGTACGGTTACACCAACATCCTTGCCGCGCTTCTTGAGCGTGGACGTACGGGACGAGGGAAGCATATTGACGTCTCGATGCTGGAAAGCATGGTCGAATGGATGAGCTACCCACTCTATTACGCGATTGACGGTCAAACAGCGCCTCGTCAAACGGGTGCATCCCACGCGACGATCTTTCCGTATGGTCCGTTCAAGGCCGGTGACGGAAAGACAGTCATGCTTGGACTGCAAAACGAACGCGAGTGGAAGAAGTTCTGCGAGACTGTCATACAGCTCCCGCAGTTGCAGGCGGACAACCGATTCTGCTCGAACAGCCGCCGGGTTGCGAACCGCGATGAACTCGCCCGGCTGATTCTGGACGCGTTTGCAAGCCTGAGCGCTGCCCAAGTCATTGAGCGCCTCGATGAGGCGGGTATCGCTAACGCCCGCATGAACGACATGCAGGCTGTGTGGACCCACGAACAGCTGGTAGCTCGTCAGAGATGGACGACGGTACAAACTCCGGCGGGCGAGATCCCGGCACTTTATCCGCCTGGCGTGGCCCCGTCTGAGGAGCCACGCATGGGCGCCGTGCCTGCGCTCGGCCAGCATTCCGAGGCAATTCTTCAGGAACTGGGCTTTAGCAGCACCCAAATCGAGGACATGCATGCGGTAGGCGCCATCTGAGCGGCAGTGCATTGAATTCAGGCTCGCGCCTGATCTTTACGGGAGTGCGCAAAGTGGAGGAAAGTTCGTTCTCAACCAACGGCAATGGCAGCACGAGTCACGCGCCGGCTGCTGGAGATTCCAGCTTGCTCAACGCGTTGAATCGAGTCGTTCCGGCATACGTTGCCGGTTTTGGAGACATTTCACCTTTTGTCGGAGCCGAGCCTCGATCAGGTAGTGAAGTTTCTAGTCGCGGCAAAGCAGGTGGAAGGTCCTCAAAACGAGTGCCGGACATTGGCGCGGCACTAAGAGAATGCAGCGTTCGTGACGGGGCGACACTTTCGTTTCATCATCACCTGCGTAACGGCGACCAGGTCATGAACATGGTTCTCCAGGAAGCCGATCGCCTGGGTCTTCGAGATCTCAAAATCGCGCCCAGCTCGATCTTTCCTGTCCACGCTCCGCTTGTCGATTTGATTCGACGCGGGGTGGTAAGCGCGATCTACACAGGCTATGCGTCGGGGCCCGTCGCAGATGCCATCAGTGCCGGTCTTCTTGAGGGCCCGGCGATTCTCCAGACGCATGGCGGTCGGGCGCGCGCAATCGAATGCGGTGACCTGATAATCGACGTCGCTTTTATCGCCGCCCCCACTGCCGACGATTACGGCAACATCAACGGGGTTTCGGGTCCGACCGCGTGCGGTACGCTCGGCTATGCGATCGTCGACGCTCAGCATGCTAAGCGTGTCGTTGCTGTGACGGACAACCTCGTCGCCTACCCGGCGTGTCCAGTCGAAATCACCCAGGATCACGTCGACGTCGTCGTTGCGGTCGAAAGGATCGGTGATTCGGCGCAGATCGTATCCGGGACGACGCGCGTAACCGAGGATCCTCTGGGTCTTGAAATTGCGGGAGTCGCGGCGAACGTCGTCGAGGCTGCAGGCCTGATTCGCGACGGCTTTTCGTTTCAGACCGGTGCTGGCGGCGTGTCGCTCGCCGTTGCCAAATTCATTCAGCAGATGATGCAGCGTAAAGGCGTTGTGGGCAGCTTCGCATCAGGCGGTATCACCGGTCAGATTGTCGAGATGCTGGAGCTTGGGCTATTCACCTCGCTTCTGGATGTGCAATGTTTCGATTTACGCGCGGTACAGTCTTATCGGGACAATTCAGCCCACCAGGCGATGTCGGCGTCCATGTACGCCAACCCATCACGAAGGGGGGCTGTTGTCGACAAGCTCGACACGATGATTCTCGGTGCTGCAGAAGTTGATTTGCACTTCAACGTGAACGTCACGACGAAGGCGAACGGTCGGCTTATGGGCGGATCAGGCGGCCATAGCGACACCGCTGCCGGCGCGAAACTCGCGATCGTGACGACTCGCCTGCACGCGGGACCGAATCCGAAGGTAGTCGAAAGCGTTCGTACCGTAACGACGCCGGGTTCCACCATCGACGTGGTAGTGACTGAGGCCGGTGTAGCAGTCAATCCGCGTCGAGGCGATCTATTGGACAGGCTGGAGCGGACCGGCATCAAGACGCTGCCGATTGCCCGGCTACACGATCTGGCGACAGCAGCCGCCCACCGCGCGGGGACGGCTGACATCGTAGCCAAGCATGACTCGCGAGTCGTTGCGCTACAGCAATATCGCGACGGAACTATCATTGATGTCTTACGTGAAGTCCCGTAGAACCTTTGTCGCGGCAAATAGCAGGACTGGAGCGGCGCAAGAATCAGCCAGTCGACGGACTCACGCGCAAGTTGACGCCCTTCCATATACCGTCGTTAATTTGCTCGGTGAGGAGAGCAATGATCATTTGACGAACGGCAACCGTCGCAGCATGAACCGGTGCTGCGTTTGGCCAGCGAATACTTGCGGGCCGTTCGATCGTCGGTTCGACGATGCGTCGAATCTTCGGCAGCCGTGACGGGTCCAACTGCGCAACGGCAGAACCAGGAAGAATCGTACAAGCCTTTCCCAAATACGCTATCGAGATCAAGGCAGGCAAGGAATCGATGTCGGCGACGATGTTCAAATCAACGTTTTCACGTGAAAAAGTCCGTTCCAATAGAAGACGCAGCCCGTTCAATACCCCGGGGGCAACGAGCCTGACACCATCGAGCTTCTCAAGTGGACACGTCGTTGACCGCGCGGACACTTCGCCCCCCGGCTCACCCAGAACATACAAGGCTTCGTCAAAGACGTGCAACGCGGTGATGCCTGGCGTATCGGAACCGCGAAACAAGATTGCAAGATCGAGGCGTCCATTTGCCAATAGCTCGTTCAGGTAACCGCTCATGCTTTCGAAGAGCTGCAATCTGATGCCCGGATAGGTTTCCTGGACCCGTTCAAATAAAGGTACCGCAAGGACTGACGCCATAGTAGTCGGAAGACCTACGGCGACGGTGCCTGACTCGGCCCCACCTCCCCTCGTCACCTCCTGCTTCAACTGCTCCATTTGTCGCAAGATGAGCCGTGCGTGCCGATAGAGTGCCTTGCCTTCGGAAGTGGGGCTAACGCCCTGGTTGCTGCGCAGGAGCAACGGTACGCCGAGGTCCTCTTCGAGACGAGCCATTTGCTGGCTTAAAGAGGGCTGCGCGACGAACAGCTTCTCGGCTGCTTTGCCCAAGCTGCCGTAATCAACGATGCTGACAAAATACCTGAGCTGTCGAACGTCCATGGTGAGTTAGAAACTTCCGTGTCGGCCAAATCGTGCTTGGTTTAAATCCTTTGCTTGGCAATGACGAAGGTAACTTCCTGCGAAGTGTCACTTCATCCATTTGCCGGCTCTTGACACATTCACGATGATACCCTCGGGGAATGACTTAGTTCTTCGATTCGGCCTTCGGTCGGCGCTGTTATACCTCATCCCGCCCTGCACTCGCTCAACGGAACCCCTGCGACGTCGGGGCGTGGCAACGCTATGCCGTCGAGCTGCGCCTCACATGTTCGGATAGTTCGGCCCGCCGCCTCCTTCCGGTGTGACCCAGACGATGTTCTGCGTCGGGTCCTTGATATCGCAGGTCTTGCAGTGCACGCAGTTCTGCGCGTTGATTTG
>NZ_FCNW02000036.1 GCF_001544475.1 Caballeronia humi | reverse complement strand
CAGGCGATCCTCGCGGTATCGCTCGATCAGGCAAAGCTCGAAGCGATGCCGGTCAATGAATACGTCGATCTGTACGTAATCTAGTCAGTCAAACAGAAACGTTGCATCGAAGATATTTCCTCTTAAAGCCCACGGAAAAAAATCATGGCCCACAATCTCCACAAAACGCTTAAGGAATTCGACAGCGGCTCCGGCAAAGGCAAGTTCTACTCGCTGCCGGCGCTCGGGAAAGAGCTGAACGTCAAGATCGAGCGCCTGCCGGTGTCGATCCGCATCGTGCTGGAATCGGTGCTGCGCAACTTCGACGGCAAGAAGATCGCCGAAGAGCACATCGAGCAACTCGCGAACTGGAAGCCGACTGCAGCCCGCACCGACGAAATCCCGTTCGTCGTCGCGCGCGTGGTGCTGCAGGACTTTACCGGCGTGCCGCTCCTCGCCGACATCGCCGCAATGCGCGGTGTCGCGAAGCGCGCGGGCAAGGACCCGAAGGCGATCGAGCCGCTCGTGCCGGTCGATCTGGTGGTCGACCACTCGGTGCAGATCGACCACTTCCGCGAGCCGAACGCGCTCGACCTGAACATGAAACTGGAATTTCAGCGCAACAACGAGCGCTACCAGTTCATGAAGTGGGGCATGCAGGCATTCGACACGTTCAAGGTCGTGCCGCCGGGCGTCGGCATCGTGCACCAGGTGAACCTCGAATACCTCGCGCGCGGCGTGCACAAGAAATCGGATAACGGCGACACCGTGTACTACCCGGACACGCTCGTCGGCACCGACAGCCACACGACGATGATCAACGGCATCGGCGTGGTGGGCTGGGGCGTGGGCGGCATCGAAGCGGAAGCGGGCATGCTCGGCCAACCGGTATACTTCCTCACGCCGGACGTGGTCGGCGTCGAGCTGAAGGGCAAGGTGCGCGAAGGCGTGACGGCGACCGATCTCGTTCTGACGGTCACCGAATTGCTGCGCAAGGAAAAGGTCGTCGGCAAGTTCGTCGAGTTCTTCGGCGAAGGCACGGCGTCGCTCTCGCTGCCGGACCGCGCGACGATCGGCAACATGGCGCCGGAATACGGCGCGACGATGGGCTTCTTCCCCGTCGATGAAAAGACCATCGAATACTTCAGGGGCACGGGCCGCACCGACGCGGAAATCTCGGCCTTCGAAAACTACTTCAAGGCGCAGAACCTGTTCGGTATTCCGAAAGCAGGCGACATCGACTTCACGAAGACGCTCACGCTCGACCTGAGCACCGTGGCGCCGTCGCTCGCTGGCCCGAAGCGTCCACAGGACCGCATCGAAATCGGCAATGTGAAGTCGAACTTCACGGAACTGTTCTCGAAGCCGGTCGGCGAAAACGGCTTCGCGAAGAAGCCCGCTGATCTCAACGCGCAATACACCACGACCAACGGCGTCAACGTGAAGAACGGCGACATCCTGATTGCTGCAATCACGTCCTGCACGAACACGTCGAACCCGAGCGTGCTGCTCGCGGCCGGCCTGCTCGCGAAGAAGGCGGTCGAGGCGGGCCTCACGGTCGCGCCGCACATCAAGACGTCGCTTGCGCCGGGATCGCGCATCGTGACCGAGTACCTGACGAAGACGGGCCTCATGCCCTACCTCGACCAGCTCGGCTTCACGCTCGCCGCTTACGGCTGCACGACGTGTATCGGCAACGCGGGCGATCTTACGCCGGAACTGAACGACGCGATCACCAAGAACGACATCGTCGCGGCGGCCGTGCTGTCGGGCAACCGCAACTTCGAGGCGCGCATTCACCCGAACATCCGTGCGAACTTCCTGGCATCGCCGCCGCTGGTGGTCGCATACGCGATCGCGGGCAACATCACGCGCGACCTGATGACCGAGCCGGTCGGCACCAACAAGGAAGGCCGCGACATTTTCCTGGGCGACATCTGGCCGACGAGCGAGGAAGTGCATTCGCTGCTCAAGTTCGCGCTCGACGCCGACGCATTCCGCAAGAACTACTCGCAGCTCACGAAGGAAGGCGATCTCTGGAGCAAGATCGCGGGCGAAACGGGTCAGGTCTACGACTGGCCGAAGTCGACCTACATCGCGGAGCCGCCGTTCTTCGGCAGCGACTTCTCGATGCAGCCGGCCGACAGCATCCCGGCCGTGAAGGGCGCGCGTCCGCTCGGCATCTTCGGTGACTCGGTCACGACCGACCACATCAGCCCGGCGGGTTCGATCAAGGAAGATTCACCGGCGGGCAAGTGGCTGAAGGCGAACGGCGTGCAGAAGGCCGACTTCAACAGCTACGGATCGCGTCGCGGCAATCACGACGTGATGATGCGCGGCACCTTCGCGAACGTGCGGATCAAGAACCTGATGATTCCGCCGAAAGCGGATGGCGCGCGCGTCGAAGGCGGCCTGACGATCCATCAGCCGAGCGGCGAACAACTGTCGATCTACGATGCGGCGATGAAATACATCGACGCAGGCACGCCGACCGTCGTGTTCGCGGGCGAGGAATATGGCACGGGTTCGTCGCGCGACTGGGCGGCGAAGGGTACGCAACTGCTCGGCGTGAAGGCCGTGGTCGCGCGCAGCTTCGAACGGATCCACCGTTCGAATCTCGTCGGCATGGGCGTGCTGCCGCTGCAGTTCAAGGGCCTGGACAGCGTGCAGACGCTCGGAATCACTGGCGATGAAACCTTCGACATCGAAGGCCTGACCGACAACATCAAGCCACAGCAGGAAGTGACGCTCGTGATCCGCAGCAAGGACGGCAGCGAAAAGCGCGTGGCGGTGCTGCTGCGGATCGATACGCCGATCGAAGTCGATTACTACAAGCACGGCGGGATTCTGCCGTTCGTGCTGCGTTCGCTGCTCGCAGCGTAAATCGACTCGAAGCAGCTTTGCAGGTGACCGCGCTCGATGTGAGTGCGGGAACGTTGAACCCGGCCACGGCCGGGTTTTTTTATACGCCTGCGTTCAAGACGCCATCACACGCGTAGCCGACGGACGGCGTGCAAACCACGCGATCACGCGTTCGACCCAGTGCTTGCGGGGCGCCGATACCGACGCCATCGAAAAGCGCCCGCCCTCTTCGGCCGCGCTGACCCAGATCGTCGAGTAGGGTTGCAGTTCGAGCGATTCGCCCGCGCGCAGCCAGATATCGCCGCCTTCGCCTTCGACGGTGACCCAAAGCTGGCCGTGCGTCACCTTCAGGGTTTGAGGACGGTCGATGAACCAGCCAGTGGGAACATCGCGCCGATCGAGTTCGTAATACCGGAATTCACGCATTTTGCCGCTCCTGAGTGCGCGTCGCGAAACGTAACGCATGCGGTTCGAACTTTTACGGTGCTGACAGCGGCCGCCGATTTGTCTCGCTGATGATTTCACGTTGCTCGGAAGAGCAACAAAACCGGCGGCGGGCTGTCGATACAGTTACGAACCAGTGAGGTCATTATCAAAGACTTCACTGTCAGCTTGAATGCACACTTGTGAACACTTTAGCCGAACTGTTCCGTCACAACGGGTGAACACTTGGGTTCGCGGTACGCTAGACGGTTGACAGAGAACAGCGGGGCGGTAATTCGCCGCAATGCATCCAGACGAGTCGCTCCGAGCGTGATAGCCTCTCTTGTTTGTGACAATTCAATTTCCCCAATATCGTTATGGCATATCAAAGTCCGCAGCTCACCGAATTGCTCGAAAAGCACAACGCCCTGGAAAAACAATTGGCTGAAGCGCGAGCAAAGGAAGTGCGTCTCGCGATGATCGAAATCGTGCACAAGATGCGCGAGTACGGAATCACGCTGCATGAACTGGTCGGCCGGAAGGCGACGCCGAATCCGGTTCAGGCCGAAGCCGCTCCAAAGTATCGCGATCCCGTGACCGGCGCGACCTGGAGCGGACGCGGACGCGCACCGCACTGGATCGTCGGGAAGAATCGGGACGATTTCATCGTGTCGGCGCACACCGATTCGCGCGCAGCGGCGCTCTCGCAAGCGTCGCTCTTTTCCGAAGACGCCTGAGCGAGTGATCAGGCAGCAGCATTTGAACCGTTGAAATATGGACAAGTGCCGATATTGCGAAAGAGTCCGTGACGAATGGGATTGTCACGGTGAGGAATGCCGAAGCGCGATAGCCAAAGCGCTCCGACGGCACCGCGCGGGCCTGCCGATGGTCCCCAGGACAATCCGCAACGAGGTTCCTGCCGGCGCAACGACGGGCGAGATCATCGCCGTTCTTTCGCGCCAGCGTCTGCGCGCTCGTCGTGAGAATGAAGATCGCCGCAAACGCAAACAGATGGAAGACGAGGACGTGAGCTAGCCCGCTAGCGGACGAGCAGCACCGGCACGTTACACCGTGCCAGCACACCGGTCGCCACCGATCCAAGCAGGACGTTCGCAATCCACGAGTGGCCGTGTGAACCCATCACAACTAGGTCTTGCTGTTCGGCCCTGGCGAATATGGCGATGGCTTCCGCAGCGTGACCCACCGCGTATTTAGTCGCAATGGAAAGCGAATGGCGTTTCGCCGACTCGCGCAAAGGCGACAGTATTTTCTCGGCCTCATCACGGTAATACTCATCGACGACGGCATGACTCAAATAACGCGCAGCATGCGCGGGAATCGGAGCGACCGCCGTAAATGCCGTGTAGGTGTGTCCCGGTCCGAATAGTGCGCCGTGGCTCGCAATGTAATCGAGTGTGCGCTGCGTGAATTCGCTACCGTCCACCGGCAAGAGGATATTCACGGTGACCTCGCATTGAAGCGGCTGAAGGGGTCGTCATAGTATCGGGCAGCGAACTGACGCGTTCAAGCGTGCATTTCGTCGTGATCGCGATAGTGACGGCGCGCTCGAATCCGAGTGACGAATCTTCGACCGCGAGCCTCAGCTTTTCGTGATTGCCGCGTCGGCCACTTACTGAAATAAATGATGAAACGTCTTTACATTACGATTAACTTTCATCTATAACTGCGTGTACGTGTTGCGGACTGCCTGTCACGCATCATGCCTCGGCCCGCCAGGCTTGCCTGCGGGCCTTTTTTTGTCTGGAGCTTCCGTAGTTACCCGCGCTGGTGAAAACCCTCCCGTACCTTTCACTTGACTTACTTGATATATCACATATTGTGTATCCAATCGCTGATTGCTACGTGATCGGTGACGACGGAGACGTCGGTCGACGTCCCATTACAAGGCAGCCAACGCCAAGGAGACAGTGATGGAAAGGAATCCCCACGCAGGTGCGTCGCGACCAGGTTAGTTGGGCAACGCTCGCTGCGCTGGCCCTGCTCGATTGAGCAAGGGGCAAGCGCAGGGCTTTCAACTTTGTGAGCGGATGTCGATAGCGACATCGCAACCCATCTTCCAGGAAAACCAAACATGCTCGACGCCATATCGAATCCGAGGCGCATGTCCGCCCTCTCGCCTGCAGCAAACCAAGCCATTCAAGGAGCGCCCAATGAATAACGCATCGACAGCGGCGCTTCGCCCCAACCATCCCGCCTCCGACAAAACCCGCTGGATCCAGCTTGCGGTCGGCGTAATCTGCATGATCGCGACTGCGAATATCCAGTACGCGTGGACTTTGTTCGTTCCCGAGATACAGGAAACCTACGGCTGGCCGCGCGCCAAGATCCAGATTGCCTTTACGATCTTCGTACTCGTTCAGACCTGGCTCGCACCGATCGAAGGCTACTTCATCGACAAGTTCGGCCCTCGCCTGATGGTCGCGTTCGGCGCCCTTTTCATCGGGGCGGCGTGGTGCATCAATTCGCAAGCGACCAGCCTGACGGGCTTCTATGTCGGGGCGGCGGTTGGCGGGATTGGCGTGGGATCGATCTACGCGACATGCATCAACAACGCGCTCAAGTGGTTCCCGGATCGGCGCGGCCTTGCTGTCGGCCTGACCGCCGGCGGGTATGGCGCTGGCTCGGCTGCCACGATCCTGCCCATCGCGGCGATGATCGAGTCGACGGGCTTTCAGGGGACGTTCCTGTTCTTCGGCATCCTGCAAGGGTCGCTCGCTTTCGTCGCTGCATGGTTCCTGCGCTCGCCGAAGTCCAGCGAGGTCAAGGCATCGCAGAAGCTCGTGCAGGCAAGGCGCGACTACACGCTCAAGGAAGCGATGAGCACCAGGTTGTTCTGGCTGATGTTCGTGATGTTCATCCTGGTCGTCACCGGCGGCATGATGGCCGTGGCGCAGCTCGGTGTGATCGCAAAGGATCTGGGCGTGAAGGAATTCCAGGTCGATTTGCACTTCTTCGTGATGGCTGCCCTCCCGCTCGCGCTGATGCTCGATCGCATCATGAACGGCATCTCGCGTCCACTGTTCGGCTGGATTTCGGACAACATCGGTCGCGAAAAGACGATGGTCATCGCCTTCACGCTGGAAGGGATCGGCATCATTGCTCTCGGATATTTCGGCAGCAATCCGTATGCGTTCCTGATCCTGTCGGGTGTCGTCTTTCTGGCGTGGGGCGAGGTTTATTCGCTGTTTTCGGCGCTAGCCGGCGATGCTTTCGGAACAAAGCACATCGGCAAGATTTATGGGGTGCTTTATACGGCCAAGGGAATCGGAGCGCTCTTCGTCCCGATCGGCAACCTGATGATGGAGGCCACCGGAACGTGGTCAACGGTTCTGTACACCGTCGCCGCGATGGATCTGACCGCAGCTTTTCTCGCGATCCTGATTCTGCGGCCAGTGCTTGCGACTCACGTCGCGACGTCCCGAAGTCTGTTCGCGAAGGAAACGGCTACCACTAACGCTGCTGCCGGCGCGTGACTTTTGCAGTGCCTCGAGCGAGTCTCTCAGGAGGCTCGCGTCTTAGGCGCGTTAAGCGTTTAACGACAAAAAGTAACTTTTCCCGCGAACAAAAATAAGACGTTAAGCTAATTCGTTGACAATTCTGGAGGAGACACGTGATCGTTTTCTACCATCATGGAGCAGCCATTCAGCCTTCCGTGATTCGCGTCGGCAACACGTTCATCGCGCGCGCATCGATCCTGGAAGAAGACGGCGAAGCCACTTCGCTCGGGAATCTGGGGCAATTCGCCAACCGGGACGGCGCGTTCCAGTTCGCCGTCCGATGCGCAACAGCCTTCATCGACGGCGAGTCGATGCCCGCACCTCCATTCTCCACCACGGCCCAATGAGGCTGCGGTCTCGTCCGACGATTAAATAGTTCGAGTGATCCGCGAGCGGCACAGCGTAGCGGCGTGCCGCTCGCGACTTGCGCCCGACCTTATGCACTGAGCCCTCTCCGCGTTGCTCACGCCGCGTTTCTTCATGGTGGCCGCGCCCGGTCTCGCGCCGTTCGCCGCGCGCATAGGACGACCACGACTGAAGCAATCGCAAACCCGCCCTGCTCGCTCAAACCGATTGACGCCAGTATTGAGATAAGGTCGAATATCGGGATGCACAGTACAGAACAGTTGGCCCAAACTGTTCACAAATTTCGGGCGAACACCTGCGGGGCGAGGCCTCATGCGACTTGAAATCGATTCAAAAACCGGCGTGCCGCTGACCGACCAGCTCGTCGATCAGATCGAATCGCTGATTCGCGGACGCCGCGTCCTGGCAGGCGCGAAGTTGCCGTCGATCCGCCAGCTCGCCGCCGACCAGAAGATCAGCCGCTTTCCTGTGATCGAAGCTTACGACCGGCTCGCATCGCTCGGATTGATCCAGCCGAAGCACGGTTCGGGGTTCTATGTCGCGGGCCACATCGATGACGCCGAGCGCGGCAACGGCCGCTGCAATCCGCGTCTCGCCGAAGAGGAATCGAACCAGATCCTGCAGCAGTTCAACTACCCTGGCGAGACGCTGAAGCTTTCGAGCGGGTTCATCCCAGAGTCGTGGCGCGACGTCGACGGGCTCACGCAGGCGATACGTCACGCGTCGCGCATGGACGTGAGCAGCGTGATCGACTACGCGATGCCCTACGGCGATGCGAGCCTGCGCCACCAGGTGCAGATGCGACTGCACCTGCTCGGCATCGACGCCGATCTGAAAAATCTGATGATCACGTGCGGCGCGAGTCAGGCACTCGATCTCGTCGTGCGTTTCATGCTGAAGCCGGGCGATACGGTGTTCGTCGAAGATCCCGGCTATTACAACCTCTTCGGCTTGCTGAAGCTGCAGGGTGTGAAGCTCGTCGGCGTGCCGCGTCTCGCGACCGGCCCCGACGTCGATGCCGCCGAGGAACTGCTCAAGATTCATCAGCCAAAACTGTTCTTCATCAACACCGTTTTCCAGAATCCGACCGCGACCAATGTCGCGCCGCAAGTCGCGTTCAAGTTGCTGCAACTCGCGCAGCAATATGGCTTTTCGCTCGTCGAGGATGACATTTACGCCGACTTCCAGGCCGTGCCGACGCAGCGCCTGGCTTCGCTCGATCAACTCGATCGCGTGATTTACGTGGGAGGGTTGTCGAAGACGCTTTCGTCGTCGCTCAGGATCGGGTACATCGCGGCGAATGCGGAACTCGTCAAGAATCTCGTCGACGTCAAAGTGCTGACGAGCCTCGGCGGCACGCGTTTCAGCGAAGCCGTCGCGGCGAATCTGCTGGAGCGCGGCACGTATCGTAAGTATCTCGAGCGGCTGCGCCGGCGTGTGCGCGATGCACTTTCCGGAGCGGTTCAACAACTCGAAGCATGCGGTTGGGACGTCTTCGATGAACCGAGCGGTGGCAATTTCGTGTGGGCCAGGGTGCCGGGCATTGACGATTCGACAGTGCTCGTCGATGAAGCGCTGAAGTACGGCGTGACGCTCGCGCCGGGCAACTACTATCGGCCGAGCGGCGACGATTGCGCGTATGTGCGGATCAACTCGGCGCATACGGGCGACGCGCGCGCCGTGCGGTTCTTCGAAGCGATGGGAGAGCGCGTCCCAAAAAACTAGTTGCATAGCGAACTTGTATCTCCTACACTGCCCTCATGTTCGATCAATGCCTCTACTTCAACACCACCGCGCTGGCTCGCGTTCTTGAACGCGAGTGGACGAAGGCGTTCAAGCCATTCGGGCTGACGCCGTCGCAGGCTTTCATGCTGCGGGCGATTCTCGACAAGCCGGGCTTGCTGCAAAGCGAGCTTGCCGCCGGGCTCGCCATCTCGCGTCCCACCGCCACGCGCTCGCTCGACGGGTTGCAGAAAATGGCGCTGATCGAGCGCTGGTCCACGGATCGTGATGGCCGCGAGTCCGCCGTTCACGCAACGGAGCGCGGTAAATCGATGAAAGCCGACCTCAACGCGGCAAGCGCGGAAGTGACGAAGCGCTTGAAGAAAAAGCTGGGCGCCGCGCACTTCGACGATTCGGTATTGAAGATGAAAGGCATTCGCGCGCTGCTCGACTGATTTTTTTTGACCTTATAGTTGCATTGCTAACTACACATCGATGGAGAAACGTCATGCCGATTCTCAACGTGAAAGTCAGTGCCAAAAAATCGCCCGAACTGACGCGGGACATCTCGGAATTACTGCTGGATCTCACCACGCGCATCCTTGGAAAGAAGCGTGAAGTGACAGCCATTGCGATCGATTTCGTCGATCGCGACAGTTGGGTCGTAGGCGGGGAATTGCTGAGCGAGCAGAACAGGAACAGCTTCTACTTCGACATAAAGATCACCGACGAAACGAACACGAAAGACGAGAAGGCGCGCTATATCAAGGAAGCCTTCGCGGGCTTCGAACGGATTCTCGGCAACCTGCATGAAGAAAGCTATATCTACGTGCAGGACGTGAAAGCGGCGTCGTATGGGTATGGTGGATATACGCAGGAATATCGCTACCATCATTAGATGCAAAAGCGCCCGCCGTTCGGCGGGCGCTTTTCGTGTCCGCGAATTACATCGGCGGCACGACGCCATCCTTCTCAACAACGATCCGCTGCGCCGCGAACTGAGTACCGTTCACCGGGCTCGCGACGATGAATACTTTCTTGCCCGCGATCAGATCGGTGCGAGCGGCCGGAGCGAATGTCACGACCGGTACGTTCTCGGGCACCGTCACCGAATTGTTGCCGCCCTTGTATGACAGCTTGAGGTCGCGACCGCTCGTGGCTTGCACGACGCTGTCCACGTTCGCGTTCGTCATCGAACTGTTCGGACCCAAATCCCATGCGTAGTGACCTTCGCCCGTGCCGCGTGCGGCCTCGGGGAACACTAGCACTTCGGTGGCGGTCAGCTTGCCGTCGGTGCCGGTCGTCGCAGCCGTGCCGACGAACGAGCCGGGCTTGATGTCCTCCAGCTTGATGTTCTTCACAGCCGTGACCGGAACGCTCGACTTCACGTCGATCGTCACGGTGTCGCCGCTGCGTCGATGGACCGTCAGCGTGTCGCCAGTCAGCGAGACGATTTCGCCGCGAATGCGCGTGGGCTTCGCAGCAGGCGTCTGCGCGAACGCAGCCGAAGCGATGACAAACGTGGCAACAGCAGCGCCGAGTTTCAATTGCAGTTTCATGAAGTCTCCTTGGAGGGAACAGCAAAAAAGCGAGCGGCAGACTCAGGACCCGCCGAACCAGTTGTAGCCCTGGTTCTCCCAGTAGCCGCCGGGGTAGTCGTTCGTCACGGTGATCGAGACGATGTGCTTCGGATTTTTGTAGCCGAGCTTGGTCGGCATGCGCAGCTTCATCGGAAAGCCGTATTTCGGCGGCAGGACCTGGCCGTCGTAAGTGAGCGTGAGCAGCGTCTGCGCGTGCAGCGCGGTCGGCATGTCGATGCTCGTCGAGTAGTTATCCGCGCAATGGAACGCGACGTACTTGGCCGTCGTGTCGGCGCCGGAGCGCTTGAGGAAATCGGCAAAGCGCACGCCACCCCACTTGCCGATCGCGCTCCATCCTTCGATACAGATATGCCGCGTCACCTGGCTTTCCTGCGGTAACGCGCGCAGCTCTTCGAGCGTCCAGACGCGCTGGCCTTTGGCTAAACCGCCGACCTGCAAGCGATACGTCGAAGCATCGACCTCGGGCACCTCATCGATGTCATAGAACGCGTTGAATGGAAACGGTCGCGTGATCATCGATTCGGGATAGGTCGGCGCGAGCTTGTTCGGATCGAAAAGCAAGGCCTGAGCGTCGTCGTTGAACGAGGACATCTTGCGCAGCATCGCGTTGACCGATTTATCGTTGGTGAGGTCACAGCCTGAGAGCATCGCGAGACCGCCGAGCGTGAGAATGCGCTTGCCGAAGAGCCGCCGCGCGGGCGCCTTCAATTCCTTCTGCGCATCCTTGACGATCGACTCGGCGTCCAGACCCAAAGCGCCCGTGAAAATTTTTCGAATCGACATGAATCAGCGTCCCCGGATCATCAAGAGCAGCGAGCGCGGCACGAGCGCGACCATCACGACATGCAGCACGAAGAACGCCACCAGAAAACTCATCGCAAAGAAGTGCACGACGCGCGCCGAATCATATCCGCCCATCAGCGCGCGAAGCATCGGAAACTGCACCGACTTCCACACGGCAAGCCCCGACACGATGACGATCACGATATCCACGATCACCGCGAGATACGCGAACTTCTGCACCGCGTTGTAGTGCGTGAGATCGTCGTGCTTGAGCTTGCCGCGGAACGCCGCGAATGCATCGGCGATCACGCTCTTCACGCTCACCGGCCACAGCTTGCGTCGAAAGCGCCCGCTCGCCACGTTCAGCACGAGATACACGGCAAAGTTGATGACCAGCAGCCACATCGCCGCGAAGTGCCACAGGAGCGCGCCGCCGAGCCATCCGCCGAGCGTGATGCTCGCAGGAAACGTGATCGACTTGAAGATCGGCGAGGCATCGTAGATTTGCCAGCCGCTCGTCACCATCGCAACGACCGCGAGCGCGTTGATCCAGTGCGTGATGCGAACCCAGCCCGGCTGAACGGTTTGCTGTAGCTGCTGTGTCATTGGGCCTCGGCGGGAGTGGTGAATCATGAGGTGAAATCGTAGCGGCGCGGCTCTGATGCACGCATGACTGCTCAATGACTTTTTTGTCATTTTCGCGAGCCACGTCCGCATGCTCGCTAGAATGTGCTCACACCATTCATCGCAACGCGCATGACCATTCTCGTTATCGAAGACGACCGCAAGACGGGCGACTATCTGAAGAAGGGGCTCACCGAGTCCGGCTATCAGGTTGATCTCGTTCGTAACGGCACCGACGGGCTCCATCAGGCGCTCGCGCATCCGTACGAACTGATCGTGCTCGACGTCATGCTGCCCGGCATCGACGGATGGCAGATCATGTCGGCGTTGCGCGCGAAACGTGACCTGCCTGTCATTTTTCTGACGGCGCGCGATCACGTCACCGATCGTATCCACGGCCTCGAACTCGGCGCCGACGACTATCTCGTCAAGCCCTTTTCCTTCACCGAACTCGTGCTGCGCATCCGCACGCTGCTGCGGCGCGGC
Organism: Caballeronia humi; assembly: GCF_001544475.1. Classification (GTDB taxonomy): domain Bacteria; phylum Pseudomonadota; class Gammaproteobacteria; order Burkholderiales; family Burkholderiaceae; genus Caballeronia; species Caballeronia humi. The sequence continues at coordinate 49,641 of NZ_FCNW02000036.1, read as the reverse complement.
GTGGTGCGTGAAGCCGATGTGTTCCAGATCGCCGACTTGCACGTCGATGTCCTGCGCCGCAAAGTCACGCGTCAGGGCATCGACATCGCACTGACCAACAAGGAGTTCGCGCTGCTGCATCTCTTTTGCAGGCGGCAAGGCGAAGCCCTCTCGCGCACGCTGATCGCATCGGAAGTGTGGGACATGAATTTCGACAGCGATACCAACGTGGTCGACGTCGCCATCAAGCGATTGCGCGCGAAGCTCGACCAGCCGTTCGACATCAAGCTGATTCACACGGTGCGCAGCATCGGCTATTCGTTCGGAGAGAATCCTTGAACGCGAAGTGGCCGACGCATTCGCTCGCTGTTCGCATCACCTGCCTCTTTGCACTGATCGTATGCGTGGTAGTCGGCATGGTCGGCGCGTCGCTGTATCAGGCGACGAATTCCGCGCTCTCCACACGCGCGGACTATCAACTGATTGGGCGTGTCGAGCACTTTCGGTCGTTGCTGCACGACATGTACACGATCACGCAGATCGAATCACGTCCGCGCCTTTTCGAAACGATGCTCGGCGACAGGCAGGACGTCATCATCTTTCGCCGCGCGGGCGTCGCGCCGTTCATCAACGTGAATCCTGAACAGAGGCCGCTGCCGCCGCTCACGCCCGTGCCCGTGACGCAACCCGTCACGCTCGATGCGCTCTACGAAGGCAAGAGCGCCGACGGCGTGCGCATGCGCTGGGTCGCGGCGCAGGCGCAGATCGGCGAGAGCGGCGAGACGGTCGAGATCATCGCCGCCCACACGATGACGCAGGAAGCACGAGTGCTCTCCGCGTACCTCGTGCGCGTGTGGATCAACGTGATCGGCGCCGTGGTCGTGACCGTGCTGCTCGCATACTGGGTATCGAGCCGCGGCCTGCAGCCGCTCACGAAGATGGCCGCGAAGGCCGCCGAGATCACGCCGAACCGGATGTCGGCGCGGCTCGATGTCGCGAACGCACCGGCAGAATTGCAGGGCCTCGCGGAGTCGTTCAACGCGATGCTCGACCGCCTCGCAACGGGCTATGAACGTCTGCTGCAATTCTCGGCGGACCTCGCGCACGAGGTGCGCACGCCGATCGGCGTATTGATCGGCCAGACGCAGGTCACGCTCGCGCATACGCGCAGCACCGGCGAATATCGCAGCGTGCTCGAATCGAATCTGGAGGAGCTGGAACGCCTGGGAAGGATCGCGCAGAACATTCTGTTTCTCGCGCAGGCCGATCATGAAGAGCAGCAGATCGAACGCACGCATTTGTCGATCCGCGAAGAGCTCGAAACAATCAGCACTTACTTCGAAGGCATCGCCGACGAGCGGCAGATCACCTTCGATGTTCAAGCCGAAGGCGAAATGGTTGCGCATGCAATCATGTGCCGGCGCGCGATCGGTAACGTCGTCGTGAATGCGGTGCGATATGCGACGCCGGGCACCGTCGTACGCCTGTCGGGACGCGCGGACGAAGAAGGCGCAAGCATCGTGATCGGCAATCAGGGGAAAGCGATCAGTGAGGAAGAACTGACTCGTCTCTTCGACCGCTTCTATCGCGGCGATGCGGCCCGCAGCGAGTTCACGGAATCGAGCGGACTGGGGCTTGCGATCGTGCAGGCGATCATGCGCCTGCACGGCGGCCATGCATCGGCCGCGTGCACGCGCGACGGGTGGATCGAATTCACGCTGCGCTTCGCGAACGCAGCATCATCGGCTCAAACACGCGCGGCGCAAGGCGCATCGACGTCGAGCTCCTGACGCAGCGCGAGCAGCCCGTGGATCTGCGCGACGACCGCCGCGCCTTCACCAACCGCCGCCGCCACGCGTTTCGTCGATGCCGAGCGCACGTCGCCAATCGCGAACACGCCCGGCACGCTCGTTTCCAGTGCCGGGGCGCCCGGTTCCTGTCCCTCATGCGCTTCCGGCCCAGTCAACACGAAGCCCTTGCTATCGACGCTCACGTTGCACCCCGAGAGCCACGACGTATTCGGATCGGCGCCGGTGAAGAGGAACAGATGCCGCACGGGGAACGACAACGGCCCGTCCGCCGACTTGCAGTTCACCGCCGTGAGCCCGCGATCGTCGCCATCGAGCGAGCTGATCTGCGTATGCGTGTGCAGCGTGACGTTCGGCAGCGAAGCGATGCGGTCGACGAGATAGCGCGACATGCTCGCCGCCAGCCCCGAACCGCGAATGAGCAGATGGACGTGCACGCAGTGCGACGCGAGATAGACCGCAGCCTGCCCCGCCGAATTGCCGCCGCCGACGAGCACCACTTCCGAATCCTTGCAGAGCTTCGCCTCGACGGGCGACGCCCAGTAATACGTCCCGCGCCCTTCGAAGCGCTCCAGTCCTTCGATCGCCGGGCGCCGGTAAGCCGCGCCGCTCGCGATCACGACCGTGCGCGTCGAAACGAGCGTGCCGTTCGCGAGTTCGACCTGAATCGGCGAACGGTCGCAGTGGAGCGATTTGATCTCGCTCGGGATCGCGATATGCGCGCCGAATTTCTGCGCCTGCACGAACGCGCGGCCCGCGAGCGCCTGTCCGGAGATGCCGGTCGGAAAGCCGAGATAGTTCTCGATGCGCGAGCTCGCTCCCGCTTGTCCGCCCGGCGCGCGGCAATCGAACACGGCCACCGACAACCCTTCGGACGCCGCATACACCGCCGTCGCGAGCCCGGCCGGCCCCGCGCCGACGACCGCGACATCGTAGATATGCGCGCTGTCGAATTCCGGCAGCCAGCCGAGTTGCGTCGCGACCTGGTTCTCGTCGGGTGCGCGCAGCACGGTGCCATCCGGACAGATCACGAGCGGAAAATCGGCCTTCGACGCCGATATGCGTTCCAGCAAAGCGATCGCGTCCGGATCGGCGCAGGCGTCGATCACGGTGTGCGGGTAGCCGTTACGGCGCAGGAACCCTTGCAGCGCGATCAGCTTGCCGTCGGTGGACTTGCCGAGCAGCACCGGCCCGCTGCCCTTTTCGATCAGCCCGACGCGCCGCAGGATCAGCGCGCGCATGATGCGCTCGCCGAGTTCCGCCTCGGCGATGATCAGCGCCCGCAATTGCTCTGGCGGAATCACGATGCCTTCCACGTCCTCTAGCGCGTAGCCATCGACGAGACAGGGCTTGCCCGACAACTGCGCGATTTCCGCGAGGAACTGCCCTGGCGGCTGGTCGATGATCAGATGCACGTGCCCGAGCGCGTCACGCCGGTTGATCCGCACGAGACCCTTCAGCACGACCACCATGCCCTTCCCGACGTCGCCCATCGTGAACATCGCCTCGCCGGCCTTCCAGCGCTCGATCGTGCCGAAGCGGCGCATGCGCTCGACTTCGCTCTCGGTGAGCAGCGGAAACATCTGGTGCGCGCGCGTCTGGAGCGGCGAGAACGGCGCCTCTTCGCCTCCGCTCACGGAGGGGGCGCCGACCGCCGTCGGCATGATGTTCGGATCTTCGTGCGGCGTGTCGCGCGGGGCCCAGGCGATCCCGGCCGGAAAAAAGTCGTTCGACGGCTCGCCGCCCATACTTGTACTCATGCGCGATCTCCATGTGGAAAACCAGCTTCTTGCAGGGATCCCGAACCCGCCGCCGACTTCACCGGCCACGGGCACATTGCAGCCATTTCGCCGACTTCGTCGGTCATCACCGGGTCGTCGCCCAGTTCGGTGAGCGGCGCGACTTCGAAGCCCGCGAGCCGCCACGCGTCGAGCCCGCCTGTCAGCGGCACGACGTCCTTGAAGCCCGCGTTGCGCAGCGTCTTCGCCATCCACGCCGCCGATACTTCATTCGGGCACGAGCAATAAATGATGATCTTCTGCGCCGGGTCGTATTCCAGCATGATCTTTTGCAACTCGCGTTCGTCCGCGAACACCGCGCCGGGGATCACGAACGGATCGAGCACGCGCTTTTCACGCGAACGGATATCGAAAATCGTCGGCAGCGGCTTGTTTTCCATCATCGCGTAGAGCTCGTCGACGGTGACGCGCGCCTTTTCCAGCGTCTCCATCAGCGCCCGGCGGCGCCACCAGCGGTATGCGATATACGCCGCGAGCAGCACGGCGACGACCATGCCCGCCTGCCGTCCGAGGCGCGAGAGCATCGCGAAGAGCATCTCCAGCTCCGCCGCGAACGCGACGCCGAGCCCGAGCCCGACCGCCGCCCACAGCGCGACGCCCGCGCCGTCGTGCGCGATGAAGCTGCGCAGGCGCACGCCCATCGCGCCTGCAAGCGGCACCGACACGAGCGAAAGCCCTGGGATGAATTTCGCGACGAGCAGCACGCGCACGCCCCAGCGGCCGAAAAAGCGCTCGGTTTTCTTGACGCACGTATCGCGCGAGAGCGAGAGCTTGCAGATCGTCTTGAGCGTGCGGTCGCCGTAGCGTCGGCCGCCCTGAAACCAGACGAGGTCGCCGAGCACGCCGCCCGCCACCGCGAGCGCCAGCATGCCGAGGATCGGCCAGAGCAGCGTGCCCGAGCCGCGCAGCGCCATCACCTCGACCGATGCGCCGACGACGATCAGCGTAGGCATGGCGGGCACGGGCAGCCCGAGCGCCGCGCCCATTACGTTGACGAAGACGATCGCCGGGCCGAACCGATCGACGAGGTCGTGGAGCAACATGGAATTCTCCCGCACACGAGGTGGCGTCCGAAGAGGGCGACGAAGATGTTTTTGCGATGCGCGCGAAAGCGCGGATGGGCTGCACGCGCCGATGCGTGCTGGGCTTGAGCCAGCTTCGTCACATTAAAGAGATGAGTGTAGCGCGGATTACAGCAATGGTCGCGGGACCACGGCGCGAGTCAGGCGCCGCAAGGGCTGCGGCGCCGTATGGAGTGAAGGCTTAACGAATGTCAGGCTTTCTGATCGGCGATGTAGGCGCGGATCACGTCGGCGAACGTCTTGTCGCCTTGCAGGCCGAGCTGCTCCGCGCGTTCGGGATTCCACGCGCCCGGCCAGCTTCCGACGATCTTCTCGATGCGCTCGTCGCGTTGACGGTCGATGCGCGCAACCGCTTCCTCGCCCGCCACTTCGCGCAGCGCTTCGATCATCTCGTTCACGCTCACCGAGAGCCCCGGCAGATTGACGACCGGCCGGTTGCCGAGCTTTTCGCGATCGATTTCAAGGCCCGCGATCAGCGCCTCGATCGCGCTTTTCGGCGACAACAGCCAGAGACGCGTCTCGCCATCGACGGGGCAAATCGCGCGCTCGCCGTTCAGCGGCTCGCGGATGATCCCGCTCGCAAACGACGACGCCGCCGCGTTCGGCTTGCCCGGCCGCACGCTGATGGTCGGCAGGCGCAGCACGCGGCCGTCGACAAAACCGCGTCGCGAGTAGTCGGAGAGCAGCAGTTCGGCGATCGCCTTCTGCGTCCCGTACGACGATTGCGGATTGAGCGCGGTGTCGTCCTGCACGACGTCGGGCAGCGCGCCGCCGTAGACCGCGACCGAACTCGTGAACAGCACGCGCGGCGCGTGGCCGAGCGCGCGGCACACTTCGAGCAGCAGACGCGACGCGTCCAGGTTGATGCGCATGCCGAGGTCGAAATCGGCTTCCGCCTGGCCGCTCACGATCGCGGCGAGGTGGAAGATTGCTTCGGTTTTCGTATCGATCGCGCGTTCGAGCACGCTGCGATCGGCGATGTCGCCAGTTTCGACGCGCACGCGCTTGTCGCCGAAATCGTTGCCGGCGACCACGTCGAGCAGCACCATTTCGGTGATCGGCTGGCCGTTCAGTTCGCCGCGATCGAGGAGACGGCGCGCGAGGCGCTGTCCGAGAAATCCGGCGCCGCCGGTAATCAGGATTTTCATGGTGTCGTTCAGGCAGTTTGCAGGTAGGGCTTGAGCCAGCCGAGGCCGTCGGAGGTCGCCGCGCGCGGACGATATTCGCAGCCGATCCAGCCGGTGTAGCCAAGCGAATCGATCAGGTCGAAGAGATACGGGTAATTCAACTCGCCGATGTCCGGCTCATGGCGCTCCGGTACGCCCGCGATCTGGATATGGCCGATGCCGGCGTTCGGGCGCTTCATATCGCGCTTGAGTTTCACCGCGAGATCGCCTTCGACGATCTGGCAGTGATAGCAGTCGAACTGGACTTGCAGGTTCGTCGCGCCGACTTCGTCGCAGATCGCCTGCGCGTCGTCCTGGCGGTTCAGGAAGAAACCGGGGATGTCGCGCGTGTTGATCGGCTCGATGACGATCGTCACGCCCGCCGGTTTCGCCGCGCTCGCCGCGATTTCCAGATTCTTCAGATACACCTCGCGGTGTTTCTCGCGCGGCTGATCCGGCGCGATCAGGCCGGCCATCACGTGCAGTCGGTCGTTACCGAGCGCGGCGGTGTATTCGAGCGCTTTGTCGAGCGCACGGCGGAATTCGTCCTCGCGGCCCGGCAGCGACGCGATTCCGCGTTCGCCCGCGGCCCAGTCGCCCGGTGGCGCGTTGAAGAGCGCTTGCGTGAGGCCGTTTTCCTGCAGGCGCGACTTGATGTCGGCGGCGGCGAACTCGTACGGGAACAGGAATTCCACGGCCTTGAAGCCGTCTTTCGCGGCAGCGGCGAAGCGGTCGAGGAACGCGTGCTCGTTGTACATCATCGAGAGATTGGCGGCAAAGCGAGGCATTGCATTGTCTCCATTGTTGACCGGAGTGGACGCGCCGCTCCGGTCTCATGCAAGAAAGTTGCGAGTAGGTTCAGCTTAGAGCTTCAGCGATTCACCAGCTTCGCAGGCGTCAGAAACACCGCGAGCGCACCGATCACGAGCATCGCGGCCAGTACGTACATACCCGTCGCCGTGCTGTGCGTCAGGTCCTTCAGATAGCCGATCATATACGGGCTGGCAAACCCGGCGAGATTGCCGATCGAATTGATGATCGCGATCCCGGCCGCCGCCGCCGCACCCGACATGAACGCCGTCGGCAGTGACCAGAAGAGCGGCGCGCAGGTCAGCACGCCCGCCGCCGCGAGCGACAGCGCGATGATCGACACCACCGTATTGCCCGCGAACGACGCCGCGATCGAAAATCCGACCGCCGCCGCCAGCGCCGGCACGATCAGGTGCCAGCGGCGTTCGCGATGCTTGTCCGCGCTGTGGCCGAGAATATTCATCACGACGATCGCGACGAGGAACGGAATCGCGCTCAGAAGGCCGATGTTGAATGCACCGGTCACACCCGTCGACTTGATGAAGGTCGGCATCCAGAACGTCAGGCCGTACTGGCCGGTCACGAACGAGAAGTAGATCAGCGACATCCACCACATGCGCTTGTCAGCGAAAACGGCGCGCAGCGAATGCTTCTTGCCGTCGCCGGCGTGTTGCGGCTGTGCGGCGATTTCGTCTTCCAGCAGGCGCTTTTCGCGCTCGGTAAGCCATTTCGCGCTGCGGATGTTGTTATCGAGATAGAGGATCGTCGCGATGCCGACCAGCACTGCCGGAACCGCTTCGATCAGGAACATCCACTGCCAGCCGGCGAAGCCCTTGTGGCCCGCGAAGCTCTGCATGATCCAGCCCGAGAGCGGATTGCCGAAGATGCCCGACACCGGAATCGCCGACATGAACACGGCGACGATCTTCGCGCGCCGGTGCGACGGGAACCAGTACGTGAGGTACAGAATCACGCCCGGATAGAACCCCGCTTCGGCGAGCCCGAGCAGAAAGCGCAGGACGTAGAACTGCGTCGGCGTCTTGACGAAGACGAACGCCGCCGAGAGCAGCCCCCACGTAATCATGATCCGCGCGATCCAGATGCGCGCACCGATCTTGTGCATCAGCATGTTGCTCGGCAATTCGAACAGAAAGTAGCCGAGGAAGAAGATGCCGGCGCCGAGGCCGAACACGGTTTCGCTGAATGCGAGGTCCTGCGACATCTGCAGCTTCGCAAAGCCGACGTTCACGCGGTCGAGATAGGCGACCACGTAGCACAGCATCAAAAACGGCACGATGCGCCAGAACACCTTGGCGTAAGTGCGTTTGGTTTCGTCCGCGGACGGCGCGGCAACAGGTACCCGGGTGCCGCCCGGCACCGCTTGTTCAAGGCTCATTACGTGTCTCCAGGAAAGGAATTCGTGCAGTTCGGTGTTACCAGCGCGCGTTGAAAGTAACGCGCAGGTCTTCGATGGCCGCTTCTTCGAGCGGCTCGGGGCGGGGCGTGGTCAGAAGCCACAGCCGCGCGGTTTCTTCCAGCTCTTCGAGCGCGTAAGACGCTTGCGACACCGATCGCTCCCAGACGACCGGCCCGAGCCGTTCCAGCAAAACGCCGCGCACCTTGGAGGCGAGCGCCGCCACTTCTTCCGCGACTGCCGGATCGCCCGGGCGCCGGTAGCGAATCAGCGGCACGTGGCCGACTTTCATCACGTAGTACGGGGTGATCGGCGGCAGCACATCGGTGTCGCGCCAGACACCCGCGAGCGTCAGCGCGACGAGATGTGTCGAATGCGTGTGGACGACGCCCCGCGCCTCCGCGTTGTTCTCATAGATCCGCCGATGCAGCGCGAGCGTCTTCGACGGCCTTCCGCCAGAAACGTGATTGCCCGCCGTATCGACTTTTGCGATTTCCGCCGGATCGAGTCGGCCGAGGCAGACGTCGGTCGGCGTGATGAGCCAGCCGTCGTCGAGGCGCGCGCTGATGTTGCCCGCGCTGCCGACCGTGTAGCCGCGCTGATACAGGCTCGCGCCCGTCACGCAGATTTCCTCGCGGATGCGGTTTTCCTCGTGCGCCATGCTCATGTCAGACGGCTCCGTCGAGGGTTTTCAATGCCTTCGCGAAGAAATCCGTCGTCCCGAAATTGCCCGATTTCAGCGCGAGCGCGAGCGGTTCGTCACCGATGGATTGCGTTGCCGGCACGCCCGGATCGATCTGCGGCCCGATGCGCAGCGTCGCGACGTCGAGTGCCTGCACGACCGCGCCCGACGTTTCGCCGCCCGCAACCACGAACTTGCGCACGCCGAGATCGCGCAGGCCGCGCGCAATTGACGCCAGCGCCTGTTCCACCAGATGCCCCGCCTTCTCGACGCCCAGTTCCTTTTGCACCGTCTTCACTTCGTCCGGCGTGGAGGTCGCGTAGATCAGCACGGGCTGGTCTGCGTGCTGCTGCGCGAACGCGATCGCCTTCTCGACGACCGGCTCGCCGCGCGAAAGCGCCATCGGCTCGACGCGAAAGCTCGGCTTCGACTCGCGCCATTCCGCAACCTGCGCATTCGTCGCCTTCGAGGCGCTGCCCGCCAGCACGACCGATTTCCCTTCGATCTTCGGCAAATCGGCGGCGTGGGCGGCGTCGGCAAGCTGGCCAAAGTTCTTCGGCAGGCCGAGCGCGATGCCCGAACCGCCGGTGATGAGCTTCAGGTCAGCGCAGGCATCGCCGAGGACGTAGAGATCGGCGTCGGAGACGGCGTCCGCGATCGCGAGGCGCACGCCTTCCTTCCTAAGTTCCGCGATGCGCGCGCGCACCGCATCCGCGCCCTTCATGATCGTGTCATAGCGGATCAGCCCGACTTTCGATTTCGTCTGACGCTGCAAGACCCGCACGAGGTTCGGATCGGTCATCGGCGTGAGCGGATGGTTTTCCATGCCCGATTCGTTCAGCAGCACGTCGCCGACGAACAGGTTGCCGCGAAAGATCGTGCGGCCGTTCTCGGGAAACGCCGGGCACGCGATCGTGAAATCGTCCTTCAGCGCGTCGAGCAGCGCATCGGCGACGGGGCCGATGTTGCCTTCGTCGGTGGAATCGAAGGTCGAGCAATATTTGAAGAGGAATTGCTTGCAGCCCTGCGCGCGCAGCCATTCGAGCGCTTCGAGCGATTGCGCGACCGCTTCCGCCGCGGGAATCGTGCGCGATTTCAGCGCGACGACGAGCGCGTCCGCTTCGATCTCCGTGCCGGCGGCGGGCACGCCGATCGTCTGCACCGTGCGCATGCCGCCGCGCACGAGCATGTTGGCGAGATCGGTGGCGCCGGTGAAATCGTCGGCGATACAGCCTATGAGCGCCTTTGTCATTTTTTGTCTCCCTTCGGGACATCGATGCCGGGGAAAATCTTGATGACGGCGGAATCGTCCTCTCCGCCGTGGCCGGCGGTCGACGCCATCATGAACATCTGGTGCGCCGCCGCGGACAAGGGCAGCGGGAATTTCGACGTGCGCGCCGTATCGAGCACGAGGCCGAGGTCCTTCACGAAGATATCGACCGCCGACAGCGGCGTGTAGTCGCCCGCCAAGATGTGCGGCACGCGGTTCTCGAACATCCACGAATTGCCCGCGCTGTGCGTGATGACGTCGTAGAGCGCATCAGGATCGACGCCTTCGCGCAGGCCGAGCGCCATTGCCTCGGCGGCGGCGGCGATGTGCACGCCCGCGAGCAACTGGTTGATGATCTTGACTTTCGATCCCGCGCCGTGCGAGTCGCCTAGGCGGTAGACCTTGCCCGCGATCGCTTCGAGCACGTCCTCGCAAGCGGCATAGGCGGCGGCGGGGCCGGAGGTCATCATCGTCATTTCACCCGATGCCGCGCGCGCCGCGCCGCCGGAAAGCGGTGCGTCGAGCAGTTGCAGGCCGGCGGCTTCGATCCGCTTGCCGAGGTCGATTGCGAACGCCGGCGAGACCGTCGCGCAGGCGAGCACGACGCCGCCCGGCTTCATCGCCGATACCGCGCCGGACTTGCCGTCGGCGCCGAAGAGCACGGTTTCCGTCTGCGCCGCATTGACGACGACCGTCACGACCACGTCGCACTTGCCGCCCAACGCGGCGGGCGTCGCGCACGCGATGCCGCCTTCGGCCGCGAACGATTCGAGCACTTGCGCGCGGACGTCGCACGCATGGACCGCAAAGCCCGCGCGCAGCAACGAGCGCGCGACGCCGAGGCCCATTGCGCCCAGGCCGATGACTCCCACATTTCTGGACATGTCTTTTCTCTTCTGATTGAAGCGTTAGCGGATGCCGGCTTCCGCGAGGCGGCGGGCGGCATTGTAGAGATGCGTCTGAGCGGCGTTGCGCGCGGCCATCGGATCGCCCGCGCGGATGGCGGCGGCGATCGCCGCGTGTTCCTCGCGGACCTGTCGCGAAAAGTCCTCGCGCAGCGCCTCGTTCCTGCGCGTGACGATCGTGCCGGCTTCGAGGTACTGATTCAGGAAGGTGAGCGTTTTCAGGAAGTACGGATTGCCCGTCGCGTTCGCGATCGCGCGATGGAACGCCACGTCTTCGGCGACACCGTCCTCGCCATCGGCGACGGCGGCTTCGATTTTCGCGAGCGCGGCGTCGATGGCGGCCATATGCGCGTCGGTGCGGCGCATCGCGGCTTCCGATGCCACCTCCGCCTCGATCGCGCGCCGCAACGCGAGGATATGCACGACCGAGCCCGGCTCGACGGCCTGCGCGTAATCGATGCGCAGCGGCCGGATGCCCGCGCGCTCGACGACGAACACGCCGCTGCCCTGACGCGGCTCGACCATGCCTTCGTTCTTCAGGCGGGAGATGGCTTCGCGGATCACGGTGCGGCTCACGCCGAATTCCTGCGCGAGCACGGCTTCGGTCGGCAACTTGCCGCTTTTGGCGAAGCTGCCTTTTTCGATCTGCTTTTGCAGTTGCTGGGCGACCGTGTCGCTCAACGCCCGCGCCGGGATTTTCTCGAACATGAATCGTGTCGCCGTTTGTTAGGTGATCGGGTCATCATACAAATTTTGAGTGTGGGCGACGTATTGGAGATAACCCTTAAAGGTAAGCTCAGCGCACCAGCGGCGCGTCGATCAAGGCGAGCGCATCGCGGATTTCCGAAGCATTGCCCGGCCGCACGAGTCGTGCGAGTTCCCTGCCGTCGAGCATGAACACGAGCGTCGGCCAGAGCTTCACGCGAAACGATCGTCCGAGCAGCCGGCCGCTGCCGTCCTCGATTTTGAGATGACGAACGCCGGAATGCCCCTGGAACGCCTGCGCGATCATCGGCTGCGCCGCGCGGCAAAAACCGCACCAATCCGTGCCGAATTCGACGACGGTCGCGCCGGCGAGGTCATCGATATCCGCGCGCGGCGGCTGGGAGGTCGCGTAAGAGGGAGTCATTGCCATGATTTATTCCTTTGTTCCAGTCCTTGAGGCATGCGTCAGCAGGAAACCTGCCCGCCTTGGACCTACTGCCCGAACCCCGTCAGTCCGATGAGACTCCCCGCTGCCAGCAGCCACAGCGGATGCAGCTTCGTCCGGTACGACAGCAGCGCGACGCCCGCCGTGATCGCGCCGAGCAGCCACGTCCTGTCCGACGCCTCCGCGATCAGCGCTGCGCTCGCCGCGACGAGGCCGGCCGTCATCGGCACGAGGCCCGACTGGATGAAGCGCCGCCACGGATGGTCCTTGAAGCGCTCCCAAGCGTGCATCGCGGCGATCGTCACGAGCGACGACGGACCGAACTTCGCAATCGACGTCACGATCACGCCCGGCCATCCCGCCACGTGCCAGCCGATCAGCGTGACGACCATCATGTTTGGCCCCGGAGCCGCCTGCGCGAGCGCGAAGAGCGCGGAAAAATCCGCCTTCGACATCCACTGATGCACTTCCACGACTTGCCGCTGCATCTCCGGCAGGATCGTGTTGCCGCCGCCGAACGCGAGCAGCGAAAGCTGGCTGAAGATCGCGGCGAGCGAAACGAGGACGTGGTTCATCGGCGCACCTTCCACGCGAGCAGCACGGAAATGGGCGTGAGGGCGAGCATCGTCGGCAGCAGCGGAAAGCGCAGCAGCGCGATTGCGACGAACGCGAGCACGGCGATCAGCGCCATCTCCGGCTTCTTGCGCAGCGGCCACGCGATCTTCACCGCCATCGCGACCAGCAGCCCGGCCGCCGCCGCCGCAAGCCCGGCGAACAGATGCGCGACGCGCGGGTCTTGGTGCGTGCGCTGATACAGCACACCAAGCGCGATCACGATCAGCGACGGCCCGACGATCAGTCCGAGCAGCCCCGCGAGCGCGCCGGGCACGCCGCGAAAGCGCATGCCGATCGCAACCGACAGATTGATCACGTTGCCGCCCGGCAGGAACTGGCAAAGGCCGAGGAGTTCGGTGAATTCGTCGGCATCCAGCCACTTGCGGCGCTCGACGATCTCCCGGCGCGCGAGCGGCAGCGCGCCGCCGAAGGCCGTGAGGCCGAGCATCAGGAAGCCGGTGAAAATTTCGGCGACGGTGGGAACGGGCGCGTGCGGGTGCGGAAGGGCGGCGTCAGGCTGCATGGCTTGGGCGGTACTGGGTCGGAAAAGCCGCCAGCGTAACGCGGAATCCTTGCGCTTTCCAAACGGCGTCGGGGGTGCTAGTCCGCCTTCTGCCCCGTGCGCGCGCGCCGCGCCTCGTAAGCCTTCAGATGTGTGCAAGCGGCTGCCAGCAGCGACGCCCCTTCGCGCTCCGTCTTACGCCGCGCCAAAAGATCGCCGACGATGTGATCCGCCTCGATCGCCGCGTTGTTTTCGAGGTCGCGCAGCATCGATGCCGTCAGGAGCGACCCCTTTTCCGTGAAGGTCGTGCGGGCGCCCGCCGCGCTCCGTTCGCCCGGCGCGTGCCCGTTATCCGCCGCGACCGCGCTGCACTCGTCAAAGAGGCCGAGCAGCAGCGCCTCGCCGCCCGGCGCCGCGAGAATGTCGCCGATCGGCGCGCGCATCAGGCACGTGCCCGAGGCGAGCGTCGCGAGGAACACCCACTTTTCCCACATCGATTGCAGAATGTCCGCGCTCACCTGGAATTCGAAACCGGCGCCGTCGAACTGGGCGGCGATCGCTTCGATGCGCGACGTGCGTTCGCCCGAGCGCTCACCGATGGTCATCGAATGCAGCTTGTTCAGGTGGACGATCTCGCCCTCCGCGTCGAGCGTCGCGGCGATCACGCACTGGCCGCCGAGCACCTTGTCGGCGCCGAAATGCGCGTCGAGCACGTCGAGATGGCGCATGCCGTTCAGGAGCGGCACGACCACCGTGTCCGGCCCGACCGCGTTTTTCACCGATTCGATCGCGCCTTCGAGGTCGTACGCCTTGCAGCTCAACAGGATGATGTCGAACGGCTCGGCGATGTCCTTCGAAAGAATCGTCGGCGGGCATTCGAGCACCAGGTCGCCAAGCGCGCTCCTCAGTTTCAGCCCGCACTGCGCGAGCCGTTCGGCGCGCCGCTCGCGCACGAGGAAGGTCACGTCCCTGCCTGCGTCGAGCAGCCGCCCGCCGAAATACCCGCCGATCGCCCCCGCGCCCACCACCAGAATCCGCATGTCCTGCTCCTATGTTTTTACGCCTGCCAGACGCCGTAGCCCGCTTCCCGCAGCCCGATCGCCAGTTCGACTTCCATCTCGCGCGCGCCGTCGTAGGGCATCGGGTTGTAGACGTCGTAGAGACGCGGCAAGAGCCGCAGCCCGAAATCGCGCACGTAGCGGTTCGACTGGATGCCGGCCTTGTGCTTGTCGAAGCGCACGTCCGGATCGACGCCCGTCATGCCGACGTAGACGAACGGCATGCCGAGAACGTAGTCCGGATTCGCGCGCCGGAAGCGCGCTTCGTTCCAGACGGCGTCGGACAGTTCGACCACGTACACACAGTAATGATGATGACGCGGCTTGCGACGAAGCGCCATGCGCTGATGCGGCTCGTGCCGGCACGGGTTGCGGGGGTTCATTCTAGATCGGCGGCGGCGCGTGCGCTCGAACGGCGGAGGCCGTGCCTGCCAGATGTGTGTCGAAGTGGTAATCTCGGGTCCGTCTGCGCCCGCGCGCGGCGCGTGGCTTCGCAGGCAAGCCTCTCGCCCGAAGCCGCACGCCGCCGGGCGCTGCGCCAATCGACACGATTCATTCGTCGCGCCGCCCGCCAGGCGCCGCCGGCGCGACGGTCATCCGGAGAGAAAGCATGAGCAAGCAAGCAATCGGCGTGGTGGGCCTCGCCGTCATGGGCCGCAACCTGGCGCTGAACATCGAAAGCCGCGGACACGCCGTGTCGGTCTACAACCGCAGCCGCGAAAAAACCGACGAACTGATCGCCGAGCATCCGGACAAGAAGCTCGTGCCCGCCTTCACGCTGGAGGAATTCGTCGAGTCGCTGGAAACGCCGCGCCGCATTCTCCTGATGGTCAAAGCCGGTGAAGGCACTGACGCCACCATCGACGCGCTGCGCCCGCTCCTGCAAAAGGGCGACATCCTGATCGACGGCGGCAATACGCATTTCACCGATACGATCCGCCGCAACCAGGACCTCGCGAAGTCGGGGCTGCATTTCATCGGCACGGGCGTGTCGGGCGGCGAGGAAGGCGCGCTGAAGGGTCCGTCGATCATGCCGGGCGGACAGCGCGAAGCCTACGACCTCGTCGCGCCGATCCTCACCGAGATCGCCGCGAAGGCGCCGGACGGCGAGCCGTGCGTTGCGTACATGGGGCCGGACGGCGCGGGGCACTTCGTCAAGATGGTGCACAACGGCATCGAATATGGCGACATGCAGCTGATCGCCGAAAGCTACGACGTGCTTAAGCGTGTGGCGGGGCTGTCGAATGAAGAGCTTCACGAGGTGTATTCCGAGTGGAACAAGGGCGAGCTCGACAGCTACCTGATCGAAATCACGACGAAAATCTTCACGAAGAAGGACGAGGAGACGGGTCAACACCTCGTCGATGTGATCCTCGATCGCGCCGCGCAGAAGGGCACGGGCAAGTGGACGAGCCAGAACGCGCTCGATCTCGGCGCGCCGCTGCCGCTCATCACGGAAGCGGTGTTTGCGCGCGTGCTGTCGTCGCTGAAGGATCAGCGCGTGAAGGCGAGCAAGCAGCTGAGCGGGCCGTCGCCGAAGTTCGACGGCGATCGCGCGGCGTTCATCGAGTCCGTGCGACGGGCGCTTTATCTGAGCAAGATCGTGTCGTATGCGCAGGGGTTTGCGCAGTTGCGCGCGGCATCGGACGAGTACAAGTGGGACCTGCATTACGGCGAGATTGCGAAGATCTTCCGGGCGGGGTGCATCATCCGCGCGCGCTTTCTGCAGAAGATCACCGATGCGTATGCGAAGGACGAGGCGCTCGCGAACCTGCTGCTCGATCCGTATTTCAGCGATATCGCGGCGAAGTATCAGGACGCGCTGCGCGATGTCGTCGTCGCGGCGGTGAAGGCGGGCGTGCCGGTGCCGGCGTTTTCGTCGGCGGTGGCTTATTTCGACAGCTATCGGTCGGAGAGGCTGCCGGCGAATCTGGTGCAGGCGCAAAGAGACTTCTTCGGCGCGCATACGTTTGAGCGGGTGGATAAGAAGGGCAGTTTTCACGCGGATTGGGCGTGATCGGGTTTAGCATTTGAAGTACATTGCGCCGGGCTTCAGTCCCGGCGCAATGCTTTTGGGGACGTAATAAAAGGTCGCTGGCGAAACACCGGGGCACACGCGCAAGTAGCATGCAGAAACAAGAATTCGACATGCGAGGGAGTCGATGCCGTCAGCGTTATCCTTGATCAACCGAGAGTCTGAGTTGAGCTACGCGTATCTTCATGCGATTGCATCGCATGCGGGCGTCAACTGCAAGATTACCAACCGCCATGAAGACCATGCCGGCATCGATGCCGTCCTGACCGGATGGGCGCCGTTCACGAACGGCGGATGGCTGACCGAAGTCGACATCAAGATCCAGCTCAAGGCAACGATCCGCCAGCCGTACGACGATGGCACGCACCTGTCGTATTTCCTGTCTGACGTGCGCCAGTACGACAACTTGCGCGGCGAAACCTATGCTCCGCCGCGAATATTGATTGTGCTGTTTCTTCCCCCGGATGCCGACGACTGGCTCACGCACTCCGAAGAAAGTCTCGTGCTCAAGCGCTGCGCCTATTGGGCAAGCTTGCGCGGCGCGCCTGCGACCGCGAACCGGTCGGGCGTCACGGTCCGCTTTCCGAAATCGCAGGTCTTCGATGGCGACGGTCTGATGCAACTGATGGCCGCCGTGTCGCGTCGCGAATTTCCCATGTACCGGGGCCACGATGAACGCCAGTGACGTTACGCCGACCGACCTCCGCGACTTCGCCCGATCGCTCGGCTGGCAGATCCTGCCGGACGGGATCGTCGAGCGCCTCTACGTGCTCGCCCATCCTGCGTTTCCACGACGACAGGTCGTCATCCCTATCGATGCGGATGCCCCGGACTACGCCGAAGCGAGCCTGCGTGCGATGGAAAAGCTTGCTGACATCCACAAGCTGAGCCTCGCCGATGCCGTGTCGCGCGCGCGGACAGTGCGTGAAGACTCGATGCAGTTGCGCATCACGAGCGCCCGCGCGAACGACGACGGCCTGCCGCTTTCCTTCGCGTCTGAATTGCTGCGCGGCGCTGAGCAAATGCTGCTGTCGTCCGCGTGTACGGTCTTGCGTCCCCAAATCCACCATCTTCGACTGCATCGGAGCGAAGCGACGCAACTGCTCGGCTATGCGCAGCTCGGCCAGACGCAGCGCGGCAGTTTCGTGGTCCGCGTGTCGTGCCCCGTCGATGCCATGCCGATGCCCGCGTCGTTTCCGCACGTCGGCGAGAACACGTCATTCGTTCGCGAGACGATGCTCGTGGCGCGCACAGGCGTGCGCGAAATCGTCCGCGCGATCGAAGCGGACGCGCTCGATTCTTTCGTCGGTGCCCTCAAGAACGCGCCTGCTCCGGTCGTGTCATCGAATCTGTGCGAAGCGCTGTCGCGGCTTCACGACGAAGACATCCGCAACAACATCGATCTGTCGTTCAGATGGGCGGTACGCCTGCCGCTTCCGAACAACGTGCCTTCCGATGAAGTACTGCGTATCCCGAGCGTCTACTTCGATCGGATCGATGAAGTGCGGCGCGAGCTTCGCTCCGTTGAACGCGACCGCGACGATGTATTTGTCGGAACGGTCGAGCAGCTGAACGGCGAATTCGATGTGGAAGGGCGACGCGCGGGGGAAGTCATCGTTGCGCTGCTGCTGCGCGAAGGCGAGACGCTGAAAGCGCGCCTGACACTGGGATCGGACGACTATGCAAGCGCCGTCGAGGCCCACGTCAACGACCGCGCGTTCGTGCGGATCGCCGGCCGCTTGCGTCCCGGCCGGCAACCTCGCACCCTGATCGACGTCACTAGTTTCATGCTGATCCCAGCGCCCGGCCGCGGGGGCTTATAACGCCACCCACCCCCCATTCCCCCGGCTACTCCTCAACACCGCGTCGATGAACCGCAACCCCGCGACGCCATCCTCGACATTGGTGAGCAACCCACTTTCCGCCGGCGCCTCATCCGCATTGATCGCCGCGTCAATCTGCGCTGCCGCATCCGCATAAAGCTGCGCGAACGCTTCCAGATACCCCTCAGGATGCCCCGCCGGCACCCGCGTCGCGTGCAGCGCCTCCGCGCCCTGCACCCGCCCGCGCGTGATTCGCTCGGCAGCACCCCCAAGCGGTGTCACCCAAAGCTCGTTCGGATTCTGCTGATCGAAGCTCAACCCCGCCTTCGTCCCGTACACGCGCAGGCGCAGCGCGTTCTCCTCGCCCGCCGCGACCTGGCTCGCCCACAGCAAGCCGCGCGCGCCGTTTGCATAGCGCAGCATCGCCTGGACGTGATCGTCGATCGGCCGGTTTTCCACGAACGTCGATACTTCCGCCGATACCTCCGCCGGCCGCATCCCCGTCACGAACTCCGCGAGCTGATACGCGTGCGTGCCGATATCGCCGAGACAGCCGGCCGGCCCGGCCAGCGCCGGATCGGTGCGCCACGCGGCCTGCCGGTTCGACTCGCGCTCGATCGGCAGCGACAGCCAGTCCTGTGCATACTCGACGTTCACGAGCCGCACCTCGCCCAGCGCGCCCTGTTGAACCAGCGACCGCGCGTGACGCACGAGCGGATAGCCCGTGTACGTGTACGTGACCGCGAATACCAGCCCCTTCTCGCGCGCGAGCCGCGCCAGCGCCTCGCCTTCATCAAGCGACGCCGCGAGCGGCTTGTCGCAGATCACATGGATGCCTGCATCGAGAAACGCCGTCGCAACGCGTGCATGCAGATGATTCGGCGTGACGATGGCCACGGCATCGATGCCGTCCTCGCGCGCCGCTTCCATTGAAGCCATCTCGCGGAAGTCTGCATAACTGCGCGCCAGGCCGATGCTCGCCGCACTCGCCATCGCGCGCTCAGGATCGGACGACAGCGCGCCCGCCACAAGCTCGAAACGATCATCGATACGCGCCGCGATCCGATGCACCGCGCCGATGAACGCGCCCTCGCCGCCCCCGACCATCCCCAGCCGCAGACGCGGCCTCATGATTTCTCTCCGATGCCGAGCACGCCGCGCAACTGCTCGCGATTCGCGCCGCTGCCCGCGAAGTCGTCGAACGCGCGCTCGGCCACGCGGATGATGTGATCGCGGATGAACACCGCGCCTTCGCGCGCGCCGTCCTCGGGATGTTTCAGCGCGCATTCCCATTCGAGCACGGCCCAGCCGGGGAAATCGTACTGCGCCATCTTCGAGAAGATTGCCTTGAAGTCGATCTGGCCGTCGCCGAGCGAGCGAAAGCGACCCGCGCGCTCGACCCATCCGGAATAGCCGCCATAGACGCCCTGCCGGCCGCTCGGCCGGAACTCCGCATCCTTCACATGAAACGCCTTGATGCGCTCGTGATAGATGTCGATGAACGCAAGGTAATCGAGCTGCTGCAGCACGTAATGGCTCGGATCGAACAGGATATTCGCGCGCGGATGATTGCCGACCGCTTTCAGAAAACGCTCGAACGTCACGCCGTCGTGCAAATCCTCGCCCGGATGCAACTCGTAGCAGACATCGACGCCGGCTTCATCGAACGCATCGAGAATCGGCCGCCAGCGCGCCGCGAGTTCCGCGAACGCCTCCTCCACGAGTCCCGCCGGACGCTGCGGCCACGGATAAAAATACGGCCACGCGAGCGCCCCGGAAAACGACACGTGCGCCGACAACCCGAGCCTCCGCGACGCCGCCGCCGCGTACTTCATCTGCGCGATCGCCCACTCGGTACGCGCTGCCGGATTGCCGCGCACGTGGGGCGCGGCGAATCCGTCGAAGAGCGCGTCGTACGCGGGATGCACCGCGACTAGTTGCCCCTGCAAATGCGTCGACAACTCGGTGATGCACACGCCCGCATCGCTCACGGTCCGCCGCAACTCATCGCAATACGCATCGCTTGTCGCGGCTTTTTCCAGGTCGATCAGGCGCGGATCGGCGGGCACCTGGATGCCTTCATAGCCCAAGCCCTTCGCCCACGCGGCGAGATGCGCCAGGTTGTCGAACGGCAACTCGTCGCCGAGAAACTGCGCGAGGAATATCGCCGGGCCTTTGATCGTTTTCATGTCATTCGCTCCATGAACACGTCCTTAAGCGAACTCAGAACGGCGAGTTCGGATAGTAGAACTGCTTTGCGTTGTCCTTCGTGATGAGGACGGACGGGATGATCGTCGTCGGCGGCAGCTTTTCGCCCTTCAGGCGCGCTTCGGCCGTCATCTTGATCGCGTCGTAGATGAACTTCGGCGAGTACGACACATCGGCCTTTACGCGCGGATCACCGTCGATGATGCGTTTCACCGCTTCCTTCGACCCCGCGCCGCCGAACACTTCCTTGATGTCGGTGCGCTTCGCCTGGTCGATCGCCTTCAGCACGCCGACCATCATGTCGTCGTCGGCGGCCCAGACGGCATCGATATGCTTGAAGCGCGTGAGGTAATCCTGCATGACCTTGAACGCATCGTCGCGATTCCAGTTTGCGTACTTCGCGTCAAGAATCTTCATGTCAGGATGCTGTTTGATCACGGATTCGAACGCGGTCCAGCGTTCGTTGTCGAGCGTCGTCGGAATGCCGCGCAGCGCGACGATATCGCCCTTGCCGCCGAGCGTCTTCGCGAGATACTCGGCGGGCAGCTTGCCGAACGCGGTGTTGTCGCCCGCGACATACGCGTCCTGTGCGCTCGTATCCGTCAGGCCGCGATCGACCACGGTCACGTAGACGCCCTTCTTCTTCACCTGCGCGACCGGCTGCGTCAACGACGCCGATTCGAACGGAAAAATCACGAGCGCATTGATCTTGTTGACCGTCACGAGGTCTTGCAACTGGTTCGCCTGTTCAGGCGCGCCGCCCGCCGTCTTCACGATGATCTTGAGGTCCGGATGCGCTTTTTCGAGCTCCTTCTTCGCCTCGTTCGCCCACCAGACGATGCCGCCCGTGAAGCCGTGTGTCGCCGTGGGAATTGCGACGCCGAGCACGACCTTGTCGGCGGCCTGTGCGGTCGATGTTGCGGCGAATGCGCCCGCCGCGAGGGTCACGGCGCCGATTGCGCGAAGCAGTTTTTTCATGGTGATGTCTCCAGTTTTTCAGCACGCGATGCGCGCCCGGTTATGAATTCACTTCGAAGATTCTCAACGCCGACTACGCTGCAGGAACGCAACAAAGATGATCACGGCGCCTTGCACCGCCGCATTCAGATACACGCTGATGATGCTCGTCAGGTTCAGGATGTTGCCGATGACAGAAAGCAAGATCGCACCGATCACCGTGCCGATCACGCGCCCTTCGCCACCCTTCAACGCCGTCCCGCCGACGACCACCGCCGCGATCGCCTCCAGCTCCCAAAGGAGGCCGGTCGTCGGTGTGGCCGAGCCGAGACGCGGCACGTACAGCACCGTCGCGACGCCCACGCACAACCCGAGCAGCACGTACGTCGCGATCTTCACGGCATCGACGCGAATCGCCGCGTAGCGCGCCACCTGCTCGTTCGAGCCGATCGCCTGGACGTGCCGGCCGAACACCGTGCGGTTCAACACGAGCGCCCCGCCCGCCGCGACGATCAGGAACACCCAGATCGGCACCGGCACGCCGAAGAGGCTCGCGTAGTAGACCGGACCGTAGAGATCGGCGAGGGAGTTGTCGAGCGTGAGCGCGCCGCCATCCGCAAGCCATGTCAGAAGCGCGCGGAACATGCCGAGCGTGCCGAGCGTCACGATGAACGGCTCGATGCGTCCCTTCGTCACGAGCAAGCCGTGCGCGAGACCGAAAAGACCCCCTAAAACAAGCGCTAAAACGATGCCGAGCACCACGATCGTCAACGGCGCGAACGTGTGTCCGCCGACGCCGTCCCTCAGTCCGTTCATCAACCAGATCATGCTGCCGGCGATGAGCGCCGCCATCGATCCGACCGACAAATCGATGCCACCCGAGATGATCACGAACGTCATGCCGACCGCGATGATGCCGATGAACGACGTTCGTGTGAGCACGTTCATCGCGTTATCGAGCGTGGCGAAGTCGCCGTTGAGCAGCGTGCCGCCGACGCACAGCGCGACGAGCCCGAGCAACGGTCCGATGCCGTGCAGCCGCCGCACAAAGCGGCCGATGCCGCCGCTTCGTTCGGCGCCTTCAGTGTGTGCCGGTCGCATGCGCGATCAACCTCTCTTCGGTCAGTTGTTCGATGCCGAGCGTCGCGACCAGTTCGCCCGCGCGCATCACCGCGACGCGATGGCACAAGCCGATCAGCTCGATCAGTTCGGAGGAAATCACGATCACCGCGCGTCCTTCGGCGGCGAGCCTATGAATCAGGAAATAGATGTCGCGTTTCGCGCCGACGTCGACGCCGCGCGTCGGTTCGTCGAGCACGATCACGCGCGGATCGGGATGCAGGAACTTGGCGAGCGCGAGCTTTTGCTGATTGCCGCCCGAGAGCATGCGCGCGCGGCTCGCAAGATTGCCCGTACGGATACCGAAATCGCTGACGGCCTGGCGCAGCGCTTCGCGCTCGGCGCCGCTATCGAGGAACGGATGCGCGTAGCGTTCGAGCGTCATCAGCGTGAGGTTGTCCTTCAGCGCCATGTCGACGTGCAGGCCACGCCCCTTGCGGTCCTCGCTCAGATACGTGAGGCCGCGCTTCATCGCGTCACGCGGATTGCGCGGATTCACCGTCCTGCCATCGAGCGCAATGCTGCCCGCCGTGCGCGCGCGCACGCCGATCAGCCCTTCGAAGAGCTCCGTGCGCCCCGCGCCAACCAGGCCCGCGAAGCCGAACACCTCGCCCGCGCGCACCGCGAAGCTCACGTTGCGCGCCCAGCCTGGCACGGCGACGCCATCCACCTTCAACGCGACGGGCGCATCGGCGGCGAGCGGCGGCTTGGCCGGGAACATGTCCGACACTTCGCGCCCGACCATCAGGTTCGCCATCTGGTGCCGCGTGACCTCGGCGGTCGGCGCGCGCGTGACGAAGCGGCCGTCGCGCATCACGATGATCTCGTCGGTCACGCGCTCCACCTCGTCGAGCTTGTGCGAGATGTAGACGATCGTCACGCCGTCTTCCTTCAGCCGCGCCATCAGCGCGAACAGACGCTGCGTTTCGGCGGGCGTGAGCGTCGCGGTCGGTTCGTCCATGATGAGCAGGCGCGCCTCACGCAGCATCGCCTTCGCGATCTCGACCAACTGCTTCTCCGCGACGATCAGATCGCGCACCTTCGTGTCCGGATTTTTGTGCAAGCCGACATCGTTCAGCCGCACGCGCGCCGCTTCGCGCATCGCGGGTTCGTCGAGCAGGAAACCGCGCCGCTTCTCATGCCCGAGGAACATGTTCTGCACGATGCTCAGGTGGTCCGCGAGATTCAGCTCCTGGTGAATCAGCACGATGCCAGCGGCTTCCGCGTCGCGCGAACTGTCGAACGCGACCGGCGCGCCGCCCACGGAAAGCGTGCCGGCCGTCGCGCGCTCGTAGCCGGCCAGGATCTTCATCAGCGTCGACTTGCCCGCGCCGTTCTCGCCGAGCAATCCGTAGATGCGTCCGGGCGCGAGATCGAAGCTCACGCCGTGCAGCACGCGCACGGGGCCGAACTGCTTTTCGATCGCGTCGAAGCTGACGGAAAGGCTCATGTCACGCGCTCCTTCGCAGGATCAGCCGATGCGGCAGCAGCACGCCCGGAACGTGCACCTTCGGCTCGCGCAGGCGTCTGAGCAGCAAGTGCGCGGCCGTTTCGCCGAGTTCCTGCATCGGTTGCGCGACAGTCGTGAGCGGCGGATCGATGTGCGCGGCGACCGCGATATCGTCGAAACCGACGACCGCCACGTCGTCCGGCACCTTCAGGCCGACGCCGCGCAGGCCGTTGATCACGCCGATTGCGAGCGTATCCGAGACGGCGAAGACCGCTGTCGGCCGGTCGTCATCCAGCGATGCGAGCTGGCGCGCCGCGTCCTCGCCCGCCGCGTAATCGAGGCTGTCGAGTTCGATCTGCCACGCCGGATGCGGATCGATGCCCGCGTCGCGCAGCGCATCGCGATAGCCTTCCAGGCGCTGCCGCCCGTAAAGATAGCCGTGGCCCGAGTTGATCAGCGCGATCTTGCGATGCCCGCGCCCCGTCAAATAGCGCACGACATCGCCAGCGGCCGCATGGTTGTCGATGCCGACGAACGGCACGCCCGCCGCCGGATCGAACTCGCAGCACGCGACCCAGGGCAGCGCCGACGCCTCTTCGGCCAGCGCCTTCTGCACAGCGGCGGGGTCGAGGCAGATGGCGCCATCGGCACGGCGGCCGCGCAAGAGGTCGAAGTAGCTGCGCTCGCGCAACGGGTCGGCGCCGGTGTCGCAGAGCAGCATGAAGTAGCCGTTCTGACGCGCGACGCTGTCGATGCCGCGCACAATCGCCGCGTAGAACGGGTTGCCGAAGTCGGGCACCATCGTGAGGAGCAGGCGGCTCTCGGCCGTGCGCAGGTTGCGCGCGAGTTCATTGATCCTGTAGCCGCTCTCGGCCACGGCGGCGAGCACTTTTTCGCGCGTCGGCTGGCGCACGTTGGTGTGGCCGTTGAGCACGCGCGACACCGTCGCGACCGACACGCCCGCCCGTTCGGCGACATCGGCAATCGACACTTCTTCGCTCGCACGGGCTGTCTCGGAGACGATCATCGCAATGTGTCGCCCGCAAAATGTAATGGATTACATTATTGGATTTGCTGCGCTGCGTTCGCAACAGCAATCGCATAGGGACAAACGCGGAGAAGCAATTTGACGGTTCATGTCGATTTCATCGGGCGCGCGTCGTCGTATTGTCGAGAGCGCGATCTTTCGCCCGTCATAGACTAACCAAAGGAGCTTTCAATGAGATTCATGATGCTGATGATCCCGCACGGCTACGAAACCGCCGCGCCCGACACCGTTCCGAGCGCGGAAGCCGTCGCCGCCATGATGAAGTACAACGAGGAATTGCAGAAGGCCGGCGTGCTGCTCGCGCTCGACGGCCTGCATCCGCCGTCGTCGGGTGCGCGCGTGTCGTTCGAAGGCGGCAAGCCGCGCGTGACCGACGGGCCGTTCGCCGAAGCGAAGGAAGTGGTCGGCGGGTACTGGATGATTCAGGTGAAGTCGCGCGAAGAGGCGATCGAGTGGGCGAAGCGCTGTCCGGGGTCGGACAATGAAGTGATCGAGGTGAGACAGGTCCACGAGATGTCGGATTTTCCGGAGGACGTGCAGAAGGCCGCCGCCGGGTTCGAGGACATGCAACGGGGCAAAGAGTAGACTTCTGCCTCGCTGCACGCTTCGTCGCTTAGTTCAACGCTTCCAGCGCCAGCGCAATCCCCTGCCCGCCGCCGATACACAGCGTCACCATCGCGCGGCGCACGCCGTCGCGGCGCATCGCGTGGGCCAGGCGCGTCGTCAGCACCGCGCCCGTCGCGCCGATCGCATGACCGTGCGCGATCGCGCCGCCGTCCACGTTCACGATGTCGTCCGGCAACCCGAGCGTGCGCGCCACGGCGATCGGCACCGCCGCGAACGCCTCGTTGATCTCGAAGCGCTCCACGTCCGCGAGCGACCAGCCCGCGCGCTGCAGCGCCTGTTGCACGGCCGGCACCGGACCCAGACCGAACATCCCCGGCTCGACCGCCGCGATCCCGAACGCGACGAGCCGCACGAACGGCTCGATGCCGCGCGCATCGGCCACGCGCCGGTCGGCGACCAGCATCGCCGACGCGCCGCTGTTCAACCCCGGCGCATTGCCTGCCGTGATCGTGCCGTCGGGCCGGAACGCGGGGCGCAACTTGCCGAGCGTCGCGAGGGTCGTCTCGGGGCGCGGCTGTTCATCGCGGGCGAAGGCGACGGTCTGCTTGCCCGCCTTCACGTCGATGCCAACGATCTCGGCGTCGAACAATCCCTTTTCCTGCGCCGCCGCGAAGCATTGCTGCGAGCGCTCGGCCCAGCGGTCCTGCGCCTCGCGCGTGATGTCGAGTTGCGTGACGAGGTCTTCCGTGTGCCAGCCGGAATGCTCGCCGGAGAAGGCATCGACGAGGCCGTCGCGCAACATGCTGTCGTGGATCTGCGCGTTGCCCATCCGGTAGCCGTGGCGGCCGCCGTCGAGCAGATACGGCGCGCGGTCCATGTTTTCCATGCCGCCCGCGATCCCGATCTGCGCGATGCCCGCCGCGATCTCGGTCGCGATGGACGCGATTGCCTGCGCGCCGGAGCCGCAGACGCGGTTCACCGTCAGCGCCGGCACCGACACCGGCACGCCGCCACCGACCGCCGCCTGCCGCGCCGGATTCATGCGGTTGCCCGCCTGGATGACGTTGCCGAGCACGACTGAATCGATCGATGACACATCGATGCCGCCCGCGCGCCGCAACGTCTCGCGCACGGCGGCCGCGCCGAGATCGGTCGCGGGGACGTTCTTCAGCGATCCGTTGAACGCGCCGATCGCGGTCCGGACCGGGTGACACAACACGATTTCATGCGTATTCATGGTGTGCTTCCTCGAAGATCAGCGCGGGATGCCAGTGAGATACAGCGGCTTTGCAGTAGAAAGCGATTCCTTCACCGCGCGACCGGTGTCATCGACCAGCACTTCTTCCTGATCCCGCTCGACCGCGGCCAGCACCTCGCCCACGACGTGCTCGGGCGTCGTCTTCGGGGCGGTCACGCCGGCGGTCATATCGGTATCGATGTAGCCCGGATGCACGGCGACCACCAGCGTGCCCTGCTCGCGCAACTCCTCGCGCTGGACGTTGGTCAAGGCCCACGCCGCCGACTTCGACACGCTGTAAGCCCCGCCCGACGGCAACGCCACCCAGCTCAGCACCGACAGCACGTTCACCACCGCACCGCCGCCGTTGCGCTTGAGGATCGGCGCGAAGGCCTGCGTCAGCGCGAGCGGGCCGATCACGTTGACTTCGAAGAGTTCGCGCACGCCTTGCGTCGATGCCGGATCGGTCAGCAGGCCGCGCGTCGTGGCGCCTGCGTTGTTGATCAGCACTTGCACGTCGGTGTAGCGCTCGGCGGCGGCGGCGATGTCGTCGTGATTGGTGACGTCGAGCGGAATCGCTTCGACGCCTTCGATCTTCACGCTGCCCGGATCGCGCGCGGCCGCATAGACTTTCGCCGCGCCCGCTTCGACGAGCGACTTTGCGAATTGCTTGCCGAGTCCTCGGTTTGCGCCAGTAACGAGTACAACTTTGCCTTTGATCTGCATGGTGTTTCTCCGATTTCCTCATTCGTTCGATCATGTAAGTGCATATACACTTTTAGGATCGAAAAAAAGGACCCCTCGTTGAAGGGTCCGTCTGATGCGATTCCGCCTCAACCCGCCGATGTCAATGCAAACAGGGATTTGCGTAATTCCCGCGCGCGGTCTTGTCCGAATTTTTCCTCGAATTCAGCCTGCGCAGCCTGCCAGCGAAGCACCGCCTGCGCGAGCGTTTCCTTGCCCGACGCGGAGAGCCGCAAGCCGACCGCCCGCGACGCCGACGATTCCGGCGCAGCCTCGACGATGCCGTCCCGCTGCAACGGCTTCAATGCACGCACGAGCGTGGTGCGGTCCATGACCATCGCGTCTGCGAGATCGGCCATTTGCACACCAGGCCTGCGCCCGATCGCCGCGACGAGCGTGAACTGCGCCGACGTCAGGCCGGCTTCGGACAAGTGGCGTTCATACAATTGCGATACATAGCGCGCCGCCTGCCGGATGGCGAAGCAGTTGCAGTCGAGGTAGGTGGAGGGTGTGGTTGATGCGGAAGTCATGAAACAAGGATAGTTGTGCATATGCACTTTGTCAAGTTGCGTATTGAAGCACTTTATAGAACGACTTCGGCGTCACGAAGTCTGTGCCGAAATCCGCATCCGCCGTGCGACGAAAAACCAAGACGCGCGGATATTGGCTTCCTAAATTGCGGGTGTTCCAACGGGATCAGGATTCACCGGCGACGCCCGCCGCGCTTGGGGCAATCCCTTCTTGCGCCGCTCATGCCGCTCGTGTTCCAGTCGTCTGCCAAATAAAAGGAGAGGAAACCATGCGTGTTCGTACGAGCTTGAAACCGCTTGCCTGGATGCTGGCCTGTGCCGCCGGCGCGCTCGCCGTGATGCCGCTCGCGGCATCCGCGGAAGACCTCGCCGTGAAGGTCGGCTTTGCCGCGCCGCTCACCGGCGCGAACGCGGGCTACGGCAAGGATCTGCAAAACGGCGTGCAGCTCGCGCTCGACGAGGCCAACGCGAAGAACATCAAGATTGGCGGCAAGACCGCGCGCTTCGAGATCGCCGCGCAGGACGATCAGGCCGACCCGCGCGTCGGCGTGCAGGCGGCGCAGAAGCTCGTGGACGACAACGTGTCCGTCGTCGTCGGGCACTTCAACTCCGGCACGACGCTGCCGGCATCGCGCGTGTACGAGAACGCCGGCATCCCGATGATCGACCCGGCCGCAACAAATCCGACGATCACCACGCAAGGTTTCGCCAACGTTTTCACCGTGATTTCGAGCGACGCGCAGAACGCGGGCAACGCCGGCCTCTACGCAGTGACGACGACCAAGGCGAAGCGCATCGCGATCATCGACGACCGCACGGCCTTCGGCCAGGGCGAGGCCGACGAGTTCGAGAAGGCGGTGAAGTCGAAGGGCGGCACGATCGTCGCGCGCGAGTTCAGCGACAACCAGACAGTCGATTTCTCCGCGCAACTCACGCGCATCAAGGCCGAGAACGCCGACCTGATTTTCTTCGGCGGCCTCGACCGGCAGGCGGCGGCGGTCGTGAAGCGGATGAAGCAGCTCGGCATGAACGCGCAATTCGTGGGCGGCGGCGGTGTGATGGACGCGGATTTCCTGAAACTCGCGGGCGATCCGGCCGAAGGCGCGCAGGCTTGGGAATACGGCAGCCCGCTGGAGAAGCTGCCGCACGGCAAGGCGTTCGACGAGAAGTTCAAGAAGCGCTTCGGCGTCGCGATTCTGTCGTACGCGCCGTTCGGCTATGACGCCGCGTGGGCCGCGATCCACGCGATGCAGAAAGCGAATTCGAGCGATCCGAAGGTCTATCGCGCGGAACTGAAGAAGGTGTCGTTCGACGGCATCACCGGCCCGATCGCCTTCGACGACAAGGGCGCGCTGAAAAACGCGTCGTCGACGCTGTATCAGGTGAAGAACGGCGCGTGGGTCCCGGTCGTGACGAAGCAGGGAATGTAACGCGGAGCTTCTTCAAGCCGCCTGCAGGTAGCCGGAGAGATTCGCCCGGGTTTGCGCAGCCTCGGTTTCGAGCCACTGCGCAAACTGCTGCAACGCGGCTGAAGGCGCCGGCCGCTCTGGATAAATCAGGTAGTACGCGGCGCCGCTCGGCACGCACAGCGAGAACGGCGTGATCACGCGTCTCGCGCGCACGTCCTCTTCGATCAGCGAAAGATCGCCGATCGTGACACCAAGTCCCTGCATCGCCGACGAAATCGCAAGATCGAGCGTATCGAAGTGCTGCGCTTTCGTCGACGGCAAGCCGCGATAGCCATACGCTTCGAGCCAGCGCAGCCAGTCGCGGCGATCGCGCGTGGGATGCAGCAGCGTTTTGTCGGCGAGGTCGTCGGGTGTTGCCGCGCGGCCTTTCTTCCCCTTCCAGAGCCCGGGCGCGCACACCGGCGTCAGAACTTCGTCGAAGAGATGATGGATCGTCACGCCCTTGACGGTCGGCTGGCCGAAGACGATCGCCGCGTCGAACTGCTCGGCGTTGAACTCCACCCCGTGCGATACCGCCGCCGTCACTTCCACCACCAGTTCCGGCCGCTCGTTCTGCAGCCGGATGACGCGCGGCAAAATCCAGCGCATCGCGCAGGTCGGGCACTTCACGCGCAGCGTGCCGGACTGCGCGCCGCTCTTCTCCAGCGCCTCGGTGATCTGCGCGAATGCCTGCTGCAACGGCGCGAGCAGCATCGCGCCGTTCGGCGTGAGCGCGAGGCCCCGCGCCTGCCTGACAAAAAGCCCATATCCAAGATGCGACTCCAGCCCCGAAATCTGCCGGCTGACCGCGCCCTGCGTCAGATTGAGTACATCAGCGGCGCGCGTGAAGTTGAGCTTCTGCGCCACGACGAGAAAGGTTTTCAGCACGTCGAGAGAGGGAAGCGGTTTCATCGGAGGTGTCCCTAGTCATGATCGGCAAGCATGGCTAGTATGACAAACTTTCGATTGTCCGCGCATTATTGCCGCGGTTGAATCATCGAAACCGCTTCTGGAGCCGCCGTCGTGAAAAGTGCATGGATTCCCCAATCGAAACTGCCGAACGTCGGCACCACCATTTTTACCGTGATCGGGCAGCTTGCCGAAGAACATCACGCGCTGAACCTGTCGCAAGGCGCGCCGAATTTCGCGTGCGATCCGAAACTCGTCGAGGCCGCGTCGCGAGCCATGCGGGCAGGTCATAACCAGTACTCGCCGATGTCGGGCGTGGTCGCCCTGCGCGAGGCGCTCGCTATCAAGACCGAGAAACTGTACGGCGCGAAGTACGACCCGGGCACGGAAGTGACGGTCGTTGCGAGCGCGAGCGAAGGGCTGTACGCGTCGATCAGCGCCCTCGTGCATCCCGGCGATGAGGTGATTTACTTCGAGCCGTCGTTCGACAGCTACGCGCCGATCGTGCAACTGCAAGGCGCGACGCCGGTCGCGATCAAGCTGTCGTCCGAGACGTTCCAGATCGACTGGGACGAAGTCGCCGCGAAGATCACGCCGAAGACGCGCATGATCCTGATCAACACGCCGCACAACCCGAGCGGCAGCGCGTTCACCGCGCACGACATCGAGCGCCTCACGGCGCTTACACGTGACACGCAGATCATCGTGCTGTCGGACGAAGTGTACGAACACGTGGTCTTCGATGGCGCGCTGCATCACAGCATGGCGCGTCATCCGCAACTGGCGGAGCGCAGCGTGATCGTGTCGTCGTTCGGCAAGTCTTACCACGTGACGGGATGGCGTGTCGGCTTCTGCCTCGCGCCCGCCGAGTTGACCGCCGAAATCCGCAAGGTCCACCAGTTCATGACCTTCTCCGCCGACACGCCGATGCAGATCGCGTTCGCCGAAGCCCTCGGCGACGAATCGAGCTACCTCGGCCTCGGCCCGTTCTATCAGCGTAAACGCGACCTGCTCGCGAAAGCGCTGGCCGGATCGCGTTTTGAACTCTTGCCTAGCGCGGGCAGTTTCTTCATGCTGGCACGCTTCGGCGCGTTTTCCGAAGAGAGCGACAGCGACTTCGTGCTGCGTCTGATCCGCGAGGCGCGGGTCGCGACGATCCCGCTGTCAGCGTTTTATACGGACGGCACGGACAATCGCGTGATCCGCCTCTCCTTCGCGAAGGACGACGACACGCTGCTCGAAGGCGCGCGCCGGCTTTGCTCGATTTAACGTTCGACGCCTAAAGAGAAGAGACCAACGATGATCAAACTGAATCACAAACTGGCAGCCGCCCTCGTGCTCGCCTGCTCGTTCGGCAGCAGCGCGGTTTTCGCCGCCGACACCCTGCGTTTCGGTCTGGAAGCGCAATATCCGCCGTTCGAATCGAAGTCGTCGACGGGCGAACTGCAAGGGCTCGATATCGACGTCGGCAATGCCGTCTGCGTCGCGGCGAAGATGACGTGCAAATGGGTCGAGACCTCGTTCGACGGCCTGATTCCCGCGCTGCAAGGCCGCAAGTTCGACGCGATCAACTCCGCGATGAACGCCACCGACGCGCGCCGCCAGGCGATCGATTTCACGACCGTCGTGTATCGCGTGCCGACACAACTGATCGCCAAGACCGGCAGCGGCTTGCAGCCGACACCGGAATCGCTGAAGGACAAGAGCGTCGGCGTGCTGCAAGGATCGATTCAGGAAACTTTCGCCAAGGCGCACTGGGCGAATAGCGGCGTGAACGTCGTCGCGTACCAGGATCAAAACCAGGCGTACGCCGACCTCGTCGCCGGGCGGCTCGACGGCACGCTCGTGCTCGCTCCCGCCGGACAGACCGGCTTCCTGTCGAAGCCGGACGGCAAGGGCTACAGCTTCGCGGGCGCGCCTGTGCGCGACGACAAGATCCTCGGCAGCGGCATCGCGTACGGCGTGCGCAAGGGCGACGATGCGCTGAAAGCGAAGCTCAACGCCGCGATCGACAAGGTCAAGGCCGACGGCACCATCGACAAGTACGCGAAAAAATATCTCGGCGATATCGATATTTCGGCGAAGTAAGCTCGAAGTAAGGCTGTTCGCTGCGCGGCGCCGGCCGTGCAGCACTTTATCGGCGCTGGCACACTGGCGGCTTGATCTCATCGGACCCGACATGAGCACGCCGCCACCGACCGCCGCCGCGCCCGCTGCACAGCCGCCATTGAAAGGCGGCCAGCTCGTTCTCGCGACGTTCGCCGTCGCGCTCGCTACCTTCATGAACGTGCTGGATTCGTCGATCGCGAACGTCGCGATTCCGACGATCTCCGGCAATCTCGGCGTCTCCGTCAACGAAGGTACGTGGGTCATCACCGTCTTCGCGGCCGCGAACGCTGTCTCCATTCCGCTGACCGGCTGGCTCACGCAGCGCATCGGCCAGATCAAGCTGTTCGTCGGCGCGATCCTGCTGTTCGTGATTTCGTCGTGGCTGTGCGGGCTCGCGCCGAACCTGCCGGTGCTGCTCGTCGCGCGCGTGTTGCAGGGCGCCGTCGCGGGGCCGCTGATTCCGCTGTCGCAGGCGATCCTGCTCGGGTCGTATCCGAAAGAGAAGTCGTCGATGGCGCTCTCGCTCTGGGCGATGACCGCGACCGTCGGCCCGATCGCGGGTCCGGCGCTCGGCGGCTGGATCACCGACAGCTATTCGTGGTCGTGGATCTTCTACATCAACATCCCGGTCGGGCTGTTCGCGGCGGCGGTCACGTGGATCATCTACCGCAAGCGCGAATCGCCGACGCGCAAGGCGCCGATCGACTCCGTCGGGCTCGCGTTGCTCGTCGCGTGGGTGGCGTCGCTCCAGATCATGCTCGACAAGGGACGCGATCTCGACTGGTTTTCGTCGCCGGTAATCGTCGTGCTGGGGATTGTCGCGGCGATTGCGTTCGCGTTTTTCGTCGTGTGGGAGCTGACCGACGAGAACCCGGTCGTCGATTTGCGGCTTTTCGCGGGGCGTAACTTCTTCGGCGGGACGGTGGCGATTTCCGTGGCGTATGGCGTGTTCTTCGGCAACCTCGTGTTGCTGCCGCAGTGGATGCAGCAGTATCTGAACTACCGATCCGTCGATGCCGGGCTCGTGACCGCGCCGCTCGGCATCTTCGCGGTGATTCTCGCGCCGGTGATGGGCAAGGTGCTGCCGCGCAGCGACGCGCGCGTCATCGCCACGATGGCGTTCGTCGGCTTCGCGATCGTGTTCTATATGCGCTCAAAATACGTAATCGAAATCGATACGTGGCATCTCGTCTTGCCGACGCTCCTGCAAGGCATTCCGATGGCGCTGTTCTTCGTGCCGCTGACGTCGATCGTGCTGTCGGGGCTACCGCCTTCGAAGATTCCGGCGGCGGCCGGGTTATCGAATTTCGCGCGCGTGTTTTGCGGGGCGGTCGGGACGTCGCTTTTCGGGAACGCCTGGGACAACCGGATTGCGCTGCATCACGAGCGGCTGACCGAGCTCGCGAATGTGTACAACCCGGCGTTCGTGCAGTCGATCGGACTTTCGCAGGGCGTGCTCAACGTGAACGATGCGCAGGCGCGCGGGTTGTTCAATTTCACCCTGAGCACCCAGGCGGCGATGATGGGGCTCAACGACATCTTTTTTATATCCGCCGTCATTTTTCTCGCGATCATTCCGCTTATCTGGATCACCAAGCGGGCTAAAGGCGGGGGCGGAGGGGCATCGGCTGGCGCGCATTGAGAACGTGCCTCATCCGTTCGCACGCTACGGTTTCGAAAGCGGGCGATCGCCCGCTCCCTCCGCTCCGGCTTCTGTACTACGCGCTCGTGGGAGTCATGAAGAGCCGCTTGCCCTCGTCACTGAAAACAGCGTCCGTATAAGCGGATCGCATGATTCCCGCTACCGCGGTGATGCCGGTCATGAACGCACCTTCGAGCCATCCACCGTAGTGACTGAAACTGTCGCCGGCGACGAACATCCTCTGTTGCGGCTGCTGAGTCGCTTCCGCGCCGAGCACACTGTTGCGATAGTGGTCGTAAAGCGCCGTCGAAAAGGGCGTTTCGCTCGCCCAGTCAAGCTTGAAGCCACCGCGTGAATCCTGGTCCGACGACCAGTCGTACATATACCCGGTCCCTGGCGCAACCTCGCTCAGCAACGACGCCATCCAGAACCCCGCCACCTGATTGCTCCCGCTCGCTTGCGCGAAGCGGTTTGACGCCTGGGCATGGCTGTACCGGAGGGCGGCGTCCGAGGCGGAGCCCGCATAGGCGGTCAGGCCTCGCAGACGCGGTGCTTCGTTCGTCGCTTCGTCGCCCCAGGTGTAGGAAACGAGGAGGTTCGTCGTACCGTTCTGTCCGTCGAGACAATAGGACGCCGCGAGATCCGTGTCCGATATCACCATTTTCACCCGCTTTGTCTGGTCGCCATTGGACGGCGCATAGGCATTGAACTGGGCGGTGGGAACATCGGTGAAGTACTTGGTCGAACGCATCATGTGCAGGTTCTTGAGCGCCCCATACAAGCTTCCGCTGCCGCCCCGCTGAAGGTCGAACGGATGCTGGAAGCCCTCCGAGGTCACGTAGGTGTGCAGCGCGCCGTTCACTTCGAAATACAGAGGCGTTTCCACCGCGATCGCCTCGCTCGCCTGCATTCCCGCGAATGGCTCGACCACGCGCTGCGCCGCATGGTGCGACGTGGCAAGGATGACATAGTCATGGCTGGACTCCACGATTCCGCCCGAGACAGTGTCATATCCGACCACCGTCAGCCGCGAATCCGATACGCGCCGTCCGATGAAAAGCGCCTTCTGGACCACCTGCGTCAACTGAATGTCGGTCAGTCCGCTCAGCAACCGGGCTGCGAAGTCCGTGTTGGTCGTCGCGCTATCTCCGGCGTTTCCGGGGAACAGATACTCGTCGCTGTAGTTCCATATGAGCAGCCGCGCAATTTCATTGAATGTGACGTTGTTGAGCGCCCGGAATCCGCCCGTGCCGAATCCATAGCGGCCGAAGAGTTCGACGAAGTAGTCCCGATCGCGCAGGGCGGTTGTTTGAATCGTGCCGCTGAGGATCAGCGCGTCGATGGCGTCCTGCACCTTGTCGATCAGCGGGGTGTCGAACTCGGCGATGAACGTGTTCCATTCCAGCCAGACCTGCCGGACCTGCGCATCGCTCATGCCGAGGATCGTCGGGTCTTCGCCTGGATTGCCCACCAGAACCTGCGTGAAATAGCCGGCGTTGCGCCCGTTGGACGCGTTGACCTGCGTCAGCAGGTAATTGATGACGCCATTCTTGACCGCCTCCATCGTGGCGAAATTGGCGATCTGGTCAGCGTCGTTCATGTCGGTGAGGGCCACGCCGTTCTCGAAGACGACGTTCATGTCGCGATACAGAAACTGCGTCGGCACACGGCCCGGATTGGGAAACCGCGTGAGCGGCACATCGCCCGAAGTCGGGTAAGCCTTGTTGATGTAGTTCCACGTCAACAGGGCGATCGACGGGAACCGCATGCAGCCGATTTCCTGATAGTTGTCTCCTGGTTTTACCGAAAATATCCGGCCCCATTTGCTTCCGTAATTTATCTCGCTGTCAGCGGCCTGCTCGACTTCTGCGTCGTAGTAGATATTCCTGACGTTGATGATGAGACCGGGGTTCTTTACGGCGATCTCATTGAGTTCCGTCATCGCGGCCAACGCGCTCGCGCCCCGGCCGACGACACAGACATCCAGCGTTCCGCTCAGGGTCGTCGCCGATAGCATCTGACCGAGCGCGACGTTTTGCCAGCGCACGGACGGATGATCCGGATAAAAGACTGGCAGGCTCTTGAAATTATTGACAGTAGGCGACACGATTTGAGCGCGGCCAGCACTCTTCTTGCGATTGATGCGCAGCATGCTTTCTTTCCTTCCTGTTGGTATGCCATGGGGGCAGGATGAACAGCAAGGGGCGCTTCGCACCAGGACCGCAATGACTCGCGTCCGAACCGGCGCCTCGCCTGCGTTACCAACAGGCGCCCGGCCGTCCATTCCGTCCTCCCTCCTCGTACCGTCCGGGACTTTCGTCCACAGCCGATAAAGGCACTATAGGAATGGCCGCTATCTCTGAATATCCTCGCAATGGAGGATGGGTCCCGTTAAAGGCTCAACGCATTGCGCCAGCTTGAGCCGACTATTCACGTTGAGCTTCCGGAAGGCATGCATGATATGGGTCCGCACGGTCGTCGGCGCGATATTCAGGTGCCGCGCAATCTCTTTATCCGACATGTCGCGAACGATGAGGCAGGCAATCTGCCGCTCGCGCTCGCTGAGAGCCGCGTCCGCGCGCTGGAGAGGCTTTTCGACCTGCCTCTGGACCCCGTCGACGGGTTGTGACCGCCCGAGCGACGCACAGAGCGCCGGCCGGATAAGTTCGAGCAGGGCCAGGTCGTCCCGCGAAAAATCCGGACGCCGCCGGTCGCGCCAGATCCGCATGTCTCCGATGTTGCGATTACGCTCCCAGACGTAAAGGTTGATGCCCCGGTACAGGCCGCTTTTTGCCAGGAAGTCGTTGTAAAACTCGGTGCGAACGAGCGCTTCCTGCGGCATGACCTCGTTGACGTGCACGGCGCGGCGGTAGCGCTGCAGCTTAGGCGTAATTGGATCGTGATACTGATAGTGACTCTCGTAGCGCGCCAGATCGCCTGGGTCCATGTTGATCTGCACACGCTTTTCGAAGCAGTTCTCCGCGGCGTCCCAGACGTAGCTGGCGTAGTACTGCGCGCCGAGTAGTTCCAGCATCGAATCGCCGACCCGGGCGCGTACATCGGCTTCATCAAAAGGCTCGACCAGCGCGGCCATGACCTTGGCGAGCGCACGGGACTGGGCGGCAGAAAGGTACACGCGATGCTCCTTCCACTGAGGTCCTTCACATATCGTGAAGCTCGACCGCAGGAAAAGCCGAGCACCGCCATACTAGCCGCGGATGCCCGGATGTTTTAGCTTGTACTTGATGCTCGCCAAGGTCATCGGGATAAAGTGCCGCCTACTTCAACCCGAAATCGACCCGCGTCCCCGCTCCCTTATCCTTGATCCCTTCCGCGTTCATCTTCGCGGCGACGACGAAAATCCGGCTGCTGTCGATTTTCCCGTCGAAGAACTCCTGCACGCTCGCCGCCCTGGCCTGCGCCAGTGAGCGCAGCGCCGCATCATCGACCGGGGCGTTTTCGGCGAGCGCCTTCTTCATCTCCTCGTCCGGCAGCGTCTTCGTCAGGCCGATCATATTGCGCGGCTTCTTGAAATCCGCCGCCTTGTAAGCCTTTTCCAGATACCCGCTGTACTCATCGGGGGAAACCTTGATCGCTGAAGGATCGATGCTCTCGCCGCCCTTCCTCGCGTCGCGCAGCTTGGCGATCCGCACCTGCCGATCCACATAAGCCGCGCGCAACCCAGGAATATCAACCGCCGGATCGACGCGCGCCGACAAATCGAGCTTGATCGAAGGCTTGTCGGTCAGCGCTTTCGCAATCGTATCGAGCTTCTTCTGCGCTGCATCGTTCAAATCCGACGAACCCGGATCGAACTCCACGTAACCCAGTTCCTCGCCATTCCCGCCAAACGCCCGCGCGAGCAGCGTGAACGGCGCGGTGACGGCCTTCTGCACGAGATTGACGATCGCCTGCCAGACGAGCCCGCCAATCGAAAACTCAGGATTCGACAGCGACCCCGAAATCGGAATGTTCACGTCAATCTCGCCGCGCGAGTTCTTCAACAGCGACACCGCGAGCCGCACCGGCAGCTTCGTCGCGCTCGGGTTGTCGACGTGATCGCCGAACGTGAGCTGGTCGATGAACAGGTGATTGTTCGCCGTGAGCTGATCGTTCGCGAGCATGTAATGCAGATCGACGTTGAGCTTGCCCTTCGTGATGGGATAGCCCGCATATTTCGACGAATACGGTGTGAGATTCGTCAGCTCGACGTCGTGCGCGCTCGCGGTCAGATCGAGCGACGGCTTCTTGATCAGCGGATTCACCTGCCCCTTGATCGATACCGGTCCGTTTGCGGCCAGCTTGGCGGCGACATCGACGGGCGCGGGTGTCGTCGAATGCGTGCCGAACGCGCCGATCGTGCCCGTGATCGCGACCAGATTCGCCGTGAAATTCGGCTTGATGAAGTTGTCGCTGTACGTGACGCGGCCGCCCTGCAGCACGAGCTGGCCGAAGTGCAGGTTGACCGGGCTGCTCGGCCCCGTCGCCGCCGTGACGTTTTGCGGCGCGCTCGCCACGAGCGGCGCCGAGGCCGCCGCGCTGTTCTCCCGCGTGACCGACTGCGCCGGCCCACTCTGACTCGCAACCACGTCACGCAGGTTCAGCTTGCCCTGCGCGTTGAGCAGCACGCGCCCGTAGAAATTGGCGAACACGACGCGCGCGGCATCGACATCCGTGCCGCGCTCGCTGTAATTCACCTTGACGTTCGTCAGGCCGAGCAGCTTCCAGCCGGCGAACGGGTCGGCGCTTGCCTTGTCCATCATGCGCACGTCAGTGAGCGACACGTCGCCCTTGTACGACGCCTTGAGCGCCGGCCCGCTGCCCGCCATCGCGACGTCGCCGTTCGCGTTCAGGAGCGCGCTCGCGATCGCGACGTTGAGCTTGCTGCCGAAATACGGCTCGAAGGCGGCGGCATCGATCTGGCTGCCGTCGACGTGCAGCGCCACTTTCAGCGGACTCACCGTCACCGTCCCGCCGACGCCGAGCGCGCCTTTCCCGTTCAGCGCGAGTTTGCCGTCGACGGCGAGCGGCTTCGTCAGGTCGTCGCTGAACTGGCGCACGTTCGCGTTCAGCGAAGCGACGCGCAGCGTGACGGGCGTGGGCGTCGTTTCGTCGGTGAAATTGGCGGCCGAATCGGCCAGTGCGATCTCGCCGATCTGATAGCGCCACGCCGGACCCGCCGCCTGCGCCTTCTGAATCTTGTGCGCGGCGCTCGGCTCGGGCGCCGCTTCGTGCGGCCCGGCGAGGGCGGCGAGGTCGATAGAGCCGTCCTTCTTGCGCGTGGCATCGAGGGAAAGGCCGCTCAGGCGAACGCTGTCGAGCGCGGCCGTGCG
The DNA here is from genome assembly GCF_001544475.1 of Caballeronia humi. GTDB lineage: Bacteria > Pseudomonadota > Gammaproteobacteria > Burkholderiales > Burkholderiaceae > Caballeronia > Caballeronia humi. Next base: position 10,242 of record NZ_FCNW02000036.1, on the reverse strand, counting down.
CGCGCCGACATCGATTTTCTGAATCTTCGCGACCGCCGACGCCAGCGCGACCGGCGCCGTGTTCGCCTGCGGCACGAGTTTGAGCGACTTGAGCGTCACGTCGCCCGCGCCGACCAGGATCACGGGCTCGGGCTTCGACCAGTCGAGCGTCAGCGGGAGATTCGCGCCGAGCGTGCCGTCGGCGACGCGCGCGGCCACCGATTTCGCGATGTACGGCTGCAACGGCGGCAGCGCGAGCGCATCGAGCGCCAGCTTCACGTCGGCGGTCTTGGCGGCAAGCGTGAAGCCGCCTGACGCGCTTAACGAACCGCTCTTGTCGAGCGCCGTCTTCAGCGTGTAGCGCGCGGGCGTTTTGGCGAGCGTCGAGAAATCGTCGACCGTCACGCCGAGGTTCGACAGCGCGAAGTGCGTTCGCTGTGCCATCAGGCTGTCGTCGAAGGCGATCGTGGCGCCGTCGATGGCGAGATGCTTGATCGACAAGTCGAGCGGGGGCGCTTTTTCTGCTGACTCCGGAGCCGGCGCGGATGGTGCCGGCGCCAGTTTCGCGACGTTCAGCACGCCCGAGGCGTCGCGCGCGAGCTTGACGTCCGGCTGGGAGAGGCGCAGGTCGTCGAGTTGATAGATGTTGCGCAGCGGCTCGGCGTTACGGATCGCCACGTGCAGCGCGCGCGACGCCACGAGCGGCGCGTTCTGCTTGTCGGTGATGGAGAGATCGGCGAGATCAGCGGTGCCGTTGATGTGGATCGCCGGCGCTTCGGCTTCGATCGAAAAGCGCACGTTGAGGTCGGTCGAAAGCCGCCCGCCCTTCACGATCACCGGCACCGACGCCGGCGCATACGACGCGATCCGCGGCACGTCCAGCCCGTCGAGCGTCACCGCGATTTCAGAGTCGCGCGACTGCGAGAAGGGCTTGGTGCGCCCGGTGATCGAGAGCGGCGAGCCGTCGATGCGCGCCTGCAGCGAAGGCGTGACGTAGATGTCGGTGGCCGAAGGCAGCGTCGCGATGAAAGGAATGCCGATCGCCCAGCGGTCGATCACATGTTGGGACTTGAGCAACCGGTCGTCGAATTCGATGCGGCCGTTCTCCAGCCGGATATTCGACACCGAGAACCGCGCGGGGCTGCTCGAAGGCGTCGGCGACGGCTTCGAGAACTTCGCGATGAGATCGGAGAAATTGAAACGCTCGGCGTCATAGCGCACGAGGTGGAAACGCGGCGAGTCGATTTTGACTTCGTCGATGATCGGCGCCGCGCGAAACAGCGACGACCACGACGGCTGCACGACCAGCCGCTCGATATCGATGAAGCTCGCGGCCTTGTCCGGCGCATTCGCCAGATTGGCCGCCGCCTCGCCGATATGCACGCGATCGGCTTCGAAGGCAAGCGTGTAGGGATTGAGCGCAATACGCCCGATGGTGACCGGGCGGTCGAGTTGCGCGCCGAGTTGCTGCTCGGCGACGTGCCGGATGAGCGGCGGCGCGGCGAAGAACCCGAGGAGACCGATGACCGCCAGCGCGATCAACAGGCCGATGATGATCCGCCGCGTGCGGCGCGCGTTCGCCACGCCGCGCAGGGTTTGTCCGGCCGATGCCAGCGAAGACTTGGTGACGCTTGCCATGCGTTTCTCGTTCAGCGCAGCCGGATGAACGCCGGCCGCCACGCTGATCCGTTATTGTGATTCCCAAGTATACGACGAGGTTTCACGCAAACGTTGCACAAAAACGCATGAAAAAGCGCCCACTGCGTTTATTGCCTCTGGACGACCGGCGGCGCCCAGGTACCGTCGGCGGCCTGCGGTTTGGGCGCGTAAAGACGCATCACGAGCTGGAAGTCGCCGCCGGGCACCGGCAGCCAGTTCGACGCCAGCCCCTTGGCCGGCGTTGCCTCGGACACGACCACGTCGATCGAACCGTCGCGGTTCTTCTTTAGTTTGTCGCGATCGGAAAGCGACAGGCGCGGCACCTTGCCCTCGACGAGCGCGCCGTCCTTCGTGTACGCGGTGAGCGTCCAGAAGCCGCGCACTGGCGGCAACTGGTTCGGCGCGAAATGCAGCACGTAGGTGTTTGCGCCGTTAAGCGGATGATCGTCGCTGTCGACGCGCGCGACAGGCTTCACTTCGCTTTCTTTAGTCGCGGTTCCCGGGTCGCGCCGGGCAAGGTACGCGCGCAGTGTGTAATCGGCGCCGTACTTGCCGACGCTGTCGCCGAACCACGTCCAGCCGTTCTTCGAGATCGCGTTCGACGGCACGGTCGCGAGACGCTCGCGGCCGTCGGCGAGACCTGTGGCGAGGAGCGCCGCGTCGCGCTTGCGGAACTGCACCTGCTCGCCCGGCACGACGCCCAGTTCGGCGAGCTGGCTCATCTCGTGGGCGTCTTCGGCAGAGGGCGGGTTGTCGTCGAGCGCGTGAGCCAGGCGCGCGAAGAACGTGTTGGCGTCGAACGTCTCCGCCTGTTCCGCCGGCGACGACGCGGTCGCGGGCGTCGCCAGATGGTCCGCGGCGGCGTTCGACCACGCGCCGCTCGTGGCGGCTGCAGGATCGGGCGCGGCACGCGGCGCGCCGGACAGCGTATCGACTTGCATCGCCGTCTGGAGCTTGCGCGCCTCGCGCACGTCGCGCGGGCCGTTCACGCGCACGCGGATCGAAAGCCAGACGTAACGTGTCGGCGCCTCGATGCGCAGTACGCCCGACGGCAGCGTGCCCTTCCACCCGGCCGGGACGAACGCGATCGTCTGCGCCTTCGGGTAGGGCGCGCGTTCAGCGCTCGAATAGAGAACGTTGGTCCACGCGTCGAACGCGCGGGCGTCGTAGTAACGGCCGCGCGGCGCTGCCGGCAGCGACACGAGCACCGGCTCCTTCGCGACATCGAGCCACGCGGTAGATTCGAGCGTATCGACGCTCGGCGCACCCGTCACGCCGACGGGCGGCAGCGCGCTCGCGTGACGCAGCGTGTTGAGCGGCGCCTGACCGGGGCGCGTGCCGTCGCCACCTGCCGCACGCTCGCGCGCCACATCCGACGCCACGAGCGGAAAGCCGAACGTATAGGCGTCGGCGACCTGGTCTTTCAGCCAGCCGCCGCTCGTCTTCGGCTGCGGCGCATGTGAGGCGCAGCCCGCGAGCAGCGCCGCCGCGCCGGCAAAAGCGGCCATACAGACGGCCGAACGGACCGGCTGAAACGTGAACGCCCAGCGTCGATTGGTTTTCATTCGAGTTCGAATCCGGTTCTTCTACTTTGTGACCATCCCGCGACGCACCGTGGCTTTCCCGCGGCTCCTGCCATTCGCCCGCACCCCTTGCGCCGCACAATTTTTCCATCTTGGAATCGGGGTTTTATCTTATCTATCACGGATAGGCAAGGAGTGCGTTGAATCGCGTGAAAAGCCGGCGGGACGGGCCCTCGACCGCACTCGCATGCGCCCTTCCGGCGCCCCGCCGCATCGCTTACCATTGCTATGTGTATATCCCAAAAAGAATGACGTCGATGTATCTCCCCACCCATTTCGAAGAAACCCGTCCCGAAGCGCTTCACGCGCTGATCGCCGCGCACCCGCTTGGTGCGCTCGTGACCCACGGACCGGCCGGTCTCGACGCTAATCACGTCCCTTTCGAACTCGATGCCACCCAAGGCGAGCACGGCATCCTGCGCGCCCACGTCGCGCGGGCGAATCCGGTGTGGCGCGAGGTTCAGCCGCAGCAGGAGGTGCTCGTGATTTTCCAGGGCGCGACCGGCTACATCTCGCCGAACTGGTACCCGAGCAAGCACGAGGCGCACAAGCAGGTGCCGACTTATAACTATCTGGTGGTGCATGCGCACGGCCGGATCACCGTGCGCGACGACGAAGCCTTCGTGCGCGGCCTCGTCGCGCGGCTCACGCGCAAGATGGAGGCCGGGGAGCCCGTGCCGTGGAAGATGGGCGATGCGCCACGCGATTTCATCGACCAGATGCTCTCGGCAATCGTCGGGATCGAGATCGAGGTGACGCGGTTCGTCGGCAAGGCGAAACTCTCGCAGAACAAAGCCGACGCGGACCGGTTCGGCGCCGTCGAGGGCCTCCGCCGCGACGGCCGCGAAAGCGCGCTTGCCGACGCGATGCTCGCCGCGCCGCCGCTGATCAAATAAGGGCATGCTTGACCTTCCAAGCATTGGAAGGTCAATACTGGGTCTATCGGGACGAGTTTGACGTTTTCATGCTGTACTCGCCCCAGCCAGACCGGAGTGCTCTTCATGTCAGATGTTTCCAAAACTGCCGAATTCGCCGTCGGGGGAATGACGTGCGCGTCGTGCGTCGCGCGCGTCGAGAAGGTGCTGACGCGCGTGCCGGGCGTCGAACGCGTGTCCGTCAACCTTGCGACAGAAAAGGCGACAGTCCACGCCGCGCCCTCGGTCACCGACGACCAGCTCGTCGCCGCGATCACCAAGGCGGGCTACGAAGCCACGCCGATCGTGCCGGAAGCGCCGCTCGCCGCCACTTCATCCAGCTCGCGTCAGGGCGAACTCATCGCCGTGATCGTTTCGGCGCTTTTCACGCTGCCGCTCGTCCTGCCGATGTTCGGCCCCGCGTTCATGCCCGATATGTGGGTGCAACTCTGGCTCGCGAGCGTCGTGCAGTTCGTGCTCGGCGCGCGGTTTTACGTCGGCGCGTGGCACGCGGTGCGGGCGAAAGCCGGCAACATGGACCTGCTCGTCGCGCTTGGAACGTCGGCGGCATGGGGGCTGAGCGTCTATCAGATGGCCGCGCATCCCGGCGATTCGATGCATCTGTACTTCGAGGCGTCGGCGGTCGTCATCACGCTCGTGCGCTTCGGGAAGTGGCTCGAAGCACGCGCCAAGCGCCAGACCACCGACGCGATCCGCGCGCTGAACGCGCTGCGTCCGGACAAGGCGCGCATCCGCGACGCGTCGGGCGAGCGCGAGATCGCGCTCGCTGACGTGCGCGTCGGCGATACGGCGATCGTGCGGCCGGGCGAGCGCGTGCCGGTTGATGGCATCGTGCGCGAAGGCCGTACGCACATCGACGAGTCGCTCATCACCGGCGAGAGCCTGCCCGTCGCGAAGGAGCCGGGCGCGCGCGCGACGGCCGGTTCGATCAACGGCGAAGGCGTGATCGCGATCGAAACGACGGCAATCGGCGCCGAAACCACGCTCGCACGGATCATCCGGCTCGTGGAATCGGCGCAGGCGGAGAAAGCGCCGATCCAGCGGCTCGTCGATCGCGTGTCGGCGGTGTTCGTGCCGGCGATCCTCGCGATCGCGCTCGTCACGCTGGCTGGCTGGCTCGTGCATGGCGCGAGTGTTGAAACGGCGCTGCTCAATGCGGTCGCGGTGCTCGTGATCGCGTGCCCGTGCGCCCTCGGCCTGGCGACGCCCGCCGCGATCATGGCGGGGACGGGCGTCGCGGCGCGCCACGGCGTGCTGATCAAGGACGCAGAAGCGCTCGAACTCGCGCATCGGATCAAGGTTGTCGCTTTCGACAAGACCGGAACGCTGACCGTCGGGCGGCCCGCGGTAACAGCGCTCGAGGTTGCGCCGGAGGTCCATCGGCATGAGGCGTTGGGGCTCGCTGCAGCCGTGCAGCGCATGAGCGACCATCCGCTCGCACGCGCAGTGGTCGCAGCGGCCGATGAAGCGGACGCGCCACGCTTCGAGGCGAGCGCGGCAAGCGCGGTCGCGGGACGGGGCGTGGAAGCACACGTCGCATCGCAGCGCCTCGCAATCGGCAGCGGCCGCTGGCTCGACGAATTGAACGCGCAGGCGCCGCATGATCTCGCCGCGCGAGCGCTCGAACTCGAAGCGCAAGGCAACACGGTTTCGTGGCTGATCGACATGGATCACGCGCGCGTACTCGCGCTGATCGCATTCGGCGATACCGTCAAGCCGACGGCCCGCGCCGCGATCGAGCGGCTGGCGTCGATGGGCGTGCAGAGCGTGCTCGTCACCGGCGACAACGCGGGGAGCGCGGCGAGCGTCGCGAAGGCGCTCGGCATCGCGCCGCAGGACGTGCACGCGCAAGTCCTTCCCGACGACAAGGCGCGCGTCATCACGCAACTGAAGGCATCGACGGATGGCGTGGTCGCAATGGCCGGCGACGGCATCAACGACGCCCCGGCCCTCGCCGCCGCCGATATCGGCATCGCGATGGCGAGCGGCACCGACGTCGCGATCGAAGCGGCCGGCATCACGCTGATGCGCGGCGATCCGGTGTTAGTTGCAGATGCAATCGATATTTCGCGGCGCACGTATCGCAAGATCCAGCAAAACCTCTTCTGGGCGTTCGTCTACAACCTGATCGGGATTCCGCTCGCCGCGTTCGGCCTGCTCGATCCGATGTTCGCGGGCGCCGCGATGGCGTTCTCCAGCGTGAGCGTCGTGACGAATGCGCTGCTGCTCAGGACGTGGCGTGCTCAGGCGGGATCGGTCGCGACGGATGAGCGTTTGGGCAAGCCGATCACGCGGCCTGCGTAACGTGCTGCGGTCACGTCGCTCGTGCAACATGCGGCGATGCGTCCGGCGATATCTTCATCGAACGCGGCGGCTTTCGGTTCGCTACTCGTATCGATATGCAGCAGCATCTGCTCGCTCGCCGACACGGGTTCCCGCGACTCGCCTTCGAACATTTCCATATACAGATGCACGCGCTTTGTATCGTGCGCCAGCACAAGCGCCTCGATGCGAACCTGCGCGCCTTCCTTGATTTCGCGCAGAAAGTTCACGTGCGCTTCGAGCGTGTAGATCGTGCGATGGCGCGCGCGGCGCGTTGCATCGTCGAGACCGATGCGGTCCATGAACCCATCGGTCGCGAGGCTGTAGATCAGCATGTAGAACGCATCGCGCAGATGGCCGTTGTAATCGACCCATTCGGGCTTCACCGTGTCGCGGTAAATCGTGAATGCAGCGGCCATCCCTTGTCTCCTAGTCTTCGATTCCATGCCGCGCCTTGGCGGCGGCAATCGCATCGATCACGCTCGTGATGCAGTCATCGCGGTAGCGCTCCAGCTCCTTGATGCTGCGGCCGCCCGTCTGCCGCGACGTGCCTTCCACCACGCGATCGATCAGTTCGCCGGTCAGCTTCGGGGCGACGAGTTTCGTCCACGGCAATTCGAGCGCGGGACCGAACTGCTGCATGAAGTGTCGCATGCCGGACTCGCCGCCCGCCAGCGTGTAGGTCAGGAACGTGCCCATGAACGACCAGCGGATGCCCGCGCCGAAGCGAATGGCATCGTCGATTTCACCGGTCGTCGCGACGCCTTCGTTCACCAGATGCAGCGCCTCGCGCCAAAGCGCTTCGAGCAACCGGTCCGCGACAAAGCCCGGCACTTCCTTGCGCACCTTCAGCGGCCGCATGCCGATGGACGCGTAGAAACTCATCGCGGCATCGATCGTCTCGGCCGACGTGCGCTCGCCGCCGAGCACTTCGACGAGGGGCAGCAGATACACCGGGTTGAAGGGATGCCCGACGATGCAGCGCTCGGGATGAATCGCGCTCGCATAAAAATCAGTGGGCAGCAAACCCGACGTCGACGATGCGATGATCGCCTCGCGCTTCGCCGCGCGGCTCACGCGTTCGTGCAGCGCGAGCTTGAGGTCCTCGCGCTCCGGCGCACTCTCCTGAATGAAGTCGGCTTCGGCGACGCATTCCTCGACGGTCGCAACGAATCGCAGGCGCGCCTGCGACGCGTCCTTCGCGAGCCCGACGCGTTCGAGCGCGGGCCACGCGTTCGCCACGTTCGCTCTCAGTTGCTGCTCGGCGCCCGGCGCCGGGTCCCACGCGATCACGTCGAGTCCATGCGCGAGCGCGCGCGCCACCCAGCCGCTACCGATGACGCCCGCGCCCAGCGCGGCGAATGTTTTCACTTGCATGTGCTTTGTTCCAGTGGAGAGTCAGGCGAATTCCTTCAGCGCGCGACGATCGAGCAGACGCTCGCCGCGTGCGGGCAAACCGAGCTTCCTGCGCCCTTCCGCAGGCGTCAGCGCGCGCCCACCGAGCCGCTCGATGATCTCGACCGCGCGCTGCACGAGCGAGCCGTTGGTCGCATGCACGCCGCGATCGAGGTAGAGGTTGTCCTCCAATCCGACACGCACATGGCCGCCGAGCAGCATCGCCTGCGCGACTATCGGCATCTGCATGCGGCCGATGCCGAAGCCGGCCCAGTGCGCGCCCGGCGGCATGTTGTCGACCATCGACTTCATCGTGCCGGTGTCGGGCGGCGCACCCCACGGAATGCCCATGCAGAGCTGGAACAGGGGCGGATCGTCGAGCAGGCCTTCCTTCAGCAACTGCTTCGCGAACCACAGATGCCCCGTGTCGAAGATTTCCAGTTCGGGCTTCACACCGAGTTCCTGGATGCGCTTCGCACCAGTGCGCAGTTGCGCGGGCGTCGATACGTAGATGGTGTCGCCGTCGCCGAAGTTGAGCGTGCCGCAATCGAGCGTGCAGATTTCCGGCAGCAGTTCCTCGATGTGCGCGAGCCGCGTCAAGCCGCCGACGAGGTCCGTCCCCGCGCCGAACTGCATCGGCGATTCGCCTGCGCCAATTTCGAGGTCGCCGCCCATGCCCGCAGTGAGATTGATGATGACGTCCGTGTCCGATGAGCGGATGCGATCCACCACTTCGCGATAAAGCGCGGGGTCGCGGCTGCCTCGCCCCGTTCGCGGATCGCGCACGTGGCAATGCGCGACGGTCGCGCCCGCGCGCGCGGCTTCGATCGCGGCATCGGCGATCTGTTTCGGCGTCACGGGGATGGCCGGGTGCTTGTTCGTCGTATCGCCTGCGCCCGTTACGGCACAGGTCACGATCACTTCGTAGTTCATGTTCGCGCTGTCCTTTGCTTGATGTTCACAGACCGAGGTACTGCTTCACTGCCGGCAAGCCGTCCTTGCCATCGACCGTCTTCACGCCCGCGAGCCAGCCGTCGAGCAGTTGCGGATTCTTCTTGAGATACGCCTTCGCGGCATCGGCGGGGCGCTCCTTGTTCATCACCGGCTGCATCAGCTGGTTTTCGAGCTGCGTCGTGAAGCGCAGGTTCGTGACGAACTTGCCCGCGTTCGGGCAGCGCGTGAGGAAGTCGGTATTGGTCAGCGTGTAGACGCGCGCTTCGCCGTAGTTCGGACCGAACACCTCGTCGCCGCCCGAGAGATAGTCGATCTTCATCTGGATGTTCATCGGATGCGGCTCCCAGCCTAAAAAGACGACCCATTTCTTGTCGCGGATCGCGCGTTCGACCGTCACGAGCATGCCCGCCTCGCTCGACTGCACGAGCTTGAATCCGCCGAGTCCGAACTGGTTCGTGTCGATCATCTTCTGGATCTTCGCGTTCGCGCTGCTGCCCGGTTCGATGCCGTAGATCTTGCCGTCGAGTTGGTCGCGATGCTTCGCGATATCGGTGAAGGTCTTGAGACCCGCCTCGTATTCGTAGCTCGGCACGGCAAGCGTCGCCTTTGCGCCCGAGAGATTTGGCGGTTCGAGCTTCTGGATCGACTTCGCTTCGAGAAACGGCTCGACGGCCTTCTGCTGCACCGGCCACCAGTAGCCGAGCGAGACATCGATCTGCTTGCTCTTCAGGCCCGCGAGCGAGATCGGCACCGAGGCGACGGTTGTCTTCGGTGCATAGCCGAGGCCTTCGAAGACCACGGAGGCGAGCGCGGTCGTCGACGTGATGTCGGTCCAGCCGATATCGACGAAGCGCACGGTGCGGCACGAATCGTCTTCCTTCGCTTGCGCGTTCGCGACGCTTGCCGATGCCAGCGCAGACGCTGCGCACACGCAGGCAAGCAGGTTTTTCAAAAGTGGTCTCATGGCGTCCTGTTCCGGTTTCCGTGGGGCGGGCGTTCCAACCGCCCGTGCATAAAAGTACCGCCGCATAAAGGCGCGCAGGCGACCGGTTGCGACCGCGAGTTGACTCGCAGCGACGTTGGTGTTTCGCTGGCGCTCGGGGTGGGTGCTTGTTTCAACCGTTTGATGCGCCTGGGCTTCTGTGGAACTTGCTTTCTTTTCGGTCTATTGGCTCTGCCCCTGTCCGGGGCGGGACTCACTTTCTTTGCTGCTGCAAAGAAAGTAAGCAAAGAAAGCAGCTTCCCACCGCCAAAACTAACAATCCACCACTAGCATTTGATTGGGATTGGCGCTGGAGAGTAAGTGTCGCCCTCACGATGGAACCGGGCTTGGCTCGCGGACCCACTGTGACAACGCGCACTTCCTCGGAGTGGTATGCACTCCGTTTGGCTCCGTCCTCGCTTCGCTCCGACGT
>NZ_FCNW02000035.1 GCF_001544475.1 Caballeronia humi | reverse complement strand
GTGTCGCAATCGGGGCCGTTGGTGATCCACATCTTGGTGCCGTTGAGCACGTAGTGGTCGCCCTTTTCATCGGCGCGCAGCTTCATGCTGACCACGTCCGATCCCGCGTTCGGCTCGCTCATCGCCAGCGCGCCGACGTGCTCGCCCGACACCAGCTTCGGCAGATATTTGCGCTTTTGCGCCTCGGTGCCGTTGCGATGGATCTGGTTCACGCACAGGTTCGAATGCGCGCCATACGACAATCCGACCGACGCCGATGCCCGCGAAATCTCCTCCATCGCGACCATGTGCGCGGTGTAACCCATGTTCGCGCCACCGTATTCCTCGGAGACCGTCATGCCGAGCACGCCCAGATCGCCGAATTTCTTCCAGAGGTCCATCGGGAATTGGTCTGTGCGATCGATTTCGGCCGCGCGCGGGGCGATTTCCTTCGCGCAGAAGTTCGCGAGCGAATCGCGCAGCATGTCGATGTCTTCGCCTAGCGCGAAGTTCAGGCCCGGAACGTCAGTCATGGTGTCTCCTCCAGATCAAATGTTTTCGGCGCACCCTGAACATGAGTTCGACTCACACACGGCACAGCTCGATCGAATGGGGCAATTTCACGCTCAAATTGTCTGGCCGTCAATATATTTTTGAGCTACGCTCACATTATTCCCGAGCATTCTCGCGCCATGTCCGCCACCACTTCCGTATCGAGCCGCCGCACGCCGGCGGGTGTTAAATCGCAGCAGCGCGTGAAGGACATCCTTCAGGCGGGCCGTGATGTGTTCGCCGAAAAAGGCTACGACGCCGCCACCAGCGCCGAGATCGCGCAGCGCGCGGGCATCTCGGAGGCGACGGTCTTCAGCTATTTCAGCGGCAAGCGGGAACTGTGCGCGCGCGTAATCGCGGATTGGTACGACGAAATCATCGACGCGTTCGAAAGCGGCCTTCCGCGTGACGGCTCTGTGCGCCAGCAGTTCGCGTTCATCGTGAGGACGCATTTGCGGCTGATGCTGGTGAATGGCACGGGGCTGTGCTCGCTCGTGCTCTCGGAAGGGCGCACGAAACGGCATGATCTAAGCGACTCGCTCACCGAACTGCAACGCCGCTACACCGCGCCGCTGATGAACGTGCTCGCGCGCGGGCAGGAACTCGGCCACGTGCGCGCGGATATTCCGCTGCGGCTGATGCGCTCACTCGTCTTCGGGCCGATGGAACACGTGCTGTGGGACGCGACGCTCGCGAAGCGCCGCCTCAGTCAGGCTCAGATCGACACGACGGCGAACGAACTCGTCGATGTCCTGTGGGCCGCGCTGCAGCCGCCGGACGCGAACGCGGCGGCGCTCGCGCAGTTCCGGCAGGACGTGGAAGAGGCGTCGCGGCGGTTCCAGGAAAAGCGCGCTGGAGCCGCGTAAGTGCCGCCGCACGGCGCTTTGGTGCAGCGCGCCACCGCGACAACTTGTTTCAGACATGCCAATCGAAGCCCGGTACAGTCGCTCCGCGACGCGGTGGCCCCTCTCGCGGCCGTCGCTTTTACCCTGATTTACCGGCCGATCCGCATGATCATCTTCCGCGAAGGCAGAGTCGCCTTCCTCGAATTCCTGCGCAATCTTTCATCCCAGGTGATGATCCTGACTGTCGCGCTGTTCATCGGCACGAGCATCGAAGCGCGGCTCGGCGGCTGGTCGATGGCGTGGCGCGCCGCGCTGTGTGCAAGCGTGCTCGTCTTGTTCTTCGCGGCAGCGCTTGCGAACGTGACGGTCTTCGTCGAAACCTGCCTGGACGCGCTCGGCCGCAACGGCGAAGCGCCCGCGCGACGCGGCAAGCGCGAGCGCATCGTGTTCCGCTGGACGGCCGAGTCGCTGCGAGCCGCCTGGAAGCTTCATGCGTGGTCGATCGTCGCGCTCGCCGTGCTGCTGGAATGCGGCTTCATCGCAGTCTTCGTGACTGCTTCGTTCGCGGCGGCGAAGCTCATGCGCTGAAGCCGGATAAAGCCGTCTATTTGATGAAGCGGCGGGCGAAACTCGCGAATTTCGGCACGAGCGTCGGCCGCAAGAGACGCGCGTCGTAGCCGCTCATGCGCCGCTCGTTCTCCGCGAGACACAGGTCGATCAGCGCACCCGCCGATACCCCGCCGCCTACCGAACCGCCGACGTTCGCGGGAAAATTCATGTCCTGCGCGGCGCCGCTGTTGTCGAAGCCGCGCGCGAGCGATACGCGATCGCGGATCAGTGAAATCCAGACGCCGCAGGTTTTCGCGAAGAACCACGGCCGCCGGTACCACGGCAGGCTGCGCCGATACCACGCGACCCAGTTGGAAAAGAACAGGATGTGCCGCGCTTCTTCCTGAATCACGGGCTCGAACGTTTCGACCAGTTCCCCGGGAAAGTAGCCCGACTGGCGCGCCGCTTCGAAGAGACCGAAGGCGAAGAAGCTGTCGATGCATTCGCTGTAACCCGTGAGCATCCAGGCACGCAAGGCATCGTCGGGGGGCGGATATGGCGGCTCGGGCGCGAGGTCGATGCCATACGCCTCGACCAGTTTCGACAGCACGACCTTGTGGCGGGCTTCTTCGCCGGCGTTCATCGTGATGGCTTCGCGCAGGAGCGGGTCGCTGAGGATTTCGGCGTAGGTCGCGACGCGAATCGACGCGCGGCCTTCGGTCTGCACGGCGATGTCCCAGATCGGCAGCGACGTCACGCGCTTTTGGGCCGCGGGCGCCAGCTTCGGCCAGTCGATGACAGCGGGCTTGTACGGGTTGTGCGTGGTCAGCAGCAACTCGCAGAACATCCGCTTGTGTTGAGCGGAGCCAATCTGGATCTGGCCGGCGGAACGATACGTCCAGTGACGCATCGCATGATCCGCTTCGGCTGGCGTGAGCGTCTCGGACATGGCGTGTTTGGAAGTGCGCGTGATGCCAATTCTGGCATAAGGGGCGGGAACACGCATGAATCGCGCGTTTCGCTGCTCATCACCCTTTTTTCAACGCCTCGAACGTCACGATCTTCCCCGCCAGCGCGCTCGCCGCAACTGTATACGGGCTCGCCAGCCACACGTTCCCCGGCCCCGAGCGCCCCGGAAAATTGCAGTTGATCGCGCTGATCGTGACATCGGCGGACGAGGTCGACTGGCCCGGCCATCCGATGATCCTGAAACGCGATGATGTGATCCGGCGCGTGCAGCGCCGCCGGCTTGCCGAACGCGCGATGCATCAGATGCGCGCACATGCCGGTGAAGTAGTCGTGCGAGAAGCGCCAGTCGGCGGCGACGAACACGCCGTCGCCGCGCTCGGCACGCGTGGTGCCCGGATGCAGATGACGCTCGATGATCTTCTCGACGAGCGTCTGCGGCCGTCCGTCGCTCGGGGCGGCATCGCGCTCGCGCGGCGCAGGCCAGTCGGCGAGCTTGCTGTACGCGAGCAGGCCGCCGCTACGGATGATCTGCTGCGTGAGCGCGTCGCGACCCTTCAGGAATTCGTCGATCGGCACGGCCTCACCCGCGAGAATGCGCTCCAGCACGGAGAAATCGGTCGTCGTGAGAATGCCGATGTTGTCGCAATCCTGCTGATAGATGCGCTCGAAACTCTCCGCGACGATCAGCCGTATCCCCGCCGACAACTCCGCCAGCGGACTCGATTCGCGCGACGATCCCTTGCCGTAGCGCTTGCCCGCGACGGTGATCTGGAAGCCGCCGTTCTTCACGTCGAAGTCGCCGATCGGCTTCTCGCCGCCCGCTTCGAAGCCGACGTACGGATACTGGCCGAGGCGTTCGTCGTAGGTCAGCATGACGGTGACGGGCGTGATTTCGTCTGTCGAGACGTTGTCGCGCAGCGGGCCGGCCTGCTCGCGTGTCGTCGGCACCCCAGCCAGTTGCGAGCGGACGATGGCGGGATCGTTCGACAGATAAAGCGCACGGCCGCTCAGACGAATTCGGTCTTCCATGAGACTTCTCCTAGTGACGCGCCACTATAGCGACGGCCCGACGCCGTGCGTCAGCAGCGCGACCGCGTGCCGCGCGATCTGCTCGCTCGTCACCTTGCGCTCGCCTTCGCGCCATTTTGAAGTGGCGAGCGGCAACACCGTCAGGCCGAACAACGACATGAACACGAGCGACGGCTCCAGCTCCGGATTCAGCTTGCCCTCTTTTTGCCACGTTCGGATGCGCTCGATCGTCGCCATCTTTTGCGCGTCGCCGAATCGCTCGGCGATGCGCTGCCGCAGCAGCCCGCCTTCGCTGATCACCTCGCGCACCCACAGCGCCGCGAACCACGGATGTTTGTCGACCGTCGCGACAAGCGCTTCGGCGAACGCGCGCAGGGCGTCGGCGGGCTCGGCGCCGGGACGCGTGAAGACCTCACCGAGTTCGGTACGAAGCGGCAAGAAACGCTCGTCGATCAGCACGTCGAGCAACTGGTCGCGGGTCTTGAAATAGTAGTGGACCATCGCCGGCGTGACGCCCGCCTCGCGCGCGATCGCACCGAGCGTCGTTTCGACGATGCCCTGCCGCGCGAACATCCCGAGCGCGACGTCGAGCATCTGCTCGCGCGCCTCGGCGCCATGCGCGCCCGTCGGACGGCCGGGGCGCCGCCCCGCTCGCTTAGGCGGAGCGGGATCGATAGTTTCGGTAACAATTTTTGTCATGGATGCGATTGACCGTTTCGGACACATGTCCTATATTAACTTCCGTGTTAATTAATTTCAACCGAGTTTGCGCATGTCATCTTTGCACCAAACCGTTACGGACGCGCACCCTGCCGAGCGGCCGCCGATCGGTCTGCTCTTCACGGCGCTGCTGCTAGTCATGCTGCTGGGCGCGCTCGATCAGACAATCGTCTCGACGGCGCTGCCGACGATCGTCGGCGAACTCGGCGGTCTTGAAAACCTGTCGTGGGTGGTGACGTCGTACTTGCTGACATCGACAATTGTCGTGCCGCTTTACGGCAAGTTCGGCGACCTGTTCGGGCGCAAGGTCGTGCTGCAGGCATCGATCCTGATCTTTCTCGCCGGCTCGGTCCTGTGCGGCGTCGCGCAGGACATGACGCAGTTGATCGTGCTGCGCGCGCTGCAGGGCCTGGGCGGCGGCGGACTGATGGTTATCACGATGGCCGCCATCGCCGACGTCATCCCGCCCGCCGAGCGTGGCCGCTTCCAGGGCTTGTTCGGCGGCGTGTACGGCCTGGCGACAGTGGTCGGACCGCTGCTCGGCGGATTTATCGTCGAGCATCTGTCGTGGCGCTGGATTTTCTACATCAACGTGCCGCTCGGCATCATCGCGCTGGTGGTGATCGGGCTCGTGTTCAAGCCGCACACGGCGCACGTGAAACACAAGATCGACTACATGGGCGCCGCGTTTCTCGCGTCCGCCCTCACCTGCATCATCCTGTTCACGAGCGAAGGCGGCACGCTGCTGCCGTGGAGTTCGCCGCAGTTGTGGTTCACGTTGCTGCTTGGGCTGATCTCGATTGGAGGTTTCGTCTACGAGGAGCGCCTCGCTGTCGAGCCGATCATGCCGCTTTCGCTCTTCAAGGACCGCACCTTCGTGCTGAGCGGGCTGATCGGCTTTATCGTCGGCTTCTCGCTGTTCGGCGCGGTGACGTTCCTGCCGCTGTACCTGCAGGTGGTGAAGGGTTCGACGCCATCGCAAGCCGGCCTTCAGATTACGCCGATGATGGCGGGCGTGCTGCTGTCCTCGGTCATCAGTGGCCGGTTGATCAGCCGCATCGGCAAGTACCGGATGTTCCCGATCGCCGGGACCGGCCTCGTTGCCTGCGCGATGCTGCTGCTATCGACGCTGCGGCTCGACACGCCGTTGCACGTCATGTACGGCTACATGGCGCTGCTGGGCCTGGGCCTCGGCATGGTGATGCAGGTGCTCGTGCTCGCAGTGCAAAACGCGGTGGAGTTTCGCTTCATCGGCGTGGCGACTTCCGGCGCGACGCTGTTTCGCTCGATCGGCGGCTCGGTGGGGGTCGCGGCATTCGGCGCGATCTTCTCGAACGGACTGCGCTCGCGCCTCGAAGCGGCGATTCCCGCAGGCGTCGAATTGCCGCGCTCGCTCGGGCCGCAAGCCATCCAGCATCTGCCCGCCGCGCTGCACGACGACTATCTCAACGCCTTCGCCGGCTCGATGCATACGGTGTATCTGGTGGCAGCCGGAGTCGTCACGATTGCGTTCGTGCTCGCGTGGTTCATGAAGGATCAGCCGTTGCGCGGGCGCTGAATCCGCGATCCGGTGCGCCATCGGTTAAGCTTGCGGCCCCGAACTTAGGATAATTCTCATGCAATTGGCAAAATGGCTGATCGTCCCGGCGTGCTGTGTGTTCGCGATGCTTTCCACCGCGGCCCGCGCCGAAACGTATCACTTCGGGGAAGGAGAATCGTCGATGCCCGCGCACACAAAGCACCCGCAGCCCAAACATAAGCACCACGCACGGCACCACGCCTCATCGCAAAGCAGCAAGACGCCCTACAGCCATCCGTGACCGAAACGGCCGCTGGCGTCAGCCCACGGCCAGCACAAGGTGGCCGGTCTCGGCTTCGGCACGTTTCACCGTGATTTCGATGTCGTAGCCGAGGCGAGTGAGGCAATCCATCAGCTTGCGCTCGGAGAAATTGGCAAAGTCTCCACGCATGAGGCCCGACACCTTCGGCTGCGGGATTCCCATGCGGCGGGCCGCCTGCTCTTGAGTCAGTCCGAGGCGGCGAATGGCTTCGTCGATCTCGAAGACCAGGCCGGACTTGATCTTGAGCTTTTCGGCATCGGGCAGGCCGAGGTCGGCGAAAACGTTGCCCGAGCCGATCTCGAATTCGACACCATCAACGATACGTTTTTTCATTTTGTAGCTCCTTCGCTAGGTTTTCCGCCACTTTCAGCCGCGCCCGGACGATGTCCATCTCTTCGCTCGGCGTGCCAATGCCGCACTTGCTCTTCTTCTGAAAGCAGTGAAGCACGAACACCGCTTCGCGGTAGCGCACCGTGTAGACCGCGCGATACGTGCCGCCCGCTGCGTCCTCCACGACTTCCAGCACGCCCGCGCCGGTGAATCCGCGCAGCGCCTTCGCCGCCCGATGATGATTGCCCCGCTGCGCGATATCGAGCGCATGCCCGAAGAACCGGCGCACGTCGTCCGGAAGCGCGCACAGATCCTTTTTGCTGCTGCCGACCCAGATGAGCGGCTTTGCGTCTGGTTCCATGAATTTATACTCGAACAGGTATATGAACGCAAGTCACTTTTTGTGGCAACTTGTGGAAAGCGCCGTGGACGCATTGCGATTGCAAGTGGTCACCGCGCCTGTTCGAGCATCTCCCGGCGGAGTTCGCTGGACAATTCAGCCTGGTGGCATAGGCTCAGGTAACAAAAAAGGCCTTGCGGCGCGAGCCGCAAGGCCTTTCGGCAACTCTGAAGAGGTTGGGAAACTCAGGTCGCGAGCGGCACGCGCTCCGGTTCATCAGCTTCGAACCAATCGGGATTGCGCTCGGCGATCGGATGCAGCGAGATCAGGATCTCGCGCAAGTGGGCGCGCATTGCCTCCTCCGCGAGCGCCGGATCGTGCGCCTTCAACGCACTGACAATCCGCGCATGCTGCCGGATCAGCAAATCGAGCGGCGACACTTCGGGCAAGCTCAGATACCGCACGCGATCCATCTGCGCCTTGATGTCCTGAATCGTGTTCCAGGCGGCGACGCAATCGATCGATTGCGCGATCAGGAAATGAAATTGCTCGTCGAGCGCGAGAAACGCAGCGGTATCGTTCAGTTTCGATGCCGCTTTCTGCTCGCGCAGGTTCGCGGCGAGTTCGTCCAGTTGCGCATCGGTGATCGCGACGGCCGCCTTGCGCGCCACCGCCGTTTCGATCGCCTCGCGGATGAAACGCCCTTCGCGCACCTGACGCGGCGAGATCTTCTTCACGAACGTGCCACGCTGCGGCAATACCTGCAGCACGCCCGCCTCGACGAGCTTGATGAACGCCTCGCGCACCGGTTGCCGCGACACGTGGAACATGTCCGACACTTCCTTCTCCGACAACGGCGTGCCCGGCGCCATCTCACCCGCGAAAATCGCCTGGCGCAGCGCGCGGAAAATCTGCTTGCCGATCGGCTCGTGCGAATCGAGCGACACCTTCTCGGTCAGGTCGGGCAGCGGCGTCTTCGGCGACGTCACCCCCGCCGGCCTGCCGCGGCCGCGCACGACCGCCCCGCCGGAAGCGGCGGATTCGATACCGTCGGACGGCTTGGAGGAGAGTGCGCTTTTCATGACTGGACGGGCAGGGATCGCTGCGTTTTCGAGATACGTCACGATACTATCACGCGCCCCTGAGCCGATTTCTGCGTGCGCGGCTCGCGGATGAACACGAGCGCACAAAGCGCGCCGAGCACCGCGATCGCCCCGGCGAGCACGAACGCGCTGCCATAGTGACCATGCGTCGCCTGGACGATGAAGCCCGTCACCGCCGGTCCGATCACGCCGGCGAGGTTGGCGAGCAGGTGCACGAAGCCGCCCACGCCGCCGACGTTCTCGCGCCGCACCGTATCCTGGATCACCGCCCAGTAGACCGAGCCGGTGACGTAGAGGAAGAAGATCGACACCGACATCAGCGCGACCGCGCCCTGCATGCTCGCAACGCGCCCCGCAAACCCGACGCACACCGCCGCGATGCCGAGGCACACGGACAGCACGATGCGTCGCGACATCAAAGGCTTGCCGGTCAGGCGCAGGATGAAATCGGTGATGAAGCCGCCCGCCGCGAGACCGATGCTGCCGAGCACCCACGGAATGACCGTCGCGATGCTCATGTCGCGCAACGACAAATGGTGCGCTTCGGTGAGATAGGTCGGGAACCACGAAAGGAAGAAGAACAGCACGTAGTTGTAGGCGAAGAACGCAAACGCGGTGGCAAGGATGATCGGCTGCTTCAGGTAGAAGCCGAGACCGGCTTTCTGTCCGCCTGACGCATGTTCCATCGACGACGCCTGCTGCTGGCCTGCGACGATCAGGTCGAGCTCGTCGGCTTTCACGCGCTTGTTCTGCTGCGGGTGTTCGGTGGTCGTGAGCGTCCACAGCACGAGCCACGCGAGCCCGAACAGCATGATCACGACGAACGCCCAGCGCCAGCCGAACTGGATCGCCATATATCCGACAACCGGTCCCGCCAGCGCCCCGCCAAGCGGCGTGCCCGAACTGATGACGCCGATCGCGCTCGCCACTTCGCGGCGCGGGAACCAGTTGTTCACCATCTTGCTGTTCGACGAGCTGAACGGCCCTTCGCCCATGCCGAACAACACACGCAGCACGATCAGCGAGGCCAGGCCACCTGCGAGCGCAGTCGCGCCGCAGAAGAGCGACCAGATGCCCATCGCCGCGCCGAAGACTTTCTTCGCGCCGAACCGGTCGGACGCGACGCCGCCGATGAAATTGAACAGCGCATAGCCGACGAAGAAGCTGCTGAACACGATGCCCATCTGCGCATGCGAGAAGTTCAGGTCCTTCTGGATCAGCGGCGCGGCGATCGAAAGCGCCGCGCGGTCGAGATAATTGATGACGCCCGCGAGAAAAAGCAGGCCGACGACGAACCATCGCTGGCTCTTGATCATGGTGAGTCTCCGGTTGCGCCGCCTCTTGCCGGGCGGTTCGTGCAGGATGGTTTAGTCGAAATGCAGGTGGACTTTCATCGACTGGCTGCGGTCTTGCGCCACCTCGAACGCGCGGTTCGCTTCTTCGAGCGGGAACGCGTGCGTCATGAGCGGCCGCAGGTCGATCTTGTGCGCGCCGAGCTCTTCGGCAGCGACGGCGTATTCGTCGGTGAAACGGAACGAGCCGCGATAGCAAAGTTCCTTCGACATCACGAGATTCGCCGCCACCGGCGACTGCCCCGCCGGCAAGTTGCCGACCTGGATCGCCGTGCCGCCCGCCCGCACGGCGCGCAAGGCGGTGTCGAGGCCGGGCGTGCTGCCCGATGCTTCGAGCACGACGTCGAAGGTGCCGCGCTGCTGCGCCCATCGGTCGATGCGCGACTGATCGTTGGCGAGCGCGGTTTCGTCGGCGCCGAGCGTCGCCGCCATCTGAAGCGCTTTCTCCGCGAGATCCAGCGCGACGATCTGATGCGCGCCCGCGCGTTTGGCCACCGCCAGCAAAATGCAACCGATCGGACCGCAGCCCACCAGCAGCACCTTCGCGCCGACGAGCGATCCGGCCTGTCGCAGCGCATGCAACGCGACGGCGAGCGGCTCGGCCATCGAGGCCTGCGCGAAGTCGAGGCCATCGGGCACCGGCACGCATTGATGCGCGCTCACCGCGATGAACTGGCGGAACATGCCCTGCATGTGCGGGAACGTCGATGCGCTGCCCATGAAGCGCATGTTCAGGCAATGGTTCGGCATGCCCTTCACGCAGTATCGGCAGATACCGCAGTTCATGCCTGGATTGACCGCGACGCGTTGTCCGACGGCGAGACCCGTCACGCCCTCGCCGAGCGCCGCGACTTCGCCCGCGACTTCGTGTCCAAGCACGAACGGCTCGCGTACGGCGAAATCGCCGCTCTTGCCCTTGAAGTAATACGACAGGTCCGATCCGCAAATGCCGCCCGCGCGCACGCGAATCTGCACTTGGCCGGGCTGCGGTTGCGGGGCATCGAGTTCATCGATGAGGAGTTTTTTGGGTTCGTGAAGTACGGCTGCAAACATCGTGATGCTCCTAGACTTATATGCGTTGGGCGAGAGGCTTACCAGTTCCAGAGCGTGCCGTCTTCGAGACGCGCGACCGGCAGATACGCCGGGTCATACGGATAGCGCGCGGCCGCTTCTTCGTCGATATCGACGCCATGTCCCGGCGCCTCACCCGGATGCATCATCCCGCGATCGAACGACCACGCATGCGGGAACACGTCGAGCGCTTCCTTCGGGAAGCCCATGTATTCCTGCACGCCGAAGTTCGGCACCCACAAGTCGAAATGCAGCGCCGCGCCCATGCACACCGGCGACAGGTCCGACGGCCCGTGACAGCCCGTGCGCACCTGATAAAGCGAAGCAAAATCGGCGATGCGCTTCAGGTGCGTGATGCCGCCCGCGTGCGTGAGCGTCGCGCGGATGTAGTCGATCAGTTGCTCTTCGATCAGTTGCTTGCAGTCCCAGATGCTGTTGAACACCTCGCCGACCGCTATCGGCGTCACCGTGTGTTCGCGGATCAGGCGGAAGCCTGCCTGGTTCTCAGCGGGCGTCGGGTCTTCCATCCAGAAGAGGCGATACGGCTCGATCGACTTGCCGAGGCGCGCCGCTTCGATCGGCGTCAGGCGGTGATGCACGTCGTGCAGCATGTGCGAGTCGAAACCGAACTTGTCGCGCACGGCTTCAAAGAGCTTCGGCACGAAATCGAGATACTTTTCCGACGACCAGCTTTGCTCTTCCACCGCGCCTTTCGTCGCGGGCTCGTACATGCCGCTGCCCTTCGAGACGCCGTACACCGAGCGCATGTTCGGCACGCCGCACTGGATGCGGACCGCCTTGTAGCCTTGTTCAAGGTGTTCTTCGTAGCGGTCGAGGGCCTCGGGAATATCGCGGCCGGTCGCGTGGCCGTACACCATCACGCCTTCGCGCGATGCCCCACCCAGCAGCCGGTACAGCGGCAGGTTCGCCACCTTGCCGAGAATGTCCCAGAGCGCCATGTCCACTGCGGCGATCGCGCTCATCGTCACCGGGCCGCGGCGCCAGTACGCGCCCTTGTAGAGGAACTGCCAGATGTCCTCGATGCGTCCCGGATCGCGCCCGATCAAGAGCGGACACACGTGATCCTTCAGGTACGAAGCGACCGCGAGTTCGCGGCCGTTGAGGGTGGCATCGCCGATGCCGTAGACGCCCTCGTCCGTCACCACTTTCAGCGTGACGAAGTTGCGGCCCGGACAGGTGACGATCACATCGGCGCGGACGATTTTCATGGGGATTTCCTTGAGTGGCATTCGTTGGATCGGATGCTACCATACAAGTATATTCAATCGTCAACAACGGGTTTTCCCGCCCCCCCGGACAGACAAATGAACGCTAAATCAACGCTTTGCCGTGACACGCTCGGTTCCATCGAGTTGCATCTTCTTTCGCCTGAATGGCGCGAACCGCGCATCGGGATCGTGCATTTGGGGATTGGCAACTTTCATCGTGCGCACGAAGCGGTTTATACCGAGGAGGCGATGCTCGCGGCGGGTGGCGACTGGGGCATTTGCGGCGTGACGCTGCAAGGCGACGTGACGAAACGCGACGCGTTGATGGCGCAGGATGGCTTGTACAGCGTGGTCGAACGCGGACCGGACGGCGTGCGCGTGACGGTGATCCGCGCACTAGAGGAAATCCTCGCAATGCCGCACGACCGCGCACGCCTCTTCGCGCTGCTCGCCGATGAAAACGTGCGGATCGTCTCGCTGACCGTCACGGAAAAGGGCTACTGCCGCGATACGAAGACCGGCGACGTGGACCTTCGGCACAAAGGCATCGCGCACGATCTGGCGAATTCGGCCGAACCCTCCACAGTGCCGGGCATCCTGACCGCGGCGCTTCGCCAAAGACGCGAAGCCGGCACGCCGCCCTTCACCGTGCTCTCCTGCGACAACCTTTCACACAACGGCGCAGCGCTGAAGCAGGCGGTCGTATCGTTCGCGCGCGCGGTCGATGGCACGCTCGCCGGCTGGATCGATACCCACGTCGCGTTTCCGTCGACGATGGTGGATCGCATCGTCCCCTCCACCACCGATGCCGACCGCGAAGCCGCATTCGACGCCTTGCGCATGAAAGACGCCGCGCCAGTCCCGTGCGAACCGTTCCGCCAATGGGTCATCGAAGATCGTTTCCCGACGGGCCGCCCCGCGTGGGAAAACGTCGGCGCGCAACTCGTCGACGACGTGATGCCGTTCGAACTCGCCAAGCTGCGCATGCTGAACGGCACGCATTCGACGCTCGCGTATCTCTCGATGCTCGCGGGCTTCGCGACGATCGACGAAGCCATCTCCCACGCGCCGCTGAAAAAGCTGATCCACGCGATGATGACGCACGAAATCGCGCCGACGCTTGATGTGCCGCCCTCGTTCGACGTCCTCGCCTACCGCGACGCCCTGCTCGCCCGCTACGCGAACGCCGCGCTGAAACATCGCACGGCGCAAATCGCGATGGACGGCAGCCAGAAGATCCCACCGCGCCTCCTCGCGACGATCGAAGCGCGCCTGGACGCGGGCCAGTCGATCGAACGGCTTGCGCTGGCCGTCGCGGCGTGGCTCGTGTTCCTGCGAGGCCGCGCCGACGACGGCACGCGCTACGACATCAGCGATCCAATGGCCGCGCGCCTGACCGCGAACGTGCCCGCCGACCCGCAGCAACTCATCGAAACGATGCTCGCGATCAAGGAAGTCTTCCCGCCGGAGCTCACCCGTCGCGACGATTTTCGCACTCCGTTGAAAGCCGCCGTAACCTGTCTGCAAGCTGGCGCGCGTGCGGCGATCGACCACTACGCCGGCCTGGAGTGAACCCCCGCGAAGATTGACTCTAAACACGCACCATCCGGGCTTTCACTAACTCCGCAACTATTTTGGGATGTTAATCTGCTGCGGATTCTGACAGGACACGATCCTCGGAATACAAAGCCGCGTGGCGCGACTCGCGCTGCCGCCCCGGAAACGAGACCTGTCCGGGATGTACTGACCACCCTCTGGAGTTAAAACAGTGAAGAAACTGCTCGCCGCCCTGTCGATGTCCCTCATCGCAGTCACGTCGCTTACCGCCGTCACCGCCGCGCAGGCCAAGGACTATTCGACGATCCGCTTCGGTGTCGACGCAAGCTATCCCCCGTTCGAGTCGAAGGGTCCGGACGGCAAGCTGGTCGGCTTCGACGTCGATCTCGGCAACGAAATCTGCGCGCGCCTGAAGGCCAAGTGCGTGTGGGTCGAGAACGATTTCGACGGCATGATCCCGGCGCTCAAGGCGAAGAAGTTCGACGGCGTGCTTTCGTCGATGTCGATGACCCCGCAACGCGCCGAACAGATCGCGTTCTCGAGCAAGCTGTTCAACACGCCGACGCGCCTCGTCACGAAGAAGGGCAGCGGCCTCCTGCCGACGCCTGAAAGCCTCGCTGGCAAGAACATCGGCGTGGAGCAAGGCACTATCCAGGAAACGTACGCCAAGACCATGTGGGCACCGAAGGGCGCGAAGGTCACGCCGTACCAGAACCAGGACCAGGTCTACGCCGACCTGATCTCGGGCCGTCTCGACGGCGCGCTGCAAGACGCCGTTCAAGCCGAAATCGGCTTCCTGAAGACACCGCGCGGCGCGGGCTTCGACTTCGCCGGCAAGGATATCGTCGATCCGAAGATCCTCGGCAACGGCGCCGGCATTGGCCTGCGCAAGGAAGACACCGACCTGAAGACGAAGATCGACAAGGCGATCGCCGACATCATCAAGGACGGCACGTACAAGAAAATCGAGAAGAAGTATTTCGACTTCGACGTGTACGGCGGCTGAAGCAAGCCGTTATCGAACCGCGCCGCTCTCCGCGGCGCGCACGACGGGCTTCGCGTTTCCTCGCGAAGCCCGTTTTTATTTGAGCGGCGGCCGGTTCGCGGGCTCGTTCGGGCGGTTTTCGGCTAAGATCGAACGTCTGAAGCACGCGCGAGCGGCCCTGAAAAACGGTCATTCGCGCGCTCAACCCTCTTTGCAACCATCCCAAGCGCGACCAGACGCAATCGTCGTGCGCTCGAAGACCATGCAGACCAAAAGCCAGAATCTAATTTCGCCGACGCTCGGCACCGCCCGCACCATCACGAGCTTTCATTACGGCCCCGGTGACGGGCAGAAGATCTACATCCAGTCGTCGCTGCATGCGGACGAACTGCCCGGCATGCTCGTCGCGTGGCGATTGCGCCGTCATCTCGCCGAATTCGAGGCGGCGGGCAAGCTGCGCGGTGAAGTCGTGATCGTGCCGGTGCCGAATCCGATCGGCCTGAACCAGTTGCTGCACGGGCAGCTCCTCGGCCGTTTCGAGGCGAACAGCGGCCACAACTTCAACCGCAACTTCCACGATCTCGCCGCACTCGTCGCGCCGCGCATCGAAGCGCATCTCACCGGCGACGTCGACGCGAACAAGCGCGCCGTGCGCACCGCGATGCGCGAAGCGCTCGATGAGCAAACTCCGCACACCGAGCTCGAATCGCAACGTCTCGCATTGCAAAAGCTCTCCTACGACGCCGACGTCGTGCTCGACCTGCATTGCGACCTCGACGCCGCGCTGCATCTCTACACGAATCCGGACATCTGGGAAGAAGTGGAGCCGCTCGCGCGCTATCTCGATTCGAAGGCCTCGCTGCTCGCGCTGAATTCAGTCGGCAATCCGTTCGACGAAATTCACAGCTTCTGCTGGTCCGATCTGCGCTCGCGCTTCGGCGAACGCTTCCCGATTCCGAACGGCGGCATCTCGGTGACGGTCGAATTGCGCAGCCAGCACGATGTGTCGTACGAATTCGCCGAAGCGGACGCGCAAGGCATCGTCAATTTCCTGATCCATCGCGGCGTGATCGATGCACCCGCCGCGCCCCTGCCGGCGCTGCCCTTCCCCGCGACGCCGCTCGCGGGCGCCGAGCCGATCGTCGCGCCGGTGTCGGGCGTGCTCGTGTTTCGCGCGAAGGTCGGCGCGTTCATCGAGGCGGGCGAAGCGATCGCCGATGTCGTCGATCCGCTCACCGATACCGTTACCACGCTCAAGTGCACGACCTCCGGCGTGATGTACGCGCGGCACATCACGCGCTTTGCCACTGCGGGGCTCGAAGTGGCGCGCATCGCGGGCGCGAAGGCGTTCCGTACGGGGTCGCTGCTGTCGGCGTAGTGAGTTCGCGTTAATTGCATAGCGAAGACGCTCCGGCATAGCATGGGCCGATCGAGGCCCGCCGCGTGTGAGGAGCGTCCAATTGACACCGTCCGACTATGACGTCGCCATCGTCGGCGGAGGGCTTGCAGGCGCGACGCTCGCGCGCTCACTTGCAGGAAGCGGCCTGCGCGCGCTCGTGATAGAGCGCGTGATCGCCTTCAAGGATCGCGTGCGCGGCGAAGGCATGCTGCCGTGGGGCCGCGCGGAAGCAACGGCGCTCGGCATCGACGATCTTCTCGATACCGCCGGCGCGGTCGAAATCCGCTACTGGAAGCGCTATATCGGCGGTGCGCCGCGCGATTGCCGCGATCTCATCGAAACGACGCCCGGCCGTCAAGGCTGTCTCGACTTCTACCACCCCGCGATGCAGCGCCAGCTTCTCGATGCCGCCGAAGCCGCGGGCGCGCACGTGCGGCGCGGCGTCGAATTCACGGCGGTGGAATGCGGTAGTCCGGCGACACTGCGCATGCGCGGCGCACATGGCGAGGAACGCGTGACGGCGAGGCTCGTAGTCGGCGCCGACGGACGGTGCTCGAAGGTACGCACGTCAGCGGGATTCACGGTGAAGCGCGACGAGCACTCGCTGATGATCGCGGGCGTTCTGCACGAAGGCCTGAAACTCCCCGGCAACACCGTTCAATACGTCCAGAATCCCGCAGAAGGACGCGCGGCGCTCGTCTTTCCGCTCGGCGAGGAGCGCTTTCGCTCGTACTTCGTGTATTCGTCGAAGAATGCGCCGCGCACGATGAGCGGCAACGGTCATGCCGGCGACTTCGTGACTTCGTGCATCGAAACCGGCGCCCCCGCCGAGTGGTATGAAAACGCCGAAGCGGCGGGGCCGCTTGCTGCGTACCCGGGCGCTGATACGTGGGTCGCGCATCCGTATCGCGACGGCGTGGTCTTGATCGGCGATGCGGCCGCGGCCAGCAATCCCGCGTGGGGCTGCGGGCTGGCGCTGACGCTGCGCGACGTGCGCGTACTGCGTGACCACTTGCTCGCCAACGATCAATGGGATCAGGCCGCCCGCGCCTACGCAAGGGAACACGACGCGTACTACGCCGCGCTGCATCGCGTGCAAAGCTGGTTCACGCTGCTGATGTACGAGACAGGCCCTGCCGCCGACGCGCGTCGCGCACACGTCTTTCCGAATCTCGCCAGGGAGCCGGCCCGCGCGCCCGACATGCTCGCGCTGGGTCCAGATACGCCCAGCGACGAAGCGGCACGGCGCCGCTTCTTCGCCGAGGATGTGGTTTAAAACGGCACGAGACTGCACTGCGCGGCGACGATCCGCCAGCCGCTCGCCGTCTCGCACCACGTGCGCGTGTAGCGCAGGCTTCCGGCGAACGGCGCGCCGCCGAACGTCCCGCGCAACGCGACCTTCGACACGGTAATCGCGCACTTCTCGTACACGCGGATCGATTGCTCCTGCACGTCGAGCTGCTCGATGCGTTGCACGCCGTAGCGATGCCCGTTCAGATCGTCAGCCTTGCTCCAGACCTTGCCCGTTGCATCGACGAAAGTGAGATCGTCGGCGAGGAGCGTGTCCAGCGCGTCGACGTCGGATGCCTGCATTGCCTTCGCCAGGCGCGTTTCAAGATCGCGAATACCGTTCTCATCCATAGGACCATGCTCGCATTGAGTGAACCGCGAGCATAACCAGAAGCTCAGAATGACGGGATGATCGCGCCCTTGAACTGCGTGTCGATGTACTGCTTCACTTCCGGCGATTCATACGCCGCCACGAGCTTCTTCACCCACGGCTTGCTGCGATCCTGCTCGCGCACGGCGATCAGGTTCGCGTACGGGCCCTTCAGGTCTTCGATTGCGATCGCGTCCTTCACGGGCGACAAGCCCGCTTTCACCGCGTAATCGGTATTGATCGAAGCGGCATCGAGATCGGAAAGCGTGCGCGGCAGTTGCGCGGCATCGAGTTCAACGAGCTTGATCTTCTTCGGATTTTCCGCGACATCGAGCGGCGTCGCGTTGCTGCCGTTCGTGCCGGCGCCCGCCTTGAGCTTGATCACGCCGTACTTTTGCAGCAGCAGCAACGCGCGGTTACCGTTCGACGGATCGTTCTGGATGCCGACCTTGGCGCCCTGCGGCAAGTCCTTGAGCGACTTCAGCTTCTTCGAATAGAAGCCCATCGGCGAAACATACGTCAGGCCGACGTTGACGATCTTGTAGCCGCGCTGCTTGATCTGGCTGTCGAGAAACGGCTGGTGCTGAAAGCCGTTCGCATCGAGATCACCGGCGTCGAGCGCGGCGTTCGGCTGCACGTAGTCGTTGAATTCGATGACCTTGAGCTTGAGGCCGTCGCGTGCGGCGACCTTCGTCACTTCGGTCCAGATCTGCGCATCGGGCCCGCTCATCGTACCGATCTTGAGGACGGCGTCATCCGCGTGGGCGTTGATCACGAGCGCGCCGAAAGCGACAGCGGCGATACGGGCAAGGAGTGTTCTTCTGAGCATGAAAGTCAAATCAAGTTGAGCGTGGACGCGCATCGTAGCGCGCGCGCCAGCTCGCGCTAACCAATCAATTTTCATGTGCTTATGGGCGACGGCGATGTATGGAATCGCGAACTTCGAGAGCGCTGTCACATTTGTTTCTTGAGCGTCCGCTACATTCCGCCCGTCGCCGCTACGGGCCGAAGAGCCTCGGGTCGCCGACGACATCAACCACATCGCTCATCGGAGAAAGTTTTGAACAAGAATTTGCTGGCAACCGCCGCGCTCGCCGCCTTTGCCGCTTTCGCATCGACCACGGCGCAGGCGCAAAGCAGCGTCACGCTGTACGGCATCATCGATGCGGGTATCAGCTACGTGAACAACAGCGCGACGCGCACGGGCAGCGACCATCTCTTCAAGTACGACGACGGCGTCGCGCAAGGCAGCCGCTGGGGCCTGCGCGGCACGGAAGACCTGGGCGGCGGACTGAAGGCGATCTTCGTGCTGGAGAACGGTTTCAACAGCGGCAACGGCACGCTCGGTCAGGGCGGCGCGCTGTTCGGACGTCAGGCGTACGTGGGTCTCGCGAAGAACGACGTCGGCTCGCTGACGCTCGGCCGCCAGTACTCGTTCTCGACCGACTATCTCGGCAGCAACTACTCGATCGGCGGCCAGACCGTTGCGGGCAACTACGCGTACCACATCAACGACGTCGATCAACTGACGTCGAGCAGCATCAACAACGCAGTGAAGTTCAGCAGCGCGACGTTCTACGGCGTGACGTTCGGCGGCATGTACGGCTTCTCGAATCAGGCGGGCGCTTTCGCCGGCACCCCGACGACGACCACCGCCGGCGTCACGACGCAAGGCTCCTCGCGTGCGTACAGCTTCGGCCTGAACTACAAGCTCGGCACCTTCGGCATCGGCGCTGCGTACACCGACATCCGCTTCCCCGGCGCGGCGACGCCCGCGTTCAGCACGACCATCGCGAACGTCTCGACCGGCGGCACGAAGGACCTGCGCACGTTCGGTGTCGGCGCGAACTATGCGTTCGGCGGCGCGACGGTGTTCGGACTCTGGACCAACACGCGCTTCGAATCGCTCACCGGCGCGACCTCGAAGTTCAACGCGTACGAACTGGGCGGCAAGTACGCGTTCACGCAGGCGCTGACCGGCGGCCTCGGCTACACCTACATGAAGCTGACGGACGCGGCACAGGGCAAGTGGCAACAGGTCGATGCAAGCGTCGACTACGCGCTCAGCAAGCGCACCGACGTGTATCTGCTCGGCATCTATCAGCATGCGTCGGGCTCGAACAACGGCGTCGATACACAGGCGCAGATCGGTTCGAGCACGAGCTATTTCGGTACGTCGGGTACGGGGTCGAACAATCAGGTGGCGGTGCGTATCGGCATGCGTCACAAGTTCTGATCGTGTTGGCCTGACCGCCCGGCGGGTCGCTTCGGCGGCCCGCTTGGCTTTTGCGGCTAGCGCGCGCTCGCGATCGGGATCAGGAATTCGGAGAAGCCGGTCAGCATGATCTGCACGCCCACGCACAGCAGCAGAAACGACGAGATCCGCATCGCGACCTTCGTCCCTTCGATACCCAGATAGCGCGCGAATCGTGCCGAGTGGCTCAGCGTAAAAAAGACCGCGATCGCGATCAGCATCGAGATCGCAATCGATGCCACCGCCGACGTCACGAACTCGGACAGCTTGTGCGTGCGGTTCGCGTTGAGCGCGACGGCGGTCGCGATCGAACCGGGGCCCGTGGTGAGCGGAATCGTCAGCGGAAAGAACGCCTTCGACATGGCGTTGTCGGCATCGACGTTGCGCGCGGTCGCTTCCTTCGTGCGCACGTCGGGCGCGTTGAGCATCTGCCAGCCGCTCACCGCGACCGCGAGGCCACCGCCGATGCGCAGCGCCTCGATCGAGATGCCGAAGAGATGCAGGATCGGCGTGCCGGCGAAGAACGCGACGAGCAGCACGCACATCGAGTTGATCGACACCTTCTTCGCGAGTGCGTCGCGCTCGGCGTTCGTCATGCCCTCGGTGCGGTCGAGAAACACGAACGCGACGGCGAGCGGATTGATGATGCTGATCAATCCGGTGAAACCGAACAGGATGTCCGAGATGAGGCTGCCGATCATGAGTGTCCTCGCGTTCTTCGCTGTGCGTCATTATGATCAATACCGACAGGCAGCGCGTGGAGCACGTATTATTTGTTCCTCACCCCAAGTGGGTGCAATCGGAGCAATGTCATGGTCAAGACCGCGTTGTTCGTCCGGCTGGAAGCTGCGCCGGGCAAGGAGCAGGAAGTCGAAGCGTTTTTATTGAGCGGATTGCCGCTCGTCGAAGCGGAGCCCGCGACGATCGCGTGGTTCGGCTTGCGCCTCGGGCCGTCCACCTTCGGCATCTTCGATGCATTCCCCGACGACGCCGGCCGTCAAGCGCATCTCGCGGGCAAGGTCGCGGAGGCGCTGATGGCGAAAGCCGCCGATCTCTTCGCGAACCCGCCGGAAATCGTGAACGTCGAGGTGCTCGCGGCGAAGTTGCCTGGATAGCGCGGGCCTGCGGATTGCTGCGTGCGCAGCGCATGAACTCCCGTCCGAAACCTTCTCCCGAAGCCGCGCGCAATGGCTTCGTGCGCGTGCGCGGCGCGCGCGAACACAATCTGAAAAACATCGACGTCGACATTCCCCGCGATGCGCTCGTCGTGTTCACGGGTGTGTCCGGCTCCGGCAAGTCGTCGCTTGCGTTCGGCACGCTTTACGCCGAGGCGCAGCGGCGCTATTTCGAATCGGTCGCGCCTTACGCGCGTCGGCTGATCGAACAGGTCGGCGTGCCTGAATTCGATTCGATCGAAGGGTTGCCGCCCGCTGTCGCGCTCCAGCAGCAGCGCGGCACGCCGAGCGCGCGCTCGTCGGTGGGCAGCGTGACGACGCTATCCAGCCTCGTACGCATGCTGTATTCGCGAACCGGCAGCTATCCGCCGAAGCAGCCGATGCTCTACGCCGAGGACTTCTCGCCAAACACGGTCCAGGGCGCCTGCCCGACGTGCCACGGTCTCGGGCGCGTGTACGAAGTCACCGAAAAATCGATGGTACCCGACGACACGCTCACGATTCGCGAACGCGCGATCGCCGCGTGGCCGCCCGCGTGGCACGGGCAAAATCTGCGCGACATCCTCGTCACGCTCGGCTACGACGTCGATACCCCGTGGCGCGATCTGCCGAAGAAGGATCGCGACTGGATCCTCTTCACCGACGAAACGCCGACCGTGCCCGTCTACGCCGGCTTGACGCCCGGGGAAACGCGCGTCGCGCTCAAACGCAAGATGGAGCCGAGCTATCAGGGCACGTTCACCGGCGCGCGCCGCTATGTCCTGCACACGTTCGCGAATACGCAAAGCGCGCTGATGAAGAAACGCGTGTCGCGCTACATGATCGGCAGCGAATGTCCGGCGTGTCACGGCAAGCGGTTGAAGAGCGAAGCGTTGTCGGTGACGTTCGCCGGGCTTGACATCGCCGCGTTCTCGCAGATGCCGCTCACGCGCCTGGCCGATCTGCTCGGGCCGATCGCGCGCGGCGAACTGCCCGCGCACACGCACGGCATCGACGGCGACAGCGCGATCCTCGGCAAGCAGGCGATGCGCGAGGCGACCGAGCGGCGCGTCGCGGCCGGCGGCTCGGCGCACAAGGCGGCGCCCAACGTGCGGCGCACCCCGAACATGTCGGACGAGAAGCGCGTCGCGGCGCAGCGCATCGCGGAGGAGTTGCTCGAACGCCTCACGACGCTCATGGACCTCGGGCTCGGCTATCTCGCGCTGGATCGCGCGACGCCCACGCTTTCATCGGGCGAACTGCAGCGCCTGCGGCTCGCGACGCAACTCGCCTCGCAACTATTCGGCGTCGTGTACGTGCTCGACGAGCCATCGGCGGGGCTGCACCCTGCCGATGGCGAAGCGCTGTTCACGGCGCTCGAACGTCTCAAGGCGGCGGGCAATTCACTTTTCGTCGTCGAGCACGATCTCAACATGATGCGTCGCGCGGACTGGCTCGTCGATGTCGGCCCGGCGGCGGGCGAAGCGGGTGGTCATGTGGTGTACAGCGGCCAGCCGTTGGGGCTCGCGAAGGTCGAAGCGTCGCAGACGCGCAAGCACCTCTTCGGTACGCAAAAGCGCGCCGCCCATACGCCGCGCACGCCTTCCGGCTGGCTGCGGCTCGCGAAGATCAAGCACAACAACCTGCACGCGCTCGATGCCGCGTTTCCGCTCGGCTGCTTCACGACGGTGACCGGTGTGTCGGGCTCGGGCAAATCGAGCCTCGTGAGCCAGGCGTTGCCGGAGCTCGTCGCGGGCCGGCTCGGACGCACGATCACACCGGATGCGGACGAAGAACTCGATCCGCTCCTGGCCGCCGATACGCAGCCGACGGGCGGCGATATCGTCGAAGGGATGGACGCGATCCGGCGGCTCGTGCGCGTCGACCAGAAGCCGATCGGACGCACGCCGCGCTCGAATCTGGCGACTTACACCGGCCTCTTCGATCACGTGCGCAAGCTCTTCGCCGAGACGCCCGCCGCGCGCAAGCGTCGCTACGACGCAGGCCGTTTCTCGTTCAACGTCGCGAAGGGCCGATGCCCGACGTGCGAGGGCGAAGGATTCGTCAGCGTCGAACTGCTGTTCCTGCCCAGCGTCTACGCGCCCTGCTCGACGTGCCACGGCACGCGCTACAACGCGCCGACGCTCGAAATCGAATGGCGCGGAAAGAACATCGCGCAAGTGTTGGGGTTAACGGTCGATGCCGCCTGCGACTTCTTCGCCGACGAAGCCCAGGTCATGCGCGCGCTGCAAGTGCTGCAGGACATCGGCCTCGGTTATTTGCGGCTCGGCCAGCCGGCGACGGAGCTATCCGGCGGCGAGGCGCAACGCATCAAGCTCGCGACCGAACTGCAGCGCGCGCAACGCGGCGACTCGCTCTACATACTCGACGAACCGACGACAGGCCTCCACCCCGCCGACGTCGACCGGCTGATGACCCAGTTGCAGGGACTCGTCGATGCGGGCAATACGGTGATCGTCGTCGAGCATGACATGCGGGTCGCGGCGCATAGCGACTGGCTGATCGACATAGGTCCGGGCGCGGGCGACGATGGCGGAAGGATGGTTGCATGCGGGCCGCCGCGGGACGTCGCGAAGGTGGCGGAGAGCCGCACGGCCGACTATTTACGCGACTGCTTGTCGTAAACCGAAAACAGCGGCCGAAGCCGCTGTTTTCGCGTCTAAAGCAAGCGATAACTCAATCCGCTGTTTCAAGCATCGGATAGTCGGTGTAGCCTTCGGCGCCCGGCGCGTAGAACGTCGACGCGTCCGGCGCGTTGAGCGCGGCATCGACTTCAAAGCGGCGCACGAGATCCGCATTCGCGATGAACGGCTGACCCCAGGCGACGGCATCGGCGTCGCCGCGATCGAGTGCAGTCTGCGCGCTTTCCTTCGTGAACTTCTCGTTCGCGATATAGACGCCGCCGAAAGCCTTCTTCAGTTGCGGTCCGAGGCTGTCCTCGCCGACGTACTCGCGCGCCGCGATGAACGCGATCTTGCGCTTGCCGAGTTCGCGGGCCACGTAGCCGAAGGTGGCGGCGCGGTCGCTGTCGCCCATCGTGTGCGAGTCGGCGCGCGGCGCGAGGTGCACGCCGACGCGGTCCGCGCCCCACACGTCGATACAGGCGTCCGTCACTTCGAGCAGCAAGCGCGCGCGGTTTTCGATCGGGCCGCCGTAGATATCGGTGCGCTTGTTGGTGCTGTCCTGCAGGAACTGGTCGAGTAGATAGCCGTTCGCGCCGTGCACTTCGACGCCGTCGAAACCTGCGCGCTTCGCGTTTTCCGCGCCCTTTCGATAGGCCGCGACGATGCCCGGGATTTCGTCGAGTTCGAGCGCGCGCGGCGTCACGAATTCGCGCTTGGGACGCACGAGGCTCACGTGCCCCGACGGCGCGATGGCGCTCGGCGCGACCGGCAGTTCACCGTTCAGGAACACCGGGTCCGACACGCGGCCGACGTGCCACAGTTGCAGGAAAATTGTCCCGCCAGCGTCGTGCACGGCCTTCGTGACGAGCTTCCAGCCTTCGACCTGTTCGTCCGACCAGATGCCGGGGGTATCGGCATAGCCGACGCCTTGCGGCGTGACGGACGTTGCTTCGCTGAGGATGAGGCCGGCGGCTGCACGGTCGCCGTAGTACTTGGCCATCAGCGCGTTCGGCACGCGCTCGACGCCCGCGCGCTGACGCGTGAGTGGCGCCATGACGATGCGGTTGCGAAGTGTAAGCGCGCCTAGTTTGAGCGGGTCGAAAAGAGTCGTCATGGCTAGTGATCCTAATTGATTTACAAGCTATCTGGAAGTGATTCGAAAGCTACAGCAACCTGAACGATCGGCGTGAGCCTGACGTCTAGAGGCCCTGGTTGATGTGGTCCAGGAACGCCTGGATCACGGCCTCGTCGCGCTTGAAAAAGACCCACTGGCCGATCCGCTTCGACGTGACAAGGCCCGCCTTGTGCAGCGTGGCGAGATGTGCCGAAACGGTGGACTGGGACATCGCACAGCGCTCGTCGATCTGACCCGCGCAGACGCCATTCGCCAGCGGCATGTGCTGCTGGCTGAAATGCACCTCCGGATCCTTCAGCCACGCGAGAATCTCGCGGCGGACCGGATTGGCGAGGGCCTTGTGAATTGCGTCGATGTCCATTTGGGTGCTGACAGGGTCTTCTGAATCGTCTTGGAACGAACTATATATCGAATAAATCC
Organism: Caballeronia humi; assembly: GCF_001544475.1. GTDB lineage: Bacteria > Pseudomonadota > Gammaproteobacteria > Burkholderiales > Burkholderiaceae > Caballeronia > Caballeronia humi. The sequence goes on along the minus strand of NZ_FCNW02000035.1, from coordinate 40,391 downwards.
GATATGCAAGTTTTAACATTGTTCTGTGTAAGGGTAATTACGGGTATGAGCGGTGCTATGAACGGACCTCCGCCGAATGGCCAACGACGGTTTTCGACTCGTCATTCCTCATACACTGACGCCGTTGTGCTGCGCTTCGGGTCTTTACAAACGTCAGGATGACTACATTCATGTTTGAACTGACTCGATCGCGGGGGCTATGAGTTTTTTCGACTTTTTTGCGATAGTGGATCGAGATAGGATCGAGGCTGGATATGGGAACGCTCCAAAGGATTTACCCTCACGCAGGCGGCCCTTCAACGAACGGAACAGGAAAGGAGCCACCGAACATGCAACGCGCAAAGCGAGCATCGAGTCTTGAACGAGCCTTGCCGTCGGTAAAGAGCGATATTGCCGTGATGAAGAATGACATCGGAGTCTTGAAGACCGACGGCTCTGCGCTGACGACAGATACGAACGTTCTCAAGACAGACGTCTCTGTTGTGAAAGCCGATGTCACTGTACTGAAAACGGACGTCTCGATCTTGAAGACCGATGTCTCTGTACTGAAGTCCGACGTCGCGGTTCTGAAAACTGACGTCTCCGTGCTCAAGACAGATGTGGCTGTCTTGAAAACCGATGTCGGTGTACTCAAAACAGACGTTGCTGTGTTGAAGACAGATGTCGCTGAACTGAAGACGGATGTGTCCGTCCTGAAGACCGACGTCAACACACTCAAGAGCGATGTGGCCGTCTTGAAAACCGACGTAGCCGTCTTGCAGTCGGACATGATTATCGTGAAGACCGACGTCGCTGTCATCAAGTCGAACTACGCAACGAAAACCGACGTCTCGGACGCCAAGAATGCCATCATTGTGTGGGTGATGTCCGCTGTATTCATCGCGCAGTTGCTTCCGGTGTTTCTCAAACGAGTCGGCCTGTAGCGCGTGCGCCCCAGCCGCGGGCGGCGACATCCCCACCGTCCGCTGCGCGGTTCAGCCAGCCTCCAGCACTGAGATCACGTTCCCTGCCGGGTCCTTGAACCATGCGATCACTGGGCCACCGCTCGCCCGGCAGATGCCCTTCGCATCGGTCTTCAGATTGGGCTCGTCGTAGTGCTCGAAGCGCACGCCTCGCTGCGAAAGCGCATCGACGGCGTCGTCGACGTTTTCCACCGGGAAGTTGAGCACCGTGAACATGGCGGCCGTGTGATTCGGCTTCGGGTAGATCAACACGTCCCTGCCACCCGCGAGATGCAGCGTCAGCATTCCGTTGGACTCGGACACGTCGAGGCCAAGTGTCTCGCCATAGAATGACTTCGCCTTCGGAATATCGTTCGCGGAATAGCCGCTGAACGCGCGGCTCATCTTGAGAAAGTCAGGTTGCATCGTCTCGCTCCTTTGATTTTCGTAGTCAATCGATGGCGCCCCACGCGCTCAGGTCCCGGACGGGCCTCAGTTCGATGCCGCCAAGCCGCCCCGGCGGGATTCGCGATGCCACGCGAATCGCGTCGTTCAGATCCTGCGCCTCGATCAGGATAAACCCGCCAAGCTGCTCCTTGGTCTCGGCAAAGGGCCCGTCCGTCACTGAAACATGCCCGTCCTGCATGCGCAGCAAAGTCGCCGCCTACGTCGATTGCAATGCGTTCGACGTCACGTAATGGCCGCTTTCGCGCATGCGCTCGTCGTTGTCGAGGGATTCTTTGACGAGCGCGTCGAATTCGGACGACGAAAACGCGTCGAGCTTGCGTTCATCGAGATAGATCAGGCAGAGATATCTCATCGACGTCTCCAGAAGTGGGCTCACTGGAACGTCGTTTGACGAGCGGCAAAATCGACACATCGCGGGGAAATTTTTAGCGAACGTGCGGTTTAGCGCCCAGCTTCGGGCAACGCGTCGCCGAACAGCGCTTCTCGCGGTGCGTAAAGCCACTCAACTCTGGTAACCTGCGCGCTTGATTCGGACGCTACCTTCGGGACCCAATGCAAACGGAACCTCCATTCAACGAACGCGGCGTCACGCTGTCGCGCGTGGGCCTGAGCGCTGCTGGTCAGATGTTTCCGCTGCGTGATTTGCGCTCGGCGCGCGTCGTGCGGATCGACCGCAAGAAGCCGCTGCCGATCATCATGGCCGTGGTTGGCCTGGCGACGGTTGTCGCCGGCATATTTATCGGTTCGGGGGCGGCGCTCGTGCTCGGCGTGATGATTGCGGTGGTCGGCTATCTCTCGTGGATCACGCAGGACGTCATCTTTCAACTGCTTGTGACGACGCCCGACGGCGAGCGCGAAGTGATCATCACCACGGACCGGGAATTCGCCGACCGCCTCGCCAGGCTGGTGCACGAGGCGATCGAAAAACACGCGCGCAACACGTCAGCGCCGGCCGCCTGACATAGGCCGAAACGCCGCAAAACACTCCGCTCACCCCAAGTTGAGCGGTTCGACGTGCCAGATTTCCTTCGCATACTCCGCGATCGTCCGATCCGACGAAAAAATCCCCATCCCCGCGACATTCTCGATCGCGCTTCTCGTCCACGCATCCTTGTCGAGAAATTTCCGGTCGACTTCGGCCTGCGCCTGATCAAAGCTCTCGAAATCGGCGAGCACCATATAGTGATCGCCCCAATCCACGAGCGTATGGAAGATGTCATAAAAGCGATGCGGCTCGTCCGGTGAGAAGTGCCCCAGACGAATCTGATCGAGCGCGGTTTTAAGCTCCGGATTCTGCTCGTAAATCTGCCTCGGCCGATACCCCGCCGCCCGCAACGATTCAATCTCATCCGTCGAGTGTCCGAACACGAACATGTTCTCGCGCCCGACTGCATCGCAGATCTCGATGTTCGCACCGTCCAGCGTGCCGATCGTCAGCGCCCCGTTCAGCGCGAGCTTCATGTTGCCCGTGCCCGATGCCTCCGTGCCCGCCATCGAAATCTGCTGCGACAGGTCGGCGGCCGGAATGATCAGCTCGGCGACGCTCACGCCGTAATTCGGAATGAAACCCACCTTCAGCCGGTCGCCCACGAGCGGATCGTCGTTGATCTTTTTCGCGACGTCGTTGATCAGCTTGATGATGTTCTTCGCCATCTTGTACGCCGACGCCGCTTTGCCCGCGAACATCACGACGCGCGGCGTCCAGTCCCGCTCCGGCTCCTCGCGGATGCGGTTGTAGCGCACGATCACGTGGAGGATATTCAGCAATTGCCGCTTGTACTCGTGAATGCGCTTGACCTGCAGGTCGAACAGCGCATTCGGATCGATGATCGCGCCGGTCTCGCGCTTCGCCCGCTCGACGAGCCGCAGTTTGTTCGCGAGCTTCGCGTCGTGAAAATGCTTGCGGAACTCGGGATCGTCGCGCCATTCGCGCAGCCGCGCGAGCTCGAACAGATCGCTGCGCCAGGCCGGCCCGAGCCGCGCATCGATCAGCGACGACAGCGACGGACTCGCCTGCGCGAGCCAGCGCCGCGGCGTGATGCCGTTCGTCACATTCGTGAAGCGCTCGGGATACATGCGCGCGAAATCGGAAAAAATGTTCTGCGTCATCAACTGCGAATGCAGTTTCGAGACACCATTGACCTTATGACTCGCGACGATCGCCAGATGCGCCATGCGCACGCGCCGCTGACCGTATTCGTCGACGAGCGAGATGCGGCGGATCAAATCGACGTCGCGGCCAAACTTCTCGGTCACCTGCTTGAGGAACTGCGAGTTGATGTCGAAGATGATTTCGAGATGGCGCGGCAGCAAGCGCGAGAGCATCTCGACGTCCCACGTTTCGAGCGCCTCGGGCATCAGCGTGTGATTCGTGTACGAAAACATCTGCTGCACGAGCTTCCACGCCTTGTCCCACGGCACGTGGTGGGTATCGACCAGGAGCCGCATCAGTTCGGGAATCGCGAGCACCGGGTGCGTGTCGTTCAGATGCACCGCCACCTTCTCCGCCAGCCGCCCGAAATGCGAATGCGTGCGCTGATAGCGGCGGATCAGATCCTGCATCGTCGCGGAGACGAAGAAATATTCCTGGCGCAGGCGCAGTTCGCGGCCGGCTTGCGTCGAGTCATCGGGATAGAGCAGGCGCGACACGTGCTCCGACGTGTTCTTCGCCTCCACCGAGCGCCGGTAATCGCCCTGGTTGAACGCGGAAAGGTCGAATTCGTCGGTGGCGCGCGCGGACCACAGGCGCAGCGTGTTGGTCGCCGTGGTCGAGTAGCCGGGAATCACGGTGTCGTAAGCCATCGCGTTGACGTGCTCGGTCTCGATCCACTCGGTGCGGTCGTCGTGCTGCACGGTGCGGCCGCCAAAATGCACCATATAGACCACTTCCGGCCGTGGAAACTCCCACGGATTGCCGGCACGCAGCCAGTAATCGGGCGTTTCGACCTGATTCCCGTCGACGATCGTCTGCCGGAACATGCCGTACTCGTAGCGAATACCGTAGCCGAAGCCCGGAATGCCGACGGTCGCCATCGAATCGAGGAAGCAAGCAGCCAAACGGCCCAGGCCGCCGTTGCCAAGCGCTGCATCGGGTTCGAGATCCTCTAGCGTGTTGATGTCGACGCCCAGGCCCGAGAGCGCGTCGCGCACCTCTTCGTGGATGCCGAGGGCGAGGAGCGCGTTCGTGAAAGTTCTGCCGATCAGAAACTCCATCGACAGGTAATAGACGCGTTTCACATCCTGCTCATACTGCTGGCGCGTGGTGCGCATCCAGCGCGCGACGAGCCGGTCGCGCACCGCGAGCTCGACCGCGTGCAGCCAGTCGCGCGGCTGCGCAGTCACGGCATCCTTGCCGACGCCGTACATCAGGCGGTTCGAGATGGAGCGCCGTAGCGCATCGACAGTGCTGTTGAGCTGGTCGAATTCCAGGTCGACGGATGTCATCGAAGCCTCCGGTTTTTACAACTTGTGCAACTCTGCAACGAGGCAGTCCGCGTGCCGCCATTCGTCCGCATGCACGAATGTAAGGCGGCGAGCCGCGCCAGCCGGTCGTCGCGAGGACGAAGGTGCAGGTTACGCTAGTTTTATTTTTTTTGGTATGCGCGGCGAATCGATGAATTTTTCGCATGTCGCGCGACCGCCCGACACGCTGCTGCAACAATTAGCCACAAAGCGCCGAACGGTGATCGCTATGATTCGCGATCCTCACGTTCACATCGACGGGCCCCGTGTCTACTAAACAATACCGTCTGCATGCGCTGCTCGCAGGCGTCCTTACCGGCTTGTGCCTCGTCTCCGCGGCGCGCGCTCAAGAGGCCACGCGGCCGCAGTTTCACGTCGTCGGCGGCAACCTTCAGAAGCGCGCCGATACCGTCCTCGCGTTGATGGGCTACTCGGCGGTCCCGGATCTCTCGGCGAGTTCGCTCAGCATCCGCGACGGCACGACCGACAGCCCTTCCCTTGCGCTCACGCAAGTCGGCGGCGGCTTCACCCTCAGCAAGCGCTTTCCGCTCTATCTGGAAGGCGCGATCGGCGGCAGCCGCTACGACCCGACCTTCGTCGTCAGCGACGGAGAAGAGCGCCGCAAGCTGCCGACGCGCTGGACCAATGTATCGGCGACGGGCGGCATCGGCTGGGACTTTCCGCTGAACGCCGACAAGACCCTCGTCTTCCGGCCGATCTTCAATATCTCGCTCGGCGAGGCGGTGAGCGACGCGCAGGCCGCGCAGTTCTACATCAATCAACATGTGGATCAGGACATCGACTTCCTGACGAACGGTTCGTTGAGCGTGTACGGACTGGGCGGAGCCGTGATGCTGGACTACGAACTCGTGCGCGAAGCCTATGAAATCGACGTCGAGTGGCGTTACAGCTATATCCATTTGCAGAGCTTCGCGGGATCGGCGGCGGCGAGCGGCAGTTCGGACGCGCAGACCGTCAATCTTTACGCCCGCTGGCGCGCGCCGACCGGTGCCATCGTGCTGCACAAGCCGTTGCGCTACGTGCTCGAACTGTCGCATTCGACCTATCTCGGCAGCCAGGCCGGCGTGCTCGGCTTTAATCACCTGACATCGCTCGGCGCCGGGCTCGAACTCGATACCAGCGCCGTCACGAAGATGTTCTCGCGCGTGCGGCTGGTCGGGCGCTATGCGTTCGGGCAGAACATTTCGGGCGCATCGCTCGGGCTCGCGTTGAGTTTTTGAGACGCACGCGGGCGATGCGTCAACCCGTCCGCGCTTGATGCTGTCTTTCCTGCGGGTGCGTAATCGCGGGTCGGTCGGTTGCTAAACTCGGAGTTTTCCTGAAGGGCCCCGCCATGTACAAAAAGGGAATCGTCATCGAGATCCAGTTCCCGCCCGAGCGCCTGAACGACGCCGCCGGCGACCCGTACTGGATCGATCTCACGCTCGACGAAGCCCGTCGCCTTTACGAGCAACTCGCCGCGCGCTTCGCGGGCGATGCCCGCGCGAACCAGCCGCTCGATACTTTTTCGATCGAATAGACGTCGTTGCAGCACTAAACAAGACGGCGCAGCCTGCTCCGCCGATACTTCGGCTTTCCCCGAATGCCTCGCCGTCATGCTTACGTTCCTCGTCGCCGCCGTCTTCGTCTTCCTGTGGTCGACGGGCTTCATCGTCGCCCGGGCGATCACGCCTTACGTCGATCCCAATCTCTATTTGCTCGCACGCTTTTGCGGCACGGCGCTGCTGTTCGTCGCGATTGCGCGGATCGCGCGCGTGCGCTGGCCGCGCGGACGGGACGCCGTGCGGCATCTCTTCGCCGGCGCACTGTTGCAGGGCGTCTATCTCGGCGCGGGATACTGGGCTGTCGCGCAGGGGGTCGGCGCGGGCGTGATGGCCCTGCTCGGCGCGCTGCAGCCGCTCCTGACCGCGGCGATCGCGGCGCGGCTCTTCGGCGAGCGCCTGTCGAGGCGCGCGTGGGCCGGTCTCGCGCTCGGACTCGCGGGCGTCGCGCTCGTACTTTCGCCGAAGATCGCTTCCGGTGGCTCGCAGGCGGTGCACGCGACGGGCGGCGTGCCGCAGTGGTTCGTCGTGACGGTGGCGGTGCTGTCGGTCGTCGCGATCACGGCGGGCACGCTGTATCAGAAGACGTCGCTCGCCAGCGCCGACATCCGCAGCGCGAGCGCGCTGCAGAACATCGGCGCGGCGCTCGTCGCGGGCGTGCTTGCGTGGGCGCTCGGCGAGCACCGCTTCGTGGCGTCGGCGGTGACGTGGCTTTCGCTCGCGTGGGGGATCGTGATGCTGTCGGGCGTTGCGACGACGCTCCTCGTCTGGATGGTCCGGCGCGGCGACGCATCGCGCGCGACGGCGCTGCTGTTTCTCGCCCCACCGCTGGCTGCGGTTGAAAGTTATCTTGCGTTCGGGGAGACGTTGGGTGCGGTGCAGGTAGCGGGGTTCGTCGTCGCGCTGATTGGGGTGATGCTGGCGCGCGCGGGATAGTGGCGTGGTGTTTTTTCGCGCTTCAATGCAATCGCGTCGATGCATCCCCCGCGACGGACGCCCGCGCCTTCAGCGGCACGTCCCGCAGACGCTGATGGCACAGGCGCTGCGCAATCGCCTCGCCGATGTACGGCACGTCGGTGGTCAGCCTGGCTTGCGCGTACGCGTCGGAGGTGCCCGCGCCGTAGACCGTGATTTCCGCTACGTATCCGCCCAGTTCGGTTTCCAGAAAACGCCGGACCTCGGACGCGGCGCAGCGGCGCGGCAGGTTCCAGACGAGCAGATGCATGGCGCTCACCGCTCGCGATAAATACGCCGCGCGATTCGCGCCGGCTGGAGCGCTTTGCGACGGCTCAGGGACGCATAGGCGAGGCTGACGCCGGCGAGCAAAACGGTGAGGGTCAAAGCGGTCATCGCGGCTCCGGAAAATTATTTTAAGACAACTACATGTTAGCCATCTCGACGGCCCTTCGCATGCGACATTTTGACTTTTTGTGTCGGGCGGCGGGAGACGCTTGTAGGGCGGGGATGTGTTTTGACGGGGCGGGTCGGGGACTATTTTTCCGGCGCACTGTCCCGATTATTTTGAGACAGAAACGCAGCGCCGTTCAGGACCCCGTGCAAGTCAAACTCGACAGATTCGGATAGCGATTTGGCCAGTCGCCGGCGATCGCAGCCTGCGCCTGGGCAAGCGTCATATCGCCTGTGCAGACGCAGCGTTTCAGGAATACCGTCAGCCGCTCCTTGCGCCGTTGACCGGAACGCCCTTCCCACGGCCGCAGGTCGAGATTGGCGGCCGCGCTCGGCAGGCCGCCGAGCAGCACGGGCATCCGGTGATCGAGCGCGAATTCCGACGCCACCGCGGCATCGACGCCCCGCTGCTTGAGCAGTCGCTCCTTCTGCCGGATCTGGACGTCGAACGACGGCGACACCCGATCCACGTAACCCGGGACGCAAATCGTATCGACGATCGTCGTCTGCGAGACGCGCGGGTCCAGCCACTCGGCGCGCTGCGCGTAGAGCGGCGCGGCCGCGAGCGCCGCGGCAAGCGCTGCGGCGAGCGCGCGATATCGGGCGGCTGTGCGGCGCGAGGGAGCCGTCGCGCCAGGCGCGCGCTCCGGGCGCGGCGGATGAGCCTCGGTGTGCCTTCGATTCATGCGTCGGATGTAAGCGCGCGGGTTGCACGCGGGGTCATTGGATCGTGGGATCGGATTTTGAGACGGGTGCGGGGTCAATTAAAACACACGCGGGCTTTCGGCCGCCTCACATCACGCGTTGCGACAGCGCGGCGTCGAGCGCGGCACCTCTTTCGATGAACTCGCGGAACGCCGCCGCGACTTGCTCGTCGTCCTCGCCGTTGCGATCGTCGTCGAGTGCGCTTTGGCAGGCGTGCTGCAGCGCGACGCACGCCTGCGCGAACGGCGTTGCGCCGATTACAAACGCCGCGCCCTTCATCCGGTGCGCCGTTTCGCGCAGACGATCGTAGTCGCAGCAGGCGAAGGCGTCGCGGGCATCGTCGAAGTCGTGAGTGTTGGCGGTTTGGAGTGCTTCGACGAGGGTGGCAGCCTGGGGGCCGTAGTTGTCGATCAGGGTGTGGTCGAAGGGGGGCGCGTAGTCTGCTTGTGGGCTTTCGTGGCATTGGGGTTCTGCCAATGGTGGCAAATAGGGCTTCGTTGGTGCGGCCGATTGCGGCTGTGTCCACGATTGCCGCGCCGCCTGGGCGGCATCCGATTGCCACTGCGCGTGCCGTTCCGCTTGGGGCTGCGCGTCTGTCTCCGATTTCGTCGGCAACGCAGACACACCCACAGCCCTCGCCCCCACCGCCAAAACCAACGCCCGCCGAAGCTCCTCCATCCCCACCGGCTTGACGAGACAGGCCGTCATCCCCGCGATGACCGCCTGTGCCGCCATCTCGGGCTGCGCGTCCGCCGTCACGCCGATGATCGGCATCGGCCCATCCGATCCCGCCGCCTCCGCCGCCCGGATCGCGCGCGTCATCTCGACGCCGTCCATCACCGGCATCTGGCAATCGGTGAGGATCAGATCGATATCCGCGCGTTCCGCGCGCCAGCGGGCAAGGCCCTCTGCGCCATCGTTCGCGGTCCGCACCGCGCACCCCAGTTCCGTGAGCTGGCTGCCGAGCACGAGCCGGTTGGCCGGATGATCGTCGACGACGAGCGCGCGCAGGCCTGCGAGCCCCGCTGCGTCCGGCTGCAACGCCGGTTCCGGTGCGACGGGAGCCACCGCCGGCGCCACCGGCAGTACCATGCGCACCGTGAAACAACTCCCGCGCCCCGCCTCGCTCGACACTTCGATCGTGCCGCCCATCATCGTCACGAGCCGGCGGCAGATCGTGAGGCCAAGACCCGTGCCGCCGTACCGGCCGACGGGGTCCGCGTGCGCCTGCACGAACGGCGCGAAAATCGCCGCCTGCTGCGCGGCCGTCATGCCGATGCCGGTATCCGACACCGCGATCAACACCTCGCGTGCACCGTCCACGACATCGCCGGCGCTGTATTGCAGCGTCACGCCGCCCTCGGCCGTGAACTTGATCGCGTTCGACAGCAGGTTGCCGGCCACCTGGCGCAGGCGCTGCGCATCGGCTTCGACCCAGACGGAGCCCGGCGCCCCGCTCTTTTCGATGACGAGCGCAACGCCCTTCCCGCGCGCCGCCGGCCCGTAGATCGCAACGACGCCCGCCGCCCACGCATCGAGTTCGAGCGGCGCGGGCGCCAAGACGAGCCGCTCGGCCTCAAGCTTCGCCACATCGAGAATGTCGTCGATCAGGCCGAGCAGGTCGCGCGCGGCCTGATGCGCGATCGCGAGCGAGCGTTCGGTCGCGGCGCGCTCGCCCGGACTGCGCAATTCGAGTTCCAGCAGGCCGAGGACGGCGTTCATCGGCGTGCGGATTTCGTGGCTCATCGTCGCGAGGAAGGTCGATTTTGCGCGGTTCGCGGTCTCGGCCTCCTCCTTGGACGCGCGCATCGCCGCCTCCGCCGCAACCCGCCGCGCGATCTGCGCGCGCAGCGACACCGCCCAGCCGGTCAGGAGCAACAGCACGCCGAACGCGAGCGCGGCGCCGAGCGCGATCTGCGGGCGGCGCCGCTCCCAGAGCGTCTCGGGATGACCGCCGAGCGACCAGCGGCGACGGATTGCATCGAGTTCGGCGGGCTGCAGGTGATCGAGCGCGCGGTTCATGATGCCGGCGAGCAGCGGCTCGCGCGCCGCGACGAGGAAGCTGTAGGGCACGGGTTCGTCGGAGAAGGCGCCGGTGATCGCGAGCTGTCCGCGATACGCGTTCGCGACGGCGTAGCCGGCGAAAGCCATGTCGGCGACGGCGGCATCCGCGCGGCCCTTCGCCACGGCGGCGAACTGGGCGTCGAAGGTGGGAGTTTCGATGATCTTCGCCTGCGGCAGTCTATCCTGCACCATCGAGGCGACAAAGAGGCCGGCGGGGACGGCGATGCGGGCGTGTTCCAATGCTTCGGCGTCGTGCAGCGGCGCGGCGCCCGCGCGCGTGACGACTACGAAAAAACCTTCGCCGTACGGGCGGGTGTAGAAGCCAGACGGGCCGGAGGCGGTGTTTGTGGCATTTGTGGCGTTCGCGGCTGAAGCGACATTGGTCAAATGCGCGCCTGGCGTGGCGCTCGCGCCGGGCGCAAGAGGCACGACAGTCCCCCGAGCCAGCGGCGTCAACGCTGCGAAGCCATCACGCAGATCCCGGTCGACCTCCTCCGTCGAAGCATGCATGCGCGCCTCGAACCGCAAGCCCGTCAAGCGCGCGACGGCATCGAGCACATCCGCCGCTGATCCCGCCGCGCGCCCGTTCGCGTCGCGAAATGCGAGCGGCGCGGCGCGCGCGAGCGTCGAATAGTGGACGACGGGATGAGCGGCGATCCACGCGCGCTCCTCATCGGTAAAGACGAGCGGCTCGTCGAAACTGACAGCGGTTCCCGTCGCGCCCCAGCGCGCATGGACTTCGAGCAGGAAACGCGGCGGCAGCGCGGCGAGCGCGTGGTCGACATGTTCCCGCAGCGCCGCCGCGTCCGGCCGGCCGGACGCGAATGCGAAGCTGTAGCCGCCTTCGTCGAAGGGCGCGAAGCCGGTGATCGCGAGGCTGGTCAGCGCGAAGTGATCGATCGCGTAAGCCGTCGTGATGTAATCGCCGACGAAAGCATCGGCGTCACCGATCGATACCGCCAGCAGCGCCTCCGCGACGTTACGAAAACCCGTCGGCCGCAGCGCGGGATAGGCGAGGCGCACGCGTTCGGGTGACGTCTGTCCTTCGACGTAAGCGATCCGGCCGGTCGTCGCGTGCTTCTGGCGCGACTCGACATGGACCTGCTTCGTCGGAACGTAAGGGCGCGAAAGGATGACCGGCGGGCCGGCGTCGTTGCCGGTGGCAGTCGTCGCGGTGTCGATCTCGCCGCGCGCGAGAGCGGCCAGCATCGACGGGCGATCGGAATAAATACGCCATTCGAGCGCCATGCCGAGCGACTTGGCGATTTCAACGGCGAAATCGGCTGAGATACCGCGCACGGTGGACTGCATTGCGGCTGCGGCTTGGTAACCGACCCCGGTCCGCGAAGTGGATTGCGGCGACATGCCGGATGCGCCCTGCGGGCCAGACACCGGCGGCGTGTTAGCCGCGCCCTGCGGGCCAGCAACAGCCGGCTGACCACTCAAGTCGAGCGGCGGCACCGCGCCGGGCACCGTGCCCACGACCCACCCGCCCTGCGCCGCCGACGCAAGGCCGCAACGAGCGGCGAAGAACAGCGCGCAAAAAGCGAAACGCGCGCCGCGCAAGGAGAGAAAGGCGAAACGAGACAAGCCGGATGCCTGAAGTGTCGATCCGGCCAGTGTCTCAAATTATTTTGTGGAACGGGAAACGACGATGCCACTGCCCATCGGCTGCTAGTCAGAGGACATCGTGAAAGTCGCAAGCGCCTTGACCGAGCCGCTCGCAAGCGTTCCCGTCGTGCGGACGTAGCGCGCCGTAAGCGGAACAAGCCACTGATCCGACGCGCCGGGCGCGGCGGAATCGGTGCCGAAGAACACTTTCGCGTGGTTCAAATCCCCCGACCGAAGCCAGGGAATTTTTCACACACGTCACCAAGCCAAGCGCCTAATCAAGCCGGCACGCTCTCCGCCTTCTGCGCCCGCGACCAAACGCGATGCTTGCCCAGCGCCTCGATGAACTTCGTCATCACGGTTTTCGCATCGCCGCCGACGCTCACGCCCTCATCTCCCGCCGGAAGGTGCGCGGCGGCCAGAACGTCCTCGCCGTCGCCGATCGCGCCGATCGACTTCAGGTGCTTGAACGCCTCCAGCACGAAATGCCGCGCGTCGCCCGACTCCGACAGCGTCTTCGCGCTGCCCTTCCCGCCCGCGATCACGACGCCGTCGAACATGATCGACGGCATTGCAAGAATGGTCGCGTCGACTTCGATACCGCCGTCGAGCGTCCCGAGCACCGGCGCGATCACCTTCGCGTGCGCGCCCTCGGCCTTGAGCGCGTCCTTGATGGCCTTGATGCTGGCGGCATCGGCGCCCTTCGCGGCGAGGATCGCGACCTTGCGCGTTTTCACCGAAGGCGGTGTTTTCGCGACGATTGACAGCGCAGGCGACTCCGCTACCGACGCCCGGCCGAGTTCATCGGCGCCCGCGCTCTTCTTCGGCACCGGCAAGCCGAGGTTCTCGGCGACACGCGCCACCAGAACGTCGTCGATATTGGCGAGGATGCCGAGTTGCCGCTCGCGGATCGGCTTCCGCTCGACCTTGCTCAACTCGAACGAATACGCACCGACGATGTGATCCTTCTCCGGCTGCGTCATGCTGTTCCAGAAGAGCGTCGCCTGCGAGTAGTGATCGATGAACGACGGGCTGCGCACGCGGATTTTCGAGCCTTCGACGCGCTCCGTATACGTCTCAAAACCGCCTCCCGCCGCTGCCGGCGCCGTTTCCTTCGGCCAGCCGCCGTCGATCGAGTTCGGTTCGTACGAAGCCTGTCCCTTGTCGATCGTCATGCGATGCATCGCGTCGCGCTGGCCGTTATGCAGCGGCGCGATCGGGCGATTGATCGGAATCTCGTGGAAATTCGGGCCGCCGAGACGGCTGATCTGCGTATCGGTATAGGAGAAAAGGCGCCCTTGCAGCAGCGGATCGTTCGAGAAATCGAGCCCCGGCACGATGTGTCCAGGACAGAACGCGACTTGCTCGGTCTCGGCGAAGAAATTGTCCGGATTACGATTGAGCGTCATCTTGCCGATCATCGTGAGCGGCACGAGTTCCTCTGGGATGATCTTGGTCGGATCGAGCAAATCGAACGGGAACTTGTGCTCATCCTCTTCCTCGACGATCTGCACGCCCAGTTCCCACTCCGGGAAATCGCCCATATCGATCGCGTCCCACAGATCGCGGCGATGGAAGTCGCAATCCTTGCCCGCGAGCTTCTGCGCTTCGTCCCAGAGGAGCGACGCGGAGCCGATCGTCGGGCGCCAGTGGAACTTGACGAAACGTCCTTTGCCCTCGGCGTTGACGAAGCGGAACGTGTGGATGCCGAAGCCTTCCATCGTGCGCAGGCTTTTCGGGATGGCGCGGTCGGACATCGTCCAGAGCACCATGTGCGCCGATTCGGGCACGAGCGAGACGAAGTCCCAGAAGGTGTCGTGGGCGGAACCGCCCTGCGGCATTTCGTTATGCGGCTCCGGCTTCACGGCGTGGACGAAGTCGGGAAACTTGATCGCATCCTGGATGAAGAACACCGGCATGTTGTTGCCGACCAGGTCGAAATTGCCCTCTTCGGTGTAGAACTTGACCGCGAAGCCGCGCACGTCGCGCACGGTGTCGGCCGAGCCGCGCGAGCCCTGCACGGTCGAAAAGCGCACGTAGACCGGCGTTTCCTTCGACGGGTCCTGCAGGAACGCGGCTTTCGTCAGCGTGGCCTGCGATTCGTAGACCTTGAACACGCCGTGGGCGGCGGAGCCGCGCGCGTGGACGATCCGCTCGGGGATCCGCTCATGATCGAAGTGCGTGATTTTTTCACGCATGATGAAGTCTTCGAGCAGCGACGGGCCGCGCGGGCCGGCTTTGAGCGTGTTCTGGTTATCGGAAACCTTGACGCCCTGATTGGTCGTCAGGGCCTGATTGGTGGCATCGGAGCGGAATTGTTCGAGGCTCTCAAGCTTCTGATTGGTATTGCTTTGCGACGGGGTGCTGGCGACGGCGCTTGCCGTCTTTTTCGGGGTCGGCATCGGGGGAACTCCAAGGTGACAAATGGCCTGGCGCTTTGGATAGCGTCAGGCCATGAGGCGCAACTTGTGTTCCTGCGGTGCGAACCCTTTCTTCCGAGCCTAACGCTTGACCGCCTCATTCATCTTCGCCGCCGTCATATCCTGCAGCGCGATGATGCGGTTCATCGCGACCGCGTTCGTCGTCGCCGCTTCGTACATCGTTGCGAGGTCTTTTTTCAACTGCGTGCGCGATCCGCCGTCGAGATAAACCATGTGTCCCGACGGATAGAACGTCGCCGACAGATTCTGCCGCACGGTTTTGTCGATCAGCGGCATCTGCTGCAGATCGAGCACCGTCTGGTAGAACGGCGTCACGAAATCATACATCCCGTTCGCCGCGAGCACCTTCAGATCGACGTTCAGCGCCATCACCGCCGCCAGATCGCCCGCCGTGTACAGAATGATATTGCCCTTCGAATCGACGCCCTTCTGCGCGCCCGTCGGGTCCGTGTGCTTGAAATCCCAGTTGAGAAACGCCTGATCGTTGAGATCGGTAAACGAGGATGTCGAGGTAAATTTCAACTGCTCGTTCAGGTAGGAATTCCACATCGACGTGTAGACGCCGCTCACCGCTGTCATCGTCGGATCGTTGCCGCCGGAGTTCGGGTCGATCTTGCCCGCGATCCCGCTCGACACGCCGATCACGCGTCCGTCGTACGAACCGAGCGCCTGACCCTTAGATTTCAGGAGCGTCGTCAGGAAAAGCGAGTTGCCGCGGCTGTCGTAGGCGGCGATATCGAGGCTCCACGCGAGCAGCGTCGCCTTCTCGATGCCGGTGTATTCGGAGAGTTTCTGCACGACGTCATCGTCGGTTTGCGGGAACTTCCGCAGCGCGTTCAGGTAATCCGTGCGCGCGAATTCGGCGACTTCCTCGGCGAACGCCTCCAGATTCGTCGGGCGCGGATGGACGTCGAGCTTCTTGTGATACCACGCGTCGGCAGCGGCGGTCGGCAGCGCGCCGACGGGATTGCCCGCCTGCCGGTAATCCAGGATCGACGATTGCAGCGTAACGCCGTTCAGATCGACGCCATCCTCGTGCAGCCGGTACGCGAGCACGCAACTGCGCGCCGTGCCGTACGACTCGCCGAACAGGAATTTCGGCGAGTTCCAGCGATTGTTCTTCGTCAGATAGCGCTTGATGAACTGCTTGATTGAATCGGCGTCCTGGTCGACGCCCCAGAAATCGCGATTCTTGTTCGGCGCGATTGCCGCCGAATAGCCCGTCCCGACCGGATTGATGAATACGAGATCGCTCTTGTCGATCAGGCTGTCGGGGTTGTCTTCCATTTGGTAGGGCGCCGGCGGCGTGAAGCTCGGCATCGACGTCTTGATGCGGCGCGGCGCGAACGAGCCGAGCAGCACGAATACCGACGACGATCCCGGCCCGCCGTTGTAGAAAAACGTGACGGCGCGCTGCTCGGCCTTCTGGTTGTCCTTCGTGAACGCGACGTAGAACATCTTGGCGTCGGGCTTCGAGCTGCTCGGATCGACCGTGACGAGATGCCCGACCGTCGCGGTATAGGCGATCTTCGCGCCGCCGACCGTCACCGAGTGATGCGTGACGGCGGCGTTCTCGTCGGCTTCGGTGGCTTCGACGGAATCGTCGGGGCCGTTGCCGTAGGCGACCGGATCGAAGTACGGCTGGTCACGCCCGGCTGCTTTTTTCTTCGGCGCCTTCCTGGCCGCTTTCGCCGCCAGTTCCGGCGTCTCGTCGGCGGGGCTTGCTGCAACTGAATCGGAGTTCATCGTCGTCGCTCCTGGTCGTCGTTGTTTTTACTGCGAGGGTTATGCTTTCAAAGCCGCCGCCACCTTCGCGCCGTCCGGGCTGCCGAGTCCCGTGCAGGCATCCCAGCCGGGCGCGGCCGCGAAACTGCCGTTGTCGCCTTGCGTAATGTCGCGGCAGGCCGACGCGCGATACAGCTTCGGGTTGATGAGGCCGGCGGGCTTTCCGCCGATCGCGTTGATGCGCGCGATCAAGGCCGCCCACAGCGGCGCGACGGCGCTCGTGCCGCCAACCACCGTCTCGCTGCCGTCGATCAGCACTTCATAGCCGGTCATCGGCGAGGCGTCGCCGGCGACGTCGGGCACGCCGCGCTTCGTGAGCGGTGCCGTCCCGCCGCCCACACGCGCCACGGACAAACCTTTCTGCCATACCGGCAACGCAAACGTCGCGCTTACACCGCCGCCACCCGCCCCGCCCTGCGCGCCGTCGTTCCAGACGGTTTCCCGCTGAATGCCGCCCGCCGCCGATGCCGCGAGGTTCGTGCCGCCGCACGCGAGCGCGTACGGGCTTGACGCCGGGAAATCGACGTGATCGCGCCCGTCGCCGACGCCATCGCCCGAACCGCTGTCGCCCGAGGCGACGCACACGGTCACGCCGAGCGCGGCGGCCGTCTGCAGCACGTCGTTGAACGCGCTGACCGATTGCGCCGACCACGACGATTCCGGGCCGCCCCAACTGATCGACACGACCGACGGCCGGTTGACCGAATCGTGGATCGCGCGGTTGACGGCATCGACGAAACCGGCGTCGCTGTTCGGCGCGAAATACACGGCGATCACCGCGCCCGGCGCGATCGCCCCGGCTATCTCGATATCGAGCGTGACTTCGCTGTCCGGGCCGTTGGGGTTGCCGGTCGGCGCGTTCTTCGCCTCGTCGACGCCGATCGCGACGACTTTCGGCGCCTTCACGCCGAGCTTCGAGAAATACGCGCCGAGGTCGCTCGCGCGATAGCCGCCGCCTAGTTCGACGATGCCGATGCACTGGCCCGCGCCGTCGCCTTCAGGGAAGCCGTAGAGGCGCGCGAGATCGACGGGAGTAAACGACGTGCCCGCCAGATCGCGCGCCGGCCTGAACGGTGGCCGGAACCGAAAGTGCGGACGCGCCTGCGGACGGCTGTCGAGGCCGAGCACGGCGGTGACCGCGTCGTGCATCTCGTCGGGCACGTTGACGGGGCCGGTGCGCCCGCGATACTCGCCGATGTTGTGATGTTCGAAGCGTTCGAGCTTGACGTCGAACGCCTTCTGGCACTGCTCGATCGTCCCCTTGAGCACGACGCTGCGCGAGCCCCGGTCCGCGCGCACCACCTGAAGGCCGTACTGATGGGCGAATTTCGTGACCTTATCGACGTCCTCCTGCGACGCGCCGAAGCGCTTTTCGAACGCGTCGCGCGCAACGGGCGCGGGCGATTCCCCCGCGTCGATCTTCGCCATCAGCTCGCGAAAGCCTTGCTCATCTTGCCGCCGCAACATCACGACCACTTCGATTTGTTCCGCCGGATCGCAGGCGCCCACGCACTTCGCGCCTTCCGGATCAACCTTGTCGCTGCCGCTTATCGGTTGCTTCGTCATGTGTCGATGGTCCTTGGAGTGGAGCTTCGTTCAATTCTTCGGACATGTCTTATGCCGACGCGGTTCCTGCACATTCGTTACAGCGCGTGACGCCGGCGCGCGATGTGCAAGCCCTTGCCGACCGGCACGGTGAGCGTGTCGAACTGACCGGTTTTATCGACGGCGGCGAGGTAGCCCGCGATTTCACCGGGATGCGAAAGCACGTTGTCGGCGAGCAGCAGCGCGTCGTCCGTGAGCTTCGGCAAAAGCGCCGCGAGCTGCGCGGGGGCACTGACGCGATCGGCGTCGAAGAACACGCAATCGAAGTAGCCCGCGAGCGATTCGCAAAGCGCGGTCGCATCGCCTTCGAGCACCGTGACGCGCGTGTCCAGCGATGCCGCCCGCAGGTTCGCGCGCGCGAGGGCCGCCTTCGCCGGATCACGTTCGATGCTGATGAGCGTGTCTTCGCGGCTCACGCGTAATGCGTTTGCAAGCCAGATCGCGCTATAGCCGTTCGACGTGCCGATCTCCAGCACGCGCCGCCTACTGGCCGACGCGATCAGCAGGAACACGAGTTCGGCCGTCGGGCGCTCTAGGTTCAGCATCTTCTGGCTGCGATCTGCGGCGCTGGCGTCGTGGTCGGCGGCGAAGCGTTCGAGCCGTGCGAGAAGCGCGGACGTGGGCGGGTCGAGGTGGATCAAGCGGCGCCTCCTCTTGCGAATAACGCGCGCGTCAGCATTGCCTCGCCGCCGTATCGAAGAACTCGATCCAGCGCGTGAGCAGACCGTCCTTCATCGTCACGATGTGCACCCATTCCGTCTCGTACGGCTTGCCGGTCGCGCGCACGTTTGCCTTCACGTGACCGAGCACGACGAACTTGTCGCCCGCGTCGATGACCTCGCGCACCTCGTGCCCCGTGATTTCATCGCCTTCGGCGAGCTGACGGAAGTACTCCGCCACGGCCTGCCGTCCACGACGCGTCCCGCCGAACGGCACGCTCGCCGGCCCGACCACGCGCCATTCGACGTCCTCGGCGATGTACTTCATGACCGTGTCGATGTCGCCTCGTTCGAAACACTTGTACGCGTCTTGCAGAACGGCTAGCTGCTGGCTCATGGCTGTCTCCTCCGCTGCGTGCGTGGTCGAAGTAGCAGAATACGTCGCGGCTCGCGCGGCGGCGAGCGTTTCATTCCGGCCGATCCTCTTCGTATTCCGTGCGAACGCCGCGCGGCAGCCACGGCTCGCGGCGCCGGCACCAAAGCTCGTAGGCCGGCTCGTACACGCCGGTTTCATCGAACGCGCCGAGCGGCACGTCGATCTCGGGCGAGTCCAGATAGGCCATGAACGCCACCGATCCGCACACCGGGCAAAAATGGCGCTCCGCCTCGGCGGAACTCCGCCACGCCTGGGTTCGGCCGGAAAACTCCACGTCAGCGCGTCCGAAAACCGCATAGACTCCAAACGCCGAGCCATGAATCCGCCGGCATGTCATGCAATGGCACAGGCCGACGCGCAGAGGCGCCGCCATGACCCGAAAGCGTACGGCAGCGCACGCGCAGCCGCCCTCGTGAAGCGTATTCATATTTCGTCCTCCTGACCCGAACCACGAATGCGGTAGCAACCGGCGCGCCGCGATCTCGCCCCGCCATCCGTGCAACGGTTTGTTACGATGGAGCCCCACGTCTCGGAGATGGCTACCATGAGCAACCTGTCCTTGCTGAAGCTGCTTCCCGGCGATGGGTCCGATTTCGGCCCCACGGCGTCCGATCTCGTTGCGCACGTGCTGTCGCACGATCGTTTCGATTCGGACGCGAACGCGGTCTCGCCGCGCGAAACCTTCCGCTCGGTGACCGTCGACGAGGCGCTGTCCGACGCGTACGTCTTCCCGCTCGGGACCACCGGCCAGTCGATCGTGCTGCCGGGCTACCGCATCGCGGCGGGCTATCTCGCCGAGCGCGCCGCCGACGAATGGCTCGACCTGACGCACAAGGCACGTCTCGCCGAAGGTTTGCCGGCAAGCCCGGCGCCCGGCGAGCCGCACCTCGCGCCCGATCCGGCCGAAGCCGACCAGTTGCTCGACCGCGCGCTCGACTGCGTGCAGAAGATCATCGATCCGGTTGCGACACATCAATTGATCACGCTTTTCGAGACGCACTATCGCGGCGCGCGCGAGTTCCTGCGCCTCGCGTGGGAGGGCTTGCCCGAGGATCTCGTGCCTGAATCGCGCCGTCCGCTCGTCGCGCTGAAGACAGGCGAGAACCGCGAAAAGCGCGACTACGACCCATACGGCCTCGAAGGCACGAGCGACTACGACGTGGATCGCCCGCTCGCCTATCGCGAAAAGATCGGGCCGTTTCATTTCACGATGACGTATCGCCACGAATATCCGCAAGTCGATGACGAACGGCTCGGCACCGCCTTCGCCGTGTTCCACGAGGTCGGGACGGACATCGTCGCGGCTGCGGTGGAGTTGAAGCTCGTGAAGGTGCCGCCGATCCACAGCAGCGCCGACCTCGTCTACGTGCTCGATACCTACTCGGGCGAGATGCTGTCGCTCGCGCTCGCCGCGACCGAAGCGCTCGACACGGACCTGTGCCGCGTGTTCAACGCGCATCGCGTGGTCTATATCAGCATGTGGGAAGTGCGCAAGCCGTGGCGCGGCGAGGGGCTCGGCGTCGCGCTGCTGCACCAGGCGCTGGAGCGGCTTCCCGTCGATGTCGATGGCCGGCCGAACGCGCTCTGCGTCGCGCCCGAGCCGTATCAGACGGAGATGAAGCATTTCGAGAAGCTGCCGCCCGTGCTGCGCGAGGAGCTGAAGGCGCCCGCGCATCGGCTGAACGCGCATCTGACGAGCTGGCTCGAACGCTCGAAATTGCCCGTCGCGATGCATTTTTTCGTGCCGATGGCGAAGCACGCGGGCATCGGCTCGGCGGGCGAGAACGCGCGGCTCATCGACCGGATCATGGAAAGTGAAACCTAAAGCGGTTCTGCTGGTCGTCGATGTGCAGCAAAAGCTCATGCCGCACATCGACGACCACGCCACGCTCATGCGCAATTGCAGTGCGCTCGTGCGGGCGGCGGATTTGCTCGGCGTATCTGTCGTGGCGACTGAGCAGAATCCGCGCGGGCTGGGCGCGACCGTCGACGGGTTGCTGTTGGCGACGCATCGCGTGATCGAAAAAGATACCTTCGATGCCACGCTCAACGATGCCTTCATCGCCGCGTTGCCTGCGCCGAAGGACAGCGTGCTATTTGTCGCGGGCGCCGAAGCGCATGTCTGCGTGCTGCTCACGACGCTCGGGTTGCTGCGGCTCGGCTATCGAGTGGAGCTGATAGCCGACGCCATCGGCTCGCGCAACTTGAAGAACAAGTCGATCGCGATCAGCCGCGCGCAGCAGGAAGGCGCCCGCCTGACGACCACCGAAACCACGATCTTCAACTGGCTTGGCACCTGCCAGCGTCCCGAATTCAAGGAAGCGCTTCGCCTGATCAAGTGATCCATGCGCGCCGCTCATGGCTGGCATGCGCACATTTCGATTGTGACGGGATTTTGGCGTACCTAGAGTGCATCGACCTTCCTCGTTCAACTCCTCAGGCCACCATCATGACGACTCGCGTTTCCCGCCTCGCCACGCAGTTCTGCGCGACGCTCGCCCTTGCCGCATCGTTTGCCGCGTTCACGTCGACGGCCCACGCCGACGCCCTCGATACGATCCAGAAGAGCGGCGTCGTGCGCATCGGCGTGTTCATGGACTATCCCCCGTTCGGCTCGATCGGCCCGGACATGAAGCCGCAGGGCTATGACATCGAAATGGCGGATTACCTCGGCCGCGCGCTGAAGGCGAAGGTCGAACTCGTGGCGATCACCGGTGAAAACCGCATGGCGTACCTCGCGACGCACAAGGCCGACATGCTGCTGTCTGTCGGACAGACGCCGGAGCGCGAGAAGATCCTCGACTTTTCGCGTCCTTATGCGCCGTATTACCTCGCTGTTTTTGGGCCGAAGTCGCTGCCGGTCAAGGGTACGGCCGATCTCGCCGGCAAGACGATTTCGGTCGCGCGCGGCACGCTGGAGGATTTGAGCGTGAGCAAGGTCGCGCCGCCGAGCGCGACGATCAAGCGCTTCGACGATCCGAACGGCGCGATTTCGGCGTTTCTGTCGGGACAGGCGCAGTTGATGGTGGTCGGCAACGATGTCGGCGCGACGATCATCGCGCGCAATCCGCCGATTCAGCCGGAACAGAAGTTCGAGCTGTTCAGTTCGCCGGATCACGTGGGGTTGAACAAGAACGAGCCGCGGCTGTTGAAAGAAGTCGATGCGGCGATTCTGCAGGCGAAGAAGGACGGCACGCTGAACACGCTTTCGACGAAATGGCTGAAGGCGCCTTATCCGGCGGATCTTTGATCGTCTGAACGGCGGGGCTACGTTTTCAGGCCCCGCTTTCTTCTGACGGCCTGGTCATTCCCTGCCCTTCTAATCACCCTCAGTTCGCTGAAGGTCAAAAAATCGACCGTTAGTTGCACTTCTGCCCTACATCCGATTCTCCACCAAGCGCGTATAACAACAAGAAGCGACGACAACCCGTCGCCGGTTGATGGAGAAACGACGATGAAGATGACGACATTCCTCGCGGCTTGCGCGCTCGGCGCGGCATCGCTCGCCGCGAGCGCGCAGACAAACTACGCGCAGATGAATACCTACGAACAGATGGTCGGAACCGCGTCCACCGGGCCCGTGAACACGAGCAACGGCCCGCTCACTCGCCAGCAAGTGCAAGCCGATCTCGCCCGCGCCCGTACCGACGGCACGATCCCGCGCTTCGGCAACCCCGACCCGTACGGCCCGGGCCGCATGTCGCGCGGCGCACCGAGTTACAACGGTCGAATGAACTGACACTGCTGAATCTGGCGCGAAAGTGGCGGCAACCTGGCGTTAGCCAGTCGCGCGACTTTCGCCGCCGCCATGAGAATTTTTCGACTGAAGTGCGAAATTACCGCCGATTGCAGCATTTACCTGCGAACAAATAGCGGACGGCTTGATCAACCCGCATTCGATTGCATGGCACTTTCCTTGCTCCCTGCCGTTAGTCGCGGCTCGTCGTTCTGAACGGACCGCATCAGCTGCGCCAAGCCAGCCGGCGCAGCGCCCAGTCGACCGAGCGAGGAGCGTCGAATCCACATGTCCCAGATCAAAGATCCCGCTGACCCCACAAAACCCGAGCACGCCGATAAACCATCCCGCCGACGCTTCCTGCAATCGGCCGCCGCGACCGTCGCGGTCAGCGCCGCGCCGCTCGCCCGCGCGCAGCAGCAGCCGAGCGCCAGCGTAGCGCCCCCACCCGCTGCCGCCCCACTACTTCCGGTTCATCTCACGATCAACGGCCGCCCCTACGAGTTGCAACTCGAAGCCCGCACCACACTCCTCGACGCCCTGCGCGAATACGCAGGTCTCACCGGCACGAAAAAGGGCTGCGATCGCGGCCAGTGCGGCGCATGCACGGTGATCGCGGGCGGCAAGCGCATCAACTCGTGTCTGACGCTCGCCGTCATGCACACAGGGGAATCGATCACGACGGTCGAAGGCCTCGCCACGAACGACACCCTCAGCCCGATCCAGCGCGCGTTCATCGAGCACGATGCCTTCCAGTGCGGCTTTTGCACGCCGGGCCAGTTGTGTTCGGCGACCGCGCTTCTCAGCGAATACCGCGCCGGCGACGCCAGCGCCGTCACCGCCGACGTGCGCGCCCGTCCGCCGCAACTCTCCGCCGACGAAATCCGCGAGCGCATGAGCGGCAACATCTGCCGCTGCGGCGCGTACACGAACATCGTCGCGGCGGTTTCGGCCGTCGCGGCGAACAAGGCGTAGGAGACACGACATGGATGCGATTTCCTACGAACGCGCCCCCGATGCCGCCGCCGCGATCCGCTCGGCGAGCCAGCCGGGCGCCGTGTTCATCGGCGGCGGGACGAATTTGCTCGACCTCATGAAAGGCGGCGTCGCGCGGCCGCTGAAGCTCGTCGACATCACGCATATCGACGGGTTGGAGCGGATTAGTCCGCTCCCCGATGGTGGCCTGCGCATCGGCGCGCTCGCGCGCAATAGCGACGCCGCGAATCACGCGTGGGTGCGGGAGCGCTATCCGCTGCTGTCGCAGGCGTTGCTGGCGGGGGCGTCGGCGCAACTGCGCAACATGGCGACTGTCGGCGGGAACCTGATGCAACGCACGCGCTGCTATTACTTCTACGACACCGCATTCCCACAGTGCAACAAGCGCAACCCCGGCAGCGGCTGCGCGGCGCTCGAAGGCAACAACCGCATCCACGCGATCCTCGGCGCGAGCACGCAATGCATCGCGACGAATCCATCGGACATGAGCGTCGCGCTCGCGGCGCTCGACGCCGTCGTGCGCGTCGCCGGCCCGCGCGGCGAGCGGGCGATTCCGTTCAGCGAGTTTCATCGCCTGCCGGGCGAGCGCCCCGATCTCGACACGACGTTGCAGCCGGGCGAGTTGATCACCTCGGTCGATCTGCCGCCGCCGCTCTTCGCCGAGCACTCGAAATACCTGAAAGTGCGCGATCGCGCGAGTTACGCGTTCGCGCTGGTCTCGGTCGCGGCGGCGCTGCAGATGGACGGCGGGACCGTCAAGACGGCGCGCATCGCGCTCGGCGGCGTCGCGCACAAGCCGTGGCGCGCGACCGAAACCGAACGGATGCTGACCGGCCAGCCGCTCTCGCGCGCCACGCTGCAAAGCGCGGCGGCGCTTGCCGTGCGCGAGGCGAAGCCGTATCGCGAGAACGGGTTCAAGGTGGAACTGGCGCAGCGGGCGATCGTCCGGGCCGTCGAACAGGCTGGAGGTGTCGCATGACTTACATCGGACAACCGCTCGATCGCACCGACGGCGTGCTCAAAGTGACCGGCCAGGCGCGCTATTCCGCCGACAACCCCGAGTCGAAGCTCGCTCACGCGGTGCTCGTGACAAGTACGATTGCGCGCGGAAAAATCGCGTCGATCGACAGGATTCAAGCGCAGTCGATGCCCGGCGTGCTGCTCGTGATGACGTACCAGACCGCGATGCGCCTGCCGAACGGCGGCGTCGCCAATGCAGAGCCGCCCGCCGTGCGCAAGCTCACGCTCTTGCAGACCAACGAGGTGCGCTACAGCAACGAGCCGGTAGCCGTCGTGGTCGCGGACACGCTGGAGCGCGCCACCGACGCGGCGCGCCGCGTCCAGGTGCGCTATGAAACCGCCGCGCCGACCGCCGATTTCCAGCGCGAAAAGCCCCGCGCCTACGCGCCGGAAAAGATGAACAACCGCCCGGTGACGACCCGGCGCGGCGACGTCGACGCCGGCCTGCAGCAAGGCCCGACGCGGCTCGACGCCGTCTATACGACGCCCTACGAGCACCACAATCCGATGGAGCCGCACGCGACACTTGCCCGCTGGGACGGCCCGAATCTCACGCTCTACGACGCCACGCAAGGCGTCTCCGGCGCAAAAAGCGCGGTCGCGAAGCTGCTCGGCATCCCCGACGCCAACGTGCGCGTGATCTGCCCGTTCGTCGGCGGCGGGTTTGGCTGCAAGGGCTCGGTGTGGTCGCACGTCGTGCTCGCCGCGATGGCCGCGAAGCAGACCGGCCGGCCCGTGCGGCTCGTGCTGGAGCGCACGCAGATGTGGGGCATCGTCGGCAACCGGCCGTTCACCGAGCAGCACATTCAGATCGCCGCCCGCGACGACGGCACGCTCACCGGCATGCGCCACGATTCGATCTCGACCACCTCGACCTTCGAAGACTGGACCGAAACCTCCGCGATCGTCTCGCGGATGATGTACGCGGTGCCGCATCAATCGACGTCGCACAAGCTGGTCAAGCTCGACATCGGCACGCCGACCTTCACGCGCGCCCCCGGTGAGACGAGCGGCTCGTTCGCGCTGGAATCGGCGATGGACGAAATGGCCTCGCAATTGCGCATGGACCCGATCGCGTTTCGCCTGAAGAACTACGCCGAAACCGAGCCGCAGGAAAAAAAACCGTGGTCGAGCAAGGCGTTGCGCGAGTGTTATCAGGCGGGCGCGGACAAATTCGGCTGGGCGCGGCGCAATCCGCAGCCGCGTTCGATGCGCGACGGACATACGCTGATCGGCATGGGCGTGGCGTCGGCGACGTATCCGGCGAACCGCAGCGAGGCGTCGGCGATCGCGCGCATCCTGCCCGACGGCACGGCGATGGTCGCCTCCGGCACGCAGGATCTCGGCACCGGCACCTACACGGTGATGACGCAGGTCGCCGCCGATGCGCTCGGTTTCGCGCCCGAGAACGTGCACTTCGCGCTCGGCGATTCGTCGCTGCCGAAAGCGCCGGTGTCGGGCGGATCGCAGTCGGTTGCGAGTGTTTCGCCGGCGGTGCGCGCGGCCGCGACCGAAGCGCGCGACCGGCTGATCGCGCTCGCGCTAGCCGATAGCGGCTCGCCTCTCTCAGGCGTCGCGCGTGACGATGTCACGGTCGAGAACGGCTGGGTCATGAGCCGCTCGACGCCGTCGAAGCGCGATCCGGCGGCGGCGATCATCGCGCGAAACGGCGGGAAGCCAGTCGAGGCGTCGGCGACGGTCAAGCCGGGCAGCGAAAAACAGCAGTATTCGTTTCACTCGTTCGGGGCGGTGTTCACCGAAGTCCACGTCGATGAAGACCTCGGCACGATTCGCGTGGCGCGGGTAGTCGGCGTGTACGACGTCGGCAATCTGCTGAACGCGAAGACGGCGCACAGCCAGTTGATGGGCGGCATCGTGTGGGGAATCGGGACGGCGCTGCTCGAAAAAAGCGATCTCGATGCGCGCTACGGCCGCTATACGAACGCAAATCTCGCGGAGTACCACGTGCCGGTGAATGCGGATATCGGCGCGCTGGATATTTCGTTCGTCGGCCCGGGGGACCCGTATATCAACCCGCTCGGGGCGCGGGGGATCGGCGAGATCGGGATCACGGGGGTGTCGGCGGCGATCGCGAATGCGGTTTATCACGCGACTGGCGTGCGCGTGCGCGACCTGCCGGTGACGCTCGACAAGGTGCTGACGAAGCGGACGGTGTGAGTGTCAAACCCGCGCGACACAAGTTCGCGCGGGTTTTTTGTGACAACTTGCGACTGCGTTCGACGCGCTGCACAATCGACGCCATCCCCCTTTGCGACGGACCGGCCATGACCTTTTCATCGAATGCGACCGGCGTTCTGCTCGCCGCTGGTCTCGGCACGCGTTTCGACCCGTCCGGCATCCACAACAAGCTGCTCGCCACGCTGCCCGACGGCACGCCGGTCGTGTTTCAGTCGGCGCGGCGGTTGTTGTCGGTGGTGGCGCAGGTGGTCGCGGTCGTGCGGCCCGGCGCGGAAAAGCTCGCCGATGTGCTGAACGAAGCGGGCTGCGACGTGATTTTCGCGATCGATGCCGAGCGCGGCATGGGCGCGACGCTCGCGGCCGCAGTGCGCGCGAGGTCCGACGCGGAAGGCTGGCTCGTCGCGCTCGGCGACATGCCGTGGATCGAACCGCAGACGATCGAAGCGGTGGCGCGCGCGCTCGATGGCGGCACGCCGCTCGTGGCACCCTACTATCGCGACCAGCGCGGGCATCCTGTGGGCTTCGGGCGCGCGCACGCAAAGGCGCTTGGAACCCTCGACGGCGACGCCGGCGCGCGCTCGCTGAATACGCTCAACCCGGTGCGTCGTATCGACGTGGACGACCCGAATATCCTCCGCGATGTCGATCTGCCGGGAGATTTGGTGACGGGGTGATGGTCTTGGGTCGGCGGCGTGACGCGGCACAGCCGTGGGCGACCGCTGTTGATCAAGCCGCCAGCGCCCCGACCGGCTCCGCAGGCGTGAAATAGCGCCGCCCGACTTCCACCAGCGTCGCTCCGAAACCCTTCGTCGCCCGAAAATCCGTCCGCGCGCTCGTCACCACGCGCGGCCCCGCGCTCCATTCGATGCGCGCGCCGGTCGCCATCAGCGATTCGACGAGCGCCACGTCCTCGCTCGACTCCAGCGGCGCGAAGCCCCCCGCGCGCAGATACGCATGCGCCGACACGCCGAGATTCGCGCCGTGAATATGCCGATGACCATCGGCATCGGTGTAGGTCGCGCCGAAATGCGCCCGCACCTCCGCCACATGCGGCGACCAGTCGCGCACGCCGACCACGCCGCACACGGCATCGGCGCAGCAATCGAGTTGCTGCACGAGCCAGTCGTCGGCGACGGTGGTATCCGCGTCGGTGAACGCGAGCCAGCGCGCCCCGAGCGCGAGCGCCCGCTCCGCCCCGTGCGCGCGCGCCATGCCGACGTTGCGCGCGTCGATCACCGTTACATCGGCGCCGAGCGCGCGTGCGATGGCTTCGGTGTCGTCGGTGCAACTGTCGAGCACGACGATCACGCGGACCTCTTCCCCCAGCAATTGATGATGATTCGCGGCGCGCTGGGCGCACGCCACGCATTCCCCGATGTGCGCTGCCTCGTTGTGGGCGGGTATGACGATGCCGAGCATGTTGTTGACTCCGTTCGTATTGGTTCGGCGGGCCGTTGCCGGCGGCCGCGATGCGGAGCGTTCAGCAAACACTGTTCCCAGCGTTTCACGTTGTGCAATGGCGGCTAACCCATTGAGAGCAAAGGGCCTGATCATCTCGAAAAAGTTGCGGCGATGGCGCGGGCGTCGCTAGAATACTGTATGGATATACAGTACTTTCATCGATTCTTGCCGATCCCGTCATGCCGTTGAACAGCGTTGTCATCGAACCGTCTTATGCCTCGTGGCGCGACGCCGCGCGGGACCTGCTCGCGCGCGGCATCTCGCCGGAGGGGCTCTTGTGGCGGGAGGCATCCGACTCGGCGACCGTGTTCGGCAGCATCGATCCCATGCCGGACGCGCCCGGCGCGCCGCCGCCAGTCAAGATCGCGCGCGGCTTTCTCGACATGATCGAGACAGCCTCGTGCTATCGCGTGCGCGACCGCTGGCCGTTTCTCTACAAGGCGCTCTGGCGCTGGACGCAGGGCGACCGCGCGGTCGTCTCCCTGGACGACTCCGACGGCCGGCGCCTCCACGAAATGGTCGAAGCCGTGCAGGCCGAAGAGACGCACATGAAGAAGTTCCTGCGCTTTCGGCATCGCGATTCGTCGCTTGGGCCGCCCGAGTTCATCAGCTGGTTCGAGCCGGTGCACGACCTGCTGGAGCACGCCGCGCTCAGTTTCGCGACGCGCATGGGCAGCGCCACCTGGATGATCGCGACGCCGCACGGCGCCGCGTTCTGGGACGGCGCCCTGCTGCGCGTCGATCGCACGAGCGAGCCGGAGCCGAAGCCGACCGAGCTGGCGTCGCCGGGAGAAGCCGTCAGCGGCGACGCAATCGAAGCGCTCTGGCTCGCGTACTACGAGAGCACGTTCGCCCCGGCGCTCGCCAACGCGGCCGAGATGGCGTCGCACATGCCGGTGCGCTACTGGAAGAGTCCGCCGGACGCGAAAGCCGATCCGGCGCTGATCGGCCGCCCCGATCCCGGCACGCGGCGCGACCGCCGTCCGCGCAACGTGCCGCCGGAGATGGAAGTCGCGATCGACATGGAGCCGCTCGACGGGCCGTCGCTCAAGACGAAACCCCCTTCGCTCGATGCCTGCAAGCGCTGCGCGCTGTGGCGCAACGCGACGCAGCCGGTCGGGGGCGTCGGGCCGGCGAACGCGCGGATCATGCTGGTCGGCGAGCAGCCGGGCGATCAGGAGGACCTGACGGGCGAGCCGTTCGTCGGGCCGGCGGGCAAGCTGCTCGAAGAAGCGCTCGCCGAGGCGCAGATGCCGCGCGAGACGCTCTATCTGACCAACGCGGTGAAGCACTTCAAGTGGGAGCGGCAGGGCGAGGAGCGCGTGCAGCAGCAGCCCGCGCAGCGCGAGCGCGAGGCCTGCCGCCACTGGCTCGACGAGGAACTGGCGCGCGTCGCGCCGAAGGTCGTCGTCGCGCTCGGGGCGACGGCGCTCAAGTCGCTGACGGGGCATCGGACGGCGCTTTCCGAGTACCTCGGCAAGACGATCGAGCATCGCGGACGCATCGTCGTGCCGACCTATCACCCGTCGTACGTGCTGCGCGTGATGGACCCGAAGGTACGCGACGAGGTATTCGGGACGATCGTCGAGGCGCTCGTGTTCGCGAGCCAGATCGCCGACGGCACCGCCAGCGTGAGGACGCCGCTCAAGGCGTGAAATTTTCGGGCGGATGTGATGAAACAGGACGTAACCGGCGTCAACGTTCCTGTAAGCGAAGCGTTAATACGGGCGTTACCTTCACGCTTCGAGGCACACCGCTCACATGGCCGCTCTCCCGTTCTCAGAACTTCGCCAGCAAAAACAACGTACTGCGCTCGTGCCGAAATCGGCCGGGCAGCTCCGGGCGGAACATGACCGGATCGTCGCGCGCGTGCGACTCTTGCTCAACGTGACGATCGCGCTGGCGCTCGCCGGCTTCGCCGCGATCGTTTGGCTGCCGTTTTCGCCGGTGCCGGCCGAGTTTCGCTTCGGCGCGCAGGAAGTGCTGGGCGTCGCGGTGTTCGCGGGGTGTTTGTTCGTGCTGCATGAGCGCACGGAACTGATGCTGCGGTTGTACAACTTCGAACCCGTCGAGCAGACGACGCAAGGTGAATTGCGCGCGCTGCTGCATCGGGTGCCGGAAGGCGCGTCGTATCAAAGCGCGCTCGCGGCGGATAACCGGACGTTTGTCACGGGTGAGATCGAGGCGATTCGGGAGCGCGCGGAAGCGTTCTTGCCGAAGACCCTTCCGGCTGAGGACGGGAACGGGGAGACGTAAGCACCGCGCCGCGCAGCAGAGAAACCGAAAGCCGCCGCTCCGCCATCGCGGGCCGGCGGCTTTCGTTTTGCTGACCGTTGCAAAAACCGCCGCATCGAGCCTGTTTATTGCTCAATCCACGATTAAACCTGTCGTCGTGGAGAAGAACGCAATGAGCAAGCTACCTCGTATCGAAAAATACGACCATCCGGCCGGCGGCTGGGGATCGGTGAAATC
The DNA here is from genome assembly GCF_001544475.1 of Caballeronia humi. Lineage (GTDB taxonomy): Bacteria > Pseudomonadota > Gammaproteobacteria > Burkholderiales > Burkholderiaceae > Caballeronia > Caballeronia humi. Next base: position 9,361 of record NZ_FCNW02000035.1, on the reverse strand, counting down.
GGTCGCGTCGATCCTCGTCAAGGAGCACGTTGCGCTGAACGGCGCGCGCATCCTGATGCACCAGAACAAGCCTGACGGCTTCGCGTGCGTCAGTTGCTCGTGGGCCAAGCCCGCCGACCCGCATCTCTTCGAATTCTGCGAAAACGGCGCGAAAGCGACCGCCTGGGAAGTCACGACCAAGCGCTGCACGCCCGGATTCTTCCGGCATCACACGCTCGCCGCACTCGAAGCGTGGACCGATTTCGAGCTCGAATCGCAAGGCCGACTCACCGAGCCGATGCGCTACGACGCCGCCTCCGACCGTTACGTCCCGATCGCCTGGAGCGAAGCCTTCGACGAAATCGGCGCGCAGTTGCGCGACTTCGATCCGAAGCGCGTCGTGTTCTACGCGTCGGGGCGCGCGTCGCTCGAAACGTCGTACATGTATCAGCTCTTCGCTCGCATGTACGGCACGAACAACCTCCCGGACAGCTCGAACATGTGCCACGAGAGCACCTCGGTGGCGCTACCGGAGACGATCGGCGTGCCGGTCGGCACCGTGACACTCGACGATTTCGATCACACCGACTGCTTTTTCTTCTTCGGCCACAACACCGGCACGAACGCGCCGCGCATGCTGCATCCGCTGCAGGACGCGCGGCAGAAACGCAACGCGCAGATCATCACGTTCAATCCGGTCAAGGAGCGCGGGCTGGTGTCGTTCGCGAATCCGCAGTCGCCGGGACAGATGCTTTCGTCCGATGAAACCCGTATCAGCACGCACTATCACCAGGTGAAGATCGGCGGGGATATCGCGGCGGTCACGGGCATCTGCAAGGCGCTGATCGAAGCCGACGACCGCGCCCGTGAAGAAGGCCGCCCGCGCGTGCTCGACGCCGCGTTCATCGCCGAGCACACGCACGGCTTCGACACCTTCGCCGACGCGATGCGCGCCGCGAACTGGGCCGATATCGAAGCCGAGAGCGCCTTGACGCGCGCCGCGCTCGAAGGCGCCGCGGCCGAATACGCAAAGGCGAAAGCCGTCATGATCCTGTTCGGCATGGGCATCACGCAGCATCGCGAGGGCGTGCTCGCCGTGCAGATGCTGACCAACCTGATGCTGCTCGGCGGCAACATCGGCAAGCCCGGCGCGGGAATCTGCCCGATTCGCGGGCATTCGAACGTGCAGGGGCAGCGCACCGTCGGGATCACGGAGAAGCCCGCGCTCGTGCCGCTAGACAAGCTCGCCGAGCTGTACCGCTTCGAGCCGCCGCGCGACGAAGGCATGGCGACCGTCGATGTCTGCGCGGGCGTGCGCGACGGCACCGTCGACGCGTTCCTCGGACTCGGTGGCAATTTCGCGCGCGCCACGCCCGATCAGGACGTGCTCGCGCCCGCGTGGAAAAAGCTGCCGCTCACCGTGCAGATCGCGACGCACCTGAACCGCAGCCATCTGCTGCATGGCCGCGCGGCGTACCTGCTGCCGTGCCTGGGGCGCATTGAAGTCGACCGGCAGGCGGGCGGCGCTCAGATCGTCACGGTTGAGGACAGCACCGCGTGCATCCACGCATCGCAAGGGTTCGCGACGCCGGCGAGCGAGCGTTTGCTGTCGGAGCCGGCGATCGTCGCGGGCCTCGCGAAGGCGACGCTCACGCCGGCAAGCGGTTCCGTCGACTGGGACGCCTGGGTCGGCGATTATTCGCTCGTTCGCGAGGCGATCGAGCGCACGTATCCCGACCAGTTCAAGGACTTCAACCAGCGTATGTCGCGGCCGGGCGGCTTTCACCGGCCGCTCGCCGCCTCGCACCGCGAATGGAAGACGAAAACAGGCAAGGCAAACTTCATCACGCCGGAAGGCATGGGCGAGGACCTGGACATGCGCTTCGACGGCGAGCGCACGCTGCGCCTCATGACCACGCGCGGCGACAGTCAGTTCAACACGACCGTTTATTCCCTTGACGATCGCTTTCGCGGCATCTTCAATACCCGTCAGGTGTTGCTGATGAATCGCGACGACATGACGCGCCTGGGCCTCGCGGAAGACGAAGCGGTGACGGTCTCGACCGTCGCGAACGACGACGTCGAGCGCAAGCTCGACGGACTGCGCGTCCACGCGTTCGACATCCCCGCCGGCTGCGTGATGGGCTATTACCCGGAGTGCAATCTGCTGATCCCGCTCGCGCACCACGCGAAGCGCAGCAAGGTGCCGGCGGCCAAGGCGGTTCCAGTGCGGCTCCAGGCGATGGCGAAGGCATGAGCGTCGCGCTGGCACGATGCATGCTGACCCGGTCGGCTGATCAAAAAATCTCATGCCCCTTGCAGGAGCCACGATGCGAAGCCATCCCCTCACCCCGCTCGCCGACGAACTCGCGCTGATGCCCGACGCGCCTGCCGCGCCGCACGGCGCCGTCGAGCAGGATCCGGACTATGACGAACTGGTTGCGTTTCATGGCATCGAGCGCGAGCGGCTCGTGCTGATCCATCCGGGCAGCCACGGCGCGGCGCCCGCGTGGCCCGTCGAGCGCTACGCCGAGGTCGCCGACCAGCTCGCCGCCGACGGCTGGCAGATCGCGATCGTCGGCGATGCGCTCGAGCCCGAGCGCACTGGCGCCGTCCTGGGCGCGATGCAGACGGCTGCGCTCTTTCTCGCCGGCACGATGTCGCCCGCGACGCTGACGCGTCTGATCGGCGACGCCCGCTTCGTCCTGAGCGACGACGCCGCGCTGCCGTCGCCGGTCGCCGCGGCGCGCGAGCTCGGCACGCCGCAGATTGCGCTCGACGAACGCCCCGGCGACGCAACCAGCGAAGCCATCGCGATCGATGCGCGCGCCGCGCTCGCGGGCGAGGACACCGCACATCCGGGCGACCCGTTCACGCTGCACACGCCCGCGCTGCATGCCGCAGCCTGAGCGTTCCTACCTGACGACGAGTGCCATCATGAACTACGAGATGCAGACCAGCCCCATTCCGGACCCGATCGCCGATCCGAACCGCGACCCCGAAGCCGATCCGTTGTCGCCACCGTCACCCGGGCATCGTCCGGACGAGCCGCAACACCCCGACGCCCCGCCTGACAAGGACCCGATTTAACGGCGTCTAGGGTTTTCCCGCCCCTAAAACCGCGCCCCGCACTGCCGTAAAGCCCTCATGCGCGGCCTTTTGCCGCGCCCGGACTATTCATACAGGCGGCTGGCGGAATATGAACAAACTGACGTTGAATCAAAAGCTCGGCTCGATGATCGCCGTGCTGTGGATCGGGCTGATCGCAATCGGGATCATCGGTGCGTGGCAAAACCGCGCGTCGATGATCGATGACCGGCGCGAACAATTGACGGCGCTCGTCGGCGAGGCGTACAGCGTTGCCGTGCACTATCAGGCGCTCGCGGCGAACCGCAAGATGAGCGAGGACGAAGCGAAACAGAAGGCGCTGGAAGTGATCGCCGCGATGCGCTACGGCCGCGACGGCTACATTTCGATCAACGACTCGCGTCCGTTCATCGTGATGCATCCGATCAAGACATCGCTGAACGGTCAGGACGTGTCGAATTTTGCCGACCCTCAGGGCACCAGGCTCTTCGTCGAGATCGTGAAGGCGGGCAACCAGCAGGGCGGCGGCTTCGTCAGTTACCTTTGGCCGAAGCCGGGCAACGAGAAACCGGTCGGGAAGCTCAGCTACGCGCAGCGCTTCGCCCCGTGGGACTGGTATCTCGTCACCGGCATGTACATGGACGACGTGCAGGCCGCGTTCTACGCAAGCGCCCTGCGCTGGCTCGCGATCACGGCGCTGCTCGGCGGGATCGCGACCGTCGCGATGCTGCTGGTTCTGCGCAGTATCAAGCGCAATCTCGGCGGCGACCTCGAACTGGCGGTAAGCGCGGCGCATCGCATCGCGCGCGGCGATTTGACGACGCCGGTACGCGTGAACGCCAACGATACGTCGAGCCTGCTCTATGCGCTCGCGGCGATGCAGAGCGGTTTGGTCGAGACGGTGTCGCGCGTGCGTAACGGTACGGAGAACATCAACGTTGGCGCCTCGGAGATCGCGGCGGGCAATACGGACCTGTCGCAGCGAACGGAGCAGCAGGCGGCGGCGCTGGTCGAGACGGCATCGAGCATGGACGAGATGACCGCCAACGTGAAGCAGAACGCCGACAGCGCAACGCAGGCGGCGCGTCTGGCTGAACAGGCGGCGGACGTCGCGACGCGCGGTAGCAGCGTGGTTGATGACGTCATTCACACGATGACCCGCATTACCGATAGTTCGAAGCAGATCGGCGACATTATCGGGGTGATCGACGGGATTGCGTTCCAAACTAATATTCTTGCGCTGAATGCCGCGGTGGAAGCGGCGCGTGCGGGTGAGCAGGGACGCGGATTTGCGGTCGTGGCGGCGGAAGTGCGCAGTCTGGCGCAGCGCTCGGCGACGGCGGCAAAGGAAATCAAGGCGCTGATCGAAACGTCGACGCAGACGGTGGAAGAAGGTGCGTCCCTCGTAACGAATGCGGGCGCGACGATGGGCGAAATCGTGCAGTCGGTGCGGCGCGTGAACGAGATCCTCGATGAAATCAGCCACGCCTCGCGCGAGCAAAGCGCGGGGATCGAACAGGTGAACCGGGCGGTGGTCGAGATGGATCAGGTGACGCAGCAGAACGCCGCGCTGGTCGAGGAAGCTGCTGCGGCCGCGCATTCGCTGAAGGATCAGGTCGATGTGCTGCGCGAGGCGATCGAGAGTTTTTCGTTGCCGGCTTGAGAGTAGCCAAGAGCGGCTAAGACTCGGAACAGACAAAGCCCCGCAAATGCGGGGCTTTGTCATTTCGATTCGGGCGGTGGGGGTCGCATGCGCTGCTTCAACGAAGGGTTGGATAGCGCCAGAACTTCGAACGCGGTAATCCCCAGGCGTCGCGCTACCTCGTCGTCGATCTGGTTTTCCATACTCGCCAACGCCCATTCAGCCGTGAGCGCGAGCGATGGAACGGCTCGACGTCCGCACAATTCACCGCGCACACAACCAGCGTTTCTTCCTCTTCATGGTAGAAGACCACAAAAAAGCCGATGGGCGAAATGGACCCTCGCGCTTTTATGCGCATAAAGTTTTATAAGAATTATTGCGAAAGATACCGTTCGACAAGCCGCGTCCAGTAAGCCGCTCCGATCGGAAGGTTTTTGTCGTTGAAGTCGTAATGCGGGTTGTGGACCATGCAGCCGTCCTCGCCCGCTCCGTTGCCGATGCGCAGAAACGAACCCGGCCGCTGCTGCAACATGAACGCGAAATCCTCGCTGCCCATCAGGATGTCCGCGTTCCCGACGACGTTCTCCTCCCCCACCAGCTCGCGCGCCACTTGCGCGGCAAACTCCGTTTCCGCGTCCGTGTTCACGACGACCGGATAGCCCTCCTCGTACTTCACGACCGCTTTTGCCCCGTAACTCGCCGCCTGCGCTTCGGCGAGCGCCGAAATGCGGCGCTTGAGCAGCGCGCGCACGTCCTCGCTGAACGAGCGCACGCTCAGTTCCATCGTCGCCGAATTCGGGATGACGTTGTTCGCCGTGCCCGCATGCAGCGAGCCGATGGTCACGACCGCCGGCTGCGACGGATCGACGTTGCGCGCGACGATCGTCTGCAGCGCCATCACGACGCTCGCCGCCACCACCACCGGATCGACCGTCAGGTGCGGCCGCGCCGCGTGCCCGCCCAAGCCTTCGATCGTGATCGTCACCTTGTCGCCCGCGGCCATGAACGCGCCCTTGCGGAACAGGAAGACGCCCGGCGGCATGCCCGGATGATTGTGCACACCGAAGACGGCGTCGCAGGGAAAGCGCTCGAAGAGGCCGTCGGCGATCATTTTCTGCGCGCCGCTCGGCACGCCATATTCCTCGGCCGGCTGGAAATAGAGGTGTACCGTGCCGCTGAAGCGCTTCGTGCGCGCGAGCTGGCGCGCGGCGCCGAGGAGCATCGTCGTGTGACCGTCGTGGCCGCACGCGTGCATCTTGCCGGGCATTGCGCTGGCGTAGGGCTTGCCGGTCTGCTCGACGATCGGCAGGGCGTCCATGTCGGCGCGCAGGCCGATGCTGCGCGGGCCGTCGCCGACTTTAAGCGTACCGACGACACCCGTCCCGCCGATACCGCGCGTGACCTGCCAGCCCCATTCGGCGAGTTTTTCGGCGACGAGCGTCGAGGTTGCAAATTCTTCGTAGGCGAGTTCGGGATGCTGGTGGATGTGGTGGCGGATTTCGCGAAGGGATTCGGCGTCGTCGTTGAGGTCGGGGATGGTGGTGTAGGTGGTCATTGATTTCTCGGGGCAGGCGGGCGAATTCGACATTATGAATATCGGCTACCGATTAATAAACTGGTCCACCACTCCCGCCAGCGTCTCAAAAGCCGGCTCGATTTCCTCATCCGGCACGCACGCATACCCGATCAGCAGCCCTGACTCCGCGCGATCCCGCCGCGCGAAATACCCCGACAGCGGCCGCACGACGATGTTCTCCTCCAGCGCCCGCGCCGCGACCGCCCGGTCATCGACGCCCTCTGGCAGCCGAAGCACCAGATGCAGCCCGGCATCGCCGCCCGCGATCGGCAGCGTCTCGCCGTAGCGCGCCGCGATCGTCGCGAGCATCAACTCGCGCCGCTGCCCGTAAAGCGCGCGCATTCGCCGGATATGCGACGTGAAGTGCCCTTCCGCGATGAATTCCGCGAGCACCGCCTGCTGCAGCAACTGCCCTTCGCGATACAGCTCGGCCGATGCCGTCGCGAAACTCGCCGACAGCGCCTCCGGCACGACGATGTAGCCGATCCGCAGCCCGGGAAACAGCGTTTTCCCGAAGCTGCCGACGTAGATCACCTGCCCCGCCGCATCCAGCCCCTGCAGCGACGCGAGCGGCCGGCTGCCATAGCGGAACTCGCTGTCGTAGTCATCTTCAATGATCCAGCAGCGGTTCTGCCGCGCATATTCGAGGAGCATGCGGCGGCGCGCGAGGCTCATCACCATCCCGAGCGGATATTGATGCGACGGCGTCACCAGAATCAGCTTAGGAGGATTCGCAAGGTCATCCGGCGAAGGCGCGATGCCTTCTTCATCGACGGGAATCGCCTTCAGATCGAGCCCCGAAACCTGCAAGACGCTTCTCACGCCCCAGTAGCACGGGTCCTCGGTCCAGATCGTGTCGCCGGCATCGGAGAGCAGGCGCACGGCGAGATCGATCGACTGGTGGATGCCCGTCGTCACGATGATCTGCTCCGGCGAGCAATGCACCGAACGCGACGTGCGCAGGTAATCCGCGAGCGCATGCCGCAGCGAGGCGAGCCCGCCGCCCGGCGCGTAAGTCAGCAGATCGGGCCGCAAGCGCCGCCAGTATTTCGCGTGCAGACGGCTCCAGACGCGCGCCGGGAAACGCGACACGTCCGGCACGCCCGGCATGAACGCCCCGCCCTGCCGCTTCGAGACGCCCGCGCCTGCGATCAGCCGCTCGCCACGCGCCGACAGCACGGCGGGCGCTGCCTCGACCGCCGACGGCAGTTCGTCGAAAACGATCTCATCGGGCGCGCTGTCGGCGACGAACGTGCCGCGCCCCGTTGCCGACGACACATACCCCTCCAGCGCGAGCTGCTCATACACCTGCGTAACGGTATTGCGCCCGACGCCCAATTCCGCCGCCAGCAAGCGCGACGACGGCACCTTTGCCCCCGCCGTCAATTCGCGCGACAAAATCGCCTGCTGCAACAGCCGGTGCAGTTGCCGGTAAATCGGCTGGACGCTGCCGCGGTCTAGCCGCTGCGCCAGCCAATCGGACAAGACGCTCGCAGGCATCGAATTGGCTCCTATAGATTTATTGAAATGGCTCTGAACTTAAGAGCCAAATCTTACTATAGTCACCACACCTACTCTGAACCAGCCGCGCCCCGCGCGAAGGAGACCCAAGCCGTGACGAACCCTGCTCAAAGCACTCTGAAAAACGCCGACCTGCAAGCCCGCAAGAACGCCGCGACGCCGCGCGGCGTCGGCGTGATGTGCGATTTCTACGCGGCGCGCGCCGAGAACGCGGAACTGTGGGACGTCGAAGGCCGCCGTTTCATCGACTTCGCCGCCGGCATCGCCGTGTGCAATACGGGCCACCGCCATCCGAAGATCGTCGAGGCGATCCGCGCACAGCTCGATTGCTTCACGCACACCGCATATCAGATCGTTCCCTACGAGTCTTATGTTTCGCTCGCTGAAAAAATCAGCGCCCGCGCGCCCGGCGATCATCCCAAAAAGACCGCGTTCTTCACGACGGGCGCGGAAGCTGTCGAAAACGCGGTGAAGATCGCGCGCGCGGCGACCGGCCGTCCGGGCGTGATCGCGTTCACGGGCGGCTTCCACGGCCGCACGCTGATGGGCATGGCGCTGACCGGCAAGGTCGCGCCGTACAAGATCGGCTTCGGGCCGTTCCCGTCGGACGTGTTCCACGCGCCGTTCCCGAATCCGCTGCACGGCGTGACCGTCGAGGACTCGCTGCGCGCCATCGAGCATCTCTTCAAGGCCGACATCGAAGCGAAGCGCGTCGCGGCGATCATCTTCGAACCGGTTCAGGGCGAAGGCGGCTTCTATCAGGCGCCGCTTGAATTCGTGCGTGCGCTGAGAAAAATCTGTAACGAGCACGGGATTATTCTGATCGCCGACGAAGTCCAGACGGGCTTCGCGCGCACCGGCAAGCTCTTCGCGATGCAGCACTACGACGTGGCTCCCGATTTGATGACGATCGCCAAGAGCCTCGCGGGCGGCATGCCGCTGTCGGGCGTGGTGGGACGCGCGGAAATCATGGACGCAGCCGCGCCCGGCGGGCTCGGCGGCACGTACGCGGGCAACCCGCTCGCGGTGGCATCGGCGCACGCGGTGCTCGACATCATCGAGAGCGAGAGCCTGTCGGAGCGCGCGGTCGTCCTGGGCGACAAGCTGAAGGCGAAGCTCACGGCGCTCAAGAGCGAAGTGCCGCAGATCGCCGACGTGCGCGGTCCGGGCGGCATGGTCGCGGTCGAATTCTGCAAGCCCGGCACGACCGACGGCGACGTCGATTTCACGAAGCGCGTCCAGACGCGCGCGCTGGAACGCGGCCTGTTGCTGCTCGTCTGCGGCGTGTACGGCAACGTCGTGCGCTTCCTGTTTCCGCTCACCATTCAGGACGCGGTGTTCGACGAAGCGCTCGCCATCCTTGAAGACGTGCTGACCGAAACGGTCGGCGTGGCGGCTTGATATAGGAATGATCTCAATGAATCTGAAAGACCCCACGCTCCTGCGTCACGACGCGTTCATCGACGGCGAATGGCAAGACGCCGACGATGGCGCGACTTTCGAAGTCGTCGATCCGTCGAATGGTGCTTCGCTCGGAACCGTGCCGAAGATGGGCG
>NZ_FCNW02000034.1 GCF_001544475.1 Caballeronia humi | reverse complement strand
AAAACCATCTTGTGCTTGCGCTTCCTGTTGCCTTGGATTCTCTGCGCGGTGCACCCAACGTCTGAGCGCGTAGCGCGAGGACGGATGTATGACTGCTGCACCGGTCCGGTGTACCGCGCGTTGCCACAGTGGGTCCGCGAGCCAAGCCCCGTTCCTCCGTGAGGGCGACACTTACTCTCCAGCGCCAATCCGTTGCAACGCCAGTGAGGGTTCGTTAGCACTGGCGGTTGAAAGCTGCTTTCTTTGCTTACTTTCTTTGCAGCAGCAAAGAAAGTGAGTCCCGCCCCGGACAGGGGCAGAGCTAATAGACCGCTAAAAAGGCAAGTTCCATCGGAGCACAAGCGCATCAAACGGTGTACACAACACCCCCGAGCGCCAGCGAAAATCAAACCCCGACTAATTCGATGAGTTCCATCTCTTTGCTGGTCATGAGTTTTTCGATGTCCATGAGAATGAGCATGCGTCCGTCGACGGTGCCGAGCCCGGTGAGATACTCGGTCGTAAGCGTCGCTCCGAACTCCGGCGCAGGCATGACCTGCTCAGCGGTAAGCGTCAAGACATCAGAAACCCCATCCACCACCATCCCCACCACGCGATGCGCGACATTAAGAATAATGACAACCGTCTGATTGTCATACTCGACGCGTCCAAGATTGAACTTGATCCGCATATCAACGATCGGCACGATGATGCCGCGCAAATTGATCACGCCTTTAATAAACGTCGGCGCATTCGCAATGCGGGTGACATTGTCGTAACCCCGAATTTCCTGCACCTTCAAAATGTCGATCCCGTACTCTTCGGCGCCAAGCGTGAAGACGAGAAACTCCTGCCCCGCAGCCTCTGCGTGCTGCGCATCGCGTCGCTGCGATGCGGCGGAATGAATCGATTGAATGTCTGCTGCCACGTGAGCCCCCGGAATCGGTTGGTGTTGCAAATTAGGAATGAGCGTGCGATCCGTGCTGCGCACGCGATTCGCGATTGAGCGCGGCCACATCGACGATCAGCGCGACACTGCCGTCGCCCAGAATCGTCGCGGCGGAAATGCCGTGCACCTTGCGGTAATTCGTCTCGAGATTCTTCACCACGACCTGCTGCTGTCCGACCAGTTCGTCGATCAGCATCGCAAAGCGGCGGCCCTCGGTCTGCATGATCGTGACGATGCCCTGCGTCGGTTCGGTCCGCGCGCCTTCAACGGAAAACACGTTGTGCAGCGCGACCAGCGGCAGATACTCTCCGCGCACGCGCACGACGCGCTCACCGTTGGCGACGGTGTAGATGTCCTCAGCCACCGGCTGCAGTGACTCCATCACGAAGTTGAGCGGCAGAATGAAGATTTCGTTGCCGACCTTCACCGACATGCCATCGAGAATCGCAAGCGTCAGCGGCAGCATGATCTTCGTGGTCGTGCCACGGCCTTCGCGCGACGTGATCTCGACGTGTCCGCCCATCGACTGGATGTTGCGCTTCACCACGTCCATGCCGACGCCACGCCCCGAAATATCGGTGACTTGCTCGGCGGTCGAGAAGCCCGGCATGAAGATGAGCTGCCACACTTCGTCGTCGCTCATCGACTCGCTGACCTGCATGCCCTGCTTCTGCGCCTTCGCGAGAATCTTGTCGCGGCGCAGGCCCGCGCCGTCGTCGCTGACTTCGATCACGATGTTGCCGCCGTGATGCGCCGCCGACAAAACGAGCTGCCCCGTCGTCGACTTGCCCGCCGCGCGGCGGGCATCGACGGTTTCGATACCGTGGTCGAGCGAATTGCGCACGAGGTGCGTGAGCGGATCGATGATGCGTTCGATCAGGCTCTTGTCCAGTTCGGTCGCCTGGCCGAACGTGACGAGTTCCACTTCCTTGCCGAGCTTGCCCGCGATGTCGCGAACGAGACGCGGGAAGCGGCTGAATACGTAATCCATCGGCATCATGCGGATGGACATGACGGCTTCCTGCAAATCGCGCGCGTTGCGCTCGAGTTGCGCCATGCCGTTGAAAAGCCGGTCGTGCAATGCAGGGTCGAACGTGCTGGTGGTCTCGGCGAGCATCGCCTGCGTGATCACCAGTTCGCCGACGAGGTTGATCAGTTGATCGACCTTCTCCACGCCGACGCGAATCGAGCTGCCTTCCGCCGATGCCGCCGCGGCGGGACGCGCCTTCTCAGCCGCTTTCGGCGCCTGATCCGGGCGGATGCCGGCGGCGGCTTGCGCCGCCGCCGGTGCCGCTTCTTCTTGCCTGGGCGCTGCCACCGCCGCCTCTTGGACCTGCTTTTGAGCTACCGCCGGCGCTGCGTCCGTTACCGGAGCGCAGTCGACCGACGACGCATCCGCCGCGTTCCCGCGACCGACGACGATCTGCGACTCGTCGATCACGAAACAGCACACGGCGATGATGTCGTCGGAAGACACATCGGAGTCGAGCCACAACACGAGGTCGCTGCCTGACTTCTTCTGGCCGGCGATACTGCCCAGATTGCCAAGCTCATCCGTCAACAGAGCCTGGTCCTTCTCGCCCACCCCCCGTAGCGTAATTTTCAGGTGGGGTCCTGCTTCCGCGCCGGCGCCGGTGTGTCCCGGCGTAGCGTCCTGCGCGAATCCTGCATTCGATGCTGAATCGGTAATGTCGAAGGCGTCGTCCCAGTTACCATCGTCTTCGATGATTTCGTGCGTCTGCGCGATCACGTGCGCGGGCGGTGCATTCGGGCCTTCGTACGCCAACTCTTCGGCGACGGCCGCCACTTCAACCACCGGCGCAACGCTCGGTCCCGCGTCCCCGCTCTTCAGGCGTTCGAGCTTCGCGCAGATCGCGGCGGCCGCAGCCGCATCCGGCTCGGCGCTCGCGCGATACGCGGCGAGCTGGTCGGAAAGCACGTCCTTGGTGGCAAGGAACGTGTCGATCATGTCGCGGCGCAGGACGAGTTCGTTGTTGCGGGCGCGGTCGAGCAGCGATTCGAGGATGTGCGTCGTCTCGGTGAGCGCGGTGAAGCCGAAGGTCGCCGCGCCGCCCTTGATCGAGTGCGCCGCGCGGAAGATCGCCGCGAGGTCCTCGGGATCGGGATTCGCGATGTCGAGCACGAGAAGCAATTGCTCCATTTGCGCGAGCAGTTCGTCGGCTTCGTCAAAAAACGTTTGATAGAACTGGGTAATGTCGAGTGTCATGCTTGAGTCACCGCGGGAATGCTGGTCAGTCGGCGCCGTCGTGCGCGTTCAGTGTGTGTCTGGTCTACGGCCTTTTGCGCAAATGCTTTAGCCCTGTTGCGCTTCTTCCGACAATGCCGCGACGAGTTCCGTCAACAGCTCAGGGTCGAGCGGCTTCTCGATCCAGCCGGTCGCGCCCGCGCCGCGTGCCGCGTCCTTGAACGGCTCGCCGTCCTCGGTCGTGAGCACGAGGATCGGCGTGGTCTTGTAGGCGTGGTTCGCGCGCAATTCGACAATCAGGTCGAGGCCGTTCTTGCCCGGCATGTGATGGTCGGTGAGCACGAGATCGAAGCGCTCGGCGAGCGCCGCTTCGAGCCCTTCGATGCCGTCGGCCGCGACCGTCACGGCGTAGCCCGCCGCGGTCAGCGTGACCGAAAGAATCTGCCGCATGGAGGCGGAATCGTCGATTGCCAGGATGGTGTTGATCATGAAAATCTCTTGCTCGTTTGACCGAACGGGTTCGGGCCGTCACTGCTGTTGAGCGGTCGTGGCGGAGGAAATGGGGGGTGTTGCGGTCGCGATCGTCACGCGCTCTATCGGCGAGTCGATCGCGGCCTGGTGCGACGGCCTGGCGGGCTTGGTCGCCGCCGGGCCGAGCTTGTCGATCAGCGGCCTGGCTGCCGCGCCAGGCAGAGCGGAACCATTAGCATTCGCCGCGTTGTCGAGCAACGTGGTCGCCGCGGCGTCGTCGTGCGTCATCGCGAGTTCCGACTTGCGGTTGAGCACGATGATGCTGATGCGCCGGTTCTCGGGGTCCATCGAGTCCTTCTTGTTGAGGTTTTGCGTCGACGCGAGGCCGATCACGCGCAGCACCTTCGCTTCATCCATGCCGCCCGAGATCAGTTCGCGCCGCGACGCGTTCGCGCGATCCGCCGACAGTTCCCAGTTGCTGTAGCCCTTCTCGCCGCCCGCGTACTGCACGGCGTCGGTGTGTCCTTGCACGACGATGCGGTTCGGCACGTCGTTCAACGTCCTGCCGATCTCGCGCAGGATGTCGCGCATGTACGGCTGCACGTTTTCATTCGACAGCGCGAACATCGGCCGCTTCTGCGTATCGACGATTTCGATGCGCAAGCCCGTCAGCGTCGAATCGATGCGGATCTGCTGCTTGAACTGACGCAGCGCCGGGTTCGCTTCGATCGCCGCCATGAGCTTGATCTGAAGATCGTGGAGGCGCGCCTGCTCGCGACGTTCGAGTTCGGATGTCGCGTCCTTCAGGTCCTGCTCGCTCGGCCGCATCGACATACGCTTGCTGTACGTGCCGTCGCTCATACGCGTCGTGCCCGGTTCGGGGCTGGAAATGTCGCGCCCGCCGCCTTGCAGGATGCTTGAATCCATGCCGGTGCCCTGCCCGCCCATGATCGCGGCCTTGAGCGGCATGTTGAAATACTCCGCGATGCCGCGCCGCTGCACCGGCGACACCGAGCTCAGCAGCCACATCAGCAGGAAGAACGCCATCATCGCGGTCATGAAGTCCGCATACGCGAGCTTCCACGCGCCGCCGTGATGACTCTTGCGGCGGCTCATCACGCGCTTGATGAAGATCGGACGGTCTTTGTCGTTGCTCATCCCGGTGCCTTTGTAGTCACGCGCAGCCATGAGCGCACGTCACTTCGCCTTGACCCGGCGCACGTGCTCTTCCAGCTCGGAAAACGACGGACGCTCGGTGGAGAAGAGCACCTTGCGGCCGAACTCGACCGCGATCGAGGGCGCATAGCCGTTCAGGCTGGCGAGAATCGTTACCTTGATGCACTGGAACATCTTCGTCGACTCCGCGACGCGTTGTTCCGCCACGCTCGCGAGCGGCCCAATCAGGCCGTACGACATCAGGATGCCGAGGAATGTCCCGACGAGTGCCTGCGCGATCATCTCGCCGAGGATGGCGGGCGGCTGGTCGGCGGAGGCCATCGTATGCACGACGCCCATCACCGCCGCGACGATGCCGAACGCCGGCATTGCGTCGCCCACCTTGTGCAGCGCCTGCGCCGGGCCTTCGCCTTCGGCGTGATGCGTTTCGATCTCCTCGTCCATCAGGCTTTCGATCTCGAACGCATTCATGTTGCCGCCGACCATCAAGCGCAGGTAATCGGTCAGAAAGATGACGATGTGTTCGTCGGCGAGAATCTTGGGGTACTGGCTGAAGATCGGGCTCTTGTGCGGGTCCTCGATATCGGATTCGAGGGTCAGCGTGCCTTCCTTGCGCGCTTTCGCGAGCAGCACATAGAGCAGCGCCATCAGCTCCATGTACACGTCCTTGTTGTACTTCGAGCCCTTGAAGAGCGTCGGGATGACGCGCAGCGTGGCCTTGATCGTCTTCATCCCGTTGCCGAGGATGAACGCGCCGACACCCGCGCCCGCGATCATCAGGATTTCGACCGGTTGCACGAGCGCGCCGAGATGCCCGCCTTCCAGCGCGTAACCGCCGAAAACCGACAACAGTGTCACTAGTGTTCCCACGAAAATCAGCACAGTCGAGTCCTCATGTTTCGATGCGGCAAGACCGCCGTTAAGTGGTTTACGGCATGAAGCGTCAAAACTTTGGGGGAAGTGCCAACAGGCGCCAGCGACGGAACCCGCGTGGAAACGGGGTTTCGATTACGCTGCGATTTCGGCGTCGCCGGGCAGCGCGGAAGTCGCGACGCTCGCCGCGCTCGCCTTGCGCGTCTTGCCGGCGCGCGACGGCGGCTGGCACAAACCGCAGACGTAGCCCTGCCGCAAGTCGAAGGCGTGTGCGACGAAATGACCGCTGCAGCGCGAGCAGGCGCTCGTCTGCAGCATGTTGGAGTCGAAGAAGCGGATAAGCGTCCAGGCGCGCGTGAGGCTCAGGATTGGCTCTTCGCCGTGCAATTCGTTGTGTTCGAGATAAAGGCGATAGCTCTTGACGATCGCCTGGATCGGCTCGCAGCCGCCGTGCTCGCTGATGAACCGGTAGATGCCGTAAAAGAGCGACGAATGGATGTTCGGCTGCCACGTCATGAACCAATCGGTCGAGAATGGCAGCATGCCCTTCGGGGGCGACACGCCCTTTAGTTCCTTGTAGAGGCGGATCAGCCGGTCGCGCGAGAGGGTCGTCTCCGCTTCCAGCAATTGCAGCCGCGCCCCGAGTTCGATCAGTTCGATCGCCAGGGTGATCTCGCGGACTTCACCGATCACGCTCTTTGTCACCATCCGGCCGGCTCCGTCGACGCGCTCAGCCGATCTGGCCGGCGCGCTGGCCCGCCATCAGGATCGCCGAGTGCGTTTGCGCGAGCGCGGCGCTTTTTTCCTTGTCGGCGAGCGATGAAAGGATCGCATGATCGTCGAAACGGAAGCGACACAGCACCTGGCTCGACGCCGCGATCTTCACGAGCTGCGCGGGGCTGAGCGTCTCCAGCACGTCTGCGAGCGGCTCGGCGAGGCCCATGCGAAACATCGCGCTCTCCCGGTCCTCTTGTAGCAGACGCTGCGCGAGCAACAAATACGACAAATTCACCTCGCGGATTTCCGCGAGCGTGCTGGCGTGACTCATCGTCATCTCTCCCCCGATCGATACCGTGGCTGGTCAGGCCACAAGCGGAAACGTTTGCCCGGATTCCAGGGCACAAAAGGGAATCCGGCCACGCTCCTATATGTTCAGACGGATTTTCGTCGAAGTGATAGCGCGTGAATATCGGACAAACATTCCGATTCAGCGACAGCTTGACGAGTAAATCCCTGTAAGAACATTTCCTACACCGGGCGTTAATACGGACATTTTCGGGCGCTTCCCCACTTTTACGGCATCGATTGGAATGACTTAAGAGGGCTCGCCAATATCGTCTGTTTGTAAGGTCACTTCGTTTGTAGTCATGGCTCGGAGATTGCTCTTGTCTTTGGCCGGCAGTAACGGAGCGCATCGCGAAAAGCCGAAAAGCCTGTGTTTTCAGGGCTTTCCAACAACTTTTGACTTTCGTAACAGGCGGTGTTTCGTCCTGTAACAAGGTTAAGCGATTGAAAAAGGAAGTGTAATGCCGGGCTCGATACCGATAATGAACGTAAGGGATAACCCGGTCGATTTCCGGGCCGATCTCGGACGGCGGCACACCGTTGTCCGTCCGACAGGCATTCGCTGAAGCGCTCGACCGGGGCGCGATTGTGCGATGCCCTCACGAAACAAGGAGAGTCACGTTATGCGAATCGCACAAATTGCACCGTTGCACGAAGCAGTTCCCCCGAAATTCTATGGCGGCACGGAGCGCGTCGTGTCCTATCTGACGGACGCCCTCGTCGACCTCGGCCACGATGTGACGCTCTTTGCAAGCGGCGATTCCCAGACGAAGGCGACGCTCGAAGCGGCGTGGCCGCGCGCATTGCGCCTCGACCCGTCGATCCGCGATGCGCTCGCACCGCACATGCTGCTGCTCGAAAGCGTGCGCCAGCGTGCGCATGAGTTCGACGTGCTGCACTTTCACCTCGACTACATGCCGTTTTCGTTGTTCTCGCAGCTCGACACGCCGTTCGTCACGACGCTGCACGGCCGTCTCGACCTGCCGGAGCTACAGCCGATCTTCAACACGTTCACGAAGGCGCCGGTAATCTCGATCTCCGATTCGCAACGCCTGCCGCTGCCGCAGGCTGCGTGGCTGAACACGATTTATCACGGTCTGCCGGAAAATCTGCTGACGCCGCAGACCCACAAGAAACCGGAATATCTCGCGTTTCTCGGCCGTATCTGTCCGGAAAAGCGCGCCGATCTCGCCATCAAGATCGCTGCCCAAAGCGGTCTGCCGCTGAAGATCGCCGCCAAGGTGGACAAGGTCGACCAGGAATACTTCAAGTCGACGATCGAGCCGCTGCTTTCGCAAGCGCACGTGGAATTCGTCGGCGAAATCAACGAGGCGCAGAAGCCCGAGTTCCTGTCGGGTGCGAAGGCGCTGCTCTTCCCGATCGACTGGTCGGAGCCGTTCGGTTTGGTGATGATCGAAGCCATGGCCTGCGGCACGCCCGTGATCGCGTTCAATCGCGGCTCGGTGCCGGAGGTGATCGACCACGGCGTGACGGGTTATATCTGTGAAGACGTTCAGGGCGCGGTCGGCGCGCTGCAACGCCTCGATGAGTTGTCGCGCCCGGAAATCCGCGCGCAATTCGAACGCCGCTTCAGCGCGAAGACGATGGCGCAGAATTACGTCGAAAGCTATACGGCGATGCTTCAGGCCGCAAAGCGCCCGGTGCTGCGTCAAGTTGCAGTCGGTTAAAGAAGAATCGCTTTTCGATTAACTGCGGTCTTTCGACGCGCAGTTATGCAAATAGTCATGAAAAATGCCGCCCCTCAGGGCGGCATTTTTTTGGCCGTTCGATTTAGGCGATTTATCAGCGCCCAATAAGAAATCTCTCGCGATTCTTACCCGCAATCCAATTCGGCGGTTTACCGCGGCCGTTCCAGGTCGCGCCGGATTTCGGGTCCTGATACATCGGCGGCAACGGTTCTTTCTTCGGCGGACGCCCGCGCTTGATGAGCGAAAGCCCGAGGTCCTGCGCCGTCAGCCCGTATTCGACGATCTGCTGGCGGATCTTGGCCACCACGGCCTGCACTTCGTCCTGCCGGACGCGATCCGCCTGCGCCTGCAATTTCGATATCTGCGCTTTCAATTCGAGGTATTGCGACATTGCTTCTCCACTTTGTAATCGGAATTGGAGGAAAGCCTAGTCGTATCGAATAAAACTTGCAATTGACGTCACCTATATTTTCAAAACGACGCCTTTACCAGAAAATCCGCTTCCGCCCGCCATCCCAAAAAGATTCTGCTTCGTAAAGCCGCTTAACCATTGTTGACAAACTCACGGGACCGCCGACATTAAACTTCGCACCCGAATGGGCGCAATTAAGTCCGTGTTGTCGCATTCCCCGGCTTTAATCAATCTTTTTAGGATAAGCAGAATCATGCAATTGGCAAAGCGTCTTGGCGCTGAAATGTTCGGTACGTTCTGGCTCGTGCTCGGCGGCTGCGGAAGCGCTGTGCTGGCGGCCACTTTCCCCCACGTCGGAATCGGCCTCGCGGGCGTGTCGCTCGCGTTCGGCCTCACCGTCCTCACGATGGCGTATGCAATCGGCCACATCTCCGGCTGTCACCTGAACCCGGCGGTCAGCGTCGGCCTGACGGTCGCGGGCCGTTTTCCGGTGCGTGAACTCGTGCCGTATATCGTCGCCCAGGTCATCGGCGCGACAATCGGCGCGTTCGTTTTGTCGGTGATCGCCAACGGCGCACCCGGCTTCGACCTCGTCTCGAGCGGCTTCGCGACAAACGGCTTCGGCGAGCACTCGCCAGGCCACTACACGCTGCTCGCCGCGTTCGTGTGCGAAGTCGTGATGACGTTCTTCTTCCTGTTCGTGATTCTCGGCGCGACGGACAGCCGCGCGCCGTCCGGCTTCGCACCGATCGCGATCGGCCTGTGCCTGACGCTGATCCACCTGATCTCGATTCCCGTCACGAACACGTCGGTGAATCCGGCACGTTCGACGGGCCCGGCGCTCTTCGTCGGCGGCGCAGCGGTCGAGCAACTGTGGATGTTCTGGCTCGCTCCGATCATCGGCGCGATCATTGCGGGCGTGGTTTATCCGTGCCTCGCGCGCTCGAAGAAGTAAACGCAGCGCCTTAAGCCGGCGGAAATGTATGAAAACGGGCGCCTCGGCGCCCGTTTTTGTTTCTTGCTTTTTTCTAGTGGCCGGCGCTCAGCCTTTCCTGCATCTGCATCACCGTTTTGGCGACGGCGATCAAACCGTCCTTCACCATGTCGATGCTCTGGGCCGTCGTATTCAGGAGCGCCGCGTCCTGATTTGCGAGCGTCACGAAATGCCTGCGCGCGTTCGCGTACTGGCCGTGTCCTCTCGTCTGAAGCGACTGTCGCAGCCAGCGGTTGAGCAGCAACTGACGGTGCAGCAGCATGTCAGCCTGCTGGGCGACCACGCAGTTGCCGAGATCGCTATCGGTTTCGGTGAAGCGGAAGTGATAGTTGGCGAGCCGTTGCTCGATGCCGGCGATGTCCCAGCGCGTCATCAGTCGCAGATACAAATCCCAGTCTTCGAAGACGCTCAGGTCGCGCGCGAACAAGCCGCCCGCCTCGATGACCGCCTGACGATCCAGCACGACGCCACATAGTCCGAGAAAATTCTCACGCAGCATCTCATCGAGACTGAGGATATCGGGATGAGCAATCTCCGGCCTGAAATCGGAGACTTCCAATAGATCGATACGGCCGCCCACGATCTTTTCCGACACCATGTGCAGCCGCGCCGCGACGCCCTTGACCGTGTTCACCCGGCCGCGCATGTCGGCCAGCGTCCGCATGCAGGTTTCGAGGAAAGCGGGATGCCAGGTGTCGTCGTCGTCGAGGACGGCAATGTAATTCGTATCCAGCGCGCGAAAACCCGCGTTGCCCGCTTCCGAGCGTCCCACGGATTCCGCGTGATGCAGCAATTCGATGCGCTGCCGCGTCGGCTCCGGCATCGAAGCGACGATCGACTCGACGATGCCCGGCTCGCCGCCATCGTTCACGAGCGCGATTTTCCAGCGGCCGAGCGTCTGCTCCTGGACGCTTTTAAGCGCGCGGCGCAGGAAAACGGGCCGGTTCTTGGTCCGGATGATGATGCCGACTGTGTCGTTCATGGATTCTTTTCTGTTCTCAGTTTCTATTACCGGTCCGCGTGAGCGGCCGGCAGGCTGTGCGCCAGCTTGTCGTCGACGTCCGCCAGTTGCTCGATGATGGTCGCGAGCACGTCCGACACGAGCGCGAGTTCGTTCAGCGACCGCTCAGCGGTCGCCGTGCGAATCTGCCCAAGCGAATGGAAGTTCTGTCTCAAATTCGCGTACTCGCCGATGCCGGTCTGCGCAACCGATCGCTTCAGCCAGTCGTTCAGCATGGCTTGCTGGGAAATCGCGGCCTGCTTGCCTTGCGTGTAGACGGAGTTGGAGAGTTCAGGATCGGTTTCAAAGGGGCGGCGATGATAATTCGCGGCGTAGTCCGGGATCGTCAAAATGTCCCAGCGCAGCATGAAGCGGACGTACAGGTCCCAATCCTCCTGAATCGCCAGCGACGGATCGAATAGACCGCCCGCCTCGACCACGGCGCGCCGGTCGAGCAGAACGCCCGACGGCACCAGTTCGCTCCCCTGCAGCATCGCGTCGAGGCTCACGACGTGCGGCGTCGCCGGCCAGGCGTTGTACGGGGTGACGCGCAGCGTGTGGATGTCGTTGCCTTCGATCCGCTCTTCGACCGCATTCACGGCGACCGTAACACCGCGCACGCTCGGCAGTTCGCGGCGAGCGTCGTCCAGGGCATCGGCCGTGATCGACAGGTAGTCGGGTTGCCAGGAATCGTCGTCGTCGAGGGTGGCGACGTATTGGGTGTCGAGCAGCGCGAAACCCACATTCCCGGTCGCGCTTCGGCCAACGGACGTCGCGAGGTGAATCACCTGCACCCGCTGCGACACGTCCTCAGGCAACGCGCCGACGATTGCGTCCACTGGAGCGCTCTCCCCGCCGCCATTCACGACGACGAGTTTCCAGTCATCGAAGGTTTGGGCGCAGACACTCGCCAGCGCGCGCTGCAGAAGGCGCGGCCGATTCTTCGTGCGGATGATGATTCCGACTTTCGCTGTCATGTGTGGTGAAAGAAATTTGAGATTGGTGAACGAGAGGCTCTATGTGGAGGATGTTAGTGGAGCGAGACTTGCACCAAGCGGCCGAACAAGCGACGTTTATCCCCTTACTTCGCGGATTCCAGCGCTCGGGTGCATCTCGAATATGAATCGCTGGCGACAAATGTAATGGGCGTTTACAAGCTGACCGGCGCGCGTTGAACATTCGTTCGATTCTGGCGCAAGGCCGCATCGGCAAAGGCATGCTGGACAAGGATCGGCCTCCGGCGCGCCTCGCCGAAAAGCCTTACACCGTGCTTGCACACGGTAACAACTCATCGAAGCATGTAAGACGGCGGACGCTTAAATTGGATTCATGCGACAGACGTCGCTTTCCAGGAGAAACAACATGAAGCGCATCGTCACCCATATTCTCGTAGCGACGGGTCTTGCCATCGGCGCCGTCGGCGCGGCTCAGGCGCACACCGATCTCAACATCGGCCTCTCGCTCGGCGCGCCGGCCTATGCTCCCGCCTATGCGCCCGTGTACGCACGGCCCGCCCCGGTGTATGTCCGCCCGGCACCGGTGTACAGCGCGCCGCAGTGGCGTCATGACGAGCGCCGCTGGAACGACGATCGCCGCGACAACGGCCGCTGGAACCGCACCGGCTGGGATCACGGCCGCGGTTGGGACAACGGGCACAACAATGGCGGCTGGAACCATCGCGGATAACGCGCGATGAAAGCAAAAAGGGAGCGCCGCGGCGCTCCCTTTTTGCCTGGGTCACTCAGTCAGCTTGGTATTTGCCCCGGCGGCGCCAGTTCGTCGACGATGCCGAACAGCTTGCGCAACTGATGCGCGACGCCCGCCTCGAAGTTGTTGCCGATGCGCGGCACGTCCGGCAGACGCTTCATCAGGTGCGGATTCGCGTTGCCCATCATGAACGGGTGGCCGGCAGTTTCGAGCAGGTCGATGTCGTTCATGTTGTCGCCGAACGCGACGCAGTGCGCCGCATCGAGATCGAGTTGATCGAGCACGACTTTCAGCGCCCGTCCCTTCGACACATCGGCCGTCATCACTTCCAGGCAGTCGGGCAGCGAATAGGTGACGTAGAGCGCGTCGCCGAATTCGCGTTCCAGATTCGCCGCCGTTTCCTCCAGATCCTTCGGCTCGCCGATATAAAGCACCTTCGCGACGCCCTCGCCGTCGTGCTCGCGCAGGTCCATCACCTCGTACTTGAAGCCCGAATCCTGATGAAAAACGAGCAATTCGGGCGCGTGGCGGTCGATCAGCCAGGCATCGTCGGCGAAAAGGTTCACGATCACGCGGCCTTCGCCGCCCGCCAGATCCGGCTGCACGAGGCGCCGCACGGCCGCCGGGTCGAGGTCGCGCGCGTAGATGCGCGTGTCGTCGGGCGCGTGAACGCGCGCGCCGTTCGACGTGATCAGGTAGGCGTCGATGCCAAGCAGGTCGCGAATGCCCGCGACATCGCGATAATGCCGCCCCGTCGCGATGACGATGCGCACGCCGCTCGCCTCCAGCCGGCGGACCGTTTCGACGGTGAAGGGATCGACTTGGTGATCGCTGTTGAGGAGGGTGCCGTCGAGATCGGTGGCGATGACTGGGTACATGACTGCCTTTAGTGTGATTTGGCGTGAAGCCTCTCATTTTATCGCGTGGCCGCGAACCTCACGTTCCGGCCGCCCGCCGCGCAATCTGCAGTGCCCCCGCCGCCGAATCGGCAAGCGGCGCGCGCAACCGCCCGCGCAACGCCGAGGGGACGAACGGCTCAAGCGGCGCGGCCAGCCCTCCGCACAACGCCACCGGGAGCACGCCAGCCGGATCGAGCGCGGCCACCAGCTTGCCGATCTCGCGCCCCGCGTCCGCCAGCAACGCCCCCGCAACCGGATGGCCGCGATTTTCGAAGACGGTGGGCGCGAGCTTCGCGTAAGTCGTCTGATTGGCGCCGCTCAGCCACACGACCAGACCGTCGCGATCCACGCCGCCGGTGCGCGCGAGTAACGCGTCGGACCACGTATCTGCGGGAGCGCGGCCGTCGAGCACCTGCTGAAGATGCACGATTGCCCGCAAGCCAAGCCACGCGCCGCTCGCCTCGTCGCCACTCGGAAAGCCGTAGCCGCCCGCGATGCGCCAGGCGCCCCGCTCATCGAGCATCGCCGCTATGCTGCCGGTTCCGAGCGCGACGATCACGCCCGGCTCGCCGCCGTGCGCGCCAACGAGCGTCGTGTAGGCGTCGCTTTCGACGGCCAGCGCGCGCACCGCAGGCGCCATCGCGTGGAATTGCGCAAGCCAGCCGGCGTGGTTCACGCCCGCGAGACCGCAACCGATCGCGCAGGCGCGCCAGTCGAAGGGCAAGGCGGCGGAGTCGAAGGCGCGCGCGCAGGTGGCTTCGATCTCGCGCCACGCCCGCTCGACGCCCAGTCCCAGCCCGGACGGGCCGCCCGTCGAGCGCGCCAGTTCGCGGCCGTTCGCATCGGCGAGAACGACGCGCGTGCCGCTGCCGCCGCCATCGACGCCGATCAGGTATTCGTTTGAGTTCTGTGATTTAGTCATGCCCGCGAGCTTACCGGGGCCGTCGCACGCCGCCAATTGGCCGAACGGCCGACTGGCGACGCTGGCGCATTCCGCTAAGCTGGCGCCAAACGAATCGAATCTACGGAAACGCGACATGACGAACGAACCGCACCGCTGCAGTTGGGCCGCCACGGAGGCGATGATCCACTATCACGACACCGAGTGGGGCGTGCCTTCCCGCGACGACCGTCATCTTTTCGAGATGCTCATCCTCGAAGGCGCGCAGGCGGGCCTTTCCTGGTCGACGATCCTGAACAAGCGCGAAGGCTATCGCGCGCTCTTCGAAGGCTTCGATCTGGAGAAAGTCGCCGCCTTCACCGAAGACGACGTCGCACGCCTGATGGCCGACGCCCGCATCGTGCGCAACCGCGCGAAGATCGAATCGGCGATATTGAACGCCCGCGCGATCCAGCGGATTCAGTCCGAGCACGGCTCGTTCGCGGCGTTCGTGTGGTCGTTCGTCGGCAACGCGCCCATCGACACGCCGCGCTCCTCCTACAAGCACGCGCCGGCATCCACCGAGGAATCGGACGCGCTGAGCCGCGCGCTCAAGACTTACGGTTGCAAGTTTGTCGGCACGACCATCTGCTACGCGTTCATGCAAGCAACCGGCATGGTCAACGATCACGAAGCGAGCTGCCTCTCCCGCGCGTCGACGAAAGCGCCCAGGAAAACGACGCGCCGCCAATCAGCAGACAAGCCGAAAAAATCTGCCCGCGATGCAAATTGACATTTCTTCAGCGGAAATATTTGCTTTTTAGCAACATTTAAGCGAAATTCGTCTCATGCCTAGGGTAAATACGGATATGACGCGATTTTTTGCGGTGAAGCACGCGAAAAGCCGCCTCCAGCAATGTTCCATGCCAGATTTGCCGCACTGCACGATCGTTCGGACCGTGTCAGAATTGCGTGCTCGCGTTCGCTAGCGCACCTTTTTACCGGGCCAAGTTGCTATAACAGGCGATGAAGCCGTCTTACATTCAAGTTGCGAATGCAACGCGAGCAACACGACGGCGCGCAACACGCAAAGCGCCGCGGGGCCGGGAAAACTCAAGCTCAGTAGATTCAGGACTCGATACATCACGTTTTTTATGTTGCCGTCCGCTCTAAGGCAAACGGCATCGACGTCCGATACTGCAAGTGCAGGTTGCTCGAAATTAAACGATTGGCCGCTGCGCAGGGGCGCAGGGGGAACAAACATGAAAAGCCTGAACTTCCTGACACATCAGGAGATATTCAACCGCGCAGTGCTGCATCTCTTTGGCCAGGGACAAGCAGCGCTATTGCCCCACGGCGGCGGCGCATATCGCGGATATTGCGGCGGCTGCCCGGTCGGCAGCTTCATCAAGCCGCGCGACTACATGACCGCGATGGAAGGCGTGCCCATTCGCTACATCGCGAAGGCGCCGGATGTCGTGCCGGCCTACATGGATGTCGGCGTCGCGGCGCTCAAGCGTGCGCTATTGCGCTCGCGCATCAACGTGTTCGATCCGACCACCGTCGAGTTGCTCAGTTGTCTGCAGAACGTGCACGACGTATTCGGCAAATGGGAATGGCGCGAGCGGCTGGCATCGATCGCTCGTCAATTCGGCTTGTCGGCCGAGCTTCTGAAAACCGCTGCATGAGTGTTGCAGGTGTTGTGATGTTGAGCGCAAGAGACATTTACGAGCGCGTGTGCGCTCATCTGCTGAAGCAGCGAGCCGTGTCGGAAGACGAGAACGGCTCGTGCCGGCTGCGTAGCGCGCACGGTCGCAAGTGCGCGATCGGATCGCTCGTCAAGGACGACGTCTACGATCCGGCGATCGAAGGCACGGGCATTTCGTATTATCGGCACGCGCAGGATGGCAAGCTGCTGCGCGCGCTATATGCATCGGACGTGAATGCCTACGATCCGGGCATCATCGAATTGCTGTGCGAGCTGGAGCAAGTCCACGACGACGCCAGTGTCGACCAGTGGCCGCATTTGCTAAGCGCGCTCGGCAAGCGTCACGCGTTCATCTAACAACACCTGTCTCAAGCAAAAAGGCGGTGCGACCTTTCGGTCGCACCGCCTTTTTGTTTTGCCGCCGCCATATCGAAACATGACCGCGGCGGAAAAAGACGCTTAGTGCATCTTCTTCGGCAGCATCTGGCTGCGCAGACGCTTGCGCAGACGGCTTACAGCCGCTGCCTTCTTGCGCTTGCGAGCCGTCGTCGGCTTTTCGTACGATTGGCGCTCACGCAACTCGGCGATCAGGCCGTTCTTTTCGATCGTGCGACGGAAACGGCGAATCGCCACGTCGAACGGCTCGTTTTCTTTCAAAACAATAGTGGTCATGGAATTCCTAAATCGCTAAACGTATTTTCTGACTGCGGGAAACGGATCTTGCGGCCCGTACCACGCGCCGGCACTCCGATCGTCCGCCCAACACGGCGGACACGAGCAAAGCGGCCACGGAGGCCGGAAAAGAGAGAGTTGGGATTACCGCCGAAACGGCATGCGCACTAAAGACGAAAATCTGAAATGACGCACTTGGGCCGCCGGGCGCAGCGCAAAACACCGCGCCGTCGGGCAAAAATCTCGATTCGGGCGCGATGTTACCAGATCACGGAGCGATCGCCAAGCACCCAACTTACTGATGCAACTCGATTATTTCGCCGGAGCGCTGGCTTCGTCGAGGGCATGCAGGTCGTCGGCGGAGAGGGTCAGGCGGGTCGCCGCGGCCAGGCTTTCCAGTTGCGCCACCGACGTCGCGCTCGCAATCGGCGCCGTCACGCTCGGCCGCGCGATCACCCACGCGAGCGCGATCGTCGCGGGCGTGGTGTCGTTGCGTTTCGCCACAGCGATGAGCGTATCGACGATCCGCAAGCCTCGTTCGTTCAGATATTTCTCGACGCGCGACCCGCGCTTGGCGCCTTTCGTGTCCTCGATCGAGCGGTATTTGCCGCTCAGAAAGCCGCTCGCCAGGCTGAAATACGTTACGACGGCCAGTTTGTGCGCGGTCGCGACCGGTTCGAGGTCCGTTTCGTAGCCTTCGCGGTCGTACAGGTTGTATTCAGGCTGAAGTACCTGGTACGCCGGCAATCCCTCGTCCTTCGACACCTTCAGCGCCGCCTCCACCCGCTCGCCGGAGTAATTAGACGCGCCGATCACCCGCACCTTCCCCGCCTTGATCAGCTTCTGATAGGCGCCGAGCGTCTCCTCGAACGGGGTTTTGTCGTCGTCGAGATGGGAGAAATAGACGTCGATGTAGTCAGTTTTAAGGCGCCGCAAGGAATCGTCGACAGCGGCCGCGATGTTCGCAGCCGTTAGCCCCGAACGCGTGCTCAGCATGCCGACCTTCGTCGCGAGCACGATCTTGTCGCGCTTGCCGCTTTCCTTGAACCACTTGCCGATGATCGCTTCCGACTCGCCGCCCTTGTGGCCGTCGATCCACGCGGAGTAGACATCGGCGGTATCGATGAAATTCAGGCCGTGGTCGACGAACGCGTCGAGGATGGAGAACGACGTGCGCTCGTCCGCTGTCCAGCCGAAAACGTTGCCGCCGAAGACGAGCGGCGCGACTTGCAGATCCGATGTGCCGATAGTGCGTTTTTGCATGTGTGCTCCGTGAAAGAAAGGGCCGGTTCGACACAAAAGCATACGCCGGGCCGCCATACGCTGCAGCGCGCGCCGTTTCTAAAGCCGCGCGCCCAAGCCCCGAACTAAGGGCGAAACCGCCTCTTTTTCGACACTTTCATTCACGGGCGTTCCCCTACCATCAGTTCATCCCGAAAACCGCCGAAGAACCGTCTCGCGAGCGCGCTCGCAGTCGCCGCGGCACGAGTCAATCCCTTACGGCGCCGCAAGCGCCGGCCCAGGAGCACCCAGAGAAATGAACGACCGCAACGTCCCGGCCAGTGACCTGATGGCGGCATGGACCGCCAAACTCGAAGGCTGCAAGATCGCCACCTTCGACTGCTTCGACACCGTCTTCTGGCGCGGCGTGCTCGAACCTCGCGACGTGTATTACGGCCTCGCGGAAGATCCGCTCTTCGTCGAGCACCGCGTGAGCGCGCGCGTGCGCATGATGGCCGAATCCGAAGCCCGCACCAAGCACGTCTTCGCCAAAAGCATGAGCGAAGCCACGCTCGAAGAGATCTACGCCGTATGCGCGCCACTTGCCGACGAGGCCACCGTGCGCGCCCTCGCCGCGCGCGAAGTGCAGAAGGAAATCGAGATCGGCTTCATCTTCGAGCCGGTGCTGGCCCTGCTTCGCGAAGCGAAGGCGCGCGGCATCGCGGTCGCCATCGTCAGCGATACCTATTACAGCGAAGCGCAACTTCGCCAGATCCTGTTCGCCACCGCGCCAGAGCTCGAAACGCTGATTGACCACATGTTCTGTTCGTCGGAACATGGCCTCGGCAAGTCGAACGGTTTGTGGCCGAAGGTCATCAAGAAGCTGGGCGTCCGGGCGGCGGACATCCTGCACGTCGGCGACAACCACGTCGCGGACTATGCCGTTCCGACCTCGCTCGGCATCGAGGCTGTGCATTTCATGCAGCGCAACGACGAAATGGCGAAAAACGATCGCCAGCGCCTGATCGCCGCGCGCCTGCTGTTCCCGTCGATCCGCGCCACACAAGCCGCGCCGAGCCTTTACCACAGCATGCAGTCGCAGCAGATCAAGCGCGAGTGGGCGCCGCACGAGCGCGTCGGCTACTGGTCGATGGGTCCGATCATCTATGCGTTCGCGCAGTTCGTCCTCGACGCGCACCGCACGCTCACCGCGACCGGCAAGCCGCACAAGTTCGCCTGCCTGATGCGCGACGGCCACCTCGTCAAGCTCGCCTGCGACGCGCTGTCGAGCGATTTGAACGCCGGCGCGGTCTACCTGAGCCGCTACACGGCGGTCGCCGTCTCGTTCGACAGCGTCGAGAGCATTCAGCGCTACGCGGCCCGGCACGCCTTTGCGGGCAGGCTTCCGATCGTGTGCGACCAGATGCTGATGCCGCTCGATCTAAAGCGCAAAATTCTGACGCGGGCGAATAAAGCCGCCAATCCGGCGCAGGAATTCCGCCGCATTCTGAACGAACCCGCGACGACCAAGGTCATTCTCAAGCAATCGAAGACGTTGCGCGAACGCCTGTTCCGCCATCTGCAGACCACCGTCGGCCTGGAACGCGGCGACACGCTCGTGCTGGTCGATCTCGGCTACTACGGCACGATCCAGAGCGCAATTGGCGATGTCTTCAAACGTCACTTCAATGTCGATGTGATCGGCCGGTACTTCGCCGCGCTCGATACGCCGGGCGGGCACCTCGACCGCGAAGCGCTCGTCGATACGAAATGGACCGACGAAAACGTCATCGAGACGCTGATCGCCCATATCGGCGATTTCGAGCAGATGTGTGCGATCAGCTCCGGCAGCGTGATCTCGTACGACGAGGCCGGCAACCCCGTGCTGGCCGACGTCAAGAAAGGCAGCATGCAGCTCGACACCACCGCCACGATCCAGCAGGCGTGTCTCGAATTCGTGCGCGACGTCGCCGCGACGGCGCCGATCCACCTGCCGAAGCTCACGCCCGAGGCACTGCGCGTCTCGGCATCGATCGAACTGGCCCGGCTCGTCTACCTGCCTGAGCATGAGGAAATCGAGCGTGGCGCCGACTCGCGGTTCGAGTTGAATGTCGGCACCGACATGGCCTTCGACGTGGTCGACGTCGAAGCGGGCATCCAGGGACTGCGCCAGCGCGGGCCGTTCTATATGCGCAGCATCGGCAAGGGATTCCGCACCGGGTATCCGTCGGAGATGCGCTACGCCGGCATCGACCAGGCGATTTTCCTGATGGCGATCCGCCGCCACCGGCTCGATTTCACCGTCGACGACACGTCGTACCGAAAACTCGACATTCCGACGCTCTTCGTGCGCGGCAACGAGAGCGCGACGCAGAACGTCGCGGCGCGCTCCACGTTCGACGGTTACTACTCGGTCGTCCTTCCGCGCACTGAATTCGATACCGCGCTGATGGTCGGGCGCGAGTTGAGCTGGCTGCAATTGGAGTCGGCATCGACTTTCCCGGCGGAATTGCTCGATTCGAATATGGAATTCGATCGCCAGCGGCCGTTGAATCCCGGCAGCGAAATCATTTACGACGGAATGGCGGAGCGTGAACCGGGGATTTTCGAAATCAAGCCGAATGGCCTGATTTATTTGCCGGCCTCGAAGGACAAAACCCCGCAGGTGATGCGCCTGATATTCCGTCCGCTTGCAAAAGCGGCCACGGAAGCCATTGCAAGCGCGGCCTGAACCCTGAATCACCCCGGCGTCCGCGGGCGGGCACTCCCCGCCCGCGGCCTTTTGCACCGCCGTAAAGCGGCTTTCGCACAAAGAGTTACAAGGGCCTAAAGTTTTTTTCGGGCGGCCCGATAACCTAGGTAAGGCGGTCAGCGCAACTCGTTAAAACAGCGCGACGCCGTAATCGATGTAAGCCTGAATGGCCTCCATACCTTAACGAGGGATCACAAAGTCATGTTGAATATCAATACCAACACGCTGTCGCAAACCACGCAAAAGAACCTCGCCGGTTCGCAAAGCGCCCTGTCGTCCGCGATCAACCGTCTTTCGTCGGGCAAGCGCATCAACAGCGCCGCTGACGACGCAGCAGGACTCGCGATTTCGACGAACATGACGTCCTACGTCAACGCGCTGAACCAAGGCGTGTCGAACGCAAACAACGCAATTTCGATGATCCAGACCGCTTCCGGCGGCCTGTCAAGCACGACGGACAACCTGCAACGTATCCGCCAGCTGGCTGTGCAAGCTTCGGACGGCTCGCTCTCCGACACGCAACGCGGCTACCTGCAAACGGAAGTGACGCAGCGTCTCGGCGAACTGGACCGCGTGTCGAGCCAAACGACGTTCAACGGCCAAGCCATGCTGAGCGGCTCGATCTCGACGGTTTCGTTCCAGATCGGCGCAACGGCTAACCAGACGCTGTCGGTTGACTTCGGCTCGGTGTCGATGGGTGCGACTGGCGTGTTCGGTTCGAGCTCGGTCGACGTCTCGACGGCAAGCGGCGCGCAAAACGTGATCGGCTATGTCGACTCGGCGCTGGACAAGGTCAGCACGCTGCAAGCAACGCTCGGCGCTGAACAAAACCGCTTCACGTCGGCGATCAGCAGCCTGCAATCGCAATCGACCAACCTGAGCGCAGCGCAATCGGCCATCACCGATGCGGACTTCGCACAGGAAACCGCGAACCTCTCCAAGGCGCAGGTTCTCCAGCAAGCAGGCATCTCGGTTCTGGCGCAAGCGAACTCGATGCCCCAGCAGGTCCTGAAGCTCCTCGGTTAATTTCCCGGGAACATGAGGCTGGCGGCATGGTTTCAGCGTCGCCGGCTTCGCAGTATTCGACCTGGGAGGCTTGCCTCCCAGTCGGCGTTCCTGGACACCATGCGTCCAGGCTTGATGTCCAGGAACGACCGATTAAAAACTTACGCCTTTCCAAGAGACCCTTCCGGAACGCCCGATGACAACGACCTCATCTTCAACCGACGTCAGCAGCACGATCGCCGCCGCGGCGCAATCCGTCATCAGCGGATCGACGAAATCGGCACTGGACGTGTCCACGCTCGTTTCATCGCTCGTGGTCGCGAAGACCACCGGTCAGGCCACGATGATCGCGAACAAGACGGCAAGCGACAACACGCTGCTGTCCGCGGTGTCGCAGATCAAGTCCGCGCTGTCGTCGCTGCAAGGCACGCTGACGGGCTTGTCCAACGGCACGTCGCTCGCCGCCTTCAGCGCGACCGCGAGCGGTAACGGCTTGTCGGCGACTGCCGGCACGGGCGCGGTGGCGGGCAGCTACCAGATCGCTGTTACGAGCGTCGCGAGCGCGCAGAAGATCACCTCGGGCACGATCGATCCGACGGCGAACCTCGGCACCGGCACGCTGACGCTCAATCTGGGCAGCAAGCAGATGAACGTCTCGCTCTCCAATTCGAGCAACAAGCTCGCGGACATCGCGTCGGCGATCAACTCGGCGTCGGACAATCCGGGCATCAGCGCGACTATCGTCACGGGCGATTCGGGCGCGCACCTCGTGCTCGCATCGACCTCGACGGGCGCGAGCAACACGATCACCGCCAGCACGAGCGGCACGCTCAGTTCCGCGCTCGGCTACACGGGCGCGTCGGACACGAACTACACGGTATCGACCCCCGCCGCCGACGCCAAGTTCAGCATCGACGGCACGAACGTCACGAGCTCGACCAACGCCGTGACCAACGCGATCGCGGGCGTCACGCTGAACCTTTCATCGGCATCGGCGGGTACGACGCAATCACTTACGGTCGCGCAGGACAACACGGCGCAGGCGAAGGCGATCACCTCGTTCGTCAACGCGTACAACTCGTTCGTGAGCCAGGCGGCCGCGCTCTCCAGCTTCGACTCGACCAAGGACGCCGGCTCGCAGGGCGGCGCGCTGCTCGGCGACTCCATGCTCCAGACGATTCGCGGCTCGCTCGCGACGATCGTGAGCGGCGGCGTGGCGTCGGGATCGGCGGGATCGATGGTCAACCTGGCATCGATCGGCATCAACTTGCAGCCGGACGGCACGCTGCTCGCGGACAACACGAAGCTGACGACGGCGCTCCAGTCGTCGTCGAGCACGGTCCAGCAGATTTTCAATCCGACCAACGGCGTCGCCGCGCAACTCAACACGAAGGTGAACGCGTTCCTGACGACGGGCGGCATCATCGATTCGCGTACGACCGCGCTCAACGCAGACCTGACGAGCCTAACGAAACAGACGGCGACGCTGCAAACCTACGCCGACACGCTGACCAAGCAATACAACGCGCAGTTCACCGCGCTGAACACGCTAATGGCGACGATGGCGAACAACACGTCGTATTTGACGCAGTTGTTCGGCGGTACAAGCAGCGCGGGCGCACTCGCGACCAACAAGTAACGCACGGCGCGAATCGAGAAGGAGAATGAAATGAACCAGCAGCTTCTTAAGAACGCACTGGAATTGACGCACGGGATCGCCGCAGCCGCACGCGCGGGCGACTGGGTCGAGGCCGCGCGTCTCGCTGATGAGCGTTCGCCGCTCCTGATGCAAGTGCAGGACGACCAAACCGACGCGACGCTCGCGCTCGTGCGTGAGATTCAGACGCTCGACGCAAGCCTCATGAGCGACGCGGACAATGCACGCATGTCGCTCGGCAAGAACTATCGCGAAGCGGTGGCGCGCACCACCGCCGCGAATCGCTATCAACAAGCTGCACGCTTGTTCTAAAGTTTTGCCGGCCACTGCCGTTAATAAGAAATAAGAACAACAAGAACAACGCGCCGCTGGATGGTGCGCTGCTTCGCTCTTCAATGCCCGCTTCGGCGGGCATTTCTTATTTGCGCAAGCGTTTCAGCACGCTTTCAGCGCCCGAGCGTCAGGCCGAGATACGCGCCGTACAGCACGCCATTTCCCAGCAACGCCCACAACACCACGCCATTGCGACGCGCATTGAAGCGCAGCCACGCCGCGGCGGCGAGCGTGATCAATACACCCGTCAACACTTCGACGCGCGGTTCCCACGGCGTCAGCATGATGCCGATCGCGGGCAGCAGCGTGCCCTGAAAAACCATCGCGCCCGTGATGTTGCCGAACGCGAGCGTATCCTTGCCGCGCCGCGCCCAGAGAATGCTGTTGACCTTCTCGGGCAATTCGGTCGCGATCGGAATGATGATCAGCGAGAGCAGCAGCGCCGATATCCCCAGCGCCTCGGACACGCCCTCCACGCCGTGGATGAATCCCTTCGCGCCGCCGACCAAAAGCGCGATGCCGATGGCGAACTGCAGCGCGATGGTGGCGAGCGACGTCGGCAGGCCGAGCTTCGAGACGAAAAGGCGTTCGGGCGCCTCGGTGCCGTGCCCGCTGTCGACGAGCGCCGCCGATGCCCTGAACGTCGTGATTACGTAGACCACGTACACGCACACGAGCCCCGCCGCGAAAAGCGCACGCACTTGCCATGCGTGATGCGGCACGAACATCGCGCCCGCCGCGATCACAAACGCGCACAGGAAGAAGTTGAGGTCGCGCACGAAGCCGGTTCGCTCGGGCGCGATCACGCCGCGCATGCCGCGCGATTTCAAAATCGCGAGCGTCATGAGACAGGTGGATAGCGTCGCGAGCATCAGCGGCGCGCCCAGGATCGCGCCGACGCCGATTTCTTCATTGACCGCCCGGCTCGCCGTGCCGCCGAGCAGCGCGATGATCGGCACGGTCGTCTCGGGAAGCGCCGTGCCGACCGCCGCGAAGAGCGACCCGGTGACGCCCTCCGATATGCCGAGCCGTTCGCCGAGATGTTCGAGCGCGTTCGTGAACAACTCGGACGCGATGAGGATGATCGCGAGCATCGCCGCGAGTTCGAGGAAAAGCAGCGTCATGCGTCACCTCGCGTCGAGGCGTGCGTGAACGAAACTGCGCTTGAGGGGATAGTATTTTTGAGTTCTGGGGACACGATAATTCCACGGTCGGACGTCAGCGAACCATGATGCATCGCGCGCCGTCCGACCAGGAACGACACGATGCATCAATGGTCTCGCCAAACCGACTGCGTGAAACTCGCGGTCGAACGCGCCACGGCAGACAAGCCGAGGATGTTGACGCGTTCTCCTTCCAGGGCGGAAGGAAGGCTACTCCCCAAAGACGGCTGAAGTGTAGCCCGGTCAAAACGATTCGGCAAGGCGCGCCGCTTGCTCCGAAGCAGGAAGCGCATATGGATATGGCGATCGGATCGTTGTCGCTGCGGCCTTCGTTCGATACTCTACCGGCGCGGGCGCGCGCCTTGCATCGTCATTGCGCGTCGTCGAACCTGAAACGAACGTAAAGACTAAATCGACCTGAAGGTCACGGGAGAACTCATGCGCCTTAAACTGCTCGCGGCCGCCGCACTCGTCGCCACGCCGATGCTCGCGATGTCCAAGCCGCTCACCGTCTGCACCGAATCGAGCCCGGACGGCTTCGACGTCGTCCAGTTCAACTCGCTCGTCACGACCAATGCGTCGGCCGACGTGCTCTTCAACACGCTCGTCTCCTACGACGAAGCCGCGAAGAAGGTCGCGCCGTCGCTGGCGGAGAAGTGGGACGTGAGCGCCGACGGCCTTACCTACACGTTCCACCTGCGACCGAACGTGCAGTTCCAGTCCACTGATTACTTCAAGCCGACGCGCAAGCTCAGTGCCGACGACGTCGTGTTCACCTTCGACCGCATGCTCTCCGAGAGCAATCCGTGGCACAAGGTCGCCGGGGCAAGCGGCTTTCCGCACGCGCAATCGATGGGGCTCGTAAAGCTGATCAAATCGGTGAGCAAGGTCGATGACAATACCGTGAAGTTCGAGCTCAACGAGCCTAACGCGACCTTCGTGCCGATCCTGACGATGGGTTTCGCATCGATCTATTCGGCCGAATACGCCGATCAGTTGCAAAAAGCGAACAAGCAGACCGATCTGAACGCGAAGCCGATCGGCACCGGTCCGTTCGTGCTGAAGACCTACACGAAGGACGCCGTGATCCGCTACGACGTGAACCCGACGTACTGGGGCGCGAAGCCGAAGATCGATCGCCTGATCTACGCGATCACGCCGGATGCCTCGGTACGCGCGCAAAAGATCAAGGCAGGCGAATGCCAGATCGCCTTGTCGCCGAAACCGCAGGACGTCATTGACGCGAAGAACGACAAGGCGCTCAAAGTGAGCGAGACGCCCGCGTTCATGACGGCGTTCGTCGCGCTGAACACGCAGAAGAAGCCGCTCGATAGCCCGAAGGTGCGTCAGGCACTCAACGAAGCCTTCGATCGCACGACCTATATCAAGACCGTCTTCGACAACACCGCGACGCCCGCCGTGAATCCGTTCCCGCCAAATACGTGGAGCTATGACAAAGCGGTGAGCCCGTACGCCTATTCCGCCGAAAAGGCGAAGAAGCTGCTCGCCGACGCGGGCTTTCCGAACGGCTTCGAGACGACGATCTGGGTGCGTCCGAACGGCAGCGTGCTCAATCCGAATCCGAAGGCCGGCGCCGAACTGCTGCAGGCCGATCTCGCGAAGATCGGAGTGAAGGCGCAAGTGAAGGTGATCGAATGGGGCGAACTCATCAAGGAAGCGAAGCAGGGTCAGCACGACATGCTGTTCATGGGCTGGGCCGGCGACAACGGCGACCCGGACAACTATTTGTCGCCGCTCTTTAGCTGCAACGCGGTGAAGTCGGGCATCAACTTCGCGCGCTACTGCGATCCGCAACTCGACAAGCTGATCGCCGACGGCAAGGCGACTGCCGATGTTTCGAAGCGCACGAAAGCGTATGGAGATGCGCAGAAGATCATCCACGATCAGGCGCTGTGGATTCCGCTCGCTTATCCGACAGCCGCCGCGCTGACGCGCGGCAACGTCAGCGGCTATCGCGTGAGCCCGTTCGGGCGGCAGAACTTCGCGAGCGTCGTCGTGCAGTAGCCTTCTTCGCTGGCGTGATTACGCGGGAGCAAAGCGGATCACGCCATCGTCATCGATCTGGCGCTTCAGCTCGCCTTCGAGCCACAGCAGATGCAAGTGCGCGAGCGCTTCGCCGAGCGCGAATGTCATCTGATGAATATCGAGCTTACGTTTGAACATCATCGGAACGATTTCAGCGGCGCTCTGCGGCTTGATCGAACACGCTTCGCGCACTTCGGCGAGACGCGCCTTGTGATGATCGCGTAACTGCGCGATGCGCGTGTGCATGCCGCGAAACGGCTTGCCGTGCGACGGTAGAACGAGCGTATCGGCGGGCATCGTTTCATAGCGTCCGAGCGATTCCAGATAGAGCGCAAGCGGATTGCCTTCGGGTTCGATATCGAACACGGACACGTTCGTCGAGATGCGCGGCAGCACCATGTCGCCGGAGATCAGCACGCCGGCCTCCGCGCAAAAAAGCGCGCTGTGCTCCGGCGAATGGCCGTAGCCCGCCACCACTTGCCATGCGCGGCCGCCGATCGTGAGTCTATCGCCATCACGCAGGCGGCGGAATTGCGGCGGAATCGAAGGCACGAGCGTCGGGTAATAGCTGTCGCGTTTGCGCAGCGCATCGAGCGATGCCTCGTCGTTCAGGCCGTGTCGCGCAAAGTGGCGCGCGGCACGCTCGCCGCCCGCATTCGAGCCGTCGCCGGCGGCCATCACGCGACCCATCGCGTATTCGCCCAGCGATATCCACAGGCGCACGTTCCAGCGCTTTTTGTCGCCGCCATTGCAAATCCAGTCGGCGAGGCCCAGGTGGTCCGGATGGCAATGCGTGATGATCACGCGCAGCACCGGCAGGCCTTCGAGCAGCGTGTCGAACACGCGCTCCCAGTTCGCGCGGATCGTCTCGCTTGCAATGCCGCAATCGACCACCGTCCAGCCGCTCACGCCGTCGATCTCGTCGCGCATCAGCCAGAGATTGATGTGATCGAGCGCGAACGGCAGTGGCATGCGCACCCAGAACACGCCGGGCGCGGCTTCCATGACGCCGCCCGCTTCCGGCAAGGCATCGGCAAACACGTAGTCGAGTTGATGTTCGAGGGCGTTCATTCGCGCATGGGTCTCCGGGTTGCGGCGCCGTTGCAATTTGCCGAGGTTGACGATAACGTAAACGTACATATTAACGTCCACGGACTAATCGCGCTCGAACTTCGGCGCCCGGCGATGAATCAACAGACGCAATACACGATCACCGAACTCGCGCGCGAATTCGAAGTCACGCCGCGCGCCATCCGCTTCTACGAAGACCAGGGCCTGCTTGCGCCGACGCGCGAAGGGTCGAGCGGATTGCGTCGCGTGTATTCCCCACGCGACCGCACGCGGCTCAAGCTTACGCTGCGCGGCAAGCGACTCGGCTTCACGCTCTCGGAGATTCGCGTGCTGCTCGATCTCTACGATTCGCCGACGGGCACCGTCTCGCAGCTGCACGCGTTCCTCGATACGATCGCCGCGCATCGCAAGGTCTTGGAGCAGCAACTGGAGGACCTGAACGCGACGCTCGCCGAGCTCGACCAATACGAGCAGCAAGGCCGTGCGCTGCTTTCAGCGAGCGCTGAAAAGCGCGCGCGCAAATCGAAAGCGGCATGACATTCCCACGACGCGCTGAGTCGATATGAACCACTTCCCCAAACTGCTCTCGTCGCAAATCGGTTTCGATGTCGCGCAGACGATGCTCGAAGGGTTCGATCGTCACTATTGCGTGTTTCGCGATGCCGCCATCGAAGCGAAGACGCTGTTCGAAGCAGGCGACTGGCTCGCGCTGCAACAGCTTGCGCGCGAGCGTATCGCGTCGTACGACAAGCGCGTCGACGAATGCGTGATGCTGCTCGAAGACGAATACGACGCGGAAAACATCGACGACGAAATCTGGCAGCAGATCAAGCTGCACTACATCGGCTTGCTCACGTCGCATCGTCAGCCGGAATGCGCGGAGACGTTCTTCAACTCGGTGTGCTGCAAGATCCTGCATCGCTCGTATTTCAACAACGATTTCATCTT
This sequence comes from Caballeronia humi, assembly GCF_001544475.1. GTDB lineage: Bacteria > Pseudomonadota > Gammaproteobacteria > Burkholderiales > Burkholderiaceae > Caballeronia > Caballeronia humi. Next base: position 36,844 of record NZ_FCNW02000034.1, on the reverse strand, counting down.
CGTGCGGCCCGCGATTTCCACCGAGTACATCGAGAACGACGAACCCGCCGCGAAGCCTACGTATCGCGCGTATTACCCGGCGAAGGACGGCCTCGCCGCCACGCTCGAACGCATCGTCACGAATTTCCAGCTGAATCCGCCGTTCGAGGATTTGCAGCGCGACGTGCAATGCGTGATGCAATCGATGACCGAAGTCCTTGGCGACTTCAAAGCCGCGCCGAATTTCCAGATTCACGTGCTGTCGTCGCTGTTCTTTCGCAACAAGGCCGCGTATATCGTCGGGCGCATCATCAACAGCGACAGCGTCGTGCCGTTTGCCGTGCCCGTGCGCCACACGCAGCCGGGCCTTCTCGCGCTCGATACCGTGCTGCTGAGCCGCGAGCAACTGCTCATCATCTTCAGCTTCGCGCATTCGTATTTTCTCGTCGACATGGAAGTGCCGTCCGCTTACGTGCAATTCCTGCGCACGATCATGCCGGTCAAGCCGAAGGCGGAACTCTATACATCGGTGGGTTTGCAGAAGCAGGGCAAGAACCTTTTCTATCGCGACCTGCTGCATCACCTCTCGCATTCGAGCGACCAGTTCATCATCGCGCCCGGTATCAAGGGGCTCGTGATGATCGTGTTCACGCTGCCGTCGTTTCCTTACGTGTTCAAGATGATCAAGGATTACTTCCCGCCGCCGAAGGACACGACGCGCAAGAAGATCAAGGACAAGTATCAGCTCGTCAAGCGCCATGACCGGCTCGGACGCATGGCCGATACGCTCGAATATTCGAGCGTGGCGCTTCCCGTCACAAGGCTCGACGATGCGTTGATCCGCGAACTGGAGAAAGAAGCGCCGTCGATGATCGAATACGAGGGCGACAACCTCGTCATCAAGCATGTGTACATCGAGCGTCGCATGGTGCCGCTCAACCTCTTCCTGCAAAACGGCAGCGATGCGGATATCGAGCACGGCATCAAGGAATACGGCGATGCAATCAAGCAACTGATGCAGGCCAACATCTTTCCGGGCGACATGCTGTACAAGAATTTCGGCGTGACGCGTCATGGCCGCGTGGTGTTCTACGACTACGACGAGATCGAGTACCTCACCGATTGCAACGTGCGCAAGGTTCCGCCGCCGCGTTTCGAGGAAGACGAGATGTCGGGCGAGCCGTGGTACACCGTGGGCCCGCACGATATCTTTCCGGAAACCTACGACACCTTCCTGCTCGGCGATCCGCGCGTGCGTGAAGCCTTCATGCGCCTGCACGCCGACTTCTTCGATCCCGATCTCTGGCAACGAAACAAGGAACAACTGCTGCGCGGCGAACTCGCCGACTTTTATCCCTACGAGCGTTCCGCCCGCTTCTGCATCCGCTATCCGGAGCGCTTCGGGCAGGATTCGAACTCAACCACCTCCGCACGCGCCGCGTGACGGCAGCCGCTTTTAAACGACATATCATGAACACGCATAACGATCAGAACCCGCTCTCGCATCTGTTCAACAACAACTCGGCGTGGGTCGAGCGCATGCTCAAGGAAGATCCCGAGTACTTCTCGCGCCTGGCTCACCAGCAGGCGCCGGAGTATCTGTGGATCGGCTGCTCTGACTCGCGCGTACCCGCGAACCAGATCATCGGCTTGCCGCCTGGCGAAGTGTTCGTGCATAGAAACATCGCGAACGTCGTTGTGCACTCGGACTTGAACGCACTGTCGGTGATCCAGTTCGCGGTCGATCTGCTGAAGGTGAAGCACATCATGGTGGTCGGCCATTACGGGTGCTCGGGCGTCGGCGCGGCGCTCGTCGGCCAGCGCGTCGGTCTCGCGGACAACTGGCTGCGCCACGTCGAGGACGTGCGCGAGAAGCACGCGGCGCTGCTCGACGGCTGGCCGATGGGCGACGCGCGGCATCGCCGGCTCGTCGAGCTGAACACGATCGAGCAGACGGTGAACGTGTGCCGCACGACCATCGTCAACGATGCGTGGGCGCGCGGCCAGGAACTGACCGTGCACGGCTGGACGTACGGCGTGCACGACGGCCGCGTGCGCAACATGGGCATGATGATCAACGCGCACGACCAGATCGATTCGACGTATCAATCCTGCCTCGCGGAACTCGCGCGCGGCGGCACGCACTCGAGCGAGAACGACGTCATCGCCTCGGATGCGGCACGCCTCGGCGACATTCCCGCTATCGTTCAAGGTGTCATCAAGGAGTTGAAACATGAGTGAGACAAATCGTGATCCGGTCGTCATCGTGTCCGCAGCGCGCACGCCGATGGCGGCTTTCCAGGGCGACTTCGCATTGATGACGGCGCCCCAACTCGGCGCTGTCGCGATCGCGGCGGCGCGCGAGCGCGCGGGCATCGCGCCCGAGCAGGTCGACGAAGTCGTGTTCGGCTGCGTGCTTCCAGCGGGCCAGGGCCAGGCGCCCGCGCGACAGGCCGCGCTCGGCGCGGGGCTGCCGCTCGCGGCAGGATGCACCACGGTCAACAAGATGTGCGGCTCAGGGATGCGCGCCGCGATGTTCGCGCACGACATGTTGCTCGCTGGCTCGGCCGACGTGATCGTCGCGGGCGGCATGGAGAGCATGTCGAACGCACCGTATTTGCTTCCGAAAGCGCGCGGCGGCATGCGCATGGGGCACGGTCAGGTGCTCGACCACATGTTTCTCGACGGACTCGAAGACGCGTACGAAAAGGGCCGTCTGATGGGCACGTTCGCGGAACAGTGCGCGTCGTCGTATGCGTTTTCGCGCGAGTCGCAAGATGCGTTCGCGATCGAATCGCTGCGCCGCTCGAAGCTCGCAAACGAAGATGGCTCGTTCAAGTGGGAGATCGCGCCGGTCACGGTGAAGGGCCGCAAGGGCGATACCGTCATCGATCGCGACGAGCAGCCGTTCAAGGCCAACCTCGACAAGATCGCGACGCTCAAGCCCGCGTTCGCGAAGGACGGCACGGTGACGGCGGCGAATTCGTCTTCGATCTCCGATGGCGCCGCCGCGCTCGTGCTGATGCGCGAATCGACGGCGAAGCGTCTCGGCGTCACGCCGCTCGCGCGTGTTGCGGGGCACAGTACGTTCGCACAGCAACCTGCGCTGTTCACGACGGCGCCAGTGGGCGCGATCCGCAAGCTCTTCGAGAAGAACGGCTGGCGCGCGAACGACGTCGATTTGTACGAGATCAACGAGGCGTTCGCCGTGGTCACGATGGCGGCGATGCGCGAGCAGGATCTGCCGCATGACAAGGTGAACGTGCACGGCGGCGCGTGCGCGCTCGGGCATCCGATCGGCGCATCGGGCGCGCGGATTCTCGTTACGCTGATCGGCGCGTTGAGGCAGCGCGGATTGAAGCGCGGCGTCGCGAGTCTGTGTATCGGCGGCGGGGAAGCGACGGCGATGGGGGTGGAGCTGGTTTGAGCCTTTGATCCAGGGATCGACATGAAAACCGTACTGATCGTCGGCGCATCGCGTGGCCTGGGTCACGAGTTCGCGCGCGAATATTCCCGCGACGGCTGGCGCGTGCTGGCCACCGCGCGCGACAAGGCGTCGCTTCACGCGCTCGATGCGATGGGCGCGCAGACGTTCTCGCTCGATGTCACGCAGCCCGAGCAGGTCGCGGCGCTCGCGTGGCAACTGGACGGCGAGCGGCTCGATGTCGCGATCATCGTGTCGGGGGTGTACGGGCCGCGCACGGAAGGCGTCGAGCCGGTCAATGCCGACGATTTCGACGACGTCATGCGCACCAACGTGCACGGCCCGATGCAACTGATCCCCGTGCTGCTGCCTCTCACCGACGCCGCGCACGGCGTGCTCGCGGTTCTGTCGAGCCGGATGGGCAGCATTGGCACGGCGAGCGGCACGACGGGCTGGCTCTATCGCGCGAGCAAGGCGGCGTTGAACTCGGTGATCAAGGTGGCGTCGCTGGAGACGCGGCACTCGGCGTGCATCGCGCTGCATCCGGGCTGGGTGCGCACGGACATGGGCGGATCGTCGGCGGCGATCGATGTTGCGCATAGCGTCGGCGGCATGCGCGCGGTGATTGCCGAGGCGGGGGCGATGCGGGAACAATTCAACGGCAGCTTCGTGCAGTACGACGGCACGAAGATCGACTGGTAAACGAGGGATATTGAGTGAATTATCAAGTGCATGGTGTGTCGGCTTCGGGCAATTGCTACAAGGTCAGGCTCGCGCTCGAACAACTGAACTTGCCCTACGTGTGGCATGAGGTCGACATGATGAGCGGCGCCACGCGCACCGACGCGTTTCGTCTGCTCAATCCGAACGGCAAGGTGCCGGTGCTGCAGATCGACGACACGACGTGTCTCTCCGAATCCGACGCGATCCTCTGCTATCTCGCCGAAGGCACGCCGCTGATGCCTGCCGACCGCCTCGCGCGTGCGCAGGTGCTGCAATGGATGTTCTTCGAGCAATACAGCCACGAGCCGAACGTCGCGGTGGCGCGCTTCATTCTGCAATTCTTGAAGAAGGCGGACGATCCGCGCTTGCCTGAAAGAATTGCGGGGTCGTATCGCGCGCTGGACGTGATGGAGTCGCACCTCGCGACGCGCACGTTTTTCGTCGGCGAAAATTATTCCGTCGCCGATATCGCGCTGTACGCGTACACCCACGTCGCCGCCGAGGCGAATCTCGACCTGTCGCGCTATCCGGCGATTCGCGCGTGGATCGAGCGCGTGCGCACGCAGCCGCGTCATATCGACATGCCGGGCGTCGATCAATGAAGCCGGACGAGTGTCCGTGTGGCGGGGCGTCGCCAGCGCGCCGCCCGAATGATCGCGCGCCGCGCTACGCCGACTGCTGCGGGCGCTTCATCAATGACGGCGCGCTACCACCGAATGCGATGGAACTGATGCGCTCGCGCTACACCGCCTATGTGCTCGGCGACACGCCTTATCTCCGCGCGACCTGGTCCGACGCAACGTGTCCTGTAAACCTCGACGCTTCGACAGACGCGCAAACCAAGTGGCTCGGCTTACAAATCAAACGCCATGTAGAAACGGACCCGGATCACGCCGAAGTGGAATTCGTCGCGAGATACAAGACTGGCGGGCGTGCGCACCGACTTCACGAAACCAGCCGCTTCGTGCGTAAGGAGGGCCGCTGGCTTTATATCGATGGCGATGTAAGCGATAAATAATAATCCAGTAATAAGTCACAAAAACACTATTAAGCGTTCCCTACAATAATTCAGTATTAATTCCCTTTCGTCTGATTAAGCGAGTAGTTACAGGGGTAATGCTGATTGTTCACACTGTTTTTGTCCGGTTACTCTTTGACTACGCCAAAGCGCTCGCATCTGCGCTTAGACGCCCGTATTGAAGCCAATTGTCGTGTCTGTTCAAGGCATGACTCCCGGAAACCCGCCGTCATACTGCTTCCAAGGTAAGCAGGGAGATCGGTTTGTGACTTCGGCTTGTCTTCTCAATCTGGGCCACACCGTATCAACGTCGTTTTAGCGGCTGGAGTCAAGGGATGGGAATCAGAGCCTTTTTGGTCGGATGGAGCTTGTTGTGCGCCGCCGGGACGCTGCAGTCCCTCGCGCACGCCGAACCGATCGGAGGCACTCGCCAGTCCGAAGGACTCCAGGCACCCGCCTTCGGCCAGATTCCCAACGCCATCGACATCGCCCTCCCCGCCGTCGACAACGGTCTGAACGAAACCGTCATCCGCATCCCGGAAGGCGACGTCACGCTCCAGACGACCGTGTTCAAGCCGGACGGCGCCGGTCCATTCCCGATGATCGTGTTCAATCACGGCAAGCTCCCCGGCGACGCGCACAACCAGCCGCGCAATCGTCCGCTCGCGCTCGCACGCGAATTCGTGCGGCACGGTTATGTCGTCGTGGTGCCGAATCGCCGCGGTTTCGCCGAATCCGGCGGCGAGTACGCCGGCCACGGCTGCGACGTCGAAGCGAACGGCTACGAGCAGGCGCACGACGTCGCAGCCGCCGTCGCGTACATGAGCGAACAGCCATACGTGGACAAGACGCATATCGTCGTCGGCGGTACGTCGCACGGCGGGATGACCGCCATCGCTTACGGCGCGCGCGACGCCGTTTCGGCACCCGGCGTGCGGGGCCTGATCAACTTCTCCGGCGGCCTGCGTCAGGACGAATGCGCCGGCTGGCAGAAAAATCTCACCGCCGCATTCGGCTCGTACGGCGAGAAAGTGCGCCTGCCTTCGCTCTGGCTCTACGGCGCGAACGATTCCGTCTGGCAAGGCGAGCTCGCCGGCCAGATGTACGCCGCGTTCACCGAGCACGGCGCGAAAGCGCAGATGTTCGACTTCGGCGCGTACAAGAACGACGCGCATCGTCTCGTCGGCGATCGTGACGGCGTGCAGGTTTGGTGGCCGCGCGTCAAGACCTTCCTTGCGCAGATCGGCATGCCGACTTCAGTGCTTTACCAGGTCTCCGAGCCGCGCGCGCCGAAGGCGAGCGGCTACGCGAGCCTCGACGCCGTGACCGCCGTCCCGTACCTCGACGAAGGCGGACGCGCTGGATATCGCAACTTCCTGCACCAGTATTCGAGCCGCGCGTTCGCGGTATCGGATTCGGGCGCGTGGTCGTGGGCCGAAGGCGGCGACGACCCGATGTCGGTCGCCATCGCGAGCTGCCAGAAGCAAAGCAGCGATCCATGCCGCCTCTACGCGGTCGATGACGCCGTCGTCTGGCGCGATTCCAGCGCCGACACGCAGACGGCCTCGCGCTGAACGCGTCTCCCGCATCGATTTGCAGCGCCGGCCCCGAGCCGGCGCTTTCGCATCGCCTCCCGCCAGAAGCCCAGACAAGCGCCCGTGTTGAGCGACGTTACGCGTGTTTTCGAGATTCGCGGGCTTGACTGCGATCGGCGCAAACCGCTGCAATCCGTGCCGGAATCGAAATACGTCGCGAATTTGGAGATAATCGGTTTCTCGTCGTCCACCTTGCGAAGACTTCCCATGACCGATGCATTGAACCTGCAGCGCCTCAAGTTCACCGTCGTCGGGCACATCGCCCGCGTGACGCTCGATCGCCCCGACGTGCGCAATGCCTTCGACGACGCGACGATCGTCGAACTCACCGCCGCCTTCCGCGCACTCGACGACGACGCGAGCGTGCGCGCGGTGATCCTCGCGGCAAACGGCCCGGCGTTCTGCGCGGGCGCGGACCTGAACTGGATGAAGCGCATGGCGGGTTACTCGGACACCGAGAACCGCTCCGACGCGCTCAGCCTCGCGACGATGCTCAACACCATCCACACGTGCAGCAAGCCGGTGATCGCGCGCGTCCAGGGCGACGCATACGCGGGCGGCATGGGGCTCGTCGCCGCCTGCGACATCGCGATCAGCGCGGACACGGCGAACTACTGCCTCTCTGAAGCGAAGCTCGGCCTGATGCCCGCGACGATCGCGCCCTATGTGATCCGCGCGATGGGCGCGCGCGCCGCGCACCGCTATTTCGTGACCGCCGAACGTTTCGATGCCGCCGAGGCGCTGCGCATCGGCTTCGTGCATCAGGTGGTCGCCGCCGATCAGCTCGATGCAAGCGTCGACGCGGTGGCCGCATCGATCGTCGCGAACAGCCCGAACGCCGTGCGCGAATGCAAGCAACTGGTGGCCGACATGGCGGACAAGGCGATCGATGAAGCGCTGATCGCCGATACCGCCGATCGCATCGCACGCATCCGTTCGTCCGATGAAGGGCGCGAAGGCGTGCGCAGTTTCCTGGAAAAACGCAAGCCTTCCTGGCTCGCGTGAAAGTACGAGACATGCGCGAGTCGCGCCTGTCGTGGAGTCGCTTTGAACACAGAAGCTAATGAAAACTGGATCGCGCGTTCGCTCGCTGCCGTGTGGCATCCGTGCACCCAGATGAAGCATCACGAGCGCCTGCCGCTCATTCCGGTCGCGCGCGGTAAAGGCGCGTGGCTTTACGATCACGATGACCGGCGTTATCTCGACGGCATCAGTTCGTGGTGGGTCAATCTGTTCGGCCACGCGAATCCGAGCATCAACGCAGCGCTCAAGGATCAGCTCGATACGCTCGAACACGCGATGCTCGCGGGCTGCACGCACGAGCCCGCGGTGCTGCTCGCCGAACGGCTTTCCGCGCTGACGCAGCACACGCTCGGCCACGCGTTCTTCGCCTCCGATGGCGCATCGGCGGTCGAAATCGCGCTGAAGATGAGCTTTCACTATTGGCGCAACAAAGGGCAAGAACAGAAAAACGAGTTCGTGTGCCTCGCGAACAGCTATCACGGCGAGACGATCGGCGCGTTGGGCGTCACCGATGTCGCGCTGTTCAAGGACGCCTACGATCCGCTGATTCGGCACGCGCATGTGGTCACGTCGCCCGATGCGCGCAAGGGCGTCGATGCGGTTCGCGTCGCCCTCGCCGACATGCGCAAGCTCTTCGAGGCGCGCGCGCAGCATCTCGCGGCGGTGATCGTCGAGCCGCTCGTGCAGTGTGCCGCCGGCATGGCGATGTACGATCCGTCGTATCTGACGGCACTCCGCGCGCTCTGCGACGAATTCGACGTGCATCTGATCGCCGATGAAATCGCCGTCGGCTGCGGACGGTCTGGCACTTTCTTCGCGTGCGAACAGGCTTCGATCTGGCCGGACTTCGTATGTTTATCGAAGGGGATCAGCGGCGGTTATCTGCCGCTCTCGATCGTGCTCACGCGTGACGAGATCTACGCCGCCTTCTACGACGACGACATGACGCGCGGCTTCCTCCACTCGCATTCGTACACGGGCAATCCGCTCGCGTGCCGCGCGGCGTTGGCGACGCTCGATCTCTTCGATAGCGCCGACGTGTTCAACGAGAACCGCCGCAAGTCGTCGATATTGAGTGCTGCATTGAAGCCGCTGGCCGATCATCCGAACGTTCGCAATCTGCGCGAGCGCGGCACGATTTTCGCGTTCGATGCGGTCATCGAAGACGCGTCACACGCTCGCACGTTCTCACGGCGTTTCTTCGAAAACGCCTTGAAACAAGAGCTTTTATTGCGCCCGATCGGTACGACCATATATCTGATGCCGCCCTACATCCTCGCCGATGACGAACTCGCGCTGCTCGCTGAACGCACCCGCGCGACCTTCGAAGCGACGCTCGCGGAGGCCGCATGAGCGACACATCGGACGCACTCTTCGACACGCTCGAACAAGGCCTTGCCGATATCGACGCACGCGGCCTGCGCCGTCGCCGTCGCATCGCCGACAGCGCCTGCGCCGCGCACATGACGGTGGACGGCCGCGCGATCATCGGCTTTGCCAGCAACGATTATCTTGGGCTCGCCGCGCATGACAAGCTGCGCGCCGCGCTCTCCGAAGGCGCGACGCTCTACGGCGCGGGCAGCGGCGGCTCGCATCTGCTCGGCGGCCACTCGCGCGCCCACGCGCAACTTGAAGACGATCTCGCCGAATTCAGCGGCGGCTTCGTCGACAACCCGCGCGCGCTCTACTTCAGCACCGGCTACATGGCGAACCTTGCGGTGCTCTCGACGCTCGCGGGGCGCGGTACGCTCGTTTTCTCCGATGCGTTGAACCACGCGTCGCTGATCGACGGCGTGCGGCTCTCGCGCGCCGACGTGCAGATCTATCCGCACGCGGACGTGGAAGCACTCGACGCGATGCTCGATGCGTCGTCGGGCGACGCGGCCACAAAGGTGATCGTCACCGATGCCGTCTTCAGCATGGACGGCGATATCGCGCCGCTCACACGTCTGCTGGAACTGGCCGAGCGTTACGGCGCGTGGCTCGTCGTCGACGATGCGCACGGCTTTGGCATCCTCGGCCCGCAGGGACGCGGCGCGCTCGCGGCGGCCGCGCTGCGCTCGCCGCATCTCGTCTATGTCGGCACGCTCGGCAAGGCGGCGGGCGTCGCGGGCGCGTTCGTCGTCGCGCACGAGACGGTGATCGAATGGCTCATGCAGCGCGCGCGTCCGTACATCTTCACGACGGCGTCGCCGCCTGCGGTCGCGCACGCGGTGTCGGCGAGCATCGCGATCATCGGCAGCGACGAAGGCGACGCGCGCCGACAGCATCTCGCCGCACTGATCGAGACGACGCGCGCGATGTTGAAGCGCACGCGCTGGCTTCCCGTCGATTCGCACACGGCCGTGCAACCGCTCGTGATCGGCGGCAATGATGAGACGCTCGCGCTCGCCGCCGCGCTCGATGCAAAGGGCCTGTGGGTTCCCGCGATTCGTCCGCCGACCGTGCCCGCTGGCACATCGCGCCTGCGTATCTCGCTCTCGGCAGGGCACAGCGACGACGATCTCGCGCGTTTGAACGACGCGCTATCGACCTTGAGCAAGCAATCATGAACGCGCCCGTCTCCTTCTTCGTCACCGGCACCGATACTGAGATCGGCAAGACGCTCGTGTCGGCTGCGTTGTTGCACGGCTTCGCGCAGCAAGGCCTGCGCGCCGCCGCGATGAAGCCGATCGCAGCGGGCGCGTTCGCGCGCGACGGCGTCTGGCACAACGAAGACGCGGATCAGCTCGACGCCGCCGCCAACGTCGCGCTGCCGCCCGACGTGCGCACGCCGTACCTGTTGAAAGAACCGATCGCGCCGCACATTGCTGCCGCGCGCGAGAACGTGGCGCTCGACATTTCGCGCATCGTCGATGCCCACAAGCTCGCGATGACGCAAGCCGACGTGGTCGTGGTGGAAGGTGTCGGCGGCTTTCGCGTGCCGCTCACCGATGTGCACGACACCGCCGATCTCGCGTTCGCGCTCGATCTGCCGGTGGTGCTGGTGGTCGGCATGCGGCTCGGGTGCATCAGCCATGCGTTGCTGACCGCCGAAGCGATCGCATCGCGCGGCCTGCGGCTCGCGGGCTGGGTCGCGAACCGCGTCGATCCGAATATGCTCTACCCTGCCGAAAACATCGAAGCGATCCGGCTTCGGCTCGACATCCAGTACAACGCGCCGCTCATCGGCACCATCCCTCATCTCGCGCCGCCCGATGCCCGGGAGGCGGCAAACCATATCGATTCGACCCTGCTGTTGCAGTCGCTTCGCGCGGACAACGCAGGTCAGTGATTCACGCTCCAAGCACAAGGATTGATCTCATGACGCAAGCACACATCGCTCAGACACAATCGACGCAAGCACAAACACCGACGCAAGCGCGCTGGCGCGTCGCGGATGTCGTCGCGCTCTACGAGCTGCCGTTCAACGACTTGCTGTACCGCGCGCAGACCGTGCATCGCGAGCATTTCGATCCGAACACGGTGCAGCTTTCCACGCTGCTGTCGATCAAGACGGGCGGCTGCGAGGAGGACTGCGCGTACTGTCCGCAATCGGTGCATCACGATACCGGGCTGAAGGCCGACAAGCTGATGGAAGTCGATGCCGTGCTCAAGGCCGCGGAGATCGCAAAGTCGAACGGCGCGACGCGCTTCTGCATGGGCGCCGCGTGGCGCAATCCGAAGGACCGTCACCTCGAACCAATCAAGGACATGATTCGCGGCGTGAAGGCGATGGGACTGGAAACATGCGTGACCCTCGGCATGCTGGAGGCGCATCAGGCGGAGGGACTGCGCGAAGCGGGCCTCGACTACTACAACCACAACCTCGATACGTCGCCGGAGTTCTACGGCCAGATCATCTCGACGCGCACGTATCAGGACCGCCTCGACACGCTCGAACGCGTGCGCGATGTCGGTATCAACGTGTGCTGCGGCGGGATCGTCGGGATGGGTGAATCGCGGCGCGAGCGCGCGGGGCTCATCACGCAGTTGGCGAACATGGACCCGTATCCGGAGTCGGTGCCGATCAACAATCTCGTGCAGGTCGAAGGCACGCCGCTCACCGGCACGGCGCCGCTCGATCCGTTCGAATTCGTGCGCACGATCGCGGTCGCGCGCATCACGATGCCGGGCGCGATGGTGCGTCTCTCGGCAGGACGCGAGCAGATGGACGAGGCGCTGCAGGCACTGTGCTTCGCGGCCGGCGCGAATTCGATCTTTTACGGCGACCAGTTGCTCACGACAAGCAATCCGCAAGCGGAGGCGGATCGCAAGTTGCTCGAGCGCTTGGGGATTCGTGCGGAGGCGTCGCAGAAAGTGGAAGAAGAGCCGCACGCGTGTGATACGAAGTGCGGGCACGCGCAGATTAATTGAGGCGACCCATTTCGCGAAAAAGCCCGCATTTGCGGGCTTTTTCGCGTTCAAAGCCGTCGATCACTTCTTGTCGACGACGACCTGATCGAACGTCCCGCCATCGGAGAAGTGCGTTTTCTGAGCGTTCTGCCAGCTACCGAAAATCTGCTCGACGGTGAACGTCTTCAGTGGCTTGAACTCGCTCGCGTGCTTGGCCAGCACCTCCGCGTTACGCGGACGCAGATGATGCTGCGCGATGATCTCCTGCCCCGCCGGCGTGTACAGATACTCGAGGTAAGCCTGCGCGACCTTGCGCGTGCCGCGCTTGTCCACCACCTTGTCGACGATCGTCACGGGCGGCTCCGCGAGCAGGCTCATCGATGGATACACGGCGTCGAAATCCTTCGCGCCCACGCCGGTATCGATCAGCGCGACTTCGTTCTCGAACGTCACCAGCACGTCGCCGATGCCGCGCTGCGTGAAGGTCGTCGTCGCGCCGCGCCCGCCCGTGTCGAGCACCGGCACGTTCTTGAAGATCGCCTTCTCGAAGTCTTGCGCCTGGGCATCGGTTGCGCCGTGCTGCTTCTTGTAGCCCCACGCGGCGAGATAGGAATAGCGCCCGTTGCCCGAGGTCTTCGGATTCGCGATCACGACCTGCACGCCGGGCCGCGCGAGATCGCTCCAGTCCTTGATGTTCTTCGGGTTGCCCTGGCGCACGAGGAACACCATCGTCGTCGTGTAGGGCGCGCTGTTGTCCGGCAGACGCGTGCGCCAGTTCGCGGGCACGAGCTGGCCGTTCTCGGCGAGGAGGTCGATGTCGTTCGGCTGGTTCATCGTCACGACGTCGGCCTGCAGGCCCTGCATCACCGACAGCGCCTGCGCACTCGACGCGCCATGTGACTGGCGCACCGATATCGTTTCGCCGGACTTTTGCTTGTAGTCCGCGACGAAGGCCGTGTTGATGTCCTTGTAGAGTTCGCGCGTGACGTCGTACGAAACGTTGAGCAGCGACGTATCCGCGTGGGCGCATCCGGCGGCGAGGCTCAGCGCGGCCACGAGCGCGGTTTTCTTTACCTGCATTTTGTCTCCCTTTATCGAACGCAAAAAAGGCCGCGTGAAAGCGGCCGTCTAGCTGGATTCTATCGAAACGCGTTTGAATCTAACCATACGCATACAACTCAGGCAATTCCGCGCGGTATTCCTCGGCATCCCCAAACCGCAGCGGCGCGGCGAGATGAATCAGCGTATCGACGAAATACTTCGCGCGCGGCCACGGACCGAAACCCGCCGCCGTATTGATATGCCCGGCATCACCGAGATTCACGAACGCGCTGCCAAAGCGCGCGGCGAGTTCGCGCGCGTGATCGAACGGCATCCACGGATCGGTTTCGCTGCCGACGAGAATCGACGGCACGCCCAGCCTTCCAGCGTCGAACGTGCCAGCGAAGCGAAACTTCTCCGGGCTCGCCGGCGCGACGAACAGCACGCCCGCCACATCCGCACCGATGCCGCCGCGTGCGAGCGCATGCGCCGTCGCGAGACAGCCGAAGCTGTGCGCCGCGATCACGACCGGCCCGCGTTCCTTCGCAAGCTGCGCGCGCACGGCGTTTGCCCAGGTGTCGAGATGCGGCGCGTCCCAGTCGGCCTGCTCGACGCGCGCCGCCCGCCGGTACTGCCGCTCCAGCCACGTCTGCCAGTGCGCGCCCTCGCTGCCGTGCAAGCCGGGCACGGTCACGAGCCGCGGCGGCCAGCCTGACCTGCATGTGTTCATATCGCCCTCGCTGCCGGCATCGGCCGGCTCCTCTCATCAAGCATTCTCCGGTGCGCCCGCACGCGGACGAACCAATATTTCGTCATTTGTTTATGGCGACGCGCTGCTCGCGTGGAGCGCACGCACGGGCAAGACCGTAAAATGAGACAAACCCAAACTCGGAGGCCGTATGTCAGATTTGCCTGGTGTGTCCACTGATCAACCCGCCGCATCGGACCGTTCGAGAACGCTGCGCACGCTGCAGCCGTTCCACCTCGCGTTCCCCGTCACGAGCCTCGCGAACGCCCGCGCGTTCTACGGCGATCTGCTCGGCTGCCCGGAAGGACGCAGTTCACCCGAGTGGGTCGATTTCGATTTCTTCGGTCATCAACTCGTCGCGCATCTCGCGCCCGATGAAGTGCGGCCGCCCGCGAAGAACGCCGTCGATGGCGACGACGTACCGGTGCGCCACTTCGGCGTCGTACTGTCGATGGACGACTGGCACGCGCTCTCCGAGCGTCTGCAAGGCGTCGGCACGAAGTTCATCATCGAGCCGCATATCCGCTTCAAGGGCGAAGTCGGCGAGCAGGCGACGATGTTCTTCCTCGATCCCTGCGGCAACGCGCTCGAATTCAAGGCGTTCGCGGACATCGGCAGCCTCTTTGCGAAGTGACATGAAGATCCTCTTCTACGAACAGCACGCCGATGCCGCCCTCTGGATGCACGATCTCGCGCGCGAATTGCCCGAGGCCGATTTGCGCGAGTGGCAACCCGGCGACACCGCGCCCGCCGATTACGCGATCGTCTGGCGCGCGCCGCGCGAACTGTTCGCGAACCGGCCGGACCTGAAAGCGGTGTTCAACCTGGGCGCGGGCGTCGATGCGATTCTCGATGTCGAGCGGAAGGAACCCGGCACGCTGCCGCCGAACGCGAAACTCGTGCGGCTCGAAGACACCGGCATGGCGCAGCAGATGGTCGAGTACGCGACGCACGCGGTGCTGCGCTACATGCGCCGATTCGACGAATACGACACATTGCAGCGCGAAGGCCGCTGGGAAAAACTCAAGGCGCATCCGCGCGCGAGCTTCACGGTGGGCGTGCTGGGGCTCGGCGTGCTGGGCACGGAAGTCGCGCGGACGCTGACGGCGCTCGGCGTGCCGGTGCGCGGATACAGCCGCAGCGAAAAGCAAGTCGACGGCGTGACGACCTACGCGGGCGATGCGCAATTCGACGCCTTCCTCGACGGCGTGAAGGTGCTGATCAACCTGCTGCCCCACACGCCCAACACCGAAGGCGTGCTGAATCGCCGGACGTTTGCGAAGCTCGCGCACGGCGCGTATCTGGTGAACCTCGCGCGCGGCGCGCATCTCGTCGATGAGGACCTGCTGCAGGCGCTGGAGAGCGGCCAGATCGCGGCGGCGACGCTCGATGTTTTCCACACGGAGCCGCTTCCCGCCGATCATCCGTTCTGGCGCACGCCGCGTGTGACGATCACGCCGCATATCTCGGCCGAGACGCTGCGCGAGGAAAGCATCGTGCAGATCGCGCAGAAAGTGAAAGCGATGGAGCGCGGCGAGCCGATCGGCGGTATCGTCGATCTGAAGCGCGGGTATTAGTCGCAACAAGAGCGGCAAACAGGAGACAGGCATGACCCCCACCAAAGTAAAAATCGTCGAAGTCGGGCCGCGCGACGGCTTGCAGAACGAGAAAGAATTCGTCGCGACCGAAACCAAGATCGAACTCGTGAACCGGCTGTCGCAAGCCGGCTTGCAAAACGTCGAGTCGGCGTCGTTCGTGTCTCCAAAGTGGGTGCCGCAGATGGCCGACGGCGCCGCTGTCATGGCCGGCATCGCGCGGCGCCCCGGCACGATCTACTCCGTGCTCACGCCGAACATGCGCGGCTTCGAAGACGCGCTCGAAGCAAAAGCCGACGAAGTCGTGATCTTCGGCGCGGCGAGCGAAGCGTTCTCGCAGAAGAACATCAACTGCAGCATCGCGGAGAGCATCGCGCGCTTCGAACCGGTCGCGAAGGCCGCGAAGGAAGCGGGTGTGCGGCTGCGCGGCAGCATCTCGTGCTCGCTAGGCTGCCCGTATCAGGGCGAGGTGCCGGTGGCATCGGTGGTCGACGTCGTCGAACGGATGAAGGCGCTCGGCTGCGACGAAATCGATATCGCCGACACGATCGGCGTCGGCACGGCGAAGCGAACGCGCGAAGTGCTCGCGGCGGTGTCGAAGGTGTTTCCGCGCGAGCGACTGTCGGGCCACTTCCACGATACCTACGGGCAAGCCGTCGCGAACATCTACGCGGCGTTGCAGGAAGGCATCGAGATCTATCACGCGTCGGTCGCGGGGCTCGGCGGCTGTCCGTATGCGAAGGGCGCGACCGGCAACGTCGCGACGGAGGACGTCGTCTACCTGATGAACGGCCTCGGCATCGAGACGGGCATCGATCTCGATCAGCTGATCGAAATCGGCGATTTCATCTCGCGCGCGATCGGCAAGCCGAGCTCATCGCGCGCGGGCCGTGCGCTGCTCGCGAAGAAACGCGACGGCGCGGCGCCCTGTGTTTGAACCATTTGGAAAGTCATTCGGAAAGGACACAATGAACGACATGCAGAACCTCGAAGCGTTGCCCGATTCGGCCCGGCGCGTCGCCTTGCTGTTGCAGGAACGCGGCCACGCGAGCCCTGTCGTGATGCTGCCCGAGACCGGCAAGACGTCGGCGGAAGCGGCGGCGGGCCTCGGCTGCTCGGTGGCGCAGATCGCGAAATCGATCCTCTTTCGCCGCCGCGACGACGACGCGCCGGTGCTCGTGATCGCGAGCGGCGTGAATCGAGTCGACGAAAAAAAGGTCGCGGCGCGTGTGGGCGAACTGGCGCGCGCGGACGCGAAGTTCGTGCGCGAGAAGACCGGCTATGCGATCGGGGGCGTCTGTCCGATCGGCCACGCGAGCCAGCCCGTCACGCTGATCGACGAAGACCTGCTCGCGCTCGACAGCCTGTGGGCCGCGGCCGGCCATCCGCACGCCGTGTTCAATCTCACGCCGCAGGATCTCGTTGCGCTGACGGGCGCGCCTGTCGTCGATGTCGCGTTGCGCGAGCCTGCATGAACGCGGTCGCGTCGCCGTGTATCGACGTCTGCCGGATGAACGCGGCGACCGGTTTCTGCGACGGCTGCTTTCGCACGATCGACGAGATCGCGCAGTGGTCGGCGCTCGATGACGCGGCGAAGCAGGCGGTGCTGCGCAGAAGCGAGAGCCGTCGCAAGGGCGGCGCGCGCGTCGTCGTGATCGGGGAGCGCTTTTCCGCGACGCTCGTTCTGCCGCCCGATTCGATCAAATCGTTCGCGACGCTCGTGAACGACCAGAACCCGCTGCATCACGACGACGCCTACGCCGCCACGAGCCGCTTCGGCTCGCTGATCGCATCGGGCACACAGCCGACCGCGCACATGATGGCGATGCTCGCCACGCACTTCTCGCACTACGCGCAGCCGCTCGGCCTCGAATTCGGCGTGAAGTTGACGCGCGCGGTGAAGGCGCACGACGTGCTCACGATGACGTGGCGCGTCACCGATGCCAAGTGGAAAGCGAGCCTCAAGGGCGACCTCGTCGCGCTCGAAGGCGAGGCGTGCAATCAGCACGGCGAGACGGTGATGAAAACGACTGCGACGATCGTCGTCATGCCGAAAGAGAGGCGCGAATGATCGCCTTGCCCGCATCGATGCGCGTGTTCGAGCGCGGCTGGCTCTCGTCGAACAACGTGCTTTTCATCGACGACGAACGCACCGTCCTGGTCGATACCGGCTACGCGACGCACGCCCCGCAAACGCTCGCGCTCGTGCAGCAGACGCTCGGCGCGCGCAAGCTCGATCTGATCGTGAACACGCACCTGCATTCGGACCACTGCGGCGGAAATGCACTGCTGCAAGCCGCCTACGATTGCGAGACGCTGATCCCGTCGACTGAAGCCGACGTGGTTCGCGACTGGGACGAAGACGTCCTCACCTTCCGCGCGACCGGCCAGCGTTGCGATCGCTTCGCATTCAGCGGCACGCTGACCGCCGGATCACGCCTTCGGCTGGGCGGCCTCGACTGGTCCGCGCTCGGCGCGCCCGGCCATGATCCGCATTCGCTGATGCTTTATTGCGCCGACGAACGCATCCTCATCAGCGCCGACGCGTTGTGGGAGAACGGCTTCGGCGTGATCTTTCCGGAGATCGAAGGCGAAAGCGGTTTCGCCGAGCAGCGCGCGGTGCTCGACCTGATCGCGACACTCGATGTCCGCGCTGTCGTGCCGGGCCACGGCGCGCCATTCACCGACGTGTCGCGCGCGCTCGACACGGCATCGTCGCGGCTCGACTATCTGCGCGTCGATCCCGCGCGCAACGCGAAGAACGCGCTGAAGGTGCTGATCGTGTTCAAGCTGATGGAAGTGCGCGCGATGCCCTTCAATGCGTTGCTGGACCTGACCGCGTCCGCGCGCGTGATGCGAGCCGCAGCGGATCTGCTCGCGTTGCCCGAAGCGAGGCCCGCGTTGCTGAAACAGTGCGTGGAAGAACTGGCGCGCGGCGGCGCAGTGAGAATCGATGGCGACGCGGTACTTGCTGCCTGACCAAAAAAAAGAAAGCCGCTTGTCAGCTACGGCAAGCGGCGTAATTTATAGACGTGATCAGCGTCGATTGCATCGTAACGCGAGCCAGAATGACGTGCATCGGTGCTTTCCCTACAAAATTTTAACGCGCACATGTACGGCAGATAACCGCTCATGGTTGGCTCAACGCTCACTCGCTTCAAAGAACGACAGCACCTCTTCAAGTAACGCCTGAGGTTCTTCTTCAGGAATGTAGTGGCCGCAAGGCAGCGCGCGGCCGCTCACATCGCGCGCGACGCGGCGCCATTCGTCGAGCGGTTCGAAGCAGCGTTCGATCACACCCTCCTTGCCCCACAGCACACGCAGCGGACACGCGATCTTGTGTCCGCGTTCAAGATCGGCGCGATCGTGTTCGAGATCGATCGATGCCGACGCGCGGTAGTCCTCGCACATCGCGAACACCGCGCCCGGCGACGCGAGCGCATCGCGATACGCCTGCAACGCATGCGGCGCGAACGGCTTGAGCCCTGCGTGGCGGCTGCCCATCACGCGTTCGATATACGCATTCGTATTCCCGCCGACCAGCAACTCCGGCAACGGCGACGGCTGGATCAGAAAGAACCAGTGGAAGTACGCGGTCGCGAATTCGCGATTGGTTGCTTCGTACATCGCGAGCGTCGGCGCGATGTCGAGCAGCATCAGTCGATCGATGGCTTCGGGAAAATCCAGCGCCATCCGGTGCGCGACTCGCGCGCCGCGATCGTGCGCGCATACAAGGAACCGTTCGAAGCCGAAGTGGCGCATGACCGCGACCTGATCGGCGGCCATCGCGCGCTTCGAATACGGCTTGTGCTCGGCGTCGCTCTTGGGCTTGCCCGACGCGCCGTAGCCGCGCAAGTCGGTCGCGATGACCGTGAAATGCTGCGCGAGAACCGTCGCGCACTTGTGCCAGATCTCATGCGTCTGCGGATGCCCGTGCATCAACAATAATGGCGGCCCGCTGCCGCCCTTCATCCCGAAAATGTCGGCGCCAGCGGCATCGACACGAAACGGCTGATAGTCCTCGAAGGGCATGGTGGCGTTCTCGTCGTGGCGGGTGCGGACCATTGTATGCGCGCCGCACGCCGCGCAACGCTTGACCAGCATGACTTTCGACGAAACCGAAGACTTCCTCGGGAATGCTCCGGGCATCGCCCGGCCGACGGATCGCCTATAATCGAACGATCGTTCTATAGTGGCGCGCGGCGGTCGGTTCAAGCGCGCCTATTTCTCAAAATAATGCTGGCGTGCGATTTTTTCGGGCAGCGGTCGTAGAATTCACCGACCACGCATCGCACGTCGAACAGGAGACACACGTCATGGCATTACCCGCCGTCCTGCAACATCTCGCGCTGCCGGTCGTGGCCTCGCCGATGTTCATCGTCAGCTATCCCGAACTCGTGCTCGCGCAATGCAAGGCGGGCATCGTCGGGTCGTTTCCGGCGCTGAACGCGCGCCCTCCCGAATTGCTCGACGAATGGCTCACGCAGATCCAGGCATCGCTAGCCGAGCACAAGGCGGCTCATCCGGACGCGAACATCGGGCCGATCGCGGTGAACCAGATCGTTCATCAGTCCAATGCGCGGCTCGAACGGGACGTGCGCGTGTGCGTCGAGCACGAGGTGCCGATCTTCATCACGAGCCTGCGCGCACCGGTCAAGGAGATGATCGACGCCGTCCACAGCTACGGCGGCATCGTGCTGCACGACGTGATCAACATCCGCCACGCGCAGAAGGCGCTGGAAGCGGGCGTCGACGGGCTGATCCTCGTCGCGGCGGGCGCGGGCGGACATGCGGGCACCACCTCGCCGTTCGCGCTCGTCGGCGAAGTGCGGCGCATCTTCGACGGGCCGATCGTGCTGTCGGGATCGATCGCGAACGGCGGCTCTATCCTCGCCGCCCAGGCGATGGGCGCGGACCTCGCCTACATGGGCACGCGCTTCATCGCGACGCGCGAGGCGCACGCGCACGAGAGCTACAAGAGCGCTATCGTCGATGCGAGCGCCGCCGACATCATCTACACGAACCTTTTCACGGGCGTACACGGCAACTACATCCGCGAGAGCATCGTGAACGCGGGGCTCGATCCCGAGGCGCTGCCCGAATCGGACAAGACCGCGATGAATTTCGGCGACGGCTCGAGCAAGACGAAGGCGTGGAAGGACATTTGGGGCGCGGGACAGGGCGTCGGGCTGATGCACGACGTGCCGAGCGTCGGCGAGCTCGTTGCGCGGCTGAAGCAGGAGTATGACGAGGCGAAGGCGCGGATCGGCGTGGCCTGAACCTGCTTTTCAAACGACAACACCGCGTCCCAGGACGCGGTGTTGTCGTTTTGGCGGAACGCCTTGCGCTTAGAACTTCGCGCGCAGGCCCACGCCGTACGTGTTGCCCGACGAGATGCTCGTGTACTTGTCGTTCAGGTACGCGGCGTAGACGTCGGTGCGCTTCGAGAGCGGGTAGTCGTAGCCGACGGCCCAGCTCTTGTGCGTCTGGTCGAGGCCGCCGTTGCTGCGCGAGTATGCATACGACGCCATCACCGTGCCCGGCCCGACCGGCACCGTCACGCCGCCCTGCCCCGTGTTGACGTGGAAGCTGCCGGTTTCGATGTCGTTCTTCGTGTACATGTACTGCAGGAAGAATTTTACGTACTTCAAGTCGTACGAGGCGCCCGCCTGCGCGACGCTCTGGCTCTTGTAACCCGCGACGAGCGTCGAGAGATCGCCCGGCGTGTTGTTGTAGTTGACGTACTGGTAGACGCCGGTCGCCGCGAACGGGCCGTGGAAGTACAGGAACTGCGCGCTGTACTTCTTCGAGCGGCCGTCGCCCGCCTGGTTGCCGAAGCTGTACATCGCGCTGCCGGACAGGCCGCTGAAGTCGGGCGTCGTGTACTGCACCGAGTTGTTCCAGCCTGAATCGCCGACGACGCCCTGGTCCGTCGTGTACGTCGGGAACGTGCCCTGGCCGAGGAACACGTGGTAGACCATCGGCGAGAAGACGTACGAATCGATGAACGGGTTGAACAGGATCGTCGAGACGAAGAGTTGCGTCGTCAGGCGGCCGGCGGTGAACGTGCCGTACGGCGCCTGGATGCCGACGTAGGCGTTACGCGCAAAGAACGTGTCGCCGGTGAAGCGACCGTACTGGCCGTTCTGGGCGCGGAAGAAGCTTTCGAGGGTGAAGATCGCCTTGTAGCCGTTGCCGAGGTCTTCGGCGCCCTTCAAGCCCCAGTAGGACGTCGACATGCCGCCGCCGCTCACGTTCCAGGCGCGATCGCTGCCGGGGAACTTGGTGGCGCCCACCCATTCGTCGACCTGCCCGTAGAGCGAAACACTCGATTGCGCCTGCGCCGAGCCGGCCGCAAGCATGCCGAACGTGGCGGCGATTACGGTGGCCTTGACCGTTGCCTTAAGCGCACGGTTGACGGTTGGCTTCATGAACTCTCCTGTCGTTTGTCAAAAGTTAAAGCGTTGGCGGGCAAGCCTCATGACTTGCCTCGTCAGACCGGCGTGATGGGTTGTACCGCTGGGCTTGCGGCCTTCTCTGGAGCGGGACCATCTTTACGGATCATTTTTCCGGCCAAAATTCTTTTTGGTTATTGCGGGTATAGCGCTTCGCGTACTAAGGGCTTTTCGCGCTTCCTCTACGACGTGAATTCACAAGCGATACGCAACGCTTACAACGCGCCTGCGGCCCATGCCACGAGGCGATGCGCCGCGAAACGAACGATCGATGAATATGAGATGACACGCGCAGGCCGCATTGTCGGTGCGCGCAAAAAAGAGGGGAATTGTTGCGAAGGGTATTGGGCGCGAGTGTGGCGCGCTTACGTCACAGACGCGGGAAGTCTGGACGTGGCATTAATTTTTTGTTGTGGACAAGAGGAAGACGCGTGTGCCCGACCGCAGATTAGTTGCGGTAAGTCGCGTTGGAAGGCGCGCGGGAGTCGTCGCTTGGACGGCTTTGCGGACGAGGGATACTACGCTCCTCGTTGTAGCGCGCGATGTCGGCACGGATCGATCCAGACCCGCGCATCGGAACCGCTTGTTCGGCGCGCGGCACACCGCGCACTTCCGCGCTGATCGGCGTCAGGCCGTCCTTGGCGCCGACCTGCGTGAATCGCAGCGTCTGAGGCGTTTTGTGCGCGAGGTCCTGACTGGGCGCAGCGCGTTCCGCCGGACCGCCAGCGGTCAGCCAGACGCCGCCCGGCGTACCAGCGAGCGCAAGCGACGCCACCACCGTGACCGAACCGATCGCGGTGCCAACGAACCATCGAAACGTCTTGCGAAAGCCTATGGGCGCCATGTCGATACTGCGTATTGTCCGACGTGAACCGGCTTCTCGGGCGGCGAAAACTCGCGCGGACGACCAAGCAACCGGTCGTTGTCGGAGCTTTGCGAATGCCCCATTGGGGAGAATGGGCGCACCCGGCAACCGGTGTATCGACAATTTATGGCCCCACGCCTCGCGAGTCGAGCCAAAAAGTGTTAGACCTGCTCAATGGTTGTAACACCATGTTACTACTAGGTTTTTTGGCGTTTCAGGCATGCGTGGAAACGCTGAATCGTGTGATGAGATGACCATTTATTAGCGGGCTCGAATGTTGCGAGTGCCGCTTTCCGCGCGCGGCAGCCCATGCCGGGAGCGCATTAATCGATCACTTAAATGAATTTGCTTGTTAAATGACAAAGCAGCGAAAATACTGGTTTTCCTGACTTGACGTTTTGCACGACCGTGCTGGTTCGACGGTTTGCACGCGACGCCCGGTTTTTTCGCAACCCCATGCACATTCGAGTGCGAGATTTTGATGGCGCGCCCAAAACTTCTCCCCGATAACTTCACGCTTGCCCTCGTGGGTACCGTGATCATCGCGAGTCTTCTGCCGTGCCGGGGCACGGTCGCGGTCGGCTTCAACTGGCTGACCAATTTCGCCATCGGCCTGCTGTTTTTCCTGCACGGCGCAAAACTCTCGCGCGAGGCGATTGTCTCGGGCGCGATGCACTGGCGGCTGCACCTCGTCGTGCTGCTCAGCACGTTCGCGATGTTCCCGCTCCTCGGCCTCGCGCTCAAGCCGATCCTGACGCCGCTCGTCACGCCCCAGCTCTACATGGGCATCCTGTTCCTTTGCACGCTGCCTTCCACGGTGCAATCGTCGATTGCGTTCACGTCGATGGCGAAGGGCAACGTGCCCGCCGCCGTGTGCAGCGCATCGGCGTCGAGTCTGCTCGGCATCTTCATTACGCCGGCGCTCGTCGGGCTCGTGGTGCACAGCCACGGCGCGACGACCGGCTCGCCCTGGCACACGGTCGGCAATATCACGCTGCAACTGCTCGTGCCGTTCATCGCCGGCCAGGCGCTGCGGCCGGCGATCGGCAAATGGATCGACCGCAATCGCGCGATGCTGAAATTCGTTGATCAGGGGTCGATTTTGCTCGTCGTGTATGTGGCGTTCAGTGAGGCCGTCAACGAAGGCATCTGGCATTCGATGTCGCTTGCCACGCTCGGCGGGCTGCTCGTCGTCAATATCGTGCTGCTCGCGCTCGCCATTTTCGCGACGGCGTTCGCCGCCAAACGCCTGGGCTTCAGCCGCGCCGACCAGATCACCATCATCTTCTGCGGCTCGAAGAAGAGCCTCGCGTCCGGCATTCCGATGGCGAAGGTTATCTTCGCCTCGCAGGCGGTCGGCGCGGTAGTGTTGCCGCTGATGCTGTTCCACCAGATCCAGTTGATGGTGTGTGCCGTTCTGGCGCAACGTTGGGGCGCGCGCCGCACGGCCGCCGAGAAAGCGCGCGAGCCCGAGCGCGCGGCCGCGCCGGTGCGTCGCTGAAGTTTGCAAATCCACTGTCGCCTCCCGCAAAAGCCCTGAAAGCCGCCTCGTGCGGCTTTTTTGCTATTTGAGCCTGCGCGGCGCGTTCCGTCGATTCGTCCGATCGACATAGGCTCAAAGCACGAAATCGTGCGTTTGGCGTATTCCATCTGGCCGACTGGCGCCCGGGCATGCGCATTGCCACACTTTGTCCATCGCAAAGTCACGGCAGGGCCGACAGGGAGAACCACCATGTTGAACACACGCAGCAAACGCAGCTTTCGAGGGGCGCCATGCCAGCGGTCATGAACCGGCCAGCCGATTTGCACGCGTTCCTGCGCGAATTGCGTTTTGCACGCGGCTCGGCGGAAGAGACGGCTGGAGCGTTGCGCTCCCTCATCGACGCGGGTTTCGACCGGATTCCGATGCCGGGCGGCGGCGGCACGCTCGAACGGTGGCGGATGCTCGGCACGGTTGCGGCGTGCGATCTGGCGCTCGTGAAACTGTATGAAGGCCACACGGATGCGCTCGCAATCCTCGCCGAGCTGAACGGTATCGATCCCGGCGAAGGCAACGCCTGGGGCGTCTGGGCCGCCGAACCGCCGAACGCACGCCTCGGTGCAAAAAGCGCAGACGGCTCAAACGGTGAGAACCGCATCACGCTGCACGGCACGAAGGCGTGGTGCTCCGGCGCCGCTTTCATCACGCACGCTCTCGTGACCGCCTGGAACGAACGCGACGAGGCGATTCTCGCCGCCGTCGACCTGCGCCAGCCGGGCGTGCGCGTGACGAGCGAGGGCTGGATGGCGGTCGGCATGAATGCGAGCGCGAGCGTAGACGTGCACTTCGACAACGCTCGCGCCGTGCAGATCGGGCCGCCACGTGCCTATCTCGAACGCCCGGGCTTCTGGCAAGGCGGCGGGGGCATTGCGGCATGCTGGTTCGGGGCGGCATCGGCGATCGGTGAGTTCGTCCGGCGCGACGCCGCCCGGCGCGCCGATCCGCACAAGCTCGCGCATCTCGGCGCAATTGATACAGCGCTGAGCAGCGCCGCGAGCCTACTGCGCGACACCGCCGCGCGCTTCGATCACGAGCCACGCACCGACGCTATCGCCCCGGCGCTGCGCGCGCGGCTCGTCGTAGAGCGCGCCGCAACCGACGTCCTCGCCCACGCAGGGCGCGCGCTCGGCGCCGCGCCGCTCTGTCGCAACGCGCATTTCGCCCATCTGATGGCGGACCTTCCCGTGTTCATCCGGCAAAGCCACGCGGAGCGCGACGAAGCCGCGCTCGCCGAGCGCATCGTGAACGATGAGCGCGGATCATGGGAGCTGTAATCGTGAACGACAACCAGGATCGCGTGATCGCCGGAGACGGCACGTCGGAGGCCACCTGGCAAAGTTGGGCGCGGCTTGCCACGCTGCCGGAAGTCGACCCCGCGACGCTCGTGCCCGCAGGCGCGCGCGCGGTCATCGTGGCACCGCATCCGGACGACGAAGTGCTCGGCACCGGCGGCCTGCTCGCGAAACTCTCGGCGCTGGGGCGCAAGGTGCTCATCGTCGCCGTAACCGACGGCACCGCAAGCCATCCGGGCTCGCCCGTGTGGCCGGAAGAGCGCCTGGCCGACGTCCGCCCGCAGGAAACGCGCGAAGCCTTGCAGCGCCTGCACATGCGCTACGTCCAGACGCTGCGGCTCGGTCTGCCCGACGGCGGCGTCGAGCGGTTCGAAGCGCAACTAGCGGCAACGCTCGGCGAACATCTGCGTCCCGGCGACGTGGTTTTCGGCACCTGGCGCCACGACGGCCATCCGGATCATGAAGCGGTCGGGCGGGCGGTATCGTCGGAGGCGGAGCGGCGCGACCTGCCGTTCGTCGAGATTCCGGTGTGGACGTGGCACTGGGCGTCGCCCGACGATTCGCGCGTGCCATGGAGCCGCGCGCGCCGCATCGTCCTCGACACCGACACCCACGCGCGCAAGCTCCACGCCGTCGAGGCGTTTCGCAGCCAGCTCGAAACCGATGCTGCCACCGGCCGCGCGCCGATCCTGCCGGATCACGTGCTCGCGCGGCTCACGCGGCCTTACGAGGTGGTTTTGATATGAGCCGCGAGCCGAACGCCCAAGAATACTTTGACGGTCTCTACCAGCAAAGCGACGACCCCTGGCTCCTGCGCAAGCGCTGGTACGAACGCCGCAAGCGGGCGCTCACGCTCGCGATGCTCCCCGTCGAGCGCTACGCGAAAGCCTATGAGCCCGGCTGCGCAACCGGCGAACTGACGGCCGAACTCGCCACACGCTGCGACACGCTGCTCGCCGCTGACATGAACGCCGACGCCGTCGAGCATGCGCGCCGCCGCGTCGCGCACTTGAGCCACGTGCGGATCGAGCAGCGCTCAGTGCCCGACGACTGGCCGGAAGGCCGCTTCGACTTGCTGGTGGTGAGCGAACTCGCCTATTACCTCGACGACGGCCAACTTTCTCGCCTCGCAAACCGGCTGACCGATTCGCTCGCACCAGGCGGGACCGTGATCGCGTGCCACTGGCGGCAGCCGATTGAAGGCTGGCCGCATTCCGGCGATTACGTTCACGACGAATTGAGCGTAAAGCTTCCGCTCGC
Organism: Caballeronia humi; assembly: GCF_001544475.1. Classification (GTDB taxonomy): domain Bacteria; phylum Pseudomonadota; class Gammaproteobacteria; order Burkholderiales; family Burkholderiaceae; genus Caballeronia; species Caballeronia humi. Next base: position 9,951 of record NZ_FCNW02000034.1, on the reverse strand, counting down.
GCGCTTGTCGCACTACCAGGACGAGGACATGATTTTGGACGTGTGGTCGTCGGATGCGGCTTCCGTGCATCGGCGGGAAGCTGTTTAAGCCTTTTTTACTAAACAAAATCAACCCGACAAAACCCATACAGAACAAGCCTCTACTGGTTTCCTCTAGGTCTCTGATACGCTGTCTTGCGCCCGTTTTACTATACAATCGCCGCAACGAAGCGAACCCGCCGTCGGACGATAAACAGGACTCAGAGAAACCAGATGGGCACCACCATTCGCGATGTCGCGCGTGCGGCCAGCGTCTCGATCGGCACCGTGTCGAGAGCGCTGAAAAATCAGCCAGGCTTGTCCGAAGCGACGCGCGTACGTGTCGTCGAAGTCGCGCAGCAACTCGGCTACGATTCCGCGCAACTGCGCACCCGTATCCGGCGCGTCACCTTCCTCCTGCACCGGCAGCACAACAATTTCGCAGTCAGCCCGTTTTTCTCGCACGTTCTGAACGGCTTCGAGGAAGCGTGCCGCGAACGACGGCTCGTGCCGTCCGTCCTCACCGCCGGTCCGACGCAGGATCTCGCGCAGCAAATGCGCCTGCACGCGCCGGACGCCATCGCCGTCGCGGGCTTCGTCGAGCCTGAACTGCTCGTCCACCTGCATTCGCTGAACCGTCCTACCATTCTGATCGACCTGCGCGCGCCCGGTTTCCGCTCGGTCAATATCGACAACATCAAAGGCGCGTCGCTCGCGATGCGGCATCTGTTCGCGCTCGGCCGGCGGCGCGTCGCGTTCATCGGCGGATCGCTCGCGCATCACAGCATCTCGCAGCGCGCGCTCGGCTACCGGCTCGCTTATTTCGAAGCCGGATTACTCTTCGATCCGATGCTGGAAATCAACACGCAGCCCGGTCTCGCCGCCGATCTGGCCGCCGCCGACGCCATGGAACGCCTAATCGTGCAGGCGCGGGAGCAATCGAATCCGCTCCCCGACGCCGTTTTCGCCTATAACGATGCAGCGGCCCTCGCCGCGATGCGCGTTTGTGTCGCGCACGGTTTGCGGGTGCCGGAGGACATTGCGTTCGTCGGTTTTGACGATATTCCGGCGGCCGCGCAGAGCACGCCGCCGCTGTCCACCGTGACGGTCGACAAGGAAGCGCTCGGTCGGCGCGGCGTGGAATTGCTGCTCGAAGACAATCTGAACTCACTCGACCCGGCCGACACGCTGGTGCCGGTAAATTTCATCCCTCGCGCGAGCTCCGGCTCGACCACGACATGAACTCGACCGCTACAACCGTCGCACCGGACGCTGCCAGCACCCCAGCCAGCGCGCCCATCGACTTCCGCAGCCGCGACTTCCTGCTCTCGCACGTGCGCGACACACTCGCGTTTTACGCACCCACCGCGCACGACCCGTCCGGCGGCTTCTTCCACTATTTCAAGGACGACGGCCGCGTCTACGATCGCACGACGCGCCACCTCGTCAGCAGCACGCGCTTCGTCTTCAATTACGCGATGGCCTACCGCCATTTGGGTGACGCCGCGTACCAGGACGACGCCCGCCACGCGTTCGCGTTCCTGCGCAGCGCCCACTGGGACCCCGCGCTCGAAGGCTACGACTGGGAAATCGAGTGGCGCGACGGCGCGAAACGCACGCTCGACGGCACGCGCCACTGCTACGGCCTTGCGTTCGTGCTGCTCGCGTGCGCGCATGCGTCGATGGCGGGTATCGACGAAGCCACGCCGATGATCAACGAGACGTTCCATCTGCTGGAGCGTCGCTTCTGGGACGCCGACGCCGGCCTCTACGCCGACGAAGCCACGCCCGACTGGCAGCTTTCGGACTATCGCGGGCAGAACGCCAACATGCACGCGACCGAAGCGCTCCTCGCCGCCTACGAGGCGACCGGCCACGTCATCTATCTGGATCGCGCGGAAAAAATCGCGGGGAACATCACGCTGCGGCAGGCGAAGCTGTCGAACGGACTGATCTGGGAGCACTTCGGAGCCGACTGGTCGGTCGACTGGCATTACAACGAATCCGACAGCACGAACATTTTCCGTCCGTGGGGTTTCCAGCCCGGTCATCAGACGGAATGGGCCAAGCTCCTGTTGATTCTCGAACGCCATCGCGCGTTGCCGTGGCTCGCGCCGCGCGCCATCGAACTATTCGACGCCGGTTTCAACCGCGCCTGGGACAGCCGCCACGGCGGGCTGTACTACGGCTTCGGCCCCGACAACACCATTTGCGACCACGACAAATACTTCTGGGTGCAGGCGGAAAGCTTCGCCGCCGCCGCTCTGCTCGGCGCGCGCACGGGCCGCGAACGCTTCTGGGACTGCTACGACGAGCTCTGGCGCTATAGCTGGGCGCATTTCGTCGATCACAAATACGGCGCGTGGTTCCGCATCCTGACCTGCGACAATCGCAAGTACGGCGACGAAAAGAGCCCGGCCGGCAAGACCGATTACCACACGATGGGCGCGTGCTACGAGGTGTTGAACGCCCTCGGCACGCCCGAAACAAGCAAACGGTGAGACAAATGGCAGCAGAAAACCAGACTCTTCCTACCTTCGTCTCAGCCGGCGACATCCTCACCGACATGATCCGCACCGACACCTCGACGTGGCTCTCGCGTCCGGGCGGCGCGGGGTGGAACGTCGCGCGGGCGGTGGCGCGTCTTGGCCTGCCGACGGCCTGCGCCGGCTCGCTCGGCGTTGACAATTTCTCCGACGATCTGTGGAACGCAAGCGTCACGGCCGGTCTCGACATGCGTTTCATGCAGCGCGTCGAGCGTCCGCCGCTGCTCGCGATCGTTCACAAGACGCAGCCGCCGACGTACTACTTCATGGGTGAGAACGGCGCCGATCTCGCCTTCGATCCGTCGAAGCTGCCGTCCGGCTGGATGGAACAGGTCAAGTGGGCGCATTTCGGCTGCATCAGCCTCGTGCGTCAGCCGCTCGGCGCGACGCTCGCGGCGCTTGCCGCGCAACTGCGCGCGCACGGCGTGAAAATCAGCTTCGACCCGAACTACCGCAACCTGATGGAAACCGGCTACGAGCCGATCCTGCGAAACATGGCGTCGCTCGCCGACCTGATCAAGGTTTCGGACGAGGACCTGCACATGCTGTTTCGCGGCATCCCCGAGGCGGACGCGCTCGCGCAGGTCCGCGCGATGAACCCGCAGGCGAGTGTGTTCGTCACGCGCGGGTCGAGCGAGGCGGCGCTCTATGTCGGCGACGAAGTGTTTCGCGCGAAGCCGCCGGTGGTGCAAGTCGCGGACACGGTCGGTGCGGGCGATGCGTCGATCGCCGGGTTGCTCTACAGCCTCATGGCGCGCGAAGGCGGCTGGGGCGAGCACCTGCGTTTCGCGCTCGCGTCGGGCGCGGCGGCGTGCCGGTTCCCGGGCGGTCACTCGCCGTCGCTGGAAGAAGTCGAGGCGTTGCTGAAACCATAGTTCGAAGGCGAGCCGTCCATGTCACGCACGCTGCATATCAGCGTGCTAGCATGAATTTCCTCTGCGCGGAGCCAACATGGACATGGACGACACGATCTACACGAAGGGCCTCTACACCGCGACGCTCGGCGTGCGCGCCACCGACTTGGGCCAGTACCAGGGGCTCGTCTCGCTCGCGCGCGACGACGGCGAGGAGACGGACGCGACGCTCTACGAAGTCGATGCATCGTCGGAGAACGAAGCCGAGGCGCTCGAAGAAGCGCGCGCCCTTGCGCACCGGATTCTCGGGGAAATCGAACTATAAGCAGACAGCCGGCGGCGCTCGCGTCGCGCGGGCGCTCCTGGCCAGATCGGAGGACATCATGCCGGAACAGCTCTTTCTCTATGGCGTCTATGCGATCCACGTGCGGCCGCTCGAACTGCAAGGCGCGCGCTGGGACGCCGAATACGAAATCCGCCATCACGAAAAAGCCGTCAAGACGTGGACGACGGTCGGCGGCGACGGCGGCTTGGAGAAACCCGCTGACGCGATTGATCTCGCGCACAAGCAGGCCATCGCCGATATCGAAGCGGGCGCGGGCATTCCGAAGCCGCGCGCGTTTCCCTGAATCCTGGAGCGCCTAAGGCCGCACGCTGGCCGTCCCGGTATGCGGCTTGAGTGAAAGCCGCTCCGCCTCGCGATGATCGATCGCCGCCGCGCGCTCGTGCCCGTCGCGGGCCACCGCTCGATCGACGTAATCCGATAACGCCCCGCCCGGCTCGATCAGCTTCGCCATGTAAGCGATCTGCAGCGTGCTCGCGACGAGGATGTCGGCGGCGGTGAAACGCTCGCCGACGAGCCACGGCCCCTCCTTCAGCGCCCCTTCGATCGCGTGCTCGACGCGTCCCAGATCGCCCCAGCCGAAGCTCACCGTGTTGCCCGGCGCGCCCGTCATGCGCTCGGCCATCGCGGGTTCGAGGCAAGCGCCGGTGAAAAACATCCATTGCAGGAAACGCCCGCGCAGCGGATCGCCGGGCGGCACGCCGAGCTGCGCGTCGGGGAATTTGTCGGCGAGATAGAGCAGCACGGCGCCCGATTCCGCGACGGTCACGCCGTCGTCGTCGAGCGCGGGCAGCTTCGACATCGGATTGACGCGGCAGAACGCCGGCTCGTTCTGATCGCCCGCGCGGATGTTCACGAACGCGAAGTCGTACGGCACGCGCAGTTCCTCCAGCATCCACAGCGCGCGGAAGGCACGCGTTTTCGGCCAGTAGTAGAGCTTCATCGGCGGATCGTCCTTGGGCGTTTAGGTGCTGTTCAGGTTACCCCAACACGCACCGCCAAACGTGCGGGTTAACGCGGATACGGCACCCACGCGGGTGAATCTCGCTCCTCGATCTCGAAAAGCGGCGATTTCCTTTCCGATAACGAGATACCTGCGGGAAGTGAGCAAAAAAATTCCGGTTTTGTCAGCGAAGAATGGAGTCCTTGCGCACCCCACGCTACTTACATAACTCAAGCCGGAGACTTCATGAACGCGCGCGTTCCCTTAGAAGCCATCAACGACGGCCATACCCCGGCCCTGTCCGATTACAAGCTGACCGACAACCTGTCCGCCACGCGCGGCCGCATCTTCCTGACGGGCACGCAGGCGCTCGTGCGGCTCGTGCTGATGCAGCGCGTCGCCGACCGCGCCGCGAATCTGAACACGGCGGGCTTCGTCAGCGGCTATCGCGGCTCGCCGCTCGGCATGGTCGACCAGCAATTGTGGAAGGCGAACAAACTGCTCGCGTCGCATGACGTGCGCTTTCTGCCCGCGATCAACGAGGAACTCGGCGGCACCGCCGTGCTCGGCACGCAACGCGTCGAATCGGATGCGGAGCGGACCGTCGAGGGCGTTTTCGCGATGTGGTACGGCAAGGGCCCGGGGGTCGATCGCGCGGGCGATGCGCTCAAGCACGGCAACGCGTACGGCTCGTCGCCGCACGGCGGCGTGCTGGTGGTGGCGGGCGACGATCACGGCTGCGTGTCGTCGTCGATGCCGCACCAGAGCGATCACGCGATGATCGGCTGGAGCATGCCGGTCGTGAATCCGTCGAATATCGCGGACATGCTCGAATTCGGCCTTTACGGCTGGGCGCTGTCGCGATTTTCGGGCGCGTGGGTCGGCTACAAGGCCATTTCCGAGACGGTCGAATCCGGCTCGACCGTCGATCTCGACGCGATCCAGACCACCTGGAAAGCGCCGCAGGACTTCGTCACGCCGGCGGGCGGCCTGCACAACCGCTGGCCGGACCTGCCGAGCCTCACGATCGAAGCGCGCCTCGCCGCCAAGCTCGACGCGGTACGCCACTTCGCGCGCGTGAACAGCATCGATAAGTGGATTGCGCCGAGCGCGCAGGCGAACGTCGGCATCGTGACGTGTGGCAAGGCGCATCTCGATTTGATGGAAGCGTTGCGTCGGCTGGATCTCACCGTCGACGATCTCGATCAGGCGGGCGTGCGCATCTACAAGGTCGGCCTCTCGTTTCCGCTCGAAACCACGCGGCTGGAAACATTCGTCGAAGGGCTGTCGGAAGTGCTGGTGATCGAGGAGAAGGGCCCGATCATCGAGCAGCAGATCAAGGATCACCTCTACAACCGCATATCCGGCGCGCGGCCGATCATCGTCGGCAAGCATGCGCAGGATGGCGCGATGCTGCTGTCGTCGCTCGGCGAGCTGCGCCCGTCGCGCGTGCTGCCCGTGTTCGCCGACTGGCTCGCGCGTCACAAGCCCGCGCTCGATCGCCGCGAGAAAGTCGTTGATCTGGTCGCGCCGCAGATTCTCTCGAACGTCGCCGATTCGGTGAAGCGCACGCCCTACTTCTGCTCGGGCTGCCCGCACAACACGTCGACGAAGGTGCCGGAAGGCTCGGTCGCGCAGGCAGGGATCGGCTGCCACTTCATGGCGTCTTGGATGGAGCGCGATACGACCGGCCTGATCCAGATGGGCGGCGAAGGCGTCGATTGGGCGTCGCACTCGATGTTCACGAAGACGCCGCACGTCTTCCAGAATCTCGGCGACGGCACGTATTTCCACTCCGGCATTCTCGCGATTCGGCAGGCGGTCGCGGCGAAGGCGAACATCACGTACAAGATTCTCTATAACGACGCCGTGGCGATGACGGGCGGCCAGCCGGTCGATGGGAGCATTTCCGTGCCGCAGATCGCGCGTCAGGTCGAGGCTGAGGGCATTGCGCTCCTGGTCGTGGTCAGCGATGAGCCGGAAAAGTACCAGGGTCACGAAGACCAGTTCCCGCGCGGCACGACCTTTCATCACCGCGGCGAACTTGACGCCGTGCAGCGCCGCCTGCGCGACACGGCGGGCGTCACGGTCCTGATCTACGACCAGACGTGCGCGGCGGAAAAGCGTCGTCGCCGGAAAAAAGGCGAGTTTCCCGACCCGGACAAGCGTCTTTTTATCAACGAGGCGGTCTGCGAAGGCTGCGGCGATTGCGGCGTGCAGTCGAATTGCCTGTCGGTCGAACCGGTTGAAACCGAACTGGGGCGCAAGCGCCGCATCGATCAGTCGTCGTGCAACAAGGATTACTCGTGCGTGAACGGCTTCTGCCCGAGCTTCGTCACGCTGGAAGGCGCGAAGGTGAAGAAAGCGGCCGGCAATGCATTCGATCCCGAAGAACTCGCGCGACGCGTCGATGCGCTGTCGATGCCGAAGCAGCATCTCGATAATGCGCCGTACGACATTCTGATCACCGGCGTCGGCGGCACGGGCGTGGTGACGGTTGGCGCGCTGATCAGCATGGCGGCGCATCTGGAAGGCAAAAGCGCGTCCGTGCTCGATTTCATGGGCTTTGCGCAGAAAGGCGGCTCGGTGCTGTCGTTCGTGCGCTTTGCCGCGACCGACGCGCTGCTGAATCAGGTCCGCATCGACACGCAACAGGCCGATGTCCTGCTCGCGTGCGACATGGTGGTCGGCGCGAGCGCGGACGCGTTGCAGACGGTGCGCCACGGCCGCACGCGGATCGTCGTCAACACGCACGCGATTCCGAACGCGAGCTTCGTGCAGAACCCGGACGCGAATCTCCACGCCGACGCGCTCCTCGACAAGATGCGTCACGCGGCCGGCGCCGAGCGCATGCAGACCTGCGACGCCCAGGCGCTCGCGACGCGTTTTCTCGGCGACACGATCGGCGCGAACATTCTGATGCTCGGCTACACGTGGCAACTCGGCCTCGTGCCGGTGTCACACGCCGCGCTGATGCGCGCGATCGAGCTGAACAACGTCGCCGTGCCGATGAACAAGCTGGCGTTCGCCATCGGGCGGCTGGCAGCCGCCGATCTGAACGCGCTCGACACGCTGCGCAAGTCGGCGCAGGTGCCGCGCGTCGAAATGGCCGCGATGCCGTTGCCCGCGCTGATCTCGGATCGCGAACAGCGTCTCGCGGAATACGGCGGCGCGAAATATGTCGAGCGGTATCGGAAGCTGGTGAATGCGGCGGCGACGTCGAAGAACGACGCGATCACGCGCGCCGTCGCGACGACGTTTTACAAACTGCTCGCGGTGAAGGACGAATATGAAGTCGCGCGCCTGCACGCCGATCCGGCTTTCCGCGCGGCGCTCGAAGCGCAGTTCGAAGGCACGGCGGGGCAGGATTTCACGGTGAAATTCAATCTCGCGCCACCGGCTTTGTCGAAGGCGGAGTATGGCGGCGTGCCGCGCAAGAAGGTGTTCGGTCAGTGGCTGTGGCCGGTGCTCGGGACGATGGCGAAGTTCCGTGGACTGCGCGGCGGTCTCTTCGATCCGTTCGGCAAGACGCTGGAGCGCCGCATGGAACGCCAGCTAGCCGGCGATTACGAAACCACGATGACGCGTGCGCTCGGCGCGCTCACCGCCGATAACGCGAAAGACGTGGAAGCGCTCGCCGCTCTTTATGAGCGCGTGCGCGGCTACGGTCACGTGAAACTCGCGAACCTCGCGATGGTCAAGCGCCGCGAGCGCGATCTGGCTTCGACGCTGCGCATCGAAGCGGCGACGGGCGCGGCAGTGCGCGCATCGCTCGATGAGATGAAGGGCGCCGCGAGCCTGAAGGGGATTCCGGTGGTCGTCGCGAAGTAAAAGCGCAACGCTAGCGCTCGGGGTCGCTATCGAACCCCGTTTCATGCGCTCGTGCTCAGATGGCGGTTGTACTGGTGTCTGTTCGTTGGATTTGTCCCTTCTGGGGCAAATCCAATGCTCCGGGTACGCTAGAGGAGATCCCTTGGCTCGTCATGAAATCGACCGCAGAACCTCTGCGTGATCTCGTATAGAGCGAGCGCCGAGAATCTTCTATTGCAGCGTTACACGGTTCTGTCGTGAGCGTTAAGGCTACGGAAGATCTATCGGAAATTCCGGAATTTTTCCGAAAATCAGATTTATCTCGTTGAGCAAAATCCAGCCAAGTAGTTAATCTCCCGAACACAAAAAAGTGGATAACGGGAGAGAAACGTTCGTGAGTGCGACCACCAAGCAAACCGGCGTAAGTCGTTGCGACGCGCATAAGTTCGCAGCTTCTTCGCGTCACGACACGTACTTTGCCGGTGTGCCACGCACGGCCAGCGTCAAGAACGTGAGCGTCGTTCGGTCCGGCGTTGGCGCGATCTGCGCCGCTAGACGCCTTGCAATCACGGTGACACACCCGCTTGCAGATATGCCGCACAGTGGCTATCTGCACCGATCGGCGAGCTTCGCGAATAGCCACCAAACCGTTCTAAGTCATCAGTCTCCACAGGCACGGGTCACAAGGTACAAGGCGTCATCGCCACTTTCACCTCACTTGCCAGCCTCCTCCAAAAATTCAGACCACTCATGATTTCGCGCTGGAATCGCGCGTGCGCTTTTGTGTGACACCCAAAGTCCAATCGTGACGAAATCCACGCGCAGTCCGCTTAAAACTACAGAGGCTCGCGCTGGGGATTGATTAATCGATTCAAAAAAATGGAGGCTTAATGGACGAAGACGTGAATCAACCGAATGCGAACACCGCGCCGATGGACTCGGCGGACGCGGGCAAGCAACCCTCGAAGCGCTATCAGCACAACGTTGCCACGCGACTCGTGCCCATGCAGATCGATCATCTTGGACGGCGGTTCTGGGAATCGTATATGACGCCCGTGAGTTATCAAGTGCGGGCGCTGGTCGAGATTCCGCCGCATTTGCCGGGGATTGTCATCTTTGTGCATGGGGTGAATTCAGAGGGGGAGTGGTATGACGATGCGGAAATAGCGCTGTGCGCAGGACTCAACAAGCGGTTGAACCGTGACGATCTGGCGTCGAACACTTATGCAACACACAAAGGGGGTAAGCCGATCCCGCGCGCCATTGTCGAAGTCGGGAACTCACCCGTCATCCGCTTTTACTGGGGCTACAGCGCAAAGAAAGGCACCGAAAAACAATGGCGTATTCCGCTTCGAAACGGCAACGGGTTCGACGCTTGGGCGCCGGAGTGCAACGAGGAGTTTGGTCCGTGGTATTGGGGCGGCGGACCCTTCCAGA
>NZ_FCNW02000033.1 GCF_001544475.1 Caballeronia humi | reverse complement strand
GCTTCGAGCACTTGCTGGCCTGCGGGAACGACTTCCTTGCCGATGCCGTCGCCAGGGATAGTTGCGATGCGATACGTGTTCATGTCTTTCGTCTCCAACTGTTGTGTGGTGTGAGCGAACTTTACATAGCTTTCGTGGGTAGAAACCGGTGCTAGACTTAAAGCGTCTTTAACTTCAAGTTACAAGTCCTGGCATGCACGAAACCGTCCAACCGTCCGATTTGAGCTTCTTTTCGACGCTGGCCGCAGCGGAAAGTCTGAGCGCGGCGGCGCGGGAACTGGGGCTGACGCCCGCCGCCGTGAGCAAGCGTCTGACGCAGATGGAGAGCCGCGCGGGCGTCGCGTTCGTCAACCGCACGACACGCCGGATGATGCTCACGCCCGAGGGCGAGCTGTATCTCGAACACGCGCGGCGCATCCTCGACGAAATCGATGAGCTGGCCGAGCTGTTGGGGAGCGCGAAACGGAGTCCAAAAGGATTGCTGCGCGTGAACGCGACGCTCGGCTTTGGCCGCAGTCACGTTGCGCCCGCGATTTCGCGCTTCGTCGCGAAGTTTCCGCAGGTGTCGGTTCAGCTTCAGCTATCGGTGACGCCGCCACCGTTGACAGACGACGCGTTCGACGTCTGCATCCGCTTTGGCGAGCCACCCGATACGCGCGTGATCGCACGTCGGCTGGCGCCGAATCGGCGGCTGCTGTGTGCGTCGCCTGCCTACATTTCGAAGCGCGGAATGCCCGCAACGGCGCACGATCTCACGAAGCACAACTGCATTGGTATCCGGCAGGGGGATGAAGCGTATGGCGTGTGGCGGCTGACGACCGGACGAGGCGCGTCGCGCAAGACGGAGGCGGTCCGGATCGGCGGGAACCTCACGACGAACGACGGCGAGATCGCGGTGAAATGGGCGCTCGAAGGTCACGGAATCCTGATGCGCGCCGAATGGGACATCAGGCAGTATCTGGAGGATGGCCAGCTTGTCGCGGTGCTGCCCGAATACGACACGCCCAACGCCGATATCTTTGCGGTCTATTCGCAACGGCATCAGATGTCGAACCGGATTCGCGCGTTCGTCGATTTTGTCGCGCTGGAATTGCGGACTGCGGCAGGCGAACGGATGGCGTGATGCGCCCGCGCGCCGCGCGCCGCACGGACGCGCGGCGCGGCGTCGGGTCAAGGCGCTTTTATTCCGGCGCCCGCTTCGAAGCGATCATCAACAGCGAGATCTTGTTGAAGAAGAACATGCCCTTCGGATGCCACGACGTGTACTTCTTCACCACGTTGAGCAGCGTGTACGGCGAGAACCAGTAGTTATGGTCAGGGTGCACCACCTCGACGAACATCTCGTCGCGCTCGGAGAAGTCGAAGTGGTTGGTATGGCACTGCACCGCGTCCGGCACCGTGATGATGATGCTCGTGAAATCGATGCGGTCGAGTTCTTCCAGGAACATCGCCAGATTCCCGACGTGCTCGATCACTTCCGGCACCAACACGACGTCGAACGGTTCGTTGACATCGGCGAGCGTCGTGTAGAGCGGCTGATCGCAATGCTTGCCGAGCTCGGCGATGCCGGCCGCGTCCAGATCCACGCCGACGAGCCGCGCGCACTGTCCCGAGCGCAGCAGTTGCAGGTGAAGATTGTTCGCGGGATCGAAAATCGGCGAATCGACGCAGCCGACGTGCAGCACGCGTCGTCCGGCGCACAACTGCACGAGCGCCGATACGCGATCCATGCCCACCAGTTGACGGGAAACGGGCACCTTCTGCGTGAAGTACGGGTCATGCAGTTGCTCGAGCAGGCTGTGCGCGGGCTGAATTGGCGGAATGGCGAGCTGGTTCATGTGAGATTGGCTGCGTGAAGTTCGTCGTAGAGTTTGAAGGTGCTTCCCCAGTATTGCTTCGCATAGACGGGGCCGCTGCCGGTGTAGGTCTGTCCGGTGTGGTGGCGCGGAATGAAGTAGTGGCTCGGGAACACGGTGAGATCGCTTGGCTTGAATGCAAGCACGGCCTGCGTGAATTTCACCGGGCCGACGGTGATCCATGCGGCGTCGTTGCACACGGTCGGCTGCCTTGCGAGGTTTTCGACCATCGCGCGAAAGAGCGGATGCCGTGGCCGCGAGGCGACGTAGCCGGCGGCCATCAGCCCGGGCGTCGCGAGTTCGTTTTCCCAGCAGGTGAAAAGGCTGCAGTCGAAGAAACTCTCTTCGAGCGGACGGACGCAAATGCTGTCGGCATCGACGGAAAAGCCGCCGAACCAGTAGAGGATCTGCCAGCGCATCAGGTCAGCGACGCCGTTGAGTTCCCTCGGCCACATTTCGGCCATTTGCGGCGCGTTCGGCCAGCGATGCGCTTGCAAGTCGGCGTTTTGCCACAGGCGCACTTCGAAGCCCGGGTTCATTTGACGCCAGGTGTCGATGCAGTTGTCGGGACGCTTGCTTTCATCGCCGATCCAGATGATGTGGATTACCTTCGGAATCATTTTTTCGCAGTGTCTGAGTGTTCTTTGGCGGTTTTTTACGCGGGCGGCGGGTGCGCCACCTGGATTGGTTGCTAGATTACGGGACGGCGCCTGGTGGCGATGGACGGAACAAGGCGGGAAATCGGGCGTAATTCGGGGGAATGGCCGGGTAGAGGTTTGGCGCTTGAATGCAGCCCTTTAAGCGTGTCGCCGAAAAACACTGCCGATGTTGGAATCCGTGTCCAGCGCGAGTCAGATCGGGAAACGACAAGCGTCATCTGTTACTCGTCACCGGGAGCATTCACGCTGATTGCGCCTGAGCCGTATTGGACTGCGTTCACGAAAAAGAGCCGCCAAGCGCGTCGCCCCGGATTATCAGCAACAGCGAACCCCCGCTGTGAAGCGATCGCGCGCTCAACCCATCAACGTATCGACAAGCAATTTGATATTGAGCACGACGATAATGCCCGCGACGAGCCACGCGATAATCGTCACCCAGACGGGCACGACGAAAACGCCCATCTTCCGCTTGTCGGAGACGAACCGCACGAGCGGGATGATGGCGAACGGCAGTTGCATCGACAGCACGACCTGGCTCAGCACGAGCAGTTGCGCCGTGCCCTTCTCACCATAAAGCGCCGTGACGACGATCACCGGCACGATCGCGATCCCGCGCGTGATCAGCCGCCGCGCCCAGTTCGGAATGCGCAGCCTGAGAAAGCCCTCCATGACGATCTGCCCGGCGAGCGTCGCGGTCACTGTCGAGTTGAGGCCGGAGGCGAGCAGCGCGAGGGCGAAGAGCGTCGACGCGATCCCCAAGCCGAGCAACGGCGACAACAACCGGTACGCGTCGCCGATTTCAGCGACCTCGGTATGCCCGCTCGCATGAAACACCGTCGCCGCGACGATCAGGATCGCCGCGTTGATGAAGAGCGCGAGCATTAGCGCGATGGTGCTGTCGGCGGTGGCCCAGCGGATCGCGTCGCGGCGTCCGGCTTCGCTCGGTTCGTAGGCGCGCGTCTGCACGACGGACGAATGCAGATAGAGGTTGTGCGGCATCACCGTCGCGCCAATGATGCCGATCGCCACGTACAGCATCTCGGGATTCGTCACGATCGCAGGCGACGGAATGAAGCCGCGCAGCACGGCGGCCATCGGCGGCGCGGCCGCGACGATCTGCACGGCAAAGCACACCGCGATCACGATCAGGAGCGCGATCACGAACGCTTCGAGAAAGCGAAAGCCGCGGTTCATCAGGAGCAGTAGCAGGAAGGCATCGAGCGCGGTGATCAGCGCGCCCGCGATCAGCGGAATGCCGAACAGCAATTGCAACGCGATCGCCGTGCCGATCACTTCAGCGAGATCGCACGCGATGATCGCCAGTTCGCACGCGAGCCACAGCGCGTAGTTCACCGGCTTCGAGTAATGGTCGCGGCATGCCTGCGCGAGGTCGCGCCCGGTCGCGATGCCGAGCCGCACGGCAAGCGCCTGGAGCAGGATCGCCATCAGGTTCGACAGCAGGATGACAGCGAGGAGCGTATAGCCGAAGCGTGACCCGCCGGCGAGATCGGTCGCCCAGTTGCCCGGGTCCATATAGCCGACCGAGATCATGTAGCCCGGCCCCGCGAACGCGAGAAAGCGCCGCAGCCACAGGCCGCCGGAGGGCACGGCTACGGACGAATACACTTCCGGCAGACTGTGCCGGAATTCATCCTCGGGACGCGCATGCCTCCACGCGGGCTGCGAAACAGCGGGCTGTCGGACGTCGGGCATCGGTTGGCGCTCCACCACGCAGGCGGTTGGTCACGACAAAATATGCTCCGCGCGCCCATAAGATTCAAGCGGGATTCTTCATACCAAGCGCGTTGATCGGCTGGCGGGTGGGTGCGTCCGCACATCGTTGAGGGGCCGCTTTTGGCGGTAGATGTGCGTTGTTCGCCGGCGAAGGTGCGCAACGGCAAACCAAATTCAGATTACGACGGGGGCGTGGCGGGTTTTTTTCGGCACTTCGCCCCGCGCCGGATTTACTTCGGTTCTTCCACTACTTTCAGCCGCTTAATGCCCGTGCCGCCGCAATTCCACCGCTGCCGTGTCGATGCTACGGCGTGCCATAACGCTCATCACCATCGTCATGCCGACGATTCCCATGAGGTCGATTCCTGCGATCATCCAGTCCATTGCTGCCATGTGCATGCTCCTTGTTCGAGAGTCTGTGCCTTACCAGACACAAATGATTCATCAGTTACTGAGCACATTTACGGCAGGTGTATCGAAGACTTGAGTGCGTCACAGCAGCTATTCAGCAATTTCTGCCGGATTCTCCCGAGCGGCGTATCGTTGGATAGCGCGGCATCGGGCTTTTCGGCCGACCGTGCTTCCCACAAACAACAACCATCCCCGCCATGAACCCGTCCCGTCGCACTTTTATGATCCTCGGCATCGGTGCGGGGTCGTCGCTGCTGCTCTCCCGCGCCGCCCTCGCCGACGGCCCGAAGCTCAGCGAATCCGATCCCGCCGCCGTCGAAGTCGGCTACAAGGAAGACGCAAAAAAGGTCGATAAAGCCAAATTTCCGAACTACGGAGCCGGCCAGGATTGCAGCAACTGCTCGCTCTTCCAGGGCAAATCCACCGACGCGTGGGGCGGCTGCACGCTCTTCGGCACCAAGCAGGTCGCCGCGCGCGGCTGGTGCGGCTCCTACACGAACATGTGAAGGCTCAAGCCGCCGGTTTCGCGCGCCGCGCACGCGTTGCGGGCTTTTTCTTCTCGCTCATGTCGAGTTCGATCCAGGTCGGCGCGTGATCGCTCGCGTGCGGCAGGTCGCGCACCCAGCGGTCGACGCCCGCATCCGCGAGACGCGGCGCGAGCGCCGGATTGAGCAGCACATGGTCGATGCGCAGCCCCGAATTCTTCTGCCAGTGCTGGCGGAAATAGTCCCAGAACGTGTAGATGCGCTCGTCCGGATGACGCGCGCGCAGC
The DNA here is from genome assembly GCF_001544475.1 of Caballeronia humi. Lineage (GTDB taxonomy): Bacteria > Pseudomonadota > Gammaproteobacteria > Burkholderiales > Burkholderiaceae > Caballeronia > Caballeronia humi. Next base: position 65,795 of record NZ_FCNW02000033.1, on the reverse strand, counting down.
GCATCGAGCCAGCCCTGGTCGAGCAGCCGCCGATACGCCTCGCGGCTCTCCGGCTGGAGCAGCGCGTCCTTGAGCCACGACTTCGGGTTGTAGATGTCCTCGTCGGTCGGCACGACGTTGTAGTCGCCCGCGAGCACGACCGGATGGCCGTTGTCGTGCAGCTTCGCCGCGTATTTGATGAGGCGCTCGAACCACGCGAGCTTGTAGTCGAATTTCGGGCCCGGCTGCGGATTGCCGTTTGGCAGATAGAGGCAGCCCACAAGCACGCCGTGCGCCGCCGCTTCGAGATAACGGCTGTGCGTATCACCCGGGTCGCCGGGCAGGCCGCGCCGCGTTTCGATCGGCTCCATCCCCTTCGCCAGGATCGCGACGCCGTTCCACGACGTCTGTCCGTGCCAGATCGCGCCATAACCGGCGTTGCGGATCTCGTCGATGGGAAACGCCGCGTCGGGCGCCTTCAGCTCCTGGAGGCACGCGATATCGGGCGCCTCCTTGTCGAGCCATGCAAGAAGCGCGGGCAGCCGCGAACGGATGCCGTTGATGTTGAACGTGGCGATCTTGAGCATGGCCTCTCTGGCGTCCTGTTCCGGGCGAATCGCGATACCGAGCAATTACAGTACGGAAACGCCCGCATGCGGCAGACGAGGCTCGGGCTTTACGCTACGCGGTCACCCAGCGCGCGTCGCTGACGACGAGTTTTTTCGGGATCAGCTTCAGCTCGTTGAACGTATCGGCAATCTGCTGCTGGTAGGCGAGCGTCTCCGCTGTCACCGGCTGCACGCCGTACGCGGTGCGTTTCAGCGCAACTTCGAGCGTCGGCGCTTCGAGACCGACGAGCGGCGACAACAGCCGCGCGACTTCCGGCACGTTGTCGCGGCCCCATTTGTCGACGCTGTCGAGTTCCGCGAGCAGCTCGCGCAGCAACTGCGGCTGGGCGGTCGCGAACTTGCGCGCCGAGAGGTAATACTGTGTGTTGCGCACAAGCCCCTCGCCGTTCGCGATGACGCGCGCGTTCGCCTGCCGCTCGATCGCGGCGAGATACGGGTCCCAGATCACCCACGCATCGACGCTGCCCTGCACGAAGGCGGCGCGGGCATCGGCGGGAGCGAGGTAGACGGGCTGGATGTCGGCGTAGGTGAGCTTTGCCTGCTGCAGCGCTTTCACCAGCAGATAGTGGACGTTCGAGCCCTTGTTGAACGCAACCTTCTTGCCGCGCAGTTCGGCGACAGTCTTGATCGGCGACTTCTCGGGCACGACGACCGCCTCGCCATGCGGCGCGGGCGGCTCGTTGCCGATATAGACGAAATCGACGCCCGCCGCCTGCGCGAAGATCGGCGGCGTCTCGCCGACCGTGCCGACATCGACGGCGCCCGCATTCAGCCCTTCGAGCAACTGCGGCCCGGCCGGGAATTCGAGCCACTGCACCGTGACGCCCTGCGGGGCGAGCCGCTTTTCGAGCGTGCCGCGCGCTTTCAGAACGACGAAGTTGCCGTACTTCTGATAGCCGATGCGCAGCGTTTTCGCGTCGCCCTGGGCGAACGCGGCGGCGGGCAGGACGAGCGAAGCGGCGAGTGCGCCCGCGCCTTTGAGCAGCATGCGGCGGTTGGCGCTGGCGGCGTGTTTCTCGTCGGAGGAATAGTCGGACATGTGCGGTTCTCGATAGCGTTGCAAAGCATCCGTAAGGACGCTGGGACGTCAGATTCTAGTAATGCCGCATACCCGTCGCGAACCAAGTTTTTCAGCTTTGCTTGTCGCGCCAGCAGATTTAGGAACGGCAGCGGTAGACTCGCCGGAAGCACATCCGAAGGAGGGCGACATGCGACTCGTCGACTGGAACATTCAATGGGGACGCGGCGTGGACGGCCGCGTCGATCTCGCGCGCATGGTGAACGAGGCCAAAGCGCTGTGCGATTTCGACGTCCTCTGCCTTCAGGAGGTCACGCGCGGCTTCCATCAGGGCGACGCGGCCGGCGGTTTGCCGGGCGGCCCGGGCGCCGATCAGTTCGCCGAACTCGCCGCGCTGATGCCGGGCGCGATCGTGCTCGATGCGATCGGCGCCGATCTGCCGCCCACCGGCACCGGACGTGGACGGCGCCAGTTCGGCAACGCGATCGTGAGTCGATTGCCTGTGCGGAAGGTGCTGCGGCATTCGCTGCCGTGGCCCGCCGATCCCGCGAAGCCGTCGATGCTGCGCGTCGCGCTCGAAGCGATCATCGATACGGATGTGGGGCCGTTGCGCGTCGTCAGCACGCATCTGGAGTTTTACTCGGAGGTGCAGCGGCTCGCGCAGGTCGAGCGGCTGCGTGAGTTGCATCGCGAGGCGTGCGATCACGCGCGGCGACCCGCGAAGTCGGAGAAACCGAACAGTCCGTTCGCGGACACGGGGCGGCCGATGAGCGCAATCGTCTGCGGCGATTTCAACAGCGCGTTCGGGGCGAACGCGTATCAACGGATGCTGGAGCCGTTGCCGGATGCGCCTTCCTTCGTCGACGCGTGGACGCTCGCCAACCCCGATGCGCCGCGAGCCGCAACGGTCGGTCTGTACGATCACGAGCAGTGGCCCGACGGCCCGTTCGCGTGCGATTTCGTGTTCGTCACCGAGGACCTTTCGAAGCGCGTCGCGCGGTGCGAAGTCGATCAGACGAGCCGCTCGTCCGATCATCAGCCGATCTGGATCGAGTTGAACTGAGCGCGTTTCTAGCGTTCGTTCAGCGGCGGGAGCGGCGGATTTTTACGAAGATGCGCGTGGCGTCGCGCCGCTCGTTTCAGTTCGCGTTCGACTTCTTTCCAGTCAATCGCTGTCTCGGCGGGACGGTTCGCATAGTCCGCGGCAACAAAAGCGGCAAGCTTTCCAAGGGCGGCATCTTCGCCTTCGTTCGCGAGGTTCTGCACGCGCGCCGGTCGGCCGAACGCCTGGCGCTTGTCCATCCATCGATACAACGCCGGGATGATTCGCCGCGTCGCGCCCGAGCGTCCTGCCACGCAGAGTGCCCGCCATGCGGGCGCCGCGCCTTGCACGTACCGGCGCCGAGTGTCTTCGACACGCTGCTTGAGCGAACCGCCCAAGCCGACGAGCCTCGGATAACTCCAGACGATCGCCAGCAGCGCAAGCAGCAGCCCGACGCCATACGCGACACTCGCCCGATCGATGAAGATGATCTTGTGGCTCGCCTTCGACATCGCATCGGCGGGAATCTCGAACAGCGGCTTCTCCTTCGCGGCGGCGGCGGCCAAACTCATTGCTGGCAGCACGATGGTTTCGCGCTTTCGCGTCGCGGTATTCCACCACTCGATCGTGAGTGCGGGCAGTGTGTACCGCCCGCTGCGATTGACGACATACGTGACCGCATCCGTCCGCTCGCCCGCGACAAGCCCCGCGCGATCCTGCACGATGTTGCGTGTCGCGGGGGTTTTCGCATAGCGCCTGAGCCCGTCGATATCGCCGAAGGCAACCGGCGGAATCAGCATCGATTCGGTGCCGCTCGCGGTTTGCGTGATCGTGCGCGTGATCGTGTCGCCGACGCGAAGATGCGTCTCTCCAGGCTCGATCTTCTGCGTCGCGGTCAGCTTCGCGAGCGGGAAGAACGTCGTCATGCCTTCGGCGCCGGGCGGGAGCGTCGCGGTGAGGTGAAGACGCGGCGTCGTCAGCTTGACGGGACCACCGCTCGCGCCGCCGCCCGGATACACGGTGAGCGCGAACGGCGCGATATCGAACGATTTCGCCGCGCGCGGCACGATGCGATACGCGCGGCTCACGCCGAACCACTTCACGCCGTCGATCGTCTCGGAAAGATTCACGGCCTGCTCGTCCGGCAGACTGACGATCGCATCGTCGACGGTGAAAAGCGGCCAGTCGGGAGCGCCGGTGAACCACGTAGTCGTGAGCGCATCGACGACGAGCTTCACCTCCGTCCCCGCGATCACCGGCCCCGGCGGATCGAGATGCGCGCGAATCATCGTCCGGGGCGCCTCGTCCGCGAAGGCGCAGCGTGCGATGAGCAGAATCACGATCAGCAACACGCGCGACATCATGGCGCCGCTCCCGCTTCCTGCGCAAAGCGCTGATGCAAAAACGCCGCCGGCGACGTGTTGAGATTGCGCATCCAGATATTCTCGGCGGGACGCTGGTCGTGCACGAGCATTTTCTGCCCGCCCTTGTCTTGCTTGTCGGCCCTGGTTTGATCGGGCTGATCGGCTTGTTCACCCTCTTCGGGTTTTTCCTGCTCGGCGATCAATAGCTGCCGCATCAAGTCGCGATTCGCCACTGCCTGCGGGAAATTGCCCTGCTGCTTGACAGCGTTGTCGTACGCGAGCATGGCGCCCGCGTAGTCCTTCAGATGCGCGAGCGTGTTGCCGATGTAGAAATCCGCCTGCGCCGTCTTCAGCCGCGAAAAGCTCTCCAGCGCACCCTGATAATCGCCCGCGAGATACTGCGCGCGGCCTTTCCACATCGGATCATCGAAGCGTTGCGACGCCGTCTTGAAGTCGCCGCGCTCGAAGTGCCAGCGGCCCTGCTGATCGTGCGTCGCGAAAAGGTCGATCCAGTTCCAGCCGGCCGCATGCGCCTCGCGCGGCGCGGCGGAGAACGCGAGCGACAGCAGCACGGCCGGCAGCCACTTGACCGTCCACCCGCGCCGGAAACACCACAGCGCGACCGCGATCAGCGCGAACACGAGCCAGTAGCCGGCCTCCTTCCACCGCGGCACGATCTTCGATTCCTCGGCTTCGGCCAGATAAGTCTGCGCGCGGCGCTCGACCCACGCGATGTCGTCATCGTCCGCGCGCAGGCTCGCGAGCGGGATATCGGCGGCGTGCGTGATCTTGCGGATCGCGTTGGCATCGAAGGCGCCGGTGAGCGGGCGGCCCTCGGCATCCATCACGATCGCGCCGTCCGCGCCGCGAATCGGGCCGCCGTTCGCGGTGCCGACCGCGAGCCACAAAAGCTGATGCCGCGACTGCTTCGCCTTTTGCACGAACGCATCGGTGCCGCTTTCGTCGAAGCCGTCGCTGATAAAAACGATCGTGCCCGCCGCCGGATCGTGCGCCAATACGCGCTCGGCAACGTCCAGGCCCGCTGCCGCATTCTTTCCGTCGCGCGGCATCAGCGAAGGAGAAAGCGCCGGAACGTAGAGCGAGAGCATCGCGGGGTCCTCGGTCGGCGGCACGACGAGATGCGCCGTCGACGCGAACACGACCAGCCCCGTGCGCGCGCCCTTGCGGGCGTTCGCGAGGTCGAGCACTTTCTGCTTCGCGCGCTCGATGCGCGTCGGCGCGACGTCGGTCGCGTCCATCGATCGCGCGAGTTCCAGCACGACGACGAGCGGCGCCTTGTCCTGATTGAACGGCGGCCGCTCCTGCTGCCATGTCGGCCCGGCGACGGCGACAGCGCCGAGCCCGATCAGGAGCGCGAGCGTATGCACCGGCTGCATGCCGCGCCGCGCCTTCCCGCCGACGATCAAATGCTCCAGCAGCTCCGGCGCGATGATGTTGCGCCAGCGCGAGCGCACATCGTTGCGGCGAAACCAGCAGACCGGCAGCAGGATCGCAGGAACGAGGAGCCACAGCCACGCGGGCCGCAGGAAGTGAAACGCGGTGAGGTCAATTTCCATGCGTGACCTCGTTTATTTCGGCGTGTAGGCGGCGTCGCGGGGCGCGGGCCATCGCGATCAACAGCGCCAGCACGTGATACGCCGTCAGCAAGCCCAGAGCGACGGCGAGCGGAATCCAGAAGAAATCGCGCTGCGGCCGGTAGACCTCGCGCTTCACCGTGCCGGGCGTGATTTTATCGAGCGTGGTGTAGACGGCGGCCAGGTCTTCCTGTGCCCCAAGCGCATGAAACGAGCGCCCGCCGGTCGTTTTGGCGATGCGTTCCAGCGCGTCGAGATCGACCTTGTCCTCGCCGGTCGTGGCCGGATCGCCGATGCCGATCGTATGCACGACGATCCGGTGATCCTTCGCGATCTCGGCCGCGCGCTGCGGCGGGATCGCGCTGCTGGTGTCGTTGCCGTCGGTGAGGAGGATCAGCACTTTTTCGAGCGCGGGCGTCTTGTCCATCAGCTTGACCGCGAGGCCGATCGCATCGCCGATCGCCGTGCGCGGCCCCGCCATGCCGATCTGCATCTGGTCGAGCAGGATCAGCACGCTGTCGTGATCGAGTGTGAGCGGCGCCTGCGGATACGCGGCCTCGCCAAACACGATCAGACCGATGCGGTCGCTCTTGCGTTTCGCGATGAAATCCGCCACCACACGCCGCACCGCCGTCAGCCGGTCCATGCGCTCGCCGCTCGCGGCGCTGACGAAGTCGCGCGCGCTCATCGACTGCGACAGATCGATCGCAAGCATCAGGTCACGCGCGGGTTCGTCGCGGGTGATCGGCGCTTCGACGTACACGGGTTTCGCCGCCGCGATCACGAGCAGCGTCCAGATGAGCGGCATCAGAAGACGCTGCAGCCAGTTGCGGCGCAGGCGCACGCCTCCGGGCGCGGGCTTTTCGCCGGCGGCATCGGCCATTTCCTGGAAGAACGGCATGCGCACGGCCGGGGCCGTCGTCCGGTACGCGGGCGCGAGCCACCAGACGAGCGCGGGCAGCGGCAGAAGGAGGAACAGCGACGGGAGATCAAACTTCCACATGATGGTGGGCGATCCAGTCGCGCGTGTGCGAGATCAGCGCGTCGGCATCTTGTGGCGAGATCGCGGCGATGCGCTCCGCGGGCGCGTAGCTCACCAGCGCGAGCAGCGCGCCGGTGCGGGCATCGAAATATCCGCGCGTGCTGGTAAGGAACGCGAGCCACTCGCCGCCCGTCAGCGACGCGACGCGCTCGCGCGGCGCGACTGCAAGCGCAGTCCGCTTGATGAGCGGCGCAATGGCGGCGAGTGCGGCGCTGCGTTCATCTTCACGCTTTACTTGCGCTTCGATACGCTTTAATTCTTCCAGCGCCACGCGTCGATATCGCTGCTTCTCGTGCCGCCGCAAGGCAAACCACGCACTGAAAAGCGCCAACGCCAGAAGCACAAGCGCGACGACCGCCCAGCCGATCGTCTGCGGCGCGTATGACACCGCGTCTGGCAACGGCAACTCCTGAAGCGACGCAAGCGCGGTCATATGCCGCTCTCCGTCGCCGCGCGTGGGCGTTCGCCAAAGAGCCGCCGCACCTGATCAATCGTCGGCTCGGCGGTCGATAGCGCCATAAGCGGCACGCCGCTCGCGCGCAGCAGCTCGGCCACTTCAGCGCTTCGCCCTTTGAACAGGCTCGCGAGCGGCTCCCTTACGCGCTCGTGCTCGATCCGCAATTCGACCTGCAAACGCCCTTCGCTCACCACTAACGCGCGATGCTCCGGCATGCGCTGCCAGAGCGGATCGAAAACCATCGACGCGACCACGTCGTTATGCGCCGACAGTTCGCGCAGAAGCTGCCGCGTGCGCTCGTCTGCGCCGGCGAAATCGCTGACGACGAAAATCAGGTGATCGTGCGCCGCCAGTTGCAGCACGCCTTCGAGCGCGGCGTTCAGTTGCGCGTAGTTCGTGCGCGCGGTGCTGTCGGCGTGGAGCGCTGCGTTCATCCGGCCGATCGCGCCGAACAGCATCCTGATGCGGCTGCGGCTGCGCAACGGCTTCACGGGCACGACGGCGCTGTCGTCGAAGATCACGCCGCCGACGCGGTCGCCCGCCGCGAACGCCATCCACACGGCGAGCGCCGCCGCTTCCGCCGCGACCACCGACTTGAACGCGCGCCGCGATCCGAAGAACATGCTCATGCGCTGATCGACGACCACGAGCAGCGGCCGGTCGCGCTCCTCGGTGTAGACGCGCACGTGCGCCTTGCCGAGCCGCATCGACACTTTCCAGTCGATGTGGCGGATATCGTCGCCGGGAAGATAGCCGCGGATTTCCTCGAAGTTCAGGCCCCGCCCGCGCAGACGCGACGCGTGTTTGCCCGACAAAATGCTTGACAGCGGATGCGGCGCGACGAAACTCAGGCCGCGCGCGCGGAATTCGAGTTTCGCGAGATGCGCGGCATCGACGTAGACGCGGCCGATCGCTTCGTCCATGACCGTCCCCGTTCAGGCCGGCACCGCGACCTTCTCCACCAGCCGGTCGATCACCTGGTCGGCGCTGATGTTGTCGGCGTTGGCATCGTAGGAGAGGATCAGCCGATGCCGCAGCACCGGATGGATGACGGCGCGCACGTCGTCGGGCGTGACGAAGTCGCGGTCCTGCAACCACGCGGCGACGCGGCTTGCGCGATCCAGCCCGATGGCGCCGCGCGGGCTCGCGCCGATCTCGATCCACTTGCCGAGATCGGCATCGAGTTTGGCGCCGTGGCGCGTCGCGTTCACGAGCGAGACGATGTATTCGTCGATCGCAGGCGCCACGCCGATCTGCTGCACCGCGCGCCGCACCGCGAACACGTCTTCCTGCGAAAGCGTCTCGATGGCGGCGGGCGCGCTCTTGGCATCGCTTTCGCGGCGCAGCATGCGCAACATGTCGCGCTCGCTTTGCGGCGACGGATACGTGATCAGCACCTTGAAAAGAAACCGGTCCATTTGCGCTTCGGGAAGCGGATAAGTCCCTTCCTGCTCGATGGGATTTTGCGTCGCCATCACGAGAAAGAGATCCGGCATCGGATGCGTTTTTCCCGCCACCGATATTTGCCGCTCTTCCATCGCTTCGAGCAATGCGGATTGCACTTTCGCGGGTGCGCGATTGATTTCGTCCGCGAGAATCAGATTGCCGAAAATCGGTCCCGGCTGGAATGCGAGCGTATGTTCCGTGCCCGATTGCAATAGCGTCTCGGCGCCGGTGATGTCGGAGGGAAGGAGATCGGGCGTGAACTGGATGCGCTTCATCGTCGCGGCGAGGCGCTTCGCGATGGCCTTGACCGTGCGCGTCTTCGCGAGGCCCGGCAGGCTTTCCAGCAGGACGTGCCCGTCTGCGAGAAGCGCAATCAGGATTTGCCGAACGACCGCTTCTTGCCCCACGACCGCCTCGCCGATACTCGCCTCGAAGCGCAGGATGGTTTCGCGCATGGTCTCGTTTAGCCGGTGAGTTTTACGTGAATTGCCGGATGTCGAACGCCAACCTGTCAAACGGTACTTGACGGTCATTGATTCGTCAAAGTGTTGAAGCGCTTTTTAAATTGCAATCAAACGCACCGAATCGCTCAATCACGACGATGCGAAAAGAGATTGAATTCATCGTGCGCTTCATATATTGATAGGCAAAAGCGAGGTCGCAGAATCGATATTCTTGGGTGAAAACGGAGGCATCAGGCACGTTTTCGCAAATGGAGAAAGAGCATGGCGACGCACAAGCCGGCATTGGCCGGAACTCATGGCGCGAGCGCTACGAGCGGCGGCGTGACGCGCCGGCGCAGGGTGTTGCTCTGGGGCGCGCTGCTGGTCGCGGCGCCCGCGCTGATCGGCTTCGGCGCAAACTGGGCTTTGAAGTCGCACTCGGCGTCCGCCACGGCCACCCAGGCCGTCATCGGCGACGGCGTGCGCGGCCCGCAGAACATGGCGTGGGTGCCGGGCGGCGAATTCCAGATGGGCAGCGACAGCAAGATGGCGCAGGCAAACGAGCGCCCGGCGCACTCGGTACGCGTGCACGGATTCTGGATGGACGAACACCACGTGACGAATGCGGAATTCCGCAAATTCGTCGAGGCGACTGGTTACGTCACGACCGCCGAGAAGAAGCCCGACTGGGAAACGCTCAGGGTCCAGTTGCCGCCGGGCACGCCGCGTCCGCCAGATAGCGCGCTGGTGGCGGGCGCGATGGTCTTTTCCGGCACCGACCGGCCCGTGTCGCTGGAAGACTATTCGCGTTGGTGGCGCTACGTGCCGGGCGCGGACTGGCGTCATCCGACGGGGCCCGCGAGCAACATTGACGGCCGCGACAATCATCCGGTCGTGCAGGTTTCGTACGAGGATGCGGAGGCCTACGCGAAATGGGCCGGCAAGCGCCTGCCGACCGAAGCCGAGTGGGAATTCGCCGCGCGCGGCGGCTTGACGCAAGCCACCTACGCGTGGGGCGACACCTTCGCGCCGGATGGCAAGCAGATGGCGAACGTCTGGCAAGGCCAGCAGAAAGAGCCGTTTCCGGTGGTATCGGCGAAGGCGGGCGGCGCGCTCGGCACGAGCCCCGTCGGCAGCTTCCCGGCCAACGCCTACGGCCTCTCCGACATGACCGGCAACGCCTGGCAATGGGTCGCCGACTGGTATCGCGCGGACCAGTTCAGGCGCGAGGCGTCGAACGGCAGGGTGATCGACAACCCGCCCGGCCCCGTCGAGGCCTGGGACCCGGCCGATCCGGGCGTACCCGTCGCGGCGCCCAAGCGCGTCACGCGTGGCGGCTCGTTCCTGTGCAACGAGGACTACTGCCTGAGCTATCGCCCGAGCGCGCGGCGTGGCACCGATCCGTACAACAGCATGTCGCATCTCGGCTTCCGGCTTGTGATGGACAAGGACACCTGGGACAAGACGCACGGCCGCTCGCAAGTCGCCGTCGCCGATGTGCCCGCACGTTGACAGCAAGGCGCAGTCGCTTCTCCAACAACCAGGAGAGTCAGATGCAGAGCTGGAGCCGCCGCAACTGGTTGGGCCGCGTGACCGGATTCGCCGGCGCGGCCGTGCTTGCGCTGACGCTCGGCGCCTGCGCGGGCAAGGGCGGCAGCGCATCGCAGACGACGCCGTCCGTCGCAAGCGCCCAGAACGCCGAAACCGCGCTGCCCTCCTGGCGAGACGGCCCCGCGAAACGCGCGATCGTCAAATTCGTCGGCGATGTGACGCGTGAAGGCACGCTCACCTATGTGGACCCGGAAGCGCGCATCGCCGTGTTCGACAACGACGGCACCCTCTGGAGCGAGCAACCGCTCTACTTCCAGTTCGTGTTCCTGCTCGATCAGGTGAAGGCGGCCGCGCCGAATCATCCCGAGTGGAAGAACAACCCGGCATTCAAGGCGCTGATGGCACGCGACCAGGCCGCGCTCGCGAGCCAACAGAAGCAGTTGATGCAGCTCGTCGCGACGGCCAACAGCGGCATGAGCACCGAGACCTACGACCAGACGATCCGCGACTGGCTCGCGAAAGCGCGTCATCCGAAGTTCAACCGGCCTTACACGGATCTCGTCTACCAGCCTCAGATCGAGCTGCTCGGCTATCTGCGCGCGAACGGCTTCAAGACGTACATCGTGTCGGGCGGAACGATCGACTTCATGCGGCCGTGGGTGCAGAAGGCCTATGGCATTCCGCCGGAGCAGGTGATCGGCTCGAGCCAGGTCGTCAAGTACGAAGTGCGCAACGGCCAGCCCGTGCTGATTCGCCAGCCAAAGCTCGATTTCGTCGATGACGGCCCCGGCAAGCCGGTCGGCATCTATCGCAACATCGGGCGCCGGCCGATCCTCGCCTTCGGCAATTCAGACGGCGACCAGCAGATGCTCGAATACACCGCCGCCAGCACGGAACCGCATCTCGCGCTCCTCGTGCATCACGACGACGCCGACCGCGAATTCGCCTACGACCGCCAGTCGAAAATCGGCCGGCTCGATAAAGCGTGGGACGAAGCCATCGCCAAGGGATGGGTCGTCGTCAGCATGAAGAGCGACTGGAACACGATCTATCCGGGACCGGCGCGCTAGGACCGGTCCTTGAAGCCGCCGCACGCCGAACGCGGCCGCTAGCGGGGCGCACGAGACGCCGGGAGGCGCGTCGGGCGATGAACTCAAACGCTACTGGAGCGACAACGATGAGACCTTTTCTTCGACGAGCACGCTATGTCGCGGGCGCGCTGGCGGCGGTGGCCGTCGTCTGTGCGCTCGTGCTGTCGCCCGGGAGCGAGACGGCCCGCGCGCAGAACGCGGCGAAGCCCGCGGCTCCCGCTGCTGCCGCGCCCGCGCCCGCCAAACCCGCGACGCAGCCGGCGCCCGCCAAGCCTGCCGGACAGTCGTCGAAGCCGAATATCCTCGTGATCTTCGGCGACGACATCGGCCAGTCGAACATCAGCGCGTACACGCACGGGCTCGTCGGCTACAGGACCCCGAACATCGACCGCATCGCCGCCGAAGGCATGCTCTTCACCGACTACTACGCCGAGAACAGCTGCACGGCGGGCCGCTCGTCGTTCATCACGGGGCAGTCGCCGCTGCGCACGGGCTTGTCGAAAGTGGGTGCGCCGGGCGCGCCGGTCGGCCTGCAAAAGGGCGACATGACGATCGCCCAGGCGCTCAAGCCGCTCGGCTACGCGACCGGCCAGTTCGGCAAGAATCACCTCGGCGACAAGAACGAGTACCTGCCGACCGCCCACGGCTTCGACGAGTTCTACGGCAACCTGTATCACCTGAACGCCGAAGAGGAACCCGAGCGCGAGTACTGGCCGAAGAACAAGGACGACCCGTTCGTCAAGAATTTCTCGCCGCGCGGCGTGATCCACAGCACCGCCGACGGCAAGGTCGAGGACACCGGGCCGCTTACCGTGAAGCGCATGGAAACCATCGACGACGAAACCGGCCAGCACGCCGCCGACTTCATCAGGAAGCAGGTGAACGCGAACACGCCGTTCTTCGTCTGGATGAATTTCACGCGCATGCACATCTTCACGCACGTGCGGCCGGAGTTTCGCGGCAAGAGCGGCATGCCCGGCAACGAATACGGCGACGGCATGTGGGAGCACGATCAGGACGTCGGCAAGTTGCTGAAACTGCTCGACGACCTGAAGATCGCGAACAACACGATCGTCATCTACACGACCGACAACGGCCCGAACATGTTCTCCTGGCCCGACTCCGCGATGACGCCGTTCCGCAGCGAAAAAGACTCGAACTGGGAAGGCGCGTTCCGCGTCCCGGCGATGGTTCGCTGGCCGGGGCACGTCAAGCCGGGCGATGTCACGAACGAGATGTTCTCCGGTCTCGACTGGTTCCCGACGCTGCTCGCCGCCGCGGGCGACACCGGCGTGAAGGACAAGCTGCTCAAGGGCTGGACGCCGAAGGCAGGCGGCACGAACTTCAAGACGCACCTCGACGGTTACAACCAGTTGCCGCTCCTGACCGGGCAGTCGGCCAAGGGCGCGCGCACGGAGTTCTACTACTTCGACGACGACGGCGAACTCGTCGCGATGCGCTGGGATCAGGACGGCAATGCGTGGAAAGCGGTCTTCTGCGAGCAGCGCGCGAAGGGCAACCTGAACATCTGGCAGGACCCGCTCATTTGCCTGCGTTTGCCGAAGATTTTCAACCTGCGGATGGACCCGTACGAACGCGCCGACATCACGTCGGACCAGTACAACGACTGGCTCGTGAAAAACGCATACCTGACCGAGATCGCGACGATCAAGGCATCGGCGTTCCTGCAAACGTTCGTCGCGTATCCGCCGAGCCAGCGGCCCGCGAGCTTCAGCGTCGATCAGGTGCGCAGGCAAGTGGATCGCAAGATCGACGAGTCGTTCAAGAAGCGCGGGCTGGAATGAGCGTCGTCTGACGCGTTACCGCAGGCCCCGCGCCCGCCAGCCTTCGAGGCTCGCGGGCGCGGGCATTTACACAGATCCATCCGATGACCGACACCTCGGTTTCCCCTCGCAGAACCACGCGACGCGAACGGCGCGAGCGCGAACGCGTCGAGCGGCGTTCTGCGGCGCATTCGATTGCGGTTCCGGTTCCCGTCGAGACGCTCTCCGTCGTCTGGCCGATGCTGCTGCTGTTCGCCTCGGGCGCAGCGGCGCTGATCTATCAGGTGCTCTGGATCAAGCAACTGGCGCTTGTCGTCGGCGTCGATGTGCAAGCGGTGACGACCGGTGTCAGCGCATTCTTTGCGGGGTTGGCGTTGGGCGGCTGGGTGTTCGGACGGATCGCGGATCGGAGCCTTCGGCCGTTGCGGCTTTACGCGGTTCTGGAAGTCGTGGCGCTTGCGCTGGCGCTCTGCGGGACGTTCGCGCTCGCGCATGCGGCGGCGTCGTTCGCGATGCTTCAAAGTCATGTAGGTGCGCTCGCCTGGGTGCTCCCGTTTGCGCTCGTCGGGCTGCCAGCGGTGGCGATGGGCGGGACGCTGCCCGTGCTGCTGCGCGCGGTCGAGCCGAGGGCGGGCGGTATCGGCGGGGCCGGTGGACGGCTTTACGCGGCGAACACGGCTGGGGCGATAGCCGGTGCACTCCTGCCGACGTTCGTGCTGATTCCGTGGCTCGGCGTGCAAGGTAGCGCGTTCTCGGCGGCTGTCTTGAACGCGATCGCGGCGGGAGGTGCAGTGCTGCTGGCGCGTGGGAGGACGGACGCAGACGGCGACGCCGCGTCCGGAGACCATGTGATTTCGGCTGCCGCAAGCCCCGACAAGGGCAGCGCCAATCCGCCACTCCTCCCCATCACCCTCTACGCGATCGCCGGCGGCATCGCGCTCGGTTACGAAGTCATCTGGTCGCAGGCGATCGTCCAGTTCATCAGCACGCGCAGCTTCGCGTTCTCGATCGTCCTCGCGACGTATCTCTGCGGCCTCGTGCTCGGCAGCGCGGTGGTATCGCGACGGGTCGATCGGGTGCGCGATCCGTGGGGCGCGTTCGCGCTCCTGATCGCATCGGCGGGGCTGGCGGCGATGATGGCGATCGCTTTACTCGGCGGCTGGCTCATTTCGTGGCAGGGCTACGTCTCGAGCGCGGTGCTGTCGGCGACCGGCAACCTCCTCGCCGCAATGTGCACGAGTTTCGCCGTCGCGGCGCTCTGCATCATCTTCGTGCCGACGCTGCTCCTCGGCGCCGCGTTTCCCTTCGCGCTTCGGCTCACCGTCGATCACCGGCGCGTCGGGCGCGACGTCGGCGCGCTCGTCGCGATGAACACGGCGGGCGGGATCGCCGGGACGCTGCTCGCGGGCTTCGTCCTCGTGCCTTGGCTCGGGCTCGTGCATTCGCTCGCGGCGCTCGCGGTCGCGGCATGCGCGGTCGGGCTCGTCGCCGTGCTGTGCGGCCCCGGCACGCGACGCGCGTCGCGTTTCGCCGTCGGCTCGCTGGCCGTGTTCGCGGCGTGCGCGGCGATCTTCACGCCATCCGGCCGGCTCGCGGCGCTCCTTTCCGCAGCGCGCGGCGGCACGCTCGTCCACTACGAGGAGAGCGCGGGCGGCACGGTCGCGGTGGTCGAGCAGACGTCCGGCACGCATCGCTTCAAGCGTCTTTATATCCAGGGCGTGTCCAATTCCGGCGACACGATGACGTCGCTGCGCTACATGCGCCTGCAGGCGCTCCTGCCGCTGATCATTCACCGCGACGCGCCGCGTTCCGCGCTCGTGATCGGCCTCGGCACGGGCATCACGGGCGGCGCGCTGCTGACGTATCCGGGACTCGACAAGCGCGTCGTCGCGGAATTGCTGCCAGCGGTCGCGCGCGCGGCCTCGCAGTTCAGCGGCAATTACGGCATGAGCACCGATCCGCGCATCGACGTGCGCCTGCGCGACGGCCGCCGCGAGTTGCTGCAAAGCGCTGAACGCTACGACCTGATCACGCTGGAGCCGCCGCCGCCCTCGGCTGCGGGCGTCGTGAATCTTTATTCGACCGATTTCTACCGGCTCGCCGCCGCGCGCCTGCAACCGGGAGGGATCGTCGCGCAATGGCTGCCGCTGCCGACGCAAAACGAGGACGACACACGCGCGCTGATCCAGAGCTTCATCCAGGTGTTTCCGCATGCGTCGCTCTGGACGACGGAACTGCACGAAATGATGCTCGTCGGATCGATGACGCCGATCGGGCTCGACGTTTCGCGCATCAGCGCGCGCTTTGCGCAGCCGGCGGTTTCGAAAGCGCTGGGGGAAGTGGGCATCGCGTCGCCGGCGGCGCTGATGGCGACGTGGGTGACCGATCGCGCGGGACTCGCGTACTACGTCGCCGATACGCCGCCCGTCACCGATGACGTCCCGCGCATCGAATATGCGCCGTGGGTGCGGCGCGCGGCGTTTCCCGCGACGCTCGCACGCTTGATGGCGCTGCAGACGGAGCCGCCGCTCACCGGCGGAGACGATGCGTTCCGCGCCGCCATGCAACGCGAGCGCGACACGCTGCGCACGTTTTACGGCGCCGGGCTGGCGGCGTACCGTGGCGACCGGGAAGCCTGGGCGCGCGACGTGGAGCGCGTCATGAGCACGGACGGAAGCAACCCGTACTATCGATGGTTTGTCGGCGAGGCTCGGTGATAAGCATCGGCGAGGTCCAGCGCGAGGCGCTTGCGGCGTGTCTCATCCGTTGCGAGCGCTGAATCGATTGCATCGCAGATTTCATCGATCGCCACGGCCGCGGGCATACCGGCGTCGTCCCAGGTCGCCGCGAACGCCGTCTGCTTGGTCATGCTCGATAAAGCGCGCGCAGGATGGCGCAGATTCACACGCGGCAAGCCGAACGCCATTGCCACGATCCGCCCATGCAGGCTGCTGCCCAGATACGCTCGCCCGTGCGCGATCAGCGCGCAGATGTCCCACAGATTCAGCGAACGGAAAATCGTGACCGGAAGCGTGCGCATGCGCGCCGCCGTGCGCT
Source organism: Caballeronia humi (assembly GCF_001544475.1). Taxonomy (GTDB): domain Bacteria; phylum Pseudomonadota; class Gammaproteobacteria; order Burkholderiales; family Burkholderiaceae; genus Caballeronia; species Caballeronia humi. Next base: position 49,297 of record NZ_FCNW02000033.1, on the reverse strand, counting down.
CGTAGCAGGACGCGTCGTCGTGCCACGGCGCCGCGCCCGCGCGAAAGAACACGACACCGAGACCGGTCCGGCGCGCCGTGCGATCGAGTTGCGAGGCGATGTGGGCGAGGGTGTCGTCGTCGGCGAAATCGGCGCTGAACTGCACGGCGAGGTAGCCCTCCGGAAACGATCGCAGAATCTCCCGCACGGCGCGTTCGCGCGCACGCTCGCGAATCCGCTCGCCGAACAGTTCCGCCACCATCACGGCGGAATCGGGGACGAGACGCGCCTTCACGCCCCACGCTTCGAGCAGCGCTTGCGTGTGCCGGTCGCGCACGCTGAGGTCATCGGCGGCGGCAAGTTTGGTTAAAACCTCCGCGCGCATCGGGTCGTCGCGGCTATCGAGGTCCACGCCGCCCACCGCGTTGTAGACCACGCGCATCGCGCCCGGAAACATCTCGCGCGACGCCATGTACGGCGCCAGCGCGTCCGTGCCCAACGCCGCCCGCCCCCACGCGATGCGCTCTCGCGGCCGCGCGTCGAACCGCTCGATGGCTTTTTGCGCGTCGGTATCGGACCGCGTCATCACGGCCGCTTCGTAGACATCGCACGTCAGCAGTTCGCCGCCTGCGTGGACGAGGGTCACCGCTTCATCGCACAGGCGCGTCACAAGCGCCGGCAGCGCCTCGACCCGATGCCCGCCGAACGCGCGCAGATCGCGCTCCGCGACGCCCGCGAAGATCGCATCGGCGCGGCCGGACATTGCTTCCGCGACATGCGCGAACAGCAAATCGCCGAAGTTATGCCGATCAAAAGCGCCGATGAAGAGCGTTTCCACGAGATTCCCGCTCGGACGCATGTCCAGCCCTCCATGCTAGGCTTTCCCGAACCACCGACAGACACGGAGACACACCGATGCGATTCGACTACAAGGAGTGGCACATCGACTGCCGCGCCCACCACGACGAAGACGGTAGCTACTACGCACAGGCCACGATCACGCGCGCGCCGGGCGCCGGGCGCACGCGTGTCGAAACGCATCACTCCGGTGAACTCGACGCTTTCGCGAACGAATCCGACGCGCTCCACTGCGCGCGCGCCTGGGCGATCGAGTGGTGCGACGAAGTCACCTCCACGTAGGAGCGCGCGTCGACTTTCTCGCGCGGAACAGGGCGAGCCGCACGCAAACGGATCGATTCGCCCATTTGAATTGTTCCGCGATGCAAAATGATCTGATATTGTTTTCTCAAGGGAATCGAATTTATCGGCCGTGTCAATCGTCTTCGTGAGTGCCGCCATGAATGATGTACGTCACCAACTCAGCCCGCGCGATCGCGTCGAACTGCTCTGCTGGCTCACTTGCGGCAGTCTCGGCAATTACTACCTGAACGAATCCTGGCCCGCGCCAGTTTTCTTCGTGCAGGCGGCGCGCAAGTGGCTCGACCGCCATAAGCGCCAGGCCGACTGGCTCACCGTCGCGCGGCTTTCGGCCATCGCGCAGCGCCTCGCGGTGGAGAACGTCGGCTGCGTCAACGCCGACTGGGCGCTCGACGCCGTCGAAGAGATCCTCGAAAGCGAGGACCTCAACTACGAATCGGTACTGGTGCTGCGCGTGTTCGAAGACTGCCGCCGGGCGCTCGCCGACAAACGCCTCGCCGACTGAATCGCCTTGTAAGCCTCCTTACGGCTTGCCGTACCGGGCGTGCGCAAGCACACGCACGCCGTTTGAACTCCTCCTCTCACCGTCTACGATATTAGGACGCCAGCCGGCCTGCGGTTCATCGCATGCGCCGGACCCAATCCGCATCGGTGGGAGATCTCATGCCGAAAAATATCGTTTTCTGCGCCGACGGCACCTGGAACGGCCCCAACTCCAAGGACGACGACAACGACGGAATCCCCGACACGACCAATGTCTGGAAAGCCTTCTGCACGCTCGCCGGCGATGCCAAGCTAGATAGCGTGCTGCTTGCGTCCGAGCAGGAACTGGAGCAGACCGGTCCCGAGGCGCAGGTCGCGAAATATCTGCACGGCGTCGGCGATTCGCGCAACGTCGCGATCAAGCTGCTCGGCGGCGTGTTCGGCAACGGCATCATCGCGCGGATCGTGCGCGGCTACACCTACGTGTCGCGCAATTACGAGCCGGGCGACGCGATCATCCTGATCGGCTTCTCGCGGGGCGCGTACACCGTGCGCGCGCTCGGCGGCATGATCGCCGACGTCGGTCTCCTGAATCCGCAAAAATTCGACCTGAGCGACAAGGAACACGCGTACATGCTCGGCATCAACGCGTGGCGGCGGCATCGCGAGGCACGCGTCAAGGCGCGGCAGAACGCGGGCGGCCTGCTCGGCATCTTCAGCGCGCTCATGCGCCACTTGCCGCAATTCGCGTTCGATACATCCGAACCCGACGACACGGTGCCCGTCGACAGCATCAAGGCGATCGGCGTATGGGATACGGTCGGGTCGCTCGGCATTCCGCTCTACCTCGGCGCCAACGGCTCGGACGTCGACGTCTTCCGCTTCGCCGATACCGCGCTCAGCAACAAGGTCGCATTCGGCGTGCATGCACTGAGCCTCGACGAGCAGCGCTCCGACTTCACGCCGACTTTCTGGGATGCGCGCGACGGCATCACGCAGGCGCTCTTCGCGGGCGCGCATGCGGACGTGGGCGGCGGCTATCCGACGGATGAATCGGGGCTGTCCGACATCGCGTGCACGTGGATGCTCGAACGTCTCGGCGATCCGGCCATCGGCTTGCACGTCAAGCCGCAGCCGTGGGCGTTCAAGCCCGATTTCTTCGGCATGGGCCACGAGCCGTGGACGCAGCCGCCGTTCAACCTCCTGCCGAAGGGGCCGCGCACGCCGATTCCGTTCCCGAAGGACGTCGGCGCGCATATTTCGATCGCACACCGGATGGGGATCGATCCAAAGACGGGTCAGCGCGTCGCGGTCACGCTCAAATACCTGCCGACGGCGCTGGCCGAGCAGCTTGGTACGAATATGGTCTGGATGGATTGAGCGTTGCCTTTTTTGGGATAGGTGCGTATCGACGCTCGACATCGCCCGCGAGGGCCTCGTCATCGATTCCGACAAGGCGCTGTGGAGCACAACGCCTGCTACGCCTGCAACATGCGCGGCGACTTCCGCGCGATGCGCGCGCAGCATCGCCATTGCGTGCCTGTTGCCCGGCAACGCCGGTATGCAGTTCAACCTCGCGCTCACGCACCTGCGCTTCTGGGAATTCGCGCGCGGCTGGCAGCGGCAGCGGCGCGCGCTGCATTCCTGGGCCGGATCACCCTGAACAAAACGCCAACGCGCGAATTACTTAAGCGCCTTCTTGACCTGTATCGGCGGACGGTCTATACCAGACACTCGTACTTTTCTTACAACCGCGAGCGGCGCTGCAGACAATGGCCGCCCCGGCTGGCATCGATTGAGAACCAAGGTTTCGGACTGGCAGCCCTCAGAAAAATCGAACGCATCGCGAGGCCGCAATGACAAAAACCGCTTGCCCGTATAGCGCACTGTTTGCCTTCTCCGCCCTCTGTATCACCCTCACTGCCTGCTCGACCGGCCCGCTTCAGCCCGCCACCGCTGCTGGCACCACCACCCTGCCCTCCGGCGGCGTCTACAAAGGCATCGTTCCTGCACGCGGAAACGCGATTCTCGTGATGCTCTTCGACGGAACCGCCTATCTCTTTTATGGCGCCGGATCGCCGGCAATGAGCGGACTCGGCGGCGTGGTCGTCGCGACGAATGGCTCGCAGTCCGCCAGCGGCCGCTTTACGAGCACCAGCGCGCAAAACTACAACCTGCAGTCGCGCGCGGCATCGCCCGTCACGTTCGATGCCGATTTCGCCCGCGCGCCCGCCGTCACCGGTTCGGCCAGGACACAAAGCGGCGAAAGCCTCACGTTCTCCGCGACCTCCGACCAGATGCTCGGCGCCGATCCGGCGCGCGCGACCGTCGCGGGCCTGTACACCGGCCGCGGCGGCTCGCTGCAAGGCGCGACGAACTCGAAACTCACCGTCACCGGCGACGGCTTTCTCGCCGGCACGACCGGCATGGGATGCGTGTTCAAGGGCACCGTCGCGCCCCATTCGGGCGTGAACGCCTATGACGTATCGATTACGTTCGGTCCCGCGCCCTGTCCGCAATCCGGCACGACGCTCACCGGAACCGCCGTCCTCGACGGCGCGCGCCTGCTCGCCGCGCTGCCGCTCCCGGGCCGCTCCGACGCCTTCGTCTTCGACGGCACGAAATAACCCGCCATCGCTTTCTTTCTCGCCCCGCCCCGCTTCAGCCTGATTGCAGTCCTCTAAAACGACGCAGCACCAGGAGACAAAACAGATGAACGCAGCGCTCAAGCTTTTGCCCCTTGCCCTCGGCGCGATGCTCGCCGCCCTGCCGTCCGCCTACGCGGCGCAGGACAACGTCAACGCACTCTCCAACTTCAAGCAGACGGGCAACACCCAGCCCGCCGAGACAGTGTCACAGTCCGGCCAGCGCGCCGACGCCCTGCGCGAAAACCTCAAGACGATCAAGCTGCCGCCGGGCTTCAAGATCGAGCTGTACGCCGTCGTCCCGGATGCACGCCACATGGCGATCGAGCCGTCGACGGGCGTCGTGTTCGTCGGCACGCGCAAGGCGCGCGTGTGGCAGGTAACGGACCGCACGAAGCGCCGCGTCGCCGACGATGTCGTCGCGTTCGCGAGCTCGGTGTCATTCAAGGTGCCGAACGGCGTCTGTTTCTCGCCGGACGGCGTGCTGTACGTCGTCGAGCAGAACCGCGTGCTCGCGTTCCCGGCAGCGCAGTTCTTCGGTGAAGGCGGCAGCGACGTGGCCGCGGCGGTCGTCGTGCCGCAGGGCAAGCTGATCCCGACCCAGTTCGAGAGCTTCAACCACGGCGCGCGCGCGTGCCGCATCGGCCCGGACAAGAAGCTGTACATCGCGCTCGGTCAGCCGTGGAACGTGCCGCCGAAGGACAAGCTCGCCGATCTCGACAAGAACGGCCTCGCCGGCATCATCCGGCTGGATACGGACGGCAAGAACCGCGAGGTCTACGCGCACGGCGTGCGCAATTCGGTCGGTCTCGACTTCAATCCGAAAGACAAGACGCTGTGGTTCACCGACAACCAGGTCGACGGCATGGGCGACGACACGCCTCCGGGCGAACTCAACCGCGCGACAAAGGCCGGCGAGAACTTCGGCTTTCCGTGGTACGGCGGCGGCAAGGTCCGCACGGCCGACTACAAGGACGCGACGCCGCCGGCGGGCATCGTATTCCCGCAGGTCGAGTTCGCGGCGCACGCGGCGGACCTCGGCATGTCCTTCTACACGGGCAAGATGTTCCCGGCGAAGTACCAGGGTGGCATCTTCGACGCCGAGCACGGCTCGTGGAACCGCACGAAGCCGATCGGCGCGCGCATCATGTACATACCGGTCAAGGACGACGGCACGGCCGGCGAACCGGAAGTGTTCGCGGAAGGCTGGCTTACGTCGACGGGTGAATACATGGGCCGGCCGGTGGACGTCCAGCAGTTGCAGGACGGCTCGCTCCTCGTCTCCGATGACTACGCGGGCGCGATTTATCGCATCTCCTACGCGGGCGGAAAATGAAGACGCTGATTTTCGTGGTGACGCTCGCCGCCGCGTGCGCGGCGAGCGCGTCGTACGCTGCCGGCGACGTGAAGGCGGGCCGCGCGAAGGCCGTGCAGTGCCAGGCGTGTCATGGCATCGACGGCATCGCGAAGATCCCGGAGGCGGCCAATCTCGCCGGACAAACCGAGGAATATCTGACGAAAGCGCTGCACGACTTCAAGTCCGGCGAGCGGAAGAACGAGATGATGAACATGATGGCAAAACCCCTGTCCGATGCCGATATCGCCAATCTCGCTGCGTACTATCACAGCCTGAAGGCCCCCTGACGGACGACGCGGAATTTGTCAAAAGAGTTGACAGGACGATTTAAGGGTTTATACTTACTCCTGTCTCCTCCATGTCTCAACCGATATGGATTACGCCCGCTCAACGAGAGCGGGCTTTTTTTTGGCCTTTTTTCGGACGAATCGCGGTGTCTCAAAAAACTTTGACTCTGCCCGCTGATCGCCTATTCTGTAATCGTGATTCGTGTCGAACATGAGTCACACACGGGGTGAAAGCGGGATTGGCCGGAAGGTACGCCGCCTGTTTGCGCCCCGCCTCATTTCAAGGAAAAGCCCGCCGAGTGCGGGCTTTTCTTATGGTCTCTCGCATTCGTCGCGTTTCTGCCTGGACATCAGCGAAATCCACTATCTGGAATTCTTATCCGATTTGAGACTGCGCGCGGACAAATCTGGTACAAAAGATGCGTTGTCCCTAATGAAATAAAACGCGGAGGAGACGATGGAAATCGAATCGACGGCATGGTTCCCGCTGGACGAACACGCGCCCGTTCGCGACGGGTGGTACGAAGTCCAACTCACGAGCGGCGAAACCGCTTTCTCGAAATTCACCGACGGCGCCTGGACCGAGAAGCCGGTGCTCGCCTTTACGCACTGGCGCGGGCTGGCGTCGGATCCGTCAGCGGGCGCGGGGACTGAGGAAAACATCGGGGCGGAAGCGACGGCCGCCGAGGGCGTGCGTGCGGTGTGGAACGCGTTTTTCCCGCCGGCTACGGATGCAGCCAAGCCAGCCGATACGCCCCGTAGCGACGCGTGAGTGCGGGTGCGTGCAAACCGCCGGTTTATCCACAGTTTTTGTGACTAACCCTGTGGATATCGGCGACGGGAAAGCGGCAACGCGTTGATTGAAAAGGACTTGGCGCGAAAGCCACCGGGGGGCGTGGCTTATCTGCGCTTTACTTGTGCTCGTTGTCCGTCGCGCGCGGAAAAGGCTGCGCAACCGCCGATGCCGATGCCTCCAGCCAGTGCGGCAGCGCCGGCACACCGATCTTGAGCATCGCTTCGGGAGCCGTCGCGCGGCTCAGTTCGTCCTCGGGGGAGATCGGCAGCGTAAGCGCGATCGTGCAGGTGGCGACGAGAGCGATGCAAATCGCCGTCAGCCAGATGGAAAAGGTCGTCATTTCAGTTACCTCGCAATGGTTGGCATCCGCGAGCGAATCGACTCGAAGGGACGGCGTCCAACGCGATGGCGATGTCGGAAAGCAAGGACTCGCGGCGAAAAAATCGGCTGGAACGCAATCAGCAATCAGATGCGTCTGATTCGAAGGTTAGTTTCGTGTCGACGATCAGACGACCCCACTGACGCGGGGACTTGAAGGAGGGTGTTGTCGGAGGGGTGTTTGCGCCTGCGCGCGCGGCACCGTTTCTGCGTGCAAGATCAGCGCGGATTTTCGCGCTCCTTCGGCGTTGGTCAGCGTGCGTCAGCGCCGAGCTGAGCGGGTTTCGCGGTTTCGCGGTTTCGCGGTTTCGCGGTTTCGCGGTTCGCGGTTCGCGGTTCGCGGTTCGCGGTTCGCGGTTTCAGTCTGAGAGCAACGTGAACTCGTGGGTTTCCGCGTCTTTTTACCGCGCGTCCTGCGCGGCCACGATCGACACGCCTTGCGCCTCAGCCGCCGCTTTCTGCGCAGCCAGCGTGCGCCGATAGCCTTCGCGTTGCTGCAAACGCTCCCAGTAAGCGCCTACCGACGGCTCGAAACGCTCCGCCAGACCCAAATGATCGGCGAGCAGCAGCGCGTACCCAACCGATACATCCGCCGCCGTAAACCGCCCTGCGCAAAGAAACTCGTGATCTGCAAGAAGCGGAGCGAGCGTGCGCAGGCGTGCGAGAAACCACTTGGTGTAGTCCGCCGCGACTTGCGGCTGTCGGCGTTCGGGCGGTTCGAAATGCGTGTAGCGCAGAACGAGCGTCTGTGGAAACGTCAGCGTCGCCTCGCCGAAATGCAGGTAGTTGAGATAGCTGGCGAAGTCCGGCTCGTGCACCGCGACATCGAGCGCGCCAGGTGAATGGCGCGCCGCCAGATACTGGCAAATCGCGGCGGATTCGGTCATGCGCGACGTGCCGTCGATGAAGGCGGGCACCGTGCCGAGCGGATTGGTGTCGAGGAACGCGCGCGCCAGCACGCGCGGCGGGAACGGCAGCATCTTCAGCTCGTAGGGCAAGCCGATTTCCTCGAGCATCCACAGCGGCCGGAAAGATCGCGCGCTCATGCAATGGTGCAGGATGATCATTGGCTGGGCCTCGTCGCCGGGTGTTGGATCACGCTAGATCAATCCATTCTGACGGCCGCGCGCCAAGTTCGTCCAGCACACATAACGCTTATACATGTGCGCGCCTCACACCCGCCCGCGCAATATATTCAGCTATATTACGGTACTCGAAAACGGCGCATGCCAACACGCACGCATCGCGCCGGCCAATATCAACGCTCAACGCGCCGCTTAAGGAGCTCTCCGTGAAGGTCCGACTTTCCCGCTTCGTCCTCTCGATCATCGCCGCCGCATCGGCAAGCGCCGCTTTCGCCGGCGAAGTCCAGGTAGCCGTGGCCGCCAACTTCACGGCGCCCGTGCAGGCGATCGCCGCCGACTTCGAGAAGGACACCGGCAACAAGGTCGTCGCGTCGTTCGGTGCGACCGGGCAGTTCTATGCGCAGATCAAGAACGGCGCGCCGTTCGAAGTGTTCCTCGCCGCCGACGACACCACGCCCGCCAAGCTCGAAACCGAAGGCATGACGGTGCCCGGCAGCCGCTTCACGTACGCGACCGGCGCGCTTGCGCTCTGGTCCGCGAAGGAAGGCTACGTCGATGCGAACGGCGACGTCCTGAAGAAGAACGCGTACAACCATCTCGCAATCGCGAATCCGAAGACCGCGCCGTACGGCCTTGCCGCCACGCAGGCGCTCGACAAGCTCGGGCTCACGCAGGCGGTGGCATCGAAGATCGTCGAAGGGCAGAACATCTCGCAGGCGCAGCAGTTCATCGCGACGGGCAACGCGGAGCTCGGCTTCGTCGCGCTGTCGCAGATCTACAAGGACGGCAAGATCACGAGCGGCTCGGCGTGGGTCGTGCCGGCGTCGCTGCACGAGCCGATCAAGCAGGACGCCGTGATCCTGAACAAGGGCAAGGACAACCCGGTCGCAAAGCAGTTTTCCGACTATCTGAAGGGACCGAAGGCGGCGGCTGTGATCAAGTCATACGGCTACACGCTCTGATCTGATTTGATCTGACGATGCCCCTCAATCGCGCCGATTTCGAAGCCATCTGGCTGACGATTCAACTCGCCTCGCTCACGACGCTGCTGCTGCTCGTCGTCGGCACGCCGATCGCGTGGTGGCTCGCGCGCTCGCGCTCGCGGCTGAAGGGGCCGGTCGGCGCGATCATCGCGTTGCCGCTCGTGTTGCCGCCGACCGTCATCGGCTTCTACCTGCTCGTCGCAATGGGTCCGAACGGCTACGTCGGCCACGCGACGCAGGCGCTCGGCTGGGGCGTGCTGCCGTTCACGTTCGCGGGGCTCGTCGTCGGCTCGGTGCTGTATTCGATGCCGTTCGTCGTGCAGCCGCTGCAAAACGCGTTCGAGGCCATCGGCGACCGGCCGCTCGAAGCCGCCGCGACGCTGCGCGCAAGTCCGTGGGACTGCTTTTTCTCCGTTGTGCTGCCGCTGGCGCGCCCCGGCATCATCACCGCGACGATTCTCGGCTTCGCGCACACGGTCGGCGAATTCGGCGTGGTGCTGATGATCGGCGGCAACATTCCAAACCGGACGCGCGTGGTGTCGGTGCAGATTTTCGACCACGTCGAGGCGCTCGAATATCCGCAGGCGCACTGGCTCGCGGGCGGCATGGTCGTGTTTTCGTTTCTCGTGCTGCTCGCGCTCTATTCGAGCCGCCGCCGCCCTTCCGCTTACGTCTGAAAGAACATGGCTGAAGGCATTCACGCGCGCTTTCGCGTCGAACAAGGCGGATTTGTCCTCGATGTGGACCTGCGCCTGCCCGGACGCGGCGTCACGGCGATCTTCGGCCATTCGGGCTCGGGCAAGACGACGGTGCTGCGCTGCGTCGCGGGGCTCGTGAAGCCGGCGAGCGGGCGTCTTTCCGTCGACGGCGAAATCTGGCTCGATACCGAAACCGGCCTTTCGATACCGACGCACAAGCGCCCGCTCGGCTACGTCTTCCAGGAAGCGAGCTTGTTCCCGCACCTGACCGTCGCGGGCAATCTGCGATACGGCATGAAGCGCGTCGCGCCCGCGACGCGCCGCGTCGATCTTTCACAAGCCGCCGATCTGCTCGGCATCGGGCATTTGCTCGAACGGATGCCGGCGGGGCTGTCGGGCGGCGAGAAGCAGCGCGTGGGCATCGCGCGGGCGCTGTTGACGAGCCCGCGCCTGCTGCTGCTCGACGAGCCGCTCGCGTCGCTCGACCAGAAGCGCAAGCTCGAAATCCTGCCCTACCTCGAACGGCTGCACGACGAGCTCGATATCCCCGTGCTCTACATCAGCCACGCGCCCGAGGAAGTCGAGCGTCTCGCCGATCATCTCGTGCTGCTCGACAACGGCCGCGCGGTCGCGAGCGGGCCGATCGGCGAGACGCTCGCGCGGCTCGACCTGCCCGTCGCGATGGCGGACGATGCTTCGGTGGTGATCGAGGGCACCGTCGGCGCGCACGATGCGCACTACGGACTGCTGTCACTCGCGCTGCCGGGCGGGCGCGCGACGCTGTGTGCCGCGCATGGGCCGCTGCCCGAAGGCAAGGCGATGCGCATCGTCGTCCGGGCGCGCGACGTGAGTCTCGCGGCAAACGCCGCCGAGGACACGAGCATTCTCAATGTGCTCCTGGCGACGGTCGTCGAGATCGAGGCAGCGGTGGACCCGGCGCAGGTCATGGTGCGGCTCGACATCGACGGAACGCCGATGCTTTCGCGTATTACGCGATATTCGCGGGATCATCTGCGGCTGAGCGTCGGAATGCGAGTGTGGGCGCAGGTGAAGGCGGTGTCCCTGCTGGCTTGATCCCTTACCGCGTAACGCGCCGAAAAATAAGCGCTCCAGCCTGTAATTGAATTTCACGACCAACTGGCATAGCGTTGGATTAGTGCGCCGAATCGTGCACCAATCGCCGCGCCACAGTTTCCTGTAAGTGCTCCGCTCGAAGCCGACGGCGATCGAAATCCAACGAGGAGATCGTCGTGATACGCCTGAAGAGTTTCGTCACGCTGTCGGTGGCCGCAGCAGCCTTCGCTTGCGGATCGGCGTATGCCGGCGGGCACGTCGGCGTGTTCATCGGCGGGCCGCTTTACTATCCGGTCGCGCCGGTTCCGTACTACTACTATCCGCCGCCTCCGGTCGTCGCCGTGCCGTCCGCTCCGCCGGTCTATGTCGAGCAGGGACAGGCTGCGGCCGGTCCCGGCCAGCCGAGCGGAAACTGGTATTACTGCGACGCGTCGCGCGCCTACTACCCCTATGTGAAGCAGTGTCCCGGCGGCTGGCGTGAAGTCGCGCCGCAGCCCGAGCCTTCCAACTGACGATCCAGCACCATGCAACGTTCATCCTTTGTAGCCGTCGTGGCGTTGTCGGCGTGCGTCGGCGGCTGCGTCGTCCTGCCGACGCAGCCGAGCGTCATGGCGCTTCCCGGCACCGGCAAGACCTTCGACCAGTTCCGCGCCGACGACAACTCCTGCCGGCAATTCGCGTTCAACCAGGTCGGCGGGGTGTCGGCGAATCAGGCGGCGACGGGTAGTGCGGTCGGAAGCGCGGCGGTCGGCACGGCGCTGGGCGCTGCGGCGGGTGCAGCGTTCAATGGCGGTGCGGGCGCGGCCGTTGGCGCGGGCGCGGGATTGCTCGCGGGGAGTCTCGTCGGGATGGGAACGGCGCAGGCCTCCGGATACGAAGTGCAGCGACGCTATGACTACGCGTATCTGCAATGCATGTACGCGGCGGGAGATCGCGTGCCAGTGAGCGGGTTGATGTCTACGCCGAACGCACGGCCGTATGGGCCCCCGCCTCCCCCGCCGCCTCCGGGGATGCCGCCGCCTCCGCCGCCTTCAAGTTGAAGTCTTTGCATGATGCTTATGGTCCGCGCTTTTTGCCGGATAGCTGATCCTTAAGCGACGAGTAGCCGCCCTTAAAAATGGATCGCTAAGCAGTTACATGCTCGCTAAGCAATCGCAGCAATTAAACCGCACGTTGCATTTTCATGATCAATTCAAATCTCAAGCGTTCTAAGCGCCCAGGATATTCAACATCACACCATTCGATTGCTTCGCTTAACCGTTATTCGTTGAGTAAGAGGGCGCATACTTGAATGCTGGCGGGACTATAACCGTCTCGTCAGTCAGAAGCGGCCAAGTCCCACGACTCCAATGAGACAGGACGGCCCTCCTTCCGGCGTTTTGCTTTCCTCTCACCTACTAACGGGAGTAAGCCGCCATGAAGTCAATCACCATTGCTGCCTTAGCGTTCATGCTCGCCGGATGCGCGGCGAACAAGGACATGTCATCGAGTAGCGCGTCGCCATCGCGAACGGAGAACTGTAAGGCTGTATCCGATCAGGAGATTGCCGCGCTATTCGATCGATGGAATCAGTCGCTGCAAACCGGTGATCCGCACAAGGTGGTGGCCAATTACGCGGAGCGTTCGATTCTTCTCGCGACGGTATCCGACAAGCCGCGTCTGACACCCGCTGAAAAGGAGGATTACTTCAGTCATTTCCTGCCCAGTGGCCCTTCCGGGAAAATCGATTTTCGGCAACTTGAACTCGGATGCAATACCGCGGTCGATGCCGGGCTTTATACATTCACGTTCGCCAAGACCGGAGCGGTCGTCAAGGCGCGCTATACCTACACGTATCGCTGGGACGGGACGCAATGGCTGATTACGAGTCATCACTCGTCGGTGATGCCGGAGAAGAAATAAGTGCGTCTTGAAGCTGAGCTTCGATAGCCGCTTTGTCTATGACAGACCATACTTGTTCGATCTTTCCGCTCTGAAACTGATAGAACACATTCTCTGTAAACGACACTTTCTTTCCATCGACGTTCAGCCCAAGAAATTTTCCCTTTGGCGTACACGCAAAGCCCAACCGACTCGCTATATACGGCGAGTCGGAAATCAACAGCAGAATGTTGAAATGAAGGTCGGGGATTTCGGTGTAGTCTTTTTCCAGCATCGCGCGATAACCCGACAAGCCGATTCGCTGACCGTTGTAATGCACGTCATCGCCGACGAACTGATTCAGATTCGCCCAATCCTGCTTGTTCAGACACGCGATGTAGCCCCGATAGATATCGGAGAGATCGATTTTGTTCACTTTTCAATGTCCGCGGTCGGTGGAGAAGCCGCAAGCACAGCGGCACTTAACGCATCCCTAACTCTTGCGCGCAAGCGATCGCCCGGCGATTCCAGCGCCTGCGCCACACTCACCACCTTGTCCGCTTCATAGCGCCGCCCGCTGCCGATCATCGCTTCGAACGCGTTGGCGCGCCGGTTGATCTCGACCGGATCGGCATCGACGAGCAGAACCGCATGCGCGAGCACCGCATACGTCGCGTCGCCCGCTGGGTCCGGCACACGCCGCCAGTACTGTGCCGTACCCGCGATCTTGCGCGCATCGTCCGCCGGACCCCACGCGAGGTTGAAGCGGCCGTCGCAGAACGACCCTTCCACCGCCTGCCAGTGCGTCTGTACGCCCACCTGATCCAACGCATCGGCGAGGATTTCGCACAGATGCAGATACACCGCATCCGCCATCGTCCCGATCGTCGCGTGCAGCGGATACGCGAGACTCAGATTGAGGATGCCCGGCCCTTGCGGCACGAGCCCGCCGCCCGAAAGCCGCAACCACACGGGACAGCCGCGCCGCGCGAACTCGGCGCGGGCGTCATCGAGCGTCGCGTAGCGCTGATAGCTGCGCGGCAGCACGAGCGAGACCTGCGCCTCCCACAGATGCGCCACCGCGCGACCCGCCGACGCGTAAGCTAGCAGCGCCTGCTCGGCGTCGAGGGGATTGGCGGCGGAGGCGTCGAAATCGACGAGTTCGAAGGGCATGATCAAGCGCCAGGCGAAAGCAAATAGGGTAACGAAGAACAGCGGACGTGGCGCAAACCACGTCCGCTCTCCTCTTACCCCGCCAGATGCTTCTTCAACAGCGCATTGACGTCATTGGCCTTCTCCATCTGACTCATGTGCCCGGCGTCGTCGAAGACCTTGACGGTCGCGCCCGCCGGCGCGTTCGCGGCGTGCGCGGCCGGAATGATGCGATCCTGCGCGCCCCACACTACGAGCACCGGCTTGCCCGTCGCGCCGAGCTTCGCGCCCGGCAGCGCCTTTTGCCGACCGTCGCCGAAGAGACTACCGCCCAGCGCCGCGAGCGCTTCGCTCACGCCGTCGAGCCGCTTGTACTTCAGCAGATCGTCGAGCATCTGGCGGCTCACGAGCCCCGGGTCCGCGAACAGCAGCTCGACCACCGGCTTCAGATCGCGCCGCGACTGCGCGTTCACGAAACCTTCCGTGTAGCCGTTGTTGACCTCGTCGCCGAGCCCCGCCGGCGAGATCAACGCCACCGAGAGCACGCGCCCCGGCGCATCGACGGCCAGTTGCGCCGCCACGCCACCGCCCATCGAATGCCCGACGAGATGTGCCTCGCCGATATCGAGTGCGTCCATGAAGCGCAGTACGAACTGTGCGAGATCTTCGAGCGTCGTGCCGGGCAGCCTGGGCGTCGATTGCCCATGCGCCGGCAGATCGAGCGCGACGACCTTGTTCTTCTCCGCGATGGCATCGAGATTGAAGAGCCAGTTGTCGAGATCGCCGCCGAAGCCGTGGATGAAGAGCACGGTCTTGCCGACTTCGCCGCGGCTCGCATAACGCACGCGGATGCCGTCGACTTCGATGAAGTGATACGCGGCGGCGGCTTCATCGTCGCTGCCTTCGTCGTCGGGCGGGGTTTCGTATGCGGCGATGTACGCTTCGATGTCGGCGTCGCTCACTTCGGACGGCGCGAGCACGCCGAGCAGCGCCTTCACCGGCAGCACGTCGCCCTCCGCCGCGACCTTGCGACGTAGCGTGCCCGCATCCGGCGCCTCGACGGCGTTGGCGATCTTGTCGGTTTCCACATCGAGGATCGGCAGGCCGACGGAAATCTGCGCGCCCTCATCGACGAGCCACGCGTTCACCGTGCCTTCCTTCATCGACAGGCCCCACTTCGGCATCACGATCGGTGTGATCTCGGACATTAGTGCGACCCTCCTTTGTTCATCGTCTTGCGCACGGCTTCCACGATATGCGCGGCGCTCGGTATGTAGAGATCCTCGAGCGTCGGCGAGAACGGCACCGGTGTATGCGGCGGAGCGACCATCTGGATGCCCGCCTTCAGCGCGCCGAACGCCTGCTGCGAAACCTGAGCGGAGATATCGGTGGCGATGTTGCAACGCGGACTCGCTTCATCGACCACGACGAGCCGCCCCGTGTTCTCGACGCTTTCCAGCACCGTATCGATATCGAGCGGCGAGAGTGTACGCAAATCGACGATTTCCGCTTCGATGCCCTCTTTCGCGAGCGTCGCGGCCGCTTCGAGCGCGCGATGCACCATCAGGCCGTAGGTGACGATCGACACGTCCTTGCCGTCGCGCACGATGTTCGCTTCGCCGAAGGGGATCGCGTACGAGTTCTCAGGAACTTCGCCTTCGAAGCCGTACAGGTTCTTGTGCTCGCAGAAGATGACGGGATCGTTGTCGCGGATCGCCTGGATCAGCAGACCCTTGGTGTCATACGGCGTCGACGGGCATACCACCTTGAGCCCCGGAATATGCGTGAACAGCGGCGTGAGCATCTGGCTGTGCTGCGCGGCCGCGCGAAAGCCGGCGCCGACCATCGCGCGGATCACGACCGGCGTCTCCGCCTTGCCGCCGAACATGTAGCGAAACTTCGCGGCCTGGTTGAATATCTGGTCGAAGCACACGCCCATGAAGTCGATGAACATCAGCTCGGCGACGGGCCGCATGCCGCACGCAGCCGCGCCGATGGCCGCGCCGACATACGCAGACTCCGACAGCGGCGTGTCGAGCAGGCGGTCGCCGTGCTTCGCGTAGAGTCCCTTGGTGACGCCGAGCACGCCGCCCCACGCGTCCTTCTCGCCATCGGCGCCTGCTCCGCCGACGATATCCTCGCCGAGCACGATCACGCTCGGATCGCGGGTCATTTCCTGGTCGAGGGCTTCGTTGATTGCCATCTTCATGCTGAGTTTGCGGGCCATATTTCGTCTCCTGTCGACCAGAGTTGGCGCTTTAGCGCCTTACTCTGGTCCCATGCAAGCTGCGGTCGACCAGAGTTGGCGCTTTAGCGCCTTACTCTGGTCCCATGCAAGCTGCGGTCGACCAGAGTTGGCGCTTTAGCGCTTTACTCTGGTCCCATGAAAGGTTTTCGTGTCTTCGCTGATTTAGTAGTTGACGTACACGTCTGTAAGCAGATCGGCCGCGCTGGGCTGCGGCGCGTCCTTCGCCTCCTGCACCGCGCGCTCGATCAGCACGGCGACATCGCGATCGATCGCATCCAGCTCGGCGCGCGTGATCACTTCCGCCTGCGTTACCGTCTGCGCAAACTTCTTCAGGCAGTCTTTGTTAGAGCGGATATCGTCGAGTTCGCCCGGTGCGCGATACGTCTGCGCATCGCCTTCGAAGTGGCCGTAGAAGCGGATCATCTTGCATTCAAGCAGTGCCGGCCCGCCGCCTTCGCGCGCCCGCCGGATCACTTCGCCCGCTGCTTCATGCACCGCAAAGAAATCCGTGCCATCAACCGTCACGCCCGGAATGCCGAAGCCCGCCGCGCGATCGACGTAGCTGTCCACTGCCGTGCCGTACTCGCGCGACGTCGATTCCGCGTAGCCGTTGTTCTCGATCACGAAGATCACCGGCAGGTTCCACACCGCCGCGAGATTCAGGCTTTCGAGGAACGTGCCCTGGTTCGACGCGCCATCGCCCGCGAACGTGATGCCGACTTCGCCCTTGCCGCGGAACTTCGCCGCGAGCGCCGCGCCGCAGATGAGCGGCGCGCCCGCGCCGAGAATGCCGTTCGCGCCCATCATCCCCTTCGACAGATCGGCGATGTGCATCGAGCCGCCCTTACCGTTGCACGAGCCGCCTTTCTTGCCGTAAATCTCCTTCATCATCGCGACGGGATCGACGCCCTTCGCGATGCAGTGGCCGTGTCCGCGGTGCGTGCTCGCGATGCGGTCGCCGTCCGTCAGGTGATGGATGATGCCGACGCCAGCCGCTTCCTCGCCGGCGTAGAGATGCACGAAGCCCGGGATGTCGCCGCGGCCGAAGTCCACGTGCAGGCGCTCCTCGAAATCGCGGATCGTGCGCATCTTGCGATAGACCGTCAGCAGTTCCTCCTTGCCGAGCGGCAGCGCGCCTGCGTCCTGCTGCGTTGAACGGACTGTCATGTCTGTCTCCTTCGTTTGAAGTGGGTGGGGCGGAAAAACGATTCAGGGCTTCACGTGCGCCATCTGGCGCATCAGGCCCGTGCGCGCCGCGTAACGCATGCACGCGGCCACGTCGATGCTGTTAAAGGCGCCTTCGCGCAGAGTGACGGTCACTTCGTCGCTGGCGGCAAAAGCCATTTCGCGCTCGCCATCCAGCGCGACGATGCCCGCGCGCTGGCGCACGCGCTGCGGGATGCCATCGCGCAGACGCTGCCAGCCGGCGATCGGCACCGCGCGCATCAGGCCCGGCGCGATCGGCGCGCACAGCTCGAATTCGCCTTCGCCGGGCGCGGCGAGTTCGACGGCCAAGCCGCCCGGTTCATGCCGGCCGACCGGTTCCAGAAGGCCCGCGATCGCCGAAAGCCCGATCGCCTGCGGATCGGCGTAGGACACGTAGACGGCAGCGAGCGTGTCGATCTTCCAGAGCGCCCGCGCGCCGATGTAGTGCTCGTGCGAGATGACGGCATCGACGAGCGCGATGTCGCTGCGCACGTTGCCTTTTGCGTCGCGGATTGTGATGTCGAGGCGTTTGTTGCGCTGGAGCGCGTCGTCGGCGGGAATGCGTCCGGCGGCGTAGAGACCGGCGGCGATGCCCGCGATGGTCGGCTCGCGCATTTCGGGGAACGCGTTGTTGGTGCCGGTCGAAAGGCCCGCGACCGGCACCGCGCCGCACTCGCGGACCACCGCGCGATGCGTGCCGTCGCCGCCGAGCACGATGATCGCGGCGGCGCCCGCTTCGCGCATCAGTTGCGCGGCGCGAAACGTATCGTCGACGCGGGCGGTGACGGGCATGTCGAGCCAGTCGACGGCGGCGAGCCCGGCATCCGGACCCTGACGCCGCGACAAGTGCCGTTCGAGCATCACTTTGAGGCCTTCGCGGTCCGGCATCATCGCGACGCGATCGATGCCGCACGACGCCAGCGCCGAGAGCAGGCGCAGCACGATGCTGACGCGATCGGCGAGTTGCAGGCTGCTCGCGTTCGCGATCACGCGACGGATGTCACGCGCCGAAATCGGATTCGCGATGATGCCGACGAGCGGCGGCCTTGACGGCGCGGGACTGCGCATGCGTTGTCTCCATCTAGCTTTGTTTTGCCCGAGTACTAGGCAAGCGCTATGCCAATCTGAAGACGTGCGAATGTCGAGGGATTACCCGCAGAAATAGGCTTGAATCGAGGCTATCGGCAGCCAGAAGGAAGGACCGCTGTGACAGGTGTCACAGCGGCAGATGTATCGCGGGGAGTACAGGCGTAACGCTCAGTGCACGCCTGTATCACGCTGATTGGGCGAACGGATGCCATAGCGCGCCATCCGCCGATACAGCGTCATCCGGCTTACGCCGATCTGCCGCGCGACCGCGCTCAGGTTCCAGCTCGCCGCGCGCAGATACTGCATCAGCAGCATGCCTTCGGGCGGCAAGAGATGCGGATCGAATTCATCGATGGGAGCGCTCGCGGCGGGCAGCGCTGGCTTAGCCGCTTGCGTCGGCTTGGCCGTCGACAGGTTCTCCGGAAGATCGTCCACTTCGATATGCGCATCGGTGCAGACCGCCCGCGCGTACTGAAGCACATTGCACAGCTCCCGCAGATTCCCCGGCCACCCATGCCGATGCAGCCGCTCGCGTGCCGCCTCCGACAACGTGACCGTCGCGCCCGAAAGATCTTTCAGAAGCTTCTGAATCAGCCAGTCGAGGTCGCTCCTTTCACGAAGCGGCGGCAGCGCGAAGCGCGCGCCGTTCAGCCGGTAGTACAGATCCTCGCGGAACCGACCGCTTTCGACGAGCGCGTCCAGCGGATGATGCGTCGCCGAGATAACGCGCACGTCCACCGACACCGGCCGCGACGCCCCGATCGACAGCACTTCGCCTTCCGCCAGCACGCGCAAGAGGCGCGATTGCAGTTCGCGCGGCATGTCGCCGATTTCATCGAGAAAGAGGGTGCCACCGTCTGCTTCCTGGATAAGACCGCGTTTGCCCTTCGGCCCCGCGCCGGAGAAGCTGTTCGGCAGATGCCCGAACAATTCGCTTTCGATCAGCGTCTCAGGAATCGCCGCGCAGTTCACCGCGATGAACGGCCCGCCGCGCCGCGCGCTCGACTGATGCAGGGCCTTCGCGAAATATTCCTTGCCGGAGCCAGTCTCGCCGTTGATCAGCAGGTTGATCGGCGAATCGACGAGTTTGGCCGCGCGTTCGAGCTGGCGTTCCAGCGCAGCATCGCCGCCGCACAGCGCAGCGAGCGGCGCGGGGATTTTCATCGCGCGGGCCGCGTCGCGCGTGGCGCTCGCGTTCGGCTGCCAGAGCGGCGCGGGCGGCATCACGCTCAAGTACAGCAACGCGCCGCTGCGCGAGAGCGCCAACGCGCGCAATTCACTCGGACGCGAATAGACGAAGCGCCCGAGGTCTTCGAGCCGCGTGTCGAACAGCGCTTCGAAACGCACGCCGATCAGCGGCGTCAGCGGCACGCCGCTCTGCCCGACTTCGGCGGCGAGCATTTCGTGCGCGCGCCGGTTATGCCCGACAACGCGCCCGCTCGCATCGAGCGCGACGAGAAATTCCGGATCGACGTCGACGAATTCCGGCGAGGCGTTGAGCTTCAGAATCCAGTCCTGCCGATGCGTGCGCAAAAAATTGGCGTTCTCGATCCGGCTCGCCGCGACGCGCACGAGTTGCAGCGCGAGGCTCTGGCTCTCGCGCGCCTGCGGCGACGTCAGCGCGGAAATATCGAGGATCGCGGTGAGACTGCCGTGCGAATCGAAGAGCGGCGCGGCGGTGCAGGTCAGCGGGATATGCGTAGCATCGAAATGGTCGATCTGGTGGACGGTCAGCGCCTGGCCCGTCGCGAGCGCCGTGCCGACGGCGCACGTCCCCGCGCCATTCTCGCTCCACTGCGCGCCGAGGTAGAGGCCCGCGCGGCGCAGGCTTGCGTCGGTATTGGCGTCGCCGAGGTAGTCGACCGTCACGCCTTGCGCGTCGGTCAGCAACACGACGTAGCCCAACCCGGCCACCTGGCTGTAAAGCGTCTGAAGGCCGTGCCGGGCGATGCGGGCGAAGTCGTCGATACGCTGCTGGTGCTCGCGCAGCCGCGTCTGCGGCAGGATGCGCGCCTCCTGCATCCGCGACGGGTCGAGGCCGTACTGATGCACGCAGCGCCGCCACGAAGACTCGATGATCGCTTCGTGCGTGCGCGCCGCGACCATCGGCGGGGTGCGCGTGGTCGCTTCGACTACCGCCTCGATGTGCTTGCGTTGCCGCATGTCCATCGTGCTCTCCTTGGTGTCTCCTGCCCGTGCGGCGCGGCTCGGGCGCTTCTTGGAGCACCTCGTTCCGCCTCGGCCGATTTTTGGGACGGGACTCCTACTGTAGCCGACTGTGCGTACGTTGGGGCAAACCGCATCGAAGTGAATGCTTAAGTCACACGAAAGCGGACGCGCGCGACATGTCAGCGCCCCGACGCCTTTGATAGACTGAAAGCCATAAGAAAAATCCGACCGGAAAGCCAGGAGACAACATGCCGAAAATCGCCTTCGAAGACTTCGAGCGGCAAGTGGTGCAGCATCACCTGATCAAGGGAAACGTGTACGAGAACGGCGCGGCACTCGTCGAGCGGGCGAACGCATGGATCGCGGAGCACGGTATCGACGTACTGAACGTCGAGAGCCTCTCGACGTTCGGCGCTGGCGACGATACCAGCGTCAGTCACTGGTATTCGGGCATCCGCGTATGGTACCGAACGGCTTGATGCCTTAGCCGCGCCCCACGAACGGCATCTTCGTCGCCATCACGGTGTGGAACAGCACGTTCGCCTCGAGCGGCAGGTTCGCCATGTAAAGCACCGACTGGCCGACGAAGCGCACGTCCATCATCGGCTCGGCGGCGATTTCACCGTTCGCCTGCGGCACGCCCTTCTCCATGCGCTGCGACAACTCGGTGCGCGCATTGCCTACGTCGATCTGTCCGACCGCGATGTCGTATTTGCGGCCGTCGAGCGAGGCGGTTTTCGTGAGTCCTTCGACGGCGTGCTTGGTCGCGGTGTAGGCCATCGAATTGGGACGCGGCGCGGTCGCCGAAATCGAACCGTTGTTGATGATGCGGCCGCCGCGTGGGTTTTGATCGCGCATCACGCGAAACGCGGCCTGGATGCAGTAGAACATCCCGTTGAGATTGATGTCGACGACGCCCTTCCATTGCTCGGGCGTCCAGTCCTCGAACGGGCCGGGCGGATTGCTCACGCCGGCGTTATTGAAGAGCACATCGACCCGGCCGAAGCGTTCCACGACCGCCGAGAAAAGACGCGCGACCGACGCCGGGTCGGAGACATCGGTCGGGACGGCGAGCGCGCGGTCTTGCGCGTTCGATTCCTTGATCACCGCTTCCAGCGGCTCGGGCCGGCGGCCGGCGAGCGCGACGCGCCAGCCGTCGCCAAGCAGTGCCAGCGCCGCGGCCCGGCCGATACCGGACCCCGCGCCCGTCACGATTGCGATACGTTCGTTGCTTCCTTCTGACATTGCCGTCTTCTCCGTGTTGTTGCACGCTGTGCCGAAGGTTGGACATTACCAACTTTGGGCGTCATGCACACGGGGAAAGGAGCTTACGATCGCGTCTACCCCTTGCCGCAAAACACCGCCGTCAGCACGAGCGGCACCACGGAATGCACGACCGCATCGCTGCCCGACGCCCGCACGCGCTCCTCGACCTGCTCGGCGGGCCCCGTCACCACGACGCCGTAAGCCGAATCGGTCAGCGGCTGCCCGCTGCCCTTCTTGAACATCGCGTCGTCGCGTTCGTAGCCGAGCACGGCGTACACGCGAAAGCCGAACGCAGTGAGATCGCTGCCATGCGTCGGGCGGAACGCGTTGACAGAGTTCGACTCGACGCGCATCGGCGTCGTCTCGATATAGCGCGCGTTGACAAGCGGCGCGATGAACGTGTGCGCACTCGACTTGCAATCGAGCGGCCGATCGAGCGCGTGCCCGTATGACGTGGCGGGGGCGACGGCCGCAATGGCGGCGCTTGTCGTGGCGAGCGCGGTCGCGAGGTTTAGAAGGCGCTGTTTCATGGCATGCGTCGATCGTGTTTCTGACGGTACGAGGCGTCAGGATCGATGCAATAAACGCGCCAATATTTCATCGTCGAAAGGGCGCTGCGGACCTGGCGCTTTCCCGCGCGTGCTGCCTTGCAGGAAGGCCGTGATTCCGTGTTGCCGAGCGAGTGGTTACAGCTTCGCGCCGACGGCGATGGAAGTCTGTACGCGAACCCTCAGTCCCTTTTTGCAAGGTCCGCGCGATAGTCATTGCAAGCTGCGGACGCCGCGTTTTCTGAGCGGAAAAGACAAGAATGACGGGAGTGTTTATATTGGACGGCCTATCGCCGGACTCGACCGGCGCCTTTGTTTGAGGACCCCGATGAACGATCTTTCCGCCTTCCTCGTTACGAAGAAATGGCCCGCCGAGCACCCTGAGCGGCTGCAACTCTATTCGCTGCCGACGCCCAACGGTGTCAAGGTATCGACGATGTTGGAGGAGACCGGCCTCCCCTACGAGCCGCATCTCGTGCGCTTCGACACGAACGACCAGATGACACCCGAGTTTCTGTCGGTGAGTCCGAACAACAAGATTCCCGCGATCATCGATCCCGACGGTCCCGGCGGCAAGCCGCTGGCGTTGTTCGAATCGGGCGCGATCCTGATTTATCTCGCCGACAAGACTGGCAAGTTTATGCCGCACGACCCTGCCGAGCGCTATGAAGCAATCCAGTGGCTGATGTTCCAGATGGGCGGCGTCGGGCCGATGTTCGGGCAGTTGGGGTTCTTCCACAAGTTCGCAGGGAAGGAATACGAGGACAAGCGCCCGCGCGATCGGTATGTCGCGGAGACGAAGCGGCTGCTGGGCGTGCTTGAGACGCGACTTGCGGATCGCGCGTGGATCATGGGGAATGATTACACCGTCGCCGATATGGCCGTGTTTCCGTGGGTGCGCAATCTCGTGGGGTTTTACGAAGCGCGCGAAATCGTGGCGTTCGAGCGGTTTCCGAACGTCGCGCGTGTGTTGGACGCGTTTTTGACGCGTCCAACTGTGGTGAGGGCGTTGGATATTCCGAAGCGAGGGTGAGGACGCGCGTTCGGTGGGCCGATTCCGCCGTTGCGTAATCAGTTGTCGCAGTGGCGGCTTTCTGGCCCCGAGTCCGACTCGGGTTTGCGTGCCAGCAAGTTCTCAACCGCCGATTTCCGCCGGTGCTTGCCGCCTTTTTTTTGTTTCGCTACCGTGGTTCGACAGCGTCGTGGCCGGCGGCTTGATGCCTGTTGCCCTCCTATTGCCACCCGATCGTTCGTGCGATGATTTTCCTTTCGCGTCAGTGCTTTATCGACGATTCAGGCAGGATATCCACAAACTTCTCAACAAAAGCTGTGGACAATTTTAGTAGGCGCTTACAGATCGGCGACTCGCTCAGCGATCGAGCCGATCGCTCGTGTAGCGGATGATCATCATGAAACCCTTCTCACCCGATTCGCGGTACCCCTGGCTATGGCTCGTCGGCGGCATCGCCCTGCTCCTCTCGACGCTGGCCCAGGCCGGTCCCGCGTGTCCGAACTGGGTAGAGACGGCATCGGGGAGCGTGTTCAACGTGGCGGCGCTCATCGCCGACGCTGGCTCGGCGGAGTTTGCGCTGGCACGGGTGAAACGGGCGTTGTCGAAGGTGGAAGCGGGAGGCGGCTGCGCGATCTTCAGAGACCGCCCCGCCTGCGACGAAACGATGACGCTCGCGAAAAAAGCGATCACGGCGCTTGAGGCGTGCTCGACGTCGCCCGCTGTATCGATCGATCCCGAAAATAGTGCGCAGCGGTAGCGGTGTTTTGAGCTAACGAGAGTCTCTACTGCAAAAAAAAAGCGGCCAAGCTGGCCGCTTTTTACATCTGACAGAGCGCTTGATCGCGCCCCGCAATCTCAACGATCGAGGAACGGCCGAAGCTTGTCGGCGCGGCTCGGATGCATGAGCTTGCGCATCGCCTTGCTTTCGATCTGGCGAATCCGCTCGCGCGTCACGTCAAATTGCTTGCCGAGCTCTTCGAGCGTGTAATCCGACGCCGTATCGATGCCGAAGCGCATGCGCAACACTTTCGCCTCGCGCGGCGAGAGGGCGTTAAGCGCATCGTCGATCGCGGCGCGCATGTTGGCGTGCACGGCGGCATCCGCCGGGGATGCCGCGCTCGAGTCTTCGATCATGTCACCGAGCGTCGCATCGGCATCTTCACCGACCGGCGTTTCGAGCGAAACCGGCTGCTTCGCGATCTTAAGAATGCCGCGGATCTTTTCTTCCGGCATCTCCATGCGCTCGGCCAACACCGCCGGATGCGCTTCCTGCCCGGTCTGCTGCAGGATTTCGCGCGAGATGCGGTTCAGCTTGTTGATCGTTTCGATCATGTGCACCGGAACGCGGATCGTGCGCGCCTGATCGGCGAGCGAACGCGTCACGGCCTGGCGCACCCACCACGTCGCATAGGTCGAGAACTTCCAGCCTCGCCGGTATTCGAACTTGTCGACCGCCTTCATCAGGCCGATGTTGCCTTCCTGAATCAGGTCGAGGAACTGCATGCCACGGTTCACGTATTTCTTCGCGATCGAGATCACGAGACGCAGGTTCGCTTCGATCATCTCGCGCTTCGCCTGACGCATCTTCGCCTCGGCGGCCGTCATCTGGCGGTTGATCTTCTTCAACTGCTGGAGCGGCAGCGCGACGCTCGCTTCGATGTCGATCAGCTTCTGCTGTTCGGCCTGAATCGCGGGCAAGCTGCGTTCGAGCGCCGCGCCAAATTCACGCGACGACGATGCCGACGCGGTCTTCGCCGTCCAGCCGAGATCAGTTTCGTGGCCGGGGAACGACTCGACGAACTTGTCGCGCGGCATGCCGCACCGGTCGACGGCAATCTGCAGAATGCGACGCTCGACCGCGCGCACCTGCGCGACCTGCTGCTGCACATCGGCGCAGAGACGGTCGATCGTGCGAGCCGTAAAGCGAATCGGCACCAGTTCGCGCTGGATCTCTTCACGCACACGAGCGAAGGCGGCGGCGCCCTTTTCGTCGGTGGCGCGGCTGCGCGGCATCTGTTCGAACAGTTCACGAACGCGCGCGAAGATCGCGAGACTGTCGCTCGCGAGTTGCTTCAGACGCGCTTCGTTGGCCTTGTTCGAATCGACGGCTTCGAGGTCGCTGTCGTCGTCGCTGTCGGAGTCGTCGGAGTCGGATGTATCGGCGGTATCGATCTCGGTCGTAGCCGTCGTATCCGATGCCGACAGTTCTTCTTCCTCGCCGTCTTCGTTCAACCCGTCGACGAGTTCGTCGATGCGAAGCTCGCCCGATTCAACTTGCGCCGCGCTCGCGAGAATCGTCGAGACGGTGGCCGGACATGCCGCGATCGCCTGAATCATCTCGTGCAGACCATCCTCGATGCGCTTCGCAATCGCTATTTCGCCCGCGCGTGTCAGCAGTTCGGTCGCACCCATTTCGCGCATGTACATGCGCACGGGGTCGGTCGTGCGGCCGAACTCGGAATCGACGGTCGACAGCGCGACTTCCGCTTCCTCGTCGGCCTGGTCGTCGGACACGGCGGCCGGCGCGGCGTCATTGAGCAGCAGCGTTTCGGCGTCGGGCGCCTGCTCATAGACCGCCACGCCCATGTCATTAAACGTGCTGACAATGGTTTCGATCGCGGCGGTTTGCGCGAAGTTGTCGGGCAGGTGATCGTTGATTTCCGCGTGGGTCAGGTAACCGCGCTCCTTGCCCAACTGGATGAGGGCGCGCATCTGACGCTGCCGCTCTTCGTCCTGCAACGCCGTCGATGCGGCGTCCAACGGTAGCAAGGCGGCGGCTGCCTTGCCTTTGCCTGCGCGCCGGGCCGTTGTCTTCCGTGCGGATACGGTCGTTTCCGACCCTGAATCTTCCCGATCAAAACTTGCCATACATTCTCCTCGACAGGCTTGCTCGGCGATGGCGGGACCAGTGGCTACAGGTATCGCCGTCTCTCGCGCCGCGGACATTCGCGGCCTGAGAGTTCCACGATCCCACGACCTGTAAGATCGCTACGAGCAAAGAACGCGGCCCGCGCATAACGGGCGGGCCGGTTTGGAACTGTGCGCAAATCGCGCAACCTTAGATTATACCCGCGCTTGTTGCGTCGCAGCAATAGAAATTTAATCAGCGACTGTGGATCAACGGGATTGCGCGTGGGCGGATAGGGCGCCGGTCTGTGGAGACTACGCCCTTTGACGCGTTCCCTCACGCTTCCAAACGCGCGTTTTGGGGGAACATCGCGCGGCGGGCGTCGTCGTCCATTTCGGTTTTGAACTGATGGGCACTGCGCAGCGCGTCGACGCGCCCGGCGGCTGGGCGCGCGTTGATTTCGTCGAACAGACGTTTGACGTGTGGCAATTTGTCCCAGGCGTCGGCACCTAGCGCAAACGGCAGGGCGCGCGCCCAGCCCCACACGGCCATATCGACGATCGTATATTCCTCGCCAAGCATATAGCGGTTCGCGGCGAGCCTAGCGTTGATGATGTTCCAGTGGCGCCAGGCTTCGAAGTCGTATCTGTTGACGGCGTAGTCCTTCGGGGCGGGGGCGAAATGTTTGAAGTGGACCGCCTGGCCGGAGTACGGGCCGATGCCAGTCGCGACGAACATAAGCCACGAGTACATTTGGGCCCGGTTGGCGGGCGTGTTCGGTGGGACGAAGCGGCTTGTCTTTTCTGCGAGGTACAGGAGGATCGCGTTGCTGTCGAAAACGATGGCATCGTCATCGACCAGCGCTGGGGTCTTTGCGTTAGGGTTGATCGCTGTGAATGCAGGCGCGTGCTGATCGCCTTTGCGAGTGTCGACAGGTACCAATTCGTACGGGATTCCCGTTTCTTCGAGCATCAAAGCTACCTTCGCAGGATTCGGCGAAGGATGGTAGTAGAACTTGATCATTCGGTAATCCTTAGTTCGAGACGCCGATGTAGATCGCGTGCGGTCGGAGGTCGCATTGTTTTGGCGGGCAGAGGCCTTTTTTTAGCCTTCCTGCTGCCGCTGCGTCGTCCACGCGAATGAAGATAGGCGTAGTCATTTAAGTGTTTTCTGAACCCGTGGTGCAGTAAACGGTTAGTTGCATAAATCGTTGATATGCAAAGGATTTTGTTCATCCCTTGTGCGGCACGAAGCCTTGATGAGCCATGACATCAGCGCGAATCACATCCGGAAAACACGGCTGTAAAAAGAAACCGGCCAATTCGAATCCTCACCCAATAGCACTGCCGGTTGCAACTACACCTGCGCAACTTTTCCGCAACAGACGTTTCATCTCGTTGAGACGCTGGTCGATAACGGACGTGCGCACGGGCTTTTGTCGTGCACTCATCGAGGCATGATCGAGATTGGCGGACGAAATACTTTGCCCAAGCTTCGCTGCAAACGCGAATGTCCGCTCTGGCGTCGCACGAACGATACGCCCTTCTTCGATCGCTACGACAAAGTCCTCAGCCCAATTTGCGACGCGCACGCGCGGTGACGGTTCGGCATGGTGTCGCACAATGATTTCCGATACATCGGCGGACAAATCGAAACGTCGATCGGTAGAAAGATCGAAGAATGTCTCACCGGCATGCTGCTTGAGAATTGCATCTATTTCGTGTGCCCTTCTCCGTATCGTTTCGGCTTCAACACGCGCAGCGTGCTTGGCGCGAAGTTGATGTGCGAAATCCACTGGGGACCGCAGTAGCGCCCGGAGGTAGTTGATTGGGCACTTCGCGTGCTTCAAGTGCTCCCAAGTGGCCTCGACGACTTCGGAAAGTCGCTTGAGACTTTGTTTTGCTTCACGCATCAGTTTGAAAATCAAAAACTCATGAAAACCCAGGCTCAGTAAGCGCTGAAGGTCCTCGGGTAGTCGCGCCGATTGTCTCTTTTGAGTCTTAGGGTATAGATCCTTATATATAGGTCCGTCTGCCACGGTGACACACGGAGTCGCGGGCGAAAAAGATGTTTCGGTTTCGGCAACGTTGCGGAAGGCCTGTGTATCTTGCGGTGGCGATTCCGCTCCATGGTCATCAACGAGACCAAGAAGAGCGGCGGCTTTATCAGTGAGATGAAGATATGCGCGCCCGAAGAGCCCTGCATTGCCATACCGCTTCTGAGGCGGACGGACGATGAATCCTTCAGCTTCGAGATCGTCGAGGCTTCTATAGAACGTGCGCATCGATTGAAGCGCTCGACCGGTCAGCAACTCGCGTCGAGCGAAAATGGCCGCATAGGGGCGGTTGGCATCCACAGTGCGAGCGAGGGCGGCGAGTAGCGCTCGCGAGCGTGAAGGGAGCGCTTCGACGTGGTTGGCGCGATGGGCGGCGCGAAAAATGATCCACGGCAAGTTCGATCGGTCGCAAGCATATTCTTCGATTGCTGCTCGATCTTCATTCGAACCGACGGATGTTGAAGCGAGGAGACGACAGTTTTCCTCGCCAGCAACGGGAAGTTGCGCGATAAGCATGTCCAGTACGTCCATTTCTGAAAAAATGGAAGACAAACGCTTGACTGGCGAACGCTATTCGCTACACTTCGAGGTGTGCACTCGTGACCCGATTGGCGTCGGGAAGCGTAACGGGCGAACGACAGTTAAGCCCGATATTCAAAAGCCTTCGGTTGGCGCCGAAGGCTTTTGTCTTTCTGAAGCAATAAAATCTACATAGCTGACCTCTACGGTGATTCTCTAAGTCGTTGATTCTTAAGAAAACTCTACTAGAGCTTCGGCAGCACTTACTTGTGTTCTCGCTAAGTCGTTGATTTAACGGGAAAACCTACTAGAAACTCATTCGCTGTCATCTTTGCTAAGACTTTGGTTGATGAAGGCGGAGATTCGTTGCGCCCATTCATCGGCGTCTGCAGCGTCCTTTTCAAAAAATCGAACACCCACGACGCCATTTCGGGTCGAGATCTCGCAAACCTTTCGCTTCCCTGCCCTGATTACTGTTGGCGATGAAGGCGCTGTGCGTGGCTTCTCGGTGGCAAAAGCAACAGCGCGGTCCTGAGTGAAGCCTTCATCGTCTACGAGCCGGCGAATAGCCTCCACCACCTTCTCGGTCTTTCCTGCATCGGCGAGTGCCGCGAGTTTTTGGGCCGCATTGCTTCCCAGTCGCTCGGGCTTCTCCGAAAGTGCCGCCTTTGCGGCATCGGGAAGAGCGTCGAACGAAAAAATCCGTGTCACGTGGCTTTTGCTGAGGCCGGCGCTCTCCGATATTTCGGTGCGCGAGAGTCCGGAAATTTCCTGAAGCCGTTTGAAGTTCCAGTATTTTTCGAAGTCTGTGAGTGACGGCGAAAGCAGGTTTGAGAAGAACGCGGCGAACTCGATTTCGCCTTCCTCGATCGACGCAATGTTGGCGCGGATACTCTTCCGTCCGAGTTCGCGATACGCCGCTACGCGATTGTGACCGGCTACAATTTCGAACCGCTCGTCGGGGAGGGCTCGGACGAGGATAGGCGTCGCGAGTGCGTGCTGCGCCAAGTTGTTTTTCAATTCCTGGAATTGCTCAGACGTCAGTCTGCGTCGTCTGCCGTTGACTTCGATCAAGGAGTCCAGCCCCACCTCAAGCGCCGCCTTGTCTTCAAGTTGCGTTTCCAGTTCTTTGATTCGCGCTTGCGCCGAGTTGATCCGGTTCTGCGCGTCCATCAATCGACCCGGCGATGTCCTCGGTTCCGGGTTCACCGGCCTGGGCGGGCTCGCATCCGCTGGCTTCGACCCAACGTTCGCCGTTTTCGCAAGTAGTCTGTCCCCGATGCCCATTTAAACCTCCGATTTGTTCCACGAGCGCACGAACTGTGCATCCAGATGCTCTGCCAGCCGATCCAGTGGTTCCTTGAACCGGTTGTACGCCGCCGTACTCCCGTCCGGTTTCGAGAGGTCATACACGGTCGACAGTTGCGCGGACGCGCCCTTCGGGACCGTCGACTCCGGGATTTCGAATGGCAGCACGCGATCGCCGTAAGCCTTCTGAAGCCATCCGCGAACGACACGGGAAACATCGTCGGATTTCGCCTTTGTCATGATCACGTTCACGAAGTCGAAGCGCTTTTGCTCAAGCACGCCTGGCAGCTTCTTTGCGATATCCGCGAACAAATGCCAGAACTGTGTCGAGCTTGCGAAGTCCAGCGCTTCAGGAGGGCAGGGGAGCAAAATCGCATCCGATGCCAGCAAAGCGTTGATAGTGAGATAACTTAGAGCAGGCGGAGTGTCGATGACGATGACGTCGTAGTCCGATGCCAGCGGCGTAAGTCCCTTCTGCACGATCTCCCAGAATTCAAAGGTGCTGTCGTTCAGCACCTTCGCGGGGATCTCGAACTCGGCATCGAATAGCGATGAAGACGCGGGAATCAGGTCCAGGTTGTGCCAGTAAGTTTCCTGCACGGCGTAGTGCAAGGTCTGTTGATCGCCATAGATGAGCGGTAGAAGCGTCTGGTCATCTGATATCTCTGCGTCAGGCGCCCACCCGCAAAGTTGCGTGGTCGTTCCCTGCGGATCGCAATCGATGACCAGCACTTTGCGCCCGAGCAGCGTGAGCGCCTGCGCAGCCGACACGGCCGTCGTGGTCTTCGCGACGCCACCCTTGAAGTTGGCGACGGTGACGATGCGTCCGCGTTTACCCTGAGGTCGCTGGGCGCGCTCCGACGTCGCTCGGACCCATGTGAGCGTCTCGGCAAGCGTGAATTCCTTGCTCCGCCCAGCACCCTTCGACGTGCCGGGCGGCAGGTCGCCTTTCGTAGTGAGATACTGGAAACGTTGCTTGTCCAGTCCGCAAAGCGACGCAACTTGGGCGCTGGTAAAAGTGGGCGCGCTTTTTCGCGGATACGGTTCCAGCATCGCATCGCGAATCTGGTTAAGGATGTCAGTGGCTTGTGCAGCCACTCCCAAGAGCGTTTCTATCGAAACGGATTGGTCGACTTCGGGAAGCCGCGCGCTTAACATGGAATTCGCAGTCACTGGCAGGCCTAGGTAAGCAAAAAATTCTTCGGTTTGTGTGGAAGATGCCGCAAACCGAAGAATAAACGGCGAACCGGTAAACCTCAAGTAAACTCTGAAGTGTTGTTTCGAGAGACGCGCAGCTAATGGCGGCCCGTTCGGGACGATATTCCGGACGAAAAGTAAACGAACGGCAGTTTAAGGCGTGTGACTGGGAAGAATCCGAACTGGCGCCATCCGTCAGGCACATGGCACAGTCGATTGCTGCTTGAACAGTAATGCGACCGGGCGGATCGCCCAGTGGGACGATACACGCCAGGTCGATCGATGAAGCCCGCCATAGCGACCCGCGTCTCACACTGGCCGACCAAGTGGCCCACCTCTCCACACGCCATAGTGGGAGCGATGTCCGGAGCGCGGCGGCCAGAGGCTATCTACAACAGTCACCCCGATGCGTCATGCGGCAGCTCCGCAAGCTGTTCTGGGCGTCGAGCATCCGTTGTACTTCCCGAAGAGGGCCAGCGAGCAAAGATTTCCGCCGTGGATTTCGCACATCGCTATCGATCGTGAAACAACACTGATTTTATGGATAGCGGTCAGATTCTTTATAAATCATATAGTTGAAGAGCAAACCTGAACATGTTTCACGGCTGTCCTCTCTACACCGATGATTTTTACGCCATTTCCACCGATTTGATGGCCATCGCGAGAATCTAAAATCGAAAATGTAGCCAGCGTTACAGATTTCATGAATTCGCTACAGCCAACGCCCGTGCCTAGCTTATCTTGACCCGCCATACGCTATGGTCAAAAACGCGCCATGACGGTTCCCAAAATGAAGGGACGAAGCCTGCCGTCCTCTGCCTGAACATTTTGTGGAGTGTCAGCGTACGACGATGCGAGGAATATTTTGCTCGAATGGTTCGGGCCAAACAGTAACTACACCGCTGGCCTGCATAACGCTATTTGCGCCGGGTCCCTCCAGCAAGAAAGTCAGCGCGCTTACTTCGTAGATTTTTTGCGCCAGACCCTGCACGAGACCTTCCCTCTCAAAAAACGCGAAGCCGTCCCGCATTTTGAGCAGCGGCCTGATCCGTCTGCGAGATGCTCACGACGCTCTGCTCTCTCGTTGCGCAGATGTCCACGGCGCAATGCGTCAACGTTCCCGGACATTTGTCTGCAGTCTTCAGCGCCGACGCATCCTTAAAGCGTCTTGATCGTCCTCATTCGTCAACGAACGCTGCATGGAACCGCGAATCTGAGGCACCACTCTAAGGACGCCGTGCCTTTCGGTACGCGCGCCTCGGTACCGCGGCGATCGACCTGACGAGCTACCCTTTATAGCGATGCCCGGAACATTCCCGTAATTGACAACGAAACGCCGATGTTCGAATACAACCTAACGCGGTCCTTTTGAGCGGCGCGATCTTCGATAACCGCTCACGACGTCCTTGCTTCCTTCGCGCACGCCCCTGATCGCGATTTCGGGACCTGCAACCTTGTTTCGGGCGACGCACGGTCCCGAACGCCGATCCCGGAGCGAAGATGCTCGCAAATAATCTACCGACGCGGGAAGAGTCGGCAAAGTCCGAATCGGGAATCGTCTTCCAGCATGCGCGCGGCCTATCGCGAAGACTAACGGGAATGCCCGGTCAGCAACTCCAGCAAATTGAGAACCCGCAGGGATAGGGTGTGATCGTCGCCGACGAATAGTCTGTCGCTCAACGATCAGGAGGCTCTGCTGGAGGAGTGATGTTCGTCGCGCGAATGCGTTTTCGTAGCGTCCTGTCAGATCTTTCCACATCGAGCGCTCTCGACTTTCTGTCAGCGACGCGTCGTGATTACCTCGAGCCGCCGGGGCAATCCACACCGTATCAGAGTAACTACGATGAACATCAACACCCTTCTTTATCTGACGCTTCATGACCGAGTCCGGGCATGGAGAGCTTTGATTGGAATGCGCTAAACAGACTTGACGAGCAAGGCATGATTGGCGACCCGGTCAATAAAGCCGAATCTGTGGTTCACCGACAAGGGACTGCACAAATCCGGGCGCCTCTTCAAGCAGCACTTCACGCTTGGAGGCGCGGGCCCTAATGAAGCAAATCCATGACTGTACTGAAGACGCTTGTTGCGCAGTCAAGCGATAAATTCACACCGTTAGTAGCTTTATCGGTAACCGGTTAGGAGCAGCAAGATCCGATATTTCCATGATACGTCTTATACAAACTGAGCCGACGCCCTTAAGAAACGGCAATCATTGGATACGGGCGAAATGCAGCGAACGAGCCCACTGTTTTAAAGTGACGCAGACAAAACTCCTCAAAGCGTTTGACGGAAGCTCAACGCGTCGAAGTCTACGGGCAGTAAGCCTACTCGCCTCCACTTCGGCGAGGAAGTGCAACCGGCATGTTTCGCACTCGAAGTTCAGCTGGAGGAACAACGCGCATCGCGCCGATCGATCCCGCGTATCTTGAGATTTGTCGCTGATGCAGGAGCTAAAAGGAAGCTCGCTAAGCCCCTGACGCCATCTTTCGAGCGTGCGAATTCTCGTCGTCGCGATAGAAAACTTTGCACAGACAGAGCAAGGGATCGGTCCATCAGCGTTTTTGCCACACCGCGTCGAAGAATACCGGCACGATGAAAGACGAGTTCACTGCGCGGAAGAGGGCGGTGCGCTGATACAAATCAGGCTTGGCAGAAGAAGGGCATACATTCTTCTTCAGAGTGGAGAATGCAATGTGGTCGACGGCAAATCGCGCGGCCAAAACAGCACCGCGCGAAAACACAGTTCTTTACGCGACGACAGCCGCCGGTGATGCACCGTCGGCTGAAGCCAGTTGCGCCGCTCCGTTGCTCGCTGGCTTTGCACGTGCGCGTCGCGTCACAGGCTTGGCTGGTTGAGCGCTTTTGCTCGTGGACGTGGCCGTCTTGCCAGCAGACTTGCGGCTTGCCGTGGCTTTGGTCGAGGCGATGCCGTTGACCGAGCGCGATTTCCTGGCCGTGACTTTCTTGCTGGCGACGACCGGTTGCGCCGCCGCGCCGTCGATCAGGAACTTCGTGCGATCCTTCACGTCCTTGATCCAGGCTGGAGGCCGCGCGTGGCCGCTCCATGTCTCGCCGGTCTTCGGGTTTATATACTTGGCTGGCAGCTTGCCCGTGGAGCTCGTGGTCTTCGAAGCCTTTGAGGATTTGGCGACTTTCTTAGCCGCTTTTGGCGGCGTGGCCTTGCGCGCGGTCTTGCGTCCTGAGCGATGCGCATCGATGTCGGCGGTCGTCAAACCGTGTTCGTCCATTATTGCGCGAATGTCATTCAAAACAGACTTCGCCGCTTTTGCGGCGATTGTTTCAGCCTGCTTTTGCAGCTTTGCAATCCGTTGCTTAAGCTGTGCGAGCGTTGCCATGGTCAACTCCTAAAGGGGGTATTGATCGCACTATGCCACCTTTAGCGCGTTTAGCGAAGGGATCGACCATATTAAAGATGCAGAGCTAAACGAAGCTTAAAGCCACCTGCAGTGTCTTTTGCAAAGAGCCAAGCGAATGCTTAATCGAATGCACATGGTCCGCGTGGCATCAAAACGAGCCCGGCCGATCGGTCCGAACCCTAAACACCAGAGGAAACCAACCTCGCCGCCATTGCACGCCGCGACACGACGCTTCCCGCAATTGGGCGCTATCATTTGCGCTGAGAACGAATCAGAAGTGCGGCGCTCCGGACGTTCCGGGGCCGGTCGGCTGAAAAGAAGCGCGGTCATGGAAAGCACACTTACAGCAGAGGCGAGCGTCTCGTCAGACGGAAAGCGGGTCGTCTTCGTGGCGGCCGCGCACGGGCAGACGGTGCAGTGCGCTATTACCCGGGACGCGCTCGAAGAGCATTTCTGGTCGCCGATCGGTGCGTCTGACGCGCGGCTCCTGAAGGCGTTCGCGGACGGGCGCAAGCGTATCGCGGCCGCCGTCGAGCGGAAAATGCTGCGGGACAAGAGCCCGTCGATCGTGCTTCACGCCGCCGACTTTTCACACTGAATACGGCTATCGAACACAAGCCTTCAGCGAATCGATCAGATCATGCGGATCGTAAGCCTTGCGCATTTGCTGCGCGCCCGCGAGCGCGCGCGCTCAGAAAAATTACGTCCAGCGCTGGAATGAGCCGCCGCGCCGCGATGGCGAGTTCCACACCCGACGCCCCGCCAAGCCCGACATCGGTCAGCATCACATCGACCGGCCGTTCGCGCAGGACGCGCATCGCTTCCAGGTCCGAGTTTGCCTCGACGATGGCGAGCCCGAACGTCGCGAGCAATTCCGCGGTGCTGGAGCGCACGAGATCGTCGTCTTCCACCAGCAGGATCGACAAACGCCGCACCGCCGCCAGGGCCGTGTCGCTTTCGCGCTCTTGCGGCCGGCCGGCCGCAAGCACATCCGAGGCTGCGCGCCGGTGCGGATCGGCGAGCACGTGCCGGACGCTGCGCGCGAGCGCCTCGTGCGTGTACGGCTTGCTCAACAATTCGATGCCTTCGTCGAGCCGGCCCGAATGCACGATCGCGTTGTCGGTGTAACCCGACGTGAACAACACCGCCACCGCGGGCAGCCGCTCGCGCGTCTTGCGCGCGAGTTCCGTGCTGCGCGGCGCGCCGGGCACCACGACGTCGGTGAAGAGCAGGTCGATCGGAACGCCGCTTTCGACGATCGCGAGCGCGCTTTGCGCGTCTTTTGCCCGCAAGACGCGATAGCCGAGGTCCGACAGCATCTCGACGACCGTGGCGCGCACTTCTTCGTCGTCTCCCACGACGAGGATCGTCTCCGTGCCGCCGTTCGCCGGACCGGCGTCGATATTCGTCTCGAGGTCTTCTTCCTGGCGCACGCGCGGCAAGTAGATACGGATCGTCGTGCCGCGGCCGGGTTCGCTGTACACCCGACGTAGGCCTGAGCGTTGCGGCTCGTCGATGCGTGAGCCTTCCCCTCAACTGCGGCGGCGCCGCGCGGGAACGTCACGGTGAACCGCGAGCCTTGGCCGACCCTGCTCTCGACTCCGATGGTGCCGCCTAAAAGCCGCACGAGCTCCTGCGACCTTCGCTTGGTCGCCGCCGGGTTCGGTCGTGTAAAGCAGCGCGAACGGGATGTCGCGCGGGTTCGTGCGCGGCGCGCGCATCGAGAGTGAGGATGCGTCGCGCCACGTGCGCGCGTCCGGCGCCGATGCGGCGAGCTCGCGCAGGAGCATCAGTTGCCGTTCGCCGAGGACGCGCGCCGTGTCGTCGCTGTTCGCGCAGATGATGCCGCCGGTGCTGCCGTCGTCGTCGGGGATCGGGCTGTAGGAAAACGTGTAGTACGTTTCCTCGGGGAAGCCGTTGCGCTCCATGATCAGGAGCTTCTCGTTGTCGAACGTGCCTTCGACGCCCGTCAACGCTGTGGCGAGCAGCGGCGAGATGTCGTGCCAGATCTCGCGCCAGACGACTTCCGTCGGCTGTCCGAGCGCGACCGGTTGTTTACCGCCGATGATCGACTTGTACGGATCGTTGAAGAAGAAGATGAGTTCGCGGCCCCAGCCGATCCAGATCGGCTGGCGCGAGGTGAGCATGATGCGGATCGCGGTTTTCAGACTCTGCGGCCAGATCGCGGGCCGGCCGAGCGGTGAAGCGGACCAGTCGTGTGAGCGGATCAGCGCGCCCATCTCGCCGCCGCCAGCGAGAAAACCTGGCGTGGCGCTGGCGGCGCCCGTGTCCGACATCAGATTGTCTGGCTTCATCAACGCGTTTTCTCCTCGACACGCTTGGCGCGGCTGGTCTCGGTGCGACCGACTTCGGAATTCTCGCATGGACGGGTGGTTCTGCGCAGAGCCTCGGGGCTTGATGGGACGCGCTCAAGCGGTTGCAGGTGGAACGCGATTTGCGGCGTTCTCGGAGGATGCTTCAGGAGAATTTCAATGAGTTACGAAACCGGCCATTTGCAAGCTGCCGACTCACGTTGCGAACCTTTCATGCTGAATGCAAACGGCTGGGTGCCGAACAACCGGCGGCTGCCCGTGCTGCTGTATCGCGGGGTGATCGACGGGAAGCGGACGGATCTCGCCAGCCGCTTCGAGGCGATGTTCAGCGAGAACGGCTGGCCGCCGCAATGGCGCGACGGCGTTTTCGACTATCACCACTATCATTCGACCGCGCATGAAGTGCTCGGCGTCGCGGCTGGGCGCGCGCAACTGATTCTTGGCGGCCCGGCGGGGCGGATCGTCTCCGTGCAGGCGGGCGACGCGCTCGTGCTGCCCGCGGGAACGGGGCATTGCCTGCTTTCCAGCGAGGGGCGGTTTCAGGTGGTCGGAGCGTATCCGCCGGGGCAGCAGTGGGATATCCGCCGCGATGCGCTGTGCGATGAAGAAGTGCGCCGGATGGAAGCGCTGCCGTTTCCGTCGAGTGATCCATTGGGGGTGAAGGCGGGGAAGTGGGGAGGCTTTGGGTTTGAACGTCTTGCCGCTCTGACGGCATAAAAAAAGCGCCCGCCGACCCGCGCGAGCGCTTCTCCAGACTTCTCCCGTTACCGTGCTGACGACCACCCCTTATATGCGCCCACGTTCTCTCGGGTAATCAGCGTCGAGGGCATCAGGATCAGCGGATTCGCCGGCTTCTGCCCGTTCATCAGCTTGTAGCCGACATCCACCGCTGTCTGCGCCATCATCCACGGGTCCTGGCTCGCGGACGCCTGAATCAGCGTATCGCTCTTCAGCGCGGTTTCGATGTCCGGCGCACCGTCCACGGATGTAATCACCATATCCTTCCGATGCAACTGCTTCGCGGCAAGATCGCTGCCCACCGCCTGCGGATCGTTGATCGCGAAGAGCCCATCAACTTTCGGGAAGCGCGTCAGATAGCCCTGCATCGCGTTCATGCCACCTTCGCGCGAGCCTTTCGCGTCCTGGTCCTCGGAAAGAATCTTGATCCCAGGATTCTTCGCGAGCACTTCCTTGCATCCCTTCACGCGATCGATCACGGCCGACACCTGCGGCCCGTTCTCGATGATCACGTTACCCTTGCCGTTGATCTTCTTCGCGAGAAAATCGCAGGCCAGTTGCCCCGCCTGGATGTTGTTCGTCTGCACAGTGGCATCGGCGCCGGCCGCCGCCACGTCGACAGCTATTACGACGATCCCCGCTGCCCGCGCCTTCTTGACCGCCGGCTCGATCGCTTTGGGATCGGCCGCGTTGAGCAGGATGAGGTCGACCTTGGCCGAGATGAAGTTGTCGATCTGCGTGAACTGCTTGTTCATGTCGTAATCGGCCGATACGGCCTGCACCTTCACGTTCGGATTGATCTGCTTCGCCTTCGCCTCCGCGCCCTTCGAAATCGTCACGAAGTACGGATTGCCGAGCGAGCCGACGGTGATGCCGATCGACTTCAGTTCCTTGTCGGCGGCTTGCGCGGCGGAGGCGCCGAGGCTGCAGCCCAGGGCCAGCGCGATGCTGGCGAATGCGACTTTTTGCTTGAACATGATGTTGTTGTCTCCAGGGTGGTCCGTTGGTTTTGGCGGGAACAAGCGGACCTGCATGTTCCCGTACGCCGTCGCGAAGAATGAAGTGAATCAGGTACGAGCCGAGCCGCGCTGGCGATAGCGGTCGAGCGCCACCGCGCCGATGATCACGAGGCCCTTGATGATGTACTGCCAGATGTCCGACACGCCGAGCAGCACGAGCCCGTTCGTCAGCACCGCGATGATCAGCGCGCCGACCAGCGTGCCGACGATCGATCCCACGCCGCCCACGAAACTCGTACCGCCGAGAATCACGGCCGCGATGGCATCGAGTTCATACGACTGCCCGAGCTGCAAGCCGTTCGCCGCGTAGAGACGTGCGGACGACATCACCGCGCCGAGTCCGGCAAGCACGCCTGATGCCGCGTACACGAACATCTGGATGCCCCACACCTTGATGCCCGAGAGGCGCGCCGCTTCCGGATTTCCGCCGACCGAGTAGATGCGCAGGCCGAGCACGGTGCGTCGCAGGATGAACCACGAGAGCGCAACCACGGCGACCGCGATGATCACGAGCCAGGGCACGCCGAGCACCGTGTCGTTGCCGATGAACGCGAACGGCAGACTCGGGTTGAAGATCGTCGTGTCATGCCCGATCAGCCGCGCGATGCCTCGCACCGCGGTGAGTGAGCCGAGCGTGACGATGAACGGAGGCAACCGCAGCAATGCGATCAGCGCGCCGTTGATGAGACCGAACAGCAGCCCGACGAGCAGCGCCGCCGGAATGCCGAGATAGCCCCAGCCCGGAATCGTCGAGACGATCAGCGCCGTT
Organism: Caballeronia humi; assembly: GCF_001544475.1. GTDB lineage: Bacteria > Pseudomonadota > Gammaproteobacteria > Burkholderiales > Burkholderiaceae > Caballeronia > Caballeronia humi. The sequence goes on along the minus strand of NZ_FCNW02000033.1, from coordinate 9,657 downwards.
ACCGCCGATGCCGCGAGCACCGACCCCACCGAGAGGTCGATGCCGCCGGTCAGAATCACGAAGGTCATGCCCGCCGCGAGCACGACGTTGATCGCGGCCTGCTGCGTGACGATCGACATGTTCTGCAGGCTGAAGAAGCCGTCGGTGACGACTGAAAAGCCGATGCACAGCAGGATCAGCACGGGCAGCATCCCGGCCGTTCGCATCAGCGTCTGCATGCGTTCCTTGTGCTCGATGCGCGATTGCCGCTGGGCCTGGCCCTGGGCCGTTGCGATGACGGGCGCGTCGTGTTCCTGCTTGATGGGGTTGCTCATGTCGTCCTCCGGATATATGTGTCGCTAATGTCTTGCGTGTCTGTTCAAGCGGCTTCGCCGAGCGCCGGGCGCGACCCGGTGGCGAGTTCGATGATGGCTTCCTGCGTGATCGGCTTGCCGGTGTAGCCACCGAGTTCGCCGGCGAGCGCGCCCTCGCGCATGACGAGCACGCGGTCGGCGGTACCGATCACCTCGGGCAGTTCACTCGAGATGATGATGATGCCGACGCCCGTCTTCGCCAGTTCGTTGATGATCCGGTAGATCTCCGATTTCGCGCCGATGTCGACGCCGCGCGTCGGTTCGTCGAGGATCAGCACGCGCGGCTTGGTTTCGAGGAGGCGCGAGAGCAGCACCTTCTGCTGGTTGCCGCCCGACAGCGCGCCCGCGTTCACCTTTGCGCTCGGCACGCGAATGGTCAGCGACGAGATCGCGTCCCGCGCGCGCGCCGCGCCGCGTTTGAGATCGAGCACGCCCGCGCGCGCATCGCGGCCCGCAACGGCCACGTTGATGTTGTCGCGCACGCTCATGTCGAGAAAGAGGCCCTGGCCCTTGCGGTCTTCGGTCAGATAGACGAGGCCGGCATCGATGGCATCGCGCGGGGTGCGCAGGTTGAGCTTTTTGCCGTCGACTGTCACCTCGCCGCGGGTGCGCGGTTCCGCGCCGAAGATCAGGCGCGCGAGTTCCGTGCGCCCCGCGCCGACCAGACCCGCGATGCCGAGCACTTCGCCCGAGTGCAGGTCGAGGCTGCAGCCGCGCACGCGGCCGGCGTCGGCGACGTCGCGCACTTGCAGCACGACCTTGCCCGGATCGTACGGCGCGTGTTCCTTCTTGTAGAAGCCGGAGATGTCGCGGCCGACCATCATTTTGACGAGGCTTTCAGCCGACAGATCCGCGCGCTCCAGCGTGCCGACATAGCCGCCGTCGCGCAGCACGGACACGCGATCCGACAGCTCGTAAATCTCCGCCATCCGGTGACTGATGTAGATGATCGCCAGGCCTTCGGCGCGCAAGGTACGGATCAGTTCGAAAAGGCGATCGGTTTCGCGCGAGGAGAGCGGCGTGGTCGGCTCGTCCATCACGAGGATGCGCGCCTGCGCATGCACCGCCCGCGCGATTTCCACCAGTTGCTGCTCCGCGATCGACAAATCGCCGACGAGCGTATGCGGCTTGAAAGCGGCGCCGAGGCGCTTCAACACATCGGCACAGCCGCGCTCCATCGCGGCGCGATCGACGAGGCCGAGTCCGTTGCGCAACTCCCGTCCCGCGTGGATGTTTTCCGCCACCGAGAGATTCGGCGCGAGGCTCAGTTCCTGATAGATCACCGCGACGCCGAGATCCTTCGCGGCGAGCGGGCCATCGATTACAACGACCTTGCCATCGATCAGGATCTGGCCGCCCGGATCGGCCTGATAGGCGCCGGACAGGATTTTCATAAGTGTCGATTTGCCGGCGCCGTTTTCGCCCATCAGCGAATGGACTTCGCCGGGGTGGACGGCGAGCCGCACGTTGTCGAGCGCTCGCACGCCCGGGAAGGTCTTGCTGATGCCGCGCATTTCCAGCAGCGCGGGCCTCGAGTCAGGACTGGACATAGTTCACCTCATTCGGATGGGCGCCAGCGCCCTTGAGAATCCCCGCGCGCGGAGAGAAGTTGAAGAACATGGGCAGCGTCGCGGCACCGATCGCACCGGCATCGCGGCCGAAGGAGCCGCGCGCCATGACCGGCACGCCGCGAGATTCCGGAGCATTCGCGGCCATCGTGGCGCGCAGCCGCTCGATCAGCGTATCGAGCAGGCCCGCGTCGACGTCGGCATCGAGCACGACGACGGGCACGTCGAGCACGCACAACATCGCGCGCAGGGCCGGGGCGAGGGCATCGATGCAGTCGTCGATCCATTCATCGACGGCCGGCAGTTTCCGCGCGATGCAGGCTTCGATATCGGCGCGGCTTTCGATCGATTCGCCCGTATAGCGCAGGTGGCGTGCCAGGGCATTGAGCGACGCGCGCGAAATCAGGATGTCCCACTGTTTGTCGGGCTGCGGCGCCGACGGCAGGCGGCTTGGCGCTACCGGCATCACGCCGATGTCGCCCGCGTTGCCGCTCACGCCGCGCAGGCAGTCGCCATCGACCGCGATCCCCGCGCCGATCGCCGAGCCAAGGAACAGGTAGATGAAGTCGTCGCAGTGGCGTCCGCAGCCGTAGAAGAGTTCAGCGATGGCGGCCGAGTTGCCGTCGTTTTCGTTGAACACGGGCAGGCCGATCGCGCGTCCGAGTTCGCTCGGGAAATCCATTTCGTCCCAGGCGCGGAAGGTGTCGGCGGGCAGGCTCAGTTCGCGCAGCCAGCTACCGAGATTGAAAGGCTGCGCCAGGCCCACGCCCGCGAGACGTTCGCGTTCGCTCGGGCTCAGGTGTTCCAGCAGCGCCTGGATGTCGCGCTGCAATATTTCGAGGACTTCTGTCGGGTGCGGCAGAACCATGTCGTACGCTGCGCGCGCCAGCACGGAACCCGTGAAGTTGACGAGAACCGTCTCCATGCTCGTGCGATCCAGCCGCACGCCGATCCCGAACGCGCCGCGCGGGTCGAGCTTGATGAGCGAGGCGGGCTGGCCGCGCTGGCCGTCGAGACGCCGCCCGGTGAATTCGATCAGTCCGGCCTTGCCAAGCGACGTGATGATGCTGCCGACGGCCGTGCTCGTGAGGTTCGCGTGACGAGCGAGATCGGCTTTCGATGCAGGCTCCGTGCGGCGCAGCGCCTGCAGCAGCAAGCGCTCGTTGTAGCGGCGCACGTTGGCCGAATTGCTGCCTTGGCCGATGTGGGGGCTTCTCACGCGTCTCCTCCTGGAAACCAACCGTCGTTTTCTGATTAATTAAATCAAGTTGATTTATTTAATACCGTGCGGAGTCGCGTGTAAAGCAGGGAAATCCCGACCGGAAGCGGGCACGGAAGTTTTTTGGAGCGGGAGAGGGTTTGTTCAGACGGTTCCGCGCGCCTCCAGTGACAGAGAGAGTAGGCGCGTCGCGGACAAATAGCACGGACTGCGTTGCGCAGTCCGTCGGAACTCGTGCGTCAGGTGCGGGATGCGCGCTTGCGCCGGGCGAACACCGCCGGACTGCCCGGGCCAATGCGCCGGAAGCGCTCGCGCTTGTGTTCTTCATCGAAGTGGGTGAGCGACGGCTTCACGAGATCGCTGCGCGACACGATGCCGATCAGCCGCCGCGTCGCATTGTCCGCGACAACCGGCAGCCGTTCGAGCCCGTGGACGGCCAGCCGCGTCGCGACCAGCCGGCAGGTTTCGCCCGGCAGCGCGACGACGGGCGCCACGCCGCGCAGCGCATCGGCGACGGTGGAATCCGAAGCGAGCGCGAGCGTGGCCCGGTCGACCATGCCGATCACCGCGCCGTCGCGCACCACCGGATACGCGCGATGCGTCTGCGCCTCGCCGAAGAAGGTCGCGAGCGCGTCGCGAACGGTGAGACCGGCGTCGATCGTCTGCACGCCGCGCGTCATGACCTCGTCGACGTGATGCCGCTCCAGCGGATCGACGCCATATTCGCGATAGATGTGATAGCCGCGCCGCGCGATCTTCTCCGTCATGATCGAACGCTTCATGACGACGGTCGTGAAGCCGTGCGCGACGAGTGTCGCCGCGAGCAGCGGCAGGAGCGCGTTGACGTCGTGCGTGAGGCCGACCGCGAAGACGATCGCGGTGAGCGGCGCGCCTAGCGTGGCGCCGAGCGTCGCCGCCATGCAGACGAGCGGCCACAGCGCGGGCTCGCCGCCCGGCAGCACCGGCGCGAGCAGGGTGCCGAGCCCCGCGCCCAGCATCAGGAGCGGCGCGAGTACGCCGCCCGACGTCCCCGATCCGAGCGCGACGACCCAGATCACGGCCTTCACGGCGAGGATCGCGACGGCAATCTGCAACGTCACATGCTGATGCAGCAAATCGCCGATCACGTCGTAGCCGACGCCGAGCGCGCGCGGCTCGATAAATCCGCCGATGCCGATCACGAGGCCGCCGATCGCGGGCCACCACATCCAGTGGATGGGCAGCTTGCCGAAGAGGTCCTCGGTCTTGTAGAGCGCCGCCGACAACCCGGACGCGAGCGCGCCCGACAGCAACCCCGCGATCACGCACGACACGAGCGACAACGCGCCCGGCGGCGCCGTTACGAGCGGAAAGAGCGGCCCTTGCCCGAAGAACGCGACGCGCGCGAACCCCGCGACCGCGCACGCCAGCGCGACCGGCAAGAAGCTGCGCGGCCGCCACTCGAAGAGCAACAACTCGACCGCGAGCAGCACGGCGGCGACGGGCGTGCCGAACACCGCCGTCATGCCAGCGGCCGCCCCGGCGACGAGCAGTGTCTTGCGCTCGGCGGCGGTGACTTTCACGCATTGCGCGATCAGCGAGCCGAGCGCGCCGCCCGTCATGATGATCGGGCCTTCGGCGCCGAACGGCCCACCGCTGCCGATCACGATCCCCGACGACAGCGGTTTCAGCACGGCGACTTTCGGCGACATGCGGCTCTTGCCGAACAGGATCGCCTCGATCGCTTCGGGGATGCCGTGCCCGCGAATCTTCTCGGAACCGAAGCGCGCCATCAGCCCGACGATGAGCCCGCCGATAACCGGCACGACGATCACCCAGAGTCCGAGCGTGTTGTCAGCGGGTGAGCGGTCCGCGAACGAAAAGCTGCCGAAGAAAAAGAGGTTGGTGAACAGATGAATGAGGGAGAGCAGCACGAACGCGGCGAGCGTGGCGACAGCGCCGATCACGGCGGCGAGCGCGGAAATGCCGGGCAGCCGGGCGTTCGCGGCGAAGTCGCGCTGGGTCGAATGAAGGCTCATGGCAGATTAGTAGTCGATTTGAGGCACGCGGAAAGCGCCTTGCAGCGACTTCAGTTCCGCGCGATGCAGTTGCGCGAGCCGCGCGAGCACCTGCTCACCGGCCTTCTGCAGATGCACCTCGACCTGCCGCCGATCCGTCTCGCTGACCTGGCGCCGCACGAGATCGAGCGCTTCGCAGCGCGTCACCAGCGCGACGACGCCGTGATGCTGCGACTGCAGCCGCTCGGCAAGTTCGCCGATGGTCGCCCAGTCGCGGCCGGGATAGCCGCGAATATGCAGCAGCAGCAGATATTGCAACGGCGTGATGCCTTCGCCCTGCGCGGCATTCTCGGAGAAACGCTCGAAGCGCCGCATCTGGTAGCGAAACTCGGACAGTTGCTCGAAATCTTTCTTCGTGAGGTTGCGGGTCGATCCGCGCACGAGGTCTTTCATGTTGACGCCCTGAAAATCAGCAAGATCGAAAATATATCATAAAATGATATAAATCGGCGCGGCAGCGGCGCTTTTCGACGGGGCCGGTTCAGGCGGCGGCGTGCAGCCGTTGCACCTGCGTCTGCCGGTACAGGCCCGCGATCAGGTCAGCTTGCGTGATCATCCCGACGAGCCGTCGATCCTTGTCGATCACCGGAATGTGGTGATGGCCGTAGTTCGCGAACAGCGGGACGAGTTCGGCGATCGGCGTCGCGCTGCCGACCGTGCAGACGTCGGTGGTCATCAGCGCGCCGACGAGCGGCGGCGAGCCGTCGTCGCCTGCGAGCCAGCGGGCGGGCGCTCGCAGCAGCGTGCCGAGCGGGCCAGCGGACGCATCGCCCGCGAGATCCGCGCGCGTCACGATGCCGATCACGTGGCCTTCCGCATCGGCCACCGGCAAAGCCTTCACCGCGCGGCGGCTCAAGAGATCGGCGGCGGTGGCGGCGGTCGTCGTCGCGAAAATCGATGCCACCGGCCGGGACATGATGTCCGTGCAGGTCAGCTCGCCGAAGCTGCGGACGTATGCCTGCAACTGCGCCTCGTTCACGACCGATTCGAAATCGGCCGGGTCGATGTCGAGCATTTCACTGCGCCGCGCGAGCACGAGGTCGAGATCGGCGCGCGTGAAGCCCGGATTTCCCGCATTGGCCGGCGTGCCGCTCTTGCTCGCGCCTTGCCCCGCGACGTGCGGATAGCGATGCCCCGTCAGCGCATGAAACACGATCGCCGCCGACAGCAGCGCGACCGATTGCACCATGATCGGCTCGAATACGAAGCCGAAGCCGAGCGCATGGATCGACGGCCCGCCGAGCACGGCGGTTAGCGCCACCGCGCCCGACGGCGGATGCACGCAGCGACACGCGAACATCGCGCAGATCGCAAGCGCGATGGCGAGCGCGGCGGCATCGACGGGATCGGCGATCCAGGTTGCGCACGCGACACCGACCGTCGCGGAAACGAGGTTCCCGCCAATGATCGACCACGGCTGCGCGAGCGGGCTCGCGGGCACGGCGAAGAGGAGCACAGCGGAGGCGCCCATCGGCGCGACGAGCAGCGGGATGTTCGCCGCAGGGCCGAGCAGCAGGTGCATCGTGCCGCCGGTGAGCGCGATGCCGATCAGCGCCCCGAGGCATGAGCGAAAGCGCTCGGGCCATCTGACGGAGACCGGCGCGGGAGCGAAGCTGGCGAGCCAGCGGACGAGGACGGAGCGCATCGATAAGTTGAGTCGAGCCGACGCAGCTACGTCGCTCAGAATATTGAGATATATTGCATTGTGACATAAAGTCGCGCCTCGGTTCGGCATGCAAAGGGCAGGAAAGACCCTGATGCCGACGCCTGGGCACAACGCGTATTGATACGAAAAGCGCCTGAATCAGGGCACTTTCGTCATGAATGGATGAGGATCAGGCGTGCTGACGCCGGCGTATCGATCGCTCACGACGTGATGGAAAAACTAGCGCGCCCGCCAGAGCATCGCGACGTAGAGGACGGTCGAGAAGACGATCACGCACACGCCCACGATCACTTTCTGCCGGTTGAATTCGAGCAGCCCGTTCACCGCGATGCCTATGCCGAACACCGCCGCCAGCGTGCCAATGGCGGCGAGCGCCACCCGCACCTTGTTGCGCCGTTCCGGATCCGCGCCTGCTTTAAAGCGTTCGAGATTCATGTGACGACCCCCGCGCGACGTGAAGCGTGAAAGCGTGGCGAGGAGGATGAACCGCCCCGGGACGCTCGTTAATCGATTATACGAAGTTCGTGTATTCGTCTCATTGACCGCTTTTGTCACGGAAAATGAAACGATCGGCTACATAAGATCGTTGCCGCGTTCCACTCCGATGCGGCGTTTCTTCAGTTCCAGCTTGCCGTCCGCACCGACCTGCTCGCCGTCGCACGCGAGCACGCGCTCGCCCGTGAATTTCGGATCGCGGCAGTGGCGGGCTTCAAAGAGCTTGCTGCCCGCGTCGTCGAACACGGGGACGCCGTGGACGACGTTGTCCGACGCCAGCCCCCGCACGCATTCGAATGCGACGTAGCCGTGCTGCGTGACCGCATCGGACGGGTCGACGCAGTCGTTGTCCAGCACGACGCGCTTGCCAGCGCGGTTCGCCAGCACGACGCGCTCGCGCTTGCCGCCGAACGGATCGGCGGGATCATTGGCGAAGTAGCGCACGATGATCAGGCTCCGGCCATCGGGCAGCGGGCGCAGGAGCGACAGACGATCGCCGGGTTCCCAGTTGCGCGCATCGTCGGGGAGAAGGCCGATCGAACGGTCGACGACGCTCATGCGCAGCGCCAGCAGCGAGCCCGGGCGCACCTTGCAAGCGCGCATGTAGGCGTCGGGCACGACCTGACGGATGCGCAGACGTGCGGCGAGCGCGGGCTTGTCGGCGTTGGCCGTCGCGCCGATCCACATGAAGACGTTCTGGTTGTCGCCGCAATCGGCGGTCTGGATGACGAAACCGTCGGGCACGGAGCGGTAGAGTGGTTCGGCCTTCTTCGCGATGCCGGCGGCCGTGGGATCGGTCGGACCCGCGATGATCCATATCGTGACGGCGTGCGCGGGCAGCGTGGCGGCGACAAGCACGACAAAAAGCGCGACCGCGCGCATCACGAGCAGTTCTCCCGCACGGCAAAACGGCGGCTCGGACGTGTCATGGCGTGCTCATCGGCGCGTGGCGGGGTCGGAATGGTCTGATCTACAGTTTAGTCATTCCCTCTTGCGAGCCAAGGTTTTTATCGAGCGTATCGCCTGCCGCGTCGGGGCGCTGGAACGCTTCTCCTGGCGGATCAGGACCGCGATCCAGGACCGAACCTTGCACAATGCCTCCACGAGCGCCCGTGCCGCAATTCGCTAAACTGGTACGCGACCCGAACATAGATGAGGTCCTTCGATGGCAACCCGCAAGAAGAAGACGGCAGCAATCCGGATCGGCGTCGGCGGCTGGACGTTCGAGCCGTGGCGCGGCGGTGTGTTTTATCCGGAAGGGCTCGCGCAAAAAAAGGAACTCGAATACGCGAGCCGCCAACTGACGACAATTGAAATCAACGGCACGTTCTACGGTTCGCAAAAGCCTGCGACATTCGTGAAATGGCACGATGAGACGCCCGACGATTTCGTCTTCTCGCTGAAGGCGCCGCGCTACGCGACGAATCGGCGCGTGCTCTCCGAAGCTGGCGATTCCATCGACCGTTTCTTTGCGAGCGGCGTGCTCGAACTCAAGGACAAGCTTGGGCCCATCAACTGGCAGTTCGCCCCCACCAAGCAATTCGATGCCGGCGATTTCGAAGGCTTCCTGAAGCTGCTGCCAACGACCGTCGAAGGGCGCGCGATCCTTCATGCGGTCGAAGTGCGGCACGAGAGTTTCCGCGACGAGTCGTTCATCGCGCTTGCGCGCAAGTACGGCGTAGCCGTCGTCGTTGCGGGGGATTCGAAGTATCCCCAGATCGCCGACCCGACCGCGCCGTTCGTCTACGCGCGCATCATGGGCACGGAAGAGGGGCAGCGACTGGGTTACGCGAAGAAGCACCTCGATGCGTGGATCGAACGTGCGCGCACGTGGTCGACGGGCGGCGTGCCGGCGGGGATCGAAACGGTGGCGAAGTCGCCCGCGAAGGAAACGCCGCGCGATGTTTTCCTCTACGTGATCAGCGGCTTCAAGGCGCTCAACCCGACGGCGGCGATCGCGATGATCGAACTGCTGAACAAGTCCTGAGACTGTTCCATTTCGGGACACTCGCCGGCGGCTGTATCGGAGTGAGACAGTGTGCTCGCGCGACGGAAAAGCGCCCAGGCCGCGCCGGCGTTGAGCTTGAGCCGATGGCACGGAACTCGCAAGCAGCAATGACCGGTGCGGTAAGCAAAGCCGCGTCGGTCATTCAAACGATATGCGAGGAGCACACATGAATCACGCCGAGATGCAGTTCCTGAACACCGAATTCCCTTTCAAGAAGCAATACGGCAATTTCATCGGCGGCGAGTGGGTTGCGCCGCTAGGCGGCGAATACTTCGACAACATCTCGCCGAT
>NZ_FCNW02000032.1 GCF_001544475.1 Caballeronia humi | reverse complement strand
TCCGGTGTACTGCGAGTTGCCACAGTGGGTCCGCGAGCCAAGCCCGGTTCCACCGTGAGGGCGACACTTACTCTCCAGCGCCAATCCCAATCAAACGCTAGTGATGGATTGATTAGCACTGGCGGTTGAAAGCTGCTTTCTTTGCTTACTTTCTTTGCAGCAGCAAAGAAAGTGAGTCCCGCCCCGGACAGGGGCAGAGCTAATAAACCGTAAAGAAACCAAGTTCCATCGAAGCGCATCAACATCAAACGGTTTAAACAACCTCAGCCCCGACCCCACCCCCACCCCCAAGCGCCAGCGGCCACTTAAGTGCAGCCTCCCGCAACTGGGTAGAAAAACCCTGCGCCGTGTTCTGTTCGACGAGGGGCTGCCATCCCTCCGTGAGGTTGTCAGGAAGCGGCGCGAATACCGACGGGTCCGGGAGCAGTCCGTCCGCGCTCAAACTCGTGCGTCCCGGCCGGCCGAAAATCCACGCGCGGTCGAAGGCGCTCTCCCGCTGGCTCGCGCGCACCGCCCGGCCGACGAACTCGCCGGGGACGAAGCCCAAACCGACGCCGACGGGCGCATCGACATGGCCAGGATCGAGCGGCCAGCCGATCTGGCTGCCGTCGGCTTCGCGGCTCGACGCCAGCGCCTGCAATGCGTCCTGCTCCACCTCGGGCGTGACATACACGACCGGGTCGAGCGCAGGGATCAGCGGCCCGGCCTGCGCCGTGGAAGTTTCGGTGCCGAGGAAGTACTCGCCGCCGGGCGGCGGAATATAGGGCGTGGCGATGTCGAGCGTGATGACGAGTTGCGCCTGATCGGTCGCGCCCGCGTCATCGCGCACGGTGTAGGTGAACGGGTCCTGCAGCACCTGGCCGAGTCCGGCCGCCGCCAGCACCTGCGGATTGGACAGGTCGATCTGGTAGGTATAGCTGCCGTCGGGGTTGAGCGTCAGCGTGCCGTAGCGTCCGGTGAGCGCCTGCCCGGGCGTGCCCGCCGTGCCGGTGCCCGCTTCCTCGCCCGTGCGCACGCCGGCCACGGTCAGATGATCGTTGCCGTCGACGTCGGTGTCATTCGCGAGCACGTTGCCCGCTGCCTGCGGCGCGGACGTCTGGTCGGTCGCGACGTTGCCGTCGTCGCGTGCGACGGGCGTGTCGTCCGCGCCTCGAATCTGGATCGTCAGCGATGCCGTGGCTTGCGCGCCCGCCGCATCACGCATGCGATAGACGAACACCTCCGTGAGCGTGTCGTCGCGTGTGCGCAGCGCCTGCACGGCGGCGTTGGCGTTATCGACCACGTAGTCGTAGGTGCCGTCCGCGTTGAGTGTGAGACGCCCGTAGTTCCCGGCAAGCCCGGCGCCCGCCACAGCCAAGCCGCCCGCTTCGTTCGATACTTCAACCACCTGCTTCGTCTCGCCGTTCGCGATGCTGTCGACATCGGTGTCGTTGGCGAGCACGTTGCCTCGCGCGTCCTGACCCGGCGTGCCGTTGTTCACGCCGCCCGCTTCGATCGCGGTTGCTGCGTCGCTGTTCGCGACCGGCGTGTCGTTCTGTCCTTCGATCGTGATGCGCAGTTCGGCGGTGCCGCGTGCATCGAAGACATCGGCGAGCGTGTATGTGAAGACGTCCTGCAGCGTCTGGCCGCTTGTGCGCAGCGCCTGGACAGCCGGTAAAGCGTTGTCGACGACATAGTTCCATGTGCCGTCGGCGTTCAGCGTCAGGTCGCCGTAGGTGCCGCGCAACACGCTCCCGACCGCGCCGACCGTATCGCCCGGAGCCGCCGCCGGGGCACCTGTGCGGACGGCCGCGACGTGAAGCGCGTCGCCTTCGGCGTCGGTATCGTTGGCAAGCACGCTGCCCGACGGGTTCACGCCCGGCGCCGCATTGCCGATGCCGCCCGCCTCGACGGCGACCGCCGCGTCGGGTGCTCCAACCGGCGCCTCGTTGCGACCGCGCACGACGACGGTAAGCGTCGCCGTCGTGCTCAGGCCGCCCTCGTCGGTCACCTGGTACGTGAACACGTCGTTCACCGTCTGCAAGGGGCCGAGCGCGATGAGTGTCGGGTTGGCCGCGTCAACGCGATAGATGTAGCTGCCGTTGGCGCCGATCACGAGGTCACCGAACTGGCCTTGCAAGAGCCTGCCGTCGACGCTGGTGCTACCGCCCACGACACTCAGCAGCGGTCCGCCAGCGCTCGCCGGGCCGACCCGGGCGCCAGTTCCGTCCAGCAGGTCGCCGGCATCGACGTCAGTGTCGTTCGTCAGCACGTTGCCGGTCGGGTTGACGCTGCCGCGCACGCCATTGTTCGCGACAGCGATCGCGAAGTCGTCGCGCGCGACCGGCGTGTCCCACGCGCCCTGGATCTGCACGTTCAGTTGCGCGACGTCGGTCGCGCCTGCCGCGTCGTGCATCCGGTAGCTGAACACATCGACGAGGCTCGCTCCCGGCGTGAGCCGTTGCACGGCGGGCAGCGTGTTGTCGACGGTGTAGGCGTAGCTGCCGTTGGGGGAAATCGTGAGCGTGCCGTAGACGCCTGCGATCGACGTCGTCGCGGTGATCGGCGCGAATGTCGTGGCCGTCGCCTCGCCGCCGTTCTGGATGCCGTCGATCGTTTTCGTGTCGGCGGCATCGACGTCGGTGTCGTTCGTTAGAAGGTTTGCGCTCGGGTTGACGCCCGGCGTGCCGTTGTTGACACCGCCCGCTTCGACCGCCGTCGCCTGATCGTTTTGCGCGACCGGCGCATCGTTGCGGCCCGAGATGACGATGTCGAGCTCGGCCTGATCGGTGGCGCCGTGCGTATCGGCGATCGTGTAGGTGAAGCGTTCGACGAGCTGATCTGTCGGCAACCGCAACGCCTGCACGGCGGCGCTCGCGTTGTTCACGACATAGCGGTAGCCGCCGTTCGCGTTGAGCGTCAGCGTGCCGAAGAGCCCCTGCAACGGCTGGCCGAGCGTGCCCGTCGCGCCGCTGCCCGCTTCGGCGCCGGTGCGGACGGCGTTCACCGTGAGCGCGTCGCGATCGATGTCGGTATCGTTCGTCAGGACGCTGCCCACGGGATTCAAGCCCGCCGTGGCGTTGTCCACGCCGCCGGCCTCGATCGCCAGCGCCGTATCGTTACGCGCCACCGGCGGATCGTTCACGCCGGTGACGGTAATCACGAGTTGTGCGCGGTCCGTCAGGCCACTGCTGTCGGTGATCTGGTACGTGAACGTTTCGCTTAGCGTCGCGCCCGGGGCCAACGCGCGGACTAACAGGTTGTTGCTGTCCACGTCATAGGTATAGCTGCCATTCGCGCCGATGTGCAGCGTGCCGAAGCTGCCCGCCAACGTAGCGCCGTTGAGCGAAGTCGTCCCGGCCGCGACCGCTCCGAGCACTCCGCCCGCGCTTTCGAGGCCCGTGCGCACGCCATTCACCGTCAACAGCGTATTGGGCTGACCGGTGTGATCGACATCCGTATCGATGCCGTTGCCGCCCGGCTGTGTCACCGTGCCGGGACGGCTCGCGACGGTGATCACGTTGCCGCTCGGGTTGACCGGATTCACTCCGAGCGCTGCCGACCCCGCGATCGCCGTCGCCTGGTCATCGCTCGCGACGGGATTGTCGTTGCTGCCGTGAATCTGGATCTGCACTTCGGCCAGATCGCTCAGGCCGCCGGCATCGGTGATGCGGTACGTGAAGGTATCGATGAGCGGCGCATCGGTCGGGACGAGTTGCTGCACCGCCGCGTTGTTGTTGTCGACGACATAGCGGTACGTGCCGTCCGCGCCGATCGTGAGCGTGCCGAACGCGCCCGCGATCGACGTGCCCGTGGCGCTCGTCGTGCCCGCCGCGACCTGCGCGAGCGGACTGTTCACGACGCTTTCCGGCTGGTTCGTGATGCCCGTGACCTGCTTCGTTTCGCCGTTGGCCACGCTGTCCACGTCGGTGTCGTTCGTGAGCACGGCGCCCGTGGCATTGCTGCCCGCCGTGCCATTGAACACGCCGCCCGCTTCCGTTGCCGAGCCTACGTCGTTCACGCCGACCGGGGAATCGTTCGCGCCGTGGATCGTGAGCGTGAGCGCGCCGGTCGCAGCCGCGTTGGACGTATCGAAGACGCGGTACGTGAACTGCTCCGTCAGCGTCTGGCCCGACTGGCGCAACGCCTGCACGGCGGCGTTGCTGTTGTCGACCGTGTACTGATACGCGCCGTTCGCGCCGATGGTGAGCGTGCCGTAGACGCCTGCGATCGTATTCGAGCCGATACCCGGCAAGTTGACCGTCGCGCCGTTCTGATTGGCCGCCGATACGACGCGCAGCGCGTCGCCATTAGTGGCGATATCGACGTCGGTGTCGTTCGCGAGCACGTTGCCGATCGGGTTCACGCCCGCCAGTGCGTTCGCGGTGCCGCCGGCTTCCGTCGCGCTCGCCGCATCGCCGACGGCGACCGGCGCGTCGTTCACCGCGACGACGACGATCGGCAAAGTGCTCTGCACAGCGAGCGCATCGGTCAGTTCGCCGGGGATGCCGTTACCGTCGCGATCGCCGAAGTTGCCGCGGTCGTTCGTGTTGATCGTAAGGGTATCGGTGCCGTTGTAGTTCGCCTGGCCAAGATACAGCAGGTTCGCGAGCGCGGCGTTGAGGCTCGTGAGGTTGCCGGTGAGCGTCAGGGCGGCCGTGTTCGCGCCCGACTCGGTGACGCCTGCGGGCAGCGCGGAGAGCGATAGCGTGCCGTGCAGCGCGGAGAGCGTCACCTGCATCGTGCCGGCGCCCGCATCGACATCGCTGATGGTGATGCCCGCGACGCTGAACGCGGTGTCTTCGAGCCCCGCCGGCGACGTGGCGGGCAACTGGTTGACCGGCGCGTCGTTCTGCTCGACGTAGCCAGCGTTCGCCGCCGCCGTGCCGCCATCCGCGAGCGTGATGCCGACCGTGCCGAGCGGCGTCACGGTATCGGTATCGATACGGATCGCGAGTGCGCCGACCGGCTGCGGATAGCTCAACGTGCCCGTCGGCGCCTGGATCTGGTACGTGCCGAGCGGCAGCACGCCGAAGTGGTACTGGCCGTTGGCGTCCGTCGTCGTGGTGTAGGCAAGGTTGTCTGCTGTGGTGGCGAGGTTGCCGTCCACGCCCGCCCATGTCAGCGTGACCGGTTGCCCCGCGAGGCCGGGGCCGTCCGGCACGGCGGACGCATTCGCCGATGCCGTGTCGTCCCAGAGCGTACCGGCGATCACGCCGAGTCCCGCGCCCGCCTGACGCACGTACGTGTTCGGGCTCGCGCCGCTGCCGGTGCGTTCGCCGTCGGCGGCGCCCGACGCGCCGACGCCCGAGCCGCCCCACGTCGTGAAGTTGTCGGGAAGGCTCGTCCACGTGAGCGTCGCGTTGGTCGCGGCGATCGGTGCGCTGTCCGGTGCGTTGGCCGAATAGAAGACCGATATCTGGCTGCCCGCGTCGATTCTGTCGAACGTCATTTGCAGCCCGTTCGTCATGTTGACGTTCACGCCGATGCCTGCAAGCTGTGCCGCCGTGAACGACACGCCGTTGATCACGAGATGATCGAACGCGTAGCCGGACGCGGTCGGAAAGCTGTCGGTCAGCACGACGTTATACGCGGGCGATGCGCCGCTCTGCGTGAAGCTGATATCGACATCGGCGGTGCCCACGCCGGGCGTTCCGCTCGCCGGATCGAAGCTGTAGACCTGCTTCGTCATGCCCGTGAAGGACGGCTCGACCACGTCCTCGCGCACCGTCTCGGCGGTCGAGAGGTTCGTCGTGCCGGAACGGTCGACGACGGTCGCAGAGAGCACCGCGCCCGCCGCGTTCGACGCCTGGTTCAGCACGCGCGCGTTGAATTCCAGCGAGATGCCTTCGCGGTCGATGTCGCTGTCCTGATTGACGAGGGTCCCCAGGCGGAACGTGACGACCTGATTACCGCTCGCATCGGTCGAAACCGTTATGTCCGCCGGATTGAACACGCCGGTGGGTGCAGCACCCGAAAGGTCGGGAGGAATCGCTAGCGCCTGGGCGCTTGTCTGGTTGCCGGTCACGTTCAGCACGCCGCCGGTGATCAGGTTCGTGATATCGGTCGACAGGCCGTTGTTCGAGATGAACACGATGCGCGTCGTACCGTCGTTGGTGAACGCGAGACCGTTTTGCAGCGTCACCTGAAGGCTGTAGTCGCTGGTCGTGCCCTCCGAAAGCAGCGCCACCACGCGATAGCGCACCAGTTCGCCAACCGTCACGTTCTCGTCGAGCCCATTGGCGGGCGACGCGGCCGCCGTGTCCGGCAGGCCGCCCACGCGCGACACGAGCACCGCCTGCGCGACCGGCACGGTGAGCGTGGACGTCGCCCGATAGTCATTCAGCACGCCGCTATTGAGCGTGCCGTCGATACCCGTGCGCTCGCCCGCCGGATCGGCGACACCCGCGGCGGTGCCGTCGAGGCTCGTCCATTGCGCGGTCGCGGTGTTGTTGAACGAGATTTCGCTGGCGGCGGCGGGAAGCACGGTGCCCGAGACGCGTAGCGTGATGCTGCCGCCCTTAGCAATGTCGATATTGGCGCCGCTCGCGGTGCGCAACTGGCCGCCCGCCAGTTCGAAGTCCACGCCGCCGTTGTTGGTCGCGCCGCCCTGATACGTCGCGCCGAGGAACGCGACGTTGCCGAGTTCGGCGGGCAGCGCGTCGAGGAAGCCGATGTCGAACGCGTTGAAATCCGTCGCCGCGTTGCCGTTGCGGATCGTGATGTCGTATTCGACCGTGTCGCCCTGATCGACGCCCAGGCCCGGGTTCGTCGCCGTGGTCTGCGTGACGACGAGCGTGGGTTCGCGGATCGTGACGGTGGGCGCCGCGCCGCTCTGCGCGACCGTGCGGTCGACGGCGGCGGCGGCGGCGCCGTTGGGCGTGTCGGCGTCCGGATCGCTGAAGACGAGCTGACCGCTGTTCGCGAGCGTCACGCCGGCCTGATTGCTCGCGACGTCGCTCGCGACCAGCTGCACGCGGATCGCGAACGTGTTGTTTCCCGCGACGTTGTCCGCCGTCGCGCTCGATGCATTGAAAGTCCAGCGCCCGCCGACCAGGCTCGCGACACCGACCGTGCCATTGAAATCCGCGCCGAGCGCGGCGCTGCCCGCGGCGGTCGTGATGAGCTGGAAGCCCTGACCGCCGTTGAAGCTCGTATCGAGTTGCAGGCCCGTCGGAATCAGGTCGTCGAGACGCAGGTTCTGCGTGCTGCCTTCGGGCAGGGTCACGACGATGTCGTACTGCATGCTTTCGCCGATGACGAGGTCGCTGCCTGTGGTGTGCGCCGCGCTGGAGTCGCCGTTGTCGAGCGAACCGCCCGCGTATTGCACGCTGAGTGTCGGCGAGGCGACCTGCTCGTTCGCCGTGTCGGTAATATCGATCGGTGTGAAATCGGTGCCGTTATTCACGCTCGCGTAGTTGCTCAATGTGGCGGTCGTCTGCAGCGTGCTGGCGGCGGGAATCGTCGCGCCGACGATCGTGTCGTACGTGATCACCACGAGGTTCGCGCCACTCGTATCCGCCGCCGTGCCGGTTCGGCCGGGCAAGAGCGTCGCGACGTTGCCGGCGTCGAGGAACGTCACGACGTTGCCCGACACGCTGTAGTCGACACCCGCGACGAGTTGCGTGCCGTCGCCCCGGTAGACGCTCAGGTTCGCTGCCCCAAGGCTTCCGCCTGCGAACTGCAAACCGAGGGGCAACGTGACGCCGGTCGCGACATCGAACGCACCGCCGCCGCCCGTATTTTCGATCGCGGTCGCGAGCCGAAGCGTATCGCCCGCGTCGATGCCGCTGACGTCGCCGTTCACCGCGCCGATATCCGTCACCGTGCCCGCGAACGGCACGCCCGTCGTGCCCGGCGCGCTCCATGTGCCCGTGGTGCCCGTGATCGTCCCTTCGCTGCTCGCGACGACGCCTTGCCGCAACGCCAGCACCGGCTCGGCGACCGACGCGATCACCGCCACGTCGGACGAGACGAGCGGCTGGTGCGCGATCGTCGTGACCTGGCTCGATTGCGCGAGCACGTCGAGCGAGCGTGCATCTGCGTAAGGCTGGTCGCCGACCCGCATCGTGAACTGCACCTGGATCGTGCTGCCACTCGTTGCGCTGGTCGCGAAGCTGCCGAAGTCGAAGACGAGCGAGTTGCCGGCGCCATCGGTGACGCTCAAGGGCGCGGCCGGGTTCGTGTTGCCCGCCCCGAACGACCATTGCCCGACGCCGGTTCCCTGCGTCCACGTCGTGCCGGCCGGGTTAAGAAGCGGCAGCGGCAAATAGGCGGCCAGTTGGAACTGCTCGTAGTCACCCGTCACAAGGTCGTAGCTCATGCTGAACGTGACGATATCGCCCGGGTTCAGCTCGCCGCTCGCGGGCGGCGTCGCGCCGTTCACGCTGACGAGCTGAATATCGACGGTATCGGTTGGAATGGTGCTCACCGTCGCCGATTGATCCGAGACCGCGCCGCCCGTCAGGTTCAGCCGGTCGGCGAGCAGGCTGGCGGTCACCGTCGCGTTGTTGCCGAGCGAATCGCCTTCGTTGATGTCGCTTTGCGTGTAGGCCGTCGTATAGCGCTGGGCGATCACCGCGTTGTAGCCGATCGCGGCTGAGGTCGCGCCTTGCAGCACGTCGTCGAACGCGAGGTCGCCGTTCAGGCCGCCAACCTGTTGCCCGCTGGCATTTCGGATCGACGTGCCGATATCGAACGTGAGTGTCGTCGTACCGTCCGCATTGGGCGTGCTCGTGGCGATGAGCGCGATGGTCTGCGTGACGCCGTTCACCGTGTAAGTGAAGGTCGGTGTGCCGGTCAGTGTCTGGCCGTCGCTCAGGCGGTCGGTGATCACGAACTGGCCCTGGCCAAGCACGGTCTGCCCGGCGGCGAAATAGTCGGAGATGGCGATGTCGAGCGTGTAGGCCAGCGTGTCGCCGGGAGAGAGGCCCACATGTCCGGTATCGGTTTGATCGACCACTTGCTTTTCCAGCGTGACCGATTTCGCGATGAACGTCGTGCCCGTGCCGTCGCCGGTTCCGGAGAACGCTATGGAAGTCGCGGGCGGCGTCAGGTCGCGTGGATCGAGCGGCACCCAGTTGCCGCTTCCGCTCGCGGTGCCGAACGCAATCGTGACCGGGCTGCCGGTGACCGGATCGATAACGGGCTGGCCGGTGGCGTCGGTATCGGGCACGTAGAAACTGACCACCGTGCTTTGCGGCGCAGCGAGCGTGGCGTACGCAATCGAATAGGAGCGGATGAACACGCTGTCGCTATTGATCGCGAGCGCGATCGCCGCGGGATTCGTGATGACGCTGCCGTCCCACAGCGTGAGCGACGTAAGCGTGCCGCCCGCGCCCGGCGTGATCGCGGTGACCTGAACGTTGGCCGGAATGTCCTGCGATACGACGACGTTGCTCAACGTCTGCCCCGGTGCAGGCGATGCGGTCACCGTTTCGGTGTGAACGAAGTTCGGCCCGCTGACCGTCTCGCCTTCGGTCATGTTGACGGACTGTTGCAGCGTAACCACCGTCGGATGCACGGCGAAACCGTGGAACGACGACTCGACGAGCGTCGGGTCGGTCGTAGGGTTATCGAGTTCGTCGTTGCCGAACTGGAACCCCCCGCGCGCCTCTATTGTGAGATCGGGCGTGCCGTTGGAAAACGCGGTATCGGCGAGATTGCTGAGGCGCGCCGTGACCTGCACCGGGATGGCGGGCTGTCCCTGCGACACGCTCGCAAACGGCAATTCCAGCACGACGAGCTGGTCGCCAGCGCGAAGGCCGAAGGTCGCCGCGTTGATGACGAGCGGATTGCCGGTCGCGTCCTTGGCGAGTGGATGTGTGGCGTTGCCGTTGGCGTCGAATGTCAGCGTGACCGCTGTCACGGCCTGGCCCAGATACGAAGCGGAGACGAACGACACGCCGTCGTTGCCGTCCTTGCCCGTGGCGGGCACGAGCAAGTCGATGTAAGGCGCATAGCCGACTTGCGACGATGCATTCGTCAGCGAGACGTCGAACGTGAACTGGTCGCCGAGCAGAACGTCGCTGGTCGCAGCCGAGAGGGTCGTTGTCGGGCTCGCGTCGGCGAGCAGGCCGTCGAAATGGGCCAGCGCCGACGCGCTCAGTGCGATGGGCTTGTCGAGTGTGCCGCTCGTCACTTCGAGCGTCCAGTCGCCCCCATGCGATGCGCTGCCGGTATTGTCGTTGGATGCGCCGACGCTCGCGCCCGTCACACGCGCGAGCGTCTGTACGAGCGCCCTGCCCGCAGTGCCTGCGCCGACGTTGCAGCCGTATAGCTCGATGTCGGCGTCCTTATTCAGGCCGTTGCGCCAGCCGGCGAGCGTTTCGGCCATCTGCGCGATATTGCTGCCGGTGTAAATCTGATTGCCGAGCGTGAATTGGCCGGATGCGCCGTGAGAAAAGATTTGAATCGAATCGGCCTTGCCCATTGTTGCAAGTGCTGCGCTAATCGCTGGTATGGCATTCTGATTTGAATCAATAACCAGGACTCGCGTATTCGCGGGCAATTGCGCGAGTAACGCCTGACTGTTTTCGACACGGCTATCCAGCACGACGAGATTCTGCGCGGGAGCGGGAGGCGCGGGTGCTTTAGGAGGCGGAACGATAACGCGCGATTCGCCGATAGCGGCATGC
Source organism: Caballeronia humi (assembly GCF_001544475.1). GTDB lineage: Bacteria > Pseudomonadota > Gammaproteobacteria > Burkholderiales > Burkholderiaceae > Caballeronia > Caballeronia humi. Next base: position 63,684 of record NZ_FCNW02000032.1, on the reverse strand, counting down.
TCCGCTGCGTTAGAGACGTGCGCGCCATCGCTGTGATGCTGTTGATCAGCCGCGGTGGCGGCGGCGCCATCGAACAGGATTCGCGGCTCCAGCGCCAAAGCATGGCTTCGCGGCCGTAAGCAGCCGGGCGCATTCGCCAAAGGGTGGGTGCTAGACATTTCGTCGACAAACCCTGTAAAGCCCCGATGCGATTGAACTGGTTCGCGGTGCATGCCCTCTTAGTGGCGAGTTCAAAGCAACCCGCTAGCTAAAACCACCTATAGAGGCAAATCTTCCTAAACCAATCGCGACAACCTATCCGAGTATAGCGACCATTTACGTAAATCTGGTAGTTCAACTTTAGCTACAAGGACCTGTTCGGTATCGAGCAGTGAGCGCTAAATTGAACCTTGCTTTCAAGCGAGCGTTTTAATTCAGGTAATCGCAGTCCGACGCATGCTGAATGCTGCGTTGCGCTCCCGTCTGGAGAAGGCACATGGAATCTTTTTATTCCCATGCAGCGCGAATTCTGATATCGGTTGTGAATTCACGATCGCCGCACACGAATTCGCAACGAGAACAATCTTCACGTCAGCCAGTCCTGAAGCAACACTCTTGGGAGCTCGAAGATGAAACGTCATTTGCGGTCCGGGCGGTCGATCAAAGTCATCTCGCTACTCGCGATTTCAACGGCCATTCTCGCGCTCGCCACGCACGGACACGCGCAAACCGATACCCAGCAATCAGGCAAGCCCAACATCGTATTGATCGTCGCCGACGATGTCGGCTGGGGCGATCTCGGTGTCTATGGCGGCGGCGAAGGCCGGGGCATGCCGACCCCGAATCTCGACCGCATGGCGAACGAAGGCATGACCTTCTTCGACTTCTACGCGCAGCCGAGTTGCACACCCGGCCGCGCGGCGATGCAGACGGGCCGCAATCCGAATCGCAGCGGCATGACGACGGTGTCGTTCCAGGGCGAGGGCGGCGGACTTCCAGCAGCGGAGTGGACGCTTGCGTCGGTGCTCAAGCTCGCGAACTACAAGACCTACTTCATCGGCAAGTGGCACCTCGGAGAATCCGATTACGCGCTGCCCAACGCGCAGGGTTACGACGACATGAAGTATGTGGGCCTCTATCACCTGAACGCGTACACGTATGCCGATCCGAAGTGGTTCCCGGACATGGACCCTAAGCAACGCGAGATGTTCGCACGAGTCACGAAGGGCATGCTGTCGGGTAAAGCAGGCGAAAAAGCACACGAAGAGTTCAAGATCAACGGGCAGTATGAAAACGATCCGGCCAACAGGATCGTCGGCATTCCCTTCGTGGATCGGTACATCGAGAAGGGATCGCTCGATGACATCGACGAGGCAGCGCAAAGCGGCAAGCCGTTCTTTCTCAACGTCAACTTCATGAAGGTGCATCAGCCGAACCTGCCGGACCCGGACTACATCGGCAAGTCGCTTTCGAAGAGCAAATACGCCGACTCGATGGTCGAACTCGATGCGCGCGTCGGCCGCCTGATGGACAAGCTGCGCGAAAAGGGCCTCGACAAGAACACGCTCGTCATCTTCACCACCGACAACGGCGCGTGGCAAGACGTGTATCCGGATGCCGGATACACGCCGTTCCGCGGCACGAAGGGCACCGACCGTGAAGGCGGAACTCGCGCGCCGGCCATCGCGTGGTGGCCTGGAAAGATCGCGCCCAACACCCGGAATTTCGACATCGTGGGCGGCCTCGATCTGATGGCGACGTTCGCCAAGGTGGCGGGTGTCGCACTGCCGAAGAACGATCGCGAAGGCAAGCCGATCATCTTCGACAGTTACGACATGACGCCGATCCTGTTCGGCACCGGCAAGTCCGAGCGCACGGCGTGGTTTTATTTCACCGAGAACGAGTTGACGCCGGGTGCCGTGCGTCTCGGACACTACAAGGCGGTGTTCAACCTTCGCGGCGATGGCGGTGCGCTGACCGGCGGCCTGGCCGCCGATACCAACCTGGGCTGGAAGGGCCCGGAAAAATACGTCGCGACGGTCCCGCAAATTTTCGATCTGTATCAGGATCCGCAGGAACGCTACGACCTTTTCATGAACAACTACACGGAACGTACCTGGACGATGCCAGCGTTTTCTGGCGCGCTCAAGGATCTGATGAAGACCTACATCAAGTACCCGCCGCGCAAGTTGCAAAGCGCTTCGTACTCCGGGCCGATCACGATCACGCAATACCAGCAGCTCGAATATTTGCGTAAGTCGCTGGAGAAGGAAGGCTTCAACATCCCGATGCCGACGGGGAATTAGTCGCTCTCTTTGAATGTCGGCGGCTGAATCAAGCCGCCGCGCGAACCCGCTCCACTTCGGTGGATGGCACATCGCCGCGCTCGCTCAACAGCGTGAAGTCGAAATCGATCAGCGCGAAGTTGCCTTGCACGCCATACGGCTCGCCTTCCGCGCCCTCCGCCTTCTTCACTTCCGGCACGAGCCCGTCGCGCGTGGCGAACGCGAAGTCGTCCCACAGATACGGATCACCGTCGATGTTGATCTGCGTCGTAAGCTTGCGATAACCCGGAGCGGACACGAAGAAGTGAATATGCGCCGGACGGTGGCCGTGGCGGCCCAGTTGTTCGAGCAACTGCTGAGTCTTGCCGCCGGGCGGAACGCTATAGCCCACCGGCACGACGCTCGTGAACGCATAGTTGCCGCCGGCATCGGTGCGAATGGAGCGGCGCAGATTGAACGCGGCCTGCGACTTGTCGAAGTGCGAGTAATTGCCGAGATGGTTCGCGTGCCACACTTCGACGAGCGCATTCGCGAGCGGCTCGCCGTTCTCGCTCAACACGCGGCCGCGCATCACGAGCGTTTCGCCGGGGCTCGTGCCGTCGTCCAGACGCGCATGGCCTACTGACTCTGGCGCACCCGCCACATAAAGCGGCCCTTCGATCGTGCGCGGCGTGCCGCCTTCGAGACCAGCCTGCGCTTCCTTCTCGTCCAGACGTGCATCGAGGAAATGTTCGAAGCCGAGCCCCGCGGCGAGCAGCCCGAACTCGCCGCTCAGCCCCGTCTCGCCGAGATAGTTCAGCGCCGTCCAGAACTCGCCGGGCGTCACGTCGAGGTCTTCGATCGTGTGGAAGAGATCGCGCACGATGCGGTTCACGATTGTCTTCGTGCGCGCGTTGCCTTCGCTCGTAGCGCTGCCGTTGATTTTTTGCAGCAGCGCGTCGATGACTTCCTTGTTCATGCTGGTGTCTCCGTTGTGTTTTGCGGGGACGGTCTCAGCGTAGAAGCCCTATACGTCCCTGCGTTTCGACAAAATTAACGGAGCCACCCTTATCGGTCAAATCAATCATATATGGCGTCATGCATACATCGAACTGATCGATGCACGAGCGGCAGCACAAGCGAAAAAACCCTGCAAACGATGATCGTTTGCAGGGTTGCGGCCCTCGGTAAACACGCTCAGAAGTTGTGCCGGATTCCCAGTGTCACGGACACTTGCCGGTCGTTATTGGAATTGGGCAGATTGGGAATCTGCGCATAGTTGACCGACGCGCCCGTCACGGGATCGATACCGAGACCGGCTCCGGTCGCTTTCTGCAGGATCGCGACGCCGTACAACGCGGTGCGCTTGGACAACGCGTAGTTCGCGCCTAGGTTCACCTGGTGGAAGCGCGTCGACGAACCGCCATCCACCTTCGCGACGTTGTAGATGTACGCGAGTCCCAGTTGCAGGAACGGCGTCGCCGCATAGGTAAGGTTCGCTTCGCCGATGTCAAACGCGATGTTGCGGCCCTGCGGGTTGGCGCTGTCGGCGAAATACTGGCTGTGCTCCAGCTTCGTATGCGTGTAGGTCAGTGCGATCGTTGCGGGCCCGATGACATACGATGCGCCTGCGCCATACGCCTTCAGCGCTTCTGCGTTCTGCAACTGGCAATAAAGCGCCGACGGATTCGAACAGGCGAAGTCGCCGATATAACCCGCCGAGCCGCCGAGTGCAGCATCGAGCGGGTTGTGCAGGTTCAGGTAGCCCGCGCTGATCGAAAACGGCTCACGCGCGTAGGTGGCCGCGAACGCGTAGCCGCGGCGTTGAGCGAAGTCGCCCGCAACGCCGCCGAGGCTGTACGTGCCGCCTACGGAGAAGCCGTTCCAGTCGGGGCTCGTGTACTTGATCGCGTTGTTGAAGTTGAACGCTTCGTTCAGGTTGTCGACGTCGCCCAGGTGCGAGCCATAGAGTGTCGCCCAGTTGTTGCTCGACACATACGGCCCGAGGAAGTCCGAATACGAATCGTATTGCCGGCCCAGCGACAACGTGCCGAAGCCCTCTTGAGCCAGCCCGACCCATGCCTGACGATTGAACAGCGATCCGCCTTGCACAAAGTTTCCGCTGCCCGTATAGAAGCTGTTCTCGAGCATGAACTTCGCCTGCAAGCCGCCGCCGAGATCTTCAATACCCATCAAACCGTATCGCGACGGCACGAGGTTGCCGCCCGAGAACGCAAAGTTGTGCCCAGAGCCAACGCTGCCATCGGCCTGCGTGATCTGCTGATTGCTCGTGTACGTGATGCCTGCGTCGACGGTGCCATAGAGCGTCACCGAGCTTTGCGCCCACGCGCTCGAACACGCGGCGAGCGCGCCCGCAGCCGCCAGCGAGCGCTTGAATGTCTTCCGGGTCATTCGTGCGCCCTCACGCATGATTGATGAGCACCGACTTCGTCTCGGTGTACATGTCGATCACGGCACGTCCCAGCTCGCGGCCGAAGCCCGACTGCTTGAAGCCGCCGAAGGGCATCGCGTTGTCGAGCAGCGAATGGCAATTCACCCATACCGTGCCCGCCTTGATGCGCGGAATGAGGTTGTGGATCGCCGACAAATCGTTCGACCAGATGCTTGCGCCGAGACCATACGGCGAATCGTTCGCTTGCGTGACCACGGTGTCGATATCCTTGAACGGCATCGCGACCAGCACCGGCCCGAAGATTTCTTCGCGCACCACGCGCATCGAATGATCGGTATCGACGAGCACCGTCGGTTTGACGAAGAAGCCCTTGCCATCCTTGCGCGCTCCGCCCGCAATCGCACGAGCACCTTCGTCGCGGCCTGCTTCGATATAGCCGAGCACGCGATCCATCTGGCGCGCCGAGACAAGCGGGCCGATCTGCGTAGCCGCATCGAGACCAGGGCCCATCGGCAGCGCATCGGCGATTGTCGCGACGCGCTCCATTACGCGGTCGAACACTTTCTCATGCACGTAGACGCGCGAGCCCGCCGTGCACACCTGCCCCGAGTTGAAGAAGATCGCATTAGCCACGCCTTCGGCGGCCTTGTCGATGTCCACATCCGGCAGCACGATCACCGGCGACTTGCCGCCCAGCTCGAGCGACATGCGCGTCATGTTGTCGAGCGCCGCGTGACCGATGGCCTTGCCCGTTTGCGTCGAGCCCGTGAACGCGATCTTGTCGATGCCGGGATGCCGCGCAAGCGCAGCGCCCGCGCTACGGCCGAGCCCTGTTATGACATTGACGACGCCCTTCGACAAGCCGGCTTCGTCGAGCAGCATCGCGAGCCTCAACGCGGAGAGCGGCGTGTCCTCGGCGGGTTTCAGCACCACCGTGCAGCCCGTCGCAAGCGCGGGCGCGAGCTTCCACGACGCCATCAGCAACGGGAAATTCCACGGAATGATCGCGCCCACTACGCCGACCGCTTCCTTGCGCGTGTAGCCAAAAAACGTGTTGGAGGGGCTATACGGAATCGCGGGATCGAGCGTGCTGCCCTCGATCTTCGTCGCCCAGCCCGCCATGTAGCGGAAACACTGCGCGGCCATCGACACATCGAGCCCTTGCGCGACCGTGACGGGCTTGCCGTTGTCGAGCGATTCGATCTCCGCCAATTCGCGCGCATTCGCTTCGATGAGTTCGGCGGCGCGCAAGAGGATACGCTCGCGATCGGTCGGCTTCATGCGCGACCAGTCGGAATCGTCGAAAGCGCGGCGCGCGGCGCGCACGGCGAGGTCCACGTCCTCCTCGTCGGCGCTCGGCACGCGTGCAAGCAAAGTGCCGTCGGCGGGATTGATCACATCGAGCGTCGCGCCTTTAGCGTTAGCGCGCCATTGTCCGTCGATGAACATGCGCTTGTCCGATGCAAGGAACGCGCGCGTCGAATCGAGCATCGCAAGATGCTGGCTGTTATCCGTCATGGTGTCTCCTGGTCCTAGTAGTGTTCGGGAACGGCGTTCACGCCGTTCTCTTGTAGTTGCCTGATGAGCTTTGCGCGCACGCGTGCAACGTCGGTCAGCGCGGGCCGCCGGTGCGCGGCGATTTCATCGGCCGTATAGGGTGCGAGCGACGCAGGGCGCGACTGCGGGTTCATCGTGCCGAGCACCCAGTTGAGGACATTCGCGAGTTCCGCGTCGCTCAACGCGGAATTCGATGCACCCGGCACGCGCATGACGAAGTCGCGCCCGTCTTTCAGCGACACGAAATGGCCGAGCGAATCGCGCAAGGGCGGTACCTTGCCCGGAATGCCGGAACCGTCCGCTGTGTGACAGCCCATGCAATTGAGCACCCATGCCTGGCGTGCGCGCGCTTCGTCGTAGCTTTGCGCATGGCTCCACGTCGCCGCGCACGAAAGCATCGCGGTGCTCACCGCGAACCGCAACGCACGTCGCTTCATAGCCCGAGACCTCTAATCACGGCATCGCGCTGCTTATACACCGCGGACGCATCCAGCGTACTTGCTCGCAATGCCTGGATTTCGGCGGCATCGAATGGCTTGGCCGAGCCGTGCTGCGCGTTCACGTCGAACACGACGTAGTTCAGCACGTCGGCGATCTCTGCATCAGTTAGCGCGCCGAAGCCCGGCATCTTGAAGTTGTAGGTTTTGTCCTTGACTTTGATCGGACCGAACATGCCGTAGAGCACGGTGTGTCCCAATTGCGCGCGCCCTTCCTTCGAATCCGCATACTTGCCCGGATATTCGACGAGCGGCGGCGCGAGGCCGTCCATGCCCTTGCCGCCCGCCTGATGGCAGACCGCGCACTTGCCGTCGAAAGTGGCCTTGCCGCCGGGGAACTGGACGGTTTGCGGCAAGGCGAGTTGTGAGGCCGTCGCGAGCGCGACCGCCATCATCAATGGCCGAAGGTTCTTCATTGCGTCGCCGCTCCCAGCAATACCGACACCGAGCAGTGATAGTTCGAGTTGCCGTTGGCCATGCACCAGTTGATGTCGTTGTCGAGCGAGAGCTTGTAGAGCGGCTTCTCTCGTTCGTTGCGGTTACAGAAGCAGCGGCCGCAACTCGTCTTGCCGCAGCAGTCGTTGTACGACACGATGTAATCCGAGCCATCGTGCGGATTGCGGCACGTGCCGATCCACGTGATAGGCGACGGCGTCGTACCCGGCGGGCAACTGCTCGACGTGCCACCGCAGCAGCTGCAAAGCCAGCCATCGATCGCGCAGTACTTCCAGTAGTCGCAGCTCATTGGATCGTCGTTCAACGCGCTTGCGGGCTTTTTCGGCTCGGCTGCATTGGCCGTGCGATCGACCGGCAGAAGCGGCAGCATCGCGGAGCCGACGAGTGCCTTGCCAAGCTTCGCCATCGCGCCGCGCCGCGAACTGCGTTGCGCGACGCCCCGCGCGGAGTGCTCAAAGAATGAATCCAGCCATTTCATGGACGCTCACCTGTTCGATTGAATGATTGTTGTGCCGCTTCAGGCGTGCTGCCCGGCATGCGCTTCGTGGCCTTCGTGATGGTCATGATGTTCGTGGTGGTCCTGCTTTCCGTGCACGAACTCCTGCAACGAAGCGACGCCACGCTCCTTCGCTTCAAACAGACTTTCCAGATGCTCACGCGTATTGACGAGACCCTTTGCGCGCACCTTGCCTTCGTCGTCGAGCAGTACCGCGTAAGGCAGCTTGCCGATCTGATAGGTGAGCCCCAGTTCCTGCGACAGCACATACGGATACCTGGAGAGACCCGTCTTGCGATAGAACGCCGCGTGTTCGGTGATGTCGCCATCGCTTGCAAGCACGATGTCGGTCGCGTTTTCGCGCGCCTGGATTGAAGGGAGAAGCGGCAGCAGCTTCTTGCAGACGGGGCACGTCGGCGAGAGGAAGAACACCAGCGTGTTGCGTTTTTGCGCGGAGAGACCGCCGACTTTCACCGGACGTTCCGCGATGTCCAGCAATTCGAACGTCGGTGCGATCGTGCCGACAGCCGGGCCTTTATCGATCATCAGCGCGCCCGCGGGCATCATGCGTTCGTAGAGAATCCCGACTTGGCGAACGAGAGCGAGACAGATCGCGCCGAGCGCGAGAAGTGCGGCCCACGAGAGCGCGGCCGAAATCATCAGGGTGGTTTGCATCATGAATTCCTCAGAGAATCAAGCTTGGGAAGATTGACAAGCAGCACGTCGAGCGTGAACCACGCAGCGACGGCGAAGAGCGTGCAGGCGCCTGCACTGACGTAGTCGAACCAGACGAGCGAGCGGCCCGTCGATGGCATCAGGGTGCTTGCCACGAGCAACGCGAGCACCGCCGCGCGACCCGCGTGCCACCAGCCGATAGACTTGGGCGCGGTCTTGTCAGCCTGAGAGGCGAAGAGTCCCGAGCAACCGCAATCGATATCGGTATGCCCGCGCCATACGTTGATCGCGAGCGCCAACGCAAAGCCGCTGAAGACCACGATCAACATGCAGGCGCTCGGCGTGCGCGTACCGGCGAACAAGAGGCCGATGGCGCCCGCCGCTTCGAGCACCGGCAACAGGTAAGACAGAGGCGCGACTGCAAATGAAGGCAGCAGCGCAAACGCCTCCAGCGACTCGCGAAAGCGCGACGGCTCACGCCATTTCGGCGCCGCGCTCGACAGCGCGATGATCGCCGCGAGCGCGATGCACACCATGAGAACAACAGGATCGATCATGGCGTCACCTCAGGGATTGACGATCAGCGTGGACGTGGTGCCTAACTGCTTGCTCACGTGACGCAACTTGCCGGTGGCCGCATCCATCACGACGAGATCCGAAGTCGGCGTGAGGCCGTAGAGCAACGGCTTTTCGTCCGCGCTGACTTCGATAGAGAGAAACGGATCGATCTTCTGCTTGGCGAGCTTCCAGCGCGCAACGCGCTTCTTGCTCTCGGTATCGAAGACCCAGATCTCGGTGGCGGGGTCCTTGTGCGAACCGTCCGCGCCCTGATGCATCGCCACATACAGACGATGGTTCTTCGCGTGCAGTGCCGTTTGCTGCAAGCCGCCCGGACGCCAGCCCGCCTTGCGATCGGCCGCGCCGACCAACGACCAGGACTCACCGAAGACCGCCTTGTCGCCGGAGAAATCAGCGCTGCGAACGTTACCGTTGAACGTGGTGAACACGTAGCCCTGGCCGTTGCGTACGCCGTTGACGAAGGCCGGGTCGTGATCGACATCGATGAAGGCTTCGGACAATTGGCGGCTCGCTTCCTTGCCAGCTGTATCGAGCTTCACGGTCAATGCCTTGCCGCTTTCGCAGAGCGACGTGAACCGGTCGTTGCCGCTCGGGTACGCGAGCACGCAGGCGTCCGTGTCGATTTCGCTGAGGACTTTCTTCGTCGCCGTGTCGATCACCGTGACCGAGGTCGAAGGCGTGATGTTCGATACGTAGAGGCGGCTGCCATCGACGGAAAGCGTCGTGTTGTAGGGCGTCGGCACGGCTTGCGCGTGCTTGGGCGGAATCACGATTTCGCCGGTGACGTCGAGCGTCGTGTTGTCGATGATCTCGACCACGTCGGTGCGCTCGCCGTGTCCGCCGCGCGCGAAGTATGTCGTCGCCACGTAGCTGGTCTTGTGATCCGGCGACACGGCGAAGCCCGGCGCGAAGCCCGCATCGATCTGGCCCAGGAAACGTCCGGCGTCCGCATCGAACACGTGAACGCGCGCATCGGTCATGCTGCCGAACGAGACGTCCGTCACGAAAACGCGATGCGGGCTGTACGCGGGCAGCTTCGCTATGGTGAGTTCTTCCGGCTTTTCCGCGGCGATCGCTTGCGATTGGCTCGCGAGCAATCCGTACGTCAAGGCCAATATCGCGGCCGCCGTCGCAGCGGCCCTCCGTCGATGCTTCATGTGTGCTCCTCCTCGTTTATCGTCGAACCGACTCTAAAGAGGTCAATAAAAAAGAGCACTTCGGAACCGGCAACCCGTGCGTGCCGATTTGGAGTAGTCGAAAGCGCGCAGACAGGCGCTTTCGGAAGGCGTGCGAATACAGCCGCCGGAAAGCAGGAAAACGCTTGTTTTAAGGGGATTTAATACGGGTTAACGAGCGCGCAAGGTCTGCGAAGGAAGCTCGCCGAAATGGCTTTTGTAATCGCTCGCGAAGTGGCCAAGGTTCGAAAATCCCCAGCGCATGGCGGCTTCGCGTACCGGAACTTCCTGTTGCGATGTCGCGATGAGAAGCCGCCGAACCTGTGCAAGACGTACCGCGCGAAGATACGCGACAGGGTTCATCTGCGTGACGGACTGAAAGCTGTTCTGTATCGTGCGCCGGCTCACACGCAGCGCCACGCACAGATCCATCACGGAGACGGGCTGCTCAGGCCGCGACAGTACGAGCTCATGGCTGCGCTGAACGATCTCGGAGCGGCACGCGTGCGTGAGCCGATCCTCCCGATCCGGCACATGGAACATCAGAAGTTCCAGAATGCTCTCTGTGACGGTGTTGGCAAAGCGCCGTTCCGCATCGGGGCCCACATGTTCCAAGGGCCTCGCGAGCGCCGCTTCGACGGCCTCCACGATGCGCCGTCCCACCCGCGCGCCCGCTGCGGCCGGAATACTCAGGACTTGCTGGGCGTGCGCGTCGCGCGGGAAGTCGAAGCCTTGCACGTCGGCCAACGATTCGAGCAAATCCGTATCGACGGCGATGCCGAGCAGCGACATGTGCGGCGGTGTATGAAGCAGGAATTCCTCGGCGCCGTCGCTGAAGATGAGCGCGCTTTGATCGACCTTCACGCCCTGAAACGAGAACGGCGCACCACCGGAGAGCGCGAGGCCGAACGTGGCGCGGCCCGGCGGCAATTGTCCGCGCTGAACGACACGAACGTTCGCGGATTCCTGAAAAACCTGCACGCCGCCTGCTGAAACCTGCTTGACGGTGCTGCGAAAAACGCCCTCGCCGACCTGGTCGTAGCGTTGATCCCAGCCGGACAGCGCATGCGCGTGCCGGTCGGCATCCTCGAAAGTTTCGTAATTGACGTACATGCGTTCTCCAGCAATGCGCGTCGCGTCAGACGGCTTCTTCTTTAGCGCATCGACGCGACGAATCATTGAGTTTTTATATTTCGTAGCGTCAAGCTTGTAAATTTTGCTTTGTATTAGGGTTTGCGCGCAATACCAATAATGCACGATTGCAAAATGTGCGTGAGCGTGTATAGGCAAGTTCAACGCCTGTTGATGGACGCAATTCTGCGACCACGCGTTAGAGAAGGCAAATCAACCAATAAGCGAGCGAATATCCACCGCACTGATAAGCGCCCTGCATTTCGGCGAATTTGACGCCGATATCCGACAACTCGACACTGCCTCCCACGCCCCATACCGGAGACAAGGAATGAACCCGTCGAACGCAGTGAAGCCCGTGGGCAAGCGTTACGCCTACGAATGGTACGTCGTGTTGATCTGCATGCTGGCTTATGTGTTCTCGTTCATCGACCGGCAGGTCCTCGCGCTGATGATCGAGCCCATCAAGCGCGATCTCAATCTCACCGATACGCAATTCAGCCTGCTTCACGGCTTCGCGTTCTCGCTCTTCTATGCGGTGATGGGCATGCCGCTCGCGTATCTCGCCGACCGCTTCGCGCGTCCGCGCATCATCGCGGGCGGCATCGCGCTGTGGAGCATTGCGACCGCCGCGTGCGGCACGAGCCAGAGCTTCGCGCAGATGTTCGTCGCACGCATGAGCGTGGGCGTGGGCGAGGCAGCGCTCTCGCCGGGAACGTACTCGATGCTCGCGGACCTCTTTCCGAAATCGAAGCTCGGACGCGCGGTGGGCATCTACTCGCTCGGCTCATTCATCGGCGGCGGCATTGCGTTTCTGGTCGGCGGTTATGTGATCGCGTTGCTGAAGCACGCGAGCGCGTTCACGCTGCCCGTGCTCGGCGAAGTGCGCGCGTGGCAGATCACGTTCTTCATCGTCGGCTTGCCTGGGCTGCTGATTGCGCTCGTCTTCAGGCTGACCGTACGCGACCCGGCACGCAAAGGCCTCGCGCAAGATGGCGCAGGGCAGGTGAAGCGCGTCTCGATGACCGATTCACTGCGCTTCATCGGCGCGCATCGCAAGACGTTCTCTTGCCATTACCTGGGCTTCTCCTTCTATGCGATGGCGCTCTACTGCCTCATGAGCTGGACGCCCGCGTTCTATATGCGCCGCTTCGGCCTCACACCGGTCGAAGCGGGCTACACGCTCGGCACGGTGATGCTCGTCGCGAACACGGCGGGCGTGTTCTGCGGCGGCTGGTTGAGCGACTGGCTGCTGCGCCGCGGCCACGCCGATGCCCCGATGCGCGCAGCCTGCATCGGCGCTGCCTGCATGTTCCTGCCCGCCATCGCGTTCGCGCAGACCACGAGCCTTGGTGCTTCGCTTGCATGGCTCGTCGCGGCGATGTTCTTCGCATCGTTCCCGCTGCCCACATCGGCCACGGCAATGCAGATGCTCGCGCCCAACCAGATCCGCGCGCAGGTCTCGGCGTTGTTCCTGCTCGTCTCGAACCTGATCGGTCTCGGTCTTGGCACGACCCTCGTCGCGCTTATCACCGACAAGCTGTTTGGCTCGCCGCTCGCCGTCGGCCATTCGATGACCGCCGTGAACGCAGTTTCGACCTTGCTCGCCGCCCTGCTGCTCTTCTTCGGATGCAGGCAGTTCAGTGCGAGTCTAGAGCGCGAAGCGCTTCATGCGCGCGTGAGCGCCGATAGCGTCGAAGCACCGCAAGCGTCTCTGCCGAACGCCCCGCAAACCGCGCAATAAATCCACCGCGCTGATATGTCCCACGATTTTTAATCGATTTCCCTTATCCGTACGACGACGCTAACCTCAGCGCATCGTCCTTTAGCAACGCACTGGAAAGCATCATGCAAGCTCAAACGCTCAGAGTTCGGGTGGACGCCTTGCGCGAGGAAGCGCACGGCGTCCGGTCATTCAGCATCTCGCGCCTCGACGGCCTGCCGTTCGAGCGCTACGAGCCGGGTGCGCATATCGACGTCACGAGTCCGGCGGGCATCACGCGTCAATACTCGTTGTGCGGCGACCCCGAGTGCCGCGACTCGCAAATCTTCGCGGTCAAGAAGGAAGCAGAGTCGCGCGGCGGATCGCGCTGGCTGCATGACGAAGTGAACGTCGGCAGCGAACTTTCGATCGGCGCGCCACGCAATCTGTTCCGGCTGGAAGAAAACGCAAGCGAGCACATTTTGATCGGCGCGGGCATCGGCATCACGCCGCTGCTTTCGATGGCGTATCGGCTGGTCGCAAGAAACGCGCGCTTCACGCTGCACCACTTCGCGCGCGGCGAGAGTCATGCGGCCTTCATGACGCTGCTCACGCAAGCACCGTTCGACCGCCACGTGAGGCTGCACTTCGGCGTGCAGCGCGAGGACCTGTCAGCGGCACTCGATGCCTGCCTGCGCGAAGCAAGCACCGGCGCGCACGTCTACACGTGCGGTCCGGCGCCGTTCATGGATCGCGTGGTCGAACGCGCGGAGAAGCGCTTGTCCGCCGATGCCATTCATCTTGAGCGCTTCAAAGCGGAGCCTGTCACCGCCGCCGATGCCCCGCTCGAAAGCTTCGACGTCAAGCTCGCGAGCAGCGGAAAAACCGTTCGCGTCGATGCAAAGACTTCGATCGTGGATGCGCTCGCCTCCATCGGCATCGAAGTCGATACATCCTGCGGCGAAGGTGTATGCGGCACGTGCATGGTCGATGTGGTCAGCGGCGAACCCGAGCATCGCGATCATTGTCTGAGCAAAGCCGAACGCGCGAGCAACAGCGTGATCTGCTGCTGCGTTTCGCGTTCGCGCTCTCCCGTGCTCGTGCTCGACCTCTGACGAGCCTTAGGGCTCACATCTTTTCGAAGCTTGCGAGGATGTCGGTCATGAGACCGCGCATCCACGCGATGCCTTCGTCTTCATGAAAGTGCTCGTGCCAGTGCATCGTCACGGCGGCTTTCGGCAGCGCTACCGGTAGCGCATAGATGTGAAACGTGTCGCCGCGATTGAGGATATGCGCGAGCCTTTCCGGCAGCGTGGCAAACAGATCCGTCACGGCCAGCACACCCGGTACCGCGACGAAATGCGGCAACGCGAGCGATATGTTGCGGCCGACGCTCTGCGCGCGCAGTGCATCGTCGAGCGCATGATGACTGTGTTCGATCGAGCGCACCTGTAGGTGCGACGCGGCGAGAAACTGATCGAGGCTAAGCGTGTTGCCAGCAGGCAAGCCCTTGCGTTTGCGCGTCATGCACACATACGCCTCTTCAAATAGCAGAGCATGACGCGTGCGCGGCAACAGCGAGGGCAGATTGCCGATGGCGAAGTCGAGCCGGCTGGAACGCAGCGCCTCTTCGATTTCCTCCACGGGCAACGGCTCGACGACGAGCTTCACGCGCGGCGCGGCGTCGTGCAGCGCCGCGCATATCGCGGGCAAATACGCCATCTCACCCGCATCCGAAAGTGAAAGACGAAACGTGCGCGTGCTCGTCGTTGCGTCGAAACGCTCTGCGTAACGCAACGCTTCGCGCACGGTATCGAGTGCGCGCCCGACGATTTCCGCGAGTTCCAATGCAACCGGCGTCGGCTGCATACCGGAGCGCGTGCGGATGAAGAGCGGATCGTCGAACAAGGTGCGCAAGCGTCCCAGCGAATAGCTGACCGCCGGCTGCGACAACGCCAGGCGCTCACCCGCTTTCGTGAGACTGCGCTCTTCCACGATGGCCTGAAAAACGCGCAACAGATTGAGATCGACGTGGTCGATGGATGTCATGGCGAACTCTTCGAGATATCGGCCGGGCTTATTCACTACCCGTTTTTTAATCGATTTGACGCATGATCTTCGCAAAGCGAGACTGATGTCAACGAGAGGATGTGCTGAACATGTCGTCCTCGTGTTGCGCCGATCAACCTACCCCCAAATCGAAGATGAGTACGCCCACTTACCAAACCATCGATACGAGCGCGCTCGGCAGGCGCGCAGAGGCCGACCGCATCGCGCCCTCGCTCTACTACGACCGCGATCTGTTCGAAGCCGAACTCGACCGCATCTTCTACAAGACGTGGATCTGGGTCGCGCACGAAAGCGAATTGCCGAAGCCCGGCGACTTCGTGACGACGACCATCGGCCGCCAGCCGGTGATCGTCGTGCGCGACAAGACCGGCGCGGTGAACGTGCTGCAAAACCGCTGCCGCCATCGTGGCGCGACTGTCTGCGAAGAGCACAAGGGCAACGCCAAGGGCTTCACGTGTCCCTACCATAGCTGGTCTTACGCGCTCGACGGCACGCTGCGCGCGCTGCCCTATGGCGACGGCTACGAAGGCGTCTGCGAGAAAGGCGATCTGCCGCTCAAGAAGCTGCGCGTCGGCGTCTATCAAGGCTTGATCTTCGCGAGCTTCAACGAAACGATCGAACCGCTCGAAGATTTTCTCGGCGGCGCGAAGCCGTGGATCGATCTCTTCATGAAACAAGGCGCGGGCTATCCGATCAAGGCCAACGGTGAGCACAAGTTCAAGTTCAAGGGCAACTGGAAGATTCAACTGGAGAACACGACGGACCTGTATCACTTTCCCGTTGTGCACAAGTCGTGGATGAAATCCATCGACGATGAAACCGCCGCCGCCATCACGAGCTTCATGACGAGCGAAGACGCGTTCTGCCGCTCGCTCGGCAACGGCCATAGCCTCGCGGTGCTCGTGCCCGAGATCGTCGATCTGGACAAGGACGACGGCGCGCCGCTGCCCGAGCGCTTCAACGAGCTCGCCGCACAACTCTCGGAGAAGCACACGCCGGAAGAAGTGCGCCGCATCGTGCGCTCGCTGATGGGCGTCGGCTTCAACCTGAACCTCTTTCCGAATCTCGCGCTTTCGATGGCGTTCTTCCGCGTGCTGCGTCCGATCTCGGCGGAAGAGACCGAGATTCGCCACGTGGCACTTGCAATGGACGGCGGCCCGGAGGAAGCGAATCGCGTGCGTCTTCGCATTCACGAACACTTCCAGGGCCCGTTCGGCTTCGGCAGCCCCGACGATGCGGAAGCCTGGGAGCGCGTGCAGCGCGGCTCACACGCGGGCCCCGACGTACCGATTCTCGTGAACCGAGGACTCAATCGCGAAACGACCGCTCCGAACGGAGAGAAGACCGCGCACGCCACCGACGAAACGGGCATGCGCGAAGCCTACAAGCAATGGCGCGCAATGATGGAGCAGGCATGATGGACGATCGCAACGCACTTTTTTCTCACCAGACCTTCACGCGCGCCATCGAGTTCATCTGGCGCGAGGCCGAACTGCTCGATCGCCGCGACTATCGGGCGTGGCTCGATTTGTGGGAACCGTCGGGCTTCTATGTCGTACCGATCGACCCGGACACGACCGATTTCGCGGCTTCGCTGAACTACGCTTACGACGATCACGACATGCGCGAAAAGCGCGTCCAGCGCATGACGTCGGGATATTCGGCGTCCGCATCGGACGCGGCTCGCACTGTACGGACGGTGTCGCGCTTCACGCTCTCGAGCGACAGCGCGGACCTCGTCGAAGTGAAGTCGTCGCAGATCATCATCGCTTACAAGCGCGGCGTGTCGACCATCTTCGCCGCCGATCTCACGCACAAGATCAGCATGGCGAGCGGCGAGCCGCGTCTCGTCGAGAAGGTCATTCGTCTGATCGATTCGACCGAAGCGCTGAGTGCGATCGGCTTCCTGCTTTAATGGATTCGCGGGCGTGGAAACAGCGGCAACGCGAAGCAGCATTCGAGTCCGTCCGTTTCCGCACGCCGCGCCCAGATGCGCCCGTCATGACGCGAAACGATGTTCTTGCACAACGACAAGCCGATACCGTTGCCGCCTGCCTTCGACGAGGAGAAACCATCGAACAGGCGTTCGAGCGCATCGGCGGGAACGCCGGGGCCGTTGTCGATCACGTGCAGTTCCGCTGTATCGCCGTTGATCGACGTAGCCAGTGTGACCCCGCCCGCAGTCGCACCCGACAAGGCCTCCAGTGCGTTGAAGGCGAGGTTCAATATCACCTGCCCGATCAGGACGCGTTCGCAACGTATCGGCAACGGCTCGGGGCATTGATCGATCTTGACGAGCACCCCTTCGTCGCGCGCGCGCAGTTCGATGAAGTACGCAACATCCGCGAGCACGTCGCGCAAGTCCGCTTGCGTTTCGACAGGATCGCGCTTCACGATGAACTCGCGCACGCTCTTGATGATGTGCGCCGCATGCTCCGCCTGCCGATCCGCGGCGCGCAGGCCCCAGATGGCGCTTTCGACCGCGTTCGGCTGGTTCAGGCGCTGGATCGCGCCTTCGATGAAATTGCGCACGGCCGCGAGCGGCTGGCTCAACTCGTGCGCGATGGCCGTCGACATCTCACCCATCGCGTTGTAGCGGCCCGCGTATTCGAGCATGCGCGCCTCGACGCGGCGCGCTTCTTCCATCGCGTGTTCGTCGCTGATATCGCGGAAGTGTACGAGCACGCCATTCAGCTCGTCGTCGATCTCGACGCGCCTGCATGTGATGCGCAGCCAGCGCTCGACGCCATCGCGACGCACGATGCGATAGCGCTCTGCCGATGTCGATTGCCTGCTCGTCGCGCTGCTCAACTGGGCAACGAGGCGATCGCGATCAGTTGGGGTGCAGTAGTTGAGCACCGTGCCGAGCGGGGCGTCCGATGCGAGGCCGAGCACGCGGCGCCCCGACTCGCTGATATAGCCCACCTTGCCGCGCGGCGTAATGACGGCGACGCCCTCGCCGAGGTCCTGCATGTATTCGCGCAAACGCGTTTCGTAGCCGCGCAGCTTCTGACGCATCGCGTCTTCCGCGCTGATGTCGCGGAACTGCACCATGACGACCGCGCGCTCGCGAAGCGGCACGTACGTAGCTATTGCTTCCGACAGCATGTCGATGCCCGCGCGCGAGCGATAGCACCATTCGTACGACTGCGGCCCTTGCGCGACCGATCGATCCATCGCGCTCACGGCGATCTCGCGGCGGTACTTGAGGTCGTCGCGCGTCATGTCGTGTGCCTTGAGCGGCAGCAGCTCCTCGACCGTAAAGCCCAGCGCGACGCACGCCGCGCGATTGGCCCAGACAATGGCCTTCGTTTGCGCATCGTGCAGCAGCACGCAATGCGTCAGCGCATCGAGCAACAGGCGGAAATCTTCTTGAGCGGGAAATTCCATGATTCGACGGAAAGCAAGCGTGAGTGCGTTGCCTAACCATAGCATCGGCTCGCGTGTCGCGCCCCTAAAGATTTCTTTAGACCACCGGGAGGCTTCACTGATCATCGCGCACGCCTTCCCAATTGTCTTCATATTTTTGCGTTTCTAGACTGGCATCGCCATCCACCGATCAAAGCCATTCGAACAAAACAGGAGACGTCCCATGTCCGCTACCGCCCTCGTACGCAAAGACGAATGCACTCTTCAAACCGACGCGCTCACGCTCGACGACGTCATCGCGGAAATCGCGGAGCGCCGTGAAGAATTCGAGCGCCTGTCGCACGTTCCGCGCGATGTCATCGCCAGGCTCAAGCGCGTGGGCATCTATCGCGCCGCCACGCCGAAGCGCTTCGGCGGTGATGCGCGCGCCCCCGGCGAGTTCCTCGCGATGATTGAACGCATCGCAACCGCCGACGGTTCCGCCGCGTGGGTGGCGAGCTTTGGGTCGGCGAATCTCTATCTCGCGGCATTGCCGGTCGCGACGCAAGCTGCCATCTACGCCGACGGCCCCGATCAGGTGTTCGCGGGTGGACTCTTTCCCGTGCAGAATGCCGCGCCCGAGACCGGCGGATATCGCGTGAACGGCACGTGGAAGTTCGCGAGCGGCTGCAAGGGCGCGGACTGGCTCGGCGTGGGCATTGGCACCGGCAAGCCTGGTGAAGCGCCGGGCAAGCCGCGTACGGCCGTGTTCAGGCCGAGCCAGGTGGAGATCGTGGAGAACTGGAACGTGGTCGGCATGCAGGGCACGGGCAGTCACGATCTGCGCGTGACGAATCAGTTCGTAGCGGAAGACTGGACCTTCGTGCGCGGCGGCGCATCCACGATCGACGAACCGCTCTATCGCTATCCGACCATCGCTTACGCGGCGCAAGTGCTTGCCGTGGTGAACCTCGGACTCGCGCGCGCCGCGCTCGATGTCGCGAACAACATGGCAGGCGGGCGCAAGACAACCACCGGCGCGCCGCAACTCGCGGACCGCGCGTACTACCGCATCGAACTCGCGAAGGCCGAAGCGCAACTGCGCTCCGCACGCGCGTTCTTCTACGAATCGACCGACAGCGTCTGGCAATCGATTCTCGCGGGCAACGACGTGACTCCGGAGCAAGTGAGCCTGTTGCGCCTGTCGGCCACGCAGATCGCGCACGAAGGCGCGGACGTGGTGAATCGCGCCTATCGCCTGGGTGGCACGATGGCGATCTATCGCACGCACCCGCTGCAACGCCTGATGCGCGACGCGATGGTCGTCACGCAGCATGCCTTCCTCGGCGAAGGCAATTACGACGGAGCGGGCGCCGTGTTTGTCGGCGTGCCGCCGATTCCCGGCTATCTCTGATTCAATCTTTAACGCTTGAAACAAGGAGTTTTCTTCATGAACGACAATCGATCCCTGCCCTTGCGCGTGCTGTTCTGCTGCGGCGTCACGCAGAACTTCTTCGACTTGCCGCGCGAGCATATCGGCGAAGTGTGGCAGGCGTACGGCAAGATGCTGAGCGCCATCGAAGCGATGGAAAACGTGCGCGTGCTCGGCGTGATGGACGACGACCGGCTCGTCGTCGGCCAGTCGGACGGTGCGCCGTGGACCTTCTACATCATGGCCGACGTCGCTGATTTCGATACGGCGGTCGCCGTATGCAATCTGTATCGCACGACGCCCGTCGGCGAGTACAACCTGTGGCGCTACGGCAAGATCGAAGCGCGCGTAGGCCGCGCGTTGGCTGTCCCGCCGGCTGCGACGTCATGAACCCGTCGACCATCGAAGCGTTGCAGGCTCGCCTCGATGCGCTCGAAGCGCAGAACGCGGTGCGCGCGACCATTGCGCGCTATATGGCGCTATGCGACGTACCCGTGCATGCGCTCGCTGGTGAAACGCTTGCGGAGCTCTTCGCTGAAGATGCAGTGTGGGAAGGCATCGGTCCGCAATACGCTTCCAAGTTCGGCCGATTGACCGGGCCTGCGCAAATCGTCGGGATGTTGCAGCGATATCTCCCGCCCACGCCGCATTTCGCCACCAACGTGCACTTCCTCACGTCCGAGCATATCGAGGTCGAGGGAAGCATCGCAAAGGGCCGCTGGATCATGTTGCAAGCCTCGGGCTATGTCGATGAAAAGGCCGAGTTGATCGCGGCGCGCCTGCAAATCGATTTCGCGCGTGCATCGCGTGGCATCTGGCTGATCCAGCACTTCCGCACAGAGCGTCTTTTCGATGCGCCGTGGCAAATCAACCCGCGACAAGGAAACACCGCATGAGCGCTTTTATCAGCGAATTCGATCTGCGCACGCGTGCGCGCGAGGATGCGCCAACTATCGCCATCAAGGACAGTATCGACATCGCGGGCTATCCGACGACAGCCGCATGCCGCGCGCTCGCGGACCAACCCGCCGCTGCCGAGCATGCCGAAGTCGTTCAGCGACTGCTCGATGCAGGCTGGCGAATCAACGGCAAGACCAACATGCATGAACTCGCGTTCGGCATGACGGGGATCAACGACTTCACCGGTACGCCGCGAAATCCGCAGGACATGTCGCGTATTCCGGGTGGATCGTCGAGCGGTTCTGCATCGGCGGTCGGCTTCGGTCTCGCTGATGCCGCGCTCGGCACCGACACAGGCGGCTCCGTGCGCGGCCCGGCCGCGTGCTGTGGCGTGATCGGATTCAAGCCGACGTTCGGACGCGTGTCGCGCGTCGGCGTCGCACCGAAGGAGACGACGCTCGATTGCGTTGGCCCGTTCTCGCGCGAGATGCATGTACTGATCGACGTGATGACGGCCATCGATCCCACGTTCGATACTCGTGCTGCGCGCGCGGATGCGTCGAAGGCGCGCGTGGGTATCGTCGCAGTGCAAGCTGATGCGGATATTTTGAGGGCGGTCGAATCGGCTGTGCATCGTGCTGGCTTCGCATCGCGCTCCGTCGAACTCGATGCGATGAACGACGCTTTCGTCGCGGGTCTCGCTGTCATTAACGCGGAGACGTGGCGCGCGTTCGGCCATCTCGTCGATACGGGCAAGCTCGGCGCGGATCTCGTTGCGCGATTGCGCGCTGCGTCGAACACGTCAGCCGTCGACGTTGACGCCGCAGAACGTGTGAGACGCATGTTCACGGCGTCAGTGGATCGCGAGCTCGACGATGTGGATGTGCTCATATTGCCCACGCTCCCAACATTTCCCATCACGCTCGAAGCGGCGCGCGCAGGGACGTCGGTCATCGCCATGTCGTCGCTGATTCGGCCGTTCAATCTAAGCGGCCATCCGGCGTTGAGCATTCCGGTGCCGGTCGTTGGCACCTCGCTCAAGGCGGGCTTGCAGGTCGTAGGACGCAAGGGTGCGGACGAAAAAGTCTGCGCCGTCGCCGCCTGCCTAACGAAACTCAACATGCCCAAAGGAAATTATGTCGAATAGAGTCGTGCTCATCACAGGCGCAGCGCGCGGATTGGGCGCTGTCGTCGCCCGGCGCTTTCACGAAGCGGGGTACAAGGTCGCATTGGCCGATATCGCCATCGAAGCCGCGCAAGCACTGGCGCGCGAGTTGAGCAAGGACGAATCGAGCGCATGCGCGATCAAGCTCGACGTTGCATCGAAAGCGGACTTCGAAGCGGCACGCGATGCGCTGCTCGAACGCTGGGGCGCCATCGATGCACTCATCAACAACGCGGGCGCATCGAAAGTCGTCCCGGCGATGGAGATCACCGCCGAGCAATTCGATCAGGTCATCGATATCAACTTGCGCAGCGTCCTTTTCGGCTGCCAGGTGTTCGGCCAGCACTTCGCGAATCGCGGCGCGGGGCGCATCGTGAACATCGCGTCGCTCGCGGGACAGAATGGCGGCTCGGCGACCGGCGCGCACTACGCGGCCGCGAAAGGCGGCGCGATTACGCTTACGAAAGTCTTCGCGCGCGATCTCGCGGCGCATGGCGTGACCGTCAACGCGATTTCGCCGGGACCGCTCGATCTGCCTATCGTCCACGAAAGCGTACCCGCGGAGAAGCTCGAAAAAGTGATCGCGGGCATTCCAGTGGGCAAGCTGGGTTCGGCCGCGTACATTGCGGACGTCGCGGTGCTGTTAGCCTCAGCGGATGCGTACTTTGCCAACGGCGCGTGCTGGGACGTGAACGGCGGCCTCTACATGCGTTGAGATCAGGCGCGCTCGTCGCCTGGTGGGCTCCACACTTCGAGCACGTCGCGCACGAGCGCCGCGATCGATGCCGCGCCGAGCTTCTCCTTGATGCTCGCGCGGTGCACATCCACGGTCTTTACGCTGATCGACAGGTCGGCAGCGATGCGCTTGCTGCCCTTGCCTTCGATCACACCGCGCAGCACTTCCTTTTCGCGTGCCGTGAGCGACTCGACACGCTCGCGCAGTTCACGCTTGCGCTGATCCTTCGCGTGGCGCTGCGTCGCGAGTTTTATCGCGCGTTGCACACGCTCGAGCATCTGCTGCGAGTTATACGGTTTCTCGACGAAGTCGATCGCACCGTGCTGCAACGCACGCACCGACATCGGAATGTCGCCGTGACCGCTCACGAAGATGATCGGCAGGGTCGCGCCGCGTCGGTTCAACTCGGACTGCACCTCGAAGCCGCTGACTTCGGGCATGCGCACGTCGAGCACGAGGCATGCGGGCTTGTTCACGTCGAACGCGCGCAGGAATTCCGCCGCGCTCGCAAAGCCTTCCGATTTCACGCCCACCGATTCAAGCAGCCACGCAAGCGAGGTGCGCATGCCGTTGTCGTCATCGACGATATACACCACGGGAGCGGGAGGATTCATTGCAAGGACTCTTTCGATTGACATCGGGACCGTGCGCGCCGTGGAGTTCGGCGGTCTCTTGGCAAGGTCGTCGTTTTTCTGGAGCTTCATGATAACCAGCCGGAATCCGCTAGCAAAGGCCTTTCCAACGCTTGCGAGCGAAGGGTCGGTAAAACCTTTAGTGCGCTCGGTAGCGATGCCGGGTACATGGGCCAATCATGCGGATTTCCTTCGTGCGCTTCGCCGCGTACGCTTGAATCGCAATCTGATAAATAACATGGATACGAACAAAACCGGAGACACCGACATGTCCGCCCTGCCCCTTCAAGCATCACGCCCCGACATCGAGCCGGCCCGCCAGCAGTTTCGCCAGGCGATGGCACATCTGGGCGCGGCAGTGAACGTGGTGACCACCAACGGCCCATTCGGGCGCTGCGGCATCACGGCGAGCGCCGTGTGCTCCGTCACCGATGCGCCGCCGACACTGCTCGTGTGCCTGAACCGGTCGAGCTCGATGCACGCAGCGTTCGTGCGCAATCGGCATGTCTGCATCAACGTACTGCCCGCGCATCGCGAGGAAACCGCGCGTCACTTCGCGGGCCTCACGCAGCTTTCGATGGACGAGCGCTTCTCGCTGCCACTGTGGGACGAGGGCTCGCATGGCGTGCCGGTCCTGCGCGATGCGCTTGCGAGCTTGCAGGGCACCATCGTCGAGGCGAAGGAAGTGGGTTCGCATTCCGTGATCTTTGTGCAGACGAACGAGATCAGCGTGCGCGACGAGGGTGACGGGTTGATCTACTTCGGGCGGAATTTTCATCGCGTTCCGCGCGCGGGTGTGGAACGGTAGGCAACGAGAGAGTCGCTTAGATCACGTATTTCGTCGTCGAGAAGATCGGGCAATTCGTGAAGCGCGTTCGGGCCGTTACCGTTATGCACTGACGTCATGATTTCGGAAAGCGCTGCGTTGACGTTCGCGAGTTCATCTCCCGTGAGAGTCGCAGAAGAAGACACGCCTTCCGATTCGATAGACCAGCAAGCGGCGAGAATCTTGTAGCCTAGCCTTTGCGTGGCGACGACGGTTGGCCACATACACTCGTCGGCGGCTGGATCGCGCGCGAAGCCACCGGTACCCGCTTCATAGGATGTCACCAGTCTGAAAATTCGATGCTGAAGTTCGAGCCGCACGCGTAACGCTTCATTCGATGTCACATCGCCTGCGGCAAGGTGATCGAGTGCGGTCTGCGCGGTTGCCAACGTCCGGACGATCTGCTGACGCAACGAGACAGGAGCACCTCGCGGTCCGAAGAGCGCATGAACGAGCAGGCCCACGCCACAACCAATGACGGTATCAATCGCACGTGCCCAGAGCAGAGCCGCCGGATCACGCAATGCGTGGTCGTCGGAGGCGATCACCAAGGCGATACAGGTAACGAACACGACGGCCAACGCGTAGTTGCGCGTAACCAGCATCTCGATGAGAAACTGGAGGCACATCAACGTCGCGACGAGCCACAGGCCTGTGGGATGAATGGCGAGAATCGCACTGGCAAGAACGAGGCCGATCAATGTGCCGACGGTTCGTTCCAGTCCTCGCTGCAAGGTTCGCGCCCAATCGAGGCCCATGTGCAACACGAGTACGGCCGACGCCATCGCCCAGTAAGCGCGCTCCAGACTCAAAGCCGCGCCGATCAAGCCGGCAATCGCCACGGCTATGCCGACGCGCATTGTCACTTTCGCTGCCGGCGAGTGAAGCGTCAGGTTTTCCAGTAGCAAATGCGACGTTCGCAGTCGCCCTAGCGGAAGCTGAACTTCAGTACCATGTTCGTTTGTGGAGTTGATCTCCGAGCCGATCTCGCGCGCTCGCTTAGCCAGTGCCTCCGAGGTCGCGACAAGCGAATCGTCGGCGCTGACGCACGCTGCAAAGATCAAATGCAGTTCGCGATTCTGCGCCCGCAAACGCGTGAGCGCCTTATCCGTGCGTCCGTTCGCAGGCTGAAAAGTGACAAGCGCTGCCCAGGCGTCATGGAGCGCCAACGCTGCCTCATGACGTGCGCGGTCTTTCGCGCCGATGTCCGAAGCCTGCGCGAACCTTGCCACCGCTTGCGCAGCGGCGGCGACTGCCGAGGTCTCCGGTCCCCTCGGCGCAATCAGCGCCCCGGACATGTGAACGAGCCATGACACCCCTCCTCCGCCGAGCACGAGCCAACCGACCCGATCGACGGGAACCGGGATGGCCGTGGCAGCGGCGCACGCCAACGAGAACATGTAGGCGCCAGGCGGGCCTATTCTGAGCGAGTGGCAGACGAAGGTCGCGGCCATCGCGATGACGACGACGAGCGGCACCGCCAGGACGGGCCATTGCTGAGCCCAAACGCCGAGCGTAACGATCACGCTGAACGCGAGTGCTATGCCCGCAAGGAGCCACGCGCGATTCGCATACGGCCGGTCCGATGCGTACAACGACGTGAGCGCACCGATCGTCGCCATCAGTCCGGCCGATACATCGCCAAGCGCCCAGCCGATGGCGACAGGCAACCCGACACTGAACGCAGCGCGGCACGCGACCGGTAAGCGCGGTCCCGACTTGCGAAAGCTGAACAGCGCGCGCGGCTCGAACGAACGCCGAGGCGGCGCTTGCGTGTCCGACGTCGAGCGAAGCGGGTCTTTCATGCGCGGGCACCTGCGAGGATGACGTGCCCCGAGTCTAACCGGACTTCGCGTCCTTCTTCGCCGCCTTCGCTTTGCGGCGCGCGATCGACGCGTTCACCTCCTCATTGACCAGCATGAATTCGTAGAACGGCGTCACCGCCAGTTGCCGGTCGAACGTCGCGAGGACTTCGCATAGCGTCTCGTAGGTTGCCGGGTCCGGCGTCCAGCTCCCCGTCCGCATTCCAGCCAGCCGGCAGCGCACGATCCCGTTCTGTGCCTCGCGAAACACATGCTGCTTCAGCCTGACGCGCCCTTTTTCGCCGATGAGCAGCGTCCTTATCGTGAGTTGCAGCATGCTTCCCAAATGCGCTTCGTTGCCATAGCCACCACGCATGGCTTCCAGAATCACGTGATAGACGAGCGCAAGCTCGGTGGCTATAGCCGGCGCTACCGGCAATGTCATGGCGCGGGCATAGGGCGCAGTTTGCGTGAGTTCCTCCATGGCGTGTTTCACATCGACCTTGGCGCATGCTTACGAGGCCGTTCCCTTGGCGAGCATTCTCTTGACGGTCAGCGCCAGCGGAACCGTAAAGCAAAAGTGCGACATGAACCCTCCGATGATCACGACCGGATCGAGGTAATTCGGATGATTGTCAGAGGCGATGGCGATCGCGACATGCATCACGATCCACGCGAGGATCGCGTAGAACAAAGCGACGAACGTCGCTTCATATCCGCGACGGCGAAAGTACGGCCAGATCATGGCGAACAAGATGCCCCAGCCAATCGCAAAGACAAAGTGAATCCCTGTGCCGATCACATACGCCCAGACGCCGATCGACTCCTGAAACGCCTTCCCGAACACAAGCCCCGTGGCATTGCGCGGAATGCCTGCGAGGGACATCAAGTGTTGCGCGCCCACCCAGATCAGTGCCTCGTAAATCCAGATGATGATCGCGCCTGTCAGTCCGCCCGCCACGCCGGCACGGACTATCGCGTCAAGTCGTGGACTGATGTCTGCACTCGATGCGAAGCGCTTGTCGAAGTCGTTGCCGCTTGTTCTGATGTTGCTGTCCATAGGTATCTCCCTCTGGTGAATCCTGCCTTGATGATGGATGTGTCTTCAGTAGGTTTCGAAGATAGCCAAACGACCTCGGGACTCAATAGAGCGGGTTAACCAGATGGAATGGCAAGAATCTCAGTCAATCAAGGTGACTTCTGTCCGGGATTGAGACAACGAAGGCTTTCCTGCAACAGCGTTGACGTATGCTGACAGGTTATCGAAAGGCTTTCTTCGATGGCTTGATCGATCGCATCGCGATAAGCAAATCAGATACCCCGTGAATGAATTCGCAACAGGAAGGCCTGCAATGCCGGTGCGCGGTGATAGCAAGCAGCGGGGGCCTGCGACACCTCCATTTTTTCGAACGCTTTTCGCACCTATCTAATTTGCTTATCGCCGTAGTCGATCGCCAGTGGATCAGAACCGTCGCCTAAAGGCATCCCGAAGCCCACGCATGCAAGGTGTATCGACCGCCACGCCGGAGGACTCGCCGCCTCCAGTGAAGCTAACTCAATGGTTAACCCTCTCTTTCCCGGCCGTTTGATCCGGGTACGTTCACATCCGCCAGCAGCGAATCGCCCTTAAGCGGAACAGCGTCTCTCAAAAGACCACCGCTAATCGAAACTCAAACATGAGGTCTTCGCAAATCCAGAAATCGAGTGTCAATCCGTTGCAGCCCATAGAAGACTCACTTCAAGGAGACAAGTATGAGAGTTCTGGATTCCATCGCGCGCCTTTCGCGCAGACCCACACGAGCTGGCTCGCTGCTAACACTAGCCGTCATTTGCGTCACGACTGCCATTGTCACCGCGTGCGGCGGCGGTAGCAGCAGTTCGAGCAATACGCCATTGGCCGTGGTCAAGCCCGCTGTCGATTGCTCGAAGCTTGCCGCGTTGGACATCACCGACATCGGCGGGGCCGGCAGTTCGATCACTTCCGCGACGGTGACGACCGCTACCATCAACGGAGCTTCGGTATCCTTCTGCGCCGTCAAGGGCACGCTTGCGCCGTCGAACACATTCGAGGTGGCCCTGCCGGTGAACACCTGGACTCAACGCTTCGCGGAACTGGGCTGCGGCGGCCTGTGCGGCAACCTGAACGACCCGACCAAGCAAACCTCGTTCAGCTTCAGCTACACCTGTCCGCTCGTGCAGCAAGGCGGCTTCGTCACCGCGGCGACGGACATGGGCCACTCGGGCCAGAGTTCAGCGTGGACCACGGACCCGCAAAAGCAGGCTGACTTCGCCTATCGCGGACAGCACATCACGACGCTCACTGCGAAGAAGCTCATTCAGGCTTACTACGGGCAAGCGCAGAAGTATTCGTACTTCGTTGGCTGCTCCGATGGCGGGCGCGAAGGGCTGATGGCGGCGCAACGTTACCCGTCCGACTACAACGGCATCGTCGTAGGCGCCCCAGCCGCGCACTTCCAGATTCAGAACTCGCTGTATCACGGCTGGAGCGTCGAGTCGAACAGCACGACGGGCACGAGCGCAGGTAAAGCCGTGCTGTACGCCGACAAGGCACTGGTGCTTCACAAGGCAGTGGTTGCCGCATGCGGTGGACAGGCCGGCGTGCCCGACGGCCTTCTCGCCGATCCGCGCACCTGCCATTTCGATCCCGCATCGATCCAGTGCGGCGCGAGCGCATCGGACACGAGCAGTTGCCTGACGGCGGCAGAAGTCGCGACGGCCACCAAGATCTATACCGGCCCGACGGATGCCAACACGGGCGTCAAGATGCTCGCAGGCTCGCCGCAGTATGGGTCCGAAGCGAACTGGGTCGGCGTGGAAGTGCCGACGACGAACTCGACGGCCGCCGCTGTTCCCGTGACGAGCCTTTTCAGCTACACGATCGTCACGGGTGCCTACAACCTGATCTTCACGGGTTCGCCGACGATGCCTGACATCGACACATTCGGCTATCGCGATGCGAGTTTTTACGCGAATTATCTTCAAGCGAATCACCCGCTCAACGACGCGACGAGTCCGGATCTTTCAGCGTTCAAGCAGACGGGTGGCAAGCTGATCCTCTGGCACGGCTGGGCCGACCAGCACATCTCGCCGCTCTTCACGATTGCCTATTA
Organism: Caballeronia humi; assembly: GCF_001544475.1. Classification (GTDB taxonomy): domain Bacteria; phylum Pseudomonadota; class Gammaproteobacteria; order Burkholderiales; family Burkholderiaceae; genus Caballeronia; species Caballeronia humi. The sequence continues at coordinate 34,718 of NZ_FCNW02000032.1, read as the reverse complement.
CCAGGCGTTGAAGAGCACGATGGGTGAATCGGCTGCGGACGAGTTCGCACGTCTCTACGTAGTGCCGGGCGTCGCGCACTGTGGCGGCGGCGAGGGCTTCCCAAACATCGATCTGGTCTCGCAGATCACTGGTTGGGTCGAGCAGGGATCCGCACCGAATGCGGTTACGACTTACCAGACGGATGCGTCGAATGTCGTGACGGCCTCGCGTCCCGTGTATCCGTATCCGGCTGTCGCGAAGTACACCGGTACGGGGGACTGGCATAACAGCGCCAACTACACGCAAGGTGCGCCGTTATACAACGACGTTGCGCCAGCGTGGGCCGGGGCCAGCTTTTACACGTCATATAGCCCGAAGACGCAGGGTGTAGCGGCGCCTTAAGTTAAGCGAGATTCAAACGAAATGCCCTCTCCTCCTGCACTCAAGCAAGCGGAGAGGGCCTATCGCTTTCAGGTGTGCTTTGACGCAATCTCAGGGCTCGGATCTAAACTGCTACGCGATTGAAGCCGTTACTGGCCTGCGGCCGGTGACACCACGCTCGGGGTCGCCAGCGTGTTGTTGCTCTTGGGAGCGCTGTTGCCAGACGTTGAATTGCTGTTCGTGCTCGGCAGCCCCGAGTTCGGCGCCTTGGCGCCCATGCCACTGTCTGAGTTGGTGCCGCTCGGTGCGCCGTAGCCGCCCGTTGCACCTGTTGCTCCGTTCATCTGGTTCGACGGGCTGGCCGTGCTACCCGCCGAACCCGCACCGCTCGAGCCTCCTGCTGACTGCGCATAAGCACCGCCTGAGAGCGCAAGGGTAGCGACGGCTGCAATTAACATGCTCATTGCCTTGCTCATGATCCGTTCCTCCTTTCGGACTGGAATAAAGAGGCAGACGGTCTTCGCCTGCTTGCTCATGAGCGCAGCAAACACCGTGCCGCGTGTCCCTATCCGCTTCGAAACGTTGTGCGCCGCAGCGCGCGGCTTTCCTGATTCGCTAGATACCAAGGACGATGAATACTTGCGCTCAAGCCGGGTGCCGGGCCTTTGACTCTACATCTCTCGCGACCTTTCATCACCCACTCGTTTGGTAAGGTGCGCCTTACCGTCATCATTACGACGCTACTGACACCCCCCGTTCCCGCTGCCAACACCGCAGGCCAAAAAGCGGCACGACCCCATAAGCGTGATCGAGCATGTCCGATTGCAGGCTCTCGTAAAGCTCCCAGCGTATCTCGTCGATATAGAGGCAGATCTCCAGTGCGACGACGGGCTCTCTCGACTGCACTTGCCGGATCACGAGCGGCATGTCGCGCCGCACTGCCGGATGATCCCCGAAGTAGGCGCTCAGGTAGCGCCGATACAAGCCGAGGTTCGTGCGAAGCTCACCTTCGGGCAACACGAGCGGCCGTTGGATCGTTTCATGCAAACGCGCGAGCAACGCTTCGTCGGGAAAGCGGATCGTGTCCGCGTCGAAATGAATCGCGTGCCTCAGACGCCTGCCGCCCGACTCGATCATGCCGCGCCAGTTCTTCACGCTGTTCGCGAGAAGCACCTGGCTTGGCAACATCACGATGGTGTTGTCGAAGTTGCGCACCTTGATCGTATTCAGCGCGATATCGATCACCGTGCCGTCTGCAATGAACCCCGGCACTTCGATCCAGTCGCCCACGCGCAACATGTCGTAGGCCGCGAGCTGGATGCTGGCGACGAAGCCGAGCAGCGAGTCGCGAAAGATGATGATGAGAAGCGCCGTGATCGCGCTTAAGCCCGTGAGGAGATAGACGGGCGAACGCTCCATCAGCAACGAGACGATGGCGATCAGCGCGATTAGATAAACGACGATGGTCGCGATCTGCAGGAAGCTCTTGATCGGCCTTTCGCTTGCGGACGGAAAGTGGCTATAGCGCTCGTCGATGCTGTCACGCAACGCAAGCGCCGCGCGCAGCAGCGTGTAGACCATGTAGCACGCCGCGATGATCGCCAATGGCCGTCCGAGCGCTGCGATCAAGGGAAACGTGAGGCCGGAAAGCAGCGGCGCAGACGCATAGATGATCCCCGCCGGCACGAGCGGTGCGAGCCGGTGGAACACGCGATGCCGCTCGGCGGCGCTCAGCCATTTACGCCCTTGCTTGCGTGCGAGGCGGCTCACGATCAACAACATGACCGAGCGCGTCACGTAATAGCAGATCGCACTTGCCAGAAAGATCGCAAGCAACAGGGCGACCACGAGCAACATCGCAACGAACCAACTATCCGTGTAGACGTAGAAGTGATGCCAGTCCGGGCCGCTTTCGATACGCAAGTACTTGTCGAACATGGACACTCCGGGTTACGGCGAACCGATGTTGGTGACTACGCTGCGGCTATGAAATCGCGAGGTCCGTTCTTCAACTCGTCCGCGATGAATTCGACGAACGCGCGGGCAGCAAGACGGGTGGCTCGCCCCATCGGGAAATACGCATGCACAGGGAGTTGCGCCATGTTCCATTCGGGCAGCAGGCGCACGAGCGTGCCCTCTTCGATTTGCGATCGACATGCCCACGATGTCGTCGAGACGACGCCGAGGCCGGCTGCCGCCGCAGCCAGCGCACCCGCCGTGTCGTTAGTGGAAACGTGCGGTTGCACGTCGATCGACGTCGTCTCGCCCTCGCGTTCGAATTGCCACGACGACACATGCGACCCGGCCGGTCCGCCCACGACACGATGCCTGGCAATGTCCTCCGGCAGCAGCGGCGTGCCATGCCGGTCCAGATAATCACGCGAAGCAACGACCACGCGATGCATCGTTCCGATCAGCTTAGCCGTGCCCGCGGAGTCCGGCAGACTGCCCACGCGGATGCCGACATCGACCGCTTCGCGAATCATGTCCTGCCACCGGTCGTCGAGCATGATCTCGACCTTGAGCAATGGGTGACGCTCAGTGAAGGCCGACAGGCGCGGCATGATCACGCAAATGGCCATCGTCGAAGGCATGGCGAGGCGCAGCACGCCGCGCAGTTCGCCCGTCTCGCGGACGCTGTTCTCCGCGTCGTCGATCGCCGCCAGAATCGGCTCCATGCGCGCGAGAAATTCGAGGCCCGCTTCGGTCGGCACGACGGCGCGCGTGGTCCGCGTGAGCAAGCGGGCGCCGAGGCCCGCTTCGAGTTCAGCGATCATCCGCGACACTTGCGATTGCGCCAGGCCGCATTCCCGCGCAGCCGCCGAAAAGCTGCCGAGCCGGGCGACGCGGGTGTAAAGCCTGAACGTCAGGACGTCCTTCAAGCTCCCTCCTTCTTCCGACGAAACAGCCGGCGAGCCGGCGAGCCACCGCACCGATGCTCGGCCAGCATAAATGTTAGCCGAATTCACCGGCTACCGAAATCGAAGCGCAGACGCCAAATTGTCGGCGTGGTTCGGCATCGATTGCCAAACCTTGATCGGAGTCACGCAAGGGCCCTGATTCCGATGCCTCGACAGCCCTGCAACCGAAGTCAGCCGTTTTTTTTAAGGCCGCGACTTCGTATCCGGAGTAATTGATATGACCACAGTCCTCGTAACCGGCGCGTCTGGTGACACCGGCCGTCCGACCGTCGAACGTCTGCTCGAAAAAGGTTTTCATGTCCGCGCACTGGTGCGCCAAGACGATCATCGCGCGCAACGGCTGCGCGATCTCGGCGCCGAAGTCGTATTCGGCGACATGAAGAGCCTGCGTGATATCCGCCTCGCCATGAATGGCGTCCAGCGCGCGTATTTTGTCTTTCCGCTCGCCGAAGGACTGGTCGAAGCGGCCGTGATTTTCGCGCAGGCCGCGAAAGAGCAGGACCTGGAGCTGATCGTCAACATGTCGCACAAGCAGTCTCGGCCTGCTGCACGCAGCAAGGCGACGCAGAATCACTGGCTCTCTGAGCAGATCTTCAACTGGTCCGGCGTGCCGTCGGTGCATCTGCGCGTGACGTTCTTTGCCGAATGGCTGCTCTACATCGCGCCGCAAATCCGCTACGGCCGTTACGTGATGCCGTACAACAAGGACAGCCGCTTTGCGCCTATCGCGGGCAGTGACATTGCGCGCATCGTCGCGGGCATCGTCGCCAATCCGGCCCCTTACGTCGGCAAGGCGCTGCCGCTGCACGGCCCCGTCGAATACAGCCATGAGGAACTCGCCGCCGAAGTGAGTCGCGTGCTGGGCAAGAACATGCCGTACGAGCATGTCACCGTCTCGACGTTCCTCGAACTGTTCGGCCTCCAGGATGCCGATGCGATGCGCCGGCACTTCGAAGCCGTCACGATCGATCAGCAGGAGGGCCTGCTGGCAGGCACCGACAGCACCGGCACGGAGATCATCGGCCAGCCGCTGACGACGGTCGAGCAATTCATCAAGGCGAATCTCTCGAAGTTCGTCATCGAGCGTTAAGCAAACGCAGCCCGGCCGCCGCTCGACGTTATCCATGCTGTTCCAGGATAAGTCATAGCTGGAAAGAGCGGCTACCGGGCGCTTCGGCGATAGACGATAGTTGAGCCCAAGCAAGCGGAACCACCCCTTACCTCTCTTAACTTCAAAAGGTCATCATCATGAAAATCGCTCAATCCGTCGCTCTTGTTACTGGCGCCAACCGTGGCATCGGGCGCGTGTACGTCGCCGAACTGCTGAAGCGCGGCGCTTCAAAGATTTACGTCGCCGCGCGCGACACCACGTCGCTCAAGGAACTGCTCAAGGATGGCGACCGTCGCCTCGTACCGTTGCCGCTCGATGTCACCGATCCCGATCAGGTCGCCGCAGCCGCCGCCATCGCATCGGACGTGACGCTCCTGATCAACAACGCCGGTTACGCCGCGTTCGAAGGTGCGATCTCGGCTCATTCCATCGACGACGCCCGTCGCGAGATGGACGTCAACTACTTCGGCACGCTGGCGCTGACCCGTGCGTTCGCTCCGATCCTCGCGAGCAAAGGCGGCGGCGCGCTGATCAACATGCTGTCGATGCTCTCGCTGGTCAGCCTGCCGGTCGCCGCGACCTACTCGGCTTCGAAGGCGGCGGGCTTGTCTCTCACGCGCAGCGTGCGCGCGGAACTGGGCGCGCAAGGTACACAGGTGGTTGGCGTGCTCGCCGTTCAGACGGAAACCGAAATGGGCGCGAAGCTGCCCGAGCCACGGATGACGCCGCAGGAAGTCGTTGGTGATGCGCTCGACGCAATCGAGGCTGGCACCAACGACGAGATCGTCGCAGGCAATCAGTCGCGCGGCATTCACGCGGCGTTCATCAAGGACCCGAAGGGCTTGCAGGCGGTGATGTCCCAACGGCTGCCGCAACGCGCCTGAAAATTCAACCAACAGAGGCAATCATGGACTTTCTCGAAACGCTCGCGAGCCGCAATGCCGAGTTCGCGCAAACCGGCTTCTCCGCCGACCTGAAAATGCTGCCGTCGCGCCGCACGATGATCGTCGGCTGCGTGGACCCTCGCGTCGATCCGATGGACGTGCTCAAACTGAAGTCGGGCGAAGCGGCGGTCATTCGCAACGTCGGCGGGCGGGTGAATCCGGCGCTGCTGGAAACGATGGCAATCCTGCGCACCGTATCGCGATCGGCTGGCGAAGATGTGGGCGCCGGCTGGAACCTGGTGGTGCTGCAACATACCGATTGCGGCATCGCCGGCTGCTACCATCACGCGCCGAAGCTGCTGGCGAAGCATATGGGTGTCGCGGAGGACAAACTCGACGACCTCGCGATCACCGATCCGTACAAGGCAGTCGCGCTCGATATCGCCTCGCTCAAGGCGAACCCGAATCTTCCGGCCGCGTTCACGGTGACCGGTCTCGTCTACGATGTAAAGACCGGCCTCGTGGAGACAGTCGTTCCTTCGGCACCGCTGCGCGTCGAAGCGGACTAGCCGCTCATGTGGACGATTGCGTGCCGGCCTGCTCGCGAACGACGAAATCCGCGTACCAGTCCGGCCAGTTCTCATCGTGCTTGCCCGTCAGCTTCTCGTGCTCACCGTGCGCGGCCGCAGCGCGGCGGAGCGCACCTGCGAGTTCCGTCCGCGATGCGAATGTCGTGTTGGCCGTATCGACTCTTCCGGGGAACCGGGTGGTCACTTCCTGGAAGACCCAGCCGTTTCCATCGGGATCGCTGAACGAGGCGAACGAAGCGTAGCTCGCCCGCTCCGGATGCGGGCCGCTCAAGCGTCCCTCTTTGCCGGCATGATGGAACAAGCCGCCAACGTCATGGAACACTTCACTGACGTCGACGCCACGACTCACGAGTTCATCGCGCGCTGCGACAACGTCGGACACGATCAGGTGCAGCCCTTGCACCGAGCCGGGCGTTTCTGTCGTGACGCCCTTGCCGAACAAAAGCGAGCACTGCGATCCGGGCGGCGTGAAATGAACGACCCGAAACTGGGCGTCCTTGTCGATATCGACATCGAGTCGCCAGCCCAGGCTCGCATAGAACTGCTTTGCGCGATCCACGTCCGCCACGGGAATGACGACGACCTCGAGTTTCATGTCGATCTGCGTCTGCGTATTGCTCATGTCGATCTCCTTCTGATTGGCGAATCAGAACGAATGAAATGGCTGGGAGAGACGCTTCGTGTCCAGGCGAAACAGACGCGAGCGGAAGAAAGACCATCGAAGCAGTGTTGTAAGCGCATCGATACGTCGTGCGCTTGGCTTGTATTCGGCACTGTTCTTTTTATAGCATCAGGCACACGGCATTCAACCCAAAACTATCGTATTGGGCGCCTATAGTAGTTTCACCACGCGGTTCGCGTGGATGGAACCACTATTGGACGGAGCGACGACCATGAAAATACTGATGGTGCTTACTTCGCATGACCAGCTCGGCAACACGGGCAAGAAGACCGGTTTCTGGCTGGAAGAATTTGCAGCGCCCTATTTCACGTTCGTGGACGCGGGCGTCGATGTCACGGTCAGCTCACCGAAGGGCGGTCAGCCGCCTCTGGACCCGAAGAGCGACACGCCCGAAGGCCAAACGGCGCTTACCGAACGCTTCAAGGGCGATCCCGCCGCGCAACGTGTACTCGCCACGACCGCCGTGCTCGCCGATATCAAGGCCGACGACTACGACGCCGTGTTCTACCCAGGCGGTCACGGCCCCCTGTGGGATCTCGCCGAGGACCCGCATTCGATCTCGCTCATCGAGCGCTTCTACGAATCCGGCAAAACGGTCGCTCTAGTGTGTCATGCGCCGGGCGTGCTGCGTCACGTCAAGGTGAACGGCGAACCGCTCGTCAAAGGCAAGCGCGTATCCGGCTTCACCAATTCGGAAGAAGAGGCGGTCGGTCTCACCAAGATCGTGCCGTTTCTCGTCGAAGACGAATTGAAGCGGCTCGGTGGCCGCTTCGAGAAGGTGGATGACTGGCAGCCCCTGTCGATCATCGATGGCCGTCTGATCACGGGACAGAACCCCGCATCGTCCGAATCCGTTGCGAAGGATTTACTGAAGGTGTTGCACGGATAGTTGGCGCGTCGCGAACCGAACGGTCGCCGACGCAGCATCAAATTCCCTCTGATCCTGTCGAGATCGTTCTAAAACCAGGAGGCAAGGAGATGCTGAGTGACGGCTAGTTACTTGAGCGCCTGCCCTCGAAGAGATCGCGCTGGCTCGCGAGTCCTTCTCCCACGAGATCGAAGAACGCGCGAACCCTGGCGGTCTTCTTGAGATCGCCATGCGTGACGATCCACAGTTCGCCTTGCAGCGCCGCGACCGGCTCCCCGCTCACGCGGACGACGCCGCCATCGCTGTCGCCGAGATAGCACGGCAGCAGCGCAAGGCCGATGCCCGTGCGGGCCGCGATGAGCTGGTTCACGAGGCTGTTCGTCCGGTACACGACTGAAGCCGACGTCGCCGATCGTGCGAGCCACTCGGCCGCTGCGATAGCCGGCGCCGCCTCGTCCCAGCCGATCAGCGCGTGACCGTCGAGTTCGCCGGATCGCGACAGGCCGCTGTTTTCCGCGAGATACGCGGGAGCGGCATACAGTGCCCATGCGACGCCAGCGAGCTTCCGGCCCCACAGTTCGCCCTCCTTCGGCCGAACCGGGCGCAGCGCGATATCAGCTTCCCGACGCGACAGGCTGAGCACACGATTGTCGATCGACAACTCCACGACGATGCCCGGATGCGCCTGGCGCAAAGCGGCAAGGTGCGCGGTGAGCAGACTGTAGGCCAGCGTCTCGGACGAGGTTACTCGCAGCCGCCCGCTCAACCGATGATCACCACCGGCGACGTCCCGGTTAAGCGCGAGGAATTCATCTTCCATGCGTTCCGCGCCGGCAGCGATGCGCGCGCCCGCCTCGGTTGCCTGATAGACGCCGTTGGGCAGACGCTCGAAGAGACGCACGCCGAGCCGCGCTTCAAGCGCCTTGAGGCGTCGAAAGGCGGTCGAGTGATCGATGCCCATTGCCTCTGACGCGGCCGTAAGACCACCGCCGCGTTGCACGGCGAGTACGAGGCGAAGTTCGTTCCAGTCGTCCATGAAGATAGGCTAGTTCATCGCTTGCATCGCTGCAAGCGCGGCTTTCGCTTCGACAATTGACTTGCCTGGGCGCAATCGCTAACCTGATTTTGTCAAGTCTCCATTCCAAGGGAATTCAAATGAAGATCGAAACCCAGCCGCTCACGCTCGTCAGTCATCCGCTTTGCCCGTACGTGCAACGCGCCGCCATCGTCCTCGCGGAGAAAGGCGCGAACTTCGAGCGGCGCTACATCGACCTCGCGGACAAGCCAGCATGGTTCGAAGCCATCTCGCCGCTCGGCAAGGTTCCGCTGCTGATCGTCCAGCGCGATCAGGTGCTCTTCGAGAGCGCCGTGATCTGCGAGTACCTGTACGAAACCCAGCCCGGCCGGCCGATGCACCCCGCCGACCCATTGGAGCGCGCACGGCATCGTGGATGGGTCGAGTTCGGATCGTCGATTCTGAACGAAATCTGGAAACTGGAAATCGCCACCGATACCGCCACTCACCACACGCAAGTCGAGAGGCTCAAAGACCGGTTCAGGGTCGTCGAACGCTCGCTGGCAGAAGGCCCGTGGTTTGCCGGCCGCGACTTCAGCATGGTCGATGCGGTGTTCGCACCGGTCTTCCGCTATTTCGACGTATTCGACGAAATCGCCGACCTGAACGTCTTCGGCGATACGCCGAAGGTCTCGGCGTGGCGACGGGAACTTGCGCGCCGGGCCAGCGTAATCGCCGCCGTCCCCGACGACTATGCCGAACGCCTTCGCGCCTTTTTGATCGAGCGCAACGCGTATCTCCTTCGCTCTACCGAAGTGAGGCAGCCGTGAGCCAGAGCGTGGCCTGGCTAGTGCTGATCCTGTCGGGTTTGCTCGACGTCGCGTGGGCGGTCTCGATGAAGTTCGCGCAGGGCTACACGCGCCCCGGGTGGACGGCGCTCTCCCTCGTCCTGCTCGGCGCGTTTGTCTTTCTGCTCGGGAAGGTGCTGACCGTGTTGCCGGTGGGCAGCGCGTATGCGGTCTGGACCGGCATCGGCGCACTCGGAACCGTGCTTATCGGCGTCATGCTGTTCGGCGAGTCGCTGAGCGCGCTTCGCGTGGGCGGGGCGGCGCTGGTCGTCGCCGGCATCGTCGCGCTCAAGCAGGCGCCGCCGTGATCTGACATTGCGACCCTCCCGCATTTGCAGATTGCGCATCAATCGGCTAGCCTTCCACAGGTTCATCGCCGACCGGACGCGCCCTGTGAAGGACATCTTTTCGCTCAAGCTGTACACACGCGTCGCGCGGCTCGGCAGCTTTTCGGCGGCGGCGCGGGAGTGCGGTTTGTCGCAATCGCAGGCCTCGCGGATCATCGCCGATCTTGAAAGCGAACTGGGTGTGCGTCTCTTGTCGCGCACCACGCGCGCGGTCGTGCTGACGGAAGCGGGCGCCGAATTCCTTTCGCGCATCGATCCGATTCTGGTCGCGCTCGACGAAGCCGAGCACAGCGTGCGCGACACCGGCGAGTTGCGCGGCATGTTGCGCATGAGCATGCCGAGCAGCGTCGCGATCCGCGAAATCATTCCGCGCCTCGCCGGTTTCGTCGAACGGCATCCCGGCCTGCGCCTTCAATTCCTGCTCGGTGACCGTCCGCAGGATCTCGTGAAAGAAGCCGTCGATGTCGCGATCCGCCTTGGCCGGCTGGCCGATTCCAGTGCCACCGCGACGCTGATGACGCAGATCGAACGCGTCGTCGTCGCGTCGCCGGGCTATGTGCTGCGGCACGGCGAGCCTGCCACGCCTGAAGAGCTGACGCGGCACCGGATCGTCGGCGGTCCGGCATCGGTCGTGCCTAGCGGATGGAAATTCCGGCGGGGCGAACTGGAGATGGCCGTCGATCTCGAAGCGCATTTTTCGACGAACGAAAACGAAGGCGCGGTCGCGGCGGCGGCGGCTGGCTTCGGCATCACGTCGACGAGCGAATGGGCGTGCCGCCGCGAACTGGAGGACGGTTCGCTCGTGCGGCTCCTGTCCGACTGGAAAACCGACGACATCCCCGTACACGCGTATTTCCCGATGGGCCGCGCGACCCGTGCCGCCGGTCGCGCCGTTATCGAACATCTCACCGCCGGGTTTCGCCACCGCGTGATTCATGCATCCGATACATAACAGATAGCGTAAATCGTCAGCTACCGGCCGTCTCGCGGCGGGCCTATCTTTCGTCTCATGCCTCTCAACCTTCAAACGAGACCGACATGAGCACAACGACCCCCGAGCAGACCAAGGCATTCGTTCTGGAAGCCTTCGACACACTCTTCAACCAGCGCGACTACACCGCCGCCGAACGCTTCTGGTCCGACCGCTACATCCAGCACAGCGCCCACATCGCGCCGGGCCGCGACGGCCTGTTCGACCTGATCCGCACGCTGCCCGACACGCTTCGCTACGAAAACCAGTTGATCGTCGCCGAGGGCGATTACGTGATCGCACACGGCCGCTTCTCCGGCAACGGGCGGACGGCCGCGTGGATCGCCGCCGACGTCATCCGTTTCGAAGACGGCAAGCTCGCCGAGCACTGGGACGTGCTGCAGGACGAAGCGACGCGCGCGCAATCCGTCAGCGGCCTGCCGATGTTCGGCGATCGCTTTCCCGAATGAAATCTCCCGCGTTTACCGAAGGAAACATCATGAAACTCACCGGCAACACGATCTTCATCACAGGCGGCGGCTCAGGCATCGGACGCGGACTGGCCGAAGCATTTCATCGACGCGGCAACAAGGTCATCATCAGCGGCCGCCGGCGCGCTCACCTCGACGACGTGATCGCCGCGAATCCCGGCATGGCATCGATCGAACTCGACATCACTGATCCGCAGAGCATCGCGCGTGCGGCGACGCAACTCATCGCGGACTATCCCGACCTGAACGTGCTGATCAACAATGCGGGCATCATGCAGCCGGATGAAGCGGCTGGCCGCATCGACGACGCGTTGATGGTCTCGACCATCGAGACCAACCTGATGGGTCCGATGCGCATGACCGCCGCGCTGATCGATCACCTGAAGTCGAAGGAAGACGCGGTGGTCGCGTACACGAGTTCCGCTCGATGCGTTCATCAAAGAGACCTTCGACGCGCTCGCGACAGATGCCGACGAGATTCTCGTCGACGTGGCTAAGCCCATGCGCGCGAATCCGGGTCCGGGCGAACACGCGTTCGTCGCCAGTTTCAATGCGCAGGCGCTGGAGTTGTTCGCGGGATGAAGACACCCTCGATAATTCCGTATCGTTAGCCGGATGGGGTCGACATTCGCTGATCGACCCCGTTAGCGCATATCGGACAGCCCATGCCTTCGGCATTCGTGCGCCACTCCACACTTACAACGGCAGTGTCATCGTAGGCGCCTGGTGATCGCTTATGTAGACGCTATGGGGGCTGGCGCGATCGGAACAATCGACTTGGTTGAACGGGCGGAAGGCAGCAGGAGTCGAACCTACCAGGGAGCGGCTGACGCCCCCTACTGGGTTTGAAGCCCAGCCGCACCACCGGATACGGATGCCTTCCTGCAATTAGAAATGTGCGCGAGGAGCGAAACTCAACTCAACTCCTGCCATCGACTATCGCTACGCAATACATGCAAATCGCGGTGGAAGCGAGTATACCCAACGCGATCGAAGAATTCCAAAACCTGGATTGCGCGCTTGCGCCCCAGCCCGCTCGCATCGCGAAATGGCGCCGCGCCGAGCCTGCCGCCACGCTGCTCCGCCTCCGACGCAACCAGTCGCGCCAGCTCGCGAATCGCGTCGCGATGATAGAAGAGATCGCGCACAACCTGGAACACCTCGCCCTGTCGCGCGAGCTTGCGCAACAACTGACGCACCCGTTCCTCTTCGACGCCGTGCGTGCCCGCCAGATCGCGCACCCACGGCGGATCGAAGCGTCCCGCTCCGATCGACGCCAGCAGCACGTCAGCCAACGCGCGTTCGGCCGTATCGAGCGTGACGGCGTGCTCCGGCAGATGCAGCCAGCGACCGCTACGCGCGACCCGCTTTTCCTCGACGGAGGAATCAACGAGCGCGCGCCACAACGCGTCCGGAACCAGCGGGGCCGCGATGCGCCGCAAACGCGCCGTATCCGGCCCCTGCTCATCCGGCGAGCGCTGATGAAACACGCGCAACGCTTCGATCAGACGCGTCGTCAGATCGTCCCAGCGCGCGCCGGCCACGTACAGCACGTCATCCGGCAACGGCACCGTATGCGTGTCGGCGGGCATCGCGAGCGACACCGCCGGCATTCCGCTCAAGTGTTCGAGCAACGAGCGCCGCAAGCCGTTCGGCGCCCGCGCGAGCAGGTCATCGATACGATGCGTGTCCAGCATATCGACGAGCGCATCGAGCCACGCGCGCCGCTCCGGCGTGCGCCGCTTCCGCGCGGGACCAAAAGGATCGAGCACGCGCCCGCCGCCGACCGTACGGCTCGCCTGCGCATTGCGCACAATAAAGCGATCGCCCGGCAGCGCGCACACGGCTTTATCGAAGACGAGTTGCACGCGGGCCGTCTCGCCCGGCGCGAGCGTATCGCCGTCGAGCAGCGCAACGTGCGCGACCTGATGCGTCGTGCCGAGATGCACGTGCAGCGGCGCCCAATGTATGAGCGTCGAGCCTGCGTCGGGTAGGAGCGTGAGTTCGGTATCGATACGTTCCGACGTCGCGTTGAGCCGCGCATCGACGATCCAGTCGCCGCGCGCGATCGCGTCCTTGTCGATACCGGCGAGGTTCAGCGCGCAGCGCTCGCCCGCGCGGCCCGTCTGTGCCGCGCGATTCTGCGCGTGGATGCCGCGCACGCGCACTGGCTCGCCTTTCGGCGCGAGCAGCATCGTGTCGCCAACTTGCACGCGACCCGCGAAGACCGTCCCCGTCACGATCGTGCCCTGTCCGGCGAGCGTGAACACGCGGTCGACGGCGAGCCTGAACAACCCGTCGTCGCGACGCATGCGCCAGTGCGCGGCCGCCTCGCGCAGATGCGCATCGAGTGCGGCGACACCGTGGTCGTGCTCCTGCGTTGCGTTGGTATCGAAGAGCGGCGCGTCCTTCAGCCGGCTCGTCGCGAGCCACGCTTTGATCTCCTCGCGCACTTCCTTCAGGCGCTCTTCAGCGACGCGATCGATCTTCGTCACTGCCACCGCGCCGCGTGTTACGCCAAGCAATTCGAGGATCGCGAGATGCTCGCGCGTTTGCGGCATCACGCCGTCGTCGGCGGCGATTACGAGCAGCGCGAAGTCGATGCCGCACGCGCCCGCCGCCATCGTGTGCACGAGCTTTTCGTGGCCGGGCACGTCGATCAGGCCGAGCACGTCACCGTTTTCGAGCGGCACGTACGCGTAGCCGAGTTCGATCGAAATGCCGCGCGCCTTCTCTTCCTTCAGACGATCAGTATCGACGCCCGAGAGCGCGCGCACGAGCGTCGTCTTGCCGTGATCGATATGCCCCGCCGTGCCGACGATCATGCGTCGTTCGCCTGCGCGGGTTGCTCGGGTTGTAGCTGAGCGATGAACGCGGCTTCGTCGTGTGGTTCGAGACAGCGCACGTCGAGGCGCAGCGCATCGTCGGCGATCCGGCCGATCACCGGACGCGGCAAGCTGCGCAGCAGCTTCTCGACGCGATTGATCTGCCTTCCGCCGCGCTTGCCGCTCGCGAGCCGGATCGTGAGACCGTAGCTCGGCAGCACGTCGACGGGAAGCGCGCCGCTGCCGATCTGGCTGAACATCGGCTCGACCTCGATCGCGAACTCCGCGCCGATCGCGTGCTGCAAGGCCGGCGCAACGCGTTCCGCGGTGTGGCGCATGTCGTCGGCGGCGCGCGTGAGGAGGCGCAGCGTTGTGAGCCGCTCGCGCAGGAACTCGGGCGCGCGATAAAGACGCAGCACCGGTTCGAGCGCGGCGAGTGTCAGCTTGCCGACGCGCAGCGCGCGCTTCAGCGGATGCTTCTTGATCTTCGCGATCAGCTCGCGGCGGCCTACGATCAGCCCCGCCTGCGGGCCGCCGAGCAGCTTGTCGCCGCTGAACGTGACGACATCCGCGCCGCCTTCGATCGTCTCGCGCACCGTGGTTTCGCGCGGCAGGCCCCACTGCGTCAGATCGACGAGCGTGCCGCTGCCCAGATCGACTGCGACGGGCACATTACGCGATTTCGCGAGGACCGAAAGATCGTTGAGCGCGACTTCCTTCGTGAAGCCGCTGATCGCGTAGTTGCTGCAATGGACCTTCATCAGGAGCGCCGTGCGCGTGCCGATCGCCTCGTCGTAATCCTTCAGATGCGTTCGATTGGTCGTGCCGACCTCGCGCAGCTTCGCGCCGGCGCGGCTCATGATGTCGGGAATGCGGAACGCGCCGCCAATCTCGACCAGTTCACCGCGCGACACGACCACTTCCTTTTTCGACGCCAGCGCCGACAGCACGAGCAGCACCGCCGCCGCGTTGTTGTTGACCACCGTCGCGGCCTCGGCGCCGGTGAGCTCGCAGATGAGTTCGTCGATCAGGTCGTCGCGATCGCCGCGACTGCCGGTCGCGAGATCGAACTCGAGGTTCGCCGGCCGCGTCATCGCCTCGACAACCGACTGCACCGCATCGTCCGGCAGCAACGCGCGGCCGAGGTTCGTATGCAGGACCGTGCCGGTCAGGTTGAAGACGGCGCGCACCTTGCTGCGCGCGCGTTCTTCGAGCGCCGCGCCGACCGCCTGCGCCAGACGCGTTTCATCGAGCGCATCGACAGATGCGCGGCCCGCCTGCGCTTCCCGGCGCCAGTCGTCCAGGATGCGGCGCAGCGCGGCGAGCGCCTGCGTGCGTCCGTGCTGCGCGACGAGCGGCGCCAAGCCCGCCGACGCCATCACGCGCTCCACCGACGGCACCCTCGCCATCAGCGACTTCAATTCGATACTGGTGACTTCGCTCACTCGGCTTTACCCCGATTTTTATGCGGACCTTTATTCCTGATCCGGCTCTTCGCCGGCTTGTTCCGGCCAGAGCCACGGATTTGGCGATGCCCGCCGATACCCCTCCTCGCCCATCAGCAGATCGAGCGTGAGACTCGCGAGATCGTCGGCGAAGGGTTCGAAATCGTAGGCCTTGCTCTGATAGCCGATCTTGCGATATGTGCCGCACTCGTCGCACGATTCGGCCTTGAGCGGCGCGTCCTTCGCCTGCGAATCGCGGGCTTCCGAATCCGCACCGGCCGCGCCGATCGCGTGATAGGCGATGCCCTTCGTCGAGTCGCAATTCGAGCACTTCGAGCGGACCATGTGCCACTCGGTGGCGCACAGGCCGCATTGCAGATAACGATAATTATCCGATGGGCCGCCGACGCGCACCATGCTCGCGACCGGATGCGAGCCGCAGACCGGGCACAGGCCCGGCGTGTCGATGTACGGCACCTGCGATTTGTCGATGCGGCTCGCGAGGTCGGTCCAGACGACCTGCAGCGCGGCCGTGATAAACGGCGCGCTCGCCGGATCGACCTCGGCGAAGCGCTGCGCGAAGATCGCGTCGGCCTGGGCGTCGAGCGCGGCGGCATCGAGCGCGCGCAGCTTCGCGATCAGTTGCGACAGTGCCGGCGTGAGCGGACCGGCCGCTTCGATCCTGTCGAGCAATTGCAGCAGCACGTCGCGCCAGGCGGGATCGCGCACGCCCGAGAGCGCGGGGATTAGCGGCATCGAATGCTGCTGGGCGTTCGCCAGCAGCTCGGCACTGGGTGGCGTGGCTTCGAACTTCGTCAGCGTTTGGTGCTGCGCATCGGCGAGCACGGCCATCAGGCGCAGATAGCCGGCGATGGGATTGGCGGCATCGGCGAGCTGGCGCAGACGTGCGGCGCGCGCGGGGAACACGGCGTCGCGCTCAGGCATGCGGATGCGCGGAATCGCCGAGGGATCGAGCGACTGGATTTGCTCGGGTTCGAGAATGCGTTGGACCACGGAGTACCTCGGGAGACGGAAGGCGGGCGGTGATGATTGCATTGCAGGCCATCAAACTGATAAAGCGCACGACCTTGCCAGACTTGCTGCGAACGCTCGCAAACACTTGATTCGCACGGGCCGAAAAATGGTTGAAGGATAGCAGTTTCGGTCGTTTATCGTCGGCAGGAAAGCGGCTTGAAATCAAGAGGGCCACTGCCTTCGACAAAGACAGTGGCCCCGATCGCCAGTCAAGGCGAAGCATGCAAATAACTACTTCCCGATAGTCTCCTTGAACCACCTCGGATGATGCTTCCTTGCCCATCCATACGTGACCGTCCCGCGCGTCATCGCTCCGACCGATCCCTTGATCCAGATCGCCGCATAGATATGCACGATGATGCCGATGATCAGCACGAAAGCCGCCACCGCATGCACAAGCGAAGCAAGCCGGATGATCCCGATCGGAAAATAGAACGAGAAATACCGCCGCCAGATCACGATCCCGCTCGCAAGCAACAAGAATAAACACGCGACCATCGTAAAGAACAGCAGCTTCTGCCCGGCGTTATACCGTCCGATCTCGGGCAGCTTCTCCTCGCGATTGGCGAGCACGTCGTTCATCTGCTTCATCCACTGCACGTCGCTCTTGTCGAGATAGTTGTGATGCCAGAACCGCAGCATCAGCACGAAAAACGACAGAAACATCACGACGCCCACAAACGGATGCAGAATCCGCGTCCACTGCCCGCCGCCGAGCACGATGTACGCCCACGACATCGCCGGATGAAACATCGCCAGCCCCGACAGCGCGAGCAGCACGAACGTGATCGCCGTGATCCAGTGGTTGCTGCGCTCGTTCGGCGTATAGCGGACGATCAGACGATTACCCTCGACGTCTCTCAGTTCATGCTTCAAGTCATCGTGCTTCATCTGAACGCTCCTCTTTACGCCCGGTCAGCGCTTCTTCGGCTTCGCGCTGCGCTTCCCGTTCCTCTTCCGCCGTCACCTCGTTCGGACCGACACGCGTGTAATGGAAGAAGCCCGCCACCGCCGCGACCGCCATGCCGGCCAGCGCGAGAGGTTTTGCCAGCCCCTTCCACAGCGACACCATCGGGCTGATGTGCGGATTCTCGGGCAAGCCGTGATACAGCGTCGGCTTGTCCGCGTGGTGCAGCACGTACATGACGTGCGTGCCGCCGACGCCCGCCGGGTCGTACAGCCCGGCGTTCTGGAAGCCGCGTTCCTTCAGGTCCTCGATGCGCTCGGACGCCTGCTGCTTCATGTCCTCCTTGGTGCCGAACATGATCGCGCCGGTCGGACAGGTCTTCACGCAGGCCGGTTCCTGCCCGACCGCGACGCGATCGGAGCAGAGCGTGCACTTGTATGCGCGATGATCCGTCTTCGAGATGCGCGGCACGTTGAACGGGCAGCCCGTCACGCAGTAGCCGCAGCCGATGCAGTTCTCTTCATGAAAATCGACGATGCCGTTCGTGTACTGCACGATCGCACCCGGCGACGGACACGCCTTCAAACACCCCGGGTCCTCGCAATGCATGCAGCCGTCCTTGCGGATCAGCCATTCGAGGTCGCCCGCCTGATTCTCGTATTCGGAGAACCGCATGACGGTCCACGAATGCTCGGTCAGGTCGCGCGGGTTGTCGTACACGCCGATCGAATCGCCTACTTCGTCGCGCAGGTCGTTCCATTCCATGCAGGCCGTCTGGCACGCCTTGCAGCCGATGCACTTCGATACGTCGATCAGCTTCGCGACCGTCCCCGTCACCGGTTCGCGAACCTGCGGGGCAGGCGTCGTGGTCGCGGAGACGCGCTTGATATCCAGTGATTGCAGAGCCATCTCTCTCCCCTTATGCCTTCTCGACCTTGACCAGGAACGACTTGAATTCCGGTGTCTGCGAATTCCCGTCGCCCACGGAAGGCGTCAGCGTGTTGATGAGATAGCCCGGCTGCGTGAGGCCCTTGAAGCCCCAGTGCAACGGAAGCCCGACGGTCTGCACCTTCTTTCCCTCGATCATCAGCGGCTTGATCCGCTTGGTCACGACGGCCACCGCGACGATATGCCCGCGATTGCTCGATACCTTCACGCGATCGCCCGCGACCACGCCCACTTCCTTCGCCAGATCCTCGCCGATCTCCACGAACTGCTGCGGCTGGATGATCGCGTTGAGCTTCGCGTGCTTGGTCCAGTAGTGGAAGTGCTCGGTCAGGCGATAGGTCGTCGCCGTGTGCGGAAAGTCCTTCGCCACGCCGAACGCCGCGCGGTCGTCCGGGAACACGCGCGCCGCCGGGTTGCTGACGGCGAGCTTGTTGTCCGGGAACAGCGGGTTGTAGCCGAGCGGATTCTCGAACGGCTCGTAGTGCGACGGGAACGGCCCTTCGTTCATGCCGTCGCGGGCGAAGAAGCGCGCCACGCCTTCCGGATTCATGATGAACGGATTCATGCCGTTTTCCGGCGGTTCGTCGGCCTTGAAGTCGGGGATGTCGGCGCCCGTCCACGACTTGCCGTTCCACGCGATCAGCTTGCGCGTCGGGTCGAACGGCTTGCCGCTCAGGTCGCACGAGGCGCGGTTGTACAGGATGCGCCGGTTCGCCGGCCACGCCCACGCCCAGCCGAGCGTCTGGCCGATGCCGGTGGGGTCGGAGTTGTCGCGCCGGCCCATCTGGTTGCCCGCTTGCGTCCACGATCCGCAGAAGATCCAGCAGCCGGAAGCCGTCGAGCCGTCGTCGCGCAACTGCGCAAAACTCGACAACTGCTCGCCCTTCTTCGCGAGGACCTTGGTTTTATCGACGGCGTCGGTGACGTCGGCGAGCGCTTTCCCATTAAACTCCATCGCGATTTCTTCGGGCGTCGGGCTTTCCGGGTCCGCGTACGGCCAGGTCATCTTGAGGATCGCGTCAGGATACTTGCCGCCCTTCTCCTTGTAAGCCTTGCGGATGCGCAGCCACAGCCCCGACATGATCTCGAGGTCGCTCTTCGCTTCACCCGGCGGCAGCGCGCCTTGCCAGTGCCACTGCAGCACGCGGCTCGAACTCACGAGCGAGCCGCGCTCTTCCGCGAAACACGACGTCGGCAGGCGGAACACTTCGGTCTGGATCTTGGCGGGATCGACGTCGTTGAATTCGCCGTAGTTCTTCCAGAACTCGGACGTTTCGGTCGCGAGCGGGTCCATGATGACGAGCCACTTCAGCTTCGACAGCCCGAGGCCGATCTTCGCCTTGTTCGGCGCCGCCGCGAGCGGATTGAAACCCTGCGCGATGTAGCCGTTCATCTTGCCCTGCGCCATCAGCTCGAAGACCTGGAGCATGTCGTAGGACTTGTCGAGCTTCGGCAGGAAATCGAAGCCGAAGTTGTTCTCGGCGGTGGCGTTGTCGCCCCACCACGACTTCATGAAGCTCACATGGAACGCGCGATAGTTCTTCCAGTAGCTCAACTGGTTCGGCCGCAACGGCTGCGCGGCCCGCTTGGTGATGAACGCCTCGTAGTCCTGCTCGGGTTCGTTCGGCAGGGTCATGTAGCCAGGCAGCAGGTTCGACATCAGGCCGAGGTCGGTCAGGCCCTGGATGTTCGAGTGCCCGCGCAGGGCGTTCATGCCGCCGCCCGCGATGCCAATATTGCCGAGCAGCAGCTGCACCATCGCGCCGGTGCGGATGATCTGCGCGCCGACCGAGTGATGCGTCCAGCCGAGCGCGTACAGCACGGTGCCGGCGCGCCCCGGAACTGCCGTCGATGCGAGCATCTCGCAGACCTTCAGAAACTTGTCCTTCGGCGTGCCGCACGTCTTCTCGACCTGCTCGGGCGTATAGCGCGAGTAGTGTTGCTTCAGGAGGTTGTAGACGCAGCGTGGATGCTGCAGCGTCGGATCGACCTTGGCGAAGCCGTCGTCGCCGCGTTCGTAGTCCCACGACGATTTGTCGTAGCGGCGCTTGTCGGCGTCGTAGCCGGAGAAAATGCCGTCATTGAACGCGTAGTCCTCACGCACGATGAACGCGAAGTCTGTGTAGTTCTTCACGTACTCGTGCTGGATCTTGTCGTGCGTGAGCAAATAGTTGATCACGCCGCCCAGGAACACAATGTCCGAGCCGGTTCGAATCGGCGCGTAAAAATCCGCCACCGATGCCGTGCGCGTAAAACGCGGGTCGACGACGATCAGCCGCGCCTTTCGGTGCGCCTTCGCCTCGGTCACCCACTTGAAGCCGCACGGATGCGCTTCTGCAGCATTGCCGCCCATCACGAGAATCACGTCCGCGTTCTTGATGTCGACCCAATGGTTCGTCATCGCTCCACGGCCAAACGTCGGGGCAAGACCTGCCACCGTCGGGCCGTGTCAGACACGCGCTTGATTGTCGAATGCGAGCATGCCAAGACTGCGGACAGTCTTGTGCGTCAGGTAACCGACTTCATTGCTACCGGCCGATGCCGCGAGCATGCCGGTGGTCAGCCAGCGGTTGACCTTCTTGCCGTCCGGCGTCGTCTCGACGAAATTGGCGTCGCGGTCTTCCTTCATCAGCTTGGCGATGCGGTCGAGCGCGTCTTCCCACGAGATGCGTTTCCATTCGTTCGATCCCGCCGCGCGATACTCGGGATACTTCAGACGGCTCGGGCTGTGAATGAAGTCGATCAGCGACGCGCCCTTCGGGCACAGCGTGCCGCGATTGACAGGATGATCAGGGTCGCCTTCGATATGAATGATGCTCGACTTCGCGTTCTTGGCGTTGTCGCCGAGGCCGTACATCAGGATGCCGCAGCCGACGGAGCAGTACGGACAGGTATTGCGTGTTTCAGTTGTGCGCGACAGTTTGTACTGGCGGACTTCAGCGAGCGCGGGCGCCGGCGAGAAGCCCATCAGGGCCAGGCTCGATCCGGCGAGCGTGCTCGCGGAAACCTTCAGGAACTGGCGCCGGGACATTTGCAGCATGGTCGCCTCGGGCTTTATGTGTGGGGGGTGGCTGAATTATAGGGAAATCGATTACGGTTCGCCGACGCACTGGCAGGGGGATTTGCCCGCATGCGTGGTGCCTCAAGCGCGCGGCGGCGGCATTCTACGGCAAGTGACTTGTGCTGCTGAAGCGCTACCTCTATTAATAGGAAAGATGCATGTCCGACTGGAACGGATCGTGCTCGAAGCAGGCAGGCTGATAAGACGAACATCAGACAAACGTCCAACTATCGAGAAACTGAGGTCCGAAATGAGCACGTTGTCCACGCAAAAAATTCAGGCCGTCGTCAAAAAGGATGCTTCCTGGGTCGTCGGCGCGCTCAAGCAGTTCGGCGAGGACCGCTGCGCCGCGATGGCCGCGAGCATCGCCTTCTATTCAGCGTTCTCGCTGGCGCCCACGCTGGTGATGGTGATTGCCGTCGCCGGCTGGGTGTTCGGCGCCGAGGCCGCCCGCGGACAGCTCTTCCATCAGGTCAATGGCCTGATCGGCGATCAGGCGGCGGCAGGCGTGCAAAGCATCGTCGAGAATGCGCATCGTAGCGGCGGGACCGGCATCGCCGCGATCATCTCGTTCGTGCTGCTGGCCGTTGGCGCGTCAGCGACGTTTTCTTCGCTCAATACCGCGCTCAACCTGGTATGGCCGATGACCGGCGACCAGAAGTCGAGCGTCTTCGCGATGGTGCGTGTGCGGCTGATTTCGTTCGGGCTCGTGCTGGGCGTGGCGTTCCTGCTGATCGTCTCGCTCGTCCTCGATACCGCGATTCAGGCGGTCGGCCTGTGGCTCTGGGGCGATTCGCCGTTCGTGATCATCGGCGACATCGTGCAATTAGTGGCCGGGCTGGCGATCTTGTCGGTGGCGTTCGGCGCGCTGCTCATGTTTTTGCCGGACGCGAAAGTCGAATGGCGCGATGCGCTCGTCGGCGGCGTGATGTCGGCGGTGCTGTTCTCGGCGGGCAAAAAACTGTTCGCCTTCTATTTGACGCACGCGGGTACGGCGAGCGCGTTCGGCGCGGCCGGGTCGCTTGCGGTCCTGCTGATGTGGCTCTATTTCTCAGCGGCCGTTTTGCTGCTGGGCGCCGAGTTCTCCGCTGCCCGCGCCCGCATGCACGATCCGCGCGGCGCGTGGGGCCAGCAAAACGGCAATGTGCCGCCCGGCAGCCGCGCGAAGATCGGTTCGCTGCTGGCGGGATCTACGCGCGCCAACGGCAATGCCGTCGCGCCGGCCGTTCCCGATAGCGCCCGCCGCTCGATCGGATCGCGCGCCGAGCGCTCGCAGCAACTGACGCAGCAGGCGCGCATGAAGGTTTCCGCGCTGAGCCGTGCGCTGACGCTGTCGCGCAAAGTGGTGAGCGTCGAGACGACGGCGACGCGCGCCACCGCCGAGGCGCTGATCGGCGCGAGCCGCAAGGCGACGCAGGCGAACGCGATGGTGCGCCGGCATCCGTGGCGTGCCGTGCTGCTTGCGGCATCCGCTGGGATGGCAGTAGCGATGCTGTCGGAGCGCGCTTCGCGCCGAACGCCTGACAACGACGCTAACGTCTGATGAAATCGACCGGAAGCGACCGCGGCGCTTTTCTCTTTGTTACCAAAAGTAACTGCAATCCGCGTAAGCCGTTAGTAAAAGGGGTTGCGCCGAGGCTCCACTTGAACGCGGTCCGGAACTTTTCCGAGACAGTTGAGTCTCGCAACGAACCGCCCCAAACCCTTTATTGACGGCCTTCTGACCGAGTGTCTGTTTTTCGAGACAGTCTATTTTTTTCATTTCTGGAAATTATGAGACAGCGTTATTCTCTGCGCCGGCAACAACGATTTTAATCATTCGCGTGGAGAATTCGATGAAACGACTCGCACTGACGTCCCTCTCGCTGGCCCTGCTCGGCGCAGCTGGTGCGGCACAAGCACAATCCAGCGTGACGCTGTACGGCGTGATCGACGCAGGTCTCGGTTATGTCAGCCGCGCCAACACGAATGGCGACCATTTGTACGGCATGATCAACGGCAACCTGTCGGGCGACCGTTGGGGCTTGAAGGGTCAGGAAGACCTGGGCGGCGGCCTGAAGGCGATTTTCCAGTTGGAAAGCGGTTTTGACGTGGGCACGGGCCGTCTGAACCAGGGTGGCCGCGAATTTGGCCGTCAGGCGTTCGTCGGTTTGACGGGCGACTCGTGGGGTACGGTCACGCTGGGTCGTCAGTACGACCCGTCCGTCGACATGGTGCAAGGTCTCACGGCTGACAACTACTTCGGCAGCGTGATGGCAACGCCGGGCGACGTCGACAACTACGACAACAGCCTGCGCACGTCGAACGCCGTGAAGTACGTTTCGCCGAACTACGCTGGCTTCCAGTTCGAAGGCTTGTACGGCTTCAGCAACACGGCAGGCGCAACGGGCCAAGGCCAGACGTGGTCGGGTGCAGCAACCTACAACAACGGCCCGTTGGCTCTCGCGGCCAGCTACCTTTACGTGAACAACCCGACGGCTAACCGCGCGACCGGCTGGAACAGCCCGTCGTCGGATTCGCTGTTCAACAGCCCGGTCAACATCGGCTACCAGACGGCGCACTCGATCGGTATCGCCCGTGCCGCCGGTCAGTACGCACTCGGCCCGGTGACGTTCGGCGCTTCGTACAGCTTCGCGCAGTACAAGAGCGACGGCAGCTCGACGTTCGCGTCGCAAGAAAAGTTCAGCACCGGCAACGCGTTCGTGAACTACCAGTTGACGCCGGCGGCGCTGCTCGGCCTTGGCTACACGTACACGAAGGCAAGCGGCGACACGGGAGCCCACTACAACCAGATCAGCCTGGGTGCAGACTACTCGTTGTCGAAGCGCACGGACCTGTACGCCGTCGGCGCCTGGCAAAAGGCAAGCGGCACGCAGAAGAACGCAGACGGCGTGACGACTTCCGATGCACAAGCTTCGGTCGGCTCGTATGGCTACTCGAGCGGCGCGGACCACCAGGAACTCGTGATCGTCGGTATCCGTCACAAGTTCTAAAGCGGCTTGATGGCGCGGCACTCCGGTGGCGCGCCTGCTGCTCGCAGGATCTGAAACAGCCATCGGCTCTGGTCGATGGCTGTTTTTTTATGCGCGTGCGGTTCTGGTGTGCGTCATAAATGGTGTCAGCCCAGCCCGCCGGTTTCAGTCAAAGGGCCAGAATCGTCGATCCCGAATTGTTCACGGAGATCCACGATGCGCCTTCGCTTCTTCACGTCAGTCTTCGCTCTTCTCGCGACTGTTGCTTGCGGTCCCGTCGATTCCTCCTTCGCCGACGATACCGCCCGCCTGCCGCTGATCGTCGCGCATCGCGCGGGGGCCGGCGACTATCCCGAAAATACGCTCATCGCCATCGAAGGCGCGATCCGTAATCGCGCCGACATGATCTGGCTCACGGTGCAGCTGAGCCGCGACGGCGTGCCGGTGCTCTATCGCCCCGCCGATCTCGTCGCCAACACGCAGGGCACGGGACCCGTCGCTTCGAAAAACTTCGCCGAATTGCAGGAGTTGAACGCGGGCTGGAATTTCGAGCGCATCGATTCGAACGGGGCGAAGACGCGGCCGTATCGAACGCAATCGCTGCCGGTTCCGTCGCTCAAACAGGCGCTCCGGGCGATTCCCGAGTCGATTCCGGTGATTCTCGACATGAAAGCGCTGCCCACCGAGCCGCAGGCTCAGGCGGTCGCGCGGGTGCTCGACGAGGCACGCGCGTGGGAGCGCGTGCTGATCTATTCCACCGAAGCCGCGTATCAGAACGCGTTCGCGGCCTACGGCCAGGCGCGTCTGTTCGAATCGCGCGACGTCACGCGCGCGCGGCTCGCGAAGACAGCGCTCGCGCACGAATGCGCCGAGCCGCCGCAGACGGGCGTCTGGACGGCGTTCGAGTACCGGCGAAAGATGGAACTGGTGGAGACGTTCACGCTCGGCGAGGCGCGCTCGGCGGTGACGGCTAGGCTCTGGACACCCGAATCGGTGGCGTGCTTTCGCGCGAAGGCGCCGGCGAAAATCCTGGCGATCGGCATCGACAGCCCGGAGGATTACCGCGCTGCCGCGTGTCTCGGGATCGATGCGGTGCTCGCGGATTCGCCGCAGAAAATGCGGGCAATAAAGACGGGGATGACGGCGCCGCTGGAATGTGCGCAGCGGGAGGCGCTTTGAGAGGGATTTGAGCAGCGTGGCGCCTTGCGCGGCTCGACACGTCAAGCGGCGCGGCGCTTTGAGCGGCGGCTTGGTCTGTGCCCCGCCTCCGGCGCCGCACGGACGCGGGACCGCACCGCCTCCACACCCTTATTATTGCTGCGTCGCGCCGCGGTCGGTCTGCGCCAGCGTCTGCGCGGGCGCCTCGGGGCAAGGCAAATCGCCGATCACGAGCCGCGGCACGGTCGAAGCCTGCTCGCGCGGACGACGCGGCACGTCGGCGGAATCGGTCCACGACGGATTCGGAATCTCCCCGAAAATTTGCCGCAGCCGCTCGCCCCACGTCCGATGGATCATCTGAAAATACTCGCTGTCGTTGTCGAGCGACGCGAAGCGCGTTACGCGCAGCGAATCTTTCTCGTAGACCAGCAAGTCGAGCGGCAACCCTACCGACAGATTCGAGCGCAGCGTCGAATCCATCGAAATCAGCGCGCACTTCGAGACCTCGTCGAGCGGCGTGGTCGGCGTAATCACGCGGTCGATGATCGGCTTGCCGTATTTCGATTCCCCAATCTGGAAATACGGGCTCACGCGCGTCGATTCCACGAAATTGCCCGCCGCGTAGATCATGAAAAGGCGCGGAGCCTGCGTGCCGATCTGGCCGCCGAGAATGAAGCTGCAATTGAAGTCGACGCTGAATTCCGCGAGCGAGAGCGCATCGCGCTTGTGCACCTCGCGCACCGCATCGCCGACGATGCGCGCCGCTTCCGCCATGTTCGCGGCGTTATAGAGCGTCGGTTTGGAAGGATCGGCCGGCGCGGCGAGCAGATGCGTGACGGCCTGCGTCAGCGCGAGGTTGCCGGCCGCGAGCAGCACCAGAACCCGCTCGCCCGGTTGCTCGAAAACGGCCATCTTGCGCGCGGCGCTCACATGGTCGACGCCGGCGTTGGTGCGCGTGTCGGACAGAAAAACGAGCCCGTCGTCCACGCACATGCCCACGCAATAAGTCATGACTTTCTATTCCGGAAAATGCAAAGGCGCCATTGTACTGGGGCCTTCGCGAGGCGGCATTCATGGGCCGCGATACACGGTGTTTCGCACGTCAATGAGCCTTTTCCTAACTTTACGGCAGATTCCGGCGATGTCCTGAGTATCGAAGGCAATTATTGGTCGAGTTGTGCGTCCACGGACACATGCACGCTCAGGTGCTCCTCCTTGCCGCCGACGCGCGAGCCGCGCACCGGCGCCGCCGCCTCGTAGTCGCGGGCGACCGCGAGCCGGCAGTAGCGGTCGCTCGCGAAGCGCGTATGCGTGACGTCGACCGACACCCAGCCCTCGTCGATCCACACGTCGACCCACGCATGGCTCGCGGCGTGATCGACCGCGCCCGGCTCCACGTAGCCGCTCACATAGCGCGCCGGCACGCCGCGCGCGCGGCAGCACGCGAGCATCAGATGCGCGTGATCCTGGCAGACGCCGTTGCCCAGTTCGAGCGCCTGCGCGGCCGTGCTCGTGACCTCGGTCACGCCCGGCTGGAAACTCACGCGCGCCGCGATGCGCTCCGCGAGCGCCATCAGCGAAGCGGGCGAATCGATCGACGGCACTTGATGCGCCAGTTCGCGGATCGCTGCGTCGGGCTCGGTCAGGGCAGTCGGGCACGTGTAGTGTTCGAGCGGGATCGGGCCGGGATCGTCGTAGAGACGGCCGTCGTCGAGCGGCGTGGTTTCGACTTCGCCCGCCACCGTCAGGTGGATTTCGCTATGCGCCTTCGTCAGCACGAGCGTGTGCAGCGTATTGCCGTAGGCATCGCGGGCGACGTCGAGCTTCGCCGGCGCCTCGATGTGCCAATGCCGCACGAGCTGCGACGAGCCGTTGCCCGGCGTGAGCCGCAGTTGCTGGATCGAATACTGGACGGGCGCGGCGTAGCGGTAGTTCGTGTCGTGGCGAATCGTCAAGAGCATGGTCAGTCCTTACTTGTTCGTGCCACGTCAGGCAAGGGGAAGCATGAGGAACGCGCGCATCACGCGCACGCCGAGTTCGTCGACGCGCTTCAAAAACTGCGTGAGGTACGCGTGCACGCCGGTCTCCAGGATCTGGCGGATATCGGCGTAGAGCACGTCGGCGCGCAGCTTGCCCGCGAAGCGTTCGCACTCATTTGAATTGCTCGTGCGCAGCTTGACGAGCGTCTCGCAGACGCCATCGAGCGATGCGAGCAGCGAGCGCGGCATCGCCTCGTTCAGGATCAGCAATTCGACGACCCGCGACGGCGTCACCACGTCGCGATACACCTTGCGATAGATTTCGAGCGCGGAAACCGAACTCAAAATGGACGTCCAGTAATAAAAATCTTCCAGTTGACGCGCCGCTTCGCGTGAATTCGGCTCGGCATCGGCGAAACGCACGTCGAGAATGCGCGCCGTGTTGTCCGCGCGTTCCAGGTACGTGCCGATCTGCATGAAATAGAACGCGTCGTCGCGCAGCGCCGTGCCGACCATCACGCCGCGACACAGGTTCGAGCGGTATTTGACCCACTCGAAGAGCGTATCGGGGCTGCGCTGCAACTCGCCCGACGCTAGCCGCTCGTTGAATTCGAGCCACGTGAAGTTGATCGTCTCCCAGCCTTCAGTCGTGAGCGTGCCGCGCACGGCTCGGGCGTTCTCGCGGGTCGCGTGCAGGCACGCGATGATGCTCGACGGATTGCCCGCGTCCGCGACCATGAAATCGAGCATGTCGGCGCGCGAATCGGAATCGGGATGGCGCGCCGCGAAGCTCTCCTCCAGCTCCGAGATGCGCAGCACCGAACGCTGGGCGCGCGCTTCCTGTTCGGGGGTCTGCGGCAGCAGGAGGCCCTGCGAATTGATGTCGAGCATGCGCGAGGTGTTCTCGGCGCGCTCCATGTAACGCGCCATCCAGAACAGGTGATCGGCGGTGCGGCTTAGCATGATGAGGTTCCGTTCATTCTGTTTGCGGTTTCTTGCCGTACATGCGCGACGTCAGTCCACCATCCAGGTGTCTTTCGTGCCGCCGCCCTGCGACGAATTCACCACCAGCGACCCTTCTTTCAACGCAACACGCGTCAATCCGCCCGCGCACATCGTCACTTCGCGGCCGGACAGCACGAACGGACGCAGGTCGATATGGCGCGGCGCCACGCCCGATTCAACGAATGTCGGACACGCGGACAGCGCGAGCGTCGGCTGCGCGATATAGCCGCTCGGCCGCGCGAGGAGCCGCGCGCGGAACGACTCGATCTCGGCGGCGCTCGCCGCGGGCCCGACCAGCATGCCGTAGCCGCCCGCGCCGTGCACTTCCTTCACGACGAGTTCCGGCAGGTGCGCGAGCGTGTACGCGAGGTCGTCGGCCTTGCGGCACTGGTAGGTCGGCACATTGTTCAGAATAGGCTTTTCGCCGAGATAGAACTCGATCATGTCGGGGACGAACGGATAGATCGATTTGTCGTCGGCGATGCCTGTGCCCATCGCGTTCGCGAGCGCCACGCGTCCCGCGCGGTACGACGTCAAAAGCCCCGGCACGCCGAGCGCCGAGTCGGCGCGGAAGGCGAGCGGATCGAGGAAATCGTCGTCGAGGCGCCGGTAGATCACGTCGACGCGGCGCGGGCCTTGCGTCGTGCGCATGAAGACGTAGTTTTCGTCGACGAAGAGGTCCTTGCCCTCCACCAGTTCCACGCCCATCTGCTGCGCGAGAAACGAGTGCTCGAAGTACGCCGAGTTGTACATGCCGGGCGTGAGAACGACGACGACCGGATCGTCGACGCCTTCCGGCGCGATCGAGCGCAGCGTATCGAGCAGCAGGTCCGGATAGTGCGCGACCGGCGCGACGCGGTTCTGCACGAAGAGCTCGGGGAAGAGCCGCATCATCATCTTGCGGTTTTCCAGCATGTACGAAACGCCCGATGGCACGCGCAGGTTGTCCTCCAGCACGTAGAACTCGCCCGCCTCGCCCGCGCGCACGACGTCGACACCCGCGATGTGCGCGTAGACGTCGAGCGGCACGTCGACGCCCTGCATCTCCGGCCGGTACTGCGCGTTCGTGTAGACCTGCTCGGCGGGCACGCGGCCGGCGCGCACGATGTCGTGATCGTGATAGATGTCGTGGATGAAGAGGTTCAGCGCCCGCACGCGCTGTCGCAATCCGGCTTCGAGCGTGCGCCATTCGTCGCCGGGAATGATGCGCGGGATCATGTCGAAGGGGATCAGCCGCTCGGTGCCCGAGAGGTCGCCATTCACCGCGAACGTGATGCCGACGCGGCGAAACAGCAGGTTGGCTTCCGCGCGTTTTCGCGTGATTGTCTCGGGCGTCTGCGCGGTCAGCCAGCGGGAAAAGCGCGCGTAATGCTCACGCACGGCCTGGTCTTGACGCATTTCATCGTAGATCTGCATCGTGTGCGTCCTATTCTGAGCGCGGTTGTTTACGCCGCCTGTGCGACAGCGCGGAGGCCGCCGGGATTCGACGCGAGGTCTATCTCAGTATCGTAGGAAAAAGCAAAGCGTATGCCATTTTTTTGGCATTGTGCGAGCGGGATTTTTTGAACGGCGTGATGACGCTGCTTCAAACGAGTGCGCGGGGATGCGCTTTTCTGGTGCGTGAGATGGCGATTGCCGAGGGGCAATCGCCGTTGCGTCCATATCAGGCGAGACCGCCGTTGGCCCGCAGGATCTGCCCGTTCACCCAGCCCGAGTCGGGGCTCACGAGGAACGCCACTACCGACGCGATGTCCTCCGGCTGCCCGAGGCGTTGCAGCGGCGGCATCTTTGCGAAGGCCTGGATCTGTTCGTCGGTCTTCCCGTCGAGAAAGAGCGACGTCGCGATCGGCCCCGGCGCCACGGCGTTCACCGTGATGTTGCGTCCCCGTAGTTCCTTCGCGAAAACATGGGTAAACGCCTCCACGGCCGCCTTCGTCGCGTTATAGACCGCATACCCGGGCATATTGAGCGCGAGCGTCGTGCTCGAGAAATTGACGATGCGCCCGCCGTCCGCGAGACGCGCCGCCGCCTCGCGAAGCGTGTTGAAAGTGCCGCGAACGTTGATGTCGAAGGTCTGGTCGTAGAGCGCGTCGGAGGTCTCAGCGAGCGGCACCGTCTTCAGAACGCCCGCGTTGTTCACGAGCACGTCGATCTTGCCGAGTTGCGCTTCCGCCGTCGCGAACATCGCGCGCACTTCGTCGGGCTTTGCTACGTCCGCCTTCACCACGATCGCCTTCGCGCCAGAAGCCGCGAGTTCGGCGACGAGCGCATCCGCTTCCTTTGAACTCGACGCGTAGTTCACCACGACGGCGAAGCCATCTTCTGCAAGCCGCTTCGCGATCGCCGCGCCGATGCCGCGCGACGCTCCGGTGACGATTGCAACCTTGCCGTTTGTGCTTGTGTTCATGATTCGTGTCCTCTTCGATGAGTGAGTCGATGAGACGAATCATGAAGCAAGTTCGCGCCGGGATAATCCCCCGGTGCGCGGCAAGTTCATTCCATTTGCTTTAACAATGTCGATTTCAGTCGATCGCCGTGCCCGCGCCTTCGCGCATGAACGCCACGCCGATCAGGCTCAGAAGGCCGCACGCGATCACGTACCAGGCCGGCGCGAGCGCGCTGCCCGTCACGACGATCAGCGAGGTCACGAAGAACTGCGCGAATCCGCCGAAGATAGCGACGCCCACGCTGTACACCACGGCGGCGCCCGTCGCGCGGACTGCCCGCGGGAACAACTCGCCGAGCATCGCACCGACGCCGCCGATGTTGATCGCGTGCACGCAGGAAAGCGCGGTGACGACGGCGAGCAGCGTCCCCGCCGACGGCCAGCGGTTCAGCGCGACAAACGCCGGATAGATCGCGAGCATCAACACGATGCGCGTCGCCTGGGCCATGCGCTTGCGTCCGAAACGATCCGACAGATAGCCGCCGATCGGGCACAGCGCGAACAGGATCGCGCCCGAGACGCAGCCCGAAAGCATCGCCGTCCATGCGGGCAGCGCGAGCATCTTGACGCCGTAGATCGACAGATAGAAGACGATGATGAAATGCGCCGCCGTCCCGCCGATCGTAAGGCCGAGGCCGGTGAGCACGGCGCGCCGGTGATCGCGCAGCACGTCGATCAGCGGCAGTTTCGGCGCTTTCTCGACTTTCGCCGCGGGCGGTTCTTCTTCGAGCGTGCGGCGCAGCCACCAGCCGACCGGCACAATCAAGGTGCCGATCACGAACGGCACGCGCCAGCCCCAGCTTTCCAGTTGCGCGGGCGAAAGCGACGCCGTCAGGCAGACGCCCGTCAGCGCGCCGGCCAGCGCGGCAAGACCTTGACTCGCGAACTGCCACGACGCGTAGAGACCTCGCCGGTTCGCGGGCGCCTGTTCGAGCAGGAGCGTCGTCGAAGCGCCGACTTCGCCGCCCGCCGAAAAGCCCTGAATCAGCCGCGCGACGACCAGGATGATCGGCCCCGCGATGCCCGCCTGTGCATAAGTCGGCGCAATCGCGATCAGCGCGGTGCCGAGCGCCATCAGGAGCAGCGTGAGGACCATCGCCTTCTTGCGGCCCGCGCGATCGGCGTACATGCCGATCAGCAGCCCGCCGACCGGCCGCGTGAAAAACCCGACGCCGAAGCTCGCGACCGCCAGCAGCAATTGCCCGATCGGATCGTGCACCGGGAAAAACAGCTTGCCGATCAACAGCGCGAAAAAGCCGTAGACGGTGAAGTCGTAGAACTCGAGCGCATTGCCGACCGCCGCCGCCGTCACGAGCCGCGTACGGCTTTGCTTGCGACTGAGCGGCGGGACGGGTGTTTCAGGAATCGTTGCCAGCGTGGATGTTTCCATGATTTGTCTCAGTACGCGGTGCGGCGGAAGGGAAAGGCTTTGAGAATCAGTCGGCCAGACAGGCTTCGGCAAGGCGCACCCAGTAGCTTGCGCCGATCGCGAGGATGTCGTCGTTGAAGTCGTAGCCCGGGTTGTGGACCATACAGCCGCCCTTGCTGCCGATGCCGTTGCCGATCCACGCGTAGGTGCCCGGACAGGCTTCCAGCATGAACGCGAAGTCCTCGCTGCCCATGAGCGGCGCGGCGGCGGCATCGACGCGTTGCGCGCCGAGCATTTTCGTCGCGACGTCGGTTGCGAAGGCGGTCTGCTCCGCGTGGTTCACGAGCACTGGATAGCCGAGTTCGTAGTCGATGTCCGCCGTGCAACCGTACGCCGCGGCCTGCGCGTGGACCAGTGCCGTGATGCGTTCCTGCAGGAGTTTTCGCACGCCGGCATCGAGCGCGCGCACGGAGAGCTTCATCAGCGCGGTCTGCGGGATGACGTTGTGCGTATCGCCGGCCTGCACGCTGCCTACCGATACCACCGCCGGCTTCTGCGCATCGACCTCGCGCGCGACGATGCTGTTCAGCCCGAGCATGATCGACGCGACGGCGGGCATCGGATCGCGGGCGAGGTGCGGCATCGCGCCGTGGCCGCCGTGACCGCGCACGGTGATCGTCACCCGGTCCGACGACGCCATGCCCGGCCCCGGGCAGAAGCTCATGTCGCCGGCCGCAAAGCCGGGCATGTTGTGCAGGCCGAAGACGGCGTCGCACGGAAACTTTTCGAAGAGGCCGTCCTCGATCATCGCGCGCGCGCCGGCCTCGCCTTCCTCGGCGGGCTGGAAGATCACGTTGAGCGTGCCCGAGAACTGGCGGCTTTCCGCGAGATAGCGCGCGGCGCATAGGAGCATCGCGGTGTGGCCGTCGTGACCGCAGGCGTGCATCGTTTTGGGCGTGGCGCTCGCGTACGGGAGGCCGGTCGCTTCCTCGATCGGCAGCGCGTCCATGTCGGCGCGCAGGCCGATGCGGCGCGCGCCACTGCCTTCGCGCAACACGCCGACGACGCCCGTCCGCCCCAGCCCGCGATGTACTTCGTAGCCCCACTCAGCGAGCAGACCCGCGACGAGGTCGCTCGTTGCGGATTCCTGGAACGCGAGTTCCGGGTTCGCGTGGATGCGGCGCCGCACCGCGACGAATTCGGGCGCGATTGCGGTGATGCCGGGGATGACGGGTTCGACTGACAGCATGAAGACTCCTGACTTTTATGGCGTGGGTGACGTCGTGAGATCAAGCATATAAAGTCGAAAAGAAAACCAGAAGACTGTAAATTTAATTTGTGAACACGTCTGGTTGTCGGTAATAACCCTTGGGGTTCGCTTATGAAGTACCACCAATTGCGTGCTTTCCTGACTGTTGCCGAGCAGGGCAGCATTCGCGCGGCGGCCCGCAGCCTGCATCTGTCGCAGGCCGCGTTGACCAAGGCCCTGAAGGAGCTTGAGCAGGATCTCGGCGTGCCGCTTGTCTTGCGCACCGCGCGCGGCGTGCAGTTGACCGCGTTCGGGCAGCAGTTACGCATCCGCGCGCAATTGATCGTGAGCGAGATGCGGCGAGCCGAGGACGATATTGCCCAGATGAAGGGCGCCGCCGACGGCAGCGTGTCCGCGGCCGTGACGCCGGCGGCGGCGCTGTCGATTCTGCCGCAGGCGTATCGCGCTTTTCGACGCAAGATGCCGAATGCGCGGGTGAGTTTTATTGAAGGCTTTCCGGGTGTCGCGTTGCCGAGGCTGCGGGACGGATCGCTGGATTTTGTCGTCGCGGTGATCGTGCCTGAGCATCTCGGGCCGGAGTTCGATCACATTGAGCTATATGAGAGCCGGTCGGTGGTTGTTGGACGAGCGGATCATCCGTTGCGCGATTGTGAGTCGCTTGCGGAACTGGCAGAGGCGGAGTGGCTGATGAATCCGTCGCCGGAGAGTTCGACGCGGGCGTTGCTCGACGTGTTTGGCGAGATGGGGTTGCCGGTGCCGCAGCGGGTGATTGAGTGTCCGAGTTTTGTGATTGCGCATGGGTTGTTGCGCGGGACGGATACGCTCGCCGCGATGCCGGCGCCGCTGCTCGAACATCAGTGGGTCGGAGACGGGCTTGCGGTTCTTCCTATCTCGGATCGGCTGCCGGCGATTTCTGTTGGCGTCGTTACGAGGAGGGATAGCCCGTTGACGCCTGCGGCCTCGCTGCTGCTGGATTGTTTGCAGGAGGCTGTGAAAGGGTGACAAGCGTCACTAGGCGGACAGTGCCACGCGGCACCGCGAACCTCGGTTTCGCCCGATGCACGGGACGTGTGAGCGCGTAGCGCGAGGACGGAGGTATGACTGCTGCGCCAATCCGGTGTACTGCGAGTTGCCACAGTGGGTCCGCGAGCCAAGCCCGGTTCCACCGTGAGGGCGACACTTACTCTCCAGCGCCAATCCCAATCAAACG